>CAWJOQ010000033.1:0-550149 GCA_963844485.1 uncultured beta proteobacterium
GCCAGCCGGTGGCCCCGGCCCGGCCAGCACCCTGGCCACCGCCCAGGCCCTGCACGCCGCCTTCGACGCCCGCCTGCGCGGCATGGGCGACCATGATTCGCCCAAGGCGCCGGGCTGCACCACCCACTTCAGCATCGTCGACCGGCACGGCAACATGGCGTCGGTGACGCAGACCCTGCTGTCGATCTTCGGGTCGCGGGTGGTGTCGCCCAGCACCGGCCTGCTGCTGAACAACGGCATCCTGTGGTTCGACCCCGAGCCGGGCAAGCCCAATTCACTGGCCCCGGGCAAGCGCTGCCTGGCCAACTATTGCCCGGTGGTGGGCGAGGCGGCCGACGGCCGGCGCTTTGCGCTGGGTGCCTCGGGCGGCCGCAAGATCCTGGGCGCGGTGCTGCAGCTGGCCAGCTTTCTGGTCGACCATGGCATGGACCTGGAAGCCGCCTTCCACCAGCCGCGCATCGACATCAGCGGCAACCAGCGCCTGTTGCTGGCCGACCAGGCCCTGCCCGCTGCGGTGCTGGCGGCCCTGGACGCCGAATTCAATGTCACGCCGACCCGGCGCCAGCCCCACCCCTATGCCTTTGCCTGCCCGGCCGGCGTGCTGCGCCAGGGCGACTGGAACACCGGCTGCACCGAAATCGCATCCCCCTGGGGTGATGCCGTGGCCGAACGGACGGCGGCCTGATCGGCCGGGCGCCAGCTGGCCTGCAGCGCTGAAACCGGGCTGGCGCGACACAGCGCGCAGCCTTGCCGCTGCTGCGTCAATGCCGGTGGCGGTGGCGGTGGTGCAGGTCGGGGTGGTGGGCGTGGCTGTGGTGCAGCGCGGCATGCTGGTGCGGGTGGCTGTGCGGCTCCTGGCCGTCCCACGCAAAATCATGGGCATGCTGGTGGTGGGCGTCGTGCCGGTGCGCATGGGCATGGGCCATGGGCAGGTGCCAATGGGCATGGGCATGGCGCTCCCGCAGGTGCAGCCACACCCCCAGGGCCATCAGGCCGGCAGCGGCCCAGAAGGGCCAGGCCGGCCACTGCGGCCAGATCAGCAGCGCCACCAGCACACCCCACAGCGGCGCCACTGAAAAATAGGCGCCGGTGCGCGCCGTGCCCAGGCCACGCAGCGCCAGCACAAACAGCGCCAGGCTGAGCCCGTAGCCCACAAAGCCCAAGCCCAGGGTGGCCGCCAGCGGCATGGCGGCGGGCAGTTCAGCGCCCAGGGCCAGTGCCAGGCCGGTGTTGGTGATGCCGGCGATCAGGCCCTTCAGGCCGGCCAGCAGCAGGGCGTCCTGGGCGCTGACCTGGCGGGTCAGGTTGTTGTCGATGGCCCAGCACAGGCAGGCGGCGGCGATCAGCAGCGCGCCCGGTGACCAGGCCGCGTGGCCCGGCTGCAGCGACAACAGCACCCCCCCGGCCAGGATGGCTGCCATGCCCAGCACGATCTGGCGGTCGGCGTTTTCATGGAACACCCACCAGGCGATCAGCGCCGTGAGCACGCCCTCGACATTGAGCAGCAGGGCGGCGGTGGCCGCGTCGGTGCTGGCCAGGCCGGCCATCAGCAGCACCGGGCCCAGCACCCCGCCGGCCAGGATGGCGCCGCCCAGCCAGGGCCAGTCGGCGCGCGCAATGCGCCAGGCTGGCGCGGGCACGCCCGCAGGCCGGGGCAGCGCCTGCCGCAACAGCATCAGCAGGCCCAGGCCCAGGCCACTGCCCAGGTACAGCAGGCCCGCCAGCAACTGCGGCCCCATGTCCAGCCCCAGCAACTTGGCCAGCGGTGTGCTGGCGCCGAACAGCAGCGCAGCCAGCAGTGCAGGAGAGGCAGCGCGCAATGACATGCGCACAGTGGACCACGGCCAGCGCCAGCGCAGAATCTGACAGCCAACCTGGACGGACCCGGCATCCGCCACACCGCAGGCCACGGCCTGCCCCTCAAACAAACCAACCGCCACGGCCCATGCCCATGCCCATGCCCCTGACTCTGGACCACCTGGTCATCCTCGTCACCGACCTGGACGCCGCCATCGCCGACTACCGCAGCCTGGGCTTTTGCGTGCAGCCCGGCGGCACCCATGCCGACGGCGGCACGCACAACGCCCTGGTGGTGTTTGCCGACGGCGCCTATCTGGAACTGATCGCCTTTCTGCGGCCCCACCCCAGCCACCGCTGGGGCAGCCATGCCGCGCGTGGCCACCACGGCTTTGTCGACTTTGCACTGCTGCCGTCCAGCGTGGCGGCGGTGGTGGCCGACGCGGCCCAGCGTGGCCTGGCCTACACCGGGCCATTCGACGGTGGCCGGCTGCGGCCAGACGGCCAGCGCCTGGCCTGGCAGATGGGCCTACCGCCGACGCCAGACCTGCCCTTCTTGTGCGGCGATGTCACGCCACGCAGCTTGCGTGTGCCCGACGGCGCGCTGCGGCAGCACCCGAATGGCGCCACCGGCGTGGCCTGCATCACCGTGGCGGTGGCCGATCTGGAGACCAGCCTGGCGCGCTATGCCGCGCTGCTGGGCCAGGCCGGCACACGCCTGCCGCTGACAGGCCTGGGGCTGCAGCAGGCCCGGCTGCCACTGGGCACGGCCAGCTTGCTGCTGGTGGCACCGGCTGCCGGCGCCCATGGCCCGGCCGCGCAGGCACTGCACAGCGCCCTGGGCGGCCGGACCGCCGGCGTGGTGGGCCTGGCACTGCATGCACCCGCCGCCGCCAGCCTGTCGCGCACCCAGAGCCACGGCGCACCGATCGAGCTGCTGGCCGGCGGCTGAGCAGCGCCACAGCGGCCTGGGCGCGCCGCAGGCAGCGGGCCGGGCTGCGACGCCTGGCTGGGCAAGGCTTATCTGTTTTTTGCATGAGCTTGCGCCGATTGCGTCGTTTGTCATCTGTTGGTGGCCCACCAGAATCCGGCGCTTCGATGCCCAACCCCGGCCACCCATGACTGCTGCCCTGTTGTTTGCCCGCCTGCCCCGCCGCGCCTTGCTGGCCGCCACCCTGGCACTGCCGCTGCTGGCCGCCCTGCCCGCGCAGGCCAACACCACCTTGCTCAATGTCAGCTACGACGTCAGCCGCGAGTTCTACAAGGACTACAACGCGGTGTTCGCCGCGCACTGGAAGAAGACCACCGGCGAGAGCCTGACGCTCAACCAGAGCCATGGTGGCAGCAGCCGCCAGGCCCGCAGCGTGGTCGAAGGCCTGGCGGCCGATGTCATCACCATGAACCAGGCCAATGACATCGACATCCTGGCCGACCAGGGCAAGCTGATCCCCACCGACTGGGCCAAGCGCCTGCCCGACAACAGCGCGCCCACCACCAGCATCAGCGTGATCCTGGTGCGCAAGGGCAACCCCAAGGCCATCCGCGACTGGAGCGACCTGGGGCGTGCGGGCGTGGGCGTGATCATCCCCAACCCCAAGACATCGGGCAACGGCCGCTACACCTACCTGGCCGCCTGGGGCGCTGCGCTGCAGGCCGGCGTGGCGCCGGCAGCAGCGCAGGCGCTGGTCGAACGCATCTTTGCCAATGTGCCGGTGCTCGACGGCGGCGGCCGCGGCGCCACCACCACCTTTGCCCAGCGCAACATCGGCGACGCCCTGGTCACGTTCGAGAGCGAAGTGCCGCTGATCCAGCGTGAATTCGGCGGTGGCCTGGAAGTGGTCTACCCCAGCCGCAGCATCCTGGCCGAAAACCCGGTGGCCGTGGTCGACAAGGTGGTCGACAAGCGCGGCAGCCGCCAAGCAGGCCGAGGCCTACCTCAAGTTCCTGTGGAGCGAAGAAGGCCAGGCCGTGGCCGCCAAGCACCACCTGCGCCCGCGCAACGCCAAGGTGGCCGCGCAGTACGCCAAGGACTTCCCGGCGGTGAACACCTTCACTGTGGATGCGGTGTTCGGCGGCTGGAAGAAGGCACAGGCCGAGCACTTCAACGACGGCGGGCTGTACGACCAGGTCATCGCCCGCGCCAAGAAACGCTGAGCACCGCGCCATGTTCCTGCGCAAGACGCTGCTCACGCGCCACAGCGTGCTGCCCGGTTTCGACCTGGCGCTGGGCTTCACCCTGCTGTACCTGGGCTTCATCGTGCTGATTCCGCTGTCGGCTGCCTTCCTCAAGACCTTCACCATGACCTGGCCAGCGTTCTGGGATGCGGTGAGCGCGCCGCGGGTGGTGGCCAGCTACCGGCTGACCTTTGGCGCCAGCCTGGGCGGGGCGCTGGTGAACGCAGTCTTCGGGCTGGTGGTGGCCTGGGTGCTGGTGCGCTATGACTTTCCGGCCAAGCGCTTCATCGACGCCCTGGTCGACCTGCCCTTTGCCCTGCCCACGGCGGTGGCCGGCATCGCGCTGACCGCGCTGTATGCCGAGAACGGCTGGATCGGCCAGTACCTGCCCTTCAAGGTGAGCTTCACGCCGCTGGGCGTGTTCGTGGCGCTCACCTTCATCGGCCTGCCCTTTGTGGTGCGCACGGTGCAGCCGGTGCTGGAGGACTTGCACAAGGAATTCGAGGAAGCCGCCGCCACGCTGGGCGCCAACCGCTGGCAGACCTTCCGCCTGGTGATCTTCCCGATCCTGGCGCCGGCCCTGCTGACCGGCTTTGCGCTGGCCTTTGCCCGGGCCCTGGGCGAATACGGCAGCGTCATCTTCATCGCCGGCAACATGCCGATGGTCAGCGAGATCACGCCGCTGCTGATCATCACCAAGCTGGAGCAGTACGACGTGCAGGGCGCCACCGCGATTGCCGTGGTGATGCTGGTCTCGGCCTTCGCCTGCTGCTGGCGCATCAATGCGCTGCAAGCCTGGGCGCGCCAGCGCCAGGCATGGGCAGCGGCTGACGCCCCTGACGCACGCCGGCACCGTCACGGCACCGCTTGCTCGACCGGTCATGTCCGCCGCTAGCGCATAGAGGAATGACATCGCCGACGCCCGCGCACGCCCAACGCTGGCACCACCGGCACTGCGCAAGGCCACCACCGAGCCACCCTGGGTGCGCTGGACGCTGATCGGCGTGGCACTGGCCTTCCTGACCTTCTTTCTGTTCATCCCGCTGACCATCGTGTTTGTCGAGGCGCTGAAGAAGGGCTGGGGCGTGTACCTGGCGGCGGTGGTCGAGCCCGACGCGGTGTCGGCGATCCAGCTCACGCTGATCGCGGCGGCCATTTCGGTGCCGCTGAACCTGGTCTTTGGCGTGGCGGCAGCCTGGTCCATCGCCAAGTTCGAGTTCCGCGGCAAGAACCTGCTGCTGACCCTGATCGACCTGCCGTTCTCGGTCAGCCCGGTGATCTCGGGCCTGATCTTCGTGCTGGTGTTCGGCCTGCAAGGCTGGTTCGGTGAATGGCTGCGCGACCACGACCTGAAGGTGATCTTCGCGGTGCCGGGCATCGTGCTGGCCACGGTGTTCATCACCTTTCCTTTCGTGGCGCGTGAGCTGATCCCGCTGATGCAGGCCCAGGGCAGCGAGCAGGAAGAAGCGGCCCGGGTGCTGGGCGCCAACGGCTGGCAGATCTTCTGGCGCGTGACGCTGCCCAACATCAAGTGGGCGCTGCTCTACGGCGTGATCCTGTGCAACGCCCGGGCGATGGGCGAGTTCGGTGCGGTCAGCGTGGTGTCTGGCCACATCCGCGGCCAGACCAACACCATGCCGCTGCACATCGAGATCCTCTACAACGAATACCAGTTCGCGGCGGCGTTTGCAGTGGCGTCGTTGCTGGCACTGCTGGCGCTGGTGACGCTGGGGCTGAAGTACGCGGTGGAACAACGCGTCAAGCACCAGAAACGCGACGCCCGCGGCGAATGAGCCTGCACACCGGGCGGTCCGTGCTGCGGGCCGCTGCAAGCCGGCACAGCGCCCCGCCGGGGCGTTGGCCGGCACTTTCAACCGCCGAGGGGCGCCATGTCGATTGAAGTCAGAAACCTCAACAAACGCTTCGGCCAGACGGTCGTTTGCGACCAGCTCAACCTCGACATCCCGGACGGGGAACTGGTGGCCCTGCTGGGCCCGTCGGGCTCGGGCAAGACCAGCCTGCTGCGCATCATCGCGGGGCTGGAGGTGCCCGACAGCGGCAGCGTGCTGTTCCACGGCGCCGACGCCACCCACACCGATGTGCGCGACCGCCAGGTCGGCTTCGTCTTCCAGCACTACGCCTTGTTCCCGCAGATGACGAACTTCGAGAACGTCGCCTTCGGCCTGCGCGTGCGGCCCAAGGCCACGCGCCCGTCCGAGGCCGAGATCCGGTCCAAGGTGATGGCCTTGCTCAAGCTGGTGCAGCTCGACTGGATCGCCGACCGTTACCCGCACCAGTTGAGCGGCGGCCAGCGCCAGCGCATCGCCCTGGCGCGCGCCCTGGCGGTGGAACCCAAGGTGCTGCTGCTGGACGAGCCCTTTGGTGCGCTGGACGCCAAGGTGCGCAAGGAATTGCGCCGCTGGCTGCGCCGCCTGCATGACGAGATGCAGGTCACCAGCGTGTTTGTCACCCACGACCAGGACGAAGCCATGGAAGTGGCCGACCGCATCGTGGTGATGAACCAGGGCCGCATCGAGCAAGTCGGCACGCCCGACGCCGTCTACGACCACCCGGCCACGCCCTTTGTGCTGCAATTTTTAGGCGACGTGAACTTGTTCCACGGCCGGCTGGGGCATGGCCCCGGCGGCGCGGTGGCAGCCGGTGCGGCCGACGACGATGT
Organism: uncultured beta proteobacterium; assembly: GCA_963844485.1. Taxonomy (GTDB): domain Bacteria; phylum Pseudomonadota; class Gammaproteobacteria; order Burkholderiales; family Burkholderiaceae_C; genus Pseudaquabacterium. The sequence goes on from CAWJOQ010000033.1 coordinate 6,653, forward strand.
GCACTATGTGCGCCCGCATGAGCTGGACGTGGTGGCCGAAGCGGGCGACGGCACCTGGCCGGCCGAACTGGCGCAGGCGCTGACGCTGGGCCCGGTGACGCGGCTGGAGTTCAAGCGCGACGACGGCAGCTATGTCGACGTGGAACTGAGCCGCCAGCGCTGGCAGCAACTGCGTGAGGCCCTGCAGCTGGCGCCCGGCAGCCGTGTGCACCTCAAGCCGCGCCAGGTCACCCGCTTTGTCAGCAACGGGCCGCTGCAGGTGGCCGACGACCCGGCCGCCGTGATCTGACACCAAGCCAGCGCCCAGAAGCCAAAACGCCAGCGCAATGCGCTGGCGTTTTATGGGTCGGGGTGCAAGGCCGCGCGCAAGCGATCAGCGGCGCAGCGACCCCGGCACGCTGGCGATCAGGGGCGCAGCGCGATCTCGTTCTTGACCGACTTGACGCCCTCGACCTTCCAGGTCAGCGCTTCGGCGGTGCTGCGCTCGGTCGGGCCCTTGGCAAAGCCCGACAGCAACACGGTGCCCTTGAGGGTTTCGACGCTGATCGCAGCGGCGTCCACCATCTTGTTCTCGACAAAACGGGCCTTCACGGCGGTGGTGATGGCGGTGTCGTCGATGTAGGCGCCGACAGTTTCCTGGCCGCGGGTGACCGCACAACCGGTGGCGGTCAGCAGGATGATCGAAGCGAAGATGGCTGCGAGGGTGGTGCGTTGTTGCATGGAAAAACTCCTGTTGTAGATGTTGGATGGACTGGGGTTGCCGCTCTTGGACGCCGTCTGGCGCTCCCTCCGCCAACCCTGCCCTGAATATAGGCCGCCGTGATCGCTGGCGCTATCGGCCAGCCGCCGGTCTGCCTGTAGGACAGCAGGCCGGCAGGCCGGCAGCGGGTGCCGGCCTGCTGTCGCTAGGCGTCAGCGGCGTGAACGGCTGGTCAGGCTCAGCAGCACGGCCATGGCCGCACCCACCGCCGCCGCAATGAACACGGCCTTGACCGGCTCGTCCTGGATGTAGCCCACGGTGCGCTCGCCGGCGCGCTGGGCGCTGGCACGCACCTGGCGGCTGCCGTCGCGCAGGGCATCGAGGCCACGCTGGCTGAGGTGGCCGGCGTCGGCCTGCAGTTGCCGCATCGAGTACGACAAGCCGTCCAGCGCCTGGTGGGCGGCGTCGGCGCTGGCCTGGATGGCCGCGTCGCTGCGCTGCACGGCGCGGTCGATGGCGTTGTTGGCGCTGTTGGTGTTGATGTCGTTCATGAAAGCTCCTTGGCTTGGATTGAGAAAGGTCAGCGCTTGCGGATCAGGCCGAACAGGAAGCTCAGCACCGCCAGCACCACGAAGACGAAGAACAGGATCTTGGCGATGCCCACCGCGCTGCCGGCAATGCCGCCAAAGCCGAACAAAGCAGCGACCAGCGCGATGACGAGAAAGACGACGGCGTAGTGCAGCATGGGGGATCTCCTGTTGGTGGTGGCCGATGGCCGATGTGGAGCCTTCAGTGTGCGCCGGCGTCCGCCGCGCTGTCAGCGTCTGGCGTGCCGACGTTCCGTAGGACGATGCCGCCCCTGCATGTCAGCCAAGTGACGCGGCCAGCCAGCCAGGCCGGCGCTAACTGCCTGGCGCAGCGGCCGGTACAAGCGACCGGTACAAGCAGCCTGCAACAGGCGGGCTGCACCAGACTGTGTGGGCCGCCTGCTCAGCGCTGGCTGGCGGCGGCGGCGATGCCGTCGGCAATGCGCGGCAGCAGCGGCAGCGGCAGGTCATGGCCCATGCCGGGCACCATGTCGATGGTGGCGCCGGCAATGCGGCGTGCCAGGTCCTGGCCGGCTGCCGGCGGCACCAGCGGGTCGTCGGCGCCGTGGATGACGCGGGTGGGCTGGCGGATCTGCTGCAGCAGCGGTGTGCGGTCACCGTCGGCGACGATGGCCAGCAGCTGGCGTGCCGTGCCGGCCGGGCGGTAGGCGCGCCGCACCGAGGCTTCCAGCCGGTCACGCAGGCGCGCCTGCTCGGGCCGGTAGCCAGGGCTGCCGATGGTGTGGACCAGCCGCTCCAGGTGGGCCACCACGTCGGCCACCGCGCTGCTGCGTGGCCGGGCCAGCAGGGCCTGGCGCACCCGCAGGCTGGGCTGCGGCAGGTGGCGTGCGCCACTGGTGGTCATGATCAGGGTCAGGCTCTTGACCCGCTGCGGGTGGCGCACGGCCATCTGCTGGGCGATCATGCCGCCCATGGACGCACCGCAGACATGGGCCGCCGGGATGCCCAGGGCGTCGAGCACGCCCACCGCGTCATCGGCCATGTCGCGCAGCTTGTAGGGCGCGGGCACCGGCAGGCGCAGGGTGTAGCGCAGCATCGGCCCCACCATGCCGGGCATGCCCAGGTGGTCGTGACCGTCGCTGAGGCCGACGTCGCGGTTGTCGAAGCGGATCACACGGAAGCCGCGCGCCAGCAGTTCGGCCACCAGTTCGTCGGGCCAGGCCACCAGCTGCATGCCCAGGCCCATCACCAGCAGCACCGGCTCGGCGTCGGCCGGGCCTTGCACATCCACTTCGATCTGCAGACCGTTTGCTTGAACTTTCATGCCCCGATGGTACGGGCACGCTTGCGTGCCGGCGTCGGCCGGCTGACTGCAGGGGCCTTGGCGGGCGCCTGGGTCGGTCTGGCAGTGGCCTTTGGCGCCTTGGCCACCTTGGCCACCTTGGCCACCTTGGCAGGGGGCTTGGGAAGTTTGGCAAGCACCTTGGGTGTCCTGGCCGGCGCCCGGCGGGCGGCGGGTTTGGCCGCCGGCGCCACGGCGCTGCGCACCACACCGCTGACAGCGCCCTGCACGGCCTGCCTGAGCACGTTGCCGACCACGCCACCGACCAGCTTGCCCATCCTGCCACCGGCACTGCTCAGCTCACCCTGCAGGCGCTTGCCCGCCCGCTCAGCGGCTGCCCGGCCGGCGTCGACCAGGTTGGGCGGCGTGTTGATCTCGTCGTCCAGCAGGCACAGGTCGTCGAAGGCCACCCGCAGCGCGTCGGCCAGTGTGCGCACGTCGGGCATGGCGGCGGCGTCGGCCATCAGGCCGAAGTCCATGTGCTGGTCGTAGCTCTGCACCGTGATGTTCAGCGCCATGCCATGCACCACGATGCTGGTCGGAAAGTTGACCGCCATGCGGGCGCCCGCCATGTACAGCGGCACCGGCGGCCCCGGCACATTGCTGATCACCAGGTTGGCCACCAGGGGGATGCGGTCGGCCACCTTGGCCTTGCCGTACAGCGCGGTCAGCGCCTCGACCAGCCAGGGCACACCGATCGACGGGAAATCGGTCGGCAACACGCTCTTGACCCCACCCACGGCATCTTTCATCTTGCGGGTGGCCTGCTTGACATGGGCCAGGCGCTTGCGCAGGTCGGCCACCTGGGTGCCCAGGCTGACCAGGCTCATCGACGCCTGGTTGTCGGCACTGGTGTCGCCCTTGGCGCGCAGCGACACCGGCACCGCCGCCACCAGGCTCTTGCGTGGCACACCGCCATGCTGGCCCAGCCAGCGCCGCAGCGCCGTGCTGCACAGCAGCAGCACCATGTCGTTGAGCGTGGCCTCATGGGTGCGGGCGCTGGCCTTCAGCCGGTCCAGCGGCAGGCTGATGGCGGCAAATGCCCGGCCGGCACCCACGCTCTGGTTGAGCACGGTGCGTGGCGCCAGGGTCAGGTTCGACGGCGTGGCCTTGTCACCGGCCAGCAAGCGGCTGCGCTGCAAGGCCGCGCCAGCCGCGCCGGCCAGCACCTTGGCGGTGCCGGGCAGCTGCCGCACGATCTGCGCCACCTGGCTGGCCTCGTTGGCGATGGCGCCACGCAGCATCTCTTGCCAGCCCAGCTGGAACACCTTGCTGCGGCTGCTGGGCCGGATGGCCAGGTCACGCCCGGTGGGCTGCAGGTCGAGGATGACCTGGGCCAGCGCCACCGCCGCCTGGCCGTCCACCGCCGCATGGTGGAACTGGGTGTACAGGCCCACGCGGTGGCTGCCGTCGGGTGCATTGGCCAGGCCTTCGAGCACATGCATCTTCCACAGCGGCTTCTTGCGGTCCAGCAGCACCGGGTGCAGTTGCGAGACGGCGGCTTCCAGCGCCGCCTGGCCATCGCCCAGTTTTGCCGACGGCGGCAGCTTGATCTCGACGATGTGGCTGCGCAGGTCGGGATCGGCATCGACCCAGGCCGGGTTGGCCAGGTTCAGCGGCATCCACCACAAGCGGCGGCGCAGCACCGGCGCGGCAGGCAGCCGGCTGGCGATGTGGCTGCGCAACCGGGTGACGAACTTGCCGGTCTGGCCCGGCGGGATCTCGAAGACATGCAGGGCGCCGACATGCATCGGCATCTCGGGCGTCTCGAGGTGGAGAAAGGTGGCGTCCAGCCCGGAAAGTTGCTTCATGGTGCGGCCCATGCTAGCCCTGCCCACTGCTGGCCGCGCCCCGGGGTTTCACCCGGCCGGCCAGCGGGCGCTGCCGCCGGGGCCGGTCAGCCAGTCAGCCAGTCAGCCGCACCAGCGTGCGCTGCCACAGTGGCAGGCTGTGCCAGCAGTCCAGCGCCCGGCGGGCGAACCAGCGGCCCTGGTCGCTGATGCGGTAGTAGCCCACGCCGGGAAAGCCAGCCGGGTTGTGAAACGGTGCAATCAGGCCGAAGTGCAGCAAGATCGCGAAGGACCGCCGCAATGGCGCGCCGTTGAGCTGGCAGCCCCAGGACGCGGTGCTGACCCGCACCAGCACATGGCCGCACAGCAGTTGCTGCAGTGCGTCGATGAACTCGGCACGGTCGGCAATGATGGGCTTGTCTTCTGGGCGGTGCATGGGGCTGGGGCGCATCGGGCTGGGATGCTGCCAGTATGCAAACCTGCCGCCCGGCGTGATCGGCGCAACTGCGGCGCCGGCACCGCACTATTCGTCAGCGCGCAGCGTGCAGGTCACACGGGGGGCAGTTGCGCAGGCGCAGCCGCACCCAGCCGCGTCAATCCGCCTGGCGCAGGCCCGGACGGCGCCGCTGCTGCAGCGCCAGCCATTCATTGAACAGCAGCGCGCCGATCACCAGGGCGCCGCCGGCCAGGGTGTTGGGCCCGGGCACTTCGCCCGCGCCGACCCAGGCCAGCAACACACCGAAGACCACCTCCAGCAGGCCCAGCAATGAGATCTCGGGCGCCGGCAGCACCCGCGCCAGCACCACCACCAGCAAGCAGGGAATGGCCAGCTGGAACACGCCCAGCCCGGCCAGCAGCGCCAGGTCGTGCGGCGTGGCCGACAACGGCAGGGCCATGGGCAAGGTGATGGCCGCCGACAGCAGCGCGCCGATCAGCACCGCAGGCAGCATGTCGGGCCCGCTGGCCTTGGCATCGTCGGGGTGGCGCCCATGCTGCCGTTGTTGGTGGCGCTGCTGCAGATGCTGCAGCAGCACCCAGTTGGTGGCGCCGGCAATCGGCACGCCCAAGGCGACCAGGGCGCCGGTCATCGACGCGCCCGGCGCCAGCGCCTGCTGGCCGAACATCCAGGCAATGCCCAGGCCCGCCACGCCGATGGCCAGCCAGGTGCGCAGCGGCAAGCCATGGCGCAGAAAGACACGGGCGAACAGGGCGGTGAGCAGTGGCGCGATCGCCATCGTGACCAGCACCGTGGCCACCGTGGTCAGGGTGATGGCCAGCATGAAGTTGGTGAACATCACCATCCAGCACAGGCCCGACACCCACAGCGCCGCCCCGCCCTGGCGGATGTCGGCCCACAGCCGGGGGCCGCGCAGCCACAACAACGCCGCAGCCAGTGCCAGCGCGTTGAAGGCGCTGCGCCAGAAGGTCACCTCGAAGCTGCGCGCGCCTTCCAGCTGCCGCGTGACCACCCCTGCGGTGCTCCACATCAGCGTGACCAGCAGCATCAACAGCACAGCGCGGGAGTGGCTCAGCTTCATGCAGAAGGTGAATTGAAGAGGGCCGCAACGCGGCCCGGCCAATCATCATGACAGCGCCCCCGCCTGGCGGGGGCTGAGGGTGCCCAACGGACAGCCGCAACGCGGCTTGGCCGCGCAGCGGTCAAGCCGCTTCGCGCGATGCCTTGCGGCGCTCATGCTCGCTCAGGTGCCGTTTGCGCACCCGCACCGACTTGGGCGTGATCTCGACCAGTTCGTCGTCTTCGATGAATTCCACGCCGTATTCCAGCGTCAGCTCGATCGGCGGCGTGATCTTGATCGCGTCTTCCTTGCCGCTGACACGGAAGTTGGTCAGCTGCTTGGTGCGGGTGGCGTTGACCACCAGGTCGTTTTCGCGGTTGTGGATGCCGACGATCATGCCCTCGTAGACCGGATCGTTCGGCTTGACGAACATGCGGCCGCGGTCGTCGAGCTTGCCCAGGGCGTAGGTGAAGATCTCGCCGGCGTCCATGCTGATCAGCACGCCGTTCTTGCGGCTGGCGATCTCGCCCTTGTGCGGCTCGTAGCCGTCGAAGATGTTGCTGATCAGGCCCGACCCGCGGGTCAGGTTCAGGAATTCGTTGGTGAAGCCGATCAGGCCCCGCGCCGGAATGCGGTATTCCAGGCGCACGCGGCCACGGCCATCGGGCTCCATGTTGGCCAGCTCACCCTTGCGCTCGCCCAGGGCCTTCATCACGCCGCCCTGGTGGATTTCTTCCACGTCGGCGGTGACCAGCTCGATCGGCTCGCACTTCTCGCCGTCGATGGTGCGGAACACCACGCGCGGCTTGCTCACCGCCAGCTCATAGCCTTCACGGCGCATGTTCTCCAGCAGGATGGTCAGGTGCAGTTCGCCGCGGCCCATCACTTCGAAGATGCCGTCTTCGTCGGTCTCGCTGACGCGCAGCGCCACGTTGCTCTGCAGCTCTTTCTGCAGCCGGTCCCAGATCTGGCGGCTGGTGACGTACTTGCCTTCGCGGCCGGCCAGCGGGCTGGTGTTGACGCAGAAGTTCATCGTCAGCGTCGGCTCGTCGACCTTCAGCATCGGCAGCGGCTGCGGGTTGGCCGCATCGGTCACCGTCACGCCGATGCCGATGTCCTCGATGCCGTTGATCAGCACGATCTCGCCCGGGCCGGCCTCGGTCACCTGCACCCGGTCCAGGCCCTGGAAGGTCAGCACCTGGTTGATGCGGCCGGAAATCGCCTTGCCGTCCGGGCCTTCCATCACCGCCACGTTCATGCCCGGCTTGATGGTGCCCTGGCTGATGCGGCCCACGCCGATGCGGCCGACGAAGGTGGAATAGTCCAGCGCCGAGATCTGCAGCTGCAGCGGTGCCGCCGGGTCGCCGGTCTGGGCCGGCACATGCTTCAGGATGGTCTCGAACAGGGCCGACATGTCGGGGCCCCACTGTTCGCCGCGCGCGCCTTCGACCAGCGACGACCAGCCGTTGATGCCCGAGGCATACACCACCGGGAAGTCCAGTTGCTCGTCGTTGGCGCCCAGCTTGTCGAACAGGTCGAAGGCGGCGTTGATCACCGCGTCGGGCTTGGCGCCCGGCTTGTCGACCTTGTTGACCACCACGATGGGCTTGAGGCCCAGGGCCAGCGCCTTCTTGGTGACGAAGCGCGTCTGGGGCATCGGGCCCTCTTGCGCGTCGATCAGCAGCACCACGCCGTCGACCATGCTCAGCGCCCGCTCCACCTCGCCACCGAAGTCGGCGTGGCCGGGGGTGTCGACGATGTTGATGTGGGTGCCTTGCCAGCTGACAGCGCAGTTCTTGGCCAGGATGGTGATGCCACGCTCGCGTTCGATGGCATTGCTGTCCATCACGGTGTCGACCACTTTCTCGTGGTCGGCGAAGGTGCCGCTCTGGCGCAGCAGTTGGTCGACCATCGTGGTCTTGCCGTGGTCGACGTGCGCGATGATGGCGATGTTGCGGATTTGCAGGGTCATGGTGGTTCTCGTGAAGATTCAGGCTGCTGCTGCGAGCGGCTCGGGTGCAGGGTGTTGTGACGGGCTCAACAGCGACTGCACCTCGGCGGGGCTGAGCAGGCGGTCGGCGATCAATTCGCCGGCCGTGATATGGGCGCTTCCAAGGAAGGCGCCGGGCTCGGGGCCATACACCCGCAGCGCGGGTGCGTCGGGCAGCAGACAGGCGGCGGCGCAGCCCGGTGAGGAAGCGGCCGGCCTCGTCTGCCGCCAGTGTGGTCGTCGGCCAGTCGGCCAGCAGGGCATCGACCGGCTGCAGCAGGGCCGCGCGCGCAGCCTCGTCCAGGGCCTCCAGGTCGGCCAGCGTCACGCGCCGCGCCAGTGCCAGCGGGCCGCTGGCGGTGCGGCGCAGCGCCGCCAGGTGGGCGCCGCAGTCCAGCGCCTCGCCGATGTCTTCGGCCAGGGTGCGGATGTAGGTGCCCTTGCTGCAACGCACGTCGATCACCAGTTCGTCCATCCTGCCAGCTGACGATGTCGATGGCATGGATGTGCACCTGGCGCGCCGCGCGCTCGACCACTTCGCCGGCGCGGGCGTAGTCGTACAGCGCACGGCCGTCCTTCTTCAGCGCCGAATGCATGGGCGGCACCTGTTCGATGGCACCGGTGAAGCGGCTGATCGCGGCCTGCAGCGCGGCCGCGTCCACCTGCACCGGGCGGGTGGCCAGCACCGTGCCTTCGCGGTCGCCGGTGCTGGTGCGCTGGCCCAGGCGCAGCGTGGCGCGGTAGGCCTTGTCGGCATCCAGGCTGATCTGGCTGAACTTGGTGGCCGCACCAAAACACAGCGGCAGCAGGCCGGTGGCCAGCGGGTCGAGCGTGCCGGTGTGGCCGGCTTTCTCGGCGCGCAGCAGCCATTTGGCCTTCTGCAGGGCGTCGTTGCTGGTCCAGCCCAGCGGCTTGTCGAGCAGCAGCACACCGTGCAGCGCGCGGCGCGGCGTTTTCACCCGGGCAGGCGGCCGCTGCAGCGCCGGCCGGGCCGCACTGCTGGGATCGCCGGCCTGGGGACCAGGCAGCGCAGCCGCTTCGGGGGGATCATTCTTTCGCGCGGGTGCTGTTGGCTTCACGGATCAGCGCGCTCAATTCAGCGGCGTGCTCCGTGGTGCGGTCGAACTGGAAATGCAGGGTCGGCACGGTGTGGATCTGCAGGCGCTTGAACAGGCCATTGCGCAGAAAGCCGGCGGCTTCGGTCAGCCCGGCCTCACATTCGGCGGTGTCGCCCACCAGCACCGAAAAGTACACCTTGGCATGGGCGTAGTCGGGCGTGACCACCACGCTGTTGATGGTGACCATGCCGATGCGCGGGTCCTTCAGATCACGGATCAGATCGGCCAGATCACGCTGGATCTGGTCGCTCACCCGCAGGCTGCGGTTGGGGATGGCACGTTTGTGGCGCATGGTGGTTTCCTGGGGTGTCCATAAGCACAAACCCCGCCTTCTTTTCAGAGGCGGGGTTTGCAGTCAGGAGCAAATCCGCCTTACAGCGTTCGGGCGACTTCCTTGACCTCGAAGAATTCCAGCTGGTCGCCCTCGGCGATGTCGTTGTAGTTCTTGAGCTTGATACCGCACTCGAAGCCTTCGGCCACTTCGCGCACATCGTCCTTCATGCGTTTGACCGAATCGATCTCGCCGGTGTAGATCACCACGTTCTGGCGCAGCAGGCGGAACTTGGCGTTGCGCCGTGCAACACCCGGAGGTGACCATGCAACCCGCCACCGTGCCGATCTTGCTGGCCACAAACACCGTGCGGATCTCGGCCGAACCGATGATCTCTTCGCGCTGCTCGGGTGCCAGCATGCCGGTCATGGCCGCCTTCACCTCGTCGACCGCGTCGTAGATGATGTTGTAGTAGCGCAGGTCGACACCGTTGCCCTCGGCCAGCTTGCGGGCGTTGGCATCGGCACGCACGTTGAAGCCGATGATGACCGCCTTGCTGGCGATGGCCAGGTTGATGTCGCTCTCGCTGATGCCGCCCACGGCCGCATGCACGATCTGCACCTTGACCTCAGGCGTGCTGAGCTTGAGCAGCGACTGTGCCAGCGCTTCTTGCGAGCCCTGCACGTCGGCCTTGATGATCAGGGCCAGCGTCTGCGCCGCGCCTTCGCCCACGTTCTCGAAGATGTTCTCGAGCTTGGCGGCCTGGCGGCGGTTCAGCGTCACTTCACGGTACTTGCCCTGGCGGAAGGTGGCGATTTCACGGGCACGGCGCTCATCGGTCAGCACCATGAACTCGTCACCGGCCTGCGGCACCTCGGTCAGGCCCTGGATTTCGACAGGAATCGACGGGCCGGCTTCCTGGCAGGCCTTGCCGTCTTCGTCCAGCATGGCGCGCACCCGGCCAAAACTGGAACCAGCCAACACCACATCACCGCGCTTGAGCGTGCCGCTCTGCACCAGCACCGTGGCCACCGGGCCGCGGCCCTTGTCGAGCTTGGCTTCGATCACCAGGCCCTTGGCCAAGGCTGTCCTCGGCGCCTTCAGCTCCAGGATTTCGGCCTGCAGCAGCACCTGCTCCAGCAGGTTGTCGATGCCTTCACCGGTCTTGGCCGACACCGGCACAAACGGCACCTCACCACCGAAGTCTTCAGGCACCACCGCTTCGGCCACCAGTTCGCCCTTCAGGCGTTCCAGGTTGGCGCCCGGCTTGTCGATCTTGTTCATCGCCACCACCAGCGGCACATTGGCAGCCTTGGCGTGGGAGATGGCTTCCTTGGTCTGCGGCATCACGCCGTCGTCGGCCGCCACCACCAGGATCACCAGGTCGGTGGCCGTGGCGCCGCGCGCACGCATCGCCGTGAAGGCGGCGTGGCCCGGGGTGTCGAGGAAGGTGATCATGCCGCGCGGGGTTTCCACGTGGTACGCACCGATGTGCTGGGTGATGCCGCCTGCCTCACCTGCGGCCACGCGGGTGGTGCGGATGTAGTCCAGCAGCGAGGTCTTGCCGTGGTCGACGTGGCCCATGATGGTGACCACCGGCGCACGCGGCAGGTCTTCGCCCTCGGTGGCGCTGTGCTCTTCTTCGAGGAAGGCGTCCGGGTCGTCAAGCTTGGCAGCCAGCGCCTTGTGGCCCATTTCCTCGACCAGGATCATCGCGGTCTCCTGGTCCAGCTGCTGGTTGATCGTGACCATCTGGCCCAGCTTCATCAGCTGCTTGATCACCTCAGCGGCCTTCACGCTCATCTTGTGCGCCAGGTCGGCCACGCTGATGGTCTCGGGCACGTGCACTTCCTGCACCACCATTTCGGTGGGGGCCTGGAAGTTGCTCGGGCCGGAATCACGCTCGCCACGGCGGCCGCCACGCGGGGCACGCCAGCCGGGCCGGTTGGCACCACCACCATCACTGCGGCCCTTGCCGGCCAGTGCACGCTTCTTGGCTGCATCATCGGCCCAGCTCGACGACAGCTTCTCGCTCTTGACCGACTTCTTGTCACCCGGCTTGGCTGCCGTGGTGGCAGCACCCGGCGCACCGGGCACAGCCTTGGGCTTGTGGATCGTGCCCGAGATGGCTTCCTTGCCCGGCACCGGTGCGGGCGGCTCAGGCTTCTTCGCGAACTGCGGCCCCTTGGGCTTGTTCATCATCTCGCGGATGGCAGCGGCCTCGGCTTCGGCGGCCTTGCGACGGCGTGCCACGGCCTCGAGTGCGGCCTTCTCGGCCGCTTCAGCTTCTACCGCCTTGACGATCCGGATGCCTGGCTTGGCAGGCTCGGCCGGTGCCGGCGTGGCTGCCGCCGGCGCTGCTGCAACAGGTGCTGCGGCAGGCGCTGCAGATGCCGTCTTGGCCGCGGGTGCGCCAGCCTTGGCCACCGGCGTGGCGGCCTTCTCGATCGCGGCCGCAGCCGCCGCCCTGGCGGCAGCCTGCACCGCTTCGCGCGCGGCTTCGGCTTCGGCAGCAGCGCGGCCGCCGCAGCAGCGGCTTCGGCGGCTTCACGCTCCTGGCGCTCACGTTCAGCGCGCACACGGGCCTGCTCAGCCAGCGCTTCTTCTTGCTGGCGCAATTGCTCGGCCTGGGCGTTGGCTTCGTCTTCGCGGCGCTGCAGTTCAGCCTCATCCACCTGGGGCGCAGCCACCTCGTCGGCTCCAGCCGGTGCGTCATCGCGCTTGACGAAGGTGCGCTTCTTGCGCACCTCCACCTGGATGGTGCGGGCTTTGCCGGAGGCATCGGCTTGCTTGATCTCGCTGGTGCTCTTGCGCACGATGGAGATCTTCTTGCGCTCATTGCTGTCAGTGCCATGCGCGCGGCGCAGGTGCTCCAGCAGGCGCTCCTTGTCGGACTCGGTCAGCGCGTCGTCGGGTGACTTCTTCGCGACACCGGCAGACTGCAGCTGCTCGAGCAGCGTCCCGGCAGGACGGTTGAGCTCGGCTGCGAACTGGGCGACGGCGTCACGGCCATGGGTGAATTTCCTTGCGAATCTTGCGTGTCTAGCGGGCGGGTGGTGCGGTGGTGTGGTGGAACGCGGCGCCCGTTGCCGGGCGCAGCGGTCAGACCGTGAACCAGTGCTCCCGCGCCTTCATGATCAGGGCCTTGGCTGCCTCTTCGTCGATGGCGGTCATCTCGACCAGTTCATCGACGGCCAGGTCGGCCAAGTCGTCGCGGCTGTTCACGCCGCCGTCGGCCAGCTTGGCGATCAGGTCGGGCGTCAGGCCGTCCAGATCACGCAGGTCTTGCGACACCGCCTCGACATTCTCTTCCCGGGCGATTTCCATCGTCAGCAGCGCGTCCTTGGCCCGGGTGCGCAGCTCAGTGACGGTGTCCTCGTCGAACGCGTCCATTTCCAGCATTTCCTGCAGCGGCACATAGGCCACTTCTTCCAGGCTGGAGAAGCCTTCGGCGATCAGCATGTCGGCCACTTCGTCGTCGACGTCGAGCTTGTCGACAAACAGCTTGCGGATCGAATCACTCTCGACCGCCTGCTTGGCCTGCGATTCCTCGGCGGTCATGATGTTGATGCGCCAACCGGTCAGCTCCGAGGCCAGGCGCACGTTCTGGCCGCCACGGCCGATGGCGATGGCGAGGTTTTCCTCGTCCACCACCACGTCCATCGCATGCTTTTCTTCGTCCACCACGATCGACTGCACATTCGCCGGCGCCAGCGCACCGATCACAAACTGCGCCGGGTCGTCGGACCACAGCACGATGTCGACCCGCTCACCGGCCAATTCATTGGTGACGGCGTTGACCCGCGAGCCCCGCACACCGACGCAGGTGCCGATCGGGTCGACCCGCTTGTCGTGCGAGACCACGGCGATCTTGGCCCGACTGCCGCTGTCGCGGGCGCAGCTCTTGATCTCGAGCAGGCCCTGCTCCATCTCGGGCACTTCTTGCGCAAACAGCTCCATCATGAAGCCAGGCGCCGAGCGCGACAGCATGATCTGCGGCCCGCGGGCGGCGGTGTCGATGCCGGCGATGAAAGCCCGCACCCGGTCGCCGGTGCGCAGGTTTTCCTTCGGGATCATCTCGCTGCGCTTCAGGCGGCCTTCCACCCGGCCGCTCTCGACAACGATGTCGCCCTTGTCCAGCCGCTTGACGGTGCCGACGAAGACTTTGTCGCCACGTGACAGGAAATCATTGAGCAGGGTCTCGCGCTCGGCATCGCGGATCTTCTGCAGGATCACCTGCTTGGCGGCCATGGCGCCGATGCGCCCGATCGGCACCGACTCCATCGGCTCTTCGATGTAGTCACCCACCTCGATGTCGGCAATGCGGTCGAGTGCATCGCTCAGCATCTCTTCGGCATCCGGAATCTGCAGGCCGGCTTCGTCGGGCACCACCAGCCAGCGGCGGAAGGTCTCGTAGTCGCCCGTGTCACGGTCGACGGCCACACGGATGTCGACCTCGCCGCCATTGAGCTTCTTGGTGGCCTGCGCCAGCGCAGCTTCGACCGCGCCAAACACCACATCCCGATCCACGCTCTTTTCGCGTGAGATGGCGTCGACCAGCATCAACATTTCGCGGTTCATCAATCCTGACCTCCGTCTACCTTTTCTGCCATACGGCTTGCGTTGTCGCCCAGGTCGGTGTCGTCTTCCTGCAGGCCGCCGCGGCCCTTGAAGTCGACCACCGGCACCAATCGGGCCTCACGCACTTCATCCAAACTGAAATCCAACGTCTGTTGCACTGCCGGCTCTGCCTGCCCGGCGGCTGCGGCCTTGGCCAGCTTCTTGGCAGCGGTGCGCGACAGCGGCTTGTCGTCGGGCAGCAGCAGCCGCCAGGCGTTGCCGTCCACATCGCCAGCACCCGCCGCCAGCACACCACGCCATTTCTTGCGGTTCTGAAACGGCTCGCGCAGCGTCACCTCGACCTCGACGCCCTCAAAGCGGCGCCAGTCGGCCAGCTTCTTCAAAGGCCGGTCCAGGCCTGGTGACGACACTTCGAGCCGGGCGTAGTCAGCCGCTTCCACTTCCAGCACATATTGCAGCTGGCGGGTGACAATTTCGCAGTCTTCGACCAGGACGAATTCGCCCGGTCCGGTGCTGTACTGCTGCCCGGGCAGCCGGTCGATGGTGACGCGCAGCAATCCCCCCGCCGATCGCTCGACGTCCACGAGGTCATAGTGCAACCCGGTGACGGTGCGCTCCAGCGCTTCGCTCCAACTCATCGTGCCCAGTGCGGTTCCTGCCGTTGTCTTGCAATAAAGGGTGCAACAAGCGCACCCTGCCGTGTCTTCAACCCAACTTCAACCTGCTTGCACACACTTGCAAACCCAGGCTTGATTTCGCTGCGCACAAAAAAAATGGGCTGGAAAGTCCGCCCACAGTGTTCTTCGTGCTCTTCAGCGAAAAGCGGATTATAGCCAGAGGGCAGCGCGCCGGCAATACCCGGGGGTCTGCACAGCCCTGGCATGCGAGAATCCAAGGCTTGATTCGGTGCCCTGACATTGCTGAGATCGGGGCCCACAACCACAGGATCTGCACCCATGGGTTTCCTTGCTGGCAAGCGCCTCCTGATCACGGGAGTGCTCAACAACCGCTCCATCGCCTATGGCATCGCCCGGGCCTGCCACCGCGAAGGTGCCGAACTGGCCTTCAGCTACCAGGGCGAGCGCTTCAAGGACCGCATCACGGAATTCGCCGCCGACTTCGGCTCCAGCCTGGTGTTCGACTGCGATGTCAGCGATGACGCGCAGATCGACAAGCTGTTTGCCGACCTGGGCCAGCATTGGGAGCAGTTCGACGGCTTTGTGCATGCCATCGCGTTTGCACCCCGTGAGGCGATTGCCGGCGACTTTCTCGACGGCATGACGCGCGAGAACTTCCGCATCGCCCACGACATTTCCAGCTACAGCTTTCCGGCGATGGCCAAGGCCGCCCTGCCCCGCTTGCGCGCGGGCGGCGCCTTGCTGACCTTGAGCTACCTCGGCGCCATGCGCTATGTGCCGAACTACAACACCATGGGCCTGGCCAAGGCCAGCTTAGAGGCTGGCGTGCGCTTCCTGGCGCACAGCCTGGGCAGCAAGGGCCTGCGTGTCAACGGCATTTCAGCCGGGCCGATCAAGACCCTGGCCGCGTCTGGCATCAAGGATTTCGGCAAGTTGCTGGCTGAATTTGCCGCCACTGCACCGATCCGCCGCACCATCACCATCGACGATGTGGGCAACACCGCAGCGTTTTTGCTGAGCGATCTGGCCGGCGGCATCAGCGCCGAGATCGTCTATGTCGACGGCGGCTTCAGCCAGGTCGCCATGGGCCCCCCTGCCGGCTGAAGCCGTGCAGCGGCGCACGGCCGTTCAAGCGCTCAGACGTGCAGCCAGGCCATCGACCACCGTGGACCAGTCGGCATCGGCGCGGATGTCTTCGCGCAGAAACCGCGCCTGACTCGGCGACCAGAACGGGGCATCACACAAGGGCGTGTCGGCGGGCAGCGGCCGATGGGCATGGATGAACGCCAGGATGGATGCCTCGTCATTCGGCAGACCCAGTTGCGCAAACAGATCGGACAAGCTGTGAAACGGTGCTTCCATGGCTGTGGCTCCTGTGTTGGGCTGATTGGCTGATTGGCTGATTGGCTGATTGCCGGCGGGCAGGCCGGCAAGCGTGGCAGGCCTGGGATGCCCGACAAGCCGCAGTGTCAACCATTGCAAGGCCCAAAAAGCCAAAAGGCTTGGCCCCTCGTGAGGGCCAAGCCTAAGATTCATATGGTCGGGACGGCGGGATTCGAACTCGCGACCCCTTGCACCCCATGCAAGTGCGCTACCAGGCTGCGCTACGCCCCGACTGAGCCTCGCAGTATAGCCCGAAAATGGGCTGCATCAGGTTTGCAACAGTGCACGGATCGACAAGAGTTCGGCGCGCAACTGGGCGGGCTCCAATTCCAGCACCGCGGGCAGCGGCCCACCGTCTGCTGCCATGTCCGTCGAAGCATCGGTTTGCCCATCTGCGGCCAAGCCATCGCTGCCGGACAACGGTGCTTCACCGTCTGCGCCCGGCGGCTGCAGCCGGCCTGCGGCGGCCAGCAGATCACCCAGCTGGTTGCGGGCCCCGCTGATGGTGAAGCCCTGGTCGTACAGCAGGTCGCGGATGCGGCGGATCAGCAGCACCTCGTGGTGCTGGTAGTAGCGGCGGTTGCCGCGCCGCTTCATGGGCTTGAGCTGGGTGAATTCCTGCTCCCAGTAGCGCAGCACATAGGGCTTGACGCCACACAGGTCGCTCACTTCACCGATCGTGAAGTAACGCTTGGCCGGAATGGCAGGCAGCAGTTTCTCCATGAAAATCAATGAGGTGGGCAGGGGAACTCAGACTCTACTCGAAGTCCTCATCAAGCGGTGTGTCACCTTGCACCACAGCCTTGAGCTTGTGGCTGGCATGGAAGGTCACCACATTGCGTGCCTTGATCGGGATGGCCTCGCCGGTGCGCGGGTTGCGCCCCGGGCGTGGCGCCTTGCGCCGGATGTTGAAGTTGCCAAAACCCGACAGCTTCACATCGTCGCCGTTCACCAGATTGGCATGCACCAGCTCGAAGAAGGCTTCGACCATGTCCTTCGATTCGCGCTTGTTCAGGCCCAGGCGATCAAACAGCAGTTCCGACAGCTCGGCCTTGGTCAGCGTGGGCGTTTCCAGTGACGGCAGGATCACGCGGCTGACGGGCGTGTCTTCGGTGCTCATGGGTGTCCTCGGGTCAGGGTCAGGTGGCATCAAGCGCGCAAGCGGGCGCCCTGCGCTGCCGCAGCGCGGGCCACGGCGGCAGCCACTGCCGCGTCGATGCGGTCGTCGGTCAGCGTGGCGTCGCTGTCCAGCAGTTCCAGGCGCACCGCCAGGCTGCGCTCACCGGCGGCCATGTCAGCCGTGGGCTGGGCCGGCTTGTAGACGTCAAACAAGGTGGCTGTGCGCACCAGACCAGAGGGGTCGGCGCGCAGCGCGCTGACCAGGCCGTCATGGGTGGCCGACTCGGGCACCACCAGGGCCAGGTCGCGCAGCGCAGCCTGGTGGCGCGGGATGGGGCTGAATGCCGGCACCGGCTGGGCCTGCACCGCCGCCAGATCCAGCTCGAACAGCAGCGGCGCCTGCGGCAGCTCATAGGCCTGGCGCCAGCGCGGGTGCAGTTCACCCAGCACAGCCGACGGCCACGCCATCCACCAGCACCTGCGCACTGCGGCCAGGATGGAAGGCCGGGTGCTCGGTCGCCCGAAACTGCGCCTGGCGCGGGGCCAGCAGCGCCTGCACATCGCCCTTGATGTCGAAGAAGTCGGCTGGCCGCTCGGTGTTGCCCCACTGCAGGCTGTCGACCGGCCCATAGGCCAGGCCAGCCAGGCGCAGCGGCTGGCAGGTCCCCGCCACCGTCAGATCACCGGCCTGCACGCTGGCGTCACGCCAGGCCACCCGGCCCAGCTCGAACACCCGCACCCGCGCCGCCTTGCGGGCCAGGTTGTGGCGCAGCACCTGCACCAGGCTGCCGATCAGGCTGCTGCGCATCACCGACAGCGGCGCGGCAATCGGGTTCAGCACCCGGATCGGGTCGGCTTGGCCGTGCAGCTCGTGCTCCCAGCGGGCCTCGACGAAGCTGAAGTTGATGGTTTCCTGGTAATCCAGCGCGGCCACCGCGCGGCGCACCGCAAAGCTGCTGCGGCTGGCCTCCGGCCGCAAGCGCGGGGTGACGGGCGCCAGCGGTGCGTCCGTCGGCAGGTTTTCATAGCCGATGACCCGGGCCACCTCTTCGATCAGGTCTTCTTCGATCACCAGGTCGAAGCGCCAGCTTGGTGGCTGCACCACCAGCGTGCCCTCACCCTGGGTACACGCCAGGCCCAGGCGCTCAAACACCGCCAGGCACTGCGCCTGCGTGATCGGCATGCCGATGACCTTGGCCGCCCGCGCCACCCGCAGCGTGACGGGCGCGGGCTGCGGCATCGCCGGCTGCTGGTCGTCGACCGGGCCGCAGGCGGTCTCGGGCGTGCCGCAGATGTCGATGATCAGGCGCGTGATGTGTTCGAGGTGCGCCACCGTCAGCGCCGGGTCCACACCACGCTCGAAGCGGTGGCCGGCATCGGTGCTGAAGTTGTAGCGGCGACCGCGACCCGCCACGGCTTCGGGCCACCAGAATGCCGCTTCGACATACACATGGCGGGTGGCGTCGGACACCGCCGTGGCGTCGCCGCCCATGATGCCGGCCAGGGATTCCACCGCCTGCGCATCCGCGATCACACCCACCTGGGCGTCCAGCGTGACGGTGTTGCCGTTCAGCAGCTTCAGGGTTTCACCGGCGCGGCCCCAGCGCACCTGCAGGCCGCCGTGGATCTTGTCCAGGTCGAAGATGTGGGTGGGCCGGCCGAACGCAAACATCACGTAATTGGAGATGTCGACCAGGGCCGACGACCGAGCGCTGGCCACAGCGCGCCAGGCGGTCGACCATCCAGGCGGGTGTCCTGGCCTGGGTGTTGAGATGGCGGATGACGCGGCCCGAGAAGCGGCCGCACAGATCGGCTGCCTGCACGTCCACCGGCAGCACCTCGGCCAGTTGGGCGGGCACGGGCGGGAAGCTCGGGCGTGGCCAATGGCGCACCGGTCAGCGCGGCCACTTCACGCGCAATGCCGTAGACGCTGAGCGCGCGGCCCAGGTTGGGCGTGAGCTTCAGCGTGAACAGGGTGTCGTCGAGCTGCAGCAGGCTGCGCAGGTCGGCACCCACCGGCGCGCTGGGGTCCAGTTCCAGCAGACCGGCGTGGTCGTCGCTGAGCTTGAGCTCCCGTGCCGAGCACAGCATGCCCTGGCTGTCGACACCACGCAGCTGTGCCCAGCTGGATCTGGAACGGTGCGGCACCGGGCTCGGCCGGCGGCAGTGCGGCACCCACCAGGGCCAGCGGCACCTTGATGCCGACGCGGGCATTGGCGGCACCGCAGACGATCTGCAGCAGGCCGTCGGGGCTGTGCGCACCGGCATCGACCTTGCACACCCGCAGGCGGTCGGCATTGGGGTGCTGCGCTGCTTCGACGATCTCGCCGACCACCACACCGTGGAAAGGCGGCGCTGCCGGGCGCAGGTCTTCGACTTCCAGGCCGGCCATGGTCAGCAGGTCGGCCAGCGCGGCGGTGCTCAGGTTCGGGTTGCAGTAGCTGCGCAACCAGGATTCAGGGAATTGCATGGCGGGGAACTCGTTGTGTCGGCAGGCGTGCGGGCTGTAGCGGTGTCAGTTGAACTGGCGCAGGAAGCGCAGGTCGTTCTCGAAGAACAGCCGCAGGTCGTTGACGCCGTAGCGCAGCATGGCCAGGCGGTCCATGCCCATGCCGAAGGCAAAGCCGATGTGGCGCTCGGGGTCGAGCCCGTAGTTGCGCACCACGTTGGGGTGCACCTGGCCGGACCCGCCCACCTCCAGCCATTTGCCTTTCAGCGGGCCGCTGGCAAAGGCAATGTCGATCTCGGCCGAAGGCTCGGTGAACGGGAAGAAGCTGGGCCGAAAGCGCAGCTGCAGATCGTCACTCTCGAAGAACTGGCGGCAGAAGGCGGTGAACACCACCTTCAGGTCCTTGAAGCTGACGTTCTCGCCCATCCACAGGCCTTCGCACTGGTGGAACATCGGCGAGTGGGTGGCGTCGCTGTCGACCCGGTAGGTGCGGCCCGGCGCGATGACGCGGATCTCGGGCATGGGCAAACCTTGGGCGATCTCGCGGGCATGGCGCGCGGCGTGTGCCCGGGCATAGCGCACCTGCATCGGGCTGGTGTGCGGGCGCAGGTTGTACCAGCGGCCGCCATCGTCTTGCAGGTCGACATAGAAGGTGTCCTGCATCGACCGCGCCGGATGGTTCTCCGGGTTGTTCAAGGCCGTGAAGCTCATCCAGTCGGTCTCGATCTCCGGGCCCTCGGCCACATCGAAGCCCATCGATCCGAAGATGGCCTCGATGCGCTCTTGCGTGCGCGACACCGGGTGCAGGCCGCCGCTGCCGCGTTGGCGCCCGGGCAGGGTCACATCCAGCGCTTCGGCCTTGAGCTGGGCCGCTAGCTCGGCATCGGCCAGCGCCTGGCGGCGCGCGCTCAGGGCGGCTTCGATGCGCTGCTTGGTCTGGTTGATCTCGGCGCCGCGGGTCTTTTTTTCCTCGGGCGCGGCACTGGCCAGGCCCTTGAGCAGGTCGGTCACGCGGCCGGCCTTGCCCAGGAACCGGGCCTTGGCGTTTTCCAGCTCAGCCGGCGTCGGTGCCGCCGCGAAATCGGCCACAGCCGCCGCCACCAGGGTATCGAGATCGTTCATTGGGGTGTCAGAAAACAAAAAAGGTCGCCCACAGGTGACGACCTTCAAATGCTTGCGGCAGACACCGCGCCGGCCCGCAGGCCGTGCGGCGTTGCTGGAATCAAGCGAGCTGGGCCTTCACCTTGGCAACGATGCTGCCAAAAGCAGCCGGGTCGTTGACGGCCAGTTCGGCCAGCATCTTGCGATCGATGTCGATCGATGCCTTCTTCATGCCTGCCATGAACTTGCTGTAGGTGATGCCCAGACCACGCGCAGCGGCGTTGATACGGGCAATCCACAAGGCGCGGAACACGCGCTTGCGGGTACGGCGGTCACGGTAGGCATATTGGCCCGCCTTCATCACCGCCTGTTTGGCGATGCGGAAGACGTTCTTGCGGCGGCCGCGGTAACCCTTGGCCAGGGCCAGGATCTTCTTGTGGCGGGCGCGGGCGGTGACACCACGTTTGACGCGAGGCATATGTTCTCCTTGTGTCGGTCAGTGGTTACAGGCCGGCGAACGGAAGCATTTGCGCGATGTGACCCATGTTGGTCGCATGCACAGCCACCGTGCCACGCAGCTGGCGCTTGCGGGTCGTCGACTTCTTGGTGAGGATGTGGCGCTTGAACGCCTGTCCCCGCTTGACGGTGCCACCCGGGCGCACGCGGAAGCGCTTTTTCGCACCGCTCTTGGTCTTCATCTTGGGCATGACTGCTCCTTCTAAGTTGCCCCTGCAGGCGGCCCCGCAGATGCGGAAGCGCTTTGACAGCCTGCAGCGGCTGTTCCCCACGGTGCGCCGGTGACCAAACCAGCGCGGGGAATTCAACAAGCCGCTGCATTGCTGCAACGGCCTCACAACAGACTTACTGCTTCTTCTTGGGCGCCAGCACCATGATCATCTGGCGACCTTCCAGCTTGGGAAACTGCTCGACCAGCGCCACATCGGCCAGCTCGTCGCGGATGCGCTCCAGCATGCGCATGCCGATGTCCTGGTGGGTGATTTCACGCCCGCGGAAGCGCAGCGTGACCTTGCCCTTGTCGCCGTCTTCGGCAATGAAGCGGCGCAGGTTGCGCATCTTGATGTTGTAGTCGCCGTCATCGGTGCCAGGCCGGAACTTCACTTCCTTGACCTCGATGATCTTCTGCTTGCTCTTGGCTTCGGCGGCCTTCTTCTGCTCTTGGTACTTGAACTTGCCGTAGTCCATCAGCCGGCAGACCGGGGGGTCTGCCGTGGGCGCGATCTCGACCAGATCCACATCGGCTTCACCGGACAGCCGCAGGGCCTCCATGATGCTGACGATGCCAATCGGCTCGTTGTCGATCCCGTTCAGGCGCACGGTAGGCGCCATGATTTCCCGGTTCAGCCGGTGCTTGCGCTCCACATTGGGCGTACGGCGGTCCATGAAAGTAGCGATGGTTCAAACCCCTTCAGACCATCTGGCGCAGCGCCCCAAGGCAAGCAATGGGCGCCCACCAAAGGGCAGCAGAAACAAAACGGCGCGCCTGGAGGGCAAGCTCTAAACCTTGTTGGCGATGTCGCTGGTGAGCTTCGCAATGAAGTCGCCCAGCGGCATCGCGCCAAGGTCGGTGTTGCCCCGGGCGCGCACGGCAACCGACCCGCTTGCCTTTTCCTTGTCGCCTGCGACCAGGATGTACGGGACCTTTTGCAATGAATGCTCACGGATTTTATACGTGATTTTTTCATTGCGCAAATCGGCCTGCACCCTAACTCCTTGTTTTTGCAGCGATTTCACAACTTCGGCCACGTAGTCCTGCTGTGCGTCGGTGATGGTGGCCACCACCACCTGCACCGGCGCCAGCCAGGCCGGCAGTGCGCCGGCATGCTGCTCGATCAGGATGCCGATGAAACGCTCCAGGCTGCCGACGATGGCACGGTGCAGCATCACCGGGTGGCGGCGGCTGGAATCCTCGGCCACGTACTCGGCGTCCAGCCGCTCGGCCATCGAGAAATCGACCTGCATGGTGCCGCACTGCCACTCGCGGCCGATGGCGTCTTTCAGCGTGTATTCGATCTTGGGGCCGTAGAAGGCACCGTCGCCCGGGGCGATGACGTAGTCGCAGCCCGACTGCTGCAAGCTTTCGATCAGCGCCGCCTCGGCCTTGTCCCAGATCGCGTCACTGCCGATGCGCTGCGCCGGCCGCGTCGCCACCTTGTAGAGGATGCGGCTGAAGCCGAAGTCGGCATACACCTTCTGCAGCAGCGCGGTGTAGGCCACGCACTCGTCCAGGATCATGTCCTCGGTGCAGAAGATGTGGCCGTCGTCCTGGGTGAAGCCACGCACCCGCATGATGCCGTGCAGGCCGCCGGTGGGCTCGTTGCGGTGGCACTGGCCAAATTCACCATAGCGCAGCGGCAGGTCGCGGTAGCTCTTGATGCCCTGCTTGAAGATCAGGATGTGGCCCGGGCAGTTCATCGGCTTGAGCGCGTAGTCGCGCTTTTCGCTTTCGGTCGTGAACATCGCGTCGCGGTACTTTTCCCAGTGGCCGCTCTTCTCCCACAGCGTGCGGTCCAGCAGTTGCGGGCCCTTGACTTCCTGGTAGCCGTTGTCGCGGTAGACCGCCCGCATGTATTGCTCGACGCCCTGCCACAGCTGCCAGCCCTTGGGGTGCCAGAACACCAGGCCGGGCGCGTGCTCGTCGATGTGGAACAGGTCGAGTTCGCGCCCCAGCTTGCGGTGGTCACGCTTCTCGGCTTCTTCCAGCATGCGCAGGTAGTTGGCCAGGTCGTCCTTGCTGGCCCAGGCCGTGCCGTAGATGCGCTGCAGCTGCTCGTTCTTCTGGTCGCCGCGCCAATAGGCGCCGGCCACCTTCATCAGCTTGAAGTGGCGCAGCTTGCCGGTGCTGGGCACGTGCGGGCCGCGGCACAGGTCTTCAAAACCGCCTTCGCGGTAGAGCGACACGTCCTGGTCGGCCGGGATGCTGGCGATGATCTCGGCCTTGTAGACCTCGCCCTGGGCCTGGAAGTGCGCCACCGCCGCATCGCGCGGCAGCACCCGGCGCAGCACGGGTTCGTCCTTCTTGGCCAGCTCGCCCATGCGCTTTTCGATCGCGACCAGATCCTCGGGCGTGAACGGCCGCTTGTAGGCAAAGTCGTAATAAAAGCCGTTTTCGATGACCGGGCCGATGGTGACCTGGGCCTCGGGGAACAGCTCCTTGACCGCATAGGCCAGCAAGTGGGCGGTGGAGTGGCGGATCATCTCCAGGCCATCGGCGTCCTTGTCGGTGACGATGGCCAGCTGGGCATCGGCCTCGATCAGGTGGCTGGTGTCGACCAGGCGGGCGGCGTCGCCCTGCCCCAGCCGGCCACCCAGCGCGGCCTTGGCCAGGCCAGCGCCAATGGACGCGGCCACGCCGGCCACGGTGACAGGCTCGGGAAACTCACGGCGGGAACCATCGGGCAGCGTGATCGTGATCATGGGGATCTCCGGAAAAACAAAGTCAGGCAGACAACAAAAAAGCGCGGGAGACCGCGCTTGTTTGTTCGAGAAGGGACAGGCGAACAGGCGTGGCGGCGCGGCCGGCTAGGCAACGGTGGCAAACGGCGTAGTTCGCGGTGTCATAACCAGGGTGCCCTTCTCGCTCTTGTGGGTTGAAAACGCCGATTCTAGCGGCGGGCATGCGGGCCCGACACCGGCAACTGGCAGCAGATGCCACGCCTGCTACAAGGGCAGTGCATCCTGCGTCGGCGTGGCCAGCCAGTCAGCGGCCTCATCGGCCAGTTGCTGGGCGGCCGCCACCGCCGCTGTCCAGGCGGCAATGCGGCCGGGCCGGTCAAACCGCCAGGTCTTGAAGTCCTGCCGGTCGGGCAGCTTGCCACCGGGCAGGCTGGCCACCCACTCGGCGCGTGGCGCCAGCACCACCACGTTGTCCAGCTTGGGCGATGCGCCGTGGCGCCGC
The DNA here is from genome assembly GCA_963844485.1 of uncultured beta proteobacterium. Lineage (GTDB taxonomy): Bacteria > Pseudomonadota > Gammaproteobacteria > Burkholderiales > Burkholderiaceae_C > Pseudaquabacterium. Next base: position 31,116 of record CAWJOQ010000033.1, read on the forward strand.
CGCAGGCCCTTGTCCAGCCAGCCGGGCACCAGGTGCTGCTGGAAGTGCGGGTACAGCACCAGGCCAGCGGGCATGGCGGCGTAGTCCAGGTGCAGGTGGTAGTCGGTGATGCCGCCGTCCCAATACGCGCCGGGCGGGCCGCCGGGGATGTCGTGCACCGCCTGCAGCACAAACGGAATGCTGCCGCTGGCCTGCATGGCCGGCGCCAGATTGGCCAGGCTCAGCGGCACGCTGCGGCTGTGGAAGTCCTGCAGCGGCAGTGGCAGCGCATCACGCGGATCGGAAAACACCACCCGCTGCAGCCAGCGGCCCAGGGCCTGGCGCCGTGCCAGGTTGCTGGTGAAGGCCGCCGCATAGCCCAGCGGCGTGCGCAGCCGGCCTTCGCGCCGCAGCAGCGCGCCGTGCCCCCGGCTGGTGAACACATGCAGGCGGTAGCGCGCATGGTCCAGCAGCGTGGCCTCGCGCCCGCCGAACTGCTGCGCCAGCAGGTCGGCAAACACCCGGCTCACCTCGGCCGCGCTGGGCCAGACACCATCGGGCACATTGAACTGCTGGTGGATGTAGCCCTGGGCCAGGTCGGCCAGTGCGGCGTCGGGGTCGGGCTGCATGGCGCAGGCCATGCGCCAGGCGCCGATCGACGCGCCCAGCAGGTGCACCGTGTGGCTGCTGCCGGCCAGCCAGTGGCCAAACAGGTAGCGGTCCAGCGGGTTCAGGATCAGGCCCTTGGGGCCACCAGCGGCGGCCGGCACCACCCGCACATCAGCGGGCTGCAGGCCACGGCTGCGCAGGTGGCGCAGGGCCGCCGGGCCGGCGTAGACCTGCAGGGCGCGGGGACGGGTGGCTGCCATGCGGCTGCGCTCAGAACTTGAGCGCCAGGCCCAGGTTGACCGAGCGGCGGCCGGCGCGCTGGTTGAAGGTGGTCTGCAGCGCCGCGTTGGCTGCCTGCAGTTCGGTCAGGCTGCGGGTGCTGTCGGCCAGCAGGTTGGCGCCGCCCAGGCGCAGCGTGGTCTGGCGGTCGATTTGCCACAGCGCATACACATCCAGCGTGCGCAAGGTGGCGGCGGTCACCGCCTGGTTGGGCGACTGCTGGTTGCGGTAGCCCGGTGTCCAGGCCAGATTGGCGCCGATGGTCAGCGGCGGCCCACCGGCCAGCGGGCCCAGCAGCTGGTCAAAGCCGGTGGCAGCGGCCCAGGGCTGCTGCTGCGCCAGGCGGTTGTCCGGGCCGGGGATGCCGTCGACGCTGGAGCGGTAGACACTGGCCGACGCCCGCAGGCTCAAGCCCTTCAGGCCGTCACGCAGCCAGGGCGGTGTGGTGGCCGCTGCCACCACCGCTGGCCAGAGTTCATCAGCGCGGCCTTTGAGCTCCAGCTCGATGCCCGTGCTGTGCGCGTCGGCCAGGTTCACCGGCATGGCCACCCAGCGTGGCACAGCAGACCAGGCCACCGCCTGCAACTGGGTCTGTGAGCGGATCAGCCCCCGGATGCGGCGGTGGAAGCCGCCGATGCTGAGCACGCCGCCCTGCGGCAGGTAGTGCTCGAAGGCCAGGTCCAGGCCGGTGGCCAGTTCGGGCTGCAGCGCCGGGTTGCCCACGCTGTCGGGGCTGATCTCGGCATTGCCGGCGTCCACCGGGTACTCGGTGTTGATGCTGGGCCGGTTGCTGAGCTGGGCCAGCTCGGGCGCCTTGTAGCTGCGGGTCAGGCTGGCGCGCAGCAGGTCGCGCCCGCCGGCCTGCAGCTTGTGGCTGAGGTGCAGCACCGGTGTCAGCACCTGGCTGCGGTTGTGCACCGTCGCGCCCAGCCCGCTGGCGGTGCTGCGGATCTGCTCGGCCCGCAGGCCCAGCTGGGCGCCCCAGCGCGGGCTGATGTCCCACTCGTCCTGCACAAAAGCAGTCAGGCGGGTGATGCTGGCGTCAAAGGGCTCACCTTCATAGCCAGCCAGCAGGTCGGCACCGTTCTGCACGATGCGGCGCTGCTCGCGGCGGCTGCGGCGCTCCAGTTCCCAGCCCATGGCCAGGGTGTGGGCCTCGCCCAGCGGGCGGCTGGCCTTGCCACTGGCGGTGCTGCTGCGCTCGCTGTTGTGGTTGCTGGTGTCGCGCACCAGGCTGGGCCGGCCGGCCGCGTCCTGGCCGTCGGTGTGCCCGCTGGAGCGGCTGCTGCTGCCCTGCAGACCGGCTTTCAGTTCCAGGCGCAGGCCGCTGTCGGCCTTGCGGTTCCACTGCAGGCTGCTGCGCAGCATCTGCCAGTGGCCGCCACTGCGGGAGCGGTCGTCCACGCTGGTGGGTGGCTGGCCCTGCAGCACCGTGGTCTGCAGCAAACCCTGGTTGTTGAAGTTGTGGCGCTGGGCCCAGGTCTGCCAGCCCAGGCTGTCGCTGTCGCTCAGCTTCCAGGTCAGGCGCGGGCCGAGATTGAAGCCGCCACCCCAGAACTGGTCGCTGCCCGACGCCTGCAACTGTTGCGGGGCGCCGTCGGGCCCCGGGGCGCTGCGTGCGCGCAGCAGGTCGGCCTGGCCACGCCATTGGTAGATCGACAGCGGCAGGATGTAGCTGACAGCGCCGCTGCGGTCGCCCCAGCTGGCGTTGGCGCCCAGCACCGGGCGCAGCGCCTGGTAGCCCACGCGCAAGCCCAGTTCACGCTGGCGGGTGCGGGGCTCCGTGCGCAAGATGATGTTGATGGTGCCGGCCACGGCCTGCGCACTGTGCTCGACGCTGGGGCCGCGGGTGATCTCGATGCGCTCGACCTGGCTGGGCGACAGCTGGTCCAGCAAAAAACCGGGCGGCGCCGGCTCGCCGTTGACCAGCAGCAGCGTGTAGTTGCCACCCAGGCCGCGCATGCGCGGGCTGCCGCCCTGCATGCTGACACCCGGCTGGCGCTTGAGCACGTCGCTGACGTTGCTGTCGCCGTACTTCTCCAGCTCATCGCGGCCAACGATGCTGCGTGCCACCGGGTCGCGCCGGCGCTGGTCGCCCTCGGTCTGCGGCTGGGCGGTCACTTCCACCTGCTGCGGCGCCGGCTGGGCATGGGCCGGTGCGACCATGCCGGCCAGGCCTGTACCCAGACCCAGACCCAGAACCAAACCCAGACCCGCCGCCCACAGCGGCAAGGCGACGGCGTGACGCGGGCCGGGCACGCTGCGCGCGCCTCAGCGCCGGGTCTGCAGCTTGGCGAAGGCGGCGGCCATGGCGCCACCGGCCGCCGGCTGGGGGCTGGCCGGCCGGGCACTGCCCTGACCACCGCCCGCCCCGCCCCGGCCGGCGCGCTCGTCACGCCCGGCCGGGCGGAAGCCGTTGTCGCCCCGCCCTGCACCCTTGCCGGGCTGGGCATCGAGCTTCATGGTCAGCGAGATGCGTCCGCGCGCCAGGTCGACTTCCAGCACCTTCACCGTCACGATGTCGCCGGTCTTGACCACCTCGCGCGCGTCGCTGACGAACTTGTGCGCCAGCTGGCTGACATGCACCAGGCCGTCCTGGTGCACGCCCAGGTCGATGAAGGCGCCGAACTGGGCCACATTGCTGACCGTGCCCTCCAGCGTCATGCCTTCCTTCAGGTCCTGGATGCGCTCGACCCCGTCGGCCAGCTTGGCCACCTTGAAGTCGGGGCGCGGGTCGCGGCCGGGCTTTTCCAGCTCGGTGAAGATGTCCTTGACGGTGATGGCACCAAAGCGTGCATCGGCAAACGCCTCCGGCTTCAAGCTGCGCAGCACGTCGGCCCGGCCCATCACCTCGGTGATCGGGCGCTGCAGGCTGGCCAGCAAGCGCTGCACCACCGGGTAGGTCTCGGGGTGCACGCCGGTCTGGTCCAGCGGGTTGTCGCCACCGCGGATGCGCAGAAAGCCCGCCGCCTGCTCGAAGGTCTTGGGGCCCAGGCCGGCCACGTCCAGCAACTGCTGGCGGTGGCTGAACGCGCCATGGGTGTCGCGCCAGCGCACGATGGACGCCGCCACCGCCGGCGACAGGCCGGCCACTTGCGCCAGCAAGCGGTGCCGACGCGGTGTTCAGGTCCACGCCCACCTTGTTGACGCAGTCTTCCACCACGGTGTCTAGCATGCGGGCCAGTTCGCCCTGGTTGACATCGTGCTGGTACTGGCCCACGCCGATGCTCTTGGGGTCGATCTTGACCAATTCGGCCAGCGGGTCCTGCAGGCGGCGGGCGATGGACACCGCGCCGCGCAGGCTCACGTCCAGGTCGGGCAGTTCCTTGCTGGCAAATTCACTGGCCGAATAGACCGAGGCACCGGCTTCGCTGACCACCACCTTGTCGATCTTGAGGTCGGGCGCCAGTGCCTGAACACGCTGGATCAGGTCGGCCGCCAGCTTGTCGGTCTCGCGGCTGGCGGTGCCGTTGCCGATGGCGATCAGGTTGACACCATGCTGGGCCACCAGCTTGCCCAGGGCATGCAGGCTGCCGTCCCAGTCGCAGCGCGGCTCATGCGGGTAGACGGTGTGGGTGGCCAGCACCTTGCCGGTGTCGCTGACCACGGCCACCTTCACGCCCGTGCGGATGCCCGGGTCCAGGCCCATCACCACCCGCTTGCCGGCAGGCGCGGCCAGCAGCAGGTCACGCAGGTTCTCGGCAAACACCTTGATGGCGGTGGCCTCGGCGGCCTCGCGCAGGCGGGTGAACAGGTCGCGCTCCAGGCTCAGGCTGAGCTTGACCTTCCAGGTCCAGGCGATGGTCTTGCGGATCAGCTCGTCGCTGGGGCGCTTGGCATGGCGCCAGCCCAGGTGCGTTGCGATGCGGCCTTCGGCCAGCGACACCGGCGCCACCGCGGGCGATGGCGCCACCGGCGCGGGTGCGTCCGCAAGCACCAGCTTGGCGTCCAGGATCTCCAGCGTGCGGCCACGGAACACCGCCAGCGCGCGGTGGCTGGGCACGGTGCGGATCGGCTCGTCGTAGTCGAAGTAGTCGCGGAACTTGGCGTTGTCGGCGTGGTTTGGGTCCTTGCCGTCGGCCAGCGTGCTGCGCAGCAGGCCCTCGGCCCACAGCCATTCACGCAGCGGCCCCACCAGGGCGGCGTCGTCGGCCCAGCGCTCGCTCAGCAGGTCGCGCACACCATCGAGCACCGCAAAGCTGTCGGCAAAGCCGGCCTCGGGGTTCAAAAAGGCAGCGGCCTCGGCGTGCGGGTCCAGCGTCGGGTCGGCAAACAACAGGTCGGCCAGCGGCGTCGAGCCCGGCTTCGCGGGCGATCAACCCCTTGGTGCGGCGCTTTTGCTTGAAGGGCAGATACAGGTCTTCCAGCTCCTGCTTGGTGGGCGCGGCATCGATGGCAGCGCGCAATGCGGGCGTCAGCTTGCCTTGTTCGTCGATGCTGGCCAGCACCGCCGCCCGGCGGTCTTCCAGCTCGCGCAGATAGGACAGGCGGGCTTCCAGCGCCCGCAGCTGGATGTCGTCCAGGCCTTCGGTGGCCTCTTTGCGGTAGCGGGCGATGAAGGGCACGGTGGCACCGCCATCCAGCAGGTCCACAGCGGTCTTGACCTGGCGCGGGGCGACCTGAAGCTCGGCCGCAATTTGCAAAAGAATCTTGTCCAAATCGGCTGGCCCAGGGGCCTCTCTCGGCAAAGCCGGCGAGTGTGCCACAGGGGGTGTTGCCGGCCGGATCCGCAGCCGGGTACCTGGTTTTGCATCCAGCTGCGGGCCGGCGCAGTGCCGCAAAATGCGGCACACCAGGCGCGGCTGTCCAATCTGATGCCGGCTCTGCTGTCCGGACCCTTGCTTGCCCCCTTGCCGCCCCGGCGCACACCTGCCGCACCCGTGCCGCACACCGGCCAGCGACCTGCGGACTGAAAGCGAACCGACCACCATGCGCAGCACCCGCAGCACCGCCATCCCTACCCTGCCCACGCCCGCGCCCGCGCCGCTGCGCCGCCGCTTGCTGGGCCATGCGCTGGCCGTACCGCTGGTGCCGCTGCTGGCCTTGGCCGGCTGCGCCACGCCCTGGCCAGCGGTGCCGGCAGGGCCGGGGTCGACCAGCGCCCGGGCGCGGCTGCGTGCCGCCGCCGATGCCCATGGCCTGGCCGGTTGGCAGCAACTGCGGGATGTGAACCTGGGCTTCGACGCCCTGCCCTGGCCGACAGCGCAGGGCCTGCAGCCGGGTGGGCCGGCGCAGCTGCGGCTGCTGCCAGCCAGTGCCGCGCTGGCGCTGGTGCTGGATGCGACTGCGCCCGGCCCAAGCGGTCACGCCGACCCAGACACCCAGCGCCTGGCCGCCGCCCTGCACCGCCTGCTGCTGCTGGGCCCGGTGGCGTTGGCAGCGTTTGACGGCAGCGTGCAATGGGCCGAGCCGGTGACGCTGGCAGGCCGCCGCTGCGACCACCTGCACCTGCCGCTGGCGCCCGGGCTGGGCGGCGCCGCAAGCGAGCGCTTGTCGCTGTTCATCGACCGCGATCAACTGCGCTTGCGCCGGCTGCAGGTGTCGCTGTCGGCGCTGCATGCCGACGCGCTGGTGCAGGTGGACCTGGCCGACCACCGGCTGCTGCACGGCGTGCTGTGGCCGCTGGCCTTGCAGACGGTGGCCGGCAGCGGCCCACTGGCTGCCGCGCCCCTGGCCTGGCGGCTGACCGGGCTGGACGTGGACCGCGGCTACCCGGCTGCCGCCTTGTCGACCAGGCCCTGGAGCGGCGGCGCACAGCGTCCCGCCACCAGGCTGCCGCCGGCCTGAGCAGGCACGCCCCAGACAGGCCCACCGCCAGGCGCGCCACCCGGGGCGGCGGCCTGGATCAAGCGCCGCGCAGCGCAGCCATCAATTGCGTGCGCAGCGCCGGCTTGGCGGCAAACGGGTCGCTGGGGTTGCGGCCTTGCACCACGTCTTCCAGCCGGGTCTGCACCGGGGCCAGCGCCTGGGGGTGGCTGTAGATGTAGAACTGGCGGGCTTGCAGCGCAGCAAACACCTGGGCCGCCACGTCGGCGGCGCTGACCTTGCCGCTGCCCACCGCCTTGTCGCCCATGGCCTTGCCGATCAGCTGGCTGCGGGTGGGCCGGGCGTCGGCTTCGGTCATGCTGGCCGGGCGGTTGCGCTCGCTGGCGCTGATGCCGGTGGGCACAAAATACGGGCACAGCACATGGGCATGCACCTGGTCGCTGACCAGGCTCAGGTCCTGGTACAGGGTTTCAGACAAGCTCACCACCGCATGCTTGCTGACGCTGTACACGCCCATGTTGGGCGGGCTCAGCAAGCCGGCCATGGACGCGGTGTTGACGATGTGGCCCCGGAACGCCGGGTCGGCCGCTGCGGCGGCCAGCATCATCGGGGTGAACAGGCGCACGCCATGCACCACGCCCCACAGGTTGACGCCCAGCACCCATTCCCAGTCCTTGACCGTGTTTTCCCACACCAGGCCGCCACTGCCCACACCGGCGTTGTTGAAGACCAGGGCCGGCGCACCAAAGCTGGCCTGCACCTCGGCCGCCAGGGCTTCCATGGCGCTGGCGCTGGACACATCCACCTGGCGGGCCAGCACCTGGCCACCGCCGCCGGCGCACTGGGCGGCCAGCGCGCTGACCTCGGCCGCCGCAGCGGCCAGGGCGTCGGCCTGCACGTCGACCATCACCACCTGCATGCCGACGCTGGCGGCGATGCGGGCGCATGCCAGGCCGAAGCCAGACGCGGCACCTGTCAGCACGGCGGTGCGGCCTTGAAAATCAGTCATGCGCGGGTGTCCTTCTTGATCTGGAAGCCGAAGCGGGGAAAGTGCACCTGCACCGTGCCGGCACGCGGGTCCTGGCGGCGCAGGGTCACCGACTCCGGTGTCAGGCCCACCAGGCTGCCGGCCACCGGGTCGGCACCGTAGTCCATGGCAAACACGCTGACGGCCTCGCCGGCGTCGAAGCCCAGGCCAGGCTGCACGGCCACCGGCGCATGGCTGCTGGCGCTGGCAGCGATGGCCACGGCGTCGGCCGACGCCAGGTCGCTGTGCTGGCCGTGGCCGATGGCAAACAAGCGGTCCAGCCAGGCGCTGACCGCCGGATAGCTGTCCAGCAGGCCCGCCACCGGCGTGGCGCGGCGGATGAACCACAGGCAGTGGCCGACCGAAAAATCAGTGATGCAGGGCTGGGCACCCATCAACCAGGGCCCGCCCTGGCCGAGTTGCGACTCGAAGGCCGCCAGGTGGCTGCGCAGCTGCACCGTGCCGTCGGGCAGGGTGATGCGCGGCGCGTTGTTGCGCATGGCGGCGCGGTCGGCGGCAAAGTCCTTCAGCGTTTGCGGGGCTGGTATCGCCCAGGATGGTGGTGATGCCGGCGGGCTGCATGGCCCAGCACACCGCCGCCTGGAACAGCACGCTGTCGGCCCACTGCGCCAGCGGCACCGCCAGCGGCGATGCGGCGGGGTACAGGCTGGGTGCGGGCTGGCGGGCGTCCAGCACGCGGGCGATCAAGGCGGTGTCGCAGTAGATGTCGGCGCCCACCTGCAGCACCGGCGTCTTGCGGTAGCCGCCGGTCAGCGCGGTGACGTCGGGCTTGGGCATCACCGGCGGGATGTGCACCGAGCGCCAGGCCAGGCCCTTGTGGCCCAGGATCAGCCGCACCTTCTCGGCAAAGGGCGACATGGCGTAGTGGTGCAGGATCAGATCGGTCATTGGGGTACCTTGGTGCTGCGCACCGCGTGCTTCGCCCTTGGGGCGGCCCGGCGGTCTCATGCGGCCGCCAGGACAAGGGCCATGGTTGGGGGATCAGCGCGGGGCGCGCCACATCTGGATGTGCGGGATGTCGTCTTCGGGGTAGACGTCGCCCACCGCCTGGTAGCCGTGGCGGCCGTAGAAGCGCTGCAGGTGGGCCTGGGCGCTGATGCGGTTGCCCTGGCCCGGCCAGGCCGCATCACAGCGGCGCAGGCCTTCGGCCACCAGGGCATCGGCCAGGCCGCTGCCGCGCAGCGGCTTGTCCAGCACCACCCGGCCCATCGACGGCTCGGCGTACTTCAGGCCCGGGTCGACCACGCGCAGGTAGGCACGCAGCGCGCCCGCGCCGTCGCGGCCCAGCAGGTGCCAGCTGTGGCGGTCCAGCCCGTCGGGGTCGAGGTAGGGGCCCTGCTCGAGGATGAAGACCGGCGCCCGCAGGGCCAGCAGGTCGTAGAGCGCCGTCGACGCCCAGGTCGGCGAAGCGCTGCCAGGTCCAGACCAGCGGCAGCGCCACTCGCGTCAGACCAGCTTGACCAGCTGCTTGCCGAAGTTCTTGCCCTTGAGCAGGCCCATGAAGGCCTCGGGCGCGGCGGCCAGGCCCTGGGCCACGCGTCTCGCGGTGCTTGTACTTGCCGCTGGCAATGCCCTGGCCCAGTTCGGCCAGCGCAGCCGGCCAGTGCTGCATGTGCTCGCTGACGATGAAGCCCTGCACCTTCATGCGGTTCACCAGGATCAGCTGCGGCGCGGCCAGCGGGATCGGCTCGCCGTTGTAGCCGCTGATCATGCCGCACATGGCAACGCGGCTGAAGGCGTTGGACCGCATCATGATCGCGTCCAGGATCATGCCGCCGACGTTCTCGAAGTTGCCGTCGATGCCCTTGGGGCAGGCTTCCTTCAGCGCCTGCGACATCGACTTGAAGTCGTTGTGGGCGCGGTGGTCGATGCAGGCATCGAAGCCCAGCTGCTCGACCACATAGGCGCATTTCTCGGCGCCGCCGGCAATGCCGACCGCCCGTGCACCACGGGCCTTGGCCAGCTGGCCCACCATGCTGCCCACCGCGCCGCTGGCGGCCGAGACCACCACGGTTTCGCCCGGCTTGGGGTCGATGATGGTGACCAGGCCCACCCAGGCGGTGACGCCGGGCATGCCCACCGCGCCCAGGTAGGCCGACAGCGGCACCTGGCTGGTGTCGACCTTGCGCAGCACGCCGGGCAGCGCGGCATCGACCACGCTGTAGAGCTGCCAGCCGCCCATGCCGACCACATGGTCGCCCACGGCAAAGCCGGGGTTCTTGCTGGCCACCACCTCACCGACCGTGCCGCCACCCATGGTGGTGTCCAGCAGCTGGGGCTGGGCGTAGCTCTTGCCGTCGTTCATGCGGCCGCGCATGTAGGGGTCCAGGCTCAGGTAGTGGTTCTTCACCAGCACCTGGCCGTCCTTCAGGTCGCCCTGGGCCGGCACGGGGGCTTCCACCAGCTTGAAGTTGCTGGCATCGGGCTCGCCGGTGGGGCGGGAAACAAGGTGGATCTGCTGGTTCATCATGGTGTGTTGCCTTTCTGGGCTGTGGTCAATGGGGTGGTCAGGGGATTTGTGGCCGGTCGCTTGACCAGGCCGCGCAGGTACTTGAAGGTGGCCGTGGCCGTGGCGCACAGCTTGCCTTCGTCGTCAAACACCGATGCCTCGCAAAACGCGAGCGTGGTGGTCTTGTGCAGCAGCCGGGCCACGGCGCGCAGCTGGTGCTGGGCCGGGCGCATGAAGCTGGTCTTCATCTCGATGGTGGCCACGCCGCCGCCGTGCTGGGTGGCGCTGCGCGCCGACATGGCCATGGCCACGTCCATCAGCGTCATCAGCACGCCGCCGTGGGCCACTTCCCAGGCGTTGAGGTGGGCCTCGTCCAGGTCGACCCGCAGCTCGCAATGGCCGTCGCTGTAGCCGTGCAGCTCGATGCCCAGGTTCTCGACGAAGGGCACCACCACCGGAAACGGCAGCGGTGAGGCATGGTGGCGCCGGCGGCGCTTGGCTTCGGTCATGCCGGGCCTGCCATCAGCCCACCACCACGCTGATGCCGCCGTCGACCACCAGCACCTGGCCGGTGATGTGCTTGCCGGCGGCCGACGCAAACAGCAGGGCGGCGCCCTTCAGGTCGTCGTCATCGCCCAGGCGCTTGCAGCGGTGCGCGCGCCGCCATGTCGTCATGGCCGCGCTCGGCGATCAGGCCGTGGGTCATCTTGCTGGGAAAGAAGCCCGGCGCAATGGCATTGACGGTGATGCCGTGGGCGCCCCACTCGGCCGCCAGCGCGCGGGTGAAGTTGATGACCGCGCCCTTGCTGGTGTTGTAGGCAATGGTCTGCATGCCGGCCGGGTTGCCGGCGATGCCGGCGATGGACGCGACATTGATGATGCGGCCCTGCCGGCGCGGGATCATGCTGGACTTGGCCACCGCCTGGGCGAAGACGAACAGGCTGCGCACGTTCAGGTTCATCAGCTTGTCCCAGGCGGCCAGCGGGTGGTCTTCGGCCGGCGCCGCCCAGGCCACGCCGGCGTTGTTGATCAGGATGTCGATCGGACCCAGGCGCTCCAGGGTCTCGGCCACCACCCGCTGGGCTTCTTCGGGCTTGGCCGCATCGGCAGCGATCCAGCGGGCATCGATGCCGCGCTGGCTGAGTTCGGCGCAGGCTTCTTCCAGGTCGGCGGCCTTGCGTGCCGTCAGCATCACTTTGGCGCCAGCATCGCCCAGCGCCTCGGCGATCTGCAGGCCCAGCCCGCGGGACCCGCCAGTGACCAGGGCGGTGCGCCCGGTCAGATCGAGCAGTTGCTTGACATCGGTGCCCATCGCAGGTGCTCCTTGCAGTGTTGGTGGGTGCTTGGCTGCCGGCTGGCAGACAGGCGCTTCATGGCCCCATGCGGGCACGCCAGAAGATCAGCAGCACGCCGGCCGCCGCCGCCACGCCGCCGGCCAGTGCCAGCAGCCAGCCCAAAGAGCCGTCGCTGCGGCTGACAAACAGGCCCAGGCACAGCAGCAGCAAGCCGCCATAGACCAGCACCCAGACCAGGGTTTCGACAGCGGATGTTTTCATCCCCAAAGAATGCACCCAAAACGGATGCGCCCAAAACCGATGCGCTCAAAACCAGGCGTCCTGCATGTCGCGGCAAATCGGCGTGCGCGCCGCCACCACGTTGAGCCAGGCGTCGATCTTGGGCAGCTCGAAGGCATGGAAGTAGTGGCAGCACTGCAGCTTGCCCTGCACAAAATCATCCGGCTGGCTGCCCGCTTCGCCCGCAGCCTGCGCTGCCAGCGCCACATCCAGCCAGATCCAGGCCAGCACCACATGGCCGAAGGCCTGCAGGTAGGGCGTGGCATTGGCCAGGGCGTCGTCGGCCTGGCCGGTCGACCAGGCGGCTTCGGTGGCCGCCCCCAGGCGCTGCAGCGCCGCCGCCAGGCCGGCGCCATGGGCGGCCAGGCCCGCAGGCCCGGTCGATTGGCTGGCGCGTTCAATGGTCTGGTGCATGGTGGCGGTCAGCAGCTTCAGGCCGGCACCGCCGTCCATCACCACCTTGCGGCCCAGCAGGTCCATGGCCTGGATGCCGTGGGTGCCCTCGTGGATCATGTTCAGGCGGTTGTCGCGCCAGTACTGCTCGACCGGAAAGTCCCGGGTGTAGCCATAACCACCGTGCACCTGGATGGCCAGGCTGTTGGCCTCCAGGCACCATTCGCTGGGCCAGCTCTTGGCAATCGGCGTCAGCACCTCCAGCAGCAGCGCGGCGTCCTTGGCCGCAGCGCTGGTCGCCGGTGTGCTGCTCGTCGACCAGCCGGGCGCAGTACAGGGCCAGCGCCAGCGCGCCTTCGGCATAGGCCTTCTGGGCCAGCAGCATGCGCTTGACATCGGCGTGCGGCGATGATGGGCACTTGCGGTGCGCTGGCGTCCTTGCCGGCCGGGCCGGCCAGGCGCCCCTGCGGCCGCTGGCGGGCGTAGTCCAGGCTGGCCTCATAGCCGGCCATGCCCAGCATGGTGGCGGCCATGCCCACGCCGATGCGGGCCTCGTTCATCATGTGGAACATGCAGCGCAGGCCTTCACCCGGCTTGCCCACCAGGTAGCCGATGGCGCCGGCCTGGCCGCCCGGCTTGAACTTGCCTTCACCAAAGTTCAGCAGCGTGTTGGTGGTGCCGCGCCAGCCGCACTTGTGGTTCAGGCCGGCCAGGGCCACGTCATTGCGCTCGCCGGTGAGCCTGGCCTCGCTGTCGACCAGCTTCTTGGGCACGATGAACAGCGAGATGCCCTTGGTGCCGGCGATGGTCTTGCCATCCGGCCCGGGGATCTTGGCCAGCACCAGGTGGATGATGTTCTCGGTCAGCTCATGCTCGCCGGCCGAGATCCACATCTTGTTGCCCTTGAGCCGGTAGCGCGGGCCCAGCGGGTCGGCCAGGTGGTCCGTCACCGTCGGCCACCGCCCGGGTGGCCACATCGCTGCAGGCTGCTGCCGGCCTGCGGCTCGCTGAGGCACATGGTGCCGGAGAAGCGGCCAGAAAACTCATGCAGCGCAAACACCTGCTGCTGCAGCGGCGTGCCGTGCACCATCAGCAGGTTGGCATTGCCCACGCTCAGCATGCTGGCGTTGATGCTGACCGAGGCCTTGGAGAAAAACGCATTGGCCGCCAGCTCGACGGTGTAGGGCAGCTGCATGCCGCCGATGGCGTAGTCTTGCGCCGCCGACAGCAGGCCCGACGCAGCGTAGGCGTCCCAGGCGTCCTGGGTGGCTTGCGGCAGGACCACCTGCTCACCGTCAAAGCGCGGCTCTTCGGTGTCGACCAGGCGGTTGAAGGGCGCGAACTTGTCGCGCGCGATCTTCTCGCTGGTGTCCAGCACCTGGCTGAAGGTCTCGGCCGAATGGTCGGCAAAGCGGGGGCGGTCGGTGAGGGTGCTCACCCGCAGCCAGTCGGAAAGCAGAAAGTCGACGGTGTGGCGCATGGCAGAGGGGCAAAAGGATGGAAGTCCCGCGGCGGGCGCCGCAGGGGGTCAGGCAATCACGCTGTCAGGCAGTCAGGCACTCAGGCAGCCGCCAGGCCAAAGTGCGCCAGCGCGGCGGTGGCGATCGGGCCGCCCCATTCCTGCACGAAGTGGCCGCCTTCGGCCACCACCAGCGGCGGCGGGCAGCCGCGGATGTGGCTGCGCAAGGCCTCCATCGTGGGCAGGCCCAGCACCGGGTCTTGCGCGCCCACGGCCATGAAGCTCTGGCCCTGCCAGTCCTGTTGCCAGAAGGCCTGCGCAGCGCGGCTGGTGGCCGCGCCCGGGGCATCGGCGCCGTCGGGCACCAGGTTGGGAAAGGCCCGCAGCGCAGCCTTGTAGGACGCATCGGGAAATGGTGCGTCGTAGCCGGCGGCTTCGGCAGCGTCCATCGTGCGCTTGCCGCGCTGCAGCAGCTTGCCCACCGCCAGGTCAGGCTGGCTGTTGCTGTAGCTGCGCCAGGCCTTGAAGCCGTCGGTCAGGTCGCCCGTGGCCAGCGTGGTGTTCATCACCAGCAGCCGCGAAAAACGCGCCGGCATCGCCATGGGCAGGGTCAGGCCGAAGATGCCGCCCCAGTCCTGGCAGACCAGCATGACCTGGCGCAGGTCCAGATGCTCAATGAAGTGCAGCAGGCTCTGGCGGTGCGCATCGAACTGGTGCCAAGCCTCGTCCGCCGGCTTGTCCGAGCGGCCGAAGCCGATCAGGTCGGGCACCACCACGCGCAAGCCCGCGCCCTGGAACACCGGCAGCATGTGCCGGTAGATGTAGCCCCAGCTGGGGTTGCCATGCAGGCACAGCACGGTGGCCGGGGCGTCGCGCGGGCCGACATCCACATAGGCCATACGCGGACCGTCGGCGCCCAGCGGCTGGGCATGCAGCGCCGGGTACGGCCAGCCCGGCAAGTTGTCGAACCGGGCATCGGGCGTGCGCAGCATGGTCGCCGCCATCAAAGCACTTCGAACACGCCCGCCGCGCCCATGCCGCCGCCGATGCACATGGTGACGCAGACCTTCTTGGCGCCGCGGCGCTTGCCTTCGATCAGGGCGTGGCCGGTCAGGCGCTGGCCGCTCATGCCGTAAGGGTGGCCCACGGCGATGGCGCCACCGTTGACGTTGAGCCGGTCCATCGGGATGCCCAGGCGGTCGGCGCTGTAGAGCACCTGCACCGCAAAGGCCTCGTTCAATTCCCACAGGTCGATGTCATCGACCGTCAGGCCCAGGCGCTTGAGCACCTTGGGCACGGCAAACACCGGGCCGATGCCCATTTCATCGGGCTCGCAACCGGCCACCGCAAAGCCCAGGAAGCGGCCCAGGGGCTTCAGGCCCTTCTGCTGGGCATAGCGGTCGCTGACCAGCACGCAGGCGCCGGCGCCATCGCTGAACTGGCTGGCATTGCCGGCCGTCACCACACCACCCGGCATGGCCGGGCGCACGCCGACGATGCCTTCATAGGTGGTGCCGGGGCGCAGGCCTTCGTCCTGGCTGACCGTCACTTCCTTGCTGCGCAAGCCCAGCACGGCGTCGGCCACGCCGGCGGTCACGGTGATGGCGGCGATCTCGGCATCAAACAGGCCGGCATCGCGCGCGGCGCAGGCCTTTTGCTGGCTGGCGGCGCCGTAGTGGTCCATGCGCTCCTTGGGCATGTTGTAGCGCTTGGCCACCATCTCGGCCGTCTGCAGCATGTTCCAGTAGATCTCGGGCTTCATCTTCTGCAGCGCCGGGTCGACCAGCATGTGGGTGTTCATCTCCTGCTGCACGCAGGAGATGCTTTCCACGCCACCGGCGATGTAGACATCGCCTTCGCCGGCAATGATGCGCTGCGCCGCCATCGCGATGGTCTGCAGGCCGCTGCTGCAAAAGCGGTTGACGGTGGCGCCGCTCACCGTGATCGGCAGGCCGGCACGCAGCAGGGCCTGGCGGGCGATGTTCATGCCGGTGGCGCCTTCCGGGTTGGCGCAGCCCATCAGCACGTCATCGACCTCGGCACCATCAATGCCGGCGCGCTGCACCGCATGGGCGATGGCATGGCCGCCCAGCGTGGCGCCATGGGTCATGTTGAAAGCGCCCTTCCAGCTCTTGGCGAGTGGGGTGCGGGCGGTGGAAACAATGACGGCATCGGTCATGGGGGCTCCTGGTCAGGCGTAGGGGTGTGTGGGCGGCTGCGGCGCAGACGCGGGACGGGCGGTCAGGCGGTCAGGCGGTCAGGCAATCAGGCAGTCGCGCCGGCCACCGTGCTGGAGCTCTTGTAGACGCTGGTCTTCACCGTGCTGAACACCCGGCGCAGCATGGGCTCGAACTCGGCGATCGGCAGGGTCTCGCCGCTGGGGGTCGAAGGCCGGGTTGTCGTAGAGCGCGCAGAACTCTTCGGTCAGGCCGAAGTGCGGGCTGCTGCGGTACTGCTCGCGCATGTCGCGGTCCAGGCCGATGTGGTGGAAGAAGTAGTAGCCCTGGAAGATGCCGTGGTGCTGCACCATCCACAGGTTGGCTTCACTGACAAAGGGCTTGAGGATGGCCGCCGCGATGTCGAAGTGGTTGTAGGTGCCCAGGCTGTCGCCGATGTCGTGCAGCAGCGCGCAGACCACGTATTCCTCGTCGCGCCCGTCCTTGAGCGCCCGTGTCGCGGTCTGCAGCGAATGCTGGTAGCGGTCGATCGGAAAGCCGCCCATGTCGCCGTCCAGCAGCTTCAGGTGGGCCAGGATGCGGTCGGGCAGCGTGCGGGCGGCCGCCGGAAATTCTGCGCCGATGGCTTTCCAGTCCTCGGCGGTGCTGTGTTCCATGCTGGTGAAGGTGGCGCGTGCATTCATGGCGGGCTCCGGATGTTGGTTCAGGTGAAGCTCTTGCCTTCGGCTGCCAGCTTGGCCAGCAGCGGTGCGGGGGTCCAGAAGGCGGCGTCGTCCAGCGGGTTCTTGGCAAAGCGCTGCATCGCCAGCACCACGTTGTACAGGCCCACGGTGTCGGCGTAGCACAGCGGCCCGCCGCGGAACAAGCGGGAAGCCGTAGCCCGTCAGGTAGATCATGTCGATGTCGCTGGCCTTGTTGGCGATGCCCTCTTCCAGGATGTGGGCGGCCTCGTTGACCAGGCTGAACACCAGGCGCTGCACGATCTCGTCGTCGCTGATCTTGCGCGGCGTGATGCCCAGCTCCTTGCGGTGGTCGGCCACCATCTGCTCGACCACGGCGCTGGGAATGGCGTCGCGCTTGCCGGCCTGGTAGTCGTACCAGCCGGCCTGGGTCTTCTGGCCGAAGCGGCCCAGTCTCGCACAGCAGGTCGGCGGTCTTGCTGTACTTCAGGTTGGCGCTGCTCCAGCGCACGGCGCTTGCGGATGGCCCAGCCGATGTCGTTGCCGGCCAGGTCGCCCATGCGGAACGGGCCCATCGCGAAACCGAACTTCTCGATGGCCTTGTCGACCTGGCTGGGCGTGCAGCCCTCGTCCAGCAGAAAGCCGGCCTGGCGGCTGTACTGCTCGATCATGCGGTTGCCGATGAAGCCGTCGCAGACGCCCGAGACCACGGCGGTCTTCTTGATCTTCTTGGCCACCGCCATCACCGTGGCCAGCACGTCCTTGGCCGTGGCCGCGCCGCGCACCACTTCCAGCAGGCGCATCACGTTGGCCGGGCTGAAGAAGTGCATGCCCACCACGTCCTGCGGGCGCTGGGTGAAGTTGGCGATCTTGTTGACGTCCAGCGTGCTGGTGTTGCTGGCCAGGATGGCGCCGGGCTTGGCCACCGCGTCGAGCTGCTTGAACACGGTTTCCTTGACGCCGATTTCCTCGAACACCGCCTCGATGATCAGGTCGGCGTCTTTCAGGCCGTCGTAGCTGAGCGTGGTGGTCAGCAGCGCCATGCGCTGCTCGTACTTGTCGGCCTTGAGCTTGCCCTTCTTCACCTGGGCTTCGTAGTTCTTGCGGATGGTGGCCACGCCACGGTCCAGCGCCTCCTGCTTCATCTCCAGCATGGTCACCGGGATGCCGGCGTTGAGGAAGTTCATGGTGATGCCGCCGCCCATGGTGCCGGCGCCGATCACGCCCACCGCCTGGATCGTGCGCTGCGGCGTGCTGGCCGGCACATCGGGGATCTTGCTGGCGGCACGCTCACCGAAGAAGGCATGGCGCAAGGCCTTGGCCTCGGGCGACAAGACCACGCTGCGGAAGATGCGCTGCTCTTCGGCAATGCCCTCGTCCAGCGTGCGCGCCTTCAGGGACGCTGCCACCGCCTCCACGCAGGCCAGCGGCGCCGGGAAGTTCTTGCTCATGCCCTTGACCATGTTGCGCACGAACTGCACGTAGGCGTCGGGGTTGGCGTGCCGCACCTTCAGGTCGCGCACGCTGGGCAGGGGCCGCACGGCCGCAATGCCCTGGGCAAATTTCAGCGCGCCGGCAGCCAGGTCGCCGTCGACCAGCTGGTCGATGAGCTTCTGGCCCGGCAGGCTGGCCAGCACCTCGCTCTGCACTGGCGCACCGGTGACGATCATGTTCATCGCGGTCTCGATGCCCAGCACCCGCGGCAGGCGCTGGGTGCCGCCGGCACCCGGGATCACGCCGATCTTCACTTCCGGCAGGCCGATGGCCGCGCCGGGCGCGGCCACGCGGTATTGGCAGGCCAGGGCCAGCTCCAGGCCGCCGCCCATGCAGATGGTGTGGATGGCGGCCACCACCGGCTTGGCGCTGGTCTCGATGATCTGGATCAGCGTGGCCAGGCTGGGCTCGGCCAGGGCCTGGGGGCCGTCCAGCTCGCTGATGTCGGCGCCGGCCGAGAACGCCCGGCCTGCGCCGGTCAGCACGATGGCCTGCACCGCCGGGTCAGCCGCCGCCTTGGCCAGGCCGTCGGCAATGCCCACCCGGTTGGCAAAACCCAGGCCGTTGACCGGCGGGTGGTTCATCGTGACCACGGCAATGCCGTCGGTGACCTGGTAGTTGGCGCTCATGGATGCCTTTCGGTGCGGATGGGTGCGGCGGCTGGGTGCTGCTGCGCTGTGCTGCTGCTTTGTGCTGCATTTGGGCACCCGCAGGCACCCAGAAAAGCACGATCGTTCGATTTTAGAAATCGACCCGGCGGTCGGCCTGTCCCTGCAGCGACAAATCAAGACCGCTGCAGGGGGGATTGCGGGTTTACCCCGGGCGCCTCAGGCCGTCGGCAAGGCGTGCGCCTTGAACTGCTCGCGCAGCTTGTTCTTCTGGATCTTGCCGGTGGCGCCCAGCGCGATGCTGTCGACAAACACCACGTCGTCGGGGATCTGCCACTTGGCGATGCGGCCGTCGAAGTGGGCCAGGATGTCGGCCGGCGTGGCCTCGGCACCGGGCTTCTTCATCACCACCAGCAGCGGCCGCTCGTCCCATTTGGGGTGCGGCACCGCGATGCAGGCCGCCATGGCGACTGCCGGGTGGCCCATGGCGATGTTCTCGACGTCGATGGAGCTGATCCATTCGCCGCCCGACTTGATCACGTCCTTGCTGCGGTCGGTGATCTGCAGGAAGCCGTCGGCATCGATGCTGGCCACGTCGCCGGTGGGGAACCAGCCGCCGGCCACCAGCGGGTTGCCGCCTTCGCCCTTGAAGTAGCTGCTGATGATCCAGGGGCCCTTGACCAGCAGGTCGCCGCTGGCCTGGCCGTCCCAGGGCAGCTCGTTGCCGTCGGGGTCGACGATCTTCATCTCGACGCCGTAGATCGCCCGGCCCTGCTTGGCCATCACCGCCAATTGCTGCTCGGCCGGCAAGCTGGTCTGGTGCGGCTTGAGGGTGCAGACCGTGCCCAGCGGGCTCATCTCGGTCATGCCCCAGGCGTGCAGCACAGTCACGTTGTAGTCGTCGCGGAAGCTCTTGATCATCGCCGGCGGGCAGGCCGAGCCGCCGATCACCGTGCGCCGCATGGTCGAGAACTGCAGGCCGTGCTGCGCCGTGTGGTTGAGCAGGCCCAGCCACACCGTGGGCACGCCGGCGGCCATGGTCACGCCTTCGGATTCGATCAGCTCGTACACCGACTTGCCGTCGAGCGCGCCGCCGGGGAACACCAGCTTGGCGCCGGTCATCGCCGCGCTGTAGGGCAGGCCCCAGGCGTTGACGTGGAACATCGGCACCACCGGCAGGATGCTGTCGCGGCTGGACACGCTCAGCGCGTCGGGCAGCGCGCCGGCAAAGGCATGCAGCAGGGTCGACCGGTGGCTGTACAGCGCGCCCTTGGGGTTGCCGGTGGTGCCGCTGGTGTAGCACAGGGCGGCCGCGTCGCGCTCTTCAAACTGCGGCCAGTCGTAGCTGGTGGCTTCAGCGCCGATCCAGGCCTCGTAGCTGACCAGGTTGGGGATGCCGGTGTCGCTGGGCAGCTTGTCGGCGTCGCACAGCGCCACCCACTGCTTGACCGTGCTGCAGTGCTTCCAGATGCCCTTGACGATGGGCAGGAAGGTCATGTCGAAGCACAGCACCTGGTCTTCGGCATGGTTGGCGATCCAGGCGATCTGCTCGGGCAACAGGCGCGGGTTGATGGTGTGCACCACCCGGCCGCTGCCGGTGATGCCGAAGTACAGCTCCAGGTGGCGGTAGCCGTTCCAGGCCAGCGTGGCGACCCGGTCGGAATGGGCCAGGCCCAGGCGGTCCAGCGCACCGGCCACCTGCTTGCTGCGGCGGGCAATGTCGGCGTAGGTGCAGCGGTGCAGGTCGCCTTCGACCCGGCGCGACACGATCTGCCCCTCAGGGTGGTGCCGGCCGGCAAAGTCGATCAGGGACGAAATCAGCAGGGGGTGGTCTTGCATCTGGCCGAGCATGGGAAGGTCCTTTTGAAGCAGAAGTGACTGAAAACCTGCATTGTCACGGCTGCCGCCGCGCCCTGGCTGGGGTGATTCCCGGCCCGGCGCAGGCTGCCGACCTGCGCCGCCTGACAATTGGGGCATGGTCAGTCCCGATACCCAGGCACCCCCTGCCCCGCCCAGCCGACCCCGGGCCCGCAGTGGCGCCCTGCCCCGCTGCTGCGCCAGCTCGGCCCGGCCTTTGGCACGCTGCTGGCGCCCACCCCGCTGCCGGCGGTGCACTGGGTTGCGCGCAGCGCGCCCCTGGCCGCCGCCCTGGGCTTGTCCGACTGGCTGGCCAGCGACGCTGCGCTGCAGCTGCTGGCCGGCAATGCCCTGCCACCGCAGGGCCCGCTGCTGGCCAGCGTCTACAGCGGCCACCAATTTGGCCAATGGGCCGGGCAGCTGGGCGACGGCCGGGCGCTGCAACTGGGCGAGATCGACAGCCCCGCCGGCCCGATGGAGCTGCAGCTCAAGGGCGCCGGCCCCACGCCTTACAGCCGCATGGGCGACGGCCGCGCGGTGCTGCGCTCATCGATCCGCGAATTTCTGTGCTCCGAGGCCATGCATGCCCTCGGCATCCCCACCACCCGGGCGCTGTCGGTCATCGGCAGCCCGGCGCCGGTGCGGCGTGAAACCACCGAGACGGCCGCCGTGGTGGCCCGGGTGGCGCCCAGCTTCATCCGCTTCGGCCACTTCGAGCACTTTGCCCACACCGCACAGGACGTGGCGGCCCTGCGCAGCCTGGTCGACGCGGTGATCGACCAGTTCTACCCCGATTGCCGCGCCGCGCCCGATCCGCTGCTGGCACTGCTGACGGCCGTCAGCGTGCGCACCGCCCGGCTGCTGGCCGACTGGCAGGCGGTGGGTTTCTGCCACGGCGTCATGAACACCGACAACATGTCCATCCTGGGCCTGAGCATCGACTACGGGCCCTTCGGCTTCCTCGATGGCTTCGACCCGATGCACATCTGCAACCACACCGACCAGCAAGGCCGCTACGCCTTCAGCCGCCAGCCGAGTGTGGCCTTCTGGAACCTGCATGCCCTGGCGCACGGCCTGTTGCCGCTGGTGCCCGGCGACCCGGCAGCGGCCATCGCCGCGATGAAAGACGCGATGGAGCCCTACAAGGCCGCGTTCGCCGACGCCATGCTGGCGCGCTTGCGTGCCAAGCTGGGCCTGGCCACCGCCCAGGACGGCGACGCTGATCTGGCCGACGACTGGCTGCGCCTGCTGGCCCAGGACCGCGCCGACCACACCATCAGCTGGCGTGCGCTGGGCCGCTTCAGCACCGCCGACGGCGCTGACAACGCCGCCGTGCGCGACCAGTTCATCGACCGCGCCGGCTTCGACGCCTGGGCCAGCCGCTACCGCAGCCGGCTGCAGGCTGAGGCCAGCGTGGACCCTGCACGCCAGGCGCGCATGGACCGGGTGAACCCGAAATTCGTCTTGCGCAACCACCTGGCGGAAACTGCGATCACGGCGGCGCGTGGCGGCGACTTCAGCGAAGTGCAGCGCCTGCTGGCCGTCTTGCAGACACCCTACGACGAACACCCCGATGCCCCCGCGGCCTATGCCGCGCTGCCGCCCGACTGGGCCCACCAACTGGAAGTCTCCTGCTCGTCATGACCCTCTTCGGCAAAACCCAACCCGAACCCCATCCGCAAGACGACGCCCGCTACCCGGTGCGCAAGACCGAAGCCGAGTGGCGCGCCCAGCTCGACCCGATGCAGTTCCAGGTGGCACGCAAGGCCGCCACCGAGCGGCCGTTCACCGGCCAATACTGGGACCACTGGGCCGACGGCGCCTACCACTGCGTGGGCTGCAAGCAGGTGCTGTTCGAGAGCGCGCACAAGTTCGACGCCGGCTGCGGCTGGCCCAGCTGGACCCAGGAGCTGGGCGAAGGCCGCATCGAGCGCATCACCGACACCAGCCTGGGCATGGTGCGGGTGGAAGTGCGCTGCGCGCAATGCGGCACCCACCTCGGCCATGTCTTCCCTGACGGGCCCGAGCCCACCGGCGAGCGCTACTGCATCAATTCGGCTGCGATCGATTTCACGCCCAAGGCCTGAGCATCCCGCTGCGGCGTCGGCCCGGCGCCGGGTGATGCCCAGAGGCCCGGACGCCCAGATGCCCAAAAGCCCAATTGCCCAGAAGCCAGGCTTCTCCAGGCTGCTCGCTACACTGCCCCCGCCATGAAACTGCTGTTCGACTTCCTGCCCATCCTGCTGTTTTTCGGCGCCTTCAAATACGCCGAGGGCCACAAGGACTGGGCCGCTGCTTTCGCCACCGAACACCTGGGCTTCATGGTCGCCGGTGGCCAGGTGGGCACGGGCGAGGCGCCGGTGCTGCTGGCCACCGTGGTGGTGGTGGTGGCCACGCTGGCCCAGGTGCTGTGGCTCAAGGCCCGCGGCAAGAAGGTCGACATGATGCTGTGGGTCAGCCTGGGGCTGGTGACCGTGCTGGGCGGGCTCACCGTGTGGCTGCACAGCGAGACCTTCATCAAGTGGAAGCCCACCGGCCTGTACTGGGTGATGGGCGCGGGCTTCCTGATCAGCCAGTTTGTGCTGGGCCGCAACCTGCTCAAGCTGATGCTGGGCGAGCAGCTGCAGCTGCCCGCGCCGGTCTGGGCACGGTTGAGCCTGGCCTGGGCGGCGTTTTTTGCGGCCATGGGCGTGCTCAACCTGTGGGTGGCCTTCAACTTCTCCACCGACACCTGGGTCAATTTCAAGCTCTTCGGTGGCATCGGCCTGATGCTGCTGTTCACGCTGGGCCAGGGCCTCTACATCAGCAAGCACCTGCCGGCCGACGACGTGCCCGCCAAGGAAAAATCATGAATGGTGTGTCCGCCGAGCTGATCGACAGCGTGCTGCGCACGGCGCTGGCGCCGCTGCAGCACCTCGAAGTCATCAATGAAAGCCACCTGCATGCCGGCCACGCCGGCGCCGGTGAAGGCTCGCATTTCCGGGTCAAGATCGTCAGCGCGCAGCTCGCTGGCCTGGCCCGCCTGGCGCGGCATCGGCTTGTGTATGATGCTTTGCGCGATGTGATCCCCCAGGGCGTGCATGCCTTGGCGATCGAGGCGCGCAGCCCCGCCGAGGCAGCAACATCCCGCTGAACAGGCCCACCGGCGCAGCGCCGCAGTCACGACGACCCGGCCAGCTGCCCTGGCACAACAGCCCGAATCCCCCCGCATCTCCACCGGCCCACCCCAAGGGTGCGCCACCTCCGTCTCCCTGAAAGCCATGCCCATGATTCGCAAGCCCCTCGCCGCTCCGCTGCTGGCCGCCGCACTGGCCGCCGCCCTGCTCTCCCCCCTGGCCGCACAGGCGCAGAACATCGCCGTGGTCAACGGCAAGGCCGTGCCCAAGGCGCGGGTGGACGTGCTGCTGACCCAGGCCCAGCGCGCCGGCCAGCAAGTCACGCCGGAAATGCAGGGCATGGCCAAGGACGAAGTGGTGCGCCGCGAGATCTTTGCGCAAGAGGCAGCCAAGCGCGGCATTGCCCAGCAAGCCGACTACAAGGCGCAGATGGAACTGGCGCGCGAAAGCATCCTGATCCGCGAACTGTTCGAGGACTTCAAGCGCAAGAACCCGGTGACCACCGCCGAGGCCAAGGCCGAGTACGACAAGTTCAAGGCCCAGAGCACCGGCACCGAATACCGCGCCCGCCACATCCTGGTCGAAGGTGAAGAAGACGCCAAGGCCCTGATCGCCCAGATCAAGGGCGGCGCCAAGTTTGAAGACCTGGCCAAGGCCAAGAGCAAGGACCCGGGCTCTGGCGAAAACGGCGGTGACCTCGACTTCGCCAAGCCCGAGAACTACGTGCCCGAATTCGGCCAGGCCATGACCAAGCTGAAAAAAGGCGAGATGACCGAGACGCCGGTCAAGACCCAGTTCGGCTGGCACATCATCAAGCTGGAAGACACCCGCGAAGCCGAGTTCCCGGCGTTTGAAGGCGTGAAGCCGCAGATCGAGCAGCGCCTGGCGCAGATCAAGCTGCAGAAGTTCCAGGACGACATGCGCAAGGCCGCCAAGACCGACTACAAGTTCGCCGCGCCCTGATCCAGCCTGCACCGGCCGCCTGGCGGCCCGGGCCAACTCCCAAAGGGGCACTGCGGTGCCCCTTTTTGCTGGGCGGGCCAGATGCCGATGCGGCAACAGCGCCGCGGCCAGTTGCGGGAACTTTCCAGATAGCTAAGCTAACTAACAGACCGGTGTGACTGGTTTGGCATCCCTGCCCGCCACCGGCTGGAGGAGCACAACATGTATGACCGCATCCTGATCGTGGTGGACGACGCGTCCACCTCCGAACCCGCCCTGCACGAGGGCTTGTCGCTGGCACGCGTGCTGGGCGCTGAAGTGGTGCTGCTCGGCGTGATGCCGATGCATGGCGCGCCCGTCAGTGACCTGCCGGTGATGGGCATGGTCGGTTATGCCGACTTCGAGCCACAAGCCCGTGAAGACGCCGAGCGCCGCTTGCAAGCCGCCACGGCAGCGGCCGAGCAGGCCGGCGTGCGCAGCCGCACCCTGATCGGCGAGGGTCTGGACCCGGTGCACAGCATCGCCGAGGCGGCGCAGTCGCTGCAGTGCAGCCTGATCGTGGTGGGCTCGGAAGGCCGCAATGCGGTGATGCGCCTGCTCACCGGCAGCGTGATCCCGGGCCTGATCACCCATGCCCGGGTGCCGGTGCTGGTGTGCCGCGAAAGCAAGGGCGGCGCATCCGCCCAAGCCGACCTGGCGGCATCGGACCAGGCCGCCGCACAAACGGCCAACCCGGCGGCCAACCCAGGGGCCAACCCGGGCGCCAGCGCTGCGGCCGCCACCGGCACCGCGCCACCGTGAACCGGCCCGGGCCAGCGGCGCCAACAGACGCCAGCCCGGACCCACCGCGCCTGTCTGCAGGCCAGGCGTGCGACGGCGCCGCCTTGCCGCAGGCCGCACAGGTGCTGCGCCAGTTCCGGGTGGTGTTCAACGCCATCAAATCCCACCAGCAGCAGACCGAGCGACAGGCCGGCCTGACCGGCGCCCAGGTCTGGGCCTTGCACCTGATCAACCGCCAGCCTGGCCTGGGCATCAAGGACCTGGCGCAGGTGATGGACGTGCGCCAGCCCACCGCCAGCATCCTGGCCAAGGCCCTGGTGCAACTGGGCCTGGTGCAGGCATTGCGCGAAGCGCAAGACCGCCGTGCCACCCAGCTGCAGTTGACGCCGGCCGGCCGCCACTTGCTGGCCTTGGCACCCGGGCCGCTGGCGGGCGTGCTGCCAGGCGCGCTGGCCACGCTGGACGCCGACACCCTGGACCAGCTGTGCCAGGGGCTGGACCGGCTGATCCAGGCGCTGCCGGCCAACCCACGCGCCGGCCGTCTGCCCTTGAGCGCGCTGCACGGCCCAGCGCTGCATGCCGGGCCGGACGACGACGCTCAAACCCGCAAGACCACGGCCACCAGCACACCGGCCAGCGCCAGGTAGACCAAGCAGGGCAGCAGGGTGCGCCGCAGCACCTCGGCTTCACGCCCGGCCAGGCCCACGGTGGCGGCGCCCGCCACGATGTTGTGCGGGCAGACGATGTTGCCCACCGCTGCACCCAGGCTCTGCGCCGCCAGCAGCCAGGCCACCGGCAGGCCCAGGGCCTGTGCGGTCTGGGCTTGCAGGCTGCTGAACAGCACGTTGGACGCCGTGGCCGACCCGGTGACAAAACTGCCCAGCGCCCCGAGCGCCGGCGCCAGCAGCGGCCAGGCCTGGCCCAGCGCCGCCACGGCCGCACGCTGCAGCGCCTGCACCATGCCGGCGTCCAGCAGCAGGCGCGACAGGCACAGCATGGCCAACAAGGCCAGCGCCACCGGCTGCAGCCGCTGCAGCGCCTGCAGCAGCGGCGGCCCCAGCGCGCGCAGCGGCACACCCTGCAGGCGCGCGCCCAGCAGCAAGGCCAGAAACAGCAGCGTGCCGGGATGGGTCAGCGGCTGCAGCCGGCCGCTGTAGCGGCCGAACAGCTGCCACTGCAGCACCACCTCGTTCAAGGCGCCGGCCAATGCCGGCACGGCGCGGGTGGCCAGCACGGCCAGCACCAGCACGGCGTAGGGCCACAGGGCCAGGCCCAGCCCGGCGTCGGCCAGCCCGCCGGGGCCGACACGGCGGCGCGCCTGCAACACCGCCACCACCCCGGCAGCACTCAGCAAGCCGGCCGCCAGGGTGGCCAGTTCCGGGCCCAGCCACGCGGCCAGCGCCAGGCTGGGCAGCAGAAAGCCCGCAGCGGCCAGCGCCGCCCAGGCCGGGCCGACCCGGCCCAGCCCGGCAGCGGCCAGGGTGCGCACGAAGAAGGCCATCAGCACGCCGCCCAGCAACAGCTGCAGTGCCGCACTGCGCCAGGCGATGTCCAGGGCCGGCACACCGGTCAGCGCGGCCTGCGCCAGCACCGGCGTGCCCAGCGCACCGAAAGACACCCCGGCGGCATGGCCGAGCAGGGCCAGCACCACGGCCGTGACGGCGGGCACACCCAGGCCCGCCAACAGCGGCGCCACCAGGGCGATGGGTGTGCCAAAGCCGGCCGCACCTTCCAGAAACAGGCCCAGGCACCAGCCCAGCAACAGCATCTGCAAGGCCGGACGGTCACTGACGCGGGCCAGCCCGGCACGCAGGGCGTCGGTGCCACCACAGGCCTGCTGGTGGGCGTGCAAGGCCAATGCCGGCCACAGGATCCAGAGAATGCCCACCGCCAGAAAGGCACCCTCGGCCAGCACCCCCAGGTGGCGGTTCAGCGCGGTGGCCTGCCCAGCGGCCGCGCCAAAATCAAACAGCGCCAGGGCCAGCACCCAGGCCAGCGCCAGCCCGGCCGCACCGGCACGCGCGGCCGACCACTGCCGGGCCAGCATCACCAGCAGGATCAGGGCGATGGGCGCGGCGGCTGCAGCGGCCTGCCCGGCCATGGAAATGCTGCCCAAGCTGTCCATGCGCCTAGACCCAGGCTGGCACCCACAGCACCTGCAGCACCCGCAGCACCCACAGCGCCTGGCCTGGTGCGGCGCTCACGGGCGTTTGCCGTCCGGTGCCAGGAACAGGGCCGGGTCGACCATGGCCCGGTTCAGGCTCAGCGACCAATGCAGGTGCGGGCCGGTGACACGCCCGGTGGCGCCCACGGCAGCCAGCAGATCACCGGTGCGCACCAGGTCACCCGGCTGCACGTCGATGCGGCTGAGGTGGCACAGCATCGACAGCAAGCCGCCGCCGTGGTCGACCCAGACCGTGTTGCCGTTGAAAAAATAATCGCCGGTGTCGACCACTTCGCCGTCCAGCGGCGCCCGCACCGGCGTGCCGGTGGGCGCGGCGATGTCCATGCCGCTGTGCGGGCTGCGCGGCTGGCCATTGAACACCCGGCGCAGGCCGAAGGAGCTGGAGCGCGGCCCGGCCACCGGGCTCTGCATGCGCAGTTGCTGCGGCAGCGGCAGGCTGAAGCGCGCCACCAGCGTGGCCTGGTGGGCCCGCTCGCGCGCATGGCGCGCCAGCGCCTCGGCCGACAGCTCGACATGGCCTGGCGCCACCGACAGGCGCTGCTCGGCATAGCGGTGCGGCAGCACCTGGTAGGCCAGCGTGGCGGGCAGGCCGGCGCCCTGCAACCGCAGCTGGCCGCTGCCCGGCGCGGCGCTCAGCGCCATGCCGAGCACGGCGGTCCAGCCGGCCGGGTTGCCGAGCACCAGCACCGGCACGTCGGCCAGCCAGGCGGCGGGCCGCTCGGCCGCTGCACCCAGGGGCAGCAGCAGCACGCCGCCCGGGGTGGCGCGGGCCTGCGGCAGGCCGCTGTCGTCTGCGGCCAGCAGCGGCGTGCTGGCCCAGGCACCGGTGCAAGCCACTGCGGCAGCGCGCAACAGGTGGCGGCGGCCCAGGCTCATGCCGGCAAAGGTGTTTGGCCGTGCGGCGCCATACCGGGCGTCAAGCTGCCTGGCGCTGCATCGGCTGCCGGCAGCAGGCGGCCGGCCTCGATGTGCAACTGCCGGTCGCAGCGGGCGGCGATGCTGCGGTCATGGGTCACCAGCACCAGGGTGGTGCCGGATTCGCGGTTCATGTCGAACATCAGCGCCATCACCTTCTCGCCGGTGGCGTGGTCCAGGCTGCCGGTGGGCTCGTCGGCCAGCAGCACCGCCGGCTCGACCACAAAGGCGCGGGCCAGCGCCACACGCTGCTGCTCACCACCCGACAAGGTGCGCGGGTGGTGGGTCAGACGGGCGCCCAGGCCCACCCGCTGCAGCATTTCAGTGGCGCGGGCGCGGGCATCACGTCGGCCCAGCAGTTCCAGCGGCAGCATCACGTTTTCGAGCGCGCTGAGGTGGGCCAGCAGCTGGAAGCTCTGGAACACAAAGCCCAGCTTGCGCGCACGCAGGCCGGCGCGGGCGTCTTCGTCCAGCGCAAAGATGTCTTCGCCGTCGATGCGCACCGTGCCGCTGCTCGGGTGGTCGAGCCCGGCGATCAGCGCCAGCAAGGTGCTCTTGCCCGAACCCGATGCGCCGACGATGGCGGTGGACTGCTGCCGCGGCAGGCGGAAGTCGATGTCATGGAGAATCGTCAGCGTGCCGGTGGAATCGGTGACCGCACGGCTGACGTGCTCGACGGCAATGATGGGATCGCTCATGGACTGGATGGTGGCGCGACGCAGGTCGCGGAGGATGGCACTGCTGCACTGTAGCCTGCTGGCCCTGGGCGCCGTGGCGGCAGGGCCGCTGCAGGCCGCAGCGGCGTCGGCCAAGTTGCTGGTGGTGGGTGACAGCCTGTCTGCCGAGTACGGCCTGGCACGTGGCACGGGTTGGGTGGCGCTGCTGGAACAACAACTGGCGCGCGACAAGTTGCCGGCCCAGGTGGTCAATGCCAGCATCAGCGGCGACACCACCTCCGGCGGGCGCTCGCGCCTGCCGGCCCTGCTGGCCACGCACCGGCCCAGCCATGTGGTGATCGAGCTGGGCGGCAACGACGCCCTGCGCGGCTTGCCCTTGTCCATGACCCGCGACAACCTGGCCGCGATGGTGCGCGCCGCCAAGGCCGCCGGCGCCAAGGTGCTGCTGGTGGGCATGCAGCTGCCGCCCAACTACGGCGCCCGCTACGGCCGGGACTTTGCCGCGCTGTTTGGCAGCGTGGCCAAGGCCGAGGGCGCGGCCCTGGTGCCGTTTCTGCTGGCCGGCGTGGCCGATGCACCGAATGCCGACCAGCTGTTCCAGCCTGACCGCATCCACCCCGCCGCTGCCGCCCACCCACGCATGCTGGCCAATGTGTGGGCTGTGATGCAGGGCTGGTTGAAGTAAGGCGCCAGCGGCGCCGCTGCCAACGCAGCAGCAGCCGCAGCGTCCGGCGTGGCCGGACCTTGGGTCAGCGCGCCATCTCCCGGTCGCTGCCCCGGCCGGGCCCGCCGCGCGGGTTGTCACGCCGGGTCTCGGCGTCCCCGCGCTCGCCGCGCTCGGACCGCAGGGTGGCACGGATGTCGGCGCGGTCTGGCGCACGGCCCATGCTGGGCGCGCCGGCGTCGCCACCCGAGGGGGCGGCCGGCTCTACCACCGCCCGCCCGATCGGCCGCGGGATGGCCATGCGTGGGATGTCGGTGGCGGGCAACGCGGCAGCTGGCAGGGCCGGCACAGCACGCGGTGCCGGTGTGACGGCGACCGCAGGCAGCACCGGCGCGGGCTGCGGCGGCTGCGCGTCCACGCGCCAGTTGGGGCGGCCGTCGTTGCGGATGTCGTTGCGGATGTCGTTGCGACCGTCCTGGCGACCACCCTGCCGACCGTCCTCACGGCCGTCGCGGGGCGGCGTGAAGCCGTCGCTGCGGCGCTCGTCCTGGCGCAGGTCTTGGCGCCCATCACGCCTGTCATCGCGCCTGTCATCACGCCGGTCATCGCGCCGCTCGTCACGCCTGTCACCGCTGCGGTCACCGCGCCAGACGCCACCGTCGACCCGGTCGCCCCGGCGGTCATCCCAGCGCCGGTCTTCCCAGCGGCGGTCCACCGGTCCGTCGCGGCGCGGCTGCACCACCACCACCGGCGGCGGGCGGTGCTGGTGCCCAGGCCGCACCACCACCACCACCGGCACCACCACCCGGGGCGGCGGCGGGCGGTAACCGCCAATTTGCACCGAGATGCCCAGCGACGGCCCGACGATCCAGGGGCTGAGCGCCGGGGCATAGCGCACCTGCGGGCCGCGCGGCCCGGGCGACCAGGCCCAGCGGTCGCCATAGCGCAGCCAGCTGCCGTAGTGCGACGGCGCAAAGCCCCAGGGCGCCGCGTCGATCCAGGTCCAGCCCCAGGGCGACACCCAGGCCCAGCGGCCCACCTGGTAGGGCGCCCAGTCTGCTGCCACCGCGCGTGGCAGCCACAGCGGGCCGCTGTCGGTGTCGCTGACCCAATCGCCATGGCGGTCCAGGTCCTGCCAGCCGGTCATGCCGGCGGGCACGTGGCGGGCGCTGATGGGGGCATCGTCCTGGCGTTCGTCGCGCGCCACCCAGTCGGCAAAGCTGTCGCGTTCCACCGCGGCCCAGGCGAATCGGGTGGTGCTGCGGCGGCCGGTGTCGGGGCCATCCAGCCACAGGTCGGCGCGGCGGCCGTCGGGGATGGTCAGCGCGCTGTCGTGGCTCTCGAACTGCAGCGCGCCCCGCCACACGCTGGCCTGGGTGGCGTCAGACGCACGGTCAAAGCGGTAGTGGCCCGGGCGCTGCGGCTGCCAGCGGCCCTCGCGGGTGCGCAGTTCCACCGGGCCAAAGGCGTCGGCGTCGACCGCCGCCAGGCGCAGCGCCACCGTGCCGGCTTGCAGCTGCAGCAGCACGGCCTGGCCGTCCATCTGCTGCAGCCACAGCTGGGCATCGGCGCCCAGGCGCAGCGTGCTGCTGCCGATGCGCAGGTCGGCCCGGGCGTTGCGGCCCAGCAGGCGCAGGCGGTCGCCGGCTGCCAGCGGCCAGTTGCTGATCTGGCCGTCGTCGGCGCGCTGCCATTGGCCGCTGTCGCGGTCCTGCAGCTGCAGTTCGCCCGCCTGCACATTGATGCGGCCGACCAGGGCCGGCAGTTCACCCGGCAGCTTGCCCGCCCGCGCCGGGCCAGCCAGCAGCGCCAGCAGGCCGATGCAGCCGATCCAGCCCAGCACGGCCACCAGCGCAGGCCAGACCCGGCGCTGCGGGCCGGGCCAGGCTTGCAGCATGTGGCAGGTCGGAGACAAATGGCGGCTGGACATGGCAACACTCCACCGCCCGACAGTGGGCGGCCACTCAACACAACGTCCGGCCCAGGCCTGGCGCCGACCAGCGCAGCTTGCTGGCGTGTAAAGGCGCTGCCGAGCAGCAGCCGGCAACAACCCGCGCTGCCGGGTGGCGACCGGCGCGTGGCTCAGTCGTCGCCGTCGGCCGGGTCGAGCGCGGGGAACAGCACGCTGGTGAAGCCCAGCTGGGTCAGATCACGCATCCGGGTGGGGTAGAGGCGGCCGATCAGGTGGTCGCATTCATGCTGCACCACCCGGGCGTGGAAGCCGCTGGCCTCGCGGTCGATCAGGCGGCCGTCGGGCCCGACACCGGTGTAGCGGATGCGGGCCAAGCGCGGCACCTGGCCACGCAGGCCGGGCACCGACAGGCAGCCTTCCCAGCCCAGTCTCCTCGTCCGGCGCCAGGGGCTCGATGCGCGGATTGCACAACACGGTGTAGGGCACGGGTTCGGCATCCGGGTAGCGCTGGTTGCGCTCGAAGCCGAAGATCACCAGTTGCAGGTCGACGCCGATCTGCGGCGCGGCCAGGCCGGCGCCATTGGCCGCCAGCATGGTGTCCTTCATGTCGACCACCAGGGCGGCCAGTTCGGGCCCGCCGAAATTCAGCACCGGCTGCGCCACGCGCAGCAGGCGGGCATCGCCCATCTTCAAGATCTCTCGCACAGCCATGGGGTTCTCCGCCGCGGGTCAGACCATCATTTGAACTGCATCGCCACCATCGGCGTGCCGGGCAGGCCCTGGTAGACCACCTGCACCGTCATGCCGGGCTTGGGCGGCATCAGCTTGGAAAACGAACCCAGGCTGATCAGGTCGCCAGGCTTCATCGCCAGGCCCTGGCGGGCCAGGTCTTTCGCCAGCCAGACGACGGCGTTCAAGGGGTGCTCCAGCACATCGCTGCCCTTGCCGCGGTCAGCCTCGCTGCCATTGGCCATCACCAGCACCTCCATGTCGCGCAGGCGGTCGCTGAAGGCTGGCGTGGCTTCCACCGGCAGCGGTGTGCCCACCACACCCAGGCGCGCACCCACATTGATGGCGGCGATGGCCGCGCCATTGAGCTTGGGCGGCGCCTGCACCACCAGATCTGGCAGCTCGATGAAGGGGATCACCTGGTCGATGGCGGCCAGCACCTGCAGCGGCGTGCTGGCCTGGTTGATGGCAGCACTGCTGACCCGCACCAGCAGATCGGCCTCGAACAGCGCCCGGGCACCGAAGGCGGGGTCGACCGTGCTGTCGGCCGGCAGCAGCATCGGGGCATGCAGGCTGCCCCAGACCGGCGCGTCGGCATTGAAGCGCTTCTGCACCGCCGGGTTGGTGAGGCCGGCCTTGTAGCCCACCGGTGCGCCCAGCTGCCTGACCATCAGCGCCTGCAGCTTGGCACGGCTGCATTCACCGTCGGCGGTGCTCAGGCCCTCGGGGTTGGCGGCGGGTGTGCGGGCCTGGTAGGCCGCATACAGCGCCG
This sequence comes from uncultured beta proteobacterium, assembly GCA_963844485.1. Classification (GTDB taxonomy): domain Bacteria; phylum Pseudomonadota; class Gammaproteobacteria; order Burkholderiales; family Burkholderiaceae_C; genus Pseudaquabacterium. The sequence continues at coordinate 64,180 of CAWJOQ010000033.1, forward strand.
CCACCTGGTCGTCGGTCAGACAGGCGGCCTGGGCAGCGGCCAGCGGCAGGGCCATGGCGGCAGCAGAGGCCAGGGTGGCAAGCAGGGCGCGGGGGATCATGGGGGCTCCAGGGTCGCAAATGGGTGCCGGCATGATAGACACGCCGCGCCTTGCGTACCCAGGCGATCAAGCCATCAGGCCATCAGGCCATCAGGCGGCGGTCGATCTCTGCCAGCAGCAGGCCCAGGTCCAGGGGCTTGGTGAGGTAGCCGTCAAAGCCTGACTGGGCGGCGCGCTCGATTTCAGCCGGCATGGCGTCGGCCGACACTGCCAGGCACGGCAGCGCCTGCAATTGCGGGTCGGCGCGCAAGGCCTCCAGCACGGCATAACCGTCCATGTCGGGCAGCCGGATGTCCAGCAGCACCAGGTCGGGCTGCTCGGCGCGTGCCGCCCGCAGGCCGTCGGCACCGTCTTCGGCCAGCACCAGGCGCACGCCAGGGCGGCGCGTCAACATGGCGGCCATCAGCAAGCGGTTGACGTCGTTGTCGTCGATGTAGAGCACGCAGCCGCACACGTCGTCGCGGGCCACGGTCTGCGACGCCGGCTGGCCCGCTTCGGTGCTGCCAGCAGGCACCGCGATCGCGCCGGGCTTGCGCACGCCGGCCGGCAGATCGAGCCGGAAGACGCTGCCAACGCCAGTGCGGCTGGTGGCGGTCAAGGTGCCCGCCATCAGGCCGGCCAACCCGCGCGAGATGACCAGGCCGATGCCCGTGCCCTCGACAGCGGACTGGTCGCGCCCCAGGCGGTTGAAGGGCTGGAACAGCGCGCTGACCTGCGCCGGGTCCATGCCGATGCCGCTGTCGGCGACCTCGATGCGCACCCGCCCGCCACCCAGGAACACAGCCACCTCGACCTTGCCACCCGGGCGGTTGTACTTGACCGCGTTGGACAGCAGATTGGCCAGCACCTGGCCCAGGCGGTGGGGGTCGGCAAACACGGTGCAATGGCTGCCCGGCGGCGGCAGGCTGATGTGTACCCCGGCGGCGCTGGCCTGCGCCTGCAGCCGGGCGGCGGCATCCTGCAGCAGCGGCGCCAGCTCGACATCATGGATGTTCATCGCCATCTGGCCGGCGCCCAGGCGCGAGACGTCCAGCACATCGTTGATCAGTGTCAACAGGCTGCCACCGGCGCGGCGGATGTGCTGGACCTGCTGCAACTGGGCGTCGTGCAGGGGGTGGGCCGCGTCCTGCACCAGGTTGTCGGAAAAACCGATGATGGCGTTCAGCGGCGTGCGCAGTTCATGGCTCATGCGGGCGACGAACTCGTCCTTGGCCAGGTTGGCGGCCTCGGCCCGCAGCTTGTCGGCGCGGGCAGCGGCCGCCTGGCGCTGTTCGGTCATGTCGCGCCAGCAGATGACGATGCCGACGCGCACGCCGCCAATCAGCTGTGGCGCCTCGATGCGCTCCAGGCAGCGCCCGTCGGGCAGGTCGAAGACCTGGCGCTCATGCATGCCCGGCCGCTGGCGCGAGACCTTGGCCAGGTGCAGGAACCTGGCCGCATCCGGCATCTGGCGCGCCATGTGGGCCAGCACTTCGGCATCGTCGGCGCGGGCCAGCACCGCCGCAGACAGCTTCCACATGCGCGCAAATGTCTGGTTGTAGACGGTCAGCCGCCCGTGCAGGTCGACCACCACGATGCCGTCGACCGAGGCCTCGAGCGTGGCGGTCAGCATCGATGCGGTGGCGGCCAGCGCCTGGCTCTTGGCCTCGAGCGCGACCTTGGCCTGGCGCAGCGCCAGGTCGGACTGGCGCTGCAGGCGCAGCACGCTGGCCGATGTCTGCATCGCCGATTCACGCAGCGCCGCCAGGTTGCTGCTGTCAGAGGGCGCAGCAAACCCGCCCAGGGCCGGGGGCAAGGCGGATGTCACGGCGCGCTGCGGGCTGACAGCCGCTCGCTGGCCAGCCGGGTACCCTGCACCCTGGCCTGGATCTTGGCAAACGCGGTGTCGCGGCTGGTCGAGGTGTCGTCGCTGAAGGGTGCAAAGCCGCAGTCGTCGGTGGTCCCCAGCTGCGCCAGCGGAATGAATTCAGCCGCTTCCAGCACGCGCGCACACACCTCGTCGGGCGTGTCGATGTGCGGGTTGAGCGGGTCGACGACGCCCACATAGGCCATCTGCCAGGGCTTGAGGTGGCGGCCGATCAGGGCCAGCACCCGCCGGCGGTCGGGCTCGCGGGCCAGCGCGATGAAAAACTTGCTGGCCTGCAGCTCGAACAGGCTGGGCAGCAGCTGGGCGTAATCGACATCGGCGCTGTGGGTGGAATCGCAGTCCCCGCCAGGGCAGGTGTGGATGCCGATGCGCTGGCGCTCGTCGCTGTCAAAGCGCTGCAAGGCCATGTTGTTCAAGACCACAAAGCTCTCCAGCAAGGCGCCGCTGGGGTCGAGCTTGTGCGCCAGCCGGCCCTCGGTGAAGTCGACCTGCACCGTGGTGGCGCCCAGTGCCAGGCAGGCCCGGATCTCCGCCTCGCACTGGTCCACCAGGTCGGCAATGAACTGGTCACGCGGGTAGTCGGGCAGGTCCTGGTGCGGATAGAACAGGCTCAGCGCCGACGGCGAGATCACGGCCTGTTTCATGGCGCAGCGGCTGTGGGCTTGCGCATGGGCCAGGTAGTCCTGGCCGTGGTGCAAATAGCGGAAGGGGCCAGCTGTCAGCCGGGGCCACTGGCGGAAATGGTCGACGAACTGCAGCTTGAAACCGTCGGGTGCCAGATTGGGCGCACCATGCACGCAATAGGTGGCGAAGTTGTGGTACTTGCGCTGTTCACCGTCGCTGATCACCGGCGAGCCGGTGGCCTCAAAGCGCTGCAAGGTGTCGCGGATGGCGGCGTCGTACTGCGCGTCAAGCGCTGCGCGGTCGATCTCGCCGCGTTCATGCGCCTGCACGGCGGCAATCAGCGCTGGCGGCCTGGGGATGCTGCCGACCGGCTCAGTTGGGATGCTCAGGGATGGCATGGCACAGCGCGGGGCCAAAGCGCGCGCGGACGGTGGTGAAGTGGCGCGATGCTAGCCTGCACTGCCGCAGCCGGACAGCGCAAAAACAACGGCTTGCACTGGTAGTTTGACGTCCGCAGGCTGGTGCTTGCAGCCATGCGGGTGCACCGGCTTGCAGGTTCGGCAGGCACGGCCTGGCGGGCTGGCAACGCGGGTCTTGACATCTAGGCCGTTGCCAGCAGGGCCAGCAACCCGGCCTCGTCCAGCACGGCGACACCCAGCGCCCGCGCCTTGTCCAGCTTGCTGCCAGCCTCTGCGCCCGCCACCACCCAGTGGGTCTTTTTGGACACCGACCCCGCCACCTTGCCACCGGCCGCCTCGATCAAGGCCTTGGCGTCGTCACGGCTCAGCGTGGGCAGCGTGCCGGTCAGCACCAAGGTCTGGCCGGCCAGGGGCTGCGGCGCGGCGCTGTCGACCGTGCCTTCGCCTTCTGGCCAAGTGATGCCGGCCGCACGCAATTGATCGACCACCGTGCGGTTGTGCGGCTGGTCAAAAAAGGTGCGGATCGCTGCGGCCACGATCGGGCCGACGTCCTTGACCTGCAAGAGCTGCTCGGGCGTGGCGTCCATGATGCGGTCCAGGCTGCCGAAATGCCGGGCCAGGTCCTTGGCGGTGGTCTCGCCCACCTGGCGGATGCCCAGCGCGTACAAGAAGCGCGGCAGCGTGGCCTGGCGGCTGTTGTCCAGCCCGGCCACCAGATTGGCCGCGCTTTTGTCGCCCATGCGCTCGAGCGCACTGAGCTTGGCCACACCCAGCGTGTACAGCTCGGGCAGGGTGCGGATCAGGCCGCTGTCGACCAGCTGGTCCACCAGCTTGTCGCCCAGGCCTTCCACGTCCATCGCCCGGCGGCCGGCAAAGTGCAGGATGGCCTGCTTGCGCTGTGCCGGGCAGAACAGCCCGCCGCTGCAGCGGTGGTCCATGCCGCCACGCTCGCGCCGCACCGCGCTGCCGCACACCGGGCATTGGCGCGGCATGCGGAAGTTGGGCACGTAGCCCGCACGCGGCCCGGGCACCCGGCCCACCACCTCGGGGATCACGTCGCCGGCGCGGCGCACCACCACCGTGTCGCCCACCCGCACACCCTTGCGCCGCAGCTCGAACAGGTTGTGCAGCGTGGCATTGCTGACCGTGGTGCCGCCCACGAACACCGGCGCCAGCTTGGCCACCGGCGTCAGCTTGCCGGTGCGGCCGACCTGGATGTCGATGGCGTTGAGCAGCGTCATCTGCTCCTGCGCTGGGTATTTGTGGGCCACGGCCCAGCGCGGCTCGCGGGTGACAAAGCCCAGGCGCTGCTGCAGCGCCCGGTCGTTGACCTTGTAGACCACGCCGTCGATGTCAAACGGCAGCGCGTCGCGCTTTGCCCCCATGGCCTGGTGGAAGGCGACCAGGCCGTCGGCCCCCAGCGCAACACAGCGGTCGGCGCACACCGGCAGGCCGAAGGCCGCCAAGGCGTCGAGCACCGCACTGTGGCTGGCCGGCTCGTCCCAGCCCTGCACCGCGCCCAGGCCGTAGGCGAAGAAGCTGAGCGGCCGCTGTGCCGCGATCGCCGGGTCCAGCTGGCGCACCGCGCCGGCGGCTGCATTGCGCGGGTTGACGAAGCTCTTGTCAGCCTTGGCGCGCTGGCGCTGGTTGAGCTGGTCGAAGTGGTCGCGGCGCATGTAGACCTCGCCACGCACTTCCAGCAAGGCTGGCGCGACACCCTGCAGCTTGAGCGGGATCTGGCCCACGGTGCGGATGTTCTGGGTCACGTCCTCGCCGGTTTCGCCGTCACCGCGGGTGGCGGCCTGCACCAGCACGCCGGCCTCGTAGCGCAGGTTGATGGCCAGGCCGTCGAACTTCAACTCGGCGGCGTAGGCCACTGGCGGCGCGTCGTCGGGCAAGGCCAGTTCGCGGCGCACCCGGGCGTCAAAGGCCAGCGCGCCGCTGGCTTCGGTGTCGGTCTCGGTGCGGATGCTCAGCATCGCCACCGCATGGCGCACCGGCGCAAAGCCGGCCAGCACCTGGCCGAGGATGCGCTGGGTTGGTGAATCCGCCGTGCGCAAGGCCGGGTGTGCAGCCTCCAGCGCCTGCAGTTCCTGGAACAGCGCGTCGTAGGCGGCATCGGGCAGGACGGGCGCGTCCAGCACGTAGTAGAGGTGGGCGTGGTGGTGCAGCTGGGCGCGCAGTTCGGCCGCGCGGTGGGCGGCAGCGTCGGGCACTGGTGTGGGCGCTGGTGTGGGCGCTGGTGTGGGCGCTGGCAGGGGGGCATCAGGCATGCGGCCAAGTGTAGAGTTGGCGCCCCATGGTGCTGATCCCCACCTCCACCCGCGGCCTGGGCCAGCAAGCGCTGCACTGGCTGCACTGGCTGCACTGGCTGCCCTGGCTGCAACAGGCACAGCAGGCACGGCTGGCACGGCTGGCACTGCCAAGCCTGCCTGCGCCGAGCCGCTGGCGCCCCGTGCGGCAGCAGTCGGTGCAGGCCGGTCTGCACGGCTTGCTGTGCCTGGCCGCCCTGCTGCTGGTGATGCTGCCGCCGCTGGCCTGGGCTGCCGGCCCGGCCCCGGCCAGCCGGCCGCTGCCCATGCGCCTGCCGGCCAGCGTGCTGCCCCAGTCCTATGCACTGCACCTGCAGGTCGACCCCGACCTGCCGCGCCACCAGGGCGAGGTCGACATCGGGCTGCAGCTGCTGCAGCCGCTGCCGGCCCGGGCGGCCATCCGCCTGCATGCCAAGGACCTGCAGCTGGGCGCGGTGTGGCTGGAGACCGGCGCCCGGCGCTGGCGCGGCAAGCCCAGCCAGGTGGACGCCGAACGGGTGGACCTGCACTTCGGCCGGGCCCTGCCCGCCGGCCCGGCCCGGCTGCACATCGCCTTCAGCGGCCGCATCAGCGCCCGCGATGTCTATGGCCTGTTCCGCCAGCAAGAGGCCGGCCACTGGGCGGCGTTCACCCAGTTCCAGGCCACGGGCGCGCGCCAGGCCTTTCCGCTGTTCGACGAACCCGGCTGGAAGCTGCCCTGGACGCTGTCGCTGACCGTGCCCGAGGCCTTGGTGGCGGTGTCGAACATGCCGGTGGCCAGCGAAGAAGCCGTGCGGCCGGGCTACAAGCGTGTGCGTTTTCAGACCTCGCCACCGATGCCCAGCTACCTGCTGGCCTTTGGTGTGGGCCGCTTTGACGTGCGCGATGCCGGCCTGGTCGGGCGCGACGGCAACCTGCCGATGCGCTTCATCGTGCCGGCCGGCCGCAGCGCCGATGCCGACTTTGCCGCCGCCCGCACCGGCCGCATCCTGGCGGCGCTGGAGGCCTGGTTCGACCTGCCCCATCCCTACACCAAGCTCGACAGCCTGGCCCTGCCGCTGACCAGCGGCTTTGGCGCGATGGAGCATGCCGGCCTGGTGAGCTATGCCTCCAGCCTGCTGCTGGCCAGCCCGGCCGAGCACACGCCGCAGTTCGAGCGCGACTATGTGTCGGTCGCCGCCCATGAGCTGGCGCACCAGTGGTTCGGCAACCTGGTCACCCTGGCCTGGTGGGACGACCTGTGGCTCAACGAGAGCTTTGCGTCCTGGCTGGGCGACAAGATCACCGCCGAGGTCGAGCCGGGCTGGCGCTGGCACACCAGCCTGCAGCAGGCCCGCAGCGCGGCCATGCGCGCCGACCGCCTGGCCAGCGCGCGCCGCATCGAGCAGCCGGTGCTGCAAGACGAGGACATGGGCCACCTGTGGGACGCCATCACCTACCAAAAGGGCCAGACGGTGCTGGCGATGTTCGAGGCCTGGCTGGGGCCCGAGGCCTTCCAGGCCGGCGTGCGCCGCTACATCCGGCGCCATGCCTGGGGCAGCGCCAGCAGCGCCGACTTTTTTGCCGGCCCTGGGCGCGGCCGACCCCACCCTGCCCGACGCCGTGCGCAGCTTCACCCGCCAGGGCGGCATTCCCCGGCTGGCCGTGCGCCTGGTCTGCGACGGCGGCCCGCCCCGGCTGCTGTTGTCGCAATCCAGGCTGCTGCCGCTGGGCGCCGCTGCAGCGCCGGCCCAGCGCTGGCAGCTGCCGCTGCGGGTGCGCACACCCGCCGGCAGCAGCCGCCTGCTGATGACCGAGGCCGAGGCCACCTTGCCCCTGCCCGATGCCGACTGCCCGGCCTGGGTGCAGGCCAACGCCGGCGGCAGCGGCTACTGGCGCAGCGTCTACGCCGGCGACGGCCTGGCCAGGCTGGCGGCCGCGCCCGGCCTGGACGACAGCGAATGGCTGGCCCTGCTGGACGACGCCATCGGCCTGCACGCCAGCGGCGACATCGACAACGCCCAGGCGCTGGCCCTGGTGCAGGCGGCCGCCAGCCACCCGGCACACGAGGTGGTGCAGGCCGCCATGGCCCTGCTCCAGCACCTGCGGCCGCTGCTGGCGCCGGATGAACAGGCAGGCTATGCGGCCCATTGGCAGGCCAACTTCGGCGCCCGGGCCCGCCGCCTGGGCTGGCTGCCGCAGCCCGGTGACAGCGACGACGACCGCCTGCTGCGGGCGGCCCTGCTGCCGGCGGTGGCCGTGCTGGGTGACGACGCCCCGCTGCGCCAGCAGGCGCTGCAATTGGCCCAGGCCTGGCTGGCCGACCCGGCCCACCTGGGCGCCGACCTGCGGCGGCCGGTGCTCAGCGCGGCGGCCCGCGCCGACGGGCCGGGCAGCGGTGCAGCGCTGTTCCAGCAACTGTTGCTGGCGCTGCGGGCCAGCACGGTGCGCACCGAACGGGGTGACCTGTTGTCGGCGCTGGGCCAGTTTCGCCAGCCGGCATTGGCGCAGCAGGCCCGCAGCCTGCTGCTGGACCCGCTGATCGACCTGCGCGACAGCCTGTGGCCGCTGCTGCGGGCGCAGACCGCCGACGAGGACAGCCGCGCCGGCGCCCTGGCCTTTTTGCTGGCTGCGCAGGCAGGCCTGTCGGCGCGGCTGGACCAGGAGGCACTGCAAAGCCTGCCCGGCCTGTTTGGCAGCGCCTGCAGTGCCGGTGAAGGCCGGGCCCTGGCCGCCGGCCTGGGCCCGGCCATGGCCCGCGTGGCCGGCGGCCGCGCCGCGCTGGCGCGCACGCTGGAAGCAGTGCAGCTGTGCACGGCCTGGCGTGCCCGGCAGGCTGGCGTGCCGGCGCCGGTGGCTGGCGCAGCCGGGCGCGCGCCGCTTGCTGGCCCGGCTGGCGACGGCGGTCGCCAGATCCAGCACCACACCGGCGGCCATGGCTGAGCCACCGGCCAGCGGCGGCAGCAGCGCCGACCCGGCGGCCGGCAGCGGCAGCAGCAGCGCCGACCCGGCGGCCGGCGCGGGCCCGCCCGTCCAGACCACCGGCGCGGGCCGGCTCTGGGCCATCGTCTATGTCTCCAAGGCCGCCAAGGCGGTGACGGCCGACGACCTGCAGCAGTTGCTCGACGGTGCACGCCGCCGCAACCTGGCAGAAGGCATCACCGGCGTGCTGCTCTATGCCGACGGCTATTTCATGCAGTACCTGGAAGGCGAAGAAGCGGGCCTGTACCGGGTCTACAGCATCATCAAGATGCACCCGCTGCACTACGGCCTGATCACCCTGGTGCGGGAACCGATCCCGGCGCGTGTGTTCAGCGAATGGGCCATGGCCTGCCACCGGGTCGGCACCGGCGCTGATGCCGCGCTGTCGGCGGACTATGCGCTGCTGGCCAGCCGCCTGGGCGCTGCGGTCGCCAAGCAGTCCGAGGCCAGGCGCCTGCTGCAGCACTTCTGGACCGATGGCCAGGGCGCCGTCGGCCCTGCGCTGCAGCGGCACAGCCAGACGCGCGGCCAGGCTGGCTGGCCGCCCTACCCCGCGTCGGACAGCGGCGGCAGAGACGATTGATGCCAACGCAGCCCGGCAGGGCCGCGCAGCGCCCGGGCCGCAGGCGCTTCACGGGCGACCCGCGCGGGCCGCAACCCGCAGCGCAGCAAGCGCGGGCGGACCGTGCGACAGTGCGGTCCCCCACCATGGAGCGCGCATGACCTACGACTTTGACCTGATCACCCTGGGCGCCGGCTCGGGCGGAGTGTCTGCCTCACGCCGGGCAGCCCTGCATGGCGCCCGGGTGGCCATCGTCGAGGGCGGCCGCGTCGGTGGCACCTGCGTGCTGCGCGGCTGCGTGCCCAAGAAGCTGTTGATGTATGCCGCCCAGTATGGCGACGGCATGCAAGAAGCCCGCGGCTACGGCTGGCAGCTGGGCGAGGCCCACTTCGACATGCCCACCTGGGCTGCGGCCAAGGCCGCCGAGACCACCCGGCTGGAAGGCATCTACCGCCAGTTGCTGACCGGCAGCGGCGTGCAGCTGGTCGAAGGCTGGGGCCGGGTGGACGGGCCGCACACGGTGCAGGTGGGTGCGCAGCGGCTGACCGCGCGCCACATCCTGGTGGCCACCGGTGGCACGCCGGTGCGCGACAGCATTCCCGGCATCGACGCCTGCGCCACCAGCGACGACCTGCTCGACCTGCAGACCTTGCCGGCGCGCGCGGCGGTGGTGGGCGCGGGCTACATCGCGGTGGAGTTCGCCAGCATGCTGGCGCGCCTGGGCGTGCAGGTGCACCTGTTCTACCGCGGCACGCTGCCGCTGCGCGGCTTCGATGCCATGCTGCGCACGGCCGCTGCCAACGCGCTGCAGGCCGCTGGCGTGGTGCTGCACCCGGGCGCGGCGCCGCAGCGCATCGACCGCGACGGTGACCAGTACTTGCTGGACCTGGGCGACGGCCAGCGGCTGGCCTTCCCCTGGGTACTCAATGCCACCGGCCGGCAACCCAACACCGCCGGCCTGGGCCTGGCAGCGGACGTGGTGCTGGACAGCCATGGCGCGGTGCGGGTCGACGACCAGTGCAACACCCGCGTGCCGGGTGTGTACGCCATCGGCGATGTCAACAACCACCACAACCTGACACCGGTGGCGATTGCCCAGGGCCGCGCCCTGGCCGACCGGCTGTTCGGCCCCAGCCACCGGCCGGTGGACCTGCGCCTGGTGCCCAGCGCGGTGTTCATGCTGCCGCCGATGGCCAGCGTGGGGCCCAGTGAAGAGGCCGCGCTGGCGGCCGGCCACCGCCTGCAAGTGTTCGAGACCGACTTCCGGCCGATGAAGCAGGCCTTCATCGGCGGCGCCGAGCGTTGCGCGATGAAACTGCTGGTCGACGCCGACAGCCAGAAGGTGCTGGCGGTGCACATGGCTGGCGCCGACGCGCCCGAGATCGTGCAGAGCCTGGCGGTGGCCCTGACCGCCGGCGCCACCAAGGACGACTTCGACCGCACCATCGCCATGCACCCCACGGCGGCCGAAGAATTTGTGCTGTTGCGCCAGGTCAGCCGCACGCTGCCAGCCGCTGGCTGAATCCCGACCCGACCCGACCCGGCCCGACCCAAGCCGGCACCGGCCTGCAACAGGCCAGGCACCAGCCGCCCGGCTCAGCTGAACAGCCGCCGCGCCGCCGCTGAGCCGGCCGCCAGATCGCGCGATTCCAAGGCCTGGTACAGGGTCTTCAGGTCGTCGCCGATGGCGGCAAAGGCCTGCAGCGTGATCGGCCGGCCGGCGTCGTCGGCCATGGTGGCGTCCATGTCGGCGGCCAGCAGCCGCGCTGCCTGGTGCCAGGCCGGAAACGGCTCGGCGGCTTCCGGGGTCTGCGGCACATCCAGCGACAACTGCACCGTGCGCAAGGCTGCCGCACCCGGGTCGTCGGCCAGCGCCAGCTGCGGGTCGAAGGCCAGCACCAGCACCGGTGGTGCGCCCTCTTCCGCCCCGGGCAGCACCAAGCCGGCCGGGCAGCACACCGGGCACAAAGCCGTGGCGCTGCGCGCTTTGCTGGATGAAGCCCAGGCTCCAGGCCGCGCTGTTGGCACGCAGGTTCAGGCTGAGCTGGGCATCGTGGCCGCTGGCAAAGGCATCGATCTCGCGGCCACGGGCCACCACATCCAGCATGTCGGGCAGTTCGACCATCGCGCCCACGCCCTCGGCAAAGGCCTGCAGCTTCTGCACAAATTCGCTGTATTCGATCTCGTTGAGCGGCCCGCTGCGGTTGGCCATCTGCACACCGGCCTGGAATTCGCCGTAGCGCTGGCCGGCGCTGGGCAGCTCCCAGTCACCGGTTTCGGCATTCAAGCCTTCCACCAGAAAGGGCTTGGTGCCGGCCCGGCGTGACGGCGGCAGGTGCACCAGGGCCAGATCACCGCTGACCGGTGTGTCCAGCGCCAGCGTGGCAATGGCGTCGATCAGCGGGTCGAGCCGGGCCGACCGGCGCGGCGCAGCGGTGCGCAGTTCAGGCTGTGCTGCAGCAGCATCGGACAGCGGGCTGTCCAGCATCGGCCCGGGGCCACCAGAGTCAGCGCCGGCGGCCGGGCTGGCCGTGGCATCGGCGCCCGGGGCCAGGCCCAGGCCGCCCGGCTCCAAGCGCTGGGCCGGTGCCAGCTCGGCCTGGCGCGGGTTGGCGCGGCGTGCGGCCCACCAGCCCTGCGCCAGCACGCCCACCAGCACCACGGCACCCACCGCCAGCAGGCCCTGCATCAGCGTCAGGTCGGCAAGCGCGGCCATCATGCGGCTTGCGCCAGGCCGATGGCCACGTCCATGTCGACAGCCACGATGCGTGACACGCCCTGCTCCTGCATGGTCACACCTATCAATTGCTCGGCCATTTCCATCGCGATCTTGTTGTGGCTGATGAACAGGAACTGCGTGCCCTTGTGGCTCATCTCGGCCACCAGGCGGGCATAGCGCTCGGTGTTGGCGTCGTCCAGCGGCGCATCGACCTCGTCGAGCAGGCAGAACGGCGCCGGGTTCAGCAAGAAGATGGCGAACACCAGCGCAATCGCGGTCAGGGCCTTTTCGCCGCCGCTCAGCAGGTGGATGGTGCTGTTTTTCTTGCCCGGCGGCTGGGCCATCACCTGCACACCGGCGTCGAGGATCTCGTCCCCGGTCATCACCAGGCGGGCATTGCCGCCGCCGAACAGGCTGGGGAACATGCGGCCGAAATGCTCGTTGACCTGGTTGAAGGTCTTGCCCAGCAGGTCGCGGGTTTCCAGGTCGATCTTGTGGATCGCGCCTTCCAGCGTGCCGATGGCGTCGTTCAGGTCGGCGCACTGGGCGTCGAGGAAGGTCTTGCGCTCGCGCGCGCTGGCCAGCTCGTCCAGCGCCGCCAGGTTGACCGCGCCCAGCGCCGTGATCTCACGCTGGATGCGGTCGATCTCGCCCTGCAGGCCCCAGAGCTTGACGCGGTCAGCGTCGACCTGCGCGCCCAGCGCGGCCAGGTCGACCTGGGCAGCGCTCAGCTGCTCGGTGTATTGCGCACCGCCCAGCTGGGCGGCCTGGGCCTCCAGCTGCAGCTTGGTGATCTCGTCGCGCAGCGGCTGCAGGCTGCGCTCGAACTGCATGCGCTGCTCGTCGGCGCTGCGCAGCTGGGCGGCCAGGTCGTCGTACTGGCTGCGCTGGGCGCCCAGCGCCTGTTCACGCTCGAGCTTCAGCGCCAGCGCGGTCTGCAGGCCGGCCTGGGCGGCGCTGTCATTGAGCTGGCCGAGTTCCAGCTCCAGCTGCTGGCCTGACTGCAGGTTGGTCTGGGCCTGCTGCGCGGCGGTTTCGATGGCGCGCTGCAGCTCGCCGCGCCGGGCGGCCAGGGCACGCGCCTGGAACTGGCTCTCCTGGGCCTGGCGCTCCAGCGCACGGCCCTGCTCGCGGGCCTCGGCCAGCTTGCGTTCGGCAGCGATCACCGCGTCGTCCAGCGTGGCGTGGCGCTCCTGGGCGTCGGCCAGTTGCAGGTCCAGCTCTTCAAAGCGGGCTTCGCCGATGGCGCGGCGCTCTTGCAGGCCTTCGAGCTGGCCATCGACCTCGGCCAGTTCATCGTCTAGCTGGCCGCTGCGGGCCTGGGTCGCTTCAGCCTGCTGGGCCAGGCGCAACAGGTCGACTTGCAGCTGGTGGGCGCGGGTCTGGGCCTCGGCAGCCTCGCGCCGCACGCCCACCAGGCGCAGGCTGGCATCGGTCACTGCGGCCTCGGCGCGCACCAGGGCACTGCGGGCGGCGTCGGCGACCAGCACCTGGGCCTGCTGCTGCAGACCCAGCTGCTCGATCTCTTGCGCCCGGGCCAGCAGGCCGGCCTGCTCAGCGTCGGGCGCATAAAAGGCCACCGCATGGGCGCTGACCGCATGGCCCTCGCGGGTCATCAGCACCTCGCCATGGGCCAGCTGGCTGCGCTGGGCCAGCGCGTCGTCCAGGCTGGCGGCGGTGTAGACCCCGGCCAGCCAGTCGACCAGCAGGGCCTGCAGGCCGGCATCGTCGCTGCCCTGGCCCAGGCGCAGCAGGTCGGCCAGGCGTGGCAGTGGCGCAGCGGGGGCTGGCGGGGTGGCGGGTTGTGTTGGGCGGATGGTTGGGTGGGCTGGTTGGCCGGCTGGGTGTAGAAGGCCAGCTTGGCCGGCGGTGCGTCGGCCGCAAAGGCGCGCACGGTGTCGATGCGGCCCACCGCCAGCGCGTGCAGGCGCTCGCGCAGTGCGGCTTCCAGCGCCGGCTCCCAGCCGGTCGCCACGTGCAGGCGGGTCCACAGGCCAGGCAGGCCGTTCAGCCCATGCCGCGCCAGCCAGGGCTGCAGCTTGCCCTCGGTCTGCACTTTCTCCTGCAGCGCGCGCAAGGCCTGCAGCCGGGCGCTGATGTCGCCGTGCTTGCCACCCTCGGCGTTGCTGGCGTGCTGGGCGGCACGGCGCTGGTCTTCCAATGCCGGCACCTGGGCCTGCAGGTCTTGCAGGCGGGCCTCGGCCACCGCCTGGGTTTCGTCGGCGGCCGCACTGTCGGCGCGCAAGGCGTCCAGGCGCTGCAGGTCGGGTGCGGCAAGCGTGCGGCGCTCGGCGTGCAGGCGCTCGCGCCGGCTGCGCAGGCCCTTGCTCTGCTCGTCGATGCTGCGGCTTTCAGCGGCCAGCACCTGGATCTGCTGCTGCACCCCGGTCACCTGGTTGCGCTGCGCATTGGCGCGGCCCTGGGCGGCGCGCAGCGCGTCTTCCACATCGGGCAGCCGCATCGCCTGCTCTTCGGCCTGGGCGGCCAGGATCTCGGCCTGCTCGTCTGCCGTCGCCATCTGGTCGGCAATGGTGAGCAACTCGGCGCTGGCGTCGTCGCGGCGCTGCTGCCACTGGCCGGTCTGGGCCTGCAGGTCGACCAGGCGCTGCTGCACCCGCTGGCGGCTGTCGACCACATAGCGGATGCGCTCTTCGAGCCGGCTGACCTCCAGCGCCGCCTGGGCCAGGTCGCCCTGGGCGCTGTGCAACTTGTCGCTGGCGGCGTAGTGGTCCTGGCGCACGACCTCGAGCTGGGCTTCGACCTGGCGCAGCTCGGCCAGGCGGCCTTCCAGCGCATTGGTGGCGGTGTGGACGGCCTGGGCCACGCGGGCTTCTTCGGTGGCGGCGTCGCGCGCCTTCAAGAACCACAGCTGGTGCAGCTTGGTGGTGCCGGCTTGCTGCAGCGCGTGGTAACGGCTGGCCACCTCGGCCTGCTTTTCCAGCTTGTCGAGGTTGCTGTTGAGCTCGCGCAGGATGTCGTCGACCCGGGTCAGGTTCTCGCGCGTGTCGCGCAGGCGCAGCTCGGTCTCGCGCCGGCGCTCCTTGTATTTGCTGACACCGGCGGCTTCTTCCAGGAACAGCCGCAACTCTTCAGGCCGGCTCTCGATGATGCGGCTGATGGTGCCCTGGCCGATGATGGCGTAGGCCCGTGGCCCCAGGCCGGTGCCCAGGAACACATCCTGCACATCGCGCCGGCGCACCGGCTGGTTGTTGATGAAGTAGCTGCTGGTGCCGTCGCGGGTCAGCACACGCTTGACGGCGATCTCGGCAAAGCGGCTCCAGGCGCCGCCGGCACGGGCGTCTTCATTGCTGAACACCAGTTCCACGCTGGCGCGGCTGGCCGGCTTGCGCTGGCCGCTGCCGTTGAAGATGACGTCCTGCATGCTCTCGCCACGCAGCTCGCTGGCCTTGCTCTCACCCAGCACCCAGCGCACCGCGTCCATGATGTTGGACTTGCCGCAGCCGTTGGGGCCGACCACGCCCACCCGCTGGCCGGGCAGCTGGAAGGTGGTGGGTTCGGCAAAAGACTTGAAGCCCGAGAGCTTGATCTGGTTCAGGCGCATGCGCTGCTGGGGGTTCCCTGGTGCCTGCAGCCGCCCCCGCAGGCCAGCCGAGGTGCGTTGCAAGTCTTTGATTTGTATGGGTTTATTGCGCGCCCAACAGGCCGCAAAGCACCCCGGATGATACCATCGCGCCCCTTTCGGACACCCCGCACCCACCATGGCCAAGAAAGCCGGCAAGACGCCCGCCACCGCACCCGAGACCAGCACGGCCAGCAAGGCGCCGAAGCAGCGGCCGATGCCGCCCAACCCGCCGAGCGCGCCCAGCAAGGACCTGCATGTTTTCGACAACCCGCATCCGCAGCGCGACTACCTGATCCAGTTCCAGGTGCCCGAGTTCACCTGCCACTGCCCGCTGACCGGCCAGCCCGACTTCGCCCACTTCACCATCGACATGGTGGCCGACCAGCTCTGCGTGGAACTGAAGAGCCTGAAGATGTACTTCTGGAGCTACCGCAACGAAGGTGCCTTCCACGAGAAGGTGACCAACACCATCCTCGACGACATCGTTGCCGCCACCAACCCGCGCTACATCCGCATCACCGCCAAGTGGTATGTGCGCGGCGGCATCTACACCAATGTGGTGGCCGAGCACCGCCAGGCCGGCTGGACAGCCGCAGCCGGCGGTGGACCTGCCCAGCCTGCCGATGGAGCGCGGGCTGCTGGCTTGAGCACACCGCGCGCAACCGTCAGGTTGGCCAAGGTGGCCAGGGTGGCCACGCTGCCGACCGCCGGCCCGGGTGCAGACCACGGCCTGTGCGGCCCGGACTGCTGCCAGGCGGCTGGGCAGCGCATCGGCGTCGGCCAGGGCCGCTGACTCCCACCATGCCCGCAACTGCGCCGCACACCCAAGCCCGAACCAGAGGCCGCCACGCCCACCGGCCGCCCGGCCTACCAAAAGTTTGATGTGGTGGCGCGCAAGAGCGGCATCGACGGCTTTGGTGCGTTTGCGGCCGAAGCCATCCCGGCGCACCGCAAGATCGGCGAGATCCGGGGCGAAAGCATCTCGGTCAGCGAGGCCCGGCGCCGGGCCGCCGGCAAGGCCCGCATCATGATCGTGGAGATCTCCGAGAAAAAGGCGATCGACGCCAGCCAGAGCAGCGACCCGATGCGCTTCACCAACCACGGCTGCGCGCCAAATGCCCGGCTGCAGATCCGCGACGGGCGGGTGGAGTTCTATGCGCTGCAGCCGATCGCCGCGGGCCAGGAGATCACGGTGAACTACGGCGAAACCCACCACGAAGGCACACTGGCCTGCCGCTGCGGCGCCGCCAACTGCATCGGCTGGCTGTAGCTGCCTGCTGGCGGCGGGCAGCCGCCGCCGTCCGGTTCAGGGACAACGGACCAAAAGTCCTTCAGTCCTTCAGCCCGTCAGCCGTTCAGCGGTTCAGCCCTTCAGCCCTGCAGCGCCCGGGCGATGCGCTGCTTGGCCACCTTGGCCTTGGGCACATGGAAGTCGAACCAGCGCCGCACATCCTCGTCCAGCCCGATGCCGTGCATGTAGTTGTACAGCGCCTTTTTCAGGCCCGGGCCCAGCGCCGCATGGTCGCAGCCCGTGGGGTCGGTGAAGCCGATGTCGTTGCGGGCAAAGTGGGCGCCGGCTGCCGCCGCCGGCAGCGGCAGCAGCTGCACGCCATAGTCCTGCGGCGCCTGGCCCACCGGCGAGTGCACGGTGACCGAAAAGCGGTGCCAGAACGCACTTTGGATGCAGCCCTCGGCAAACAGCTGGCGCACCAGTTCCAGCGCGTCCACCGTGTCCTGCACGGTCTGGGTCGGAAAGCCGTACATCAGGTAGGCATGCACCAGGATGCCGGCGTCGGCAAAGCCCTTGGTGACACGCGCCACCTGGTCGACCGACACGCCTTTCTTCATCAGCGCCAGCAGCCGGTCGCTGGCCACTTCCAGGCCGCCACTGATGGCGATGCAGCCGCTGTCGGCCAGCTGCTGGCACAGCTCGGGCGTGAAGCTTTTTTCGAAGCGGATGTTGCCCCACCAGCTGATGCTCAAGCGCCGGCGCTGCAACTCGGCCGCCAGCGCCTTCAGGCTCTTGGGCGGCGCCGCCTCGTCGACGAAGTGGAAACCGGTCTGCCCGGTCTCGGCCACGATGGCGGCGATGCGGTCGCACAGGGTTTCGGCGGTGGCGGCGTCGTAGCGGGCGATGTAGTCCAGGCTGACATCGCAGAAGCTGCATTTTTTCCAGTAGCAGCCATGCGCCACGGTCAGCTTGTTCCAGCGGCCGTCGCTCCACAGCCGGTGCATGGGGTTGAGCATGTCGAGCAAGCTCAGGTATTGCTGCAGCGGCAGGCCGTCCCAGGTGGGCGTGCCCACATCGTCGAAGGGCAGGTCGGGCTCGGCCAGGTTGGTGTAGCGCACCACACCCGCAACCCGGTGGAAGCAGCGCACCAGGCGCTGGGCCGACCGCTTGCCCTGCAGGTGGTCGAGCAGCGCCAGCAGCGGGCGCTCGCCGGCGTCCAGGGTGATGAAGTCGAAGTGGTCGAAGACCCGGGGGTCGCTCAGGTCCCGCAGTTCGGTGTTGACATAGCCGCCGCCCAGCACGGTGGTGACGCCGGGGTGCTGCGCCTTGATGGTCTGGGCCATGCGGAAGGCGGCATACACCGCCCCCGGAAACGGCACCGAGATCAGCACCACCGTGGGCTGGTGGCGTGCCAGCGTGGCCTGGGTCAGCTGCTGCAGATAGCCGTCGACCAGGGTGGGCGGCGCGGCCAGCGCAGCGGCCAGGGGGTCGAAGCTGGCCTGGCTCTGCGCCAGGCTCTCGCCGTAGCGCACAAATTCAAAGCGGGGGTCGGCCGCCTCGCGCACCACGTCGGCCAGGTCATTGAGGTACAGCGTGGCCAGGTGGCGGGCGTGGTCTTGCACGCCCAGCGCACCAAAGGCCCAGGCCAGCGGGCCGCTGCCGTCGTCGTCGTAGGCGTCCAGCGCGGCAAAGCGTGGCCCTTCGGGCAAAAAATTGCGGCCGACGATGCGGTGCGCCAGCGTGCTGTCCAAACCCTGCAGAAAGCGGATGGTGGGCGCAATGGTGGCGGCATAGCGCGCATAGGCCTCGGCAAAGGCATGCACCCGCACCGTGCGCTCGCCCTGCGGCACGCCGTCGATCAGGCGCTTCAGGTCGGCCAGGCCTTCGGGCGACAGCAGGCGCAGGGCCAGCGCCAGCGCCAGATCGTCCTGCACCGCAGGCACGCCGCGGCCGCGCAGAAAGCCGGTCAGGTAGGCAGTGGACGGGTACGGCGTGTTCAGCTGCGTCATCGGCGGGATGAGCGACAGCACGCGGGGCGGGTTGGGCAGCATGGTGGGCCGGCATTGTCGGTGCTGGCCACCGGCGGCCGGCCGGCACCGATAATCGCCCCATGAATCCCCTGCTGGGCAAGCTGCACCCTTATCCCTTCGAGCGCTTGCGCGCGCTCACCGCCGGCATCACCCCGAATCCGGCCTATGCGCCGATCAGCCTGGGCATCGGCGAACCCCGCCATGCCACGCCCGCCCTGGTGGAAGAAGCCATGGTCGCCGGGCTCAAGGGCTTGTCGGTCTACCCACCCACCGCCGGTGAGCCCCGCCTGCGCAGCGCCTTCTGCGACTGGCTGCAGCGGCGCTACGGCCTGGCGCTGGACCCCGCCAGCCAGGTGCTGCCAGTGGGTGGCAGCCGCGAGGCACTGTTTGCCATTGCGCAGACGGTGATCGACCCCAGCCGGGCCGGTGCCACCGTGGTCTGCCCCAATCCGTTCTACCAAATCTATGAAGGCGCCGCCCTGCTGGCCGGCGCCGAGGTGGCCTATGCCAACAGCGACCCGGCGCGCAACTTTGCCGCCGACTGGGGCAGCATCTCCGCCGCCACCTGGGCCCGCACCCAACTGCTGTATGTCTGCTCGCCGGGCAACCCCACCGGCGCGGTGATGCCGCTGTCGGAATGGGAGCAGCTGTTTGCGCTGAGCGACGCCCATGGCTTCGTGATCGCCAGCGACGAGTGCTATTCCGAAATCTATTTCCGCGACGAGCCGCCGCTGGGCGGGCTGGAAGCCGCTGCCAAGCTGGGCCGCAGTGATTTCCGCAACCTGATCGCCTTCACCTCGCTGAGCAAGCGCAGCAATGTGCCGGGGCTGCGCTCGGGCTTTGTGGCGGGTGACGCCGCCATGCTGAAGGCGTTCTTGCTCTACCGCACCTACCACGGCAGCGCGCTGGGCCCGGTGGTGCAGGCAGCCAGCGTGGCGGCCTGGAACGACGAAGCCCATGTGGTGGCCAACCGGGCGCTCTACCGCACCAAGTTCGCCCAGGTGACGCCGGTGCTGGCCGACGTGCTGGACGTGGCCCTGCCCGACGCCGGCTTCTATCTGTGGGCCGGCATCCCGCCAGCCGACGGGAGGCCGGGCGACGACATCGCCTTCGCCCAGCAGTTGCTGGCTCAATACAATGTGGCCGTTCTGCCGGGCAGCCTGCTGGCGCGCACAGCAAACGGGCACAACCCGGGCAGCGGCCGCATCCGCATGGCCCTGGTGGCGGGCACCGACGAATGCCTGGAAGCCGCCCACCGCATTGCTGCCTTCACCCGCAGCGCCCTCCACACGTCCACCAACGCCTGAGCCCCCGGGGCCGACCCACCATGACCACCACCGACCTGCAGAACATGATTGACCTGGCCTGGGAAGGCCGTGCCGCCCTGGGCCCCACCACCGCCGACCCGCAGATCCGCGAGGCGGTGGACCACGCCATCGGCGAGCTCAATGCCGGCCGCCTGCGCGTGGCCAGCCGCAATGGCGTGGGCGACTGGACGGTGCACCAATGGCTGAAGAAGGCGGTGCTGCTGAGCTTCCGCCTGCACGACAACCAGCCGGTGCAGGCCGGCGCGCTGACCTTCTTCGACAAGGTGCCGACCAAGTTCTCGCACATCGACGAAGCCGCCATCCGGGCGTCGGGCGTGCGGGTGGTGCCGCCGGCCGTGGCCCGGCGCGGCAGCTTTCTGGGCAAGGGCGTGGTGCTGATGCCCAGCTACGTCAACATCGGTGCCTATGTCGACGAAGGCACCATGGTCGACACCTGGGCCACCGTGGGCAGCTGCGCCCAGATCGGCAAGAACGTGCACCTGTCGGGCGGCGTCGGCATCGGCGGCGTGCTCGAACCCCTGCAGGCCAACCCCACCATCATCGAGGACAACTGCTTCATCGGCGCCCGCTCTGAAGTGGTGGAAGGCGTGATCGTCGAAGAGAACTCGGTGCTGGGCATGGGCGTGTACCTGGGCCAGAGCACGCCGATCTTCAACCGCGAAACCGGTGACATCAGCTACGGCCGCGTGCCCAGCGGCAGCGTGGTGGTTTCGGGCAACCTGCCCAAGACCGCCGCCAACGGCCAGGCCTACAGCATGTATGCGGCGATCATCGTCAAGCGGGTCGACGCGCAGACGCGCAGCAAGACCAGCATCAACGACCTTCTGCGCCCGTGACCATGGC
Source organism: uncultured beta proteobacterium (assembly GCA_963844485.1). Taxonomy (GTDB): domain Bacteria; phylum Pseudomonadota; class Gammaproteobacteria; order Burkholderiales; family Burkholderiaceae_C; genus Pseudaquabacterium. The sequence continues at coordinate 84,738 of CAWJOQ010000033.1, forward strand.
CCCCCCCCGTAGCGCCTGCGGCGCTCCCCCCCAGGGGGGCGGCGCCAGCGGACCGGCAAAGCCGGGTCCGCGGCGCCTGCTTGCTGGCGCATGCGCGCTGCGGGGATTGCTTGGTCTGGCTGGCAGGGAGATGCCATGAGCGGCAGGATGGACCGGGTGATGCGCCTGATGGCCGAGCGCCAGGCGTCCGATGTGTTTCTGTCGGCCAACATGCCGGTGCTGATCAAGATCCACGGCCAGATGCTGCAGCTGAGCGACCAGGTGCTGACACCCCAGCAGCCACGCCAGTTGCTGGCCGAGGTGCTGAGCCCGCAGCAGATGGAAGAGCTCGACGACACCGGCGAGCTGAACCTGGCGGTGGGCATCGACCGGGTGGGCAGCTTCCGCATCTCGGCCTTCAAGCAGCGCGGGTCCATCGCCGGCGTGGTGCGCCACATTCCGCACACCATCCCGGCGCTGGAAAGCCTGAACGTGCCCAGTTTGCTGGGCCAGATGGTGCTGGAAAAGCGCGGCCTGATCCTGATGGTGGGCGCCACCGGCTCGGGCAAGAGCGACCACGCTGGCGGCGATGCTGGAGCTGCGCAACCGCAGCTTGCCCGGGCACATCCTCACCATCGAAGAGCCGATCGAGTTCCTGTTTCAAAGCAAGAAATGCGTGGTCAACCAGCGTGAGATCGGGCGTGACACCGAAAGCCTGCAGATCGCGCTGAAAAACGCGCTGCGCCAAAGCCCGGACTGCATCCTGATCGGTGAAATCCGCGACCGCGAGACCATGAGCGCAGCGCTGAGCTACGCCTTGTCGGGCCACCTGGTGCTGGCCACGCTGCATGCCAACAACAGCCACCACGCGCTGGGCCGCATCCTGTCGTTCTACACGCCCGAGGCGCGCCCGGTGCTGCTGGGCGACCTGGCGGCAGGGCTGCGCGCCATCATCTCGCAGCGCCTGCTGCGCGCCGAGGCCGGCGGCCGCTTGCCGGCGGTCGAGGTGCTGCTCAACACCAACCTGGTGGCCGAGCTGATCGAGAAGGGCGACTTTCCTCGGCGTCAAGGAGGCGATGGAAAAATCCATGGCCGAAGGCTCCTGCAGCTTCGAGGAAGCGCTGGCCCGCATGATCGGCGACGGCAGCATCAGCCGCGAAGAAGGGCTGGCGAACTCCGATTCCGTCACCAACCTGATCTGGCGGCTGCAAAACGAGCCCGGATCGGCGCCACGCACAGCGGCGCGCAAGCCCCAGGGCGATGACGATGTGCCCGAGTACACCGACTTCATCGTCGACGTGGTGCCCGACGGCTTTGTGCCGCGGCGCGCCGGCGCCTTTCCCACCCTGAATCCCTGAATCCCTGAACCCCTCAGCGCCCGCGCCATGACGCCCGACGACGACCTCGCCACACTGCGCCTGCTGGAGCAGTTGATCGCCCGCCCCTCGGTCACGCCCGACGACGCCGGCTGCCAGGCCCTGGTGACGGCGCGGCTGGCGCCGCTGGGCTTTGCCTGTGAAACCCTGCTGTGCGGGCCCGACAACTTCCGCGTCACCAACTTGTGGGCGGTGCACCGCGGCACCCGGCCCGGGCCCACCGTGGTGCTGGCCGGCCACACCGATGTGGTGCCGCCCGGCCCGCTGGCGGCCTGGGCCAGCGACCCGTTTGTGCCCAGCCACCGCGACGGCATGCTGTATGGCCGCGGCGCGGCCGACATGAAGACATCGATCGCGGCGATGACAGTGGCCGCTGAAGAATTTGTCAGCGCCCATCCGCAGCACGCCGGCAGCCTGGCCCTGCTGTTGACCAGCGACGAAGAAGGCCCGTCGACCGACGGCACGGTGCGGGTGGTGCAGGCACTGCAAGCCCGCGGCGAGCAGCTGGACTGCTGCATCGTCGGCGAGCCGACCTCGGTCGACCGGCTGGGCGACATGGTGAAGAACGGCCGCCGCGGGTCGCTGTCGGCCCGGCTCACGGTGCAGGGCGTGCAAGGCCATGTGGCCTACCCGCAGCTGGCCCGCAACCCCATCCACCAGCTGGCACCGGCGCTGGCCGAACTGGCCGACACCACCTGGGACGCCGGCAATGCGCACTTTCCGCCCACCACCTGGCAGGTCAGCAACATCCACGCCGGCACCGGCGCGCTCAATGTCATCCCCGGCACGGTGGTGGTGGACTTCAATTTCCGCTTTTCCACCGAAAGCACGCCCGACAGCCTGAAGGCCCGGGTCGAGGCGCTGCTGCAGCAGCACGGCCTGACTTACACGCTGGCCTGGACCCTGGGCGGATCGCCCTTTCTCACCCAGCCCGGCAGCCTGAGCGCCGCGCTGGGCCAGGCCATCGAAGTCACCTGCGGCATCCGCCCGGTGCTCAGCACCACCGGCGGCACCAGCGACGGCCGCTACATCGCCCCGGTGTGCGCGCAGGTGGTCGAATTCGGCCCGGTCAACGCCACCATCCACAAGGTCGATGAATGTGTGCGCGTGGCCGACATCACGCCGCTGAAAAACATCTACCGCCGCACGCTGGAAACCCTGTTGCTGTGAACGTCATCACGCTGATCGAGGCCAGCAGCGCCCGCCTCACCGAGGCGGGCGTTTCACTTGGGCAGGGCACGGCCCATGCCTTCGACGAGGCGGCCTGGCTGGTGCTGTGGCGCCTGGGCCATGCGCTGGACGCGCTGGACGCTGTCGCCGACCTGCCGGTGGATGCTGCAGCACAGGCGGCGGTCACGGCCCTGATCGACCAGCGCATCCACAGCCGCCAGCCGGCTGCCTACCTGACGGGCGAGGCCTGGCTGCAGGGCGTGCCCTTCACCGTGGATGCACGCTGCATCATCCCGCGCTCGCTGATTGCCGAGCCGCTGGCCGACGGCAGCATCGACGCCTGGCTCAGCGACAACACCCGGCGCGTGCTGGACCTGTGCACCGGCAATGGCAGCCTGGCCGTGCTGGCCGCCATGGCCTGGCCCGAGGTGGACGTGGACGCCGCCGACCTGAGTGCCGATGCGCTGGCGGTGGCGCGCATCAACATCGACCGCCACGGCCTGGCCGCGCGCATCGCCCTGCACCAGGGCGACGGCCTGGCGGCGGTGGCCGGCCGCTGTTACGACCTGATCCTGTGCAACCCGCCCTACGTCAACCAGGCGTCGATGGACGCCCTGCCGGCCGAGTTCCAGGCCGAGCCGGCGCTGGCCCTGGCCGGCGGCGCCGACGGCATGGACTTCATCCGCAGCCTGCTGCAGCAGGCCGCGCAGCAGCTGTCGCCCGATGGCGTGCTGGTGCTGGAAATCGGCCATGAGCGGCCGTATTTCGAAGCCGCCTTTCCCACGCTGGACGTGGTGTGGCTGCCCACCAGCGCCGGCGACGACCAGGTGCTGCTGGTCCACCGCGCCGCCCTGCCCCTCTCCCCTTTGCCAGACCCGCCCCTCCCATGATCCAGTTGAAGAACCTGACGCTGCGCCGCGGCGTCAAGGTGGTGTTGAAAGACGCCAGCGTGACCCTGAACCCCGGCGAGAAGGTGGGCCTGGTCGGGCGCAATGGCGCCGGCAAGTCCAGCCTGTTCTCGCTGATCGCCAACCGCCTGCAGACCGACGCCGGTGACCTGGAGATGCCGGCCAGCTGGCGCATGGGCGAGGTGGCGCAGAACATGCCCGAGACCGACCAGGGCGCGACCGACTTCGTGCTGGAAGGCGACCTGCCGCTGATGGAGGCCCGCGCCGCGCTGGCAGCAGCCGAAGACAGCCGAAGACGGCCATGCCATCGCCGACGCCTACATGCTGCTGGAACAGGCCGGCACCTTCGATGCGCCGGCACGCGCCCAGGCGCTGCTGCTGGGCCTGGGCTTTCGCATCGACCAGCTCGACGCCCCGGTCAACAGCTTCTCGGGCGGCTGGCGCATGCGCCTGCAACTGGCGCGTGCGCTGATGTGCCCGGCCGACCTGCTGCTGCTGGACGAGCCCACCAACCACCTGGACCTGGACGCCCTGGTGTGGCTGGAAGGCTGGCTCAAGCGCTACACCGGCCTGATGATCGTGATCAGCCACGACCGCGAATTTCTCGACGCCATCACCACCGTCACGGTGCACCTGGACAACGCCCAGCTGACACGTTATGGCGGCAACTACACCACCTTCGAGACGATGCGCGCCGAGCGCATGGAGCAGGCCCAGGCGGCCTTCGGCAAGCAGCAGGAAAAGATCGCCCACCTGCAGAAGTTCATCGACCGCTTCAAGGCCAAGGCCAGCAAGGCCAAGCAGGCGCAGAGCCGGGTGAAGGCGCTGGACCGCATGGTCAAGCTGGGCCCGGTGCTGATGGATGCCGAGTTCGAGTTCGAATTCCGCCAGCCGCAGAACCTGCCGAACCCGATGCTGACGATGCGCGAGCTGCAGCTGCGGCTACCCGGCGCTGGACGCCGGCCAGCCGCCGGTCACCATCGTGCGCCACATCACCCGCAGCGTGATGGCGGGCCAGCGCATCGGCATCCTGGGCGCCAACGGCCAGGGCAAGTCGCACCCTGGTCAAGACCATCGCCCATGCCCTGCAACCGCTGGGCGGTGAGTTTGCCGAGGGCAAGGGCCTGGCGGTGGGCTACTTTGCGCAGCAGGAGCTGGACCTGCTGAGCGAGGACGACACGCCGATGCAGCGCATGGTGCGGCTGGCACGCGAAAGCGGCGCCAGCGGCAACGAGGGGCGTGAACAGGACCTGCGCAACTTCCTCGGCCAGTTCCGCTTTGTCGGCGACATGGTGCACCAGAAGGTGGGCACGCTGTCGGGCGGCGAACGCGCGCGCCTGGTGATGGCCACCATCGTCTGGGGCAAGCCCAACCTGCTGCTGCTGGACGAGCCCACCAACCACCTGGACCTGAACACCCGCGAGGCGCTGTCGATCGCGCTGAATGAATTCGAAGGCTCGGTGATGCTGGTCAGCCACGACCGCGCCCTGCTGCGCGAGGTCTGCGACGAGTTCTGGCTGGTCACCTCGGGCGGCGTGCTGCCCTTTGATGGCGACCTGGACGATTACCAGAAGTGGTTGCTGGAGGTCTCGCGTGCCAACGCCCGCGGCCTGCCGCCGCCACCGGTGCCCGGGGCGGCGCCGGTTGTGTCGGCCGCAGCGCCAGCAGCGGCAGCGCCCAGCCCCAAGGCGGTGGCGCGTGCCAGTGCGCCCGATGCCAAGAGCCCCGGCGCTTTCAAGCGCGACAACCCGCAAGACCGCAAGCAAAGCGGCCAGCAGCGCAACCTGATCGCCAACCGCACCCGGCCGCTGCGCGCCGAAGTGCAGCAGATCGACACCCGCATGGAAAAGCTGGCGGCCGAGCGGGTGGCGCTGGAAGCGCAGCTGGCGGCGGGCCAGCGCAGCGGGCCCGACATCGCCGAAACCGGCCGCCGCCTGAACCACCTGAGCGCTGAACTGGCGCAGCTGGAAGAGCGCTGGCTGGCGCTGCAGGCCGAGATCGAGGCGATCACCGGCGAGTCGGCCTGAGCCTGCGGCCAGCACGGGCGCGCTGACGGAAGCCGCCTGCGGCGACCGTGGTTCTGGGCCTACAAACGCGCAGGTCCTTGTCTGAAACGCGGCGCGTGGCCGCATCTCTAGCATCGGTGTGTCAGTCATCAGCGCCTGCATCAGCACCTGCATCAGCACATGCATCAGCCCACCCATCAGCGGCTGCAGCGGCGCGACACCCACCAGGAGATCACCATGCAAAACGAGGCCACCAAAGCACTGCACCAAGTGCACACCGCGACCAACGACGTTCTGAAGGGCTACAGCGAAATGCTGGCGCGGGCGCAGCCCGACATCCAGGCGGTGATGCACCGGCTCACCGCCCTGCACCAGCGGCATGCGCAAGAGCAGGCAGCCGAACTGCGGCGCATGCAGGACGCCGGCGACGACGATTCATCGCTGCAAGGCACGGTGAACAAGGCCGTGGTGGTGTTGCGCGACTGGCTGTCCGAACCTGGACCGCGATGCGTTACCGGCAGTGCGCGACGGTGAAGAAGCGCTGCGGGATGACTACAACCAGCAGATGGCCAACTTGCAGGGGCACGCCTTCCCCACGGTGCTGGCCTTGCTGACGGCCCAGCGCGACGCCATCGAGCGCGAGATCGCGCTGCTGCCGCAGTCCTGACTGGCGGCAGGGGCTGGAGGCGCGCGCGTGGATGGCGCGCATGGTCCACCCACTGGCCGCACGCCTGCCCAGGCGGCAGGCACTTACAAGCCAGCGCTGCGGGCCGCGTCCGGATAAAGCGTGTGCAGGGCTGCGGCGCTGGCCTCGGCCATCAGGCCGGTCAGCGATGCCAGCCAGTCAGCAGGCACGACCGCTGCACCACTGCCCTGCAACCATGCCGCACGGCTGCGCCACAGCGCCTGCAGCGCGTCACTGCGGGCCGCCAGCGCCGCGTCCACCGCGTCGCCCCAGGCGGCAGGCGGCAGGCTGTCCTGCCAGTCGCCGCGGCCGCGGCCATGGTGGGCCACCGCCAGGTAGCCCAGCAGGGCGGCGCGCAAGAGCTGGTGCAGCACCGTGTCGTCCCAGGCCAGCAGGGGCTGCGTGATGCCGCGCAATCGGTTGACACCGCGTGCGGCGCCGGCGGCACCCAGGGCGCCCAGCACACCCCCTGCCAGCAGGCCACCGCCCAGCGTCAGGCCGCCGGTGGCGATGTCCGCCTTCAGGCCGGCCAGCGCACCGGCCGCCGCGCCGCCCCACAGTGCGGCCTTGCCTTCGCTGACCGGCGCACGGCGGGCAAAGTGGCGTGCCAGGCCGTCCAGCACCGCGCCTGTGGCCGCGCCGTCCAGGCCATGCAGGCGGATCAGCGCGTCGGTGCTGCTGCGGATGTCGGCGTCCAGGCGCGCGGCCAGCGCGGCCATGGCCCGGGCCTGCGGGCTGGCGCCCGTGTCGGCCAAGCCCAGCACCGCGCCCAGGCCTGCCGCCAGGCGCCTGACGGGCGCCTGCCAGCCGGCCTCGGCCACGGCTTCACGGTCTTGCGCGGCCCGCGCCAGCCGCTGCGCCAGCAGGCCCATGGCGGCATGCCAGGTGCCATGCTGGCGGCTGCGCCAGGCATCGGCCAGGCGCAGCATCGCCGGCTGGCGGCCATCGGGCGGGCCTGGCAAGGCAGCAGCCACGGCCTGCAGCAGCACACCTTCTTGCACCCAGCAGCGGGCAAAGGCGTCCAGCGGCAGCACCGCCTGCACCCGGGCGCTGCCAGGCTGCGCGCTCAGCTGGGCCAGGTGCGCCTGCCAGCGCTGCAGTTGCTGCGCCTCGGCAACAGCACTGCCGGGCGGGCCCAGCTGGTTGAGCAGCACCACCACTGGCTTGTCCAGCAGGCCCAGCACCTGCAGTTCCGGCCCCAGGTAGCCGGCGTCATCAGGTGCCTCGGCCGCGCTGATCAGGTAGAGCGCCACATCGGTCTCGTCCAGCACATGGCGGATGGCCCGCTGGCTGGCCCAGAAGGGCCGGTCGCGCCAGCGGTCCCAGACCTCGGTCAGCACCCAGCCCAGCGGGTTGCCGGCCTGGGCCAGGCGGCGCGCCAGGCGCAGGCTGTCACCGAAGCCGGGGGTGTCCCACAGCAGCAGGCGGTCGCCTTCGGCGGATTCGACCAGCAGGTGCGGCTCGGCCAGCTCGGTCACATGGGCTTCGTCGCGCACCAGGCCGACATCGCGGCCCAACAGGGTGCGGGCCAGCGTGGTCTTGCCCACATTGGTGTGCGAGACCAGGCTGATCGACAGCGTGGCGGGTGCGGCGCTCATGCAGGCTGCGTGGGTCCCACGGCGCTAGGCCGTCATGCAGCGGGCTCGGCCGATGCCAGGTCGATGAAGCCGGGCACCACGCCCAGGCCCAGCAGCAGGCCCTCCCAGGCGGCGCGGCGCTGGGCCAGGCGCTCGGTGCCGTCGGGCCCGGCCATGCGCTGGCGGTAGCCCGAGGTGTCCACCGCCACACGCAACTGCGGCCGCGGCGCAGGCAGCGCGCCCAGTGCACGCACCACGGCCTGCACCACCGCGCCGTGGCTTTCACGCTCGGGCGTGGCGGTCAGGGCAAACAGCAGCACCAGCAAGGGCGTTGCAGCCGGTGCACCTGCCGCAGTGGCTGCCGGCGGTGCAGCCGGCAGGCGCGCCAGGGTGGCCGGCAGCCACTGCGGCAGCTGGTCTTCGGCGCCCAGGGCCAGGCTGGGCTGCAGGTCGCAGCGCAGGCCGGGGCCCAGCCAGTCGGACAAGGCCGGCGCCACCGCCGCCTGGTGCGCGGCGTCGAGCCGGTAGCTGTAGGGCAGCACGGCCACCGGCCGGGCGCCGGGCAGACCAGCGGCTTCGGCCTGCAGCAGCCGCTGCAGGCTGGCGTCATCCGGCATGGGCAGGTCGGCCGCCAACTGGCGGGCGCGGTGCCAGGCCCAGCCCGCCAGCAGCCCACGCGGCAGCACCACCACCAGCAGCAGCGTCAGCGCCCAGCGGTGGATCCAGGGGGCCGCGTTTTCACCGCCGCCCGCCGACAAGCGCAACCCGGCCAGGCTGGCGGCGTCGGGCAGGGGCAGGCCGGCCAGCCAGGCGGCCGGACCCAGCAGCAACTGCAGCACGCCATGCACCTGGTCGGGCTGCAGAAAGGTGCTGTCCCAGCCGGCCTGGTAATCGAACACCATGCCGCGGCCATACAGCGCCAGGCCTGCACCCAGGCCCAGCAAGGCGGCGCCGGCATGCAGCAGCGCCACACCACGGGCGGTTTGCAGCGCCCGGCTGTGGGCCAGCCAATCGGCCGTGAAATCACGCAGCGCGGCCTGCGCCGACGCCGGCGCCCCGGACGGTGGGCGCGCGCCTTGCCAGCGCCGGCCCAGCCAGGTGCCCAGCCGGCCCAGCACCGCCACGCCGGCGGGCACCGCCGCAGGGCTGCCACCGCGCCCGTCTGCCGCTGCATCGCCACGCACAAGTCGCGCAAGCCGCACCAGCCGCGCCAGGCCCTGCAGCAGGGCCAGCAGCAGCACGCCGAGGTTCCACACCACCAGGCCGAGCAAGGGCAGCGCCAACAGGTTGATCTGGTGCGCGTGGCCCAGCCCGTCGGCCAGCACGCCCGCACCGAACGCTGCAACCAGCAGCAAACACACCAGGCCGCCATGCCGGGGTGCCTGGGCATGGCCCAGGGCCGCACGCAGCGCAGGTTGCCGCTCGGCCAATCGGCCCAGTGCCAGGCGGGCGCGCTGGGCCAGCCAAGGCGCGGCTGCGGCGGCCTCGCCCAGCTGGCGCCGGGCTTCCCGGCCGGCCCAGGCCGCATCGTCGGCACCGATCAGCGCCGCACGCTCGCAAGAGCGCATCAGCAGCACAGCACGGGCATCGGTCTCGGTCATGGAAAAGGGGCGGCAGCGCGCCGGGCGGGCCGCGGCATCGGGGTGGAAGGCAGGTGCTCGGCACCGAGGCCGCATTGTGACGGCCGGCTGCGCGCTGGCCACCACGCGGTTCAGGGGCTGGCGCGCGGGACGCGGCGCAAAGCTGCGCACAAGGCAACACAAGTCAGCACAGCGTGTGGCGCCCTGGGCGGCGTGCGGTCAACGCCGAACGCCTGTCACCACGATTTTAAATTGCACACAATTAAATTGTTCGCTATAGTTCAGCCCATGCCGCAGCCGCCGACCGTCCACCCTGTTGATACCGCCAACAACGCGCCCGGCAGCGACTGGCTGGCACTGGACCACCAGCTGTGTTTTGCGCTGTATGCCGCGTCGCTGGCCATGACCAAGGCCTACAAGCCGCTGCTGGCGCCGCTGGGCCTCACCTATCCGCAGTACCTGGTGCTGCTGGTGCTGTGGGAGGGCGACGGCATCACCGTGTCGCAGCTGGGCGACCGGCTGGCGCTCGATTCCGGCACGCTGACACCGCTGCTCAAGCGCCTGGAGGCGCTGGGCCTGCTGCAGCGCCTGCGTGATCTGGCCGACGAGCGGCGTGTGCTGCTGCGGCTGACGCCCAGCGGCCGGGCACTGCGCGCGCAAGCCGTGGCCGTGCCGCAGACCATCGCCGGCGCCACCGCCTGCAGCCTGCAGCAACTCCGTGCGCTGGCCACCCAGTTGCACGCTCTGCGGCGACAACTGCAGCACCAAGCGCCGCAAGCACCGCCAGCACAGAAACACCCGTTGCAAGACACCGTGTCCCCCACGGCGGCGCCAGCCCATGGCGCCACCGACCCGCTGCAGCCCTGATCCAACACGGGCCGCGCATTCTTTTCCCACCACCCCAACCCACAGGACATCCCATGGCACTCGACAAAGTCATCTACACCGCCACCGCCACCGCCACCGGCGGCCGCACTGGCACCGCCAGCTCGTCGGACAGCGCACTGCAGGTCAAGCTGGACACCCCGCGTGAACTGGGTGGCGCGGGCGGTGCCGGCACCAACCCCGAGCAACTGTTCGCGGCGGGCTACAGCGCCTGCTTCATCGGCGCGATGAAGGCCGTGGCCGGCAGCATGAAGCTCAAGGTGCCCGACGACGTCAGCATCACCAGCCAGGTCGGCATCGGCCCCATCCCGGGCGGCTTCAACATCCAGGTGGCCATGGCCATCACCCTGCCGGGCCTCGAGCGCGACGTCGCCGAGCAACTGGTGGCCGCCGCCCACAAGGTTTGCCCGTACAGCAACGCCACCCGCGGCAACATCGACGTGACGCTGACCGTGGTGTGACGCTGGTGTGGCGCTGTTGTGGCGCAGGTGTGGCGCTGTCGTGGCGCTGATATGACGCTGGTGTGACCTGACCGCAGCCACCCCGCACCCGGGCGGCTGTCATCGCTTGGTCACGCCACCGTCACAGGCCGACCCTAGCGTGCAGGTTTTCCCACTTGCACGCTGCCATGCCCCACCTTCCCCGCACCCTGATCGCCGCTGCTGCGGCGCTTGCCAGCCTGGGCCTGGCCACCGCGCACGCGGCCGGCCCGTCACCCATCACGGCCGTGACCAAGCTGTGGTCTTTCAACCATGGCAACCCGGCACTGGGCTATGGCGCCGAGATCGCCGCCTGGGACGCCAGCACCGGCCACGTGTTTGTGGTGGGCGGCACACACATCGATGTGCTGAACCTGACCGGCAACCGGGTCGCCAGCTTTGACGCCAGCGCCTATGGCGCGATCAACAGCATCGCCATTGCCCAAGGCACGGCCGCCGTGTCGTTCAGCAACACGCTGGTGCAGAACCCCGGGTCGGTGCAGTTTTTCAGCACGGCAGGCCTGGCCGGCCACACCGGCGGCCACCTCGGCGGTGTGGCGGTGGGCGCGGTGCCCGACATGCTGACCTGGACCGCCAATGGCAGCCGCCTGCTGGTGGCCAATGAGGGCGAACGCCAGAGCGACACCGTCAACCCCGCCGGCAGCGTCAGCCTGATCGGCTACAACGCCGCAGCGCCTGCTGCATCCAGCGTGCAGACCCTGTCGTTTGCCGCCTGGGACGGACAAGAAGCCGCCTTGCGTGCGGCCGGCGTGCGCATCCAGGCGGGCGTGGCCGCGTCGGTGGCGCTGGAGCCCGAATACATCGCGCTGTCAGCCGACGGCAACCGGGCCATGGTCACGCTGCAGGAAAACAATGCAGTGGCGCTGATCGACCTGGCCAGCCCCACGCCCCAGGTCACGCAGATCGTCGGCCTGGGCATGCAGAACTTCAACCTGGCCGGCCACGGCATGGACCCGTCCAACAGCGACGGCAGCATCGCCCTGCGGCAAGTGCCGGTCAAGGGGCTGTACATGCCCGACACCGTGGCCAGCTACGCAGGCTGGCGGGCGCAGCTATTTCGTCATGGCCAACGAGGGCGATGCCTTTGTCGACGACGCCGACATCAAACGCTTTGGCAGCAGCGATTTCAGCCTGGACCCCAGCGTGTTCGATGGCAATGCGCTGCCCACCCAGGCCCAGCTCAAGCCCAACGCGGCCCTGGGCCGGCTGAACGTGCTGCTGCACGGCGCCACCGGTGACGGCAGCCCAGCGGCGATGCGCGAGATCGTCACCCTGGGCGGCCGATCGTTCAGCATCCGCGACGCCAACGGTGCCCTGGTCTATGACAGCGGCAACCTGTTGGAGCAAGCCGCCATCGCCGCCGGCCTGTACGACGACAGCCGCAGCGATGACAAGGGCGTGGAGCCCGAAGGCGTGGCGGTGTTCAGCCTGGCCGGGCGGCAGATCGCCGCCATCGGGCTGGAGCGCAGCAGCCGCAGCGCCGTGGCGCTGTTCGATGTCACCGACCCGGCGGCGGTCAGCTTTCTGCAGATGATCGACGGCGGCGATGCGGGCGAGGTGCGCGCCGAAGGCTTGCTGGCCTTCAGCAGCGGCGGCCGCCATTTCTTGCTGGTGGCCAACGAGGGTGTGCCCGCCGACGGCATCGCCGGCATCTCGGCGATGTACCAGATCACCGCCGTGCCGGAGCCGGGCTCCTGGGCGCTGCTGCTGGGCGGCTTGCTGGGCCTGGGCTACTTCAAGCGCCGCGCTGGGCGCTGAGCAACTGCAGCTGCAGCGCCAGCCGCGCCTGCCAGGGGGACATGCCAGCGGCCGGGCTGGGCGCGGCACCGGGCGCGGCCACCAGCACCCCTTCGGCACAGCGGCTGCACAGCCACACCGGGACGCCGGCCGCAGCAGCTGCGTCCAGCGCCGGCTGCAAGGCCTGGTGCACCGAGCCATTGCCAGTGCCGGCCACCACCAGGCCCTGCACCCCGGCGCCGACCAGCGCACGCACCGCGTCGCCACGCGCTGCGGCATGGCTGGTGACGATCTCCACCCAGGGCCATGCCGCCGCATCGGCCGGCAGCACGCCAAGCCCCAGCGGCGTGCCGCTGGGCCAGGTCGGCGAAGCGGCGCAGCGCGCCCTCTTCCACCACGCCCAGCGGGCCGGCGTCGCCCGAGCTGAAGGCATCCAGCCGGTAGGGGTGCACCTTGCGCACCGCGCCAGCGCCATGCACCCGGCCGGCCAGCACCGCCACCACGCCGCGTGCACCGGGCGTGCGGGCCACTGCCACGGCATCCAGCAGATTCTGCGGGCCGTCGGCCGACAGCGCCGTGGCCGGGCGCATGGCCGCCACCAGCACCACCGGCTTGGCGGGTGCCAGCACCTGCTGCAGCAGCCAGGCGGTCTCTTCCAGCGTGTCGGTGCCGTGGGTGACCACCACGCCGCAGACCGCCGGCCGCGCCAGTTGCAAGGCCACCGCCTGCGCCAGCGCCTGCCAGGTGGCGGCGTCCATGTCCTTGCTGTCGAGCTGGGCGATCTGCAGCGCCTCGGTGGCCGTGCCCGCCAGCGCCGGCACGGCGGCCAGCAGATCGGCCACGCTGCGCTGCGCGGCGGTGTAGCCCACGTTGTCGCCAGCCACGGCCGACGCGCCGGCGATGGTGCCGCCCGTGCCCAGGATGACCACGGTGCCAGCGGAATGCGCGATGTTGCTTGTCATGGAGCCCTGACATGGATGAAAATACAGTGACTGGATAAAACCGCAGGCATCCACAGAGGCAACCCACAAAGGCAACCCGCATGGACTACACCGAAGACAGCCCCAAGCTCACCGCCCGCCAGCAGCAGATTCTGGACCTGGTGCAAAGCGCGATCGAGCGCACCGGCGCGCCCCCCACCCGGGCCGAGATCGCTGCCGAGCTGGGCTTCAAGTCGGCCAACGCGGCCGAGGAGCACCTGCAGGCCCTGGCCCGCAAGGGCGTCATCGAGCTGGTGGGCGGCACCTCACGCGGCATCCGCCTGCGCTCAGACACCCTGCGGGCGCTGAACGCCTCGCGCAACAAGCAGTTTTCCCTGCCCTTGCCGGGGCTGATGCAGCTGAACCTGCCGCTGGTGGGCCGGGTGGCGGCGGGCAGCCCCATCCTGGCGCAAGAGCATGTCGACCGCAGCTATGGCGTTGAGGCCACCTTGTTTGCCCGCACGCCTGATTACCTGCTGCGGGTGCGCGGCATGAGCATGCGCGACGCCGGCATCCTCGACGGCGACCTGCTGGCGGTGCAGAAGGCGTCCGACGCCCGCAACGGCCAGATCGTGGTGGCGCGGCTGGGCGACGAGGTCACCGTCAAGCGCCTGCACCGCACCCGGCATGGCGTGGAACTGCTGCCCGAGAACCCCGACTTCCAGCCCATCGTGGTGGGGCCTGGTGATGCGTTTGAGCTCGAAGGCATCGCCGTGGGCCTGATCCGCAACCACATGATGATGTAGCCCGCAGCCTTGCCGACCAGCCATGTTGCGCGTCAAGTCCCCCAAGGCCGCCTCGGCGCTGGAGTGCCAGCAACTGGAGCAGTTGCCCAACATCGGCCCGGCCATGGCGGCTGATCTGCGCGCCCTGGGCATCGCCCACCCGCAAGAGCTGGCCAGCCGCGATGCCTATGTGCTGTACCAGGCGCTGTGCGCCCACAGCGGCAAGCGGCAAGACCCCTGCGTGCTCGACACCTTCATGGCCGCCACCGACTTCATGCGCGGTGCGGCGCCGGCGCCCTGGTGGGCCTACACCGCCCAGCGCAAGCGGGTGTACGGCACGGTCTGATGGCCTGACCTGACCGGGCGGTCCGCCGGCGTGGCGCGGCCGCCCACTCAGGGCGGCGGGCTGATCGACAGCGTCTGCACCAGCGCGCTGGCCGGCACAAACAGCGGCACACCGTCCACCCGGCGCCAGGGCTCGACCAGGTTGCGGTACAGCGGCGACCAGACGATGCCGCTCTGGCCGGTGCTGTGCACCACCCGGCTGTTGGCTGCGGTCGCCCAGGTCGTACAGGCCGCGCAGGCTGGGGCCATGCTCGCTGAGGTAGTACTCGCCGGTGCTGGCATCGGCCTTCAGGCTGACCCGCGCCACGTTCACCGTGTAGCTGTCGCCGCCCACCGGCGTGCGCAACTCGAACCATGGCGCCAGCGGCTTCACGCTTCGAGAACGGCCGGTGCTCGGACCGGGCGATGTGGGCCCGGCCCCATTGCCAGGCTGCCACGTCGGGCCCCTGCGCCGCCTGCAATTCGGCCAGTGCCGCGCTGAAGGCACGGTCTGCCTGCTGGTCGCAGGTCTCCACTGCCGTGGTGGTCTTGTCGTCGCACCACCAGCCGTCGCCGCCGGGTGCGGCCGCCAGCACGCCTTCCAGCGCATCGAAGTAGCCGCGCTGGCCCAGCAGGCGGTCGTACAGCGGCGCACCCAGTTCGTCGGCCAGCACCTGCTCGGTCAGGTGGCGGTGCCAGGCCCAATAGATCAGCGGCGCGGCCTGGTCGGCCGCCATGCTGCCGTCGAAGCTGGCCAGCTTGGCCTGGGCCGCCGCAGCCAGCGGGTGGTCCGACTGCGCCTTCTGCAAGCGCGGCAGCAACTGCAGCACCGCCAATGATTTGACGTCGGCGTGCATGCGGCCCAGGTCGGCCTGGCTGTGGGTGGGCTGGGCATCGATCAGCTGCGTGATGCGCTGGTGGCGGAATGGCAGCGCCCAGTGGTGGGTGATGAAGTGCGGATAGCCGGGCAGCGTGACACGCTGGTTGGCATTGGCGATGTAGCCGGCCGCCGGGTCGCGGATCAGCGGCACTTCTTCGGCCGGGATGAAGCCGGCCCAGTCGTAGCGGGCCTCCCAGCCCGGCGCCGGCGCCAGGCCTTGCAGGTCGTTGTCGGCCTGGCGCAGCGGCACCCGGCCGGGCGACACCAGGGCGATGTGGCCGGCAGCGTCGGCCACCGCCATGTTCTGCATCGGCACCGCCCAGCTGCGGGTGGCGGTGATGAAGTCGTCCACCGAGGCAGCGGTGTGCACCGCCAGGGTGCTGGCGAGGATGTCGTGGTCGGTGTCCAGGCCGGTCCAGCGCAGGGCAATCACATAAGCCGGCCGCGCCTTGGGCCCCAGGCTGCCGGTCGGCTCGTCGGCCAGGCCGGCCAGGGCCGCATCCGACAGCACCGGCCCGTGGCGGGTGCTGCGCACCGTCAGCAGCACATCGGGCCGGCCCCTGACGCGGATCAGCTCTTGCCGGGTGTCGAAGCGCGCCCAGCCGGTGGGCGTCTGGTACTGGCTGGGGTCGTCGGGCTTGATGCGCTCCAGGTAGGTGTCCTGCACATCCGGCCCGGTGTTGGTGAAGCCCCAGGCAATGTGCTGGTTCTGGCCCACCACCACGCCCGGCAGGCCGGGCATGGTGGCGCCGGCCACGTCCAGGCCAGGTGCTTCCAGACGGGCGAAGTACCACAGCGCCGGTGTCGACAGCTTCAGGTGCGGGTCGTTGGCCAGCAGGGGCTTGCCGGTGCTGCTGCGGCTGCCGGCCAGCACCCAGGCGTTGCTGCCGGTGCCTTCGAGCCCGCTCTCGGGCGCCATGGCCAGCAGTTTCAGCAGCGTCGGCTCGGCCAGGGCCTGCTGGCCGGCTAGCTTCAGGCTGCGGTAGAAGGCCGCAAAGTCCAGCGTCTGCGGCACTGCATCACCCGGGTAGGGCGGCAGCAGTTGGTCGATGCGGTCCTTGGGCAGCTTCAGTGCCAGGCGCAGGCGGATCAGCTCGGTGTTCCAGTTTGCGCCCAGGTCCCAGGCCATCATGATGGCCCAGGCCAGGCTGTCCTCGGGGGTCCAGGGCTCGGGCTGCAGGCCCAGGATCAGGAACTCGGGCGGGCGCGCCCGCAAGGTGGCGATCACCGCATTCACGCCGTCGGCATAGGCCTGCAAGGCCTCGCGGGATGCGGGCGAGGCATTCGCCCACTGCGCCGCCGCCACCCGGCGCACCCCCAGCATGCGCAGAAAGCGGTCGGTGTCGAGCGCGGCCTCGCCAAACGCCTCGGACAAGCGGCCAGCGCTGATGCGGCGGTGGGTCTCCATCTGCCACAGCCGGTCTTGCGCATGGGCCACGCCCAGACCGAACATGGCGTCACGCGGGCTGGCCGCACGCACGGTCGGGATGCCGTTGCCATCGCGCAGGATCTGCAGCGGCGCACGCGCACCGGGCAAGGCCAGCGCACCATCGGTGGTGGGCAGTGCGCGCTGGGCATACACCCAGGCAGCCAGCGCAGCGGCCACCAGCAGCAGCAAGGTGAGGGTCAGCAAGCGGCGGATCCAGCGGCCCATCGTGGTGATCTCCGGCCCCGCAGGGCATGGTGTCAGTGCGGGCGCCAGGTGGCGCCCCAGGCGATGAGCCTACCAGCCAGTGCGGGCGGCACCGCCCGCTGCGCAAAGTGGCTGCGCTTCCTGCCGCTGTTCACGCCATGCCCGGTGCGGTGCGGCTTCAACAATCGCTTCAGCCCGATCCTGTTGATGCCGACATTGCTGTCATGAACCCGCTGCACGCACCGCTGACTTCCTGGTTTCCCCGTTGGGCGGTCCGCCGCCCGGGCGGGGTGGCCAGCACGCTCACCCAAAGCCGGGTCGAGGTGTTTCCGCCCGAGCTGTTCGCGTCGTCGCTGAGCTGGCGCGGCCGCCTGCAGCGCTGGAGCAACCGCCTGCTGCACCAGGCCGCCCCCTGGCTGCCCGCCCAGGCCCGGCCGGTGAACCGGCTGGCGCTGGTCAAGCGCGAATTCCGCGACAGCCTGTTCGACCTGGAAACCAACAGCGCCCAGCAGCTGCTGGAACGCATCGAGCGCGCCCGTTCGCTGCGCGAGATGTGGCACCTGCGCACCAGCCTGTACGGCGAGGTGTCGATCAGCCTGAACCAGAGCGAGGCCGAGCGCCGGCTGGCGCGGCTGAACCGCCACTTTCCGACCCGCACACCGCGGCCGGCCCAGGCGCTGCTGCAAGCATGAACACCGCCATCCAGGTGCGGCCGGCGCGCCAGTATTTCCGCGCCGCTGCGGCCGGCGCGGCACTGCCCGAGCCCGGTCTGCCACAAGACCGCCATGCCCGCATTGCCGCACGCCGCAGCTTTGTCGGCCTGAAGCAGCAGTTCATGGCCGCCATTGAATCCCTGGACGGCATGCGCGGCGACTGGTTGCGCCACCAGGTGCGCCAGGCGCACGAGCCGGTCGACCTGTGGATGCTGCGCGGCGCGGTGTTTGCCGCGCTGGAGACCCAAGACGAGTACAGCCGCCGCACCCGCAACGACCTGCACCGGGTGCTGGACAGCGCCTTCCCCGACAGCGGCACGCTGCAAGCCTGGGGCGTGCGGCTGTAGCCTGTGCTGGCTGCGCTGGCAGCCTTGTCAGGCCAGGCCCTGGCGCAGGTTCAGGCCACCGCCAGAAAGTCGCCCTTGCCCAGGTCGACACCGCCATGGCGCAGCAGCGCATAGGCCGTGGTGATGTGGAAGTAGAAGTTCGGCAGCGCCCAATGCTGCAGGAAGAACAGCCCCGCCATCTGCACCGGCTCACGCGGCGGGCGCATCGGGATGACGATGGCACGCTGCTCGCTGCCGTCCACCGCGTCGGCCGGCACCGACTCCAGGTAGGCCAGGGTCTTGCGCACCCGCTCGCGCAGCTCGGCCAGCGTGGCCTCGTTGTCCTCGAACTTCGGCGGCTCGACACCGGCCAGCCGGGCCACGCAGCCCTTGGCCGCGTCGCTGGCAATGCGCACCTGGGACACCAGGGGCAGCATGTCGGGCGCCAGACGCAGCTGCAGGTAGTTGTTGACGTCGAACTTGCGCGCTGCGGCATGGGCCTCGGCCTTGTCCAGCCAGGCCAGCAGCGCGCCGAGCTGGCGCTTGAACAAGGGCACGCTGGCCTGGTGCATCGAGATCGTCATGGGGTGTCTCCGGGTGGGGGATGGCGGCGGTGGTTGGTGGCGGCACGCCTGGGGCGCCGATCTTAGGCGCGCCCGGTTATGGTTGGCGCAGACGGCACAATCGACCGACCAGACCATGAACATCATCATCCTCGACGACTACCAGGACGCGGTGCGCAAGCTGCGCTGCGCCGCGCGGCTGGAGCCCTACAACGCCAAGGTCTTCACCAACACGGTCAAGGGCATCGGCCAGCTGTCGGTGCGCCTGCGTGAAGCCGAAGTGCTGGTGCTGATCCGCGAACGCACCCACTTTCCACGCGCCTTGCTCGAAAAACTGCCCAAGCTGCGGCTGCTGGTGCAGACCGGCCGGGTGGGTGGGCACATCGACATCGACACCTGCACCCGGCTGGGCATCGCGGTGGCCGACGGCACCGGCTCGCCGGTGGCAGCGGCCGAGCTGACCTGGGCCCTGATCATGGCGGCGATGCGGCGCCTGCCGCAGTACATCGGCAACCTCAAGCACGGCGCCTGGCAGCAGAGCGGGCTCAAGGCCGCCAGCATGCCGCCCAACTTCGGTCTGGGCATGGTGCTGCGCGGGCGCACGCTGGGCGTGTGGGGCTACGGCAAGATCGGCCAGCTGGTGGCGGGCTACGGCCGCGCCTTCGGCATGCAGGTGCTGGTGTGGGGCAGCGAAGGCTCGCGTGCGCGCGCCGTGGCCGACGGCTACCAGGCGGCCGACAGCTGCCATGCCTTCTTCACCGAATCGCGATGTGCTGAGCGTGCACCTGCGCCTGACCGACGTGACCCGCGGCCTGATCAAGCTGGAAGACCTGGCGCTGATGAAGCCCACGGCGCTGTTCGTCAACACCTCACGTGCCGAACTGGTCGAAGACAACGCCCTGGTCTCGGCCCTGAACAAAGGCCGGCCCGGCCTGGCGGCCATCGACGTGTTCGAGGCCGAGCCCATCTTGCAAGGCCACCCGCTGCTGCGCCTGGAAAACGCCATCTGCACACCGCACATCGGCTATGTGGAGCAAGACAGCTACGAGCTGTACTTCGGCCAGGCCTTCGACACCGTCATCAACTTCATCCGCAACGAGCCCAGCCACATCCTCAACCCCGAGGCGCTGAAGGTGATCCGGTGAGCGGGTGGCCGGCGCACCTGGGTGTGCACTCGGCAGTGGCAGCAGTGGCGGCAGTGGCGACAGTGGTTTCTATGGTTTCGGCGGCGGTGCCGCTGCCAGCCCGTGCCAACCGGCGCCCGCTGCAAACCCGCCCGGCAGGGGCCGGCCTTGCCTGAACCAGCGCCGGCCCTGGCCGCCGCGCCGCTGCGCCGGCCCAGCGGCTGCGCCGACCTGTTCCGCAGCTTCACCCGGCTGGCGCTGCAGGGCTTTGGCGGCGTGCTGCCGGTGGCCCACCGTGAATTGGTGGAGCGTGAGCGCTGGCTCAGCCAGCAGCAGTTTGTCGAGGTGCTGACGCTGGGCCAGGTGCTGCCCGGCCCCAACATCATCAACATGGCCATCATCATCGGTGACCGGTTTTTTGGTTGGCGCGGCGCACTGGCAGCCTGCGGCGGGCTGCTGCTGGCGCCGATGTTCATCGTGCTGGGGCTGGCCGTCGCCTACCAGCAGCAGGCCGCTGAACCGGCGGTGGCCGGCGCACTGCGCGGCATGGGCGCGGTGGCCGCCGGGCTGATCCTGGCCACGGCGGTGAAGCTGGCGCGCACGGTGCGCGCCAACCCGCTGGGGCTGCCCACCTGCGCTGCGATCGGCCTGGCCACGGTGCTGATGGTCGGCTGGCTGCGCTGGCCCATGGTGTGGGTGGTGCTGGGCCTGGGCAGCCTGGGCATGGCGCTGGCCTGGCGGCGCATCCGGGCGGCTGCGCCTGCCGGGCCGGCGGACAGCGCCCCGTGAGCTGGCAGGACGCCCTGTCGACCCATGGCCTGGGCTGGGCGGACCTGCTGGGCTTGTGGGCGCACTTCATGCTGCTGTCGGTGCTGGCCGTGGGTGGCGCCATCACCACGGCGCCCGACATGCAGCGCTACCTGGTGGGCCAGCAGGGCTGGATGAGCGACGCGCAGTTCACCGCCGGTGTGGCCATCGCCCAGGCGGCACCCGGGCCCAACATCCTGTTCGTGGCGGTGATGGGCTGGCATGTGGCCGGCCCGGCCGGGGTGCTGGCCACCATGGCCGGCATCATGGGGCCGTCGTCTGCGATGGCCTTTGCCCTGGGGCGCTACGGCCAGCGGCGCGCCGACGCGGTGCCGATGCGCGCCTTCACCGCCGGCCTGACGCCGCTGATCCTGGGCCTGCTGCTGTCCACGGGCTGGGTGCTGACGGCACCGGTGCGCAGCGAGTGGGCAGCCATCGCCCTGGTGCTGGGCACGGTGCTGGTCAGCGTGCGCACCCGGCTCAGCCCGATGTGGCTGATCGCCGTGGGCGCGGTGGCCGGCGCGTGGGCGCTGCAACCCCCGGCCTGACGCGCATGGCCGCCCTGCTTGGCGACATCCAGCAGCTGCCGCTGTTTGTGCTGGCCGGCCTGCTGCTCAACATCACACCGGGCGCCGACATGGCCCTGGTGCTGCGCAGCAGCGCTGCACAAGGCTGGCGCGCTGGCGCGGCGGCGGCGCTGGGCATCAGCGCCGGCTGCTGGGTGCACATTGCCGCAGCGGCCTTGGGGGTCAGCGCGCTGCTGGCCGGGTCCCCCGCCGCCTTTGTGGCGCTGCAGTGGCTGGGCGCGGCCTACCTGGTGTGGCTGGGCATCGGCCTGCTGCGCAGCCGGCCCCCACCGGCGGGCAACCCGCCCGAGGCCGCACGCGCAGCGGCGTTGCGCCGGCTGTTTGTGCAAGGCTTCCTGACCAATGCGCTGAACCCCAAGGTGGCGCTGTTCTTTCTGGCCTTTGTGCCGCAGTTCATCCAGGCACAGCCGGCCCACCCGGCAGCGGCCTTTGTGCTGCTGGGCAGCGTGTTCGTGGTCAACAGCACGCTTGTCAATCTGTTGATCGCCGCCGCTGCCGCAGCGCTGCGCCAGCGGCTGGCGGGCCAGGCGCGCTGGCAGCGGCTGGGGCCCTGGCTGAACCGCGGCGTGGGTGCGCTGTTTGTCGCCCTGGGGCTGAAGCTGGCGCTGGACGTACCGGGGCGCTGAGGGGGTGGCTCAGCCCGGTGCCGGCAGCAGGCGCTGCACCAGCGGATGCAGCACCTTCTTTTCAGTGGCGATGGCGTAGAACTGTTCGTCCAGGCCGTCGCCATCGGCCAGGTGCTGCAGGTCATAGCGCTTGCGCAGGCTGCCCTGCGCCACCAGCGGCGCAGGGAACACGCCCATGCCTGCGGCGGCAAAGGTGACCAGCAGCGCGCTGTCTTCGAATTCACCCACCACATGCGGGTGCACGGCGCGGCGCTCGAACCAGCCGTCCAGCCGCTGGCGCACAGCCGCGTGCTGGGTCGGCAGCAGCACCGGCACCTGGGCCAGGCTGTGCGGGAAGCCGTCCGCGGCCGCCGCTGCCAGCGCGGGCGGCGCAAACCAGGCCAGCGGCGACTGGCCCACCCGGTGGCTGTAGACCTTCAGGCTGCGGTTGGCGGGCGCCGGCCGGTCCGACAACACCACATCCAGCCGGTGCAGTGCCAGGTCGGCCAGCAGGCGGTCGAACTCATCCTCATGGCACAGCAGGCGCAGGCGCGGTGTGTCCATCACCGGCTGCAACAAGCGGCGCACCACCAGCTTGGACAGCCCGTCGCTGATGCCCACGGCCAGCCGCACCTGGGGCGCGGCCACCGCATCACGCACCAGCGCCGGCAGTTGCTCACCCAGCGCAAAGATCTGGTCGGCCTGGCGCAGCGCGGCATGGCCGGCCTCGGTCAAGGCCAGGCCACGGCCGGCGGGTTTGAGCAACTGCTGGCCCAGTGCGCGCTCCAGCTCACGCACCTGGGCGCTGACGGTCTGCACCGCCATGCCCAGCCGCGCGGCCGCGCGCGACATGCCGCCCTCCTTGGCCACCACCCAGAAGTAATAGAGGTGGCGGTAGCTGTAGTCCAGGCTCATCGTCAGTCAAGGCAGAAGATTCATTCATTGATTTTCTGCTTTTTCAGGACGAATCACAGCCCTATGGTGCATGGACCCCAACCCAAGGAGCGATGCCATGCAAGTCCTCGTTGAATGCCGTGACCCGCAAGCCGCCGGCCTGCGCCACCTGGCGGTGACACGCCTGCAGTTTGTGCTGCGGCGGGTGCGGTGGCTGGTGCCGCGCGCCACGCTGCGCCTGTCGGACGTGAACGGACCGCGCGGCGGCGTCGACAAGCGCTGCCAGGTGGAACTGGACACCGACAGCAACGGCAAGCTGGTGATCACCGCGCAGGCACGCGACTGGCGCAGCGCGATCGACGCCGCCCTGGCCCGCGCCGCCCGGATGCTGCTGCGGCTGTGGCAGCGCGACCGCCGCCACGGGCGTGGCAGCCCGCGCCACCCAGGCGCCCTGCCCCAAGGCTGAGCACACACACCCGAACCTGGAGGACCCCCATGCGCCATTACCCCCGCAACAGCCCGCAGGCCGCCGGCCGCATCCTGGCCCTGGCCCTGCTGTCCGACGGCCACCTGTGCAAACGTGAACTGACCCTGCTCGACACCCTGGACGCGCACACCGTGCTGGGACTGGGCCGCACCGAGTTGCACACCATCGTGCACAGCTTCTGCGAAGACCTGCTGACGTCCATGCACCTGAGCTGGGGTGACGCCTGCCAGGTGGACCAGGCCACGCTGGCATCGCTGTTGGCCGACATCGACGACCCGGCGCTGCGCCAGCGCCTGCTGCAGCTGTGCCTGGCCATCGTCGATGCCGACGGCCATGTCGCCGACGGTGAATCGGTGGTGCTGACCGCCGCCGTCGCGCAGTGGGGCCTGCAGCACGACATGCTGACCCTGGGGCGTGCTGCAGCGGCCTGAGCGGTGGCCAGCGCGCTGCCAGGCGGCAGCCCCACCCCAGCCAGACAAGCGGCGCGCGCGCCACAGCGCCGACAACTGGCACACTGACTGGTCTATGCCCGACACCCTGCACCACCGGCTGCGCGCCGCCGCTGCGCAATTGACCGGCGCGCCGGTCCCCTTGTCCCACTTGGCGGATTTGCATGGCGGCGCGGCCTGCGGCAGCTTGCTGGTGCTGCTGTCGGTGCCCAGCGTGCTGCCGATGCCGGGTGTGGGCAGTGTGCTGGGTCTGGGCCTGATGCTGCTGGCGCTGGCCATGTGGCGCGGCCAGGCCTGCCAACAGCTGCCCGCGCGGGTGGCCGGCTGGCAGTTGTCGGCCCATTGGGCAGGCCGGGTGCTGGGCCTGCTGGCCCGCTTTTATGCCCTGGCCGGCCGCTGGTCCCGGGCGCGCTGGCTGCACCTGGTGGACGGCCCCCAGGCCTGGCTGGCACCCGGGGTGGGCCTGATGGGTGTGCTGATCTTCCTGCCCATCCCTTTCGGCAATGTGCTGCCGGCGCTGTCACTCAGCCTGCTGGGCCTGGGCCTGGTCTTCCGCGATGGCCTGGCCGTGCTGGTGGCGATGCTGGTGGGCGGCGTTGCAGTCGCCTACACCGCCGTGCTGGGCGTGCTGGCCTGGCAGTGGGGCCTGGCGCCCTTGCTGCGGTGGCTGGGCCATTGACCCGATTGAAAAGGACAAGATTCACCATGTGGCATGTTCTGGTGTGGGCGCTGACAGCGGCATGTGCCGCCGGCTGGAGCCTGTTGTGCTGGGCGGTGTACCAGCTGGCCACGGGCCCGGACTGGCAAGCCCTGGGCGATGTCGCCTGGCTGGACTGGCTGACGCAGTGGCGCATTCCCGTCGCGCTGGCCGACTGGCTGCCGCTGGGTGTGATCGGCGAGTTGCAGGTCTGGCTGACGGCGCTGGGGCCCTGGATGGAATCGGCGCTGTCGCATGCGCCTGGGCTGCTGGCCTGGCTGGGCCCGCTGGTGTGGCTGGGCTGGGGCCTGGGCATGCTGGTGCTGCTGCTGTTGGGCGTGGTCGGCAGCGTGCTGGTGGCCGTGCTGCGGCGCGCTGCAGCACCGGCTGCACCGCCGACCCCGGGCGGCACACGCAGCGCTTGAGGCAGCGCGTGAGGCAGCGTTAGGCGCGTTGTGACTGCCGCGCCAGGCGCTGCGCAAACCTGGCCAGGCGGCTGCAGCCTTCGGCCAGCACCGCGTCGGGCACGGTCAGGCTCATGCGCACCATGCCGGCTGCGGCCGCACCGAAGGCGATGCCGGGCATCAGCCCGACCTGCTCCTGCGCCAGCAACTGATCGGCAAAGGCCTCGCCGTCCAGCCCCAGGCCGTCCACCGACAGCATCACGAACATGCCAGCCTGCGGCACATGCACCCGCAGGCCGGGCACAGCCGCCGAGTGCCTGCAGCCACCAGGCCGGCACGCCGGGCATAGGCTGCGCGCATCTGCCCGGTGATGGCGAAGTCACCCGACAGCGCCTCGGCCGCCATGTCGGCGATGAACGGCTGGGCGCCGAACAGCATCGATCTCGGCCAGCGGCAGCAAGCGGCTGATGAAAGCCGCCGGGCCCGCACACCAGCCGGCCCGAAAACCCGGCGCGGCATGCGATTTCGACAGCGACGAGGCCAGCACCGTGCGGTCCGCCAGGTCGGCCTCGTCGAACGGCGACGCGAAGCTGGCCGCTGCCGGGCCGTCGAAGATCAGCGAAGCATAGACCTCGTCGCTGAGGATCCACAGGTCATGCGCCTGCGCCACGCGGCCGATGGCGCGCACATCGTCGCGCGTCAGCACGGCACCGGTAGGGTTGTGCGGCGAATTGAGAAAGATCAGCCGGGTGGCCGGCGTCACAGCCCGCGCCAGGTCGTCGGCGTCCAGCCGGAAGCCGCGGTCTTCACGCAGCGCCACCGGCACGGTGACAGCGCCGGTGGCGCGCACCAGGCCGTGGTAGGTGGCGTAGCAGGGGTCGGCCACCAGCACCTCGTCGCCAGTTTCGACCAGGGCCATCAGCAGCAGGTACAGCGCGCTCTGCGTGCCCGGCACCCAGATGAACTGGTCGGTGCCCACAGCGCGGCCGCTGCGCGCGCTGTACTTGGCCGCCAGCGCCTGCAGCACCGGCGCCTCGCCGCGGCCGTTGGAATACCCGGTGCGCCCGGCCAGCAGCGCCCGGTGGGTGGCGGCCACCAGTTCAGCCGGCGTGGGCAGGTCGGGCTCGCCGATGGTCAGCAGGATCACCGGCTCACCACGCGCCAGCATCTGCCGCGCACGCACATGCACCCGCCACTTGTCGGACCCGAGACCGGCGACCCGGTCGAGAATGCTGGCAACTTTCATGGGGGGCGAGGCTAACCTGGATTGGCGGGGCGACGGGCGGCGGGCGCACCTTCTCACGCTCTGAATCACATGCGCAGCCGCAGCTCGCGGCCGGGCGTCAGCAACCGTCAGCCGGGCGCATGCAGCCGAACCAAACGCAGCATTGGCAACAGGTCGGGGATGTCCGTCACGACGATGCTCCACAAGGTGTCATTGTCGAGGCCAAGATAGGCGTGGATCAGCCGGTTCCGCACCGCGATGATCATGCGCCAGGGCACTTGCGGAAACGCCTCTCGTACCTGGTTGGGGACATGGCTGGCCGCCTCGCCAATGAGCGCCAGGTTCCGCAAGGTGGCGTCGTACACCAGCGCGTTGGCGACGAAGGCGTCACGATCCAAGCCAGCCGTGTAGACCAGCACTTTCTCTGCGAAGGCGATCATGTCGTCGACGTAGAAGCGCCATGTACGCTCGACATCAGACATGCACGGCCTCCCGTTCCACATAGGGCCGCAACTCGGGGCGCAGCGCCTTGTCGGTGACCAGGTCCACACGCCGGCCGAGCAGGTCCTCCAGGAAGAACTGCACGCCAAAGTAGCGCGATGAGGATGCCGGCCCGTCGAATGCCACCAAGATGTCGACGTCGCTGCCGGGACCAGCCGCACCGCGCACCACAGACCCGAAAAGGGCGAGTCCGGTCACGCCATAGCGCCGGGCGAGCTCAGCCTTGCTGGATGCCAGTTGCTGCAGGACGTCGGCGCGGTTCATGGTTACCTCGTGGGCGCGATTGCGCAAGCCTGATCGATTGTGGCAGTGCGAAGAACCACTCGGGCATCTGCAAGCGAGTGCCAAGACACGCACAGTGCATTGCAAGACCCCATTGGATCAGCCACGCCTACATGGCTGGCGGGTCGGGTCCGCATGGCACCACAGAAGCAGCAGGCGCCACGGAACCCTACATCAGCACGATGTCGTACTGCTCCGGGCTGAAGCTGGGCTCGGTGCTCAGCGAGATCGGCTTGCCGATGAAATCGCTCAGCCCCGCCAGGTGCTGGCTCTCTTCGTCGAGCAGCATCTCGACCACGGCCGCGCTGGCCACCACGCGGAATTCCTTGGGGTTGAACTGGCGCGCCTCGCGCAGGATCTCGCGCAGCACGTCATAACACACGGTGCGCGCGGTCTTGACCTGGCCGCGGCCGGCGCAGGTGGGGCAAGGCTGGCACAGCATGTGGGCCAGGCTTTCACGGGTGCGCTTGCGCGTCATCTCCACCAGCCCCAGCTGGGTGAAGCCGCTCACCGTCACCTTGGTGCGGTCGCGGCTCAGCTGCTTCTTGAACTCGGCCAGCACCGCCGCCTGGTGTTCGTCGCGCACCATGTCGATGAAGTCGACGATGATGATGCCGCCCAGGTTGCGCAAGCGCAGCTGGCGGGCGACAGCGCCGGCCGACTCGAGGTTGGTCTTGAAGATGGTGTCGTCGAAGTTGCGCGCGCCCACAAAGCCGCCGGTGTTCACGTCCACCGTGGTCAGGGCCTCGGTCTGGTCGATGATCAGGTAGCCGCCGCTCTTCAAGTCCACCCGGCGCGACAGTGCGCGGGCGATCTCTTCTTCGATGCCGAACAGGTCGAAGATCGGCCGCTCGCCCTTGTACAGCTCCAGCTTGGACGCTGAACTGGGCGTGTAGGCGGCACCAAAGGCCCGCAGCGCATCAAACTGCAACTGGCTGTCCAGGCGGATGGTCTGGGTGCTGTCGGTGGCCAGGTCGCGCAGCACACGCTGGGCCAGGTTCAGGTCTTCATGCAGCAGGGTGCCGGGCGGCTGGCTCATGCCCTGGGCGCGGATGGCGGCCCAGGCCTTGCGCAGGTAGGCAATGTCGTCGGCCAGTTCGGTGTCGCTGGCGTCTTCGGCATTGGTGCGCAGGATGAAGCCGCCGGTGGCAGCGCCGTCAGGCGTGGCGGTGAGCTTCTGCATGCGCAGGCGCAACTGCTCGCGCAGGTCGGCCGAGCCGATCTTCTGCGAGATGCCGATGTGGTTGTCCTGCGGCAGGAACACCAGCATGCGCCCGGCGATGCTCACCTGGGTGGACAGCCGCGCGCCCTTGGTGCCGATCGGGTCCTTGATGACCTGCACCATCAGGGTCTGGCCTTCGAACACCTGGCGCTCGATCGGGATCTGCACCGCCACGTCGTGCTTGGGGTGGTGGCCACCGCCGTGCAGGTCGGCCACATGCAGGAAGGCGGCGCGTTCCAGCCCCACGTCGATGAAGGCGCTCTGCATGCCCGGCAGCACCCGCGCCACCTTGCCCAGGTAGACATTGCCGACCAGGCCGCGCTCCAGCGTGCGTTCGATGTGCAGGTCTTGCACCGCACCGTTCTCGATGATGGCGACGCGGGTTTCCTGCGGCGTCCAGTTGATCAGGATGTCATGCATGGCTCAGGGGGCTCTGGTAGACGCTGGTGGACGCTGGTGGGCGTTTCGGGTGGATCCGGCGGCGCCGGGCGACCCGACCCCTCGGCGGGCGGGCGGGGCCAGGTTCGGCCGTGGGGAACGTCTGCGCTAGAACCGCACGCGCGCTTGTCTCAGCAACTGGGCCGTCTCGAAGAGGGGCAAACCCATGATAGCGGAGTAGCTCCCGCGGACCTCGGGGATCCAGCCTGCCAGCTGGCTCTGGATGGCATAGCCACCGGCCTTGCCAAAGGGCTGGCCGCTGGCGATGTAGGCGTCGATCAGCGCAGCGTCCAGCGGCGCAAAGCGCACGGTGGACACGCACAGCGCCGCCAGCGTGCGCCGCGGCGTGCCCAGGGCCACGGCGGTCAGCACCCGGTGGCTGCGGCCGCTGAGCGCCTGCAGCATGGCCCGCGCATCGGCGGCATCGGCCGGCTTGCCCAGGATGCGCCGGCCGATGGCCACGGTGGTGTCGCTGCACAGGATGGGCGCGGGCGGCAGGCCACGCGCCTTGCAGCCGGGCGCGGGCGGCCTGCAGCTTGAGCGCGGTCACCCGCTGCACATAGGCGGCCGGCAATTCACCCGGCAGCACGGCTTCCAGCGCTTCGGCGGCATCGGCCTCGGCGCCCACGGCCGGCACCAGCAGTGCATGTGGCACGCCCAGCTGGTCCAGCAGCTGGCTGCGGCGCGGGCTCTGGCTGGCCAGGTAGATCAGGTCCGGCATGGGCTCATTCGCGGTGGTAGGGGTGGTTGGCGGTCACGCTCCAGGCGCGGTACAGCGCCTCGGCCAGCAGCACCCGCACGAAGGCATGCGGCAGGGTCAGGTCGCTGAGGCGCCAGGTCTCGTCGGCGCTGGCCTTCAGCGCCGGGTCCAGGCCGTCGGGGCCGCCCACCAGCAGGGCCACGTCGCGGCCGTCGCCCAGCCAGAAGCGCAGGCGGTCGGCCAGCTGCACGGTGCTGAGCCGGGTGCCCCGCTCGTCCAGCACCACCCGCCGCGCGCCTTTGGGGATGGCTGCCTCCAGGCGCTGGGCCTCGGCGGCCATCAGCTGGGCGGCAGTCTTGCCGCTGGTGCGCGGCTCGGCCTTCACCGCTTTCAGCGCCAGCCGCAGCTCGGGCGGAAAGCGCTTGGCAAAGTCGTCGTAAGCGGCCTCGGCCCAGGCGGGCGGACGCTGGCCCACCGATGCCAACAGCAAGCGCATGCCGGTGGCAGCGGTGGGGGCTCAGCCGACGGTCAAGCGCGGGTCAGCCGCGGCGCACCGGCGTCTTGCGCGCAGCGGCCTTCTTGGCCGGGGCGCGGCCCGGTGCGGCCCTGCCAGCGCGGCAGCGGTCTTGCCTGCAGTGGTCTTGCCAGCAGCGGCGGTCTTGCGCGCCACCGGCTTGACGACGATGGTCTTGATCTTCGGGCCGGCCGGTGCTGCGGGGGCGGCCTTCGGGGCTGCGGCCGCAGCTGTGGCAGCACCTGCCACGGTCTTGCGGCCCGCCGTCTTGCGCGCCGATGACTTGGCGGCTGCCTTGGCGGCGGCTGCCTGCTCGGCGGCACGGGCAGCAATGCCGATGGCGGCCAGGGCGGCACGCTCGGCATTGGTGGTGCGCACCACCGGCTGGCCAGCCAGCTTGCGCGCCGGCGCCTTCTTGGCCGCAGCCTGCTTGGCCGGCGGCTTGCTGGCGGCCACCGGCGGCTTCTGGGCACGCGCTGCCCGCGCCGGGCCTTGCTTGGCCACAGCGCCCTTGCGGGCTGCGGCCTTGCGCTCGGGCGCCATCGCCGGTGCAGCCTCTTCGGCGTCGTCGTCAGGCTCGCTGGCCTTGACCAGGCCGGTCTTGGTGGCACCCAGCTTCATCTTCACCGGCTTGCCGCCCCAGATCTCCTCGAGCCGGTAATAGTCCCGGATCGCCGGCTGCATCACATGGGCCACGGCGGCGCCGCAGTCCACGATGATCCATTCGCCGTTGTCGCCGCCCTCGGTGGCCAGCACCGGGAAGCCCGCCGCCTTCACCGCCGTGCGCACGCCAGAGGCCAGCGCCTTGGTCTGGCGGTTGCTGCTGCCGGTGGCGATGATCACCCGCTCGAACAGCGGCGAGAGATGCTCGGTGTTGAAGACCAGGATGTCCTGGGCCTTGACGTCTTCCAGGCCATCGACGATGGCCCGTTGCAGTTTGCGAATGTCCATTCAGCCTCTGATGCCTTGTGCTTCGCCCCGGAGATAGGGCTGGTGTTGGTCAATATAGCCCGCCACGGCCGTGCCCACCAGCGGGGCCAACGCCGCCGCCGTGGCGCCAGCAGCCCATTGTCGACGGATGGCACTGGCGGCGATGTCCTGCCGCGGCAGTGGCAGCGGCACCACACGGTGTGGCACGGCCGCCAGCGCGGCGGGCGGCTGGGGCGCCTGGCCGCCGCGCCCGGCCACTGCCAGCGTCAGGCGCTGCAGCAGTTCAGGCCAGCCGCGCCAGGTGTCAAAGCGGGCGTACTGGTCCTGGCCGATGACCAGGAACCACTGCGCCTGCGGCAGCTCGGCCTGCAGCGCACGCACGGTGTCGATGGTGTAGGTGGGGCCGCTGCGGTCGAGCTCGCGGGTGTCGACCACGTGGCCGGGCGCGCCATCGAGCAAGGCAGTCAGCATGGCGACCCGGTGCGCCGGGCTGGCCAGCACCCGGCCGGCCTTCTGCCAGGGTGCGCCGGCCGGCAGCCAGCGCAGTTCGTCCAGCGCCAGGGTCTGGACCGCCAGCTGGCCCAGCGCCAGGTGGGCCAGGTGCGGCGGGTCGAAACTGCCGCCCAGCAAGCCGATGCGGCGTGGCGCTGCCGCTGCAGGCAGGCCGTCTGGCGCGGGCGCGGCGCTTGGTGCTGCCATCAGCCGCCGGTCAGCCAGTCACGCGGACGCAGGAAGTCGCTGTACAGCCGGGCCTCGGGTGTGCCGGGCTCGGGCTTCCAGTCGTAGCGCCACTTCACGATGGGCGGCATGCTCATCAGGATGCTTTCGGTGCGCCCGCCCGACTGCAGGCCGAACAGCGTGCCGCGGTCGAACACCAGGTTGAATTCCACATAGCGGCCGCGCCGGTAGGCCTGGAAGTCACGCTCGCGCTCGCCATAGGGCAGGCCGCGCCGGCGCTCGACGATCGGCAGGTAGGCCGGCAGCAAGGCATCACCCACCGCACGCAGCATGGCAAAGCTCTGGTCGAAGCCCAGCTCGGCGAAGTCGTCGAAGAAGATGCCGCCGATGCCACGCGGCTCGTTGCGGTGCTTCAAGAAGAAGTAGTCGTCGCACCAGGTCTTGAAGCGCGGGTACAGCTGCGCACCAAACGGCGCCAGGGCGTCGGCGCAGGTCTGGTGGAAGTGCTGGGCGTCGTCTTCCTGGCCGTAATACGGCGTCAGGTCCATGCCGCCGCCAAACCACACCACCGGCTCCTTGCCGGCAGGCAGCGCGGCAAACATGCGCACATTCATGTGCACCGTGGGCACCATGGGGTTGCGCGGATGGAAGACCAGGCTCACGCCCATGGCTTCAAACGGCGCACCTGCCAGCTCGGGCCGGTGCTGGGTGGCCGATGGCGGCAGCTGCGGCCCTTTGACATGGCTGAAGTTGCAGCCGCCACGCTCGAGCAGGCCGCCCTCTTCCACCAGCTGGGTCTTGCCGTCGCCCTGCAGGCGCTCACCCGGCGCGCGCACCCAGGCGTCGGTGTGGAAGGGCTTGCCATCTGCGGCCTGCAGCGCATCGACGATGCGTTGCTGCAGGCCCAGCAGGTAGGCGCGTACATCTGATGTCTGCATGTCTCCGTCTCCTCGGGGGGTCAATGCGCCGCGGGTGGATTGCCACCGCAGGCACCAAGCGACCGTCGCAGCACGCGGCTGCGCCCGGCCGCTGGGGCTGCCCCCGGGGGGAGGCGCAGCAGGCGCTTCGGGGGGGTCAACGCTTGATGGCGCGGTGGCCGATGTCGCGGCGGTACTGCACGCCGTCGATGTGGATGCCACTCAGGTGCTCGTAGGCCTTTTGCTGGGCCAGCTTGGCCGAGTCGCCCAGGGCGGTGACACACAGCACCCGCCCGCCCGTCACCCGCAGCGTGCCGGTGCCATCGATGGCCGTGCCGGCGTGGAACACCACCGCCTCGTCGGTGTCTGCCGGCAAGCCGTTGATGGCGTCGCCCTGGCGCGGCTGGGCCGGGTAGCCGGCAGCGGCCAGCACCACGCCCAGCGCAAAGCGGCGGTCCCAGTCGAGTTCGACCTTGTCGAGCGTGCCGTCGGTGGCGTGCAGCAGCACATCGATCAGGTCGCTCTTCAGGCGCATCAGGATGGGCTGGGTCTCCGGGTCGCCCATGCGGGTGTTGAATTCCAGCGTCTTGGGCCGGCCCTGGGCGTCGATCATCAGCCCGGCATACAGGAAGCCGGTGAAGGGGATGCCGTCCTTGGCCATGCCGGCCACCGTGGGCAGGATGATGTCCTGCATGGCCTTGGCATGCACATTGGGCGTGACCACCGGCGCCGGGCTGTAGGCGCCCATGCCACCGGTGTTGGGGCCGACGTCGCCGTCGCCCAGGCGCTTGTGGTCCTGGCTGCTGGCCAGGGCCAGCACGTTCTTGCCGTCGACCAGCACGATGAAGCTGGCTTCCTCGCCGACCAGGAATTCCTCGATCACCACCCGCGGCAGGGCCAGGCCGTCGGCGCCGGTGTTGTGCACCACACCCAGGCGTGTTGTCGACCAGCATGAAATCGACCGCTGCATGCGCCTCGGCCAGCGTCATGGCCACCACCACGCCCTTGCCGGCGGCCAGGCCGTCGGCCTTGACGACGATGGGCGCGCCCACTGTGTCCAGGTGGGCATGCGCTGCGGCCGGGTCGGTGAAGGTGGCGTAGTGCGCGGTGGGGATGTCGTGGCGCGCCATGAAGTCCTTGGCGAAGGCCTTGGACGATTCCAGCTGCGCCGCCGCCTTGCTGGGGCCGAAGATGCGCAGGCCGCGGGCGCGGAAGATGTCGACCACACCGGCCGACAGCGGCGCCTCGGGGCCCACCACCGTCAGCCCCACCTTGTTGGCCTGGGCAAAGTCGGCCAGGGCCACCGGGTCGGTGATGGGCAGGTTCTTCAGGCGGGCATCGCGCGCCGTGCCGCCGTTGCCCGGCGCCACAAACACCTGCTGGGCCTTGGCGCTCTGGGCCAGTTTCCAGGCCAGCGCATGCTCACGGCCACCGCCGCCAATCACGAGCACATTCATGCGGATTCGGCCATCTCGGCGTTGTGGAACACGTCCTGCACGTCGTCGAGGTCCTCGATCACATCCAGCAGCTTCTGCATGCGCTCGGCGTCTTCACCGCTCAGTGCGACGGCGTTTTCGGCGCGCATCGTGACCGTGGCGATCTCGGGCTTGAGCCCGGCCGCTTCCAACGCCAGCTTGACGGCCTCGTAGGCCGGCGCTGCACACAGCACCTCGATGGCACCGTCGTCGTCGCTCAGCACATCGTCGGCGCCGGCTTCCAGCGCCACCTCCATCACCCGGTCTTCATCGGTGCCGGGGGCCAGAACAAAACTGCCCGCAATGCTTGAACTGGAAGGCCACCGAGCCTTCGGTGCCCAGGTTGCCACCGTATTTGCTGAAGGCGTGGCGCACCTCGGCCACGGTGCGCACCCGGTTGTCGGTCATGGTGTCGACGATGATGGCCGCGCCGCCGATGCCATAGCCCTCGTAGCGGATTTCCTCGTAGTTGATGCCTTCCAGCGCACCCGAGGCCTTGTCGATGTTGTACTTGATGCGGTCGGCCGGCATGTTGGCGGCCTTGGCCCGGTCGATCGCCAGGCGCAGGCGCGGATTGGCCGACACATCGCCCCCGCCCTGGCGCGCCGCCACCGTGATCTCGCGGATGATCCGCGTCCACACCTTGCCGCGCTTTTCATCCTGCCGGCCCTTGCGGTGCTGGATGTTGGCCCATTTGCTATGCCCTGCCATGAGGATCTCGCTCCGTCTGCTCTTGGGCCACAGTTTAAGTGGTGGCCGCCTGCAAGCGCCCGGCAGGCCGCTAGACTGCGGCCACCGATCCCCGGCTGGAGTGCATTTTCATGGCTGACCCCCTGCTCGTCGCCCAGCGCGGCGACCATCCGCTGTGAGCTGCTGCCCGCCCTGGCCAACCGCCACGGCCTGATCACCGGCGCCACCGGCACCGGCAAGACCATCACCTTGCAGACCCTGGCCGAGAGCTTCTCGAAGATCGGCGTGCCGGTGTTCATGGCCGACGTCAAGGGCGACCTGACCGGCATCAGCCAGGTCGGCAGCGTCAGCCCCAAGCTGGCGGCAGTCCTGGCCGAGCGCGGCATCGACACACCCGCGCCCCTGGCCTGCCCCACCACGCTGTGGGACGTGTTCGGCGTCTCCGGCCACCCGGTGCGCGCCACCGTCAGCGACATGGGGCCGCTGCTGCTGGCGCGCATGCTGGCGCTCAACGAGACCCAGACCGGCGTGCTGAACATGGTGTTCAAGATCGCCGACGACCAGGGCCTGCTGCTGCTGGACCTGAAAGACCTGCGCGCCATGCTGCAGCATGTGGGCGACAACGCCAGCCAGTTCACCACCAGCTACGGCAATGTCAGCGCCGCCAGCGTCGGCGCCATCCAGCGCGGCCTGCTGCAGATCGAAAGCCAGGGCGGCGACAAGTTCTTCGGCGAGCCCATGCTCGACATCAGCGACTTCATGCAGACCAGCGACGGCCTGGGCGTGATCAACGTGCTGGCCGCCGACCAGCTGATGAACGCGCCGCGCCTGTACGGCACGCTTCCTGCTGTGGATGCTGAGCGAGCTGTTCGAGCTGCTGCCCGAGGTGGGCGACCTGGACAAGCCCAAGCTGGTGTTCTTCTTCGACGAGGCCCACCTGCTGTTCAAGGACGCGCCGGCGGTGCTGGTCGAGCGCATCGAGCTGGTGGTGCGCCTGGTGCGCAGCAAGGGCGTGGGGGTGTACTTCGTCACCCAGAACCCGCTGGACGTGCCCGACAGCGTGCTGGGCCAGCTGGGCAACCGGGTGCAGCATGCGCTTGCGGGCCTTCACCCCGCGCGACCAGAAGGCGGTGAAGAGCGCGGCCAGCACCATGCGCGCCAACCCGGGGCTGGACATCGAGACCGCCATCACCGAGCTGGGCGTGGGCGAGGCGCTGGTGAGTTTTCTCGACAGCAAGGGCCGGCCCAGCGTGACCGAGCGGGTGTTCGTGCTGCCGCCGGGCAGCCAGATCGGGCCGATCAGCGCAGCCCAGCGCCAGCAGCTGATCGCCAGCTCCCTGGTGGCCGGCGTCTACGAAAAAGCGGTCGACCGCGAGTCGGCGCATGAACTGCTGCAGGCCCGCGCCGGCGCTGCTGCGCCAGCCACCAGCGGCGGCGCCAGCCAGGCCGGCAGCCCGCCAGCGCAGGCCGACGCCGGCGGCGGCCTGATGGACGGGCTCAAGGACATGATGTTCGGCAGCACCGGCCCGCGTGGCGGCCGCCGACCCGGCCTGGCCGAGGCGGCGGCCAGCTCGGCCATGCGCAGCATCGGCTCAGCCGTGGGCCGCGAAATCATCCGCGGCGTGCTGGGCTCGATCCTGGGCGGCAGCCGCCGCCGCTGAGCAGCAGCCGCCCGGCGCTGCAGCCGACCGCTGCAGGCATGGGCCCGGCACCGCAGGGCGGCACCAGGCCTTCAGCCTTGCTCAGGCTGCGGCAGCTGGCGTGCGGCGCTGCGTGCGCCGCACCGAGGCGCCAACCAGCACCAGCCCGGCCAGGGCCAATGCCAGGCTGCCGGGCTCGGGCACGGCGCTGATGTTGTCCAGCGCAAAGCCCGAGCTGCCGGTGAACGTCACCGCATCCAGCGCCAGCCAGTTGGCGCCGAAGTCCACGCTGCTGTAGGTTTCCAGCAAGGGAGACAGCGTTTGCGACGCCACCTCCAGACCACCCAGCATCCCGGAGACGGTCAGGGCGCCCGGCGCGTCGCCCAGGTCGAAGAACGCAAACTGCAGGCTGCGCAACCCAAACGCGCCGCCGCCCACTGCACGCAGGGTGAACGGCATCGTCATGCCGTCCAGGTCCTTGAAGCCACCGACCAGTGCCTGGTCGCTGGCATCACCTGCGGTCTTGTCCTGGATCCCGAAGTCGGACTCGAACGCGCGGCCGATGATCTGGAAGCCGGACTCGGTGTAGGTCGCCGTGCCGGCGTCAAAGTCGAAATCGATCAGGCTGCCGTTGTTGAAGGTCAGCGCGGCGGCCTGGGCGCCGCCGGCACAGGCCAGCATGGCCGCAAGCGCAAGCGCCCGGAGAGGTGTGTACATGGTGGTGTCCTGGTTGACGTGGAGAAGGCCGCTCACTTCGCGCCGGGGTTGGGGGTGCCCAAGTACGGGAAGCGGGTCAACAGCCGGTCGGTCAAGGAAGTGGCGGCCTGGTCAACGGCGTCGTGCAGCTCCAGGGAGGTGGCGCCCAGCGGCACGGCGCCCGGGTTGCAGGCCGTGCCAAATCCCAGCGCATTGGTGTTGCCGTTGGCCATGCACAGCCCACCCATCATCGCCACCAAGGCGATGTCGACCACATCGTCTTTCGGCCGGCGGCCGTTCGGGAAGCCGGCAAAGTCGGCGGGGCCCGCGTCGCCGCGCAGCGTGCCGACGATTGCCAGCCGCTTCTGCTGTGCAAACGGCAGCGGCGCGATCGCCGTGTTCAGCCGCAGCATTTCCGACCCAACGACATTGGCGGGCTGGTTGACACCACCGATGCCGGTCAGGAAGGTGGTGACCAGGTCCAGACGCGGCAGGTTGGTCGGCGCCGCATTGCCGATGGGCAGCACAGCCGACAGCAGCGCCGGCAGGGTCGGGTGGGTCACATAGGTGGCGAACTGGCCGTCGCCCGAAGGCACCGACGCATTGAAGCGGTCCTTGTCCGGCAGGCCGATCACCACTTCATTGACCAGCGGGTTGCCCAGCCGTGACACCTGCACCCAACCGCCGCCGAAGCTGGTGGCGGTCTGGTAGCCCTTGGGCGGGTTGGCATTGGCGATCTGGCTCTGGCGCACGCTGGCCGTGGTCCAGCCCCCAATCACGGTTTCACTGCCATTGGTCAGGCAGCTCTGGTGCACTTCCAGCGCCAGGGTGGTGACGTTCTTGTCCTGGATCGAATTGGCCGCAGCGGCATTGATGGTGCCGCGGCTGGTGATGGTCCCGACATCGGCGTTGACCAGGTCGAAGATCGTGCCCAGGTTGACCGCGAAGGCCTCCTGGCGCTGGCCGACAAACACCTTGGCCGGCATGGCGCAACCGGGGATGTTGACGGTGTAGACATGCTGGTTGGCATAGGCCTCGTATGCAGCCGCGTTGCCCAGGGTCTTGGTGCCGATGTAGTCCGACGGCTTGTCGAACACCGTCGCGCCGCCGGCGGCATTGCTGATTGGCGCCACGGTGCCGCTGCGGCGGTCGCCGCGCACGATGTTGAGGGTGAACTTCTCGTTGACGTTCAGCGCGGCAGCGTTCGGTGCATTGACCGTGCCGGCCTGGGTCAGCGGGATCGGCACCATCTGGTTGCCGATCGGCAGCGCAATGGCCTTGAAGTTGTTCTGGAACTTGAACTGGAAGGTGATGTCTTCCTTGGCGTTGCCGTCGTTGTCGATGTGGATCTCGTACAGCGCGTTGGGGTCCATCTTGAAGTAATTGGGGCCGCCATAGGGGTCTTGCAGCGGCTGGTAGTTGGCGATCAGCGTCACGTAGTCGCTGCGGTCGCCACTGGCTTCGCCGACCTTTTCGTAGCTCTTGAACATGTAGAAGTCGGTGCCGTCGACGCGCGGCGTGCCGGCGATCGACGGCGCTTCACGGTGGCTGGACGCAAAGGCGTTGGGCAAGGCCAGGCTGGCAACGGCGGCACAAACGGCCGTCAGCATCGGAACGATCACCGCGCGGCGCGAATTCTGGAAGGACATGGGGAACTCCTGTGGGGGACAAGGCTGGACAGCCGGGGACCTGGCTGTGTGTTCGGCCGTGCAAATTGCACGGTCGTCGCTAGACGCATACGCCGGGCGGCGCCACTGGATGCGGTGAAACTGATTTTTTGACCCCGCGAACAGGGGCCATGAAAACCCTTGGATTGAGCGGCCAATGCAGCGCGGAGATGTGTGGTGCACCTGCGGCTGCCGCGCCGTGGCAGCCGCCCGTGCTGCCGCCGCACGCAGCGCTCCACGACAGCCAGCAGCATCCCGTCGCAGCAAGCTGGTGACTGGCGACCTGGCTGGGCAGACTGGCGCCATGCACACCACCCGCCCGGCCACTTGATGGCGACCACCCTGCCCCGCCCAGGCGCCCTGGCCGCCCGCCCTGGCGCACACCACCGCCACGCCACAATCCGGCCATGCCCGACACCGGCCTGCCCCTGCTGACCCGGCCAGCCACGGTGCCGGCGCGGCCCTGGCTGCGGCGGCTGCTGGGTCACATGCTGGGCGGCACGCTGCTGTCCACCGGCGTGGCGCTGTTCCTCACGCTGCTGATGCGCGACGGACTCTGGCGCAACTGGGTGCTGTCGATGTGCATCGGCGGCAGCATCCAGGCGCTGATCGAGATCGGCCGCCATGCGATCACGGCGGCTTTGAAGCGCCGCGGCATGCGCAGCCCGCAACTCGACGCCCACTGGCCAGGCTGGCCCTACATGGGGCCTTATGTGCTGCTGGCCGCGCTGCTGGGCTATGGGCTGGGGCTCAACCTGGGCATGTGGTTGCTGGGCATGCCGGTGCCGGCCTTGCCGGGCAATCTGCAGGCGCTGACGATCGTGATCACCATCACCGTGGGGGTGTCGATGGCGGCCACCTACAGCTTCTTCCTGCGCGGCCAGCTGGCGACCCTGGCCGCCGAGGCCGAGGCATCGCGCCGCCTGGCGAGTGAAAACCAGCTGCGCCTGCTGCAGAGCCAGCTGGAGCCGCACATGCTGTTCAACACCCTGGCCAATTTGCGGGTGCTGATCGGACTGGACGCCCCCCGCGCCCAGGCCATGCTGGACCACCTGATCCGTTACCTGCGCGCCACGCTGGTCGCCAGCCATGCACCGCTGCACCCGCTGGCCGCTGAATTTGCCTGCCTGGACGACTACCTGGCGCTGATGGCCGTGCGCATGGGGCCGCGCCTGCAGGTGCAGCTGCAGCTGCCGGACGCACTGCGCCAGCACGCTGTGCCGCCGCTGCTGCTGCAGCCGCTGGTGGAAAACTGCATCCGCCATGGCCTGGAGCCGCAAGTGGCGGGCGGCCGCATCACCGTGCGCGCCGAGCAACAAGCCGACACGCTGCTGCTGACCGTGCGTGACACCGGCGTGGGCCTGGCGGCGATGGCTACAGCGGCCACCGCACCTGTGCCGCCGGCAGCCGCCGCAGACCAGGGCCAGCGCAGCCACTACGGCACCCGCCATGTCGCCGAGCGCCTGGCCACGCTCTACGGTGCGCAGGCCAGCTTCTTGCTGCGGCCGGCGCCCGACGCCGCCGGCGGCACCCTGGCCGAGGTCCGGCTGCCGCTGCAGACCCCGCCACCGCCACCGCCACCGCCAGCCTGACAGGCCTGCCACCCACGCCCACGCCCACGCCCACACCCCCCACACCCACGCCCCACCCATGCCCACTGCCCTGATCGCCGAAGACGAGCCCCTGCTGGCCCAGGCCCTGGCCGCCGACCTGGCCCGGCTGTGGCCCGCCCTGCAGATCGTGGCGCAGGTGGGTGACGGCCTGAGCGCCTGTGCCCAGGCGCTGGCACTGCGGCCCCAGCTGTGTTTTCTCGACATCCGCATGCCCGGCGCCACCGGGCTGGAAGCCGCCCAGGCCCTGGCCGAAGACTGGCCCGACGACCAGCCCTTCCCGCTGCTGGTGTTCGTCACGGCCTACGACCAGTACGCGCTGGCCGCGTTCGACGCCCAGGCGGTGGACTATCTGGTCAAGCCGGTGGACGCCAGCCGCCTGGCTGCCTGCGTGGCGCGGCTGCAAAAGCGCCTGGCCGACGGCGCGCCGGCGCCAGCAGCGCAGCAGCCTGCCCAGCGGGTCGCCGGTGGAGTCGGTGCAATCGGCCGCCGGGGCACAGGCGGCGGCGCTGGACCAAGCCATGCAGCAGTTGCGCGCCCTGCTGGGCAGCGGCATCGGCGCTGCGGCCAGCGCCCCGGCAGCGCCGCTGGACGTGATCCAGGCCGGCGTGGGCAACACGGTGCACCTGGTGCCGGTGGCCGAGGTGCTGTACTTCGAAGCCGCCGACAAATACCTGCAGGTGGTGACCGCCGAGCGTGCGCACCTGATCCGCCTGTCGCTGCGTGAGCTGCTGCCGCGGCTGGATGGCCAGCAGTTCTGGCAGGTGCACCGCGGCCTGGT
Organism: uncultured beta proteobacterium; assembly: GCA_963844485.1. Classification (GTDB taxonomy): domain Bacteria; phylum Pseudomonadota; class Gammaproteobacteria; order Burkholderiales; family Burkholderiaceae_C; genus Pseudaquabacterium. The sequence continues at coordinate 125,305 of CAWJOQ010000033.1, forward strand.
GGTACGGGCCAGCGCCATCAGCACCGCCACGCGCGATGCATCGGGCAAGGTCTACCTGCAGTTGCGCGGCCGGCCTGAGCGGCTGACCGCCAGCCGGCTTTACGCCCACCTGTTCAAGGGCATGTAGGCCGGCGCGCTGCGCTGGGGCAGCGGCCAGGCGGCGGGCCGCCAGCGGGCCAACCACAGGCGCAGCCGCCCACGCACCGAGGTGCATCCCGCGCCACCCGGCGGCCAGCTGGCGACACACAGCAGCGTTCCATCGCGGGGCGGCAGACGGGCCGGCAGTGGCTGCCTAGCATGGCGCCAGACATCCACCCAGCGCCCCGCCCCGCCGTGACCACCACCACCACCACCACCGCCATCGCCGACCTGCTGCAGCACCAGCCGCTGGTGTTCTTCCACCTCGCCACCGCGCTGGGCGCACTGGCGATCGGCGGCCTGGTGCTGCTGCGCCGCAAGGGCACCCGCAGCCACCGCGCCTGGGGCTGGGCCTGGGTGCTGCTGATGGGCAGCGCCGCGCTGTCCAGCGCCTTGCTGCGCGACAACAGCATGCCCAACCTGGCCGGCATCACCCCCATCCACGCCTTCACGGTGCTGGTGGCCTACCAGTTGCCGCGCGGTATCTGGTGCATCCGCCGGGGCGATGTGGCGGCCCACCGCCAAGCCATGCGCGGCATGTACATCGGCGGCTGCATCGTCGCCGGCCTCTTCACCCTGCTGCCGGGCCGCTTTCTGGGCCAGCTGCTGTGGCGTGGCACGGGCCTGCTCTGAATCAAGTCACAAACCTGCCGTGCACTGCACAGTCCAAGCCGAGGAATCCATCATGAACGACACCGAACTGCAGACCCTGGCCCGCAAGCGCGTGGCCATGAAGACCGGCTTTGCCATCCACCTGCTGGTCTACACCCTGGTCAACGCAGGGCTGGTGGGTCTGAGCCTGGCCCGCGGTGGCCAGTGGCACTGGGGGCCGCTGCTGGGCTGGGGCCTGGGCCTGGCCATCCATGGCCTGGTCACGCTGCTGCACCTGCGCGGCCAAGGCCTGCGCGACCAGCTGGTGGCCGCCGAGCTGGCGCGCCTGCGTGCGCGGCGCTGACCGCGCTGTTCCCGGGTTTGGCCGCAAGCGCGCTCCGTAGAATCAGTGCATGCGCCCCGACCAGCCGACTGACACCGCCCATCCCGCCCATGACGGCCCCAAAGATGGCCCCAAAGACGGTGCCAAACCCGCCCGCAGCGCTGGCCTGCCGCCCGCCGCCAAGCCGGTTGCCAACTTCCTGCGCAACACCATCGAGCGTGAACTGCAAGACGGCGTGTACGCGCAGCGGCATTGGGGCGGCAGCCCGGGCGACGCGGCCCACCATGCCGCCGGCCCGGTGCGACCCGGCACCGGTGCGGCTGCGCTTTCCGCCCGAGCCCAACGGCTACCTGCACATCGGCCATGCCAAGAGCATCTGCCTGAACTTCGGCCTGGCGCGCGACTTCGGCGGCGTCTGCCATCTGCGCTTCGACGACACCAACCCCGAGAAAGAAGAGCAGGAATACGTCGACGCCATCATCGAGATGGTGCAGTGGCTGGGCTGGTCCTGGCAGGGCCACGGCGCCGACGGCCAGACCAGCCACCTGTACTACGCCAGCAACTACTTCGACTTCATGTACCGCGCGGCCGAGCACCTGGTGCTGCAGGGCCTGGCCTATGTCGACGAGCAAACGCCCGAGCAGATGCGCGCCAACCGGGGCGACTTCAGCACCCCGGGGCGCGACAGCCCCTGGCGCGGCCGCACGCCGGCCGAGAACCTGGCGCGCCTGCGTGAAATGCGCGACGGCCAGCATGCCGACGGCAGCATGGTGCTGCGCGCCAAGATCGACATGGCCGCGCCCAACATCAACCTGCGCGACCCGGCGCTCTACCGCATCAAGCGCGCCCACCACCACAACACCGGCGACCGCTGGTGCATCTACCCGATGTATGCCTATGCGCACCCGATCGAGGACGCGCTGGAAAACATCACCCACAGCATCTGCACGCTGGAATTTGAAGACCAGCGGCCCTGGTACGACTGGCTGCTGGCGCGGCTCACCGCAGACGGCCTGCTCAACGCCCCCGCGCCCAAGCAGCATGAATTCGGCCGCCTCAACCTCAGCTATGTCATCACCAGCAAGCGCAAGCTGAAGGCCCTGGTCGATGAAGGCCATGTCAGCGGCTGGGACGACCCGCGCATGCCCACCCTGGCCGGCATGCGCCGGCGCGGCTACACCCCGGCTGCGGTGCGCAAGTTTGCTGAAGACACCGGCGCCAGCAAGACCAACATCTGGGTCGACTACAGCGTGCTCGAAGGTGCGCTGCGCGCCGACCTGGAAGGCCAGGCGCCGCGCGCCATGGCGGTGATCGACCCGCTGCCACTGCGGCTGACCAACTGGGATGCGCTGTTCGGCGCCGGCCACACCGAGCCCTGCAGTGCGCCGTTCCACCCGCAGCTGCCCGACCTGGGCCAGCGCCAGTTCGGCCTGGGGCCGCAGGTGTGGATCGAGCGCGACGACTTTGCCGAAGTGCCGGCCAAGGGCTTTTTCCGCCTGTTCCCGCCGCAGCCAGCGGCGGCGGGCGGCATGGCAGCGGGCAACCGGGTGCGGCTGAAATACGGCATGGTGGTCGAGTGCACTGGCTTTGAGAAAGACGCCGACGGCCGCATCACCGCCGTGCTGGCCACCGTGGTGCCCGACACCAAGAGCGGCACGCCGGGGGCCGATACGGTCAAGGTCAAGGGCACCATCACCTGGGTCGGCGCACACGATGCCGTGGCCGCCACCTTCAACCTGTACGACCGGCTGTTCACCGAAGCCCAGCCCGACGCCGGCGACCGGGACTTCCGCAGCGTGCTCAACCCGCACAGCAAGACGGTGGTGCAGGGCTATGTGGAGCCGGCACTGGCGGCGGTGGCGGCCGAATCCCGCTTCCAGTTCGAACGCCACGGCTACTTCGTCGCCGACCGGGTGGACCACCGCGCCGACGCCCCGGTGTTCAACCGCAGCACCGGGCTGAAGGACAGCTGGGCGAAGTAGGCGCTGCTGCCGGCGGACTGGCAGCAGCGGCAGCGGCCAGGCCCGGCCGGCGGCCGCGTGCGCTCTGGCAGACTCGGGCCATGACTGATTTCTGGCCCGGCTGCGGCCACCGCCATCTCCAACTGAACGACCAGGGCCAGCTGCTGCCGACACCGGCCTGGTGGCGCCACTGGCTGGCGCGGCCCGAACTGGCGCTGGTGCCCGACAGCTGCGCCGCCGAGGCCCGGCTGCATGCCGCCCTGCAGGCCGACCCGCTGCGCCCGGTCGCGCCGGCCGAGCTGGCCGCCGTGCAAGACGCCGACACCCGCGAGAACCACCGCCTGTTTCTGGCGCTGCGCGACGGCGTGGTGGCGGCCGGCACGCTGGAAGCCTTTTACGCCGGGCTGTTCCGGCAGGGGGCGATCCAGCTGCCGCCGCTGTTCATCGACCTGGTGCTGCAGGCCATCTTGCGCCAGCTGCTGGATGCCGACGCCAGCGCGCTGGACGCCCGGGCGGCCGAGCTGCTGTTCCGGCCGCAGCGCATCAGCCTGCAGGCCGGCCGGGTGCTGGCCGCCGATGCCGCCACCGTCGACCGGCTGGGCGATGGCGGTGGCTTTGGTGCCCTGGGCCGGCTGCTGGCCGAGGCCAAGGTGCCGCTGCGCAGCGCCCAGCTGCAGGTGCTGCAGGACGACAACGCCAGCGACTATTGGCACGACCGCAGCCACGACGGCCTGGAGCGCCACCGCTTTGTGCTCGACCTCACCCACCAGGTGCCCAAGACCCTGGCCACCGGCGTGCAGGTGCCGCTGACGCTGGCGCACTCGGGCCTGGCCGCGCTGGCCCGCGTGCTGCAGCGCTGGGTGGCGCACCTGTGCGGCGCGCAGGTGGCCATCACGCCGCTGGCGCGCATCGACAGCGCCCACTGGCGCTGGCATGTGGGTCTGGATGTGGAAGCCAGCGCCATCCTCAATGACCTGTACCAGGCACAGCCGGTCGACGATGTGCGCCTGGCCCGGCTGATCGGCCTGTTCCGGCTGGACTTTGCCGACCCCGCCGACATGCAGCCGGCGCTGGCCGGCGCCCCGGTGTGGCTGGGCCTGGCGATGAATGCCGACGGCCTGCTGCGCCTGAAGCCGCAGAACCTGCTGCTGAACCTGCCGCTGGCGCCGCGCAGCTGAGCGCCGGCGGCTGGCGGCGAGTTCCTAGCCGGCCAGCGACCAAGCCAGGCCCAGGCCAGACCGCGGCCGCAGCCACAATCCGGCCCATGCCGCTTCCCGACACACGCACCGCCGCACTCACCAGCCTGGCCTTGCTGGCGTTTGCGGGCAATTCCCTGCTGTGCCGGCTGGCGCTGAAGCAGACCAGCATCGACCCCGCCAGCTTCACCAGCGTGCGCCTGGGCTCTGGCGCCCTGGTGCTGGCCCTGCTGGTGGCCTGGCGGGGCCGGCGCCAGCCCGGTGCCGCAGCGCCCTGGGCGGCGGGCGACTGGCCGGCCGCGCTGGCGCTGTTCGTCTATGCCGCCGGCTTCTCCTTCGCTTATGTCAGCCTGAGCACCGCCACCGGCGCGCTGCTGCTGTTCGGCGTGGTGCAGACCACCATGATCGGCTGGGGCCTGTGGCGCGGTGAACGCCTGCGGCCGCTGCAATGGCTGGGCCTGGCCACGGCCAGCGCCGGCCTGGTGTGGCTGCTGCTGCCCGGGCTGGCCACACCGTCGCTGTCGGCCGGCCTGCTGATGGGCAGTGCCGGCGTGGCCTGGGCGGTCTACACCTTGCGCGGCCGCACCGCTGGTGGCGACCCCACCGCCGTGACCGCCGGCAACTTTTTGCGGGCTGCACCGCTGGCCCTGGTGCTGAGCCTGCTGCTGGCGGGCCAGGCGCGCTGGGACATGCCCGGCCTGCTGCTGGCGCTGGCCTCGGGCGCGCTGGCCTCGGGCGCGGGCTACGCCGTCTGGTACACCGCGCTGCGCGGGCTGACTGCCACCCGCGCGGCCATCCTGCAGCTCAGCGTGCCGGTGCTGGCCGCCGCAGGGGGTGCCCTGCTGCTGGGCGAGGCGCTCACGCCGGGGCTGCTGCTGGCATCGCTGGCGGTGCTGGGTGGGGTGCTGCTGGTGATCCTGGCGCGGGCACCGGCACGGCCCCCGGGCTGAACAGCAGGGCATGCACCAGGGCCGGGTCGCTGAGCGGGCGCACCAGGTCGAACGCGGCCTGCGCCTCGGGGTAGCACCGGCGCAGCAGGTTCAGCCACTGCTTGATGCGGCCGGCACGGTGGCGCGGCAAGGACTGCAGCGCCACCAGGTCCCAGAAACGCGCCAGCCCCGGCTGCAGGTCGGCCCAGCTGACCGGCTGCCGCGCGGCCAGTGCGGGCTGGTCGGCCGCGCGCAAGGCCCAGGCCAGGCCCGGGTTGGCCACCTGGCCGCGGCCCAGCATCAGGCCCTGGCAGCCTGATTCAGCGCGGGCGCGTTGGGCGTCGGCCACGGTCCAGATCTCGCCGTTGGCGATCACCGGGATGGCCACCGCCGCCCGGATGTCGGCCACCCGGTGCCAGAACGCCGGCGGCCGGTAGCCCTGCAGCTTGGTGCGGGCATGCACCACCAGCTCGCAGGCGCCGCCGGCGGCCAGGGCCTGGGCGGCTTCCACCCGGCGCGCGTCGTCCTGGTGGCCCAGGCGCATCTTGGCCGACACCGGCAGATGGGCCGGCACGGCCCTGCGCACCGCCACCAGGATGGCGTGCAGCAGCTCGGGCTCGTCCAGCAGCACCGCGCCGCCGCGGTGGCGGTTGACGGTCTTGGCCGGGCAACCGAAGTTCAGGTCGATGCCCTCGGCGCCCAGCTCGGCCAGGCGGGCGGCGTTGTCGGCCAGGCAGCCGGGGTCGCTGCCCAGCAATTGGGCGCGCACCGGTGTGCCGGCCCGGGTGCGGCTGCCGTTGGCCAGCTCGGGCATCACCCGCAAAAAGGCCCGCTCCGGCAGCAGCTGGCCGGTGATGCGGATGAACTCGGTGACGCAGCGGTCGATGCCGCCCACGGCGCTGAGCACCTCGCGCAGCGGGTGGTCGAGCAGGCCCTCCATGGGCGCGAGCAGGATGGTCATGCGCGGCGCAGTGTAGGGGCGGCCGCAGGCCGCTGCGTCCAAGCCTGGCCGATTCAATCCGGCTGCAGCGGGCGCGCCAGCAGCTGCATGAACTGGACCATCGGCAGCGGCTTGCTGAACAGAAAGCCCTGGAAGCGGTCGCAGCCCAGGTCGCGCAAGGTGTCGCGCTGGGGCAAGGTCTCGACACCTTCGGCGATCACCGACATGCCCAGGTTGTGCCCCAGGTCGATGACGCTGCGCACGATGGCCAGGTCGGCCTGGCTGCCCGGCAGGTCGATGATGAAGGACCGGTCGATCTTCAGCTCGTCGAGCGGAAAGTTCTTCAGGTAGCTGAGCGATGAATATCCGGTGCCGAAATCGTCGATCGACAGCGTCAGCCCCATGGTCTTGAGTTCACCCATCAGCGCCATGCCCTGGGCCACATCGTCCATCAGCATGCTCTCGGTCAGCTCGACCACCAGGCGCTCGGGCGGCAGGCCGGCGTCGAACAGGGCGCAGCGCAGCACCGCGCACAGGTTGCCGGCCTGGAACTGCGGCTTGGCCACATTGATGGCCACCTTCAGCGGATGGCCGGCCGCGGCCCAGGTGGCTGCGTCGCGGCAGGCCTGCTCGGCCACCCAGGTACCGATGGCGGTGATCAGGCCCATCTCCTCGGCCAGGGCGATGAAGCGGCCGGGCGGCAACAGCCCTTGCACCGGGTGCTGCCAGCGCACCAGGGCTTCGGCGCCGACGATGCGGCCGTTGGCCAGGTCGACCTTGGGCTGGTAGTGCAGCAGCAGCTCATTGCGGGCCACTGCGCCGCGCAGCTGCCCGCCCAGGGTCATGCGCTCCAGCGTGCGGGCGTTGAGCGCCTGCGACGCAAAGGCCAGCGGCCCGGCGCCGGTCTGCCGGGCATGGCTGGCCGCGCGCTCGGCACTGCGGCGCAGGCCCTGGGCGTCGTGGCCGTCGGCACCAAAGATGCCGACACCCAGGTACACACCGGGCACCACCTCATGCGCGCCCAGCGCCACCGGATGCACCAGCTCGGCGATCAGGTGGCGGGCCTCGACCTCGATGGCGTCGCTGTCGGGCAGGCCGGTCAGCAAGAGGCCGAAGCGGTCCTGCTCCAGCCGCGCCAGCCAGGGCTCGGCACGCGGGCTGGCCTCGGCCGGTGCTGCTGCGGCGTCCAGCCGGGCCTGCATGAAATGGGTCAGGCGCCGCGCCAGGTTCAGCGCCAGCAGGTCGGCGGCGGTCTGGCCCAGGGTCTCGGCCACTTCGCGCAGCTGCGGCACCTCGATGCTGAGCAGGGCGTCGACCCGGTCGAGCACCGGGTTGCGGTCCAGCAACTGGTCCAGGTGGCGCAGGAAGGGCCGCGCGTTGGGCAGGTCGGTGGCCTGGTCGCGGTTCATCAGGCGCTGGGTGAACTGCTGGAAGGCCAGCGTGTTGCGCACCCGCAGCACCAGCTCGCTGGCGTCGACCGGCTTGGACAGAAAATCGGTGGCGCCCAGTTGCAGTGCGCGCAACTTGGCATCGGCGCCGGACGCGGCGGTGAGCACGATCACCGGCGTGTAGCGCAGGTCGGGGTCGGCGCGGATGGCTTCCAGCACCTCGAAGCCCGACATCTGCGGCATCATCAAATCCAGCAGCACGACGCCCGGGTCTTCGCGCCGCACCATGGCCAGCGCCTGGCGCGGGTCGTTGGTGGTGACGAAGTTGGTGTAACCGGCGTCTTCCAGGTGGGTCTCGACCAGGGCCGTCATCAGCGGCTCGTCATCGACCAGCATCACCTTGGCGTCCAGCAGCGGCGACCGCGGCTCTGGTGCATCGGCATCCGGCAGTTCGCCGTCCAGCGGCGCCGGCATCGTGTCCAACCAGACATCTTTTTTCATGCTGTGGCCACCTCTTGCTGTGCAGGCGCCACCGGGGCGCCCAGCCGGACGCGCTGCGCCAGTGTCTGCAGGATCTCGAATTGCGCGCGCGCGGCCACCAGGTCCGCCGCCTTGGCGGCGTCCTCCAGCGCCTTGGACGGTTCGAAGAAGTCATCAAAGCCCATGCTGCCGCCCGAGCCCTTGAGCCAGTGCGCCTGTGCGGCCAGCTCGGCCATGTCGGCGGCTGCCAGCGCGGCCTGCATCTGGTCCAGGTGCGGGTCCAGTTCCCGCACAAAGCCGGCGACGATGCGCGCCAGCCGCGGGTGGCTGGCCAGGCGCGACACCAGCGGCGCCAGGGCCTCGGTGCTGGCCGCAGCGGCGGCAGCGGTGGTGGCTGCGGTGGTAGCCGCGGTGATGGCAGCAGGCGCGGCAGCAGGCACCGCAGCAGCGGGCTGTGCCGGCGCCGCTGCAGCCACCGCCAGCAGCGCAGGCGGTGCGGCCACGGCCTCGCCACCCAGCCAGCCGGCCAGGGCCTGCAGCAGGGCGTCGCGGTCGATGGGCTTGGTCTGGTAGCCGCTGAAACCGGCCTCTTCCAGTTCGCGCTCGAAGCCCTTCATGGCATTGGCGGTCAGGGCCATCACCGGCGTGCTGCAGCCGCGCTGGCGCAGCAAGCGGGTGGCGGTGGCGCCGTCCATCACCGGCATCTGCATGTCCATCAGCACCAGGTCGTAGGCGGTCTGCGCCATGCGGTCGAGCGCCACCTGGCCGTTCTCGGCCTCGTCCACGCGCAGGCCCACTTCTTCCAGCAGCAGGCGCACCAGGCTGCGGTTGTTCGCGCCGTCGTCGACCACCAGCACATGGCGGTCAGGGAAGCGCCAGTGCAGGGTCTCGGCGGCGGCCACCGCTTCGGGGCGCAGCGCAGCGCCTCGGGCGCCAGTTGCGGCACCTGGGCCAGCGGACCGGTGGGCAGGCAGACCCGGAAGCAGGTGCCGTGGCCGTAGCTGCTGTGGGCGCTGATGTCGCCGCCCATGGCACGGGCAAAACCGCGGCTGATGGTCAGGCCCAGGCCGGTGCCGCCAAAGCGCCGCGTGGTCGAGGCCTCGGCCTGCACAAAGGGCTCGAACACCGATTCGAGCTTGTCGGCCGGGATGCCGATGCCGGTGTCGACCACCTCCAGCAGGTACTGCGGCGGCGCAGCGGCGGTGTCGCTGCCGGTGTCGAGCAACAGGCGCACCGTGACGCCGCCCTGCTCGGTGAACTTGATGGCATTGCCGATCAGGTTGGTCAGGATCTGGCGCAGCCGCGCCGGGTCGCCGCTGATCTGCGCCGGCAGCGCCTGCGGAAAGTCCAGCGCCAGGCTCAGGCCCTTGTCGCGGGCCCGCTCGGCCAGGGTGGTCACCACCTCATGCGCCACCCGGTGCGGCGCGTAGGCGATGGACTCGGCCTCCAGGCGGCCTGATTCGACCTTGGACAAGTCGAGGATGTCGTTGATCAGGTTCAGCAGGTGCTTGCCGCTGCTGTGGATGACCGCCAGGTGCTGCGCGGCGTCGGCGTCCTGGCGCAGGTGGCCGCGGCGCAGCACGTCGGTGAAGCCGATGATGGCGTTCATCGGCGTGCGGATCTCGTGGCTCATGTTGGCCAGGAACTGGCTCTTGGCCTCGTTGGCGGCGTCGGCCTGTTCCTTGGCCGAGCGCAGCGCATCGCCGCGGCGCTCCAGTTCGGTCACGTCCTGGAAGCTGATCACCAGGGCCTGCAGGCCGCCGCGGTCGTCGAGCAGCGGCGAGCAGTTGGCGCGCAGCGCAAAGCGGGCGCCGTCGGCGCGTGCCACCGTCAGCGCCACATCATGGGTGGGGCTGCGTGCGGCCATGGCCTGGCGCCAGGGCAGCGCGGCCGGGTCCAGGGCCTCGCCGGCCGCGCCGCGCCAGCCAAACTCAGACGGCGAGCGCCCGACCAGCCGGGTCTCGTCGATGCCCAGCAGGCTGCTGCTGGACTTGTTGGCCAGCACGATGCGGCCGTCCTTGTCCAGCACCAGCAGGCCTTCGGTCAGGGTGTCGTAGGCGGTGCGCACACGCGAGGGCACGGCACGCGACGGGTCCAGTTCACGCAGCATGCGCTGCAGGTACATGAAGAACGACAGCAGGCCAGCCGCAAAGACAAAGCCGGCCAGCTTGAGGCTGGGGTCCTGCAGGTGCGACTGCCAACCGTCCAGGCTGCGCAGCGGCGTGTAGGCCAGCTCGACCCGGCCCCAGGGCCGGCCGGACAGCCACACCGGCACGGTCAGGGCACGGTCAGACGCCTCCACCGGCCCGCTGCCCGGCCAGGCCTGGCCATGGTCGGCGGTGGCGACGAACAGCACACCATCGTCGCCGCGCACACCGATCGAGCGCAGGCCGGCGTTGCGCAGCACCATCACCTCCAGGCTGTCGTGCAGGGCCGTCGCGTCCACCGTGTCGAGCTGGGCCGACAAGGCCAGGGCCACGGTCTCGGCCAGCGCCGCACGGTGCTGGCGCACCAGGTTTTCGGCGTCCGGCACCAGGCCGAGGTAGGCCGCGCTGAAGACCAGGCCCACCGCCAGCCCGGACAGGCCCAGGGCGAGGTGGATGCGGGTCTTGATGCGGCGCAACAGGCGCAGGGGGTTCATCGGTGGGTCTCCAGGGGCGCGGCGGCTGCGTTGGGGTGTGTTGCGTTGGGTGATGCTGCGCTGGCCTGGGCCCGTGGCGCGGTGTCGGCACCCGCTTGGGCGTCGGTCTGGCGGTCGGTGTCGGGCATGTCATCGAACAGCCGTTCCACCGCGTCGTCGCCGTCGCCACCGCCCTGCCCGGCCTGGCGCGCACGCCCCACCGCGCCGGCAGCGGCCAGCACCGGCAGCGGGTCCACCATCTGCCAGGCTGGCAAGGCCGACAGCATCGAGCTCATCAGCACACCACCGCGCACCAGCCAGATCACATAGCCCACCGACAAGGTGCCGACGGTGGCCACGCCAGACGCCATGGCGGCACGGCGCTGCTCGCTCTGCGCCTCGATCTGGTTCTGCAGCTGGTCGAAGCTGCGCAGCCATTCCTCGCTCTGCGCCATGGTGGCGCTGCCGGCTGAAGCTCAGCGACGCGAACTGCGGCACCAGGCTGTCGGCAAGCACGGCATCACTGCGGCTGCCGGTGGTGCTGCCGCGCGGCGATTCCACCGCAGCGGCGGCCGCCGGCACGGCGCTGGGCAGGCCCGGCAGTTCGGGGCGCGCGGCGGCAGCGCTGTCCTCGGCAGGCGCCGGCGGCCGGGCACGCGCTGCGGCGGCCGCTGCAGGCGTGTCCTCCTCAGGCTCGGGCTCGGGTTCAGGCGTGGCCTCGGCCGCCGGCGGCTGCCGGTTCGGCAGCAAGCGGCAGGGGCGCAGGCGCCGGCACGGCCACAGGCGCGGCCACAGGCACGGCCACCGGCTGGCATCGACCACCGGAGCGGGTGCCGCAGGGGCAGCCGGCGGCGCTGCCGTGACCGTCAGCGTGAAGCCGACCGACGCGCTGGCGCCAGCGGCATCGGTCACGGTGACCAGGACGCGCCAGGCGCCCACCGCATCGGTGCCGGGCGCGGCGCTGAACAGGCCGCTGCCAGCGTCGAACTGCAGCCAGGCCGGCAGGGCCGTGCCGTCGGCCTGCTGTGCCGACAGGCGCAGCGCATCGCCGGCGTCGGCATCGGCGAACAGGCCCGGGTCCACCGTCCACTGGCCACTGCTGCCCGCCTGCACCGACTGCGCTGCCAGGTTGGCGGGTGCCGTCGGCGCGTTGTTGACATGGGCCACGGCCGCAGTCGGCACCGAGACCAGTTGCTCGGCGCCGCCGCCGCCGCCGCCGTCGATGTAGGACAGACGCAGACTGATCGTGGCGCCCAGGTCGTCGGTGCCCAGCAACAGGCTGCTGCCGGTGGCGCCGGGAATGGCCGCGCCGTCGCGCAGCCACTGGTAGGCGAAGGCCCCCAGGCCGTCGGCATCGGCAACGGTGACCGTGTCGGCCAGCAAGCGGGCGCCTGGCACCGCCGCACCCAGCACGCCCACACTGCCGGTCGGCGGGTTGTTGAAGGCGCGCACGCTGGTGCCGAGCGCCACCGTGGCGGCACTGATGGCTGTGCTGCCGCCGTTGGCGGTCACATCCAGCATGGCGCCCGAGCGCAGGGCCGCAACCTGGTCCAGCAACCGCACCGTCAGGCTGCCAGGCGTGCCGCTGTAGCTGGCCGCCGGCAGGAAGCGCAGACGGTCGATCGTGGCCAGCGTCAAAGCCGAGGCGTCGGACACGGTGCCCACTGCCGCCCAGGTGCTGCCGCCGTCGATGGAGAACTGCCACGCGCCCTGGCTGGGCAGCGCGGCCTGCGCCACCACGGCCACGCCAGCAAGCTGGTTGGAGCCCGGGTTGGCGACATCAGCCGCATCGCTGAAGTTGGCGCCGAACAGGTTGCCGACGGTGGCGCCAGCCGGTGCCGCCGCGTCCTTGAGCACCGCCGCCAGCACCGCGCTGCCGCTGGCCAGCGGCGCGTCGTTGACCGGCGTGACATCAATGGTCCAGCTGCGCTCGGTCGGGTCCAGGTCGATGCCGCCGTTGGCCACACCGCCGTTGTCCTGCACCTGGAAGCCCAGGCTGGCGTAGGCGTTGCCGTTGGCATTGGCCACCGGCGTGAAGACCAGCCGGCCTGCGTTGATGTCTGCCGCGCTGACCACCTGCCCTGCCGTCACGGCCACGCCGTTCAGCGCCAGGCTGCCCACGCCGGGCAAGGTGCTGATCTGCACCGCCAGCCAGGCGTTGGCCGGGCTGTCGTTGTTGTCGCTGAAACCGAAGTCGGCGGCGCTGAAGGTGTAGGCCCTGTCCTCGGCAGTGGTGGCGGTGGACGCAGTGCCAGCCGGCGCGTCGTTGACCGCCGTGATGCTGGTGCCCAGCGCCACGGTGGCGGCGCTGATGGCGGTGCTGCCACCGTTGACCGACACATCGACGACCGCACCCGCGCTGATCGTGGCTGCGTTGTCCAGCAGCCGCACCGTCAGGCCGCCCGGCGTGCCGTTGTAGTTGGCCGCGGGCACAAAGCGCAGGCGGTCGGTGGTGGCCAGCGTCAGGGCCGTGGTGTCCGACAGGCTGCTGAAAGCCGCCCAGCTGACGCCGCTGTCGGTCGAGAACTGCCAGGCGCCCTGGCCAGCCAGCGCTGACTGCGCCACCACGGCCACGCCGGCAAACTGGTTCATCGCCGGGTTGGCGGCGTCGGCTGCATCGCTGAAATTGGCGGCGAACAGGCTGGCGACAGAGGCGCCCGCCGGTGCCGTCGCATCCTCCAGCACCGCCGCCAGCACCGCGCTGCCGCTGGCCAGCGGCGCGTCGTTGACCGGCGTGACATCAATGGTCCAGCTGCGCTCGGTCGGGTCCAGGTCGATGCCGCCGTTGGCCACACCGCCGTTGTCCTGCACCTGGAAGCCCAGGCTGGCGTAGGCGTTGCCGTTGGCATTGGCCGCCGGCGTGAAGACCAGCCGGCCTGCGTTGATGTCTGCGGCGCTGACCATCTGCCCTGCCGCCACGGCCACGCCGTTCAGCGCCAGGCTGCCCGCGCCGGGCAGGGTGTTGAGCCGCACCGCCAGCCAGGCGTTGGCCGGGCTGTCGCTGTTGTCGCTGAAACCAAAGTCGCCGGCGCTGAAGGTGTAGGCCCTGTCCTCGGCAGTGGTGGCGGTGGACGCAGTGCCAGCCGGCGCGTCGTTGACGGCCGTGATGCTGGTGCCCAGCGCCACCGTGGCGGCGCTGATGGCGGTGGCACCACCGTTGACCGACACATCCACGACCGCGCCCGCGCTGATCGTGGCTGCGTTGTCCAGCAGCCGCACCGTCAGGCCGCCCGGCGTGCCGTTGTAGTTGGCCGCTGGCACAAAGCGCAGGCGGTCGGTGGTGGCCAGCGCCAGGGCCGTGGTGTCGGACAGGCTGGCGAAGCTGGACCAGCTGACGCCGCTGTCGGTCGAGAACTGCCAGGCACCCTGGCCAGCCAGCGCTGACTGCGCCACCACGGCCACGCCGGCAAACTGGTTCATCGCCGGGTTGGCGGCATCGGTCGCATCGCTGAAGTTGGCACCGAACAGGCTGCCAACGGTGGCACCAGCGGGTGCCGCTGCGTCTTCCAGCACCGCCGCCAGCACCGCGCTGCCGCTGGCCAGCGGCGCGTCGTTGACCGGCGTGACATCAATGGTCCAGCTGCGCTCGGTCGGGTCCAGGTCGATGCCGCCGTTGGCCACACCGCCGTTGTCCTGCACCTGGAAGCCCAGGCTGGCATAGGCGTTGCCGTTGGCATTGGCCGCCGGCGTGAAGACCAGCCGGCCCGCGTTGATGTCTGCGGCGCTGACCACCTGCCCTGCTGTCACGGCCACGCCGTTCAGCGCCAGGCTGCCCACGGCAGGCAAGGTGCTGATCTGCACCGCCAGCCAGGCGTTGGCCGGGCTGTCGTTGTTGTCGCTGAAACCAAAGTCGGCGGCGCTGAAGGTGTAGGCCGTGTCTTCGGCGGTGGTGGCGGTGGACGTGCTGCCAGCCGGCGCGTCGTTGACGGCCGTGATGCTGGTGCCCAGCACCACGGTGGCGGCGCTGATGGCGCTGCTGCCACCGTTGGCCGACACATCCCGCGTGGCGCCCGAGCCCAGCGCGGCCGAGTTGTCCAGCAGCCGCACGGTCAGGCCGCCCGGCGTGCCCTGGTAGTTGGCCGCTGGCAGGAAGCGCAGCCAGTCGGTGGTGGCCAGCGCCACGGCCGTGGTGTCGGACAAAGCACCGAAGTTGGCCCAGCTGCTGCCACCGTCGGTGGAGAACTGCCAGGCGCCCTGGCTGGACAGCGCCGCCTGCGCCACCACGGCCACGCCGGCAAACTGGTTCATCGCCGGGTTGGCGGCGTCGGCCGCATCGCTGAACCTGCCGGCAAACAGGCTGGCCACGGTGGCGCCGGCCGGCGCTGTGGCGTCTTCCAGCACCGCAGCCAAACTGGCGTTGCCGCTGGCCAAGGGCGCGTCGTTGACGGCATCGACGGTGACCGACGCGGCAAAGCTGGCGCTGCTGAAGGCGGCACTGCCACCGCCCGCGCTGGCATCGGCCGTGCCGCCGGCGCTGCCGCTGGTCTGGTCCCAGGCGCGCAGCGTCAGGCCATTGGGGACCGTGCCGCTCCCGTCCCAGTTCCAGTTGGCCACGGGGACGAAGCGCACTGCGCTCAGCGCGTCGGCTGCCAGCAGCCGTGCATTGGCGGGGTCAACGGTGCTGAAGTCCAGCCAGGTGCTGCCACCGTCGGTGGTGTATTGCCAGTTGCCGTTGGTCGTGTCGGCGCCGATGACGGCGATGCCGGTCACGGCGCCGGCGTCGGGGTCGCTGACCTGGCCGGCCAGCAGCACCGACACCAGGGTGCCGGGGTTGCTGGCCAGCGCGGTGCCGGCGTCCTCGGCAATGGCGGTCAGCGTCGTTGATGCCCGACAGCAGCGGCGCGTCGTTGACCGGCGTGACGTTCAAGGCCAGGCTCTTTTCGGCACTGTCGGCGATGCCGTCGTGCAGGGTGAAGGTCAGGGTGCGTGCGGCTGTCGACGGCGCAGCGCTGGTGTTCTGGTAGGTCACGCTGCGCAGCGCTGTTTGCCATTCGTCCAGCGTGGCGGAGGCGGTCGCTGAATTCAGGCTGAGCACGCCGCCGCTGTAACTGGCGGTGATGTCGCCGATGCCACTGGTGGCCGAGAGGGCCAGCACGTCTTCGGCGCCGGCATCACCAGCGCTGATGGCCACGCGGGCACTGGCCAGGGTCAGGCTGTCGGCGTCGGCCACGGTCAGGCCGGCGTCGACCACCACAGGCGCTGCGCCTTCGACAGCGGTCACCGTGCTTTGCGTCAAGGTGAGCACGGGCAGGTGTTGTCGCCCACCGTGATCGCGATTTGCCGGCTGGCCTGCTTGGCGCCACCGCCGCACCGTGTTGCCCAGGTCGTTCAAGACCAGGTCGATGCGCGCCGCGCCGGCCGCGCTGGCGGTGAAGCTCAGGGTGTCGAGCGCTGCGTTCAGTTGCGTCAGCGTGCCTTGCAGCGTCAGTGCGGCGCTGCCATTGCTGCCGGCCGTGACCATGCGCCGCTCGGCCGGCGCAGGTCCACCGTCAGCGTGCCGTTGCCGACCGTCGCCGTGCTCAGCGACAACTGCAACACGGCGCTGCCGGCATCGAAGTCGGCCACGCGGATGGCGTTGCCGCTGGCGGGCGAGAAGGTCAAGGCCGTCGGCTGCGGCGTGCCTTGGGCACCCGGCACCGAAAGTGTCGGTGCCTGGTTGACCTGGTTGACGGTGACCAACAGGGTGCGTGCTGGTGGACAATCGCGCCGCCACTGCCGGTGTTGCCCAGGTCATTGAGGCTGAAGTCGATGCGCGCCGGGCCGCCGGTTGACGAGTTGAAGTTGGTGCCGGGCACGAACTTCAGGCCATCCAGCGCCGCATTGATGTTGGCCAGCGTGCCCACGAAGGTCATCGTGGCGTTGCGGTTGCCGTCGCCGGTGACGAAAGACAGCCCGCTGGTGCCCGCCAGTTTCAGCGTGCCGGTGCTGGCCGTCAGGGTGAGTTGCAGGTTCGCAGCACCCGCATCCACATCCGCCACCACGGGCTTCAAAGCGTCCTCCAGTTGCAGTTCCTGGTTCTGGTCGGTTGCCGCGCCTGTCGGCACGGTGACCGTCGGCGGGTTGTTGACCGCCGCAACCGTCAAGCTCAGGCTCTTGGTCGCGCTGTCGGCCAGGCCATCGTTGAGCGTGAAGGTCACCGTGCGCGCGGCGGTCGACGGCGCCTGGCTGGTGTTCTGGTAGGTGACGCTGCGCAGCGCCGCCTGCCATTGGGCCAGCGTGGCGGTGGCGCCGGCCGAACCCAGGCTCAGCACGCCACCGACGTAGCTGGCGCTGATGTTGCCGGTGCCGCCGCTGGGCGTGAAGGCCAGTTGGTCCTGCACACCGGCATAGCCGGCGCCGATGGCCACGCGGGCGCTGGCCAGCGTGGCGCTGTCGGCATCGGCCACGGTCAGGCCGGCGTCCAGCACCAGCGGCGCGGCGGCCTCGGTGGCGGCCACTGACGACTGCGACAAGCTGATGACCGGCAGCGCTGCGGTGGTGACCGTCAGGCCGCCGATGTTGACCGCCGTGCTGAGCCCCAGGTCGCTGCCGCGGAAGAACATCGCGGCCGTGGCCGCCGTGCCCGGCACGGTCGACTGCTCGGTGCGCGTCACGTTCAGCGCAACGATGTCATAGGGTGTGACGGGCACACCCACCACGCTTGACCGTGCTGGTGCTGGCCTTGACCGTGAGCAGCACCGTGCCCGGTGCCAGCACCGTGCCGTTGAAGGCCGTCGACCCCGACAACACCGCCAACCCCTGGATCTGATCGGCCGGCAGGCCCAACGTGCTGCCGTTGAGCAGCAGCAGGTTGTCGCTGGTCACGGTGGTGCCGCTGCCGGTGGCCGATGCGGTGAAGGTGTAGACGTTGTTGTGCTCGGTGGACGTGGAGCGTGCCACGACGAAAGTGCCCTTGCTCAACAACTTGTCGCCGACCAGGGTGTCGGCTTGCAGCAGCGATAGCGCATGCACGTTGTAGACGGTGCTGCCGGCGTGCACACCGTTCTGCAGCAGCATCGCGTAGACGCCCGTGCTGTAGTCGCCCGCCGCATTCGGGCGGTAGACCAGGATGTCCTGGCGTGTCACCGACATGGTGTTGGTGCCAACGCCGGTGTTGATCGTGAAGGCGGTGTTCACGCCGTTGTCCAGCACCAGCAGCAGGTCGCCACGGGCCAGGTTGAAGGCTGTTGCGCCGCTGCCGATGGTCAGGGGCGCATTGATGACCTCCAGGCTGCGGATCGGCTGCGGCGCGGTGAAGCCCGGCAGCGCCGTGATGCTGCCAGCGGTGCTGCCGGCGTTGATGCTGAAGCTGTCGCCGGCGTCGCCGAACTGCAGCACCTTGCCCGCTGCCCAGGTGGTGCCGCCGGCGGTGGTGGTTTGCGCCGCTGCGGTGGTGAACAACAGCGTGCCCTGGACCGACGGGGCATTGACGGTGAGCACAAAGCTGCTGGTGGTGATGTTGCCGCCATCGCTGACCGACAGCGTGATGGTGCTGCTGCCGCTGGCCGCAGCGGTGGGCGTCAGGCTGATCGTGCGGCTGCTGCCGCTGCCGCCAATGACCAGGCTGCCGTTGGGCACCAGCGCGGTGTTGCTGGACGTGGCGCTGACCACCAGACTGCTGGCATCGGTTTCGGCGTCGCCGACCGTGAAATCCAGCGCTGCCAGTGCGGTGTCCTGGTTGATGGTCTGTGTCGCAATGGCGGACACGGTCGGCGCATAACCGAATTCGTTGTATTCGTAGGCGCCGATGTCGGCACGGCCGCCGATGTAGGCCACGCCGCGCTGGTCGGTGGCCAGGGCCGTCACCGGGTTGGCGCCATCGCGCGCCGCGCTGCTGGCGCTGATGGCCAGGGTGCGGGTGAAGCCGCCGTTGCTGGCCAGTGCCGACAGGCCGGACGCCGTGTTCTTTTTGTCGCCGGTGGCCGTGAAGCCGGCCGAGTTGTCGTCGCTGAGGTTGTAGCCCTGTGAGATCAGGGCGACGTTGGTGTTGCTGGCGCCGGTGTTCAAGGCGTACAGCGCGTTGCGGGTGGTGACAACGCCGCCTTTGTCGTACACACCCGCGCCGCTGCCAAGCGTGCCGACCGAATTGCCGGCGACCGTCACATGGTCCAGGCTGACCGTGCGGTCGGCCCACAAGCCGCCGCCTTGTGCCGTGGCCGAATTGCCGCTGAGCGTGACGTTGACCAGCGTGGCCCCGGTGCTGTGGCTGAACAGCCCCCCGCCATAGTAGGCCTGGTTGTTGGCGATGGTGACATTGACCAGTGATGCCGCGCTGGCGCTCCACAGGTACACGCCACCGCCGTCGCGGCCGCCAGCGTCGTTGTTGCGCACCTCGACATCGCGGGCGTCGAGCGACGCGCCACTGTCGACGTAAATGCCCGCACCGTCGGTGCTGCCGCCAAAGCTGCTGACGTTGTTCTGCACCAGCACATTGCGCAGCGTCAGGCTGCCGTCGTTGTAGATGCCCGCGCCAATGCTGTTGCCGCTGCCCGAGTTGTTCTGCACCACCACGTCGGTCAGCGTCAGGTTAGCGCCCGACTTGACCTGGATGCCCGCGCCGGTGCTGTTCTTGCCGCCCTGGATGCTCAGCCCGGAAACACTGACGCTGCCGCTGCGCACATCAAACACCCGGTCAACCCCATTGCCGTTGATGACGGTGTTGCCCGTGCCATTGCCGACGATGTTGACGCTGCCGTTGATGTCGAAGTCGCCGGTGGCGTTGCTGTCGTCGCCACTGACGCCGGCGGTCATGCTGAACGTGCCGTCGACCGCAAACACGATGGTGTCGGTGCCGGCATTGGCATTGGCCTGGCTGATGGCCCAGCGCAGTGACCCCGCCAGCAGCGACCCGCCCACCGCGTCGGCCGTGGTGGTGACGGTGAACGTCGCCAACAGCCCCTGCCACTGCGACTGCGCGGCCAGGCTGGGTGCCAGCGCCGTCTCGATGGCGCCGGTGCGTTGCTCCAGCACCCAGTTGCCGCCCAGCGCCGCAGCGCCGGTGGCGTCGATCGACGCCGCGACGTCGGCGCCGGTCAAGGCCGCCAGGTCCGCCACCAGTTCACGCCCCAGCCCGGTGGCGGCCAGGTCGCAGCCATACAGCAGCAGGTCGGCGTCGGCGCCCAGCGCCGCCGACCAGGCGGCAATCTCGCCGGCCCGCCGCAGCAGGGTGTCGGCATCCAGCTGCACCGCGCCCAGCTGCAGCACGCCGTCGCTGCCGTGGCTGATGACATGCACCGCGTCGATGCCCTGGCGGCCGGCCAGGGTCTGGCCGATCAGCGCCAGCGCGTCATCGCCAGCGCCAAAGCGCACGATCTCCAGCGTGCGGCCAGCGTCGCGCTGGGCCTGCAGGTCGGCCAGCAAGCTGTCGGCGTCCGCCAGGCTGGCGTCGATGAAGACGATCTCCTGGCGCTGCGCCTGCACCGCTGCCGGGGCTGGCCACCAGCGGCGCGTGCAGGGCGGCGTCCAGGCCGCCAGCCGGCCAGTGCCAGCGGCGCCAGGTCGGCCGAATGCAGGATGCGGTCTTCCAGCGCCTCGGCCAGCGGGCGCCGTGGGCGCGGGGCAGCGCGGCGGCGGGCCGGCAGATCGCTGGGCAGGCTGGGCATCGGGCGGTGTGGCGGCCGGTCAGTGGTCAGCGTGCGGCGGCGCGCCGGTCGGCGGTTGGCGTCAGGCGCAGCGTGGATGCCGGCGCCGCCACGGCGGCCACGGCATCGGCCTTGCAGCGCAGGCCGGCCGGCAGGCGCAGGTCCGGGTTGGGCAGGCGCAGGCGCACCCGAAAGCTGTTGCTGGCCGCATCGAGCACCCGGTCGACATGGCTGCACCGTGGCCAGCACGGCGCTGGCACCGGGCAGCTCGGGCTGGATGCTGATCTTGTCGCCCGAGCGCCAGCGTGCCGTACTGGGCGGTGGGCACCAGCAGTTCCACCCGCAGCGGGTTGACCACCGCCACCCGCATCAGCGGCTTGTCCTCGACGCGCTCGCCCAGGTTGACGAAGCGCTCGACCACCACGCCGTCAAACGGGCTGCGCAGGGTGCGCAGGGCCAGCTGGGCTGCGGCCACGCGGCGCTCTGCGCCCCAGACCTCGCGCTGCGAGCGCATCTGGCTGAGCTTCTGGCGTGCCACTTCCTGCTCGCCGCGGGCCAGGTCCAGCGCCTGCACCGAGACGAAGTTCTGCGCCACCAGGGCCTCGGCACGGCTGGTTTTCTGGCGCGCCAGCTCCAGGCTGGCCTCGGCCGCACGCACGTCGGCGTCGATGCCGGCGCGGCGGTCGGCCACGCCCATGTTGGCCTGCTCGACCTCGGCCTTCAGCGACAGCAGCGGCTGCCCGGCGCCGACCCGGTCGCCGCGCTCCACGTGCAGCTGCTGCACCAGGCCCACCACCTGCGAGCCGATGTCGGCAAAGCGGTCGGGTTCGATCAGGCAGCCCAGGCTGCGCGCTGCACCAGGCGCGCCCGGCGCTGCACCCGGTGCAGCGCCTGGCCCAGCCCCCGGCCCGGCGGCAGTGGCGGCACCGACCAGGCCGGCCAGGCCGACCAGACCCGCGAGCATCAGTCCGACGGCCCGGAAAACGCCAGCCGACCCTCGGCGTCGCGGTCCTGGGCCACCAGCGCGGCGCGCAATGCCGCACGCCGGCGTTCCTCGCACCACTGCTGCCAGCGCAGTGCAAAAGCTGCCAGCCGCAGGCTGGCCCAGGCAGGGTCGTTTGTTTTCCATGGTCTCTCCATATCGGCCACGGGGGCCGCAGCTTGATGCAATGCAGGTTGGCGGCAGCGCCAGTGCTCGGTGCTGCCGGGCTCGCCGCGCCGGGCGGCGCGGCCGGCCAGCTGGCGGTCGAGCCGGCGCGCCGGGTTGTGCTGGCAGCTCAGCACATGCAGGCCGCCGGCCGCCAGGGCCGCCGCGTCCAGCGTGATGTCGGTGCCGCGGCCGGCCATGCGGGTGGCCACCGTCACCTGGCCGCTGCGGCCGGCGGCAGCCACCACGGCCGCCTCTTCGGCGTCCTGGCGGGCATGCAGCACCTGGTGGGCGCGGCCCAGCGCTGCCAGGCGCCGGGCCACGGTTTCGGCGTCGGCCACGCTGTCGGTGCCCACCAGCACCGGCCGGCCCAGCGCGGCCAGGGCATCGGCGCGCTCGGCGGCGGCGTCCAGCATGGCGGCTGGGTGGTCGAAAAAGCGCTGCGGCAGGGTCTGGCGCCGGCCGGGCTGGTGCAGCGGGATGCGGCACACCGGCAGGCCGTAGACCGCCTGCAGCTCGGCGCGGGCCTCCCACAGCGTGCCGCTGAGCCCGCCCAGGCGCCAGTAGCGGCGGAAGAAGCGCTGGAAGCTGGTGCGCGCCACGGTCTCGGTCTCGTCGGGCGCGGCCAGGCCTTCCTTGAGCGCGATCACGGTGTGCAGGCCATGCGACCAGACCCGGCCCGGCGCGGCCCGGCCGGTGACCTCGTCAAGCACCACCACCTGGCCGTCGCGCAGCAGGTACTGCGCATCACGCTGGTACAGGTGCAGGCCGGCCAGCGCGGTCTGCAGCGCCTCGCGCCGGTAGCGTGGCCGCAGCCAGGGCCCGCCCAGGCCGGCGGCCAGTTCGGCCAGGCGCTCCTCGCCGGCCGGCAGCAGCTGGGCATGGCGGTCGGCGGGGTGCAGCAGGTAGTCGTGGCCGGGGCGCAGCTTGCGGGCCAGCGCCAGTGCCTGCCACAAGAAGGCGCGGCGCGCGGCCTGCGGCACGCCGCGCGACAGGATCAGCGGCACCTCGGCTTCGTCGAGCAGGATGCTGTCGGCCTCGTCGATGAAGGCCCAGCACAGGCCGCGCATCACTGGCGCCGGCAGCGGCTGGCCGGCCAGCTGGGCGGCAGCAGCCAGGCAGGCGCCAGCGTCGCTGCCGGCCTGGCGCTCGCGCAGGTGGTCGAAGGCCAGGTCCTTGGCGGTGGCGTAGACGATGTCGGCGGCATAGACATGGCGGCGCGCGGCGTCGTCGCCAGCGCCCGGGCGGGCCGCCACCCGCAGGCCCAGCGCGGCATAAAAGGGCGCCAGCTCGGCGGCGTCGCGTGCGGCCAGGTAGTCGTTGGCGGTGACCAGGTGCACCGGCACACCGGCCAGCGCCGCCACCGCCGCGGCCAGCGCCAGGGCCAGGGTCTTGCCTTCGCCGGTGGCCATTTCGGCCAGGCGCTGGTCCAGCAGCGCCAGCGCCGCGCGCAACTGGCAGGGCCGGGGGGTCCAGCCCAGCGTGGCCGCCGCTGCGGCGCCCACCAGGCCCAGGGCGGCGGCGGCGGTGGCGGCGTCCAGGCCTTGCTGGCGCAGGCGGCGGCGCAACAGGTCGATGGCCGCCGCCTGCAGCGGCTGGCCCAGGCAGTGGGCCAGGCAATGCTGCGCCGGCGCCAGCGCCCGCGCTGCCAGGCCGCCGGGGCGCAGGCCCTGCCAGCCGCGCCAGGGCGGGGCGGTGTCGGCGGCACTGCGCTGCGGCCACGGCCCCCACAGCGGGCCGGGCCGGGGCAGCAGCTTGGTGATGGCGCTGGCGCTGGCGCTGGCGGTGGCGGTGGCGGTGGCGGTGGCCATGCTCAAGCCCCCGCCGCCAGGCCTTGCAGCACACGCCGGCGCAGGGCCTGCAGCGCCTGGCTGGCCAAGGGGGCCCAGCCGCTGTCCAGCCGCACCCAGGCGCGTTCGCCCAGGCGGGTGGCGTCGGCCACCGTGCCGGGGTCCAGCAGCACGTCGAGCAGCAGCACCGGCTGCAGGGTCTGCAGGCCGTCCTTGTCCTGCGGGTCGGTGGCGATGCTGCCGCCATGGCGCGCACCCAGCGCTGCGCTGGGCAGGCGTGTGACCGCGCCGACACTGTCGCGCAGCAGCTGGGCGGCATGCAGCGTGCCGGGGTCGGAGCGCAGGCGCACGCTGACCTGCTGCGGCGGCTGCTGCAGGCCTTCGGCCTCGGGCAGGGCCACGCGCACCGTGGCCGGCGCGCCGGTCTGCACCTGGCCCACCAGGCGGCCGCGCGGCAGCCAGGCGCCTTGCAGGTCGTCGGCCGCCGGCAGCGCCAGGCGCCCGGCCACACCAGCACGCAAGGCCAGCGCGTCCACCCGTTGCTGCAGGCGCTGCAGGGCCGACTGTGCCGCCGCCAGCTCGGCATGGGCGTCGCCAGCACGGCCGCTGGCAGCGGCCCGGCCAGCGGGGCCGGCTGCGCCGCCCGAGGGCAGCACCCCAAAGAGTTCGGCCTCCAGCGCCGCCACCCGTGCCGTCTGGCGCAGCAGCTCGGCGCGCAGCCGCGGGTTGTCCAGCTGCAGCACCGGTGTGCCGGCGGCGACTTGGTCGCCGTCACGCTGCAGCACCGCGCTGACAAAACCGTCTTCATCGGCGCGCAGCTGGGCCTGGTCGGGCGGCCACACCACGCCCTGCAGCACGCTGCGCTGCGGCAGCGGCAGCAGCAGCACCAGCACGCCGGCCGCCAGCGCACCGGCGGCCAGGCGGCGCCAGCGGCGCGCGCTGCCGGCCTGGGCCAGCGCCGCGCGGCGCAGCGGCTGGGCCAGCCGCCAGGCCGGCATCAGGCCGACCTGCCAGCCCAGCAGCAGCGCCGCCAGCCAGCCCAGCACCGACGACACGCTGCCCAGCCAGGCCACCGCAAAGCCGGCCACCAGCAGCAGCATGGCCCAGGACAGCGGTGCATAGGCCACCAGCCAGGCGGCTTCGCCACGCGCCAGCGGCATGGGCTCGCTGCCCGGCAGGCGCAAGACCCGGCGCGACAGGAACTGCTGCCACCAGCGCCGGCTGCGCGGCGCCAGGTTGGGCAGGTCCAGCGCGTCGCTGAGGATGTAGTAGCCGTCCAGCCGCTGCAGCGGGTTGGCGTTGAACAGCAGGGTCGACACGCCGGTGACAAACAGCAGCACAAAGGCGGTGTCGCGGGCCAGGCCGTCGTCCAGCCACAGCCACAGCGGCAGGGCCAGGGCGGCCAGCGCACAGCTCGGCCATCATGCCGGCCGCGCCCACCAGCACACGCTGGCGCCGCTGTGCAAAGGCCGCGGCGGCCGACGCGTTCACATAGGGCACGGGCAGGCCCAGCATCAGCGTGATGCCGGCCTCGCGCACGCTGCCGCCCCAGCGCTGCACGGCCAGGCCGTGGGACAGCTCGTGCAGCGCCTTCACCGGCACATAGACCAGGGCCGCCAGCAGCGCATAGCGCGGTGTGGCCAGCCAGGCCTGACCATGGGCCCAGAGCGTGGGGCCGTGCTGCGCCGCCAGCACCAGCAGGCACAGCAGGGCCAGCGCACAGCCGGCTGCGCCCAGCGGCGAAAACAGCAGCCGGCCCAGGCCGGCCAGGCGTGCCAGCAGCCGCAGCGGGTCGCCCAGCGGGATGCGCCAGGCCAGCAGCGTGCGGCGGCCGGCGGGGCGGTCGATGCTGTCCTGGTGCTGCAGCAGGCGCTCGACATCGGCGCCCGGCCCGGCGCGCAGCAGGCCGGCGTCGCGCAGCTGCGCCAGCAGCTCGATCAGTTCGTCCTGGGTCGGCGGCTCGTCGGCACGCGCCAGGGCGCGTCCCACAGCGCCTGCACGCTGCAGCTGGCCGTCCAGCCGCGCCGCCAGTTGCCAGGCGGCCGGGTTCAGGCGCAGGCTGCGGCCGCGTGCCGGCTGGTGCAGCACGATCCAGGTCTGGCCGCGCACCGGCTGGCGGCGCACGACTCAGGCCGTCGGCCAGCTGCGGGCGCAGCGCGGCCACGCGGTGCCAGCGGGGGCTGTGCAGGCTGCTCATGGGCGCGGCGCGGTCATGGCGTCAGGCCAGCCAGGCCCACCAGGCCAGGCGCAGCCGGTCGGCGGCGCGGCCCAGCCACACCCACAGCGGCGGCCGCTGGCCGACCACCAGCTCGGCACGGCCCAGCAAGCCCGGCCGCAGTGCCGGGCCGGGGCTGGCCAGGCGCGCCTCGACCTCGAAGACATTGCGGCCCTCGACCGCACGCGCCATCGGCGCGATGCGCTCGACGACGATGTCCTCGCCCTGCCAGGGCAGCGCGCTGAGCGACAGGCGCCCGGCCTGGCCGGGCTGCACCCGGGCGATGTCGACCTCGTCGACCTCGACGATGACGCGGTAGCCCTCACCGCTGGCCAGCGTGACCAGGGTGTCGCCCTGGCGCACCGGCGCGCCGATGGACTGGCTCAGGTCGCCGGCGATGACCACGCCGGCAAAGGGCGCCACCAGGCGGCCGCGGCCCAGGCGGTCGTCGACCAGGGCAAGCTGGGACTGCGCCTCGGCCACCCGCGCCATGGCGGTGGCCGCGCCCACGCGGTCGCTGCCGGCCATGGCCGCGGCGTAGGCGTTTTCATGCTGGGCGCGCTGGCTGGCCCAGCGCGCGCGCTCCAGCTGCAGGTCGTCTTCCAGCAGATCGAGCAGCGGCGCGCCGGCGGCCACCCGGTCGCCCGGGCGCACATGGGCGGCCTTGACAAAGCCGTCGCTGGGCGCGGCCAGCACCCGCTGCAGCGCGCCTTCCAGCCGCGCCCGGCCGCCCACCTGGTGCGACAGCGGCAGCAGCGCCACCGCCAGCACCAGCCGTGGCGGCGGCGGCGACAACCCGGCGCCGCAGCCGCTGCTCGGGCGTGCGCAGCCCGTGCCAGGCGCTGTGCAGCGCATCCAGTGCGCGGCGGTGCCAGGGGCGCTCGGCGCGCTGCATCCAGTCCAGCGCCGGGCCGGCCAGCTGCAGCAGCGCGGCCAGGTGGGCCAGTTCGGCGCGGCCGAAGGGCCGGTCGCTGCCGCGCTCCAGGCAGACCGCCGCGCTGCAGGCGCCCGGGCCGCCCAGCGGCAGCACGGCCACCGCCCCGCCGCTGCTGCGCTGCAATTGCTGCAGTTCGAAGTGCAGGCTGTCGTCGGGCGGCCCCGCCTCGACCGGCGGCCAGGCGGCGCTGCGGGCCTGGTCCAGGGCTTCGGCCCCGGCACCCAGCACCAGGTCGCGCCAGGTGCTGGCCAGGTCGGTGCGCTCCGGCCCGCTGCTGGCCAGCAGGGCCAGGCGCTGCGCCCCGCCCGGCGCGGCCAGGGCCAGGCTGGCGCGGCTGGCACCGGCCTCGGCGGCCAGGCCATCGACCAGGGCATGTGCTGCGGCACGCAGCGTGCGCGCCTGCAACAGGCGGGCATGCAGGCCGAGTGCGGCGGCCGCTGCGGTGTCGGCCGGCTTGACCTCGGCGGGCACCACGGGCACCACGGGCACCACGGGGACAACGGGCACAACAGGCACCACGGACGGTGCGGCGGGTGTGGCGGTCCAAACAGTGCTGGCGGCCCTGGTGGTCTTGCTGGCAGCGGTCGCCTGGGTTGCCACCACCGTGCTGGGCGGATGGGGCGCATCCGGCATGGCGGCGACCTGGGGCGCTGCAACCGCCAGGGCGGGCTGGGCAAGCTGCGCGACCTTCGGTGCGTTGGGCGCCTTCGGTTCCTTCGGTGCCATTGGTGCCCTAGGCGCTTTCGGTGCCTTGGGCGCCTTGGCAGTCTGCACCACCGCTGCCGCCGCATCGGCTGGCGTCAGCCGATGCAACGCGGCCGCTTGCGGCGCCAGCCCAGTGTCAGCAGCTGGGGCCGCTGGGGCCGCTGGAGCCAGAGCCGGCTGCGCCGCCGCCGTGCCAGGCCGGCGGCGCCGCGTGACCGTGCCCACCGCAGGCCCGGATTCATCCATGGCGCGGGGCATGACAGCAGCAGTTGACGGACATGGCGGATAGGGCGTGCATGGTGGTGGGCCCCGGCACGGCGGGGCAGCTCTGCAGATTGTTCGGGGACCAGGCGCCCGGCCAGCCCCGGAACAGCACCGGAATCCGGGCCAGTTCAGGCCGGCTGCAGCAGCGACAATTGGCGCCATGAAAACCCCCTCAAGGCTGCAGCCCCTGCTGGACGAAGGCCTGATCGACAGCGTGCAGCGCCAGCTGATGAGCGGCAAGGAGGCCATGGTCTTCGTGGTGCAGAGCGGCGGCGAGACGGTCTGCGCCAAGGTCTACAAGGAGGCCAACAACCGCAGCTTCCGCCAGGCGGTGGACTACACCGAAAACCGCAAGACCAAGAACAGCCGCCAGGCGCGCGCCATGGCCAAGGGCACGAAGTTCGGCCGCCAGGCGATGGAAGCCGCCTGGCAGAGCGCCGAGGTGGACGCGCTGTACCGGCTGGCCGCCGCCGGCGTGCGGGTGCCGCGGCCGATCAACTTCCATGAAGGTGTGCTGCTGATGGAGCTGGTGTGCGACGCCGCCGGCGACGCCGCACCGCGCCTCAACGACGTGGCCTTCAGCCCCGAGACCGCCCGCGCCCACCATGCCACCCTGATCCGCGAGGTGGTGCGCATGCTGGCCGCCGGCGTGGTGCACGGCGACCTGAGCGAATTCAACATCCTGGTGGCGGCCGACGGCCCGGTGATCATCGACCTGCCGCAGGCGGTGGACGCCGCCGGCAACAACCACGCCGCGGCCATGCTGGAGCGCGACGTGGCCAACCTGCGCCACTACTTCGGCCGCTTTGCGCCCGAGCTGCTGGCCACCGATTACGGCCGCGAGATCTGGGCCCTGTATGAAAAAGGCCTGCTCACGCCAGACAGCCAGCTGACCGGCCGCTTCAAGCAGACCCTGAAACCGGTGAACCTGGGCGATGTGCTGGCCGTCATCGACGACGCCCGGGACGAAGAAGCCGCCCGCCAACTGCGGATGCAGACCCCACGATGAGCCCCGAACAGCAAGCAGCCGTGGCCGCCGAAACCCGCGCCTGGGTCGACCGGGCGGTGGTCGGCCTGAACCTGTGCCCGTTTGCCAAGGCGCCGCAGGCCAAGGGCCTGGTGCGCTATGTGGTCAGCAGCGCCAGCGACCCGGCCGCCCTGCTGGCCGACCTGATCACCGAGCTGGAGCGCCTGGCCGAAAGCCGGGCCAGCACGCTGGAGACCACGCTGCTGGTGCACCCGCAGGTGCTGACCGACTTTGCCGACTACAACGACTTTCTGGCGCTGGCCGAAGACACGGTGGCCGAGCTGGACCTGGACGGCGTGCTGCAGGTGGCCAGCTTCCACCCGCAGTTCCAGTTCGAGGGCACCACGCCCGACGACATCACCAATGCCACCAACCAGTCGCCCTACCCCACGCTGCACCTGCTGCGCGAAGACAGCATCGACAAGGCGGTGGCGGCCTTCCCCGAGGCCGAGGCCATCTACGACAGTGAACATGGCCACGCTGGTGGCGCTGGGAACAGCGGGCTGGGCAGCGCTGCAGCAGCAGTGCCGCGATGATGCGGGCCGACTGAGCACCCCACCAACCGAGCCACCATCCACCCCGGAGACCCCCGCATGACCGAAGACCCGCGCTGCTGCGGCACAGGCACCTGCATCATCAACGCCGACGGCCATTGCTGGTGCGGCCAGCAGTGGGACGGCAGCAAGATGTGCCACCCGCCCTTGCAGCCGTTCACGCCGGCACCGGCCGCGACGGCAGCCGCGACAGTGGCGCCGGCCGCCGACCTGCAAGCCGGGCAAGCCAGGCCAGCCGCCGGCTGAGCCTGTCAGCCGCCGGGCGCCAGGTGCGGCGCAAACAGCGCCGCCAGATCCACCCGCGCGCGCAGCCGGGTGCACAGCAAGAAGCTGCCGATGAACTTGCGCTGCAGCAGCAGCAAGTCTGGCGGCGGCGTGCGGGTGAAGCCTTGGTCGAAAAACTGCGCCTGGCCCTGGGCAAACATGCGTGCAAACAGGTCGGACGCGCCAAAGTCGTACACACCGCGGTGGCGCAGCGGCTCGCCGGCGGCCAGCAGCATCTGCAGCACACCGGCGGCCTGGGCCGGCGGGTCGCTGTCGCCGATGAAGCCCAGCGCGGTGGCAGCCGTGCGCACCTGGGCGGCATCACCATCCCGCAAGGCGCAGCCCAAGCTGCGCAACTGCTGCACCCGGTGCGGCGCAATCGCCTCGGCGGCGCCAAAGTCCAGCAGGCTGATGCGGCCGCTGCCGGCGTCG
Source organism: uncultured beta proteobacterium (assembly GCA_963844485.1). GTDB lineage: Bacteria > Pseudomonadota > Gammaproteobacteria > Burkholderiales > Burkholderiaceae_C > Pseudaquabacterium. Next base: position 154,786 of record CAWJOQ010000033.1, read on the forward strand.
AACAGGTAGTTGCCGAAGTTGGGGTCGGTCTGCACCAGCTGCATGCCGAACAATTCATGCGCGGCCAGGCGCGCCAGTGCGCCGGCCACTGCGTCGCGCTGCGCCGGCGTGCCGCTGGCCGCCAGCCGGTCGACCGCCACACCGGGCGCAAAGTCGGTCGCCAGGATCTGGTCGGTGCTGTGGTCGGCATGCACCGCCGGCACCTGCAGCACCGGGTCGTCACCCAGGGCCAGACGGTAGGCGGTGGTGGCAGCGGCTTCGGCGCGGTAATCGGTCTCGCGCAGCAATTGCTGCTGCACCCGCTGCAGCAGGTCGCCCAGGTCCAGACCGGCGGGCAACAGGCCGGGCGTGCGCGCCAGCCAGGCCAGGTTGGCGATGTCGCTGTGGATGCTCTGGCGCACACCGGGGTGTTGGATCTTCAATGCCAGCAGCCGGCCGTCGTGGGTCTCGGCCCGGTGCACCTGGCCGATCGAGGCCGAGGCGATGGGCTGGAAGCTGAAGCGCCGAAAGCGCTGGTGCCAGTCCGGGCCATAGGCCTGGCTGAGCACCGCATCCAGCTGGGTGGCGGGCATGGTGTGGGCCTGGTCACGCAGGCCGGCCAGCAGGGCCGCAAAGGCCGGCGGCAGCACGCCCTCACCGTCCATCGACAGCAGCTGGCCCAGCTTCATCACTGCGCCCCGCATCTGTGACAGGCGCTCGGCCAGGCGCTGGGCGTTGCTGGCCGTGAAGACCATGTCCGACAGCGCCGGCCGCTGGCCGCGGGCCAGCCGTGACAAGCCTTCGGCGGCGGTGCCGGCGGCCAGCTCGGCCACCGCGCGCCCCAGGTGCAGCAGGCGGCTGCTGCGGCCTTGCGGCACGGCGGCACTGCGCTGCGGGCTGGCTGCAGCGCTCGGCAGATCGGCGGGGCTGCCGTGCAGCGCGGCAGGCAGTGGAGACGGTGGCAGAGGCGGTTGCGTTGGCGTTGGCGTTGGCGATGGCGGGACAACAGACGTCATGCCGAGATCATCGCCGGGCCGCCGCGCCGCCGGCCGCTGCGGCGCACAAAGCCAGTGCGGCGGCGGGGCTGCGCTGGAGCTGTTGCAGCACAGTGCCAGCGCCTGTGCTGCAGCCACCGTAGCCAGTTGATGCAAGACCGCGGTGGCCAGCCGCCCTACCCTGGTCGGCCACAAGGAGACCGCATGGATTTCGAGCACAGCGCGCGCGCCCGCACCCTGCTGGCGCAGTTGGAAGGCTTCATGGCCGAGCGGGTGCTGCCGGCCGAAGCCGTGTACCACCAGCAGGCCCGCGCCCAGGCCACGCCCGCCACGCCGGCCATCGTGCAGCAGCTCAAGGCCGAGGCGCGGGCCCTGGGCCTGTGGAACCTGTTCCTGCCCGGCGCAGCATGGCGCGGGCCTCAGCAACCTGGACTACGCGCCGCTGGCCGAGGCCATGGGCCGGGTGCTGTGGGCCAGCGAGGTGTTCAACTGCTCGGCGCCCGACACCGGCAACATGGAGGTGCTGTCGCTCTACGGCACGCCAGCGCAGCAGGCGCGCTGGCTGCAGCCGCTGCTGGCCGGCCAGATCCGCTCGGCCTTCTCGATGACCGAGCCGGCGGTGGCGTCGCAGCGACGCCACCAACATCCGCTGCGCCATCACGCCGCGACGGCGACCACTGGGTGGTGAACGGCCGCAAGTGGTTCACCTCGGGCGCGATGAACGACGACTGCAAGCTGCTGATCGTGATGGGCAAGTCATCGCCCGACCACCCCGACACCCACCGCCAGCAGTCGATGCTGCTGGTGCCCAAGGACACACCGGGCGTGCACATCGTGCGCGACATGACGGTGTTCGGCTACGACAGCCGGCCGGTCGGCCATGCCGAGGTCGTCTACGACAACGTGCGCGTGCCGCTGGACCACATGCTGCTGGGCGAGGGCCGCGGCTTCGAGATCGCCCAGGGCCGGCTGGGGCCGGGCCGCATCCACCACTGCATGCGGCTGATCGGCTGCGCCCAGCGGGCGCTGGAGCTGATGTGCCAGCGCGCCACCAGCCGCCATGCCTTCGGCCGCGCGCTGGGCGAGCATGGGTCGGTGAAGGAAGACATCGCCCGCAGCTTCTGCGACATCGAGCAGGCCCGGCTGCTGACGCTGCGCACCGCCGACAAGATGGACCGCGAAGGCAACAAGGCCGCGCGCGACATGATCTCGGCCGCCAAGATCGTGGTGCCCGACATGGCCGCCCGGGTGATCGACCGGGCGATGCAGGTGCACGGCGCCGCCGGCCTGTCGCAGGACACCTTCCTGGCCGAGGCCTATGCCTACGCCCGCTACATGCGCCTGGGCGACGGCCCCGACCAGGTGCACCTGGCGGCATTGGGCCGGGCGGTTTTGAAGCGGTATGGCTGAGCCCGGACACGGGCAGTCCGGGGACTGACCGTGCCTGGCGAAGCGGCCGAGCGCTGCGAGGCCGTGGGTGCGGTGGCAAGCCACCCCAGACACATCGTCGTCACCGGCGCGGCCGCCGGCATCGGCCTGGCGATTGCCCGCCAGCTGGCCAGCCAGGGTTTTGCGCTGGGGCTGATCGACCTGGCGCCCGGCGTGGAAGCCGTGGCCGCCGACCTGGCCCGCAGCAGCGGCATGCCGGTGGCCTGGGCGCTGGCCGACCTGGCCGACGCCGCCCAGATCCCGCCGGCCCTGGCCACGCTGCAGGCCGCACTGGGGCCGGCCGCCGGGTTGGTGAACAACGCCGGCATCGCCAGCCACATCGCCCCGGTGGTGCGCATGCAGGCTGATCTGTGGGCACGTGAACTGGCGGTGAACCTGACCGCGCCGATGCTGCTGAGCCAGGCCCTGCTGCCGGGCATGGTGGCAGCGGGCTGGGGCCGCATCGTGCACATCAGCTCGATCGCCGGGCGCAGCGGCCTGTACCACCAGGCCGGTTACTCGGCCACCAAGGCCGGCCTGATCGGCCTGATGCGGGCCACCACGCTGGAGCATGCGCGCCACGGCATCAGCTGCAATGCGGTGCTGCCGGGCATGGTCGACACCGTGCCGGTGCAGGGCCTGCCGCCGGCCATCCGCGACGACGCGCTGGGCCTGATCCCGGCACGCCGCTTCGGCCGCCCCGAGGAAGTGGCGGCGCTGGTGGGCTTCTTGTGCAGCGACGCGGCGGCCTACATCAACGGCGCCGAGATCGACATCGGCGGCGGCGCCCATCTGGGGCAGATCGTGCTGGGCAGCCAGCGCGAGGTGGCCACCCGGCGCAAGCCGGCTGCGTGATTTGGCGCCGGACCAGGCACTCAGGCCCCGGCCAACCAGCCCAGCCATTCATGCAGTGCCCAGCGGCTGAGCGCCAGGCCGTCATGCCCCGGCAGGTAGTCCGACAGTTCACCGGTCGGCGGCGGGCGCAGGCCCACCGGTGCCGCCACCACTTGCATCGGCTGGCCCGACTGCCCGATGGCGCGCCGGAAGGCGGCCAGCGCGCGCTGCTGGTGGAAGCCATGCGTCACCAGCAGCACTTGGGTGATGCCGTCGGCCTGCAGCATGGCCACGCTGTAGCGCGCGTTCTCGTTGGTGTCACGCGACCGTTGCTCGGCCCAGCGCAGCGGCACGCCGCCGTCGCGGGCGATCACCAGCGCCGCCACGGCGGCCTCGCTGGGCCCGCTGACCGCGCCATGGCCGATGCCACCGCTGTAGCCCAGCGGCAAGCCGGTCTGGCGCGCCAGCCAGGTGCCATAGCGCAGGCGTTCCAGTGTCAGCGGGCTGAGGTCGGGCGCGTCGTACTCCAGCACCTGGCTGCGCCGGCCGGCACCCAGCACCAGGATGGCGGTGCGCGGGGACTGCGCCAGTGTGGCCAGGCGGTCGGCCGCCAGCGGCGGCGGCGGCCGGGTGAGCAGGTTCACCAGACCCTGGCCCACCCAGGGTGTGCAGACCAGCCAGGTGCCCAGCAGGCCCGCAGCCACCAGCGCACGGCCCCCCTGCGGCCGGCGGCGCCACAGCAGCAGGCCCAGCAAGGCCAGCAACAGCAGCGACGCGGGCGGCAGCACCAGCGCCTGCAGCGCCGGTTTCCAGGCCTCCAGGCCCCAGTGCACCAGCCAGTCGTTCATGCCGTGTCTGCGCCTGTGATTGCGCCTGTACCTGCGGCCAGCTGCTGCTGCCAGGTCAGCCACAACCGGGTGTCGAATTCGATCTGGTGGTAGCCGTGCAGCATGTGCTCGCACAGGGCATAAAAGGGCTTGTTGTGTTCGCGCTCCTTCAGGTGCGCCAGCTCGTGCACCACGATCATGTCCAGCATCGCCGCCGGCGCCTGCTTGAAGCAGGCCGCCACCCGCAGCTCCCGCTTGGCGGCCAGCCGGCCGCCCTGCACCCGGGACGCGGCAGTCAGCGTGCCCAGCGCGCGCTGGTCGATCTGCAGGCGGCCGTCATAGACCACCTTGTTCAGCGCCGGCGCGTTGCGCAAGTAGCGCGCCTTCAGCGCGGCAACATGGTCGTACAGCGCGCCATCATTGCGGATGCTGTGCGCCTCGGGGTAGCGCCGCGCCAGGTGGCTGCCCAGGCTGCCGGCAGCCAGCTGGGCCCGCACCTGGTCGAGCAGCGCTTGCGGGTAGCCGACCAAAAAGGCGCGGCAAGGGTCGGTGGCGGCGGTAGCCGGCGCCTGGTTCAACTCAGTTCTCCACCGCGCCTCGCGCGACCTGCAACGCATGAACCGGTCGAGGCAAACAGGCGCCGCGGACGGGCTCGGCCCGGCCACTGGGGCCGCCCCCTTGAGGGGGCTGAGGCCGGACACCAACGGCGTGCCGTCGGTGCCTGCCGAAGGGCAGGGCCTCCGGCCCTGCGCGGCCTGCAAGGGCGGCGAAGCCGCTGCGGGGGTGGGTCACTTCAATGCGTCGGGCAGCTCGATCTTGACTTCCAGCACTTCAAAGTTGTCCTGCTTTTCCAGGCTCACCTTGATGTCGCCGGGCGCGATCTGCACGTACTTGCTGATCACCGCCAGCAGTTCGGCCTGCAGCTGCGGCAGGTAGTCGGCGCGGCCACCACCCCGGCCCGATCGCTCATGGGCCAGGATGATCTGCAGCCGCTCCTTGGCGACCGTGGCGGTCTTTTTCTTCTCACCGAGAAAAAACGAGAGGAACGACATGGGCTCCCCTTTCACTTGCTGCCGAACAGGCGCTTGAAGAAGCCCGGCTTCTCGAAATCGGTGAAGCGCATCGGCACGGTCTCACCCAGGAAGCGGCTGATCACGTCCTTGTAGGCTTCGCTCACGTCGGTGGTCTTCAGGTGGATGGCCGGCAGGCCCTGGTTGGACGCGTCCAGCACCGTCTCGCTCTCGGGGATCACGCCGATCAGCGGGATGCGCAGGATCTCCTGGATGTCGGTCAGGCTCAGCATCTGCCCGCCTTCGACCCGGCTGGGGTTGTAGCGGGTGATCAGCAGGTGTTCCTTGATCGCGGGCTGGCCGTCGATGGCGCGCTTGGTCTTGCTGCTCAGCATGCCCAGGATGCGGTCGCTGTCGCGCACCGACGAGACCTCGGGGTTGGTCACCACCAGTGCCTCGTCGGCAAAGTGCATGGCCATCAGTGCGCCGGTCTCGATGCCGGCCGGTGAATCGCAGACGATGTACTCGAAACCCATCTCGGCCAGGTCCTTGAGCACCTTTTCCACGCCGTCCTGGGTCAGCGCGTCCTTGTCGCGGGTCTGGCTGGCCGCCAGCACAAACAGGTTGTCGCAGTTCTTGTCCTTGATCAGCGCCTGGTTCAGGTTGGCTTCGCCCTGGATCACATTGATCAGGTCGTAGACCACCCGGCGCTCGCAGCCCATGATCAGGTCGAGGTTGCGCAGGCCGACGTCGAAATCGATCACGGCGGTCTTGTGGCCGCGCAGGGCCAGGCCGGATGAAAAACTGGCGCTGGTGGTGGTCTTGCCCACCCCGCCCTTGCCGGACGTGACGACGATGATCTTGGCCATCAGGGTTGCTTTCTGGGATTGGAATGGGGGTGTGGGCTGCGTGCTGGTCCGGGACACAAGCGCGTGCTTCTTGCGGCTGACCTTCATGCAGCGTTCAAACGGCGAGCGGCTCGACGATGATCTTCTCGCCGTCCAGGCGCACCAGCGCCGGCTTGGCCAGCACGTCGGCGGCCAGCGGCGTCTCGGTGGTGCGGTAGATGCCGGCAATCGACACCAGCTGGGCTTCCAGGCAGGTGCAGTAGATGCGGGCCGTGGCATCGCCGCGCGCGCCGGCAATCGCCCGGCCGCGCAGCGGTGCATAGACATGGATGTTGCCGTCGGCAATGACCTCGGCACCGAAGCTGACCACCGCCAGCACGATGAGGTCGCCACCGCGGGCATAGATGCGCTGGCCCGAGCGCAGCGGCTTGTCGATGACCATGGGCGGCACCGGGGCGGCAGCGGGCACTTCACGCACCACTTCGACCTCGCGCACCACTTCCACCTCACGCACCACCTCGGCACCTTCACTCGCGCACCACCTCGACTTCGCGCACCACATCGCGCAGCACCTCCACCGGCACCTGCTGGACCACCGTGTTCACCACAGTGCGCGGGCTGTCCTGGCGCTTGTCGGCGCGGGCCGCCGGGGCGTCGGGTGCCTCGGCCAGGCCGGCGGCGCGGGCGGCGGCCATCTGCGCCGGGCTGCCGCCCTGGGCGGCGATGGGCAGCATGCCGTGGCGGCGCAGCTGGGGCAGCAGCGCCTGGAAATCCACCGCCGCATCGGCATCGCGCAGCGGGCTCAGGTCGATGGCCACCGCGTCGCCGTCGAACAGGCCCGGGCTGTCGCCAAAGCGGGCGTCCAGCGCCGCAGCCACCGCCGCCACGTCGGCCGATTGCAGGCGCAGGGCCGTCAGCGTCCAGGCGGTGCTCTTCAGGTCAAAGACAGGGGGGGCCGGAACGGCAGACTGCATGGGCGGGCGGGGCGTACGCGGGGTCAATCGCGGGGGGCGGGTGGGCTGCGGCTGGGTGCCAATGCGTGTGGAAATCCACAGCCCGACGGCACTGCACAGTGTACTTGCCCGCTCCGGCGGGCCCGACAGCGGCCAGCCAATCGCCGCAAGACAAGCCCGCCGCCGCGGGTTTAGCCTGTGGGCCCACTTCCAGGAGCCGCCATGCGCACACCATCCACCCGCCCCCCGCTGCGCATCGGCGGTGCGTCCGGCTTCTGGGGCGATTCCAGCCTGGGCGCGCCGCAGCTGGTCCACAGCGGCTTGATCGACGTGCTGGTGTTCGACTACCTGGCCGAGACCGACCATGGCCATCCTGGCGGCCGCGCAGCGCAAGAACCCCGAGGCCGGCTACGCCACCGACTTTGTCGACCCGGTGATGCGCCAGGTGCTGCCCGAGGTGGTGCGGCGCGGCATCCGGGTGGTCACCAATGCCGGCGGCATCCACCCGCAGGCCTGCGCCCGGGCCCTGGCCAAGCTGGCCGACGAACTGGGCCTGTCGGTGCGCATCGCCGTGGTCGAAGGCGACGACGTGCTGGCCGCGCTGCCCGCGCTGCGCGAGGCCGCCGGCGGCGCGCTGACCGACCTGGTCAGCGGCCAGGCGGTGCCGGACAAGCTGCTGAGCGCCAACGCCTACCTGGGCGCCGAGCCCATCGCCCGGGCGCTGGACGCCGGCGCCGACATCGTCATCACCGGCCGCTGCGTCGACAGCGCGGTGACGCTGGGCGCGCTGATCCACCACTTCGGCTGGGACATGGACGACTTCGACCGCCTGGCCGGCGCCAGCCTGGCCGGCCACATCATCGAATGCGGCTGCCAGGCCACCGGCGGCCTGTTCACCGACTGGGACACCGTGCCCGACTGGGCCCACATCGGCTACCCCATCGTCGACGTGGCCGAAGACGGCAGCTTCACCGTCAGCAAGGTGCCCGGCACCGGCGGCCTGGTGACGCCCGGCCACGGTGGGCGAGCAGCTGCTCTACGAGATCGGCGACCCCGGCGCCTACCTGCTGCCCGACGTGACCTGCGACTTCCGCCAGGTGACGATGACCCAGGTCGGCGACCGGCCGACCACCGGGTGCGGGTGGCCGGCGCCCTGGGCAGCGCCCCGCCCGACGACGCTGAAGGTCAGCGCCACCACGCTGGTGGGCTGGCGCTGCGACGGCATGACGGTGATCGTCGGCATCGACGCGGTGGCCAAGGCCAGGCGCACCGGCGAAAGCCTGGTCGAGCGCAGCCGCGAGATGATCCTGGCCAGGGGCTGGGGCGACTTCAGTGCCACCCGGGTCGAGGTGATCGGCACCGAAACCCTGTACGGCCCGCGTGCCACCCAGGCGCAGCTGCGCGAGGTGATCGTGCGGGTGGCCCTGCGCCACCCCAAGAAAGAAGCGCTGGAGCTGTTCACCCGCGAGAAGGCCGCGCCCGGCACCAGCTGGTCGCCGGGCACCACCGGCCCCGGCGGCGGCCGTGGCAGCGTGTCGCCGCACATCGTGCCCTGCGCCTTCCTGGTGCCGCGCAGCGCGGTGCAGCCGCTGGTGCGGCTGGGCGGGCAGACCACCGCCGTGCCGATGGCAGCCACCGCCGGCCCGCAGGCCACACCTGCCCGCCTGCCCGACCCGGCCGCCTGGACCATGCCGGCGGGCGCCACCAAGACCGTGCCACTGGTGCGGCTGGCCTGGGGCCGCAGCGGCGACAAGGGCGACATCTCCAACATCGGCCTGATCGCACGCCGGCCCGAGTGGCTGCCGCTGCTGTGGGCGCAGGTGACGCCCGAGCGCGGTGGGCGACTGGCTGGCCCACCTGGTCAAGGGCCGCGTCGACCGCTACCACCTGCCCGGCCTGCACGCGATGAACCTGGTGCATGCAGCAGGCGCTGGACGGCGGCGGCCCGGCGTCGCACCCGGCTGGACCCGCTGGGCAAGGGCATGGCCCAGTTGCTGCTGGAGATGCCGGTGCAGGTGCCGGCCGACTGGGACACCCCGGCGCTGGTGGGGCCCTACCGCTGAAGCCGGGCGGCGATGGCCGACGGTGCGATCATCCGGGCCCTGATCCACTGACGCCCCGCGAAGCACACGCCATGACCTTGCCTCGATTCCACCTGCACCGTGCCCTGGCCACCGCCGCCCTGCTGCTGCCCCTGGTCTGCACTGCCCAGACCAGCACCGCCCAGACCAGCGCCAGCCCGGCAGCGCCCACCGGCGCCGGCGCCACCGTCACCACCAGCAGCGGCCTGGTCTTCCAGCTGATGAAAGCCGGCACCGGGCCCAGCCCGGCGGCCAGCGACACGGTGAAGGTGCACTACCGCGGCACCCTGGCCGACGGCCCGAACAAGGGCAAGGAATTCGACAGCTCCTACAGCCGTGGCGCGCCGGCCGAATTTCCGCTGAACCGGGTGATCAAGTGCTGGACCGAAGGCGTGCAGTTGCTGAAAGTGGGCGGCAGTGCCCGCCTGACCTGCCCGCCGGCGATTGCCTATGGCGAGCGCGGCGCCGGCGGCGTGATCCCGCCGAATGCCACGCTGACCTTTGACGTGGAACTGCTGGGGATTGCAGGGCGTTGATGCCTGCAGGGCCGTGGGGACGATTGGCCAGCGGCTTGGGGCGCGCTGCTGCCGCTGGGGTGTTGTTGTTTGACGCCTTGCCCGGGCGTCGCCATTGCGTTGCAGCCCGCCGGGTCCCGCCCCGGCTGGCGGGTACCTTTCTTGTCCGGCGACAAGAAAGGCACCAAAGAAACGCCTGCCAAACTGGGCGTACACCACCGAGCGCTTGCAACGGACCGGGCGCTGCGCCTCGCCTGTCCGGCTCGAACACCTTGCTATAGACGACCGCAGTCGCTTGGGCGCTGGTGAGGCTCAGCAGACCGCCATCTGAACAGCTTGCCGCATGCCATGCGTGCCTGGCCGCGGTCTGCGCCTCACAGCCCTGACCGGGGTGGCACGGCCGTGGAATGTGCCGCACTGCTTCCGGCTGACGCTGTTCGAGCCGGACAGGCGAGGCGCAGCGTCTGGGTCCAGACAAGCGCTGGCTGTCGATCGCGCAGTTTGGAAAGCGCGTTTTGGGCCAGCCTTTTGGCGCGACAAAAGGCTGGTCGCCTGCCGGGGCGAGACCCGGCGCGGTGCACCGCACCGGCGAAGCCTTCGGAAAACCGCTTCAGAACTAGGGCAGCTCAGAGCCCAGCGCAGTCAGTCAAGGTCCGACCTCAGCCCGCCTGGACCACGCCCTCGCCCGACTGGCCGACTGCGTCGGCCACCACTTCCGCCATCACCTCGGCGACCACCCGGTGTGACGCCACCTGCTCACCCAGGCTGACATGCAGCGCCGCCACACGCCCGGCGATGGGCGCGGCGTGCACATGCTCCATCTTCATGGCCTCCAGCGTCAGCAGCGGCTGGCCGGCGGCCACCCGGTCGCCCACGGCCACTTGCACGGCAACCACGCGGCCGTTCATGCTGGCGCGCAGCTTGCCGTCGCTGGCGGCGTCACCGGCACGCACGGCAGCAGCGCGGCTCAGGTCCTGCACCCGCCAGGCCCGGCCGGCCAGGGCGATGTGCAGCGTGGCGCCGTCGCGCTGCCAGGCCACGCCCTCGGCCAGGCCGTCGACCAGCACACGGGCCGTGCCGCCCTGGCCGGTCAGGTCCAGGTGCAGCTGCACCAACTGCAGCCGGCTGTCGTGGCCATTGAGCCGGCTGCCGAAATCCAGCGGACCCTGTCTGCACCAGCGTGCCCTGCACGGCCTCGCCATCGAGCGTGAAGCGCTGCAGCGTGGGCAGGCGGTGGGCCAGCAGTTGCGGTGCCGGCGGGGCGCCCGCACTGTGGTGCAGCAGCAGCGCGCCGATGGCAGCCACGCGCTGGCGCAGCACTGCGTCGCCGTCGGTGCCCAGGGGTGCCAGCAGCGCGGCCTGGTGGTCGGCGATGAAGGCGGTGGTGGCGCCACCCTGGGCGAACACCGGGTGCGCCAGGCACTGCAGCAAGAAAGCCTGGTTGGTGGCCACGCCCAGCGCCACCGCCTGCTGCAGGCCACGCTGCAGTTGGCGCAGCGCATCGCTGCGGCTGGCGCCGTGGGCTGCCAGCTTGGCGATCATCGAATCGTAATAAGGCGGGATTTCATCGCCCGGGCGCAGCGCATGGTCGACCCGCACCGCCGCCGGGCCATGGTCGGGCATCTGCCAGCCCAGCATGCGCCCGCTCTGCGGCATGAACTGCTGCAGCGGGTCTTCGGCGCACAGCCGCACCTCGATGGCATGGCCCTGGAAGCGCACCTGGTCTTGCGCCAGCGGCAAGGGCTCGCCAGCGGCCACGCGCAACTGCCAGTCGACCAGGTCCAGGCCGGTGATGGCCTCGGTCACCGGGTGCTCCACCTGCAGCCGGGTGTTCATCTCCATGAAGAAGAAGTCGCCCTGGGCATCGAGCAGAAATTCCAGCGTGCCCGCGCCTTCGTAGGCGATGGCCTGGGCAGCGCTGCACCGCCACCGCACCCATGCGCGCCCGCAGGTCGGCGTCGACCGCCGGCGACGGCGCTTCCTCGATCACCTTCTGGTGGCGGCGCTGCACCGAGCAGTCGCGCTCGCCCAGGTGGATGGCGTTGCCATGCCGGTCGGCAAACACCTGGATCTCGATGTGGCGCGGCGCGATCAGCGCCCGCTCCAGGATCACCGTGGCGTCGCCGAAGGCGCCCAGCGCCTCGCTCTGCGCGCTTTGCAGCAACGGCGGCAAAGTCGGCGGCCTGGTCGACCCGGCGCATGCCGCGCCCGCCACCGCCGGCGGTGGCCTTGATCATCACCGGCCAGCCGATGCGCGCCGCCTCGGCGGCCAGGCGCTCGGCCGACTGGTCATCGCCCTGGTAGCCAGGGATCACCGGCACGCCGGCCGCGGCCATCAGCGCCTTGGCGCCAGCCTTGTCGCCCATGGCGCGGATCGCCTCGGGCGACGGGCCGATGAACACCAGCCCGGCATCGCGGCAGGCGGCGTGCAAAGCCGGCGTTCTCGGCCAGGAAGCCATAGCCGGGGTGCACCGCATCGGCACCGCTGCGCCGTGCGGCGTCGATGATGGCCGGGATGTTGAGGTAGCTCTCGCGCGGCAGCGGCTCGCCGATGCACACCGCCTGGTCGGCCTCCAGCACATGGCGCGCCTGCGCATCGGCGCTGGAGTACACCGCCACGGTGCGGTAGCCCAGGGCATGCGCGCTGCGCTGCACCCGCAGCGCGATTTCGCCCCGGTTGGCGATCAGGATCTTGGTGAAGGACATCGCGCTGCCTCTGGCCTCAGCGGCCGGTCGGGAAGGTGCCCATGAACTTGCACAGGATCTGCAGCATCACCTCGTCGGCGCCACCGCCGATGCTGGTCAGGCGGCCGTCGCGCCACATGCGGCTGATGGGGCTGTCCATCACATAGCCCATGCCGCCCCAGAACTGCAGGCAGCCGTCGGTCACCTCGCGGATGGTGCGGCCGGCCTTCAGCTTGGCCATGGTCGCCAGCTGGGTGGCGTCCTGCGCCCTGCACCACCATCTCCACCCCGCGCCAGGACAGGCTGCGCAAGGCCTCCACCTCGGTCTGCAGTTCGGCCAGCTTGTAGTGCACCCACTGGTTGTCGAGGATGCTGCGGCCGAAGGCCTGGCGCTCGCGGGTGTAGGCGATGGTCGCGTCGATCGCGCGCTGGGCCATGGCGCCGCAGTTCAGCGCGCCCCACAGGCGCTCGATCTGGAACTGCTCCATCTGGTACATGAAGCCCATGCCCTCTTCACCGATGCGGTAGCGCTGCGGCACGCGCACGTCGTCGAAGTGCAGCTGCGCGGTGTCGCTGGAATCCATGCCCACCTTCTTGAGCTTGCGCGCCACGCTGACGCCGGGCGTCTGCATCGGCACGATGATCAGGGTCTTGTTCTTGTGGCTGGCGCCTTCCGATGGTATTGGCCAGCACGCAGCAGAAATCGGCCTGCGTGCCGTTGGTGGTCCACATCTTGCCGCCGTTGATGATGTAGTCGTCTCCGTCCTTGCGGGCCCTGGTCTTGATGCTGGCCACGTCGCTGCCGCTGCCCACCTCGCTGACACCCAGGCAGGCCACCATGTCGCCGGCAATCGCCGGCGCCAGAAACTCGGCGCGCAGTTCGGCGCTGCCGCGGCGGGCCAGGGCCGGCGTGGCCATGTCGGTCTGCACGCCGGTGGCCATGGGGATGCCGCCACAGTTGATGTCGGCCAGGGCTTCGGCAAACACCGCGGCGTAGCTGTAGTCCAGCCCGCTGCCGCCGTTTTCCACCGGCTTGTCCAGGCCCAGCAGGCCCAGCTCGCCCATGCCCTTGAAGACCTGGTGCGCCGGAAAGATCTCGTCGGCCTCCCATTGGTCGACAAAGGGGTTGACCTGCTCGTCGATGAAGCGCTTGGTGGTGGCGCGCAGCGCGGCGTGTTCGGGGGTCAGTTGGTTCAGCATGGTGGGTGCCTCAGAAAAGTCAGGGACGGGCGACAGAGAACTGCATGCGGCGCGGTTGCCGGGCATCGGCTTCGCGGCAGGTGGCCAGGGTCAGTGCCAGCACGGCGCGGGTGTGGCGCGGGTCGATCACGCCGTCGTCCAAGCCCAGCGCGCTGGTGGTGAACACGCTCATCTGGCTGTCGAAGCGCTGCTGGATGCCGGCCTTGAGCTGGTCGATCTTGGCATGGTCGACCGCACCCTTGCGGGCCATGGCGGCCTCGGTGACGATGGCCATGGTGCCGGCGGCCTGCTCGCCGCCCATCACCGCTGTCTTGGCGTTGGGCCAGCTGAAGCAGAAGCGCGGCGCAAAGCCGCGGCCGCACATGCCGTAGTTGCCGGCGCCGAAGCTGGCGCCGCACTGGATGGTGATCTGCGGCACGCTGGCATTGGCCACCGCCTGGATCATGCCGCTGCCCTGCTTGACCATGCCGCGCTCTTCATACTGGCGGCCGACCATGTAGCCGGTGGTGTTCTGCAGGTAGACGATGGGCGTGCCGCTCTGGCAGCAGGCCTGGATGAAGTGGGTGGCCTTGGCCGCGCCGGCGTTGTCGATCGGGCCGTTGTTGGTGATGATGCCCAGCGCATGGCCTTCGATGCGGGCATGGCCACACACGGTGGCGGGCCCGTAGTTGGCGCTGAATTCCAGAAAGTCGCTGTCGTCGACGATGCGGGCGATCACCTGCTTCATGTCGACCGGGCGCTTGTGGTCCATCGGCAGGATGCCCAGTAGTTCGTCGGCATCGAAGCGCGGCGGCTGGAAGGGCTGGCCGCTGGCACGTTCATGCGGCCAGTCGAAGCTGGCCAGCACCTCGCGCGCGATGCGCAGCGCATCGCGGTCGTCTTCGGCCAGGTAGTCGCCCAGGCCGCTGACATGGGTGTGCATCTCGGCGCCGCCCAGTTCTTCTTCGGTGGCCACTTCGCCGGTGGCGGCCTTCAGCAGCGGCGGGCCGGCCAGAAAGGCGCGTGAGCGGCCACGCACCATGATGATGTAGTCCGACAAGCCGGTCTGGTAGGCGCCGCCGGCGGTGGACGAGCCATGGGTGACGGTGACCACCGGCAGCCCGGCGGCCGACATGCGCGCCAGGTTGCGGAACAGGCCGCCGCCGCGCACAAAGCCTTCCACCCGGTACTTCAGCAGGTTGGCGCCGGCGGACTCCACCAGCTGCACATAGGGCAGGCGGTTTTCCAGCGCCAGCTCCTGGATGCGCAGCGCCTTCTCCAGGCCGCCGGCCTGCATGGCGCCGGCGTCGATGCCTGCATCACTGGCGCAGACCATGCAGCGGATGCCCGACACGACGCCGATGCCGCCGATCACGCCGCCGCCGGGCACGGTCTTGGCCTCGTCGGGCGTGTCCAGGCCGTAGCCGGCCAGGGTGGCCAGTTCCAGCCAGGGCGCGCCCGGGTCCAGCAGCAGGGCGATGCGTTCGCGCGGCAGCAACTGCCCGCGCGCCTCGAAGCGCTGGCGCGAGGCGCTGCTGGCCGCCACGGCGCGGTCTTCTGCGGCGCGGATGCGCGCGATCAGCGCCAGCATGCCGTCGCGGTTGGCGGCAAAGGCCTCGCCGCCGGGGGAAATGGTGGACTCGATGACAGCCATGGTTCAGATCCCCAACTGGCGCGCGGCCAGGTCTTTCATGATTTCTTCCGAACCGCCGCCGATCATCATCACCTTGACCTCGCGGTAGATGCGCTCGCTGCGGGTGCCGCGCATGAAGCCCATGCCGCCCAGGATCTGCACCGCGCTGTCGGCGCAGAACTGCATGCAGCGGGTGGCTTCCACCTTGGCCATGGCGATGCGGGCCACCCGCAGGCTGGCGTCGCCGTGGTTGTGCTGCTGCGACCAGGCCAGGTCGTAGACATGGCAGCGGGCCACGTCGATGGCGCGCAGCATGTCCATCAGCTTGTGGCGGATGACCTGGCGCTCGGACAGCGCGGCGCCGAAGGTCTGGCGCTGGCGCGCCCAGTCCAGCGCCTCGTCGAAGCACACCTGGGCATAGGCCACGGCCTGGGCGGCCATGCCCAGGCGCTCGCCGTTGAAGTTGGTCATGAAGGTCTTGAAGCCCTTGTGCTCGTCGCCGATCAGGTTGGCCACCGGCACCCGCACATGGTCGAAGCGCAGGTGGGCGGTGTCGCTGGCCCACCAGCCCATCTTGTCGAGCCTGGTGCGGCTGAGGCCCGGGCATGTCGCCCTCGATCAGCAGCGCCGAGATGCCGTTGGCGCCCTTGCTGGCGGGGTCGGTGCGCACCGCCACGGTGATGAAGTCGGCGCGCATGCCCGAGGTGATGAACACCTTCTCGCCGTTGACGATGTAGTGGTCGCCATCGCGGACTGCGGTGGTCTTCAGCGCCGCCACGTCCGACCCGCCCGAGGGTTCGGTGACGGCCAGGGCGGCGATCTTGTCGCCCGCCAGCACCGGCGGGATCACCCGCGCCTGCAGGGCCGCGCTGCCGAAGTGCCGCACCGGCGGCAGGCCGATGCTGTGCGACATCAGGCTGGCGGCCACGCCGCCCGCGCCGGGCCGCGCCAGCTCTTCGCTCAGGATCAGGTGGTAGAACAGGTCGGCCGGCGTGCCGCCATGGGCTTCGGCGTAGTCCAGCCCCAGCAGGCCCATGGCCGCCGCCTTCTTGTACAGGTCGCGCGGGAAGCCGCCGGCCTCGTCCCAGGCACTGGCATGGGGCGTGATCTCACGGGCCACCCAGTCCCGCAGGCCGTCGCGGAACTGCACATGGGCAGGGCTGAAGTAATGCGGTGCGGGGGGTGCTTCAGGCAGGGACATGGCCAGGGCCGGTGGCGGTGAAGCCTGCATGGTCGGTGGCTGCGGGCCGGTGCGTCTTGCGGCAATTGGCTGGTGGGCCGCCGTGCCGGGTGATCGTCCGATCCGACGATGGCCGCCGGCCGCGCTGCTGGTCACACTGCGCCGGGCATGGCCACGCCCGATCCAGCCGGCGGCCGGCGCCTCATCCCTGCCTTGTGCGCAACGAAAGCCCGCCCATGACCACCCCCGCCACCACTGTCACCGCTGCCCTGGAAACCCGTTTGTCGGTGCGCGATTTCCTGCCCACGCCGGTGCCGCTGGCCACCATGCGCCAGGTGCTGGCCACCGCGTCGCGGTCGCCGTCGGGCGGCAATGTGCAGCCCTGGCGCATCGACGTCGTCAGCGGCAGCAAGCTCGACGAACTCAAGGCCATCATGCAGCGCCGCCTGGCCGAGGTGGCGGCCGGCGACAAGAGCGAGGCGCCCGAGTACGACATCTACCCCAAGGAGCTGGTGGCGCCGCACCGCGACTACCGCTTCAAGATCGGCGAGGACATGTACGCCCGCCTGGGCGTGCCGCGTGAAGACAAGGCCGCGCGGCTGCGCTGGTTTGCGCGCAACTACCAGTTCTTCGGCGCGCCGATGGCGCTGTTCTGCAGCGTCGACCGCCGCATGGGCCCGCCGCAGTGGAGCGACCTGGGCATGTTCCTGCAGAGCGTGATGCTGCTGCTGCGTGAACAAGGCCTGGACAGCTGCGCCCAGGAATGCTGGGCCGTCTACCCCAAGACGATTGGCGACTTCATCGCCATCCCGCCCGAGCGCATGCTGTTCACCGGCATGTCGATCGGCTGGCGCAACCCCGAGCACGCCATCAACGGCCTGCGCGCCGACCGGGCACCGGTGGACGCCTTCACCAGCTTCCACGGCGATTGAGCCGCCTGCCCTGCGCTATGCTGCAGGGCTTGCACCACGCGGACTGGGTGCGTCGCATTTGCCGGAGCACACGGGCCCATGAGTGCCATTCAACGCCCCCTGGACGAGCCGCTGGCCGGCCACCCCTTCCGCCTGCTGTACCAGCTGGTGTATTGCAGCCGCGCCGCCGCCGACGTGGATGCTGCTGCGGTCGACCAGATCATCCGCCATGCGCGGCGCAGCAACCCCGAGCACGGCATCACCGGTTTGCTGGTGTTTGGCGGCGGCGTGTTTGTGCAATGGCTGGAAGGCCCGCGCGACACCATCAGCGACCTGATGGCCAAGCTGCAGGCCGACACCCGGCACGACAGCATCGTGGTGATGAGCACCTCCGAAGAACTGCGCGAGCGCCTGTTCCCCGACTGGGACATGGAACTGGTGACCGGCGCCGACATCCGCGACGTGTTGCAAGACGCGCTGGACAGCACCCGCGACGCCAGCAGTGCCGCCACCTTGCGCGACCTGCTGGCGCGCCTGGCGTCGGGCACGCTCAGCGACCTGGGCGCCTCCTAAAAACCCTGGACTGCTGCGCTGCCGCAGCATTGCCGCACGGTGCCGCTGCACGGCGGGCGCCAGCCCGTTCAGCCAGCCCAGGCCTGGTCGTAACCCGCCTGGCCGGGCATCAGCACCCCGCTGACCCTGCCGTCCGGCGCCAGCGTCACCCGCGGGTGGATTGCCGCCACCTGGGTCTGGGCGGCGGCATGGGCCAGCAGGGCTGCCACGCTGCCGAAGGGCTGCAGCGACTGCACCGTGCTGGTGGTGGCGAACTCCATCGGGAAGTCGCCCCGGCTGCGCGCCTGCAAGGCGGCGGCCGGCTGCACCCAGGCCAGGGTGGTGGTTTCGCCGGCATCCACCTCGGGCACCTGGCCGGCGGGCGCACGCGCCACCAGGAACAAGGTGTCAAAGCGCTTGGGCAGGCCCACCGGCGTGACCCAGCGGCTCCAGGGCTGCAGGCAGCGGGTGGCCAGCGGCCCGCCGGCATCGGCCGCCAGGGCCGCCATGCTGGCACCGGCATGCAGGCGGGCCCGCAAGCTGGCCCAACCGGCAGCGGGTGCATGGTGGTCGGCCGCGCCCAGCCACAGGCCGCATTCCTCGAAGCATTCACGCAGCCCGGCCACCGCCATGGCCAGCGCCTGCGCACCCACCCCGGTGACCGCGCCGATGCGCTGCTGCAACTGCTGCAGTGGTTCGTCACAGGCCGCCGCGTGGGCGGCATCCCCATCGGCCGCATCCACCGCGCCGCCAGGGAACACATAGGCGCCCGGCATGAAGCTGGCCTGCAGCGAGCGCCGCACCATCAGCACCTCCAGCCCGGCGGCCGCGTCGCGCAGCACCAGGGTGGTGGTGGCCAGGCGCGGCGGCACGGTGGCGGGTGCTGGCGCAGGCCGCAGGCTGGGAGCTCGGGGCGGGTTGGCTGTCGGCAGTGCCCATGGTGGCTGGCTCGTTCAGTGGCGCAAGCGGGCATCTTGCACCGCGCGCCGGGTGCCGGCTGACGCCCGGGCTACAGCTCAGCGGCCGGCAATCGACCGGATGAAGGCCACGGTCTGCTCGGCGATGCGGGCCTTGTCGTTGTCCAGCGTGGCCACATGGTAGGAATCGTCCAGCCATTGCAGTTCGATGCGCTTGGAGCCCAGGCGCTGGGCGATCAGCGGGCCATTGGTCGGATCGACCACATGGTCTTCCCGCGAGGTGAACACCAGCACCGGGCACTGGACCGTCGGCAGCAAATCATGCGTGACCGCCGCCAGTGCATACACCTGGCGGATGGCAGGCACCGGCACCTCCTTGTAGGCCAGTTCCACCACGCCCGGCGCCTTGATGTCCGAGCCGATGCCCGGCACAGTGGCCGGCATGTTGGCATCGAAGGCAATGCCGGCCATGCCGGCATTGCCGAGGCGCACCACGCCGTTGATCGGCACCGCGCCGCGGATCACATCCGCATGCTTGGCGGCGGTGTACAGCGTCAGCGTGCCGCCCATCGACAGCCCGACCATGAAGATCTGGCTGCAGGTCTGGCGCAAGCGTGGCCAGCGCGTCGTCGACCGAGGCGATCCAGTCGGCTGCGGTGGTGGCCGCCATGGCCTCGGGCGAGATGCCGTGGCCGGCCAGGCGGGGCCCGATCACGGTGTAGCCGGCGGCATGCAATTGCTCACCCAGGTAGCGCATGCTCTGGGTGGTGCCGGTGAAGCCGTGGCACACCAGCACGCCGATGTCGTTGCCGGCAAAGAAGAAGGGCTCGGCGCCGGGCAGGATGGTCTGGTCGGTCATGGAGGGGCTCCGGTGGGGGTGTGCATCAGGGGTCAATGCGGTGGGCAGCGCCAGCGTTCAGCGCTTGTTCAGGCTGTAGGCCAGCGCGGCAGCGGCAATGATCGCGCCCTGCAGCATCAGCCGGCCGGGTTCGCCCAGGCCCAGGCTGGTGAGAAAGTTGAACAGGAAGGTCAGCATGAAGGCGGCCACCGCCGGCCCGACCATGCCGCCCTTGCCACTGCCGAAATTGACGCCGCCCAGGATGGCCGCCGCCAGTGAATTCAAGGCCAGGTCCTGGCCCAGGGTGACACTGCCCTTGCCGACAAAACCGACCAGGATGAAGCCGCACAAGCACCGAGATCAGTGCCGACACCACATGGCCGATGAAGATCACCCGCAAGTGCGGCAGGCCCGACAGCGCCGCGGCTTGCGGGTTGGCGCCCACCGCATCCAGGCTGCGGCCGTAGACCGTGCGGCGCAGCAGCCAGGCCGCCGGCAGCAGCACCGCCAGCCACACCAGCACCGGCAGCGGCACGCCGCCGATGCGCTGGCGCGCCAGCTCGCGCAGGAACTCGGGCGCGTCGCCCGGTGCGCGGAACTGCGACAGCGCAATCACGATGCCCAGCAGGATCATGGCCACGGCCAGCGTGACGATCATCGACGAGGCCCGCGCCCGCACGATCAGCACGCCGTTGACCACGCCGACCACCAGCCCCAGCAGCACACACAGCCGCATGGACACCGTGTCGGACACGCCGAAGTAGCCGCTGGTCAGCAGATAAGACACCGCCACGATCACGCCGCCCGAGGACAGGTCGATCGAGCGCGCCCGCATCACCAGCGACTGGCCGATCACCGCCAGCCCCAGCGGCGCGGCCTGGCGTGCGATCAGCGGCAGCAAGAAGGCCGACAGCAGCTGCGGCCGCAGCACCGCCGCCAGCAGCAGCAGGATCAGCAGCCCGGCATAGGCCGGCGGCAGGCCCAGTGCCCAGCGCCAGGCCAGGCGCCAGCGCGGCACAGCAGGCACCGGGCCGCCACCATCGTCTGCCGGCGCTGGCGTGGCGGCGCTCACAGCCCCACCGCCTTGCGCCGCTGCACACACACCGCCGCCAACAGCAAGACACCGGTGATGGCGCCGCGCAGAAACGGCGACACGCCGAACAGGTTGATGCCGTTGGTGATCAGCCCCAGGCTCAGCGCGCCGGTCACCACGCCGACGATGCTGCCCACACCGCCGGTCAGCTGCACACCGCCCAGGGCCACGGCGGTGACCGATTCCAGGCCGAAGCTGGCCCCCATGGTCGGGTCGCCCGACGCCACCCGGGCCGCCAGGTAGATGCCGGCCACCACCGCCAGCAGGCTGCACAGCACATAGGCCGACACCACCACCGCCACCGCGCGCACGCCGTTCAGGTGCGCACTGCGGGCATTGGCCCCCACCGCAAAGATGTGCAGGCCCAGCCGGCTGCGGTGCAGCAGCAGCGCCACGGCCGCACAGCACAGCGCACACCACAGCAAGGCCTGCGGCAGGCCGAACACCGTGCCGTTGGCCAGCTGCCGCAGCCAGGGCGCCACCTGGCCACCGGGAATGGGCAGCACCAGGTAGGCCAGGCCCTGCAGGAAGGTCATGCTGCTCAGCGTCATGATCAAGGGGTGGATGCCGGCCACCGCCACCCCCAGGCCGTTGACCAGGCCCACCACCAGGCCCAGCAGCAAAGCCAGGCCGATGCCCCACAGCGGGTCGGCCTGGGTCGCCACCAGGCACCCGGCCAGGCTGACCACCGAGCCCACCGACAGGTCGATGCCGGCGATCAAGGCCACCAGCAGCTGGCCCAGGGTGACGATCAGCAGCGCGGTGATCTGGCCGCTGACGTTGGCCAGATTCTGCGGCGCCAGGAAGTTGTCGGCGCCCAGCGCCAGAACCGCAAACAGCAGCAGCGGCAAGCCGATGGTGTAGCGGCTGATGCCGGAGCGGGACGCACTCATGCCGCAAGCCCCCGCGCCATCGGACAAGGCCAGCGCCAGCAGGCTTTCTTCGGTGGCGGTGTCCGCCGGCACGTCGCCGACGATGGCGCCGGCCCGCACCACCAGGATGCGGTCGCACAGGCCGATCAGTTCCAGCAGGTCCGACGACAGGGCCAGCACCGCACCGCCCTGCTGCACAAAGGCGCGCAGCAGGCCATAGATCTCGGCCTTGGCGCCCACGTCCACACCGCGGGTGGGCTGCTCGATCAGCAGGGTGTCGACCCCAGCGGCCAGCCAGCGGCCGATCATCACCTTCTGCTGGTTGCCGCCCGACAGTTCACCCGCGTCCTGGGCCAGGCCGCTGGCGCGCAGTTGCAGGCGCTCGGCCAGGCCGGTGACCAGGCTGCGCGCACGCGGCGCCGCGCGCATCAGGCCCAGGCCACGCAGCGCGCCCAGCCACATGTTGTCGGCGATGGGCAGGTCCAGGTACAGGCCTTCGAGCTTGCGGTCTTCGGGGATCAGGCCGATGCCTTGGCGCACCACCTGCACCACGCCGGCGCGTGGGTCGAAGGGCCGGGCCGGGCCGGCGCCACCGCCACGGTCGCCCGGGGCCTGGCGCAGGATGTCGCAGGCCTGCGGCCGCAACACCCCCGCCAGGGCCCGCATGATCTCGCGCTGGCCCTGGCCTTCCAGCCCGCCCATGCCGACGATCTCGCCACGCCGCAGCACCAGGCTGGCGCTGGCGCCGCCCGCCACCGGCGTCAGGCTGCGCACCTGCAGCGCCATGGCGCCGCCCTGCCCGGCCGGTGGCGCTGCACGTGGTGGAAACAGCGCCTGCAGCGGCCGGCCCACCATCAGCGTGATCAGGCGGTCGTGGGTCAGCGCGGCAATCGGCTCGGTGGCCACATGCTGGCCGTCCTTGAGCACCGTCACCGTGTCGCACAGGCGGAAGATCTCGTCGAGCCGGTGGCTGATGTAGAACACCAGCTTGCCCTGGGCCTTGAGCGCATGGATCAGCGCCTCGAGCTTGTCCACCTCGGCCCGGTTCAGCGGTGCGGTGGGCTCGTCGAAGATGAAGACCGACGCATCGGTGGACACGCCCTTGGCGATCTCGACCAGTTGCTGCTCGCCCACACTGAGGCTGGCGCAGGCGCGGTCGGCATCCAGGCTGAGGCCGATGCGCGCCAGCACGGCGCGTGCCTCGGCCAGCATCTTGTCGCGCTGCAGCCAGCCGCCGCGGCTGGGCTCGCGGCCCAGCATCAGGTTCTCGGCCACGCTCAGGTTGGGCAGCACCGTCAGTTCCTGGAACACGGTGGAAATGCCGGCCGCCCGCGCCGCTGCCGGGCTGTGCAGCTGCACCGGCGCCCCGCGCAGCAGCAGCGCACCGGCGTCGGGCTGGTACACCCCCGCCAGCAGCTTCATCAAGGTGGACTTGCCAGCACCGTTTTCACCGGTGATGGCGTGCACCGAGCCCGCATGCCCCTGCAGGCTGACGCCATGCAGGGCCCGGGTGTGGCCGAAGGTCTTGCCGATGCCGCGCACCGCAATCAGCGGTGGCACGGCAACAGCAGCCGCCAGGGTGGCGGTGGGCGCAGACAACATGGAAGCTGGGGGCGGCCGGGCAGGAAGGCAGGCGGGGCGTCAGTCGGTCAGTCGATCAGTCGGTCAGCGCTTGAAGCTTTCTTTCAGGATCGCCTCAGGCAAGGTCGACGGCAGCCAGTAGGCGTCGTTCAGGTCCGGGCGGAAGAACTTGTCCAGATCGGCCTGCGCAATGGCCGGCGGCGACGAGAAGTACGCGCGGTACATCGGCTTGCCTTCCAGCAGCGCCACCGACGCACGCACCACCGCCGCACCCAGGCCGGGAGTGAACTGCGGCGCGATGCTCTTCACGCCGGTGGCCTTCCAGGCGCGCAGGAAGCCGTTGTTGCCTTCGCCGGTCATGGGCACCAGCGCCTTGCCGCTTTCCTTGAACACGTCCAGGCAGGCGCGGGTCATCTCGGCACCCGAGAACCAGATGCCATCGACCTGGTTGCCCGAGAGCACCAGGTTCTCGCACAGCTGCTTGCCCTTGGCATAGCCCCAGTCACCGAAGACCTCTTGCGTGATCTTGATGTCCGACCCGGCCAGCGCCTTGCGAAAGCCGTTGTAGCGCAGGGTTTCCTCGTCGACGCCGGCAATGCCGCGGAAGGCCCAGACATTGCCCTTGCCCTTGAGCTCCTTGCGCAGGTACTCACCGCCCTGTTGGCCGAAGACCTCGCCGCCGGCGCCGATTTCCACAGTGGATTGCATGGCCTTGCCGAAGGCACCGAACACCACCACCGGGATGCCGGTCTTGGCGGCCTTGTCGGCCAGCGGCGCGCCGATGGCCGCCGAGATCGGGCCGATGATGATGGCGTCGACCTTCTTGGTCAGCAGGTCTTCAACGTCGGCCACCTGCTTGGCGGCCTGCCAGTTGGCTTCGACGAAGATGAATTCGGCGATCTCCTTGCGCTGCGCGGCGGCATGCTTCATCTCCTGGATCATCTGCACGATCCAGGTGTTGCCGACACCGCCGAAGGACACGCCGATGCGCCAGGGCCCGGCCTTCTTGAACTGGTTGGGCTTGGTCTGCTCCTTGGTGGTGGGCTGCATCAAGCCGTTGGGCAGCAGTTCGACATCGGCAGCCGCCACCGGGGCGCACAGGGCCAGTGCGGCCACCAGGGCGCCGATCTTCAGGGTGGCGCGGGTTGTCAGGTCAGACATGGGTGGGTCCTCGGGCAAGGGGGTGAGAGCGGGCCGGCAGCGGCTGCGGTGCCACCGCCACGCCTGGGGATCGCGGCGTCAGCGCCGGACAAGAAGAAACGGAACAGCAACGTCTGCGCCCAAGCAAAGCCGGGCATCAAGCGCATTCAATCACTGCAGGTGATCATTCTTGTTCGCTTGAGCGCGATCCCATCTGTCGTTTTCCCTAGTCGACCTTCGTTTGATTTCGCTTGATGGGGCCGCTTGACGGGGCCATCAGCGCTGGCGCAGGCGCCTGTGGGTCTGGCGTGCGTGCGGCAACCAGCCCAGCCGGCGCCAGCGCCACCAGTTGATGCAGGCCGCGCACCCATTCGTCGGCGGCATAGGCGATCCACACGCCCACCAGGCCCCAGCCCAGGTGCGCGCCCAGCAGCCAGCTGCCGCCGGCCATCACCAGCACAAAGGACAGCGCGCCCGCCTGCACCGGGTAGCGGGCGTCGCCGGCCGCCCGCAAGCGCATTGACCAGCACCAGGTTGAAGCTGCGGCCGGTCTCCAGCGCGATGGTCAGCCACAGCAGCAGCGCACCGCTGGCGATGATCTGCGCATCGGCGGTGAACCAGCCCATCAGCCAGCGCCCGGCCAGCGCCGCCAGCAGCGACACGGCCAGCGCCATCAGCAGCCCGCGCACCAGCAGCCGCCGCACCAGCTGGTTGGCCTCGTGCAGGCGCCCGGCACCGACCAGGTGGCCGACCATGATCTCGGCCGCCAGGCCCAGCGTGGCAGCCGGCAGCAGCAGAAAGTGGATCAGCTGCATGGTGTAGGCATGGGTGGCCAGCGCCAGCGTGCCCATGCTGCCCACCACCGAGATGCTGAACACATAGGCAGTGCGCCAGGCCACGTTCTCGGCCGCGCCGGGCAGGCCGATGTGCAGCACCGGCGCCAGGGCCTGCCGGCGCCACTGCCACCAGTCGGCCCGGCGCGGCACGCAGCGCCCAGCCGGCGTCGCCAGGCCTGCAGGAACAGCGCCAGCCCCAGGCCGCGCGCCACCAGCAGGGCCAGGGCATAACCGGCCAGGCCCAAGCCGTCCCAGCTGCCCAGCCCGCCCATCAGCGGCACGGCCAGCGCCAGGTGCACAGGCCTGCATGGCCAGGTTGACCACCATGGTGGGCCGGGCATGCAGGTGCGAGCGCAGCACGCTGGCGGCCGTGCTGTTCCAGGCGTCCAGCAGCACGGCGGGCGCCATCAGCTGCAGCAGGGGCACGGCCAGCGGCAGCACCTCGGGCGGCGCGTTCATCAGCCCCAGCAGCGGCGCAGCGAACACACCGGCCAGCAGCATGCAGATGCGCGCCGATCCAGCTGCTGGCGCCCCAGGCGGCACGGGCCGTGCCCTCGGCCGCGGCGCG
Organism: uncultured beta proteobacterium; assembly: GCA_963844485.1. Taxonomy (GTDB): domain Bacteria; phylum Pseudomonadota; class Gammaproteobacteria; order Burkholderiales; family Burkholderiaceae_C; genus Pseudaquabacterium. Next base: position 180,241 of record CAWJOQ010000033.1, read on the forward strand.
CTGGTTGGCCGCCCAGGGCCTGCGCCACCACCACGCCCACCCCGGCGCCGATGATGCGGAAGAAGACGAACAGCATCGCCAGCACCTGGTTGCACAGCGCAAATGCGGCGCCCTGGGCATCGCCCAGCCGGGCGGCCAGCACCGTGCCGACCAGGCCCATGCCGATGCCCAGCGCCATCTCGGCAAACAGCGGCAGCGCCAGCGGCAGCAGGCGCGGGGTGGGCGGGGCCAGCCGCCGGTCGGCGCGCAGGGGGTGGCTGGGGCGCAAGCGCAGGCGCTCCGGCGCGGACGGTCAGCGGCGGCGCAGCACGGCCGCGCGCAGCAGCGGCAGGCGGTCGTTGCCGAAGTACATGTCGTCACCACCGACAAAGAAGGTGGGCGAGCCGAAGGCACCGCGGGCCATGGCCTCGTCGGTGTTGGCCTTGAGCTGCGCCTTGACAGCCGGCGTGCCGATGGCAGCCAGCAAGGCGGCGGCATCGATGCCCTGCGCTTGCGCCAGCGCCGCCAGCACGCTGTCCTGCGCGATGTCCTGGTCGTCGGTCCAGTAAGCCTGGAACACGGCCTCGGCAAATGGCTCCATTGCCTGCGCTGCCGGCGCCTGCGACAGCAGCCAGCAGCAGGCACGCATCGCCTTCACGCTGTTGACCGGGAAAGATGCTGGGCGGAAAGCGGATGTCTACCCCTTCGTGCCGGGCCCAGTCCTGCAGGTCTTTCTTCAGATAGGCCTGCTTGGCGGGCACGCCCTGCTGGCGGCTGGCGTACACGCTGGGGTTCACCGCATTGAAGATGCCGCCCACCAGCACCGGCTTCCACAGCACCGGCACGTCCAGGTCTGCCGCCAGCCGGCGCAGATTGCGAAAGCCCAGCCAGGTCCAGGGGCTGCTGCAGTCGAAGAAGCATTCGATCATGGGGTGGATTCTCCAGGCCCGGCGCTGCCGGCCGGCGCACCGAACAGGTTCTTGCGGGTTTCAGCATCCATGCCGCCGGCCTGGCGCAAATCCTTGCCCACCGCCAGCCCGCGCTGCACCGCATCGCGTGCACGCACGGTGGCAAACCAGCGCTTGACCTGCGGCCAGTCGTCCAGCGTCAGGCCCTGGGCCTTGTGCGTCATCACCCAGGGGAAGATGGCGATGTCGGCAATGCCGTAGTCGGCACCGGCGACATGGGCGCCGGTCTGGCCGAGCTGGGTGTCCAGCACGCTGTAGAGCCGGCGTGTCTCGCGTTCATAACGCTCGATGGCATAGGGGATCTTCTCGCTGGCATACAGCTTGAAGTGCCCGTGCTGCCCCAGCATCGGCCCCAGGCCGCCCATCTGCCACATCAGCCAGGGCAGCACGGTGTGGCGGCCACGCCAGTCGGTGGGCAAGAGGCGGCCCGCCTTTTCGGCCAGGTACAGCAGCATGGCACCGGTCTCGAAGCTGGAGAACGGCGCGCCACCGCCGGGCGGGTCGTGGTCGACCAGGGCCGGAATGCGGTTGTTCGGGCTGATGGCCAGAAAGCCCGGCTCAAATTGCGCGCCGCGGCCGATGTTGACCGGCTGCACGGTGTAGGGCAGGCCCAGTTCTTCCAGCGCGATGCTGATCTTCCAGCCGTTGGGCGTGGGCCAGTAATACAGGTCGATCATGGCGGTGGTCCTGGTGGGTGCGGCAGCCTTTGGCGCCGGCGTGACAGCAAATCCGGCACCCTATCGCGAAACTGCGGCGCATGAACGACACGTCGACGACACCCGGGCCGGCCACCCTGGCGCCCACCGCTGCCATCGACAGCGACCACCCTGCCGTGCAGGCCTACGCCCGCCAGCACGCCGTGGGCGCCGACGACCGGGCCCGCGCCGTGGCGCTGGCCCTGGCAGTGCGCGACGGCTTCCGCTACGACCCCTACAAGGCCGACCTGTCGCCGCTGGGCATGCGCGCCAGCACCGTGCTGGGCCAGGGCTACGGCTGGTGCGTGCCCAAGGCGGTGCTGCTGGCAGCGGTGTGCCGCGCCGCCGGCATTCCGGCGCGGCTGGGCTTTGCCGATGTGCGCAACCACCTCAGCACCGAGCGCATGCGCAAGAACATGGAGACCGAAGTCTTCTACTGGCATGGCTACACCGACATCTGGATCGACGGCGCCTGGCGCAAGGCCACCCCCGCCTTCAACCTGAGCCTGTGCCAGAAGTTCGGCCTCCAGCCGCTGGACTTCGACGGCCACAGCGACGCGATCTACCACCCCTTCGATTTGGCCGGCAACCGCCACATGGAATACCTGCAGCAGCGTGGCAGCTTCGACGACCTGCCACTGGACGCCATCCTGGTCGACTTCCGCCAGCACTACCCGCAGTGGATCGCCAACATGGCCAGCCAGCAAAGCGCCGACTTCCTGGCCGAGGTGGCCGCCGAAACCAGGCAGGGCACGGCATGAGCGACCAGCACATCCCGCAGCCGGTGCCCGAGGGCTTCCAGGTGCTGGCCGTGGGGGGCGACTTCATCGCCCTCAACGGCCCGCTGTATGTGCGCAGCCAGGTGCAGCCCGACGGCAGCAAGCTGCGCCAGCTGGGTTTTCGGGTGGAACAGCGCCACACCAACCCGATGGGCAACTGCCATGGCGGCATGCTGGCCACCTTTGCCGACATGATGTTGCCGATGCTGGCGCACCGACAGTCGCCCGAACTGCGCAACCAGTTCCTGCCCACGGTGAACCTGCAGGTCGACTACCTGGCCCCCAGCCCCCTGGGCGCCTGGGTGCAGGGCGAGGCGCAGGTGCTGCGCGTCACCCGCAACCTGGCCTTTGTGCAGGGCCTGGTCACGGCCGACGGCGTGCCGGCGCTGCGGGTCAGCGGCATCTTCAAGATCGGCAAGCCGTTTCCGCAGCAATCGCCAGCGGGCTGAAGGTCCGAACGGCAACCCCCCCCGGCAAGCCGTGTAGATTCCGGATAGACGGTGCCGCGGGCACCGGCCGATTGCGAACCTGAGGCGACGATGCTGCAACGCACCTTGCAAATGCTGCGCCTGGCGCTGATCCTGGCAGCAGGGTGGGCGGCCGTCAGCCACGCAGCCGCCAATCCAGTCTGTGACCGCCCGTTCACCCTGGCCCTGCATGACCACGGCCTGCTCTACGACAGCCAGACCGGCGAAGGCATCGACCGCGACATGGCCGACGCGCTGGCCCAGCGCAGCGGCTGCAAGATCAACGTCAGCCTGATGCCGCGGGCACGCATCTGGCAGCTGATCGAATCCGGCCTGCTCGACTTCAGCCTGTCGGGCATCCGCAACGACGCGCGCGACCGCTTTGCCGGCTTTGCCTGGTATTTTTCCAACAAGTACTACCTGCTGGTGCGCAAGGACGCCGGCGTGCAAAGCCTGGCCGACTTCGACCGCAAGCCCGGCGCTGAAGCTGGGCGTGATCCGCAGCTTCCGCTACAGCGCCAGCGCCAACCGCCTGGTCGACCGGCTCGACAGCCAGGGCCGGGTGAGCCACGCCGCCACCCTGGCCGCGCTCTACCAGGTGCTGCTCGACAACCGCATCCAGGCCATGATCATCGAGCCCTTCGACTACCCGGCGCTGGAGAACGCCCGCATCCGCGCGCAGACCACGGTGCTGGAGTTCGACGACCCGCCGGTGCCGCACGGGCTGATCATGTCGCGCCGGTCGCTGCCGCCCGAGCAGCAGCAGGCCTGGCGTGCGCTGGTCGACGCGATGCGGGCCGACGGCACGGTGACCCGCATCTTCGAGAAGTACTTCAAGCCCGAGCTGGCGCGCCAGCTCACCCAGTTCTGACCGCCGGCCACCAGGCGCCCACCGTGCAGCGCTGGACATCCCGGCTCTTGCCCGCGCTGGTGGGCCTGCTGGCCTTGCTGACCACCGCCTGGCTGACCCAGCATGAGCGCACGGTGCAGCAGCGGGACCAGCGCCGCCACTTCGACTTCAGCTTGCGCCAGGCCGCCACCCGGGTGGAGCAGCGGGTGGCCAGCTACGAGCAGATGCTGCGTGGCGTGCGTGGCCTGTTTGACGCCTCGGATGAAGTGACCGCGCAGGATTTCGAGCGCTACACCGACCTGCTGCAATCGGGAGCCGACTTTGCCGGCCTGCGCGGCATCGGCCATGCGCCGCTGGGCGGCAGCGCCGATGCCCCCAGCGCGCGGGTGGCCCAGGTGGCACCGCTGGCGGGCAGCCAGCTCAGCCCGCCGGGCAGTGACCTGCTGCAGCGCCCGGCGCTGCGCGCGCCATGCTGCAGGCGCGCGACGCCGGCAATGCCGTCATCACGGCGCTGGTGCGGCCCGCGGACACCACGGCTGGCAGCGAAGCCGGGGTGCTGCTGTTCATGGCCATCTACACCCCCGGCCAGCCCCTGCTGACAGCGGCCGACCGCCGCCGCCACCTGCGCGGCTGGGTGTTTGCTGCCTTCCGGCCGGACGACCTGGTCTCCAGCCTCTACGGCGACGGCACGCCGGGGCTGGACCTGCGCATGCACGACGGCGCCAACATCGATGCCGACAGCCGCATCTTCCCGGCCAGCGTGCCCGCTGCGCCGGCACAGCCGCCGCGCTTCGACGCGCAGGAATACATCGGCGTGGCGGGCCACACCTGGACCCTGTGGGCACGCAGCACGCCGGCCTTCGAGCAGCCGCCCGGCCAGGACCCGGCGCCGCGTGATCGCCGTGGCCGGCACCGGCATGGCCCTTGCCCTGGCGCTGCTGACCTGGCTGCTGGTGACCGGCCGCGACCGGGCGAACGACGCCGCCCGGCGCATGACCCAGCAGCTGCACGACAGCGAGCGCCAGTACCGCCGCATCGTCGAGACCGCCGACGAGGGCATCTGGATGCTCGACGCCCAGGGCTGCACCCGTTTTGCCAACCCGGCGCTGCAGCGGCTGCTGGGCTGCAGTGCCGCGCAATTGCAGGGCCGGCCCTGGACCGACTTCATGGACCCTGCCAGCAGCCAGCGGCTGCTGGCTGGGGAGTCGGCCGCGCCAGCCGTCACCCCAGCCGTCACACCAGCCGTCACACCGGCGGGCACACCAGCAGACCCAGCCCCCGGCCCGGCCCGGCAAGCGCAGGACATCTGCCTGCGCCGGCCGGATGGCAGCGACGCTGTGGGTGCAGGTGTCGACCAGCCGCATCATCGATGACCAGGGCCAGCCGGCCGGCCTGCTGGCCATGGTGACCGACGTCAGCCAGCGCCGGCAGGACGAGGCCCGCCGCAGCGTGCTGGAAGACCAGCTGCGCCAGTCGCAGAAGATGGAAGCCATCGGCACGCTGGCCGGCGGCATCGCGCACGACTTCAACAACATCCTGGCCGCCATCCTGGGCAACGTGGCCCTGGTGCAGCAGGACCTGGGCGCCGACCACCCGGCCCAGGCCGCAGCTGCAGCAGATCAACCAGGCCGGCGCGCGCGCCCGCAGCCTGGTGCAGCAGATCGTCGCCTTCAGCCGCCAGCAGCCGCAGGCCCTGGTGGTGCAGCCGCTGCAGCCGCTGCTGGATGAAGCGGTGACGCTGCTGCGCGCCACCCTGCCCGCCGGCGTGCACCTGCAGCTGCAGCACAGTGCCGACGCCCTTGCTGGTGGCGGCCGACGCGACCCAGCTGCAGCAGGTGCTGCTGAACCTGTGCACCAACGCCTGGCATGCCCTGGCCGGCGAGGCCGGGCAGCATCACGCTGGGCCTGGACCAGGTCCAGCTGGACGCCGGCCAGGCCGCGCAACTGGCCGGGCTGCAGGCCGGCCCGCATGCGCATGTGTGGGTGCGCGACAACGGCAGCGGCATGGACGCGGCCACCCGCCAGCGCATCTTCGAGCCCTTCTTCACCACCAAGCCGGTGGGCCAGGGCACCGGCCTGGGCCTGGCGGTGGTGCACGGCATCGTCGCCAGCCACGGCGGCGCCATCGCGGTCGACAGCACGCCCGGGCGGCGGCAGCACCTTCCACCTGTACTTTCCGCTGGCGCAGCAGCCGCCGGCCGCCGCAAGCCGAGGCCAGCCGCCGCACCGCTGCAGCCGCATCGGCCAGCGGCCAGCATGTGCTGTACGTCGACGACGACCCGGTGATGTGCCTGATGGTCGAGCACCTGCTGCGGCGCCAGGGCTGGCGCGTCACCTGCCTGGACGACCCGCGCCAGGCGCTGGCAGCGGGCGCTGGACCCGGACGATCCGGTGGCCCTGGTGGTGACCGACTTCAACATGCCCGGCCTGTCGGGGCTGGACCTGGCGCGGGCCCTGGCCGACCAACAGCCCCAGCTGCCGGTGCTCATCACCTCGGGCTACATCACCGACCAGCTGCGCAGCGAAGCCTCGCGGATCGGCGTGCGCCAGGTGCTGCAGAAGGAGCACATGGTCGAGCAACTGGGCCCGCAACTGCAGCTGCTGCTGGCCAAGACCGACCCGCCACCCGGGCCCAGGGCAGGCCCGGCTTGAGCGGAGGGCCGCGGTGGTGGTGTACTGCGGGCATGTCTGCCACACCCCCACCCCGCAAAACGCCCGACCAGCTGCGCAGCGCACGCTGGTTTGCCCCCGACGACCTGCGCAGCTTCGGCCACCGCTCGCGCGCCATGCAGCTGGGCTACGGGCCCGAAGACTGGGCCGGCAAGCCGGTGATCGCCATCGTCAACACCTGGAGCGACATCAACCCCTGCCACAGCCACTTCAAGCAGCGGGTCGACGACGTCAAGCGCGGCGTGCTGCAGGCCGGCGGCTTCCCGCTGGAGCTGCCGGCGCTGTCGCTGGCCGAGGTCTTCGTCAAGCCCACCACCATGCTCTACCGCAACCTGCTGGCGATGGAGACCGAAGAGCTGCTGCGCAGCCACCCGGTGGACGGCGCGGTGCTGATGGGCGGCTGCGACAAGACCACGCCCGGCCTGCTGATGGGCGCGCTGTCGATGGGCCTGCCCTGCGTCTACCTGCCGGCCGGGCCGATGCTGCGCGGCCACTGCCAACGGCCAGCCGCTGGGCTCGGGCTCGGACGGCTGGAAGTTCTGGGACGAGCGCCGCGCCGGCAAGCTCAGCCGAGGCGCAGTGGCTGGCGGTGGAAGGCGGCATCGCCCGCAGCCCCGGCACCTGCATGACCATGGGCACCGCCGCCACCATGATGGCGCTGGCCGAGGCCCTGGGCCTGGCCCTGCCCGGCGCCAGCAGCATCCCCGCGCCCGATGCCCACCACCCGCGCATGGCGGCGGCCTGCGGCCGGCGCATCGTCGACATGGTGTGGGACGACCTGCACGCCGGCGCGGGTGCTCAGCCGCGCCAGCTTCCACAACGCCATCGCCGTGGCCATGGCGCTGGGCTGCAGCACCAATGCCATCATCCACCTGGTGGCCTTGTCACGCCGCGCCGGCGCGCATTGCGCGGTGGGGCTGGACGACTTCGACGCCGCCAGCCGGCGGGTGCCGGTGATCGCCAACATCCGGCCCAGCGGCGACCGCTACCTGATGCAGGACTTCTACGAGGCCGGCGGCCTGCCGGCCCTGATGCAGCGCCTGGCGCCGCACCTGGACCTGTCGGCCATGACCATCACCGGCCAGACCCTGGGCGAGACCATCAGCCGGCGCCCAGGTCTTCAACGACGACGTGATCCGCCCGCTGGCCAACCCGCTGTATGCCGAGGGCGCGCTGGCAGTGCTGCGCGGCAACATCGCGCCCGGGCGGCGCCGTCATCAAGCCCAGCGCCTGCGCGCCGCAGTACCTGCAGCACACCGGCCCGGCGCTGGTGTTCGACGACTACCCGGCGCTGAAGGCCGCGGTCGACGACCCCGACCTGGACGTGACGCGCCGACCACATCCTGGTGCTGCGCAACGCCGGCCCCAAGGGCGGGCCCGGCATGCCCGAATGGGGCATGCTGCCCATCCCCACCAAGCTGGTGAAGCAGGGCGTGCGCGACATGCTGCGCCTGTCCGACGCCCGCATGAGCGGCACCAGCTACGGCGCCTGCATCCTGCACTGCGCGCCCGAGGCCTACATCGGCGGCCCGCTGGCCCTGGTGCGCAGCGGCGACCTGATCACCGTGGACGTGCCGGCCCGGCGCATCCACCTGGAGGTGAGCGACGCCGAGCTGGCCCAGCGCCGCGCTGCCTGGGTGCCGCCGCCACCACGCTATGCCCGCGGCTATGGCTGGATGGCAGCCCAGCACATCCTGCAGGCCGACGCCGGCTGCGACTTCGACTACCTGGAAACCAGCTTCGGCGCCCCGGTGGCCGAACCCGACATCTACTGAAACAAGGCGGCCCGCATGGCCATGCACTTCGACCTGGTCGACCTGCGCCTGATGGTGCGCATCGCCGAGACCAATGGCCTGACCCGCGGCGCCGAGGCCTCGCACATGAGCCTGCCGGCGGCCAGCACCCGGGTCAAGAACCTGGAAGAAAGCATCGGCGCCAAGCTGCTGTACCGCACCAGCCAGGGCGTGACGCTGACACCGCCGGGCCAGGCCTTTGTGCACCATGCGCGCCTGGTGCTGGGCCAGATCGAGCACCTGCGCGGTGACCTGCAGAGCTATGCCAAGGGCATCAAGGGCCACCTGCGGGTGTTTGCCAACACCACGGCGCTGGGTGAGTTCCTGCCACCGGTGCTGCGCGACTACCTGCGCAGCCACCCCGACGTCAACATCGACCTGCGTGAGCGCCTCAGCCACGACATCGTGCGCGCCGTCACCGAAGGCCAGACCGACATCGGCATCGTCGCCGGCGCGGTGCGCACCGAGAACCTGGAGACCCTGCCCTACCGGCAGGACACCCTGCTGCTGGTGCTGCCACGCGGCCATGCGCTGGCGGGTGCCGGCGCGGTGGCCTTTGCCGACACGCTGGACCTGGACCATGTCGGCCTGCACGAGTCCAGCGCCATCCACGCCTTCTTGCGCCAGGCCGGCGACCGGCTGCACCGGGTGCTGCCCACCCGCATCCAGGTCGGCAACTTCGAAGCCGCCTGCCGCATGGTCGAGGCCGGCGTCGGTGTCAGCATCCTGCCGGGGTCGGCCGCCCGCCGCCATGCCCAGACCATGGCCATCGACACCGTGGCCTTGTCCGACGACTGGTCGCTGCGCGAAATGCAGATCTGCATGCGCAGTCTGCAAGCCTTGCCCAGCTTTGCGCGCGACCTGGTCGATCTGCTGGTGGCCGATGCCGAACGGGCGCAGCGCACTGATGCGCTTTGACACATCGGCGACAGGGCGGGCCCTCGCAATCCCCAACGCCGAGACCGAGCGGACAACGCATGATGCGCGCGGGGTGTTGTCCGCCGGCGCCAGACCAACAACGACGAGACACGGCAGCACCCGCCCGACACCGCGCCGCGACCTCGCCTGCCCCAGGAGACCTCCATGCCATCCACACACCGTTCTGTCTTGCACACCTGGCTGGGCACTGCTGCCCTGGCCGCAGCCGCATTGGCCACCACCCCCGCGCTGGCGCAAGCCGACTGGTGCAAGAGCAAGTGGGGGCCAAATGACCAGATCGGCGCACTGAACCTGCTGACACCGGCCATGACCCAGGCCGCTGCCAAGCTGATCAAGACCGGCAAGACCTACCGCTTGGGTGTGGAGACCAACGCCCAGACACCGGCCTTCGGCACGCGCACCTGGTCGGTGCTGATCCAGCAGCCTGGCCAGGCTGGCGGCGGCAGCCTGGGCCCGACCAAGACCACCTACAACGACGACATCTACATGGGCTACACCGCCGTGGGCTCGCAGATCGACGGCCTGGGCCACATCGGCGTTGACGGCGTCTACTTCAACTGCAACAAGCAGGGCGACTTTGCCCAGCCCGATGGCCTGAAGAAGCTGGGCATCGAACAGGTGCCGGCCATTGCCACCCGCGGCGTGGTGCTGGACATGGTGGCCTACACCGGCAAGAACCCGGTGCCCGAGGGCACGGCCTTCAACCGCAAGGAAATTGACGAGCAGGCCCAACGCCAGGGCATCAGCATCGGCACCGGCGACGTGGTGCTGTTCCACACCGGGTGGCAAGATCTTGCCAACAAGGACAAGAAGCGCTTCCTGGCTGGCGAGCCGGGTCTGGGCAAGGACGGCGCCGAATACCTGGCCAGCAAGGGCGTGGTGGCCGTGGGCGCCGACACCTGGGGCCTGGAGGTCATCCCCTTTGAGAAGGGCGTGGGTGTGTTCGAGGTGCACCAGATCCTGCTGGCGCGCAGCGGCGTGTACATCCTGGAGAACATGGACACGAGTGAACTGGTGAAGGACAAGGCCTGGGAGTTCATGTTCACCCTGGGTGCCTCGCGCATCACCGGTGGTGTGCAGGCCATCATCAACCCCATCGCCATCCGTTGATGCGCCGGCCGCGGCCGCCGGCCAGCTTGCCTTGGCTGCTGCTGACCGGCCTGCTGGGCCTGGCCGGCAGCGCCGCCGCCCACCCGCACGGCCGCATCGACTGCGCGGCACAGGTGCACGCCGGCCCGGCCGGGCTGGTGGCCATTGCCCTGCAACTGACGCTGGATGCGCAGTCGTCGGCCGCCCTGCTGCCACGGCTGCAGATCGGCACCGATGCCGGCGCGCCCGCCAGCAAGGAGGCGCGCCAGTTCAGTGAACTGGTCGCCGGCATGTTCCGCCAAAGCGGCTGGATGCTGAAACTGCAGGCACTGGACGCCGATGGCCAGGCCAGCGGCCCGGCGCTGGACCTGGCCGACCCCGACCCGGCGCAGTTCAGCCGCAATGCCGACGGCCAGGTGGTGGTGGCGGTGCAGTTGAAGCCCGAAGCCGCCGCCCTGTCGCCGCATGGCTGGAAGTTGGCCTGCCTCGACCCCACCTGGTACTGGGCCACCGGCTTTGCCACGGCGGCGCAATTCAGTGTCAGCCCGCCCTGCCGCGCCGAGCTCGATGCGATGGGCAGCGTTGCCGAACAAGCCCAGGCGCTGCAGGCGGCTGCCGTGCGCGCCGGCGTGCTGGGCGCCGACCAGGCCGCCCCCGGGCTGCTGACGGCCACCGGCGTGCGCGCACCGGCGGGCACGCTGCGCTGCCCGGCGCGGTGATCGCCTGCATGGCGGTGATCGCTTCCATCACATTCACCGCGCTGATCAAGGCAGGCGGCCTGCCTACCCGCCAGACCTGACGCTGCACCGCAGGCCGCAGCGGGCCTGCGGCGGCGATTCAGCGGTCGGTGAACACGGCCGGCCGCTTCTGCAGGAAGGCGGCCACGCCCTCGGCGAAGTCATGGCCGCGGCTCATGGCGCCTTGCACCCGCGCTTCCAGGCTGAGTGCGGCGTCGAAGTCCAGGCCACCGGCGTCGTCGATCACCTGGCGGGTGGCGGCCAAGGCGCGGGCCGACAAGCCTGCCAGGCGCTGGGCCAGGGCCATGGTGGTGTCGGCCAGCGCCGCATCGTCGACACACTGCCAGATCAGACCCATCGCCGCCGCGTCGGCGGCGGGCAGCTTGTCGCCGGTCATCGCCAGGCCCAGCGCACGCGCGCGGCCCACCAGGCGCGGCAGCAGCCAGGTGCCACCGCCGTCGGGCACCAGGCCGATCTTGCTGAAGGCCTGGATGAAACTGGCCGACTTGGCCGCGATCACCATGTCGCAGCCCAGGGCGATGTTGGCGCCGGCGCCGGCGGCCACACCGTTGACCATGGCGATCACCGGCACCGGCATGCTGCGGATGCGCAGCGCCAGCGGCTTGTAGTGGCGCTCGACCACGCCTTCCACATCGGCCGGTGCACCGTCCTGGCCCATGCCCTCGTCGTTCAGGTCCTGGCCGGCGCAGAAGCCGCGGCCGGCGCCGGTCAGCACCACGCAGCGCACGCTGGCGTCGGCCGCTGCGGCGTCCAGCGCCGGCCAGCAGTTCCCGGTGCAGCGCAGCGGTGAAGCTGTTCAGCGCCTGCGGGCGGTTGAGGGTGAAGGTGCGCACAGCACCTTGGTTGCTGACCAGCACCAGGGGATCGGACATGGCAGAGGGCTCCAGAGGATGGCGGGCACCCATTCTGACGCCAGGGGCGCGGGTAACATCTGCAGCCTGATGTCTGCATCCTCGTCTTCACCTCCGTCCGCACCCGCGTCCACACCGCGTCCGCACACGCCTTTGCCCCTGGCCTGTTCATCCGCGGCTTCACGCCGCCGCTGCCGCTGTCGGCCTACAAGCTGGTGGCCTTCGACATGGATTCGACGCTGATCAACATCGAATGTGTCGATGAGATCGCGGCCATGGCCGGCCGCAAGGACGAGGTGGCCGCCATCACCGAAGCGGCGATGCGCGGCGAGATCACCGACTACAAGGACAGCCTGCGCCGCCGCGTGGCCTTGCTGGCCGGTGTGCATGAAGACGCGCTGCAGCAGGTCTATGACCAGCGCCTGCAGCTGAACCCGGGCGTGGAAGCCTTTGTGCAGGCCTGCCAGCGTGCCGGGCTCAAGACCCTGCTGGTCTCGGGCGGCTTCACCTTCTTCAGCGAACGGGTGCGCCACCGGCTGGGGCTGGATTTCGCCCGCGCCAACAGCTTGGGGGTGTTCAACGGCCGGCTCACCGGCACCTTGTTCGACCGGCCCTGGGGCGACATCTGCGACGGCGCCGAGAAGCGCCGGGTGGTGCTGGAAGTCTGCGAGCTGATGGGCATCGACACCGCCCAGGCGATTGCCGTGGGCGACGGCGCCAACGACCTGCCGATGATGGGCGCCGCCGGCCTGTCGATCGCCTTCCACGGCAAACCGGCGGTGCGCGAGCAGGCCATGATCTCGATCGAGTCGGGCGGCATGGACCGCGCGCTGGAAGTGCTGCAAGCCTGAACGGCTGCGCGGCCGGACGGCCCGGACGGACAGGGCCCGGCCCTTGCAGGTGCTTAAAAGTCGAGCGAGGCGAGCAGGTCGTCCACGTCGTCCTGCGACACCGCCTTGTCCGGCACCTGCGGCCCGGCCAGCTGGGCCGGCGCGGGCCCGGCCAGCGCGCTGGCCTGCCCTTCGCTCTGGGCCAGCATCTGGCCCAGCTGTTGCTCGGCATGGCCGATGATCGACACCACTTTCTTGATCACCTGGCCCGACAGGTCCTGGAAGTCCTGCGCCATCATGATGTCGCTGAGCACGCTGCGCTGGGCCTGCTGCAGCGCCGCCTGGTGGCGCATGGCGGCCGCCGCTTCGGCCAGCGCAGCGCGGGCCTCGCCCACGCCCAGCGCCGGGTGCTCGGCCACGCCCTCCAGGCGCTCGGCCAGCAGCAGCGCTTCAGCCGCCGCCGACTGGCACTGCGGCTGCGCGTCGTCGACCATGTTCAAGACCTTCATGGCGGCGGCTTCGGTCATCTTGCCCACATAGGCAAGCCGGTCGCGTGCATCGGGCAGTTCAGCGGCCAGCTGGCGCAGTGCCACGTCCCAGCCCAAGGCGGCCAGCGTGACGCCCAGGCGGCCGACCAGCGCATCGAGCGCGTCCAGGGCATCCGGTCCATCTGACAGATTACTCACGTTCACACTCTCCACACGGCAGACACCAGGCGTGGCGCGCAGGCGGTCGGCACCGACCCCCCTGCCCGCCACCGCGAACACGCACTCTCCTGGGTATCGGCCAGCCCGGAGCGGGCTTGATGCGGCGAAATGCCAAGCCTGTCACGCTGGCGCTGCCCACCAGGCGGGCCGCATGGGTGGGCCGCATGGGCAGGCCGCCTGGTGGGCTGGTGCAGCGCACTGCGGCGGCCTGCGGGCAAGCCCGGCTGGGCGCGCCCGCTGCAGCTGCCTAGCATGCAAGCTTTGCTGATCCCATCCACTCCGCACAAGGACCGCTTTCCATGGCCACCACCCAGTACCTGCTCGATGCCGAGCGCATGCCCAAGCACTGGTACAACATCGCCGCCGATCTGCCCAGCCCGCCGCCGGCGGTGCTGCACCCCGGCACGCTGCAGCCGATCGGCCCGGCCGACCTGGCGCCGCTGTTCCCGATGGAGCTGATCCATGCAGGAGGTGTCGACCGAGCGCGAGATCGCCATCCCCGAGCCGGTGCGCGAGGTCTTCAAGCTGTGGCGGCCGGCGCCGCTGTTCCGCGCCCACCGGCTGGAAAAGGCGCTGGGCACGCCGGCCAAGATCTACTACAAGTACGAAGGCGTGTCGCCCGCCGGCAGCCACAAGCCCAACACCGCCGTGCCGCAGGCCTGGTTCAACGCCCAGGCCGGGGTGAAGAAGCTCACCACCGAGACCGGCGCCGGCCAGTGGGGCTCGTCGCTGGCCTTTGCCGGCAGCCTGTTCGGGCTGGATGTCACGGTGTTCCAGGTGCGGGTCAGCTACGACCAGAAGCCCTACCGCCGCGCGCTGATGGAAACCTACGGCGCGCGCTGCATCGCCAGCCCGTCGCACGAGACCGCCTACGGCCGCGCGGTGCTGGCCCAGCGGGCCGACCACCCCGGCAGCCTGGGCATCGCCATTCAGCGAGGCGGTGGAGATCGCCGCGCAAAACGACGACACCAAGTACGCGCTGGGCTCGGTGCTCAACCATGTGCTGCTGCACCAGACCATCATCGGCCAGGAGGCGATGCTGCAGATGGAGATGGCCGGCGACGACCCGGACGTGATCGTCGGCTGCACCGGCGGCGGCAGCAACTTCGCCGGCATCGCCTTCCCCTTCATCGGCCAGCAGCTGCGCGGCGGCGGCAAGACCAAGCAGCGCCGCATCGTCGCGGTCGAGCCGGCCGCCTGCCCCAGCCTGACACGCGGCAAGTATGCCTACGACTTCGGCGACACCGGCCACATGACACCGCTGACCAAGATGCACACCCTGGGCAGCACCTTCACGCCGCCGGGCTTCCACGCCGGTGGCCTGCGCTACCACGGCATGGCGCCGATGGTCAGCCACCTCAAGGAACTGGGCCTGCTCGAGGCCACGGCCTACCACCAGGTGGCCTGCTTCGAGGCCGGCGTGCTGTTCGCCCGCGCCGAAGGCATCGTGCCCGCGCCCGAGGCCAACCATGCGGTCAAGGGCGCCATCGTCGAGGCGCTGCGCTGCAAGGCCGAAGGCAAGGCCGAGACCATCCTGTTCAACCTGTGCGGCCACGGCCACTTCGACATGGCGGCCTACAGCAGCTACTTCGCCGGCAAGCTGACCGACCAGAGCTACAGCGAGGAAGAACTGGCGATGGCGCTGTCGGGCCTGCCCTCGGTGCCGGCCTGATCGGTCAGGCGCACGGGCGGCGGCTGCAAGCCGGGCCAGCGGCCCGGCATGTCAACATGCGCGGATGGTTGACACCGACGCCACACCGACACCCGGCCCGCCGGACCACCCGCACTTGCCTGCGCCCGTGCAGGGCGAGCGCCTGGACATCCACCTGGCGGGCTTCGGCCGGCTGGCGGCCTGGGTGGCCGGCCAGGGCCCGCCGCTGCTGCTGGTGCACAGCATCAATGCGGCGGGCACGGCGGCCGAAGTGCAACCGCTGCATGCGCACTTCAGCGCCAGCCACACGGTGTTTGCGCTGGACCTGCCGGGCTACGGGCTGTCGGACCGGCCCGACATGGCCTACACACCGCAGCTGATGACCGACGCGCTGCTGGCGATGGTGGCGCACATCCAGGCACGCTGCGGGCCGCAGCCGGTGGCGGCGCTGGCCTTGTCGCTGTCCTGCGAGTTTCTGGCGCGTGCCGCCGTCGCGTCGCCGGCGTGCTTCAAGCAGCTGGCACTGGTCAGCCCCACCGGCTTCAATGGCCGGCGCAGCTGGCGTGGGCCGCCTGGCAGCACACGCGGCATGCCGTGGCTGTACCGGCTGCTGCGCGGGCCTGGTGGGCGCTGGGGCCTGCCGCTGTACCGGCAGCTGACACGGCCGGGCGTCATCCGCTATTTTTTGCAGCGCACCTGGGGCTCGCAGCAGATCGACGAAGTGCTGTGGCGCTACGACCTGCTGACCACCCGCCAGCCCGGTGCCGAATTTGCGCCGCTGCACTTTCTGGCGGCCAATCTGTTCAGCGCCGACATCCACAGCGTCTACGCCGCACTGACCCTGCCGGTGTGGATGAGCCACGGTGTGCGCGGCGACTTCACCAACTACGTCGGCAGCGGCTTGGTGCGCCAGGCACCGAACTGGCAATTCAGCGTCTACCAGACCGGTGCCCTGCCCCACTTCGAGCTGCCGGACCAGTTCAACGCCGATTTCACCGCCGTGCTGGCGGGCGACCGGCTCAGCCCGGGCTGAACCAGCACGGCAGCTTGTCCTACACGCCAGGGCGGCCGCTTCTGTCGGCCAAACGTGGCTGGCACACGTTGTATGGGCTGGGGCCACCGGGCAATCTCTTGGTGGTGATCGCGGCCCTGTCGGCCGCCCCGCAGACCCGTCGCAGCCACCCTGGTGCTGCCGGGTTTGCCCAATCCAAAAGGTATCCACATGCTGCTGCAACGCCCCCTCTCCATTCTCGCCCTGGCCGTGGCCGCCACATTGCCGCTGGGCCTGGTGTCCAACGCTGCTGCGCAATCGCAGAGTTACCAGCAGTCGGCACTGGGCGTTTCGGCGTTTGGCGTGGACCAGGTCGACCAGTTGCGCCCGGGCGAAGTGCTGAGCTTCCGGCTCGACGCCACGCCCGACGCCCGCGTCAGCCTGCAGATCGCCGGCACCACCGTGCCGGTGCAGATGAATGAAACCAGCCCGGGCCGCTACGTCGGTGAATACACCATCCGCCAGCGCGACCGCCTGACCGCCAGCACCACGGTGACCGCCCGGGTGCTGAAGAACGGCCAGTCGACCAGCGCCACGCTGGGCCAGTCCCTGCAGGTGGGCGGTGCCGACCCGGTGGCAGCTGCGGGCACGGCGATCAGCGGCTTCCAGGTCAATGCACCCGAGCGTGTGCAGCCGGGTGACGAGCTGAACTTCTCGGTCACCGGTGCGGCCGGTGGCCAGGCCAGTGTGGCGCTGCAAGGTGTGAGCAAGCGCATCGCGCTGAGCGAAGTGCGCCCTGGCGTCTACGAGGGCAGTTATGTGGTGCGCCGCAGCGACAAGCTGCGCGGCAGCGTGGTGGCCGACGCCCACCTGCTGAGCAACCGGCGCGACAACATCTTGCGCTATGACGCCGCGCTGCGCGGCGCCACGGACCGCCCACAGGCAGTGGCCAGCTGCAACAGCTGCGGCTCGGTGGTGTCGGTGAACCTGGTCACGGTCAAGGGTGATTCCAACAATGTGCTGGGCACCATCGCCGGCGGCGTGCTGGGCGGCGTGCTGGGCAACCAGGTGGGTGGCGGCAGCGGCAAGGACCTGGCCACCATCGCCGGCGCCGTGGGCGGGGCCTATGCCGGCAACCGCATCGAGAACAGCCGCGACAAGAAGCAGGTGCACCGTGTCAATGTGCGCCTGGACGACGGCACGACGCGCAACTTCGACTACGCCGAGGCACCCGGCCTGGCCGCAGGCGCACGCGTGAAGGTGGAAAACGACGCGCTGGCGCGCCTGTGACGCTGGCCTGAGGACCGCCAGCCTGGGTTCAGCTGGAAAGCTGGGCCCAGGCCTTGTCCAGCCGCTTGACCGACACCGGCTGCGGCGTGCGCAACTCTTGCGCGAAGAAGCTGACACGCAGTTCTTCCAGCAGCCAGCGGTATTCATCCAGCCGCGCATCGGCCACACCCTTTTGCTCGGCCAGGCGGCGCACATAGCGCTGCTCGATCGGACGCAGCTCGGCCAGGCGCTGGCCATCACGCGCGGGGTCGGCGCGCCACTTGTCCAGCCGCAACACCACTGCCTTCAGATAACGCGCATAGTGCGCGAGCTGGGCATAGGGCGCGGCCTGTAAAAAGTGCTTGGGCAGCAGGCGCTGCAGCTGCGCCGTCACATCGTCGGCCACGTCCTTGCCGGGGCGGCTGTCCTTGAGCTTGCGCTGCGCCGCTGCGTATTCCGTCAGGATCACGCCGGCCAAGCGCGCCACCTCTTGCGCGATCAGGTTCAGGCGGCCGCGGCCTTCGGTGATGCGCCGGGCAAAGCTGTCGGCGTCGGCCGGCAGCGGGTCGGCCAGGAAGGCCCGGTCCAGCGCCAGCGCAATGATCTGGGCGCGCAACTCGTCGGCACTGCCCAGCGGCATGTAGAGCGTGGCCATCTTCACCAGATCGGGGATGTTCTTTTCCAGATACTTCAAAGGCTCCTTGATGGCCAGCGCCACCAGGCGGCGCAGGCCGGCGCGGTGCTTTTGGGCCGCCAGGTCGGGCTCGTCGAAGACCTCGATCTCGACATGCGTGCCCTTGTCGATCAAGGCCGGAAAGCCGATCAGCACCTGGCCTGCCGGGCTGTTCGGCTTCTGGATTTCCATCAGCTCGGGCAGCGCGCCAAAGGTCCAGGCGGTGTGGGCCACGGCCGCCACCGGCGGCGCGGGCGGGGCCGGTGGCGCCGGCTTGTCCACCCGGCGGGCGCCGCGCTGCCCAGGTGCAGGCGCTGCCGGCGCTGCAGGTGCTGCCACGGCCGCCTGGGCCACCGCAGACGGCCCCAGTTTCAGCGCCGCCAGCGCCTGGAACGCCGAGCGCGCCTGGCCGCCCAGGTCGGCCTTGAGTGTGGCGAGATGGCGGCCCAGCCCCAGCTGCCGGCCATGCTCGTCGACCACCCGGAAGTTCATGAACAGGTGCGGCTGCAGCATGTCCAGCTTGAAGTCGTTGCGCTGCACCGCGATCTGGCTGCGCGCACGCACCGCCTGCAGCAGCACGTCCATCAGCGCACCCTGGCCAAAGGCGTGGGTGGCGATGAACTCGGCCACAAACTCGGGCAAGCGGCACCAGGCGGCTGCGCGGGCGCTGGTGCAGGCTCTTGCACAGGGCCGTCACCTTGGCCGCCAGCATGCCGGGCACCAGCCAGTCGCAGCGGTCCTCGCTGACCTGGTTCAGCGCATAGATGGGCACTGTCACGGTCACGCCGTCCTTGGCGTCGCCGGGGTCGTGCAGATAGGTGGCGGCGCAGTCCACGCCGCCCAGGCGCACGGTCTTGGGGAAGGCCTGGCCGGTGATGCCGGCGGCCTCGTGCCGCATCAGCGCGTCGCTGGGTCAGCTTCAGCAGCTCGGGCTGCTGCCGGACTTCGTCCTTGTACCAGCGCTCCAGCGTGGCGCCTGACACCACCGTGGCCGGCAGCAGCTGGTCGTAGAAGGCAAAGATCAGGCTGTCGTCGACCAGCACATCCTGGCGGCGGCTCTTGTGCTCCAGCTCTTCCACCTGGGCCAGCAGTTTGCGGTTGTGGGCGATGAAGGGCAGCTTGCTGTCCCAGTCTTCTTCCACCAGCGCCTCGCGGATGAAGATCTCGCGCGCCGCCCTGGGGTCGACATTGCCGAAATTCACCCGCCGGTTGGCATAGATGACGATGCCGTAGAGCGTGGCGCGCTGCAGCGCCACCACCTCGGCGGCCTTTTTTTCCCAGTGCGGCTCCAGCAGCTGGGTCTTCAGCAGGTGGCCGGCCAGCGGCGGGATCCATTGCGGCTCGATGCTGGCCAGGCCGCGGCCATACAGCCGGGTGGTGTCGACCAGCTCGGCGGCGATCAGCCAGCGGCCGGGCTTCTTGCTGAGGTGCGCCCCCGGGTGGCGCCAGAACTTGATGCCGCGTGCGCCCAGGTACCAGTCTTCGTCATCGCTCTTGCAGCCCAGGTTGCCCAGCAGGCCGGCCAGCATGGCCAGGTGGATCTGCTCGTAGGTGGCGGCGCTGCCGTTCAGGCGCCAGCCCTGCTCGGCCACCACGGTGTGCAACTGGGAGTGGATGTCGCGCCATTCGCGCACGCGGCGCGGGTTGACAAAGCTCTCGCGCAGGCGCTGCTCTTGCTGGCGGTTGCTGAGCTTGTGGGTGTCGACCCTGGCCTGGGCAGCAGCGGCATGGCCATGCACGCCGCGCCCTTCTTCGATCCACTGCCACAGCTTCAGGTAGCCCATGAACTCCGACTTCTCGTCGTCGAACTTCTTGTGCTTTTCATCGGCGGCCTGGGCCGCGTCCATCGGCCGGTCGCGCACATCCTGCACGCTCAGGGCGCTGGCGATGATCAGCACCTCGTGCAGCGCATCGCGGTCGCGGGCGGCCAGGATCATGCGGCCCACCCGCGGGTCCAGCGGCAGGCGCGCCAGTTCACGGCCGGTGGCGGTCAGCGCGTTGTCATCGTCCACGGCGCCCAGTTCGCCCAGCAGCTCGTAACCGTCGGCAATCGCCTTGGCACGCGGCGCTTCCAGGAACGGGAAGTCCTCCACCTGGCCCAGGCGCAGGCTCTTCATGCGCAGGATCACGCCGGCCAGGCTGCTGCGCAGGATCTCGGGGTCGGTGAACTTGGGCCGGGCGTTGAAATCCTTCTCGTCGTACAGCCGGATGCAGATGCCGTTGGCCACCCGCCCGCAACGGCCGGCGCGCTGGTTGGCCGCCGCCTGGCTGATGGCCTCGACCTGCAGCTGTTCAACCTTGGTGCGGTAGCTGTAGCGCTTGACGCGGGCAAAGCCGCTGTCGATCACATAGCGGATGCCCGGCACGGTCAGCGAGGTCTCGGCCACATTGGTGGCCAGCACGATGCGCCGGCCGTTGCCCGGGTTGAACACCGCCTCTTGCTCGGCCTGCGACAGGCGCGCAAACAGCGGCAGGATCTCGGCTTGCGGCCCGCTGTGCTGCTTTTGCTGCTTGGCCAGGTGCCGGCGCAAATGGTCGGCGGCGTCGCGGATCTCGCGCTCACCCGGCAGAAACACCAGGATGTCGCCTGCGCCACCACCCTGCCACAGCGCATCCACCGCATCGGCGATGGCCTCGTCCAGGCCGTAGTCACGCGAATCCTCGAAGGGCTGCCAGCGCTGCTCCACCGGGAACAGCCGGCCACTGACCTGGATGACGGGTGCCGGGACCAGGGCAGCTGGCGCAGCGGGGCGACCAGCCGTGGCGTTGTCGCCGGGCTGCCCTTGGGCCTGCCCCGGCCGCGCCGGCATGGCGAAGTGGCGCGCAAAGCGGTCGGCGTCGATGGTGGCCGAGGTGACCACGATCTTCAGGTCCGGCCGGCGCGGCAGCAGCTGGCGCAGGTAGCCCAGCAAGAAGTCGATGTTGAGGCTGCGCTCATGCGCCTCGTCGATGATCAGGGTGTCGTACTGGCGCAGATCGGGGTCGCCCTGGGTTTCGGCCAGCAAGATGCCGTCGGTCATCAGCTTGACGCTGGCGCCGGGCTGCAGCCGGTCCTGGAAGCGCACCTTGTAGCCCACCACCTCGCCCAGCGGGCTGTTCAGCTCGTCGGCAATGCGCTTGGCCACGCTGGTGGCGGCCAGGCGGCGCGGCTGGGTGTGGCCGATCAGGCCGCGGCCGCCGGCACCCAGGCCACGGCCCAGTTCCAGCGCGATCTTGGGCAACTGGGTGGTCTTGCCCGAGCCGGTCTCGCCGCAGACGATCACCACCTGGTGGCTGGCCAGCGCACGCGCAATCTCCTCGCGCCGGGCCGAGACCGGCAGCGATTCAGGGTAGGTGATGGGCGGGATCGGTGTGGCGGGGCGCGCGGTCCGGGGCTCACGCGCGGGGCGCGCTGCAGCATCGGGACGGGGCGGCCGCACCGTTGGGGCGGGCGGGTTCACAGAGCTGCGCATTATCCCTGCGCAGCACCAAGCCGGCCGGCGCCGCGCAGCGGACCGGCAATCAGCGCAGCAGGTCGGCCGCCGACATGCCGGCCCAGCCGCTGCGGGCACGGAACGGCCCGGTGCTGTCCTGGTCTTGCAGCAGCAGCCGGTCGAGCAGGGGCTGGGCCGGTGTGGTGGCCGGGTCGATCAGCAGCACATGGCGCTGGGCACCGGGTTCATCGAGCCGGCCGCACCAGCCCAGTTCCAGCAAATCGTCCAGCGCCGGCTCCACTTGCAGCGGGTCGGTGCGCAACTGCCCGGCCAGGGCGTCGGCGCTGAGCCCGCGGTGGTCGGCAGCACGCGCCGTGGCCAGGGCCTGCAACAGCGCCACGGCCAGGGCAAAGCGCTCACCCGGGCGGTCTGGCCGGCGCACCACCCGCATGGCCAGGCTGGGCGCGTAGGCGGCGATCACCGCCCCCAGCAGCACGATCAGCCAGCACAGGTAAATCCACAGCAGCAAGATCGGCAGCGTGGCAAAGGCGCCATACACGACCGAGAAACCCGGCACCGATTGCACATACCAGGCCAGCGCGCGCTTGACCACTTCCACACCCAGCGCCACAAACACCGCGCCGGCCCAGGCATGGCGCCAACGCACATGGGTGTGCGGCAAGTAGCGGAACAGCGCCGCCACGCCGCTGGCCAGCAGGGTGAATTCCAGCAGGTCGATCAGCAGCGCCAGTGCGCCCGGCAGCGCACTGACCAGCCCGCGCGAGGCCGACAGCGCATACGAGGTGAGCGACAGGCTGGCCCCCAGCAGCAGCGGCCCCAGCTGAGGGCGGCCCAGTAGACCAGCAGGCGCTGCGCCAGCGGCCGCGGCCGCGGCACCCGCCAGATGTTGTTGAGCGTGCGGTCGATGGTCAGCATCAAGGCCAGCGCGGTGATGCCCAGCAGCAGCAGGCCCACGCTGCCCAGCTTGCTGGCCTTGCCGGCGAACTGGGTCAGGGTCAGCAGCACCGGCCGGGCGATGTTGTCGGGCACCAGGGTCTGCACAAAGTACAGCTGCAAGCGCCTGCTGGAAGCGCGAGAACATCGGAAACGCGGTGAACACCGCCAGCATCACCGTGACCAAGCGGCACCAGGCTGATCAGCGTGGTGAAGGTCAGGCTGCCGGCGGTCAGCGCCAGGTGGTCTTCACGCAAGCGCTGGCGCAGCGTGCGCAGGGTGTCGAACCAGGGCCAATGCCCCAGCAGCTGGGCCAGCCCGGCCAGCCACTGCCGCCAACGCCGCAGGGCCGCAAGGGGGGAAGTCATGCGTCTATGATGCCAGCCGCCACCCTGCCTGCTCTGTCTGACTGCCGTGTCCACCTCGCCTGCCCCCGCCTCTGCGGCTGTTCCACCACCCGACAGCGGCCTGGCCAACCAGCCCGCCCATGCCTTTGTGCAAGCCACCCGGGTGGTGGCGGTGGGCTCGCTGCTGGGCCTGATCGTGCTGGGCCTGGCCTGGGAGCTGTGGCTGGCACCCACCGGCTCGCGTTTCATGGCCTTCAAGGTGCTGCCGCTTGGTGATCCCGCTGGCCGGGCTGCTGAAACACCGGCTCTACACCTACCGCTGGGTCAGCCTGCTGGTGTGGCTGTATTTCACCGAAGGCATCGTGCGCGCCACCGGGCTGCCGGCCGGCGCGCCGCTGGGCATCGGCGAATGGCTGGCCTGGGGCCAGGTGCTGCTGTGCAGCGTGCTGTTCACCGCCTGCGCCCTGCATGTGCGCTGGCGGCTGCAGCACAAGACCGTCGAGGCCGCAGCATGAGCAGCCTGCTGGACGAGTTGCGCGGCCTGCTGGGGCCGGCCCAGGTGCTGACGCGTGCCGAGCAGGGTGATCTGTCGGCGTGGGAACGCGACTGGCGCAAGCGCTGGCACGGCCAGGCATTGGCCGTGGTGCGGCCAGGCAGCACCGCCGAAGTGGCGCAGGTGGTGCAGGCCTGTGCCCGCCACGGCGTGGCCATCGTGCCGCAGGGCGGCAACACCGGCCTGGTGGGTGGTGGCGTGCCCGACCACAGTGGCAGCCAGGTGCTGCTGAGCCTGCAGCGCATGAACCGGGTGCGGGCCATCGACACCGCCAACCTGACGCTGACGGTGGAAGCCGGCATGGTGCTGCAGGCGGTGCAGCAGGCCGCCGCCGACGCAGGCCTGTTGTTCCCGCTGAGCCTGGCGGCTGAAGGCAGTTGCACCATCGGCGGCAACCTGGCCACCAACGCCGGCGGCACCCAGGTGCTGCGCTATGGCAATGCCCGCGAGCTGTGCCTGGGCCTGGAGGTGGTGACGGCCCAGGGCGAGGTGTGGCAGGGCTTGAGCGGCCTGCGCAAGGACAACACCGGCTACGACCTGCGCGACCTGTTCATCGGCAGCGAAGGCACGCTGGGCATCATCACCGCCGCCACGCTGAAGCTGTTTCCGCAGCCCGCTGCCAGCCTCACCGCGCTGGCCAGCAGCGCGTCACTGCAGCAGTGCGTGGCCTTGCTGGGCCTGGCCCAGGCACGGCTGGGCGCGGGGCTCACCGGCTTCGAGGTGATGAACAGCTTCTCCTTGCAACTGGTGCGCCAGCATTTTCCGCAGCTGGCGCAGCCCTTGCCGGCCGGCGCCCTGGACGGTGCTGCTGGAATACGCCGACGCCGACGGTGAGGCTGGCGCCCGCAGCCGCTTTGAAGCCCTGCTGGAAGCCGCGCTGCAGCAAGACCTGATCAGCGACGCCGCCGTGGCCGAAAGCCTGGCCCAGTCTGCCGCCCTGTGGCACCTGCGCGAATCGATTCCACTGGCCCAGAGCGAAGAGGGCCTGAACGTCAAGCACGACATCGCGCTGCCGGTGTCGGCCATCCCGGACTTCTGCCAGCACACCGACGCGGCGCTGCAGGCGGCCATCCCCGGTGTGCGCCTGGTCAACTTCGGCCACCTGGGCGACGGCAACCTGCACTACAACGTGCAATGCCCATCCGGCGCTGCATCGCTGGATTTTCTGGCCACCCACGAGGCCGGCATCAACCAGATCGTCTACGACGCGGTGCAGGCGGCGGGCGGCTCGTTTTCGGCCGAGCATGGTGTGGGCAGCCTCAAGCTGCACGAGATGGCCACACGCAAGAGCCCGGTGGCGCTGGCGCTGATGCGCAGCATCAAGCAGGCGCTGGACCCGCAGGGCCGGCTGAACCCGGGCCGGGTGGTCTGACCGAGGCCCGCAGCGCTGGCCACAGGTCAGTGCGACTGGCCCTTCAGCGCCGCCGGCATGGGCAGCGGCAGCACCTCGATGCCTTCATCGGCCAATTCAGCGCGCTGCTCGGGGCTGGCCTGGCCGCGGATGCCGCGGTTGGGTGATTCACCGTAATGGATGCGGCGCGCTTCCTCCGGGAAGCGCTCGCCCACGTCCTCGGTGTTCTTCAGCACTTGCCCCACAGCCTGCAGCCACTGCGCCTGCAAATTGGCTGGGGTGGGCGTGCTGTCTGCCCGGGCAGGCGCGGCGACCGCGGCGGCAGCGGGCGCGCGCGCGCCTGACAGGTTCAGCCGGGGTGCACTGGGCAGGCGCTGGATCTGGTCGCTGCCGCACAGCGGGCACTCAACCACGCCGCGTGCCACCTGGTCCTGGAAATCGGTCTCGGAGGCAAACCAGCCCTCAAAGGCATGGTCTTGGTGGCAGCACAGGTTCAACACCTTCATCGTGCTGTCATTATCGGCCCGCCAGGATGCAGGCCCAGGTCATGCAGGCCCGGACCACTCAGAGTGAGGGCACCCAATCGAGGGTCCACTGGCCGGCGCGCCACTTCTGCAACCACTGCAGACCGACCAGGGTCTTGACATCGCTGAGCGCGCCGCGGGCGGCCAGGGCATCGAGCTCCGGCTCGGTCAGCAGGCACACCTCGATCAGCTCGCCGATGTCGAGCTGGCGCACACCCGCCTGCAGACCACGCGCAAACCAGATCTCGATGCCTTCGTTGCTGTAGGCACAGGCGTTGTGGATGACGCAGGCACGCGCCCATTCACGCGCCACATAGCCGGTTTCTTCGGCCAGCTCGCGCTGGGCGCAGCGCTGCACCGGTTCACCCGGGTCCAGCTTGCCAGCGGGAAACTCCAGCAGCACCTGGCCGACCGGATAGCGAAACTGCCGCTCCAGGACCAGGCGCCCATCGTCGAGCAGGGGTACCACCATCACCGCGCCGGGGTGCACGATGTACTCGCGGGTGGCGACATGGCCACCGTGCTGCACGATCACATCGCGCCGCACATCGAGAAAACGGCCCTGCCAGACCTGCTCGCCGCTGAGGCGGCGCTCGATCAGGGCCTCGTCATCGCTCATGGCTGGCGTGGCGGGTTTTGCGGCAGGCCGTGCGGGCAGGCGCACACCCTGCGCCCGCCACGCCCAGACCAGTGCAGCCATGCAGCTCAGGTGGCCATGGCGCGCAAGATCGCGTCGCGGCACATCGCCATCAGGCCACCCGGCAGCAGGCCGAAGACCAGCACCGCAGCGCCATTGACCGCCAGCAAGGCGCTGATGCCGGTGCTTTGCAGCGGCCGGCTGGCATTGCTGGCCAGCGGCTCGTCGAAGTACATCACCTTGACGATGCGCAGGTAGTAGAAGGCGCCGATCAGCGACAGCAGCACCGCCACCACCGCCAGCACCAGATAGCTGGTGAGGTTGGTGGTGATCAGCGCCTGCAGGATGGCCAGCTTGGCGTAGAAGCCCACCATCGGCGGCACACCGGCCAGGCTGAACATGAACAGCGTCATGATGCCGGCCAGCCAGGGTGCACGCTTGCCCAGGCCGGCCAGGTCGACGATCTCTTCGCTCTCGAAGCCGCGTGCGGGCCAGGAACATGATCAGGCCGAAGGTGCCCAGCGTGGTGATGACATAGGTGACCACATAGAACATCGCCGAGCTGTAGGCATTGCCTGCGCTCAGGGTGTTGCCGCTGACCACGCCGGCCGTCATGCCCAGCAGCATGAAGCCCATCTGGCTGATGGTGGAGTAGGCCAGCATGCGCTTCAGGTTGGTCTGCGCAATCGCAGCCAGGTTGCCGATGACCAGTGAAGCCACCGCCAGCACCACCATCATCTGCTGCCAGTCCACCGCCAGGCCCAGCATGCCGTCGACCAGCAGGCGCACGGTGATGGCAAAGGCCGCCAGCTTGGGTGCGCCGCCGATCAGCAGCGTGACGGCCGTGGGCGCGCCCTGGTACACATCGGGCACCCACATGTGGAAGGGCACCACGCCCAGCTTGAAGGCCAGGCCGGCCATCACGAAGACCACGCCGAAGGTGAGCACCGTGCCGTTGATGCGGCCGGTGCCGATGGCCTGGAACACCTCGTTGATTTCCAGCGAGCGGGTGGCGCCGTACATCATCGACAGGCCGTAGAGCAGGAAGCCCGAGGCCAGCGCGCCCAGCACGAAGTACTTCATGGCCGCCTCGGTGCTGACGCCATGGTCGCGCCGCAGCGCCACCAGGGCATACAGCGACAGGCTCATGATCTCCAGGCCCAGGTAGACCACCAGGAAGTTGTTGGCCGAGCACATCACGCAGATGCCCAGCAGCACAAACATGGTGAGGCTGAAGAACTCGCCCTTGAGCATCTCGCGGCTGGCGATGTAGGGCTGGGCGTAGGCGACCGTGACCATCACCGCCACCGTGGCAAAAAATGCCAGCAGATGGCCCATCGGGTCGCTGACCAGCATGCCCTGCATGCCGTAGAGGGTGGCACCGCCGTCGTAGTAGGCCAGGTGCATGGCCGCCACAGCCGCCAGGCTGGCCTGGGTGAGCCAGAAGGTGGGGCGGCGCTGCGGGTCGGTGACAAACAGGTCGACCAGCGCCACGGCACAGGCCATCAGCAGCAGCAGCGCTTCGGGGTAGACGACAAGCCAGTTCATGGGGTTCATGTTGAAAGTTCTCCGCCGCGGCCTCAGCCGCCGACCAGCTTGGACATGGCCACATGCTTGAGCAGGGCGGTCACCGACTGGTGCATCACGTCGGTGAAAGGCTTGGGGTACACGCCCATCCACAGCGTGGCAATCGCCAGCACGGCCATCAGGCCGAACTCGCGGGCGTTCAGATCAGTCAGTCCGCGCACGTCGTCGTTGGTCACCTCGCCGAAGTAGACCCGCTTGTACATCCACAGCGAATACGCGGCGCCCAGGATCAACGCCGTTGCCGCAACGGCCGCCAGCCAGAAACTGGCCTGCACCGTGCCCAGGATCACCATCCACTCACCGACGAAGCCGCCGGTGCCCGGCAGGCCGGCAGTTGGCCATCGTGAAGAACAGCGCAAAGGCGGCGAACTTGGGCATGGTGTTGACCACGCCGCCGTAGCTGGCGATCTCGCGGCTGTGCACCCGGTCGTACAGCACGCCGATGGCCAGGAACATCGCGCCGGAGACGAAGCCGTGGCTGATCATCTGCACCAGGCCACCCGACACACCCAGCTCGTTGAAGATGAAGAAGCCCAGCGTGACGAAGCCCATGTGCGCGATGGACGAGTAGGCCACCAGCTTCTTCATGTCCTGCTGGACCAGGGCCACCAGGCCGATGTAGACCACCGCGATCAGGCTCAGCGCGATGATGAACCAGGCGTACTCGCGGCTGGCATCGGGTGCGATCGGCATCGAAAAGCGCAGAAAGCCGTAGGCGCCCAGCTTCAGCATGATGGCCGCCAGCACCACCGAGCCGCCGGTGGGCGCCTCGACGTGGGCGTCGGGCAGCCAGGTGTGCACCGGCCACATCGGCACCTTGACCGCAAACGCCGCGAAGAAGGCGAAGAACAGCAGCGCCTGCGCCGGCATCGGCAACGGCAGCTTGTGCCAGCTGGCGATGTCGAAGCTGCCGCCCGACTTGTAGTACAGGAAGATCAGCGCCACCAGCATCAGCAGCGAGCCGGCCAGCGTGTACAGGAAGAACTTGAAGGCCGCGTAGACCCGGCGCGGGCCGCCCCAGATGCCGATGATCAGGTACATCGGGATCAGCGTGGCCTCGAAGAACACATAGAACAGCAGGCCGTCGGCCGCGCTGAACACGCCCACCGTCAGGCCCGACAGGATCAGGAAGGCGCCCATGTACTGGGCCACCCGCTCGGTGATCACTTCCCAGCCGGCCACCACCACCACCACGGTGATGAAGGCGGTGAGCAGCACAAACCACACCGAGATGCCATCGACACCCAGGTGGTAGCGCACGTTGAAGCGCTCGATCCACAGCAGGTTCTCGCTGAACTGCAGCGCGGCACTGCCGGTGTCGAAGCCGGTGATCAGCGGGATGGTGACGACGAAGCTGAGCAGCGCGCCCACCAGCGCAATCCAGCGCGCGCTGCTGGCCTTGTCGTCACGCCCGGTGGCCAGCAAGCACCGCACCAAAGGCGATCGGCAGCCAGATACAAACACTCAAGAGACCCATTGTTCTTCTCCGCCCTGCGCGATCAACGGCCAGCCAGGCCGGCCAACGCGGGCCACAGCTGCCAGGTCAGCAGCCCGAACACGCCCAGCAGCATCACCAGTGCGTACCAATACACATGGCCGGTCTGCACCAGCCGCGACAGGCCCGCCGCCAGGCCGACCAGCTTGGCCGAGCCGTTGACCAGCAGACCGTCGATCAGGAAACCGTCGCCGCCCTTCCACAGGCCGCGGCCCAGCAGCCGGGTACCGGCCGCCAGCACGTGTTCATTGAACCAGTCGAGGTAGTACTTGTTCTCGAGCAGCTTGACGATGGGCGACAGCGCACGGCCGATGGCCACCGGCACCGACGGCATCACCATGTAGAACAGATAGGCGGTGACCACGCCGGCCAGCGCCAGCCACAGCGGCAGCGTGCCCAGTGCGTGGCTGGCCATGGCGGCAGCGCCATGGAACACGGCACGCCAGTTCCTGCATGGCCGGGTGGCGCGCCGCATCGACAAAGATCGCGTCCTTGAAGAAGTCGCCATGCAGCATCGGCCCAATGGTGAAGTAGCCGATCAGCACCGACGGAATGGCCAGCAGCACCAGCGGCAGCCAGACCACCGGGCTGGATTCATGCGGCACATGGACATGGCGCGTCTGCATGGCCACCTGCATGACGGCACTGCCATGTGCATCCGCATGCGCTGCGCCATGTGCCGCCCCATGGGCATCGCCATGCCCAGGCGCGTCATCCGCATGGTGGTCGTGCTCGCCGGGGAACGGCTTGTGGCGGAAGTTCTCCTTGCCGTGGAAGACCAGGAAGTACATGCGGAACGAGTAGAAGGCGGTGACGAACACCCCCGCCACCACCGCGAAGTAGGCCCAGCCTGCCGCCGGCAGCTGGCTGGCGTGCACCGCCTCGATGATGCTGTCCTTGGAGTAGAAGCCCGAGAAGAACGGCGTGCCGATCAGCGCCAGGCTGCCCAGCAGCGACGTGATCCAGGTGATCTTCATGTACTTGCGCAGGCCACCCATGTTGCGGATGTCCTGGTCGTGGTGCATGCCGATGATCACCGAGCCCGCACCCAGGAACAGCAGCGCCTTGAAGAAGGCGTGGGTCATCAGGTGGAACACCGCCACGCTGTAGGCCGACACACCCAGCGCCACCGTCATGTAGCCCAGCTGGCTCAGCGTGGAATAGGCCACCACCCGCTTGATGTCGTTCTGGATGATGCCCAGAAAGCCCATGAACAGCGCCGTGATGCTGCCGATCACCAGGATGAAGTTCAGCGCGGTGTCGCTCAGCTCGAACAGCGGCGACATGCGCGCCACCATGAAGATGCCCGCCGTCACCATGGTGGCGGCGTGGATCAGCGCCGAGATCGGCGTCGGGCCTTCCATCGAATCAGGCAGCCACACATGCAGCGGAAACTGCGCGCTCTTGCCCATGGCACCGATGAACAGGCAGATGCAGGTGACCGTGATCAGCATCCAGGTGGTGCCCGGAAAGCTCAGCTTGGCCAGTTCGTCGGCCTTGGCAAAGGTCTCGGCGTAGCTCAGCGTGCCGGCGTAGGTGACGATCAGGCCGATGCCCAGGATGAAGCCGAAGTCGCCCACCCGGTTCACCAGGAAGGCCTTCATGTTGGCAAAGATGGCGGTCGGTTTTTTGTACCAGAAGCCGATCAGCAGGTAGGACACCAGGCCCACCGCTTCCCAGCCGAAGAACAGCTGCAGGAAGTTGTTGCTCATCACCAGCATCAGCATGCTGAAGGTGAACAGGCTGATGTAGCTGAAGAAGCGCTGGTAGCCCGGGTCGTCCTGCATGTAGCCGATGGTGTAGATGTGCACCATCAGCGAGACGAAGGTGACGACCACCATCATCATCGCGGTGAGGCCGTCGACCAGGAAGCCGACCTCCATCTTCAGGTCGCCCAGCGTCATCCATTCATAGATGGTGGCGTTGAAACGGGCGCCGGCGCTGACATCGATCAGCACCGCCACCGAGATGACGAAGGCGATTAGCACGCCCAGGATGGTGACGGTGTGGGCACCAGCCCGGCCGATGGCCTTGCCGAAGAAGCCGGCCACCACGGCGCCGACCAGCGGCGCCAGCGGTACCGCCAGCAGCATGTTTTGGGAAAGTTGTGCAGCCATGTTCAAAGTCGTCCGTCCTGGCCTCAGCCCTTCAAGGTGTCGAGCTCTTCGACGTTGATGGTCGAGCGGTTGCGGAACAGCACCACCAGGATCGCCAGGCCGATGGCCGATTCAGCCGCCGCCACGGTGAGGATGAAGAACACGAACACCTGGCCCGCCCAGGTCGCCCAGATAGTGCGAGAAGGCGATGAAGTTCATGTTGACCGCCAGCAGCATCAGCTCGATGGCCATCAGCAACACGATCAGGTTGCGGCGGTTCAGGTAGATGCCGATGACGCTGAGCGCAAACAGCATGCCGCCCAGCGACAGGTAATGTCCGAGGGTGATGGGGCCGAAGCTCATTTTTTGTCTCCAGCAGCGGCGGCAGGGGCTGCGGGCGGTGCCGGTGGCAGCGACGGCAGCTCATGCACCGGGTCCATCTTGACCACGCGCAGGCGGTCGGCCTTCTTGGCCAGCACTTGCTGCGACGGATCTTGCGCGCGGCTGTCCTTGCGCTTGCGCAGCGTCAGCGCAATCGCCGCGATGATGGCCACCAACAGCAGCACGGCTGCCAACTGCACCGGGTAGAGGTACTTGGTGTAGATCTCGACGCCCAGCAAGTGGGTGTTGCCCAGCTTGGCCAGTTGCGGGTCTGGCGGCGGCACTTCGGTCAGGCGAAAGCCGCCCATCAGCACCAGGGCCATTTCCAGCGCAATGACGGCACCGATCAACCCTGCCAGGGGCAGGTGCTTCCAGAAGCCGTCGCGGAAGTCATCGCTGTTCAGGTCCAACATCATGACCACGAACAGGAACAGCACCATCACCGCGCCCACGTAGACCAGCACCAGCGCAATGGCCAGGAACTCCGCCCGCAACAGCATCCAGATGACCGACGCGTTGGCAAAGGCCAGCACCAGATACAGCGCTGCATGCACCGTGCTCCGGGCCGTGATGACACGGAACGCGGCAAACAGCAGCACGGCTGCGAAAAAGTAAAAGAGTGCGCCAGTGGTGGTCATGGGATTGGTTGCGCGAACGGTCGCGGTGGGTGCCGGTGGGCGTGACAGGCGGCGGGCCGAAGCCCCTCGCCTACCGGTACTTGGCGTCAGCGGCCTTGCTGGCGGCGATCTCGGTCTCGTAGCGGTCGCCCACGGCCAGCAGCATGTCCTTGGTGAAGTACAGGTCGCCGCGCTTTTCGCCGTGGTATTCGAAGATGTGGGTCTCGACGATCGAATCGACCGGGCAGCTCTCTTCGCAGAAACCGCAGAAGATGCACTTGGTCAGGTCGATGTCGTAGCGGGTGGTGCGGCGGCTGCCGTCGTCGCGCACATCACTCTCGATGGTGATGGCCATGGCCGGGCACACCGCCTCGCACAGCTTGCAGGCGATGCAGCGCTCTTCACCGTTTTCATAGCGGCGCAGCGCATGCAGGCCACGAAAGCGCGGGCTCTGCGGTGTGCGCTCTTCCGGGAACTGCACCGTCACTTTCTTCTGGAAGAAGTGCCGGCCGGTGAGCTTCATGCCCTTGAGCAACTCCAGCAGCAGGAAGCTGGAGAAGAAGTCTTTGAGGGAGGCGGTCTGTGCCATGTCAGCAGCCTTGGTTCAATGCCAAATGTTCAGTGGGGTCTGCATCCACAGGCCCACGACAACCAGCCAGATCAGCGTGATGGGGATGAAGATCTTCCAGCCCAGACGCATGATCTGGTCGTAGCGGTAGCGCGGGAAGGTGGCGCGCACCCAGAGGAACATGGTGACCACCACGAACACCTTGATCGCCAGCCAGATCCAGCCCGGGATGAAGTCCAGGAAAGCGAACGGCGGCAGCCACCCACCCAGGAACAGGATCACGCACAACATGCTCACCAGGATCATGTTGGCGTACTCGGCCAGGAAGAACATGGCAAACGACATGCCCGAGTACTCGATCATGTGGCCGGCCACGATCTCGGATTCACCTTCGACCACATCGAACGGATGCCGGTTGGTCTCGGCCAGGCCGGCGATGAAGTAGACGATGAACACCGGAAACAGCGGCAGCCAGTTCCAGCTGAGCAAGCCCATACCGGCGTCGGCCATGTTGCCGCGGCCCTGGCTGAGCACGATTTCGGTCATGTTCATCGAGCCGGCCACCATCAGCACGATGACCAGGGCGAAGCCCATCGCAATCTCGTAGCTGACCATCTGGGCCGACGCGCGCAGCGCCCCCAGAAAAGCGTACTTCGAATTGCTGGCCCAGCCGGCGATGATGACGCCGTAGACCTCCAGCGAGGTGATGGCCATCAGGAACAGCAGGCCGGCGTTGATGTTGGCCAGCGCCACCTCGGGCCCGAAGGGAATCACCGCCCAGGCGACCAGCGCCGGCATGATGGTCATCACCGGGCCGAGGAAGAACAGGCCCTTGTTGGCAGCCGTGGGGCGGATGATCTCCTTGAAGATCAGTTTCACCGCGTCAGCGATCGGGGTCAGCAGGCCGTAGGGGCCGACGCGGTTGGGGCCGGGGCGCACCTGGGTGAAGGCAATGCCCTTGCGTTCCCACAGCGTGAGGTAGGCCACGCAGACCATCAGCGGCGCCACCACCGCGATGATCTTGATCAGGCTCCAGATCACCAGCCACATGTAGGGCCAGACCGGGCCGCCGAACAGTGCGCCACCAAATTGATTGAACTGGTCGACCATGCTGTTCAGACCTTCTCGACAGAGATGGCACCGAACATGGCGCCCAGCGTGGCCGTTTCAGCCAGGCCGGCGGGCACCCGCACCACATTGGCAGCCAGGCTGCTGTCCAGCCGGGCCGGCAGTTCAGCCGCCGCGTCGCCCTGCGACACCCGCACGCGGTCACCGGTGGCCAGGCCCAGTTGCTGCCACAGCGCAGCAGGCAGGCTGGCCTGGGCGGCGAGCTTGGCATCCGCCGTCAGTTGCAGCGCAGGCGCGCGGCGCACCAGGGCGTCGGTGGCGTAGATCGGCACATCGGCCAGGCGCTGCAGGCCATCGGCTGCGGCAGCCGGCAGTGCCATGGCGGCGCTGCTGCTGTTGTCCAGCCGGCCCGCCAGCTTGGTGACATCGCCCAGCGCTTCGGCGCGCACATCGTCGGCGGTCTCGTGTTCGAAGCCGGGCAAGCCCAGCAGGTTGCCCAGCACCCGCAGCACCTTCCAGGCCGGGCGGGCGTCGCCAGCCGGTTTGACCACGCCCGTGAAGCTTTGCAGGCGGCCTTCGGCGTTGACAAAGCTGCCAGCGGTTTCAGTGAACGGGGCGATGGGCAGCAGCACGTCGGCATTGGGAACGGCCGCGTCCTGGAAGGACGTGAGCACCACCACCAGGCCTGAGGCAGCCAGGGCCGCCTGCGCTGCTGCGGCGTCGGCCGCGTCATGCGCGGGTTCGACATCCAGCAGCAGCAGCGCCTTCATCGGCTGGCTGAGCATCTGGCCGGCATGCAAGCCACCGGCGCCTGGCAGCGCCTGCACCAGCTGCGCACCCACGCTGTTGGCAGCCTCGCCCAGGTAGCCCACGGTGGCACCGGTCTGCGCCGCAATCCAGCTGGCCAGGGCCAGCAAGGTGGCCGCCTGCGGGTGTTGCGCTGCGGCATTGCCCAGCAACACGGCCTTGCGTTGGCCCGACAGCAGGGCCTGGGCAATCGCCTCGGCCTCGGCACTGGCAGCGCCTGCCGCCGGCGCTTCCACGCCCTTGGCGGTGGCGATGTAGCCGGCCACATCGGCCAGGGCCTGGGCCCAGGCCGACGGCGCCGCCGTGATGCTGGCGGCCACCGGCATGGCCCAATCGTCCTGCACCGCGTGCAGGCTGAGCAGCGCCCCACCCTTGCGCACCGCCTGGCGCATGCGCAGCGCAAACAGCGGATGGTCCTTGCGCAGGAAGGACCCGATCACAAACGCCCGGTCCAGGCTCGACAGCGTGGCGATCGGCGTGCCCAGCCACAAGGCCTTGCCGGCGGCAGCGGTGTTGCTGAAATCGGCATGGCGGCTGCGGGTGTCGATGCTTTCGCTGCCCAGGCCACGCACCAGCTTGGCCAGCAGGTGCAGCTCTTCAACGCTGCGGTGGGCACTGCCCACGGCGCCGATGCCCGCCACGCCATGTTCGGCCTTGATGCGCTTGAGGCCGTCCGCCACATACGCCAGCGCGGTGTTCCAGTCGACCGCCACCCATTGGCCGCCCTGCTTGACCATCGGCGTCTTCAGGCGGCGGTCGCTGTTGAGCGCTTCATAGCTGAAGCGGTCGCGGTCGGCGATCCAGCATTCATTGACCGCATCGTTTTCCAGCGGCAGCACACGCAGCACCTGGTTGCCCTTGACCTGCACCACCAGGTTGGCGCCGGTGCTGTCGTGCGGGCTGACGCTCTTGCGGCGTGACAGCTCCCAGGTGCGGGCGCTGTAGCGGAAGGGCTTGCTGGTGAGCGCGCCCACCGGGCAGATGTCGATCATGTTGCCCGACAGCTCGCTGTCGATCGTGCGGCCCAGGAAGGTGGTGATCTCGCTGTGCTCGCCGCGGTGCTGCATGCCCAGTTCCATCACGCCGGCCATCTCTTGGCCGAAGCGCACGCAGCGCGTGCAGTGGATGCAGCGGCTCATCTCCTGCATCGACACCAGCGGGCCGACGTTCTTGTGGAAGACGACGCGCTTTTCTTCCTGGTAGCGGCTGCTGCTGCTGCCGTAGCCCACGGCCAGGTCTTGCAACTGGCATTCACCGCCCTGGTCGCAGATGGGGCAATCCAGCGGGTGGTTGATGAGCAGAAACTCCATCACCGACTTCTGCGCCTTGATGGCCTTGTCGCTCTTGGTGCGCACGATCATGCCCTGCGTCACCGGCGTGGCGCAGGCCGGCATCGGCTTGGGCGCCTTCTCGATGTCGACCAGGCACATGCGGCAGTTGGCCGCGATGCTGAGCTTCTTGTGGTAGCAGAAGTGCGGGATGGTGGTGCCGGCTGCGTCGGCTGCGTGCATCACCATGCTGCCTTCGGCCACGCTGACCTTCTTGCCGTCGAGTTCGATTTCGATCATGGCTGGCAGTCTCAGACGTAGGCCGGGACCATGCAGGTCTTGTGGTCGACGTGGTACGCAAACTCGTCGCGGAAATGCTTGAGCATGCCGCGCACCGGCATGGCCGCTGCGTCGCCCAGCGCGCAGATGGTGCGGCCCATGATGCTCTCGGCCACGCTGTCGAGCAGTGCCAGATCCTCGGCCTTGCCCTGGCCGTGTTCCAGCCGGTTGACCAGGCGCCACAGCCAGCCGGTGCCTTCGCGGCAGGGGGTGCACTGGCCGCAGCTCTCATGGCTGTAGAAATAGCTCAGACGCAACAGGCTCTTGACCATGCAGCGGGTTTCGTCCATCACGATCACGGCGCCCGAGCCCAGCATCGAGCCAGCCTTGGCGATGCTGTCGTAGTCCATGCTGCAGTCCATCATGGTGGCCGCCGGCAGCACCGGGGCCGACGAGCCGCCAGGGATCACCGCCTTGAGCTTCTTGCCGCCCTTCACACCGCCGGCCAGTTCAAGGATCTTGGCAAACGGTGTGCCCAGCGGGATCTCGTAGTTGCCGGGCCGCTCCACGTCGCCCACCATCGAGAAGATCTTGGTGCCGCCGTTGTTGGGCTTGCCGCACTCCAGGTAGGCCGGGCCACCGTTGCGGATGATCCAGGGCACCGCAGCAAAGGTCTCGGTGTTGTTGATCGTGGTGGGCTTGCCGTACAGGCCGAAGCTGGCCGGAAATGGCGGCTTGAAGCGCGGCTGGCCCTTCTTGCCTTCCAGGCTTTCGAGCAGGGCAGTCTCTTCACCGCAGATGTAGGCGCCGAAGCCGTGGAAGGCATGCAGCTGGAAGCTGTGCTTGCTGCCCAGGATCTTGTCGCCCAGGTAGCCGGCCGCGCGGGCTTCGTCCAGGGCTTCTTCAAAGCGGTCATAGACCCCGAAGATCTCGCCGTGGATGTAGTTGTAGCCCACCGAGATGCCCATCGCGTAGGCCGCGATGATCATGCCCTCGATGACGATGTGCGGGTTGTAGGCGAGGATGTCGCGGTCCTTGCAGGTGCCGGGCTCGCCTTCGTCGCTGTTGCACACCAGGTACTTCTGCACCGGCAGCGCACGGGGCATGAAGCTCCACTTCAGGCCGGTGGGAAAGCCCGCACCACCGCGACCGCGCAGGCCACTGGCCTTGACTTCGGCCACCACCTGGTCGGGCGTCATGCCCGGCCCACCTTCGGCATTGGCCGTCAGGATCTTGCGCAGCGCCTGGTAGCCACCACGCGCTTCATAGTCCTGCAGCCGCCAGTTGCTGCCGTCCAGCCCGCCGACGATCTGCGGCTGGATGTGGCGGTCATGGAAGCAGCTCTCCAGGCCCTTGGCCTGGAACTTTGACAGGTCGAGCACAGCGTTCTTCATTGGGCCTGGGCCTTCAGCGTGTCGACCAGGTCATCGAGGCGGTCGTTGCTCATGAAGCTGATCATCTGCCGGTCGTTGACCAGCAGCACCGGGGCATCGGCGCAGGCGCCCAGGCATTCACTGCGCTGCACCGTGAACAGGCCGTCTGCCGTGGTGGCGCCAGGCTCGACGCCGAGCTTGGTGCACAGGTGCTCCAGCGCCACCTGGCCGTTGCGCAGCTGGCATGGCAGGTTGGTGCAGACGTTGAGCTTGAACTGCCCCACCGGCTGCTGGTTGTACATGTTGTAGAAGGTGGTCACCTCGCGCACGGCGATGGGCGCCATGCCCAGGTAGGCGGCGACTGCGGCCTCGGTTTGCGGTGAGACCCAGCCCTGCTCCTGCTGGGCGATGGCCAGGCAGGCCATCACCGCGCTCTGCTTTTGGTCGGCCGGGTACTTGGCCACTTCGCGGGCGAAACGGCTGTACGCCGCTTCGCTCAGCGGGCCAGTCTGGGCATTGCTGCTTGCTGTGCTGCTCATCGATCAATCTCGCCAAACACGATGTCCATGGTGCCGATGATCGCGACGGCGTCGGCGATCATGTGGCCACGCGCCATTTCATCCAGGGCCGACAGGTGGGCAAACCCCGGTGCGCGGATCTTCAGGCGGTAGGGCTTGTTGGCACCGTCGCTGACCAGGTAGATGCCGAATTCGCCCTTGGGGTGTTCCACGGCGGCATAGGCCTCGCCCTCGGGCACGTGGAAGCCTTCGGTGAAGAGCTTGAAGTGGTGGATCAGCTCCTCCATGTTGCTCTTCATGTCCACCCGCGGCGGCGGCGCCACCTTGTGGTTGTCGATGATCACCGGGCCGGCGCCCTTTGCGGGTCTGCGCGCAGCCACTTGGCAGCACTGCTGGATGATGCGGTTGGACTGCCGCATTTCTTCCACCCGCACCAGGTAGCGGTCGTAGGTGTCGCCGTTGACACCCAGCGGGATGTCGAAATCCATCTTGTCGTAGACATCGTAGGGCTGCGTCTTGCGCAGATCCCAGGCGATGCCCGACCCCCGCAGCATCGGCCCGGTGAAGCCCAGGTTCAGTGCACGCTCAGGCGTGACCACGCCGATGCCGACGGTGCGCTGCTTCCAGATGCGGTTGTCGGTGAGCAGGGTTTCGTATTCGTCGATCAGCCCGGGGAAGCGGCGGGTGAAGTCGTCGATGAAGTCCAGCAGGCTGCCCGCGCGGTTTTCGTTCAGCGCATCGATGGCGCGCTGGTTCTTGATCTTGCTGACCTGGTAGCGCGGCATGCTGTCGGGCAGGTCGCGGTAGACACCGCCCGGGCGGAAGTAGGCGGCGTGCATGCGTGCACCCGACACCGCCTCGTACATGTCGAACAGGTCTTCACGCTCGCGGAAGCAGTAGACGAACATGTTCATCGCACCGCAGTCCAGCCCGTGCGCGCCCAGCCACATCAGGTGGTTCAGCAGGCGGGTGATCTCGCTGAACATCACCCGGATGTACTGCGCACGCTCGGGCACGTCAATGCCCATCAGCTTCTCGATGGCCAGGCAGTAGGCGTGCTCGTTGCACATCATCGAGACGTAATCCAGCCGGTCCATGTAGGGCAGGCTCTGGATGTAGGTCTTGCTTTCGGCCAGCTTCTCGGTGGCGCGGTGCAGCAGGCCGATGTGCGGGTCGGCGCGCTGGATGACCTCGCCGTCGAGCTCCAGCACCAGGCGCAGCACACCGTGCGCCGCCGGATGCTGGGGCCCGAAGTTCAGCGTGTAGTTCTTGATCTCAGCCATCTCAAAATCCTGTCAGACGCAAGCGCTCAGCACGGCACGCGCAGGCGCCAAGCAAGCGGACGCCGCGGATCCGGCTTCGCCGGTCCGCTGGGGTCGCCCCCTTGAGGGGGAGCGCCGAAGGCGCTGCGGGGGTGGTCAATGCAGCCCGCCATAGTTGTCTTCGCGGATGATGCGCGGCGTGATCTCGCGCGGCTCGATCGTCACCGGCTGGTAGATCACGCGCTTCTTCTCGGCGTCGTAGCGCATCTCGACATGGCCCGACACCGGGAAGTCCTTGCGCAGCGGGTGGCCGATGAAGCCGTAGTCGGTGAGGATGCGGCGCAGGTCGACGTGGCCGTCGAAGATGACGCCGACCATGTCGAAGGCCTCGCGCTCGAACCAGTTGGCCGACGCCCACAGGTCGCTCAGGGTGGCGAGCACCGGCACGTCGTCGTCGGTGGCAAACACCTTCAGCCGCACACGCCAGTTCAGGCTGACGCTGAGCAGGTGGCTGACGACGCAGTAGCGCGGGCCGTCCCAGGCCTGGTCTTTCCAGCTGCTGTAGTCGAGCGCACACAGGTCGATCAGTTGCTCGAACTTCAGCGCTGGGGTCGTCGCGCAGCTGCTGGGCTGCCGCCAGGTAGTTGGCCGCCGACACGGTGAGCGTGATCTCGCCGCGCTCCCGCTTGAAGGCCTTGATCTTGTCGCCGAGCGCCGCTTCCAGCGCCGCCTGCAGCTTGTCGAGTCGTTGGGTCATGGAGCGGTGGCCTCAGGCCCGGGCAATCGTGTTTTCACGGCGGATCTTGGCCTGCAGCTGCAGGATGCCGTAGAGCAGCGCCTCGGCGGTGGGCGGGCAGCCCGGCACGTACACATCCACCGGCACGATGCGGTCGCAGCCACGCACCACCGAATAGCTGTAGTGGTAGTAGCCACCGCCATTGGCGCAGGAGCCCATGCTCAGCACCCAGCGCGGCTCGGCCATCTGGTCGTAGACCTTGCGCAGGGCCGGCCCCATCTTGTTGCACAGCGTGCCGGCCACGATCATCAGATCGCTCTGCCGCGGGCTGGGCCGGAACAGCATGCCGAAGCGGTCGATGTCATAACGCGCCGCACCAGCGTGCATCATTTCCACCGCGCAGCAGGCCAGCCCGAAGGTCATTGGCCACAGCGACCCGGTCTTGGACCAGTTGATCAGCTTGTCGACCGAGGTGGTGACAAAGCCTTCCTTCAAGACGCCTTCAATGCCCATGGCTGTAGTCCAGTGTGTCGAAGCGGTGCGGGTCGTGCGCCTGGCCGCTGCAAAGCCGGCCCTTGGCCCCAGCGTCCGGGGCGAGCGCTGGTGCGCCCAAGGGGATCGGCCGCCGTGTCCGTCGGTCGAAGGCAGCGTGGATCATTCCCAATCCAGCGCACCCTTCTTCCATTCGTAGATGAAACCCACCACCAGGATGGTGAGGAAGACCATCATCGCCCAGAACCCTGACGCCCCGATGTCACGCAACGCCACTGCCCATGGAAAGAGAAAGGCGATTTCCAGGTCGAACAGGATGAACAGGATGGCGACGAGGTAGTAGCGCACGTCGAACTTCATGCGCGCGTCTTCGAAGGCCTCGAAGCCGCATTCGTAGGGGCTGTTCTTGGCGGCGTCAGGGCGTTGCGGCCCGAGCACAAAGCCCAGCACCTGCGGCGCTACGCCGACAGCCGACACCAACCAGGATGAACAGGATGACAGGGAGGTACTGTTGCAGGTCCATGGTGTCGGCGGCAGTGGTCGGTGCGGTCGCGTCCGGCCAAAAAAATTGGCGCGCCACCTGCAGCCAAAGGCTTGGCTGCCGGCGGTGCGCGCCGCTCTTGCTCCCTGCAGTGACGGAGGGCGCGCAAGCCAGGGCCGGATCGAGGGCTGGCTTGCCTGAAATTCAATTGGTGCCGTCGGCGAGACTCGAACTCGCACAGCTTTCGCCACTACCCCCTCAAGATAGCGTGTCTACCAATTTCACCACGACGGCACAGGTGCCAGACCGAGGTCTGACCCACTGCATGGCTGTTCAACTGGCGTGAGGTTTAGCTCGTTGAACAGCCTTGAATTCTAGCGCGTAAATCCCCATTCTTCGGGTTTGTGCGGGGTATCAGTCGGGTACTTGCACCCGGCTGGTGCGCCGCTGTGCTAACGCTTACTTGGTCGGGATGCTGCCCGGTGCCGATGCCGCCGGCAAGACCGCCGCCGGCAGTGCTGGCACCGCTGGCCGCAGCGGCGCCGGTGGGCACGGCGCACGCTCGAGCACGCTGCTGCCTTCGGTCGGCGCGCGGCCAGCCACGCTGTTGGACATGTAGGCCAGCGTCAGCGTGCAGGCGAAGAACACCGCTGCGCACACCGCCGTCGACCGCGACAGGAAGTTGGCACTGCCGGTGGCGCCGAACAGGCTGCCCGAGGCACCGCTGCCGAACGACGCACCCATGTCGGCGCCCTTGCCGTGCTGCACCAGCACCAGGCCGATCATCACGAGGGCGGACAGCAGTTGCACTGCCAGCACGAGGTTCATCCAAACTTGCATGTGTTGATTGCTCCAGATAACTTGGGTTCTGCGCGGCCCGGGCGGTCAGCCGGCGGCGCGGCAGATGGCGACGAAATCAGCGGCCTTCAAGGCAGCACCACCGATCAGGCCGCCGTCGATGTCGGGCTGGGCCATCAGGCTGGCGGCGTTGTCGGGCTTCATGCTGCCGCCGTAGAGGATCTGCATGCCGTCGGCATGGGGTGTGGCCGCCTTCAGCTGGGCGCGCAGCAGCGCGTGCACCGCTTGCGCCTGCTCTGGCGTGGCGACCTTGCCGGTGCCGATGGCCCACACCGGCTCATAGGCCACCACCATCTCGCCGGCGCAATGGGCCAGGGTGTGGATCACCGCCGACAGCTGGCGCTTGACCACGGCCTCGGTCTCGCCGGCATCACGCTGGGCCAGGGTTTCACCCACGCAGACGATCGGCGTCAGGCCCTTGGCCAGTGCCGCCTTGGCCTTGTCGGCCACCAATTGGTCGCTCTCGCCGTGGTGCTGGCGGCGCTCACTGTGGCCGACGATCACATGGCGGCAGCCAAACTCGGCCAGCATGCCGGCCGACACCTCGCCGGTGTAGGCGCCGGATGCATGCGCCGAGCAGTCTTGCGCGCCCCAGCGCAGCGTCGCTGCCGGCCAGGGCCACGGCCGCTTCCGACAGATACGGGAAGGGCACGCACACCGCCACGTCGCAGCCGAACGGCCGCGCTGCCATGATGCCGGCCAGCAGTTCGGCATTGACGGCATGGTTGCCGTTCATCTTCCAGTTGCCGGCGACGAGTTTGCGACGCATGGTGGGCATCCTTGTTCAGGCGTTCAAAGGGTCCAGTCGAGCATGATCTTGCCGACGTGCTGGCTGGACTCCATCAGCGCGTGGGCCTGGGCGGCCTGGGCCGCCGGCAACACGGTGTGGATCACCGGCTTGATGCGCCCGGCTTCGATCAACGGCCACACCTGCTGGCGCAGCGCTGCCGCGATGGCACCCTTGAAGGCGATGGGCCGCGGGCGCAACGTGCTGCCGGTGATGGTCAGGCGGCGGCGCAGCACTTCGCCGGCGTTGATGGCGCAGTTCACGCCGCCCTGCACCGCGATCATGCACGATGCGGCCGTCGTCGGCCACGCATTGCAGTTCACGCGCCAGGTACTCACCCGCCACCATGTCGAGCACCACATTGGCACCCTGCCCGCCGGTGGCGGCCTTGACCTCGGCGACAAAGTCCTGGGTCTTGTAATTGATGCCGACATCGGCACCCAGGGCCACGCAGGCCGCCACTTTGTCGTCGCTGCCGGCGGTGATGATGACCTTGGACCCCATCGCCTTGGCCAGCTGGATGGCGGTGACACCGATGCCGCTGGACCCACCCTGCACCAGCAGGGTCTCGCCGGGCTGCAGGCGGCCGCGGTCCCAGACGTTGGACCAGACGGTGAAGAAGGTCTCGGGCAGGCTGGCAGCCTCGATGTCGCTCAGGCCCTTGGGCACCGGCAGGCATTGCGCAATGGGTGCGGTGCAGCGCTCGGCGTAACCGCCGCCCGCCACCAGGGCACAGACCCGGTCACCCAGCTGGAAGCCGGCGGCGGCCAGTTCAGCGGCGTCGCCGCCGATGATGGTGCCGGCGATTTCCAGGCCCGGCAGGTCGGACGCACCGGGCGGCGGCGCATAGGCGCCCTTGCGCTGCAGCACGTCGGGCCGGTTGATGCCCGAAGCCGTCACCTGCACCAGCAGTTCGCCCGCAGCGGGCACGGGGTCGGGGCGCGTCGTCTCGACCAGCACCTCGGGGCCGCCGGCGGCGGTCATGGCAATGGCGCGCATGCTGTGCTCCTCAGGCAGGTGGCGTGGCAACCGGGCTCAGCCCTGGTTGTTGCCCTGGTTGTCGGTGTTGCCGGTGTCGGCAGCAGCCGGCGCGGCGGCGGCCGGGGCCGCATCCGCCGCCGGTGCATCGCCGTGCGCCGGGCGGTCGCTGCGCTCACGGCGCGGCGGGCGGTCACCACGCGGGCCGCGGTCCGGGCGGTCGCCGTACTCACGCCGCGGCGCGCGCTCGAAGCGCTCTTCTTCCATGCCCTCGGGGCGCTCGAGCAGGGCCTTCATGCTCAGCTTGATGCGGCCCTTCTCGTCGGTCTCCATGACCTTGACCTTGACGATCTGGCCTTCCTTGAGGAAGTCGGTCACCGCCTCCACCCGCTGGTGGGCGATCTGGCTGATGTGCAGCAGGCCGTCCTTGCCGGGCAGGATGTTGACCAGGGCACCGAAGTCCAGGATCTTGGTGATCGCGCCTTCGTAGACCTTGCCGATCTCGGCCTCGGCGGTGATCTCGGTGATGCGCCGCTTGGCATGCTCGGCCTTGTCGCCGTCGGTGCGAGGCGATGGTGATGGTGCCGTCTTCGCCGATGTCGATGGTGCAGCCGGTCTCTTCGGTCAGCGCACGGATCATCGAGCCGCCCTTGCCGATCACGTCACGGATCTTCTCCGGATTGATCTTCATGGTGTAGAGGCGCGGCGCAAATTCGCTCACCTCGGCCTTGGCCTCGCCCACCGACGACTGCATGCAGCCCAGGATGTGCAGGCGCGCTTCCTTGGCCTGGGCCAGTGCCACCTGCATGATTTCCTTGGTGATGCCCTGGATCTTGATGTCCATCTGCAGCGCGGTGATGCCGCCGGTGGTGCCCGCCACCTTGAAGTCCATGTCGCCCAGGTGGTCCTCATCGCCCAGGATGTCCGTGAGAACAGCGAAGCGGCTTCCGTCCTTGATCAGGCCCATGGCGATGCCGGCCACATGGGCCTTCATCGGCACGCCGGCGTCCATCAATGCCAGGCAGCCACCGCAGACGCTGGCCATCGACGACGAGCCGTTCGACTCGGTGATCTCGCTGACCACGCGGATGGTGTACGGGAAGTCTTCCTTGCTGGGCAGCGCGGCGATCAGCGCACGCTTGGCCAGGCGGCCGTGGCCGATCTCGCGGCGCTTGGGGCTGCCGACACGGCCGGTTTCGCCGGTGGCGAAGGGGGGCATGTTGTAGTGCAGCATGAAGCGGTCTTCATAGTCGCCGGCCAGGGCGTCGATGCGCTGGGCGTCGCGGTCGGTGCCCAGCGTGGCGATCACCAGGGCCTGGGTCTCGCCCCGGGTGAAGAT
This sequence comes from uncultured beta proteobacterium, assembly GCA_963844485.1. Taxonomy (GTDB): domain Bacteria; phylum Pseudomonadota; class Gammaproteobacteria; order Burkholderiales; family Burkholderiaceae_C; genus Pseudaquabacterium. Next base: position 224,969 of record CAWJOQ010000033.1, read on the forward strand.
CGCCGACCCGTGGGTGCGCGGCAGCACGCCAGTGCGGATTTCGATCGGGCGCACGGTGCGGGTGTCGCGGCCGTCGATGCGCGGCTCGCCGGCCAGGATCTGGCCACGCACGATGCGGGCTTCGATCTCGAACAGCAGGCCTTCGACTTCGACCTTGTCAAAGGCGGTGCCATCGGCCTTCAGCGCGGCCATGGTGGCGTTGGTGACATCGCGGCAGGCCTGGGTGCGGGCCTGCTTGCTGCGGATCTGGTAGGCGGTGCGCAGCGGGCCTTCGGCCAGCTCGGTCACGCGGGCGATGAAGGGCTCGTTCTTGGCCGGGGCAGCCCATTGCCACTCGGGCTTGCCGGCGTCGCGCACCAGTTCATGGATGGCGTTGATGGCGATCTTGCCCATGTCGTGGCCGAACACCACGGCGCCCAGCATCACTTCTTCGCTCAGCTGGTCGGCTTCGGACTCGACCATCAGCACGGCGGCTTCGGTACCGGCCACCACCAGGTCCATCTGGCTGTTGGCCAGCTCGGTCTTGCCCGGGTTCAGGATGTACTGGCCGTTGACATAGCCCACCCGTGCGGCGCCGATCGGGCCGGTGAAGGGGATGCCGGAGATCGACAGCGCAGCGCTGGTGCCGATCAGTGCGGCGATGTCGGCCTGCACTTCGGGGTTCAGGCTCAGCACATGGATGACCACCTGCACTTCATTGAAGAAGCCTTCGGGGAACAGCGGGCGGATCGGGCGGTCGATCAGGCGGCTGGTCAGGGTCTCCAGCTCGCTGGGGCGGCCTTCGCGCTTGAAGAAGCTGCCGGGGATGCGGCCGGCGGCGTAGGTCTTCTCGATGTAGTCGACGGTCAGCGGAAAGAAGTCCTGGCCGGCCTTGGCGTCGGACTTGGCCACCACGGTGGCCAGCACCACGGTGCCTTCGATGTCGACGATGACAGCGCCGCTGGACTGGCGCGCCACTTCACCGGTTTCCATGACAACTTGGTGGTTGCCCCAGGTGAAGGTCTTGGTGACTTTGTTGAACAAGCTCATGGGTTCATCTCCGGTGGTGTTGGGGCGCGCTTGCGGTGGCGCCGGCGGGGACCGGGAGCGTACGGCTTCGTGTTCTTGTCTGGCGGGATGCCATTCCAGGGGCGCCCCGATGGGCACCGTTGGAATGACACAGCACTGCCGATGACGAAGCGGTGTTCAGCTCCAAAACAAGAAGAGCCTGTGCTGGGGGATGCCAGCCAGGCTCTTCAAGAGTCAGTGCCGCACGGCCGCCCGAATGCGCTGGCGCGCCCCCTCGGGGGGCAGCAAGCGCAAAGAGCGTGGCGGCACGTTCATGGCAGACGCTTACTTGCGCAGGCCCAGCTTGGCGATCAGCGCGGTGTAGCGCTCGGGGCCTTGCCCTTCAGGTAGTCGAGCAGCTTGCGGCGGCGCGACACCATGCGCAGCAGACCACGGCGGCCGTGGTGGTCTTTCAGGTGGGTCTTGAAGTGCGGCGTCAGGTCGTTGATGCGTGCGGTCAGCAGCGCAACCTGCACTTCCGGGCTGCCGGTGTCGCCGGTGCCGCGGGCATTGCCGCTGACGATGTCAGCGCGGATGGTCTTGTCGATGGACATGGTGTTTCCTGTTGGAATGGAAGCCGCCATGTCCAACGGCATGGACACCATGTCCAGCGCTGGGGCGGTTTCCTGTTGTGACTTGCGGTCGCGGGTGAAACCAACCTGCGCCGTGCTGTGCTTTCAACTACCAGGGCAAAGCACCCTGTGGCGTCAAACCCGCAGATTATAGCCTGAGCGCGGCCTTCAGCCGGTCAACCCCGGCCAGCAGGCGCGCCGTGTCCTGCGAGGCAAAACACCAGCGCAGCCAGCCCTCGCCCTCGGGCCCGAAGGCCGCACCCGGCGCCAGGCCCAGGCCGTGGTCGGCCACCAAGTGCTTGGCGAACGCCAGCGAGTCGTCGGCACCCGGCACCCGGAACCAGGCATACATGCCGCCATCGGGCGTGGCCGACTGCACCCCGGGCAGCGCCGCCAGCGCTGGGCACAGCGCATCCCGCCCGGCCTGCAGCCGCGCCACCAGCGGCGGCACAAAACTGTCGGCCATGGCCAGCGCCTGCAGCCCGCCGCGCTGCACGAACACCGGCGCACAGCTGCTGTTGAACTCGATCAGCTTGCCCACCGCGTCGAGGTGGCCGCTGGGCAACAGCAGCCAGCCCAGGCGCCAGCCGGTCATCAGAAAGCTCTTGGAAAAGCTGTGCACCACGACCAGGCGGTCGTCGGGCAGGCTGACATCCGAAAAGCTGGGCGCGGCCCGGCCGCCGCCAAACCACACCCGGTCATAGACCTCGTCGGCGACGATCCAGGTGCCGGTGCGGCGGCAATGCGCCAGCAGCGCCTGCTGCTCGGCCCGCGTCAGCGTCCAGCCAGTGGGGTTGTTGGGCGCGTTGAGCAGCAGCACCCGGGTGGCCGGGGTCACGGCCGCCAGCAGCCGGTCCAGATCGAGCCGCCAGGCGCCGCCGGCATCAGGCGCCAAGGGCAAGCGCCGCACCCGCCCGCCCAGGATGGCCGGCTGCGCCGGCAGGTTGGGCCACACCGGCACCACCACCACCACTTCGTCGCCGGCGTCGACCAGCAACTGCATGGCCGTCATCAGCGCCGTCACACCCGACGAGGTGACGGCAATGCGGTCGGGCCCCGGGTCGCCGTGCAGCCCAGCGGTGTAGCTGCGCAGGGCCTCGCGCAACTCGGCCAGGCCCAGGTTGTGGCTGTAGAAGGTTTCGCCGCGCAACAGGGCGTCGGCGGCGGCCTGGCGCACGGCAGCGGGCGTGACCTCATCGCTTTCACCGAACCAGAAGGGCAGCACATCGGGCCGGCCCAGGCCCGCATTGGCAACCTCGCGGATCAGGCTGCCGGGCAGTTGTGCAATGGTGGTGCGCATGGTGTGCTGGCGTGGAATGTCGAGCGCCGGGCGGTTTGCGCTGGCGCGATACGGGTTGGAAACAGGGGTTGGAAACAGGTGTTGCAAGCCGGGATTGGCACAGGGGTTGGAAACAGACTGGCCTAGCGCTCTGGCCTGGCGGCGGCCGGGCTGTCGATCTGGTCGAGCGGCCAGCGCGGCCGCACATCGAAGGCATGGTCCATCGACGCCTGGCCCGCGCCGGCCTGCAGCCGCATGGCGGCAGCCAGCGCGATCATGGCGCCGTTGTCGGTGCACAGCGCCAGTTCCGGGTAATGCACACGCCCGCCGCGCCGCTGCACCGCCGCATCCAGCTGGCGGCGCAGTTCGGCATTGGCGCCCACGCCACCGGACACCACCAAGCGCGCCAAGCCGGTGGCTTTCAGCGCCGCCAGTGATTTTTTCACCAGCACCTCGACGATGGCCGCCTGGGTGCTGGCGGCCAGATCGGCCAGTTGCGCTGGCGTGGGCGCCAGGCCCAGCTTGCGGTGCTGGGTCAGCACGGCGGTCTTGAGGCCGGCGAATGAAAAATCGAGGTTGCCGCTGTGCAGCAGCGGCCGCGGCAGCGCATAGGCATCCGCCCGCCCTGCTGCGGCCAGCCGCGCCAGCGCCGGCCCGCCCGGGTAGCCCAGGCCCATCAGCTTGGCGCTCTTGTCGAAGGCTTCGCCGGCCGCGTCGTCGATGCTTTCGCCCAGCAGGGTGTAGCGGCCGACGGCGTCGACCCGCATCAGCTGGGTGTGGCCACCCGACACCAGCAGGGCGACAAACGGGAACTCGGGCGGGTCGGCCGACAGGAAGGGCGACAGCAGATGCCCCTCCAGGTGGTGCACGCCCAGCACCGGCTTGCCCAGCGCGGCGGCCAGCGCGCACGCCACGCCCGCGCCCACCAGCAGGGCGCCGGCCAGGCCGGGCCCGCGGGTGAAGGCCACCACATCCACATCGGCCAGCGTGGCCTGGGCATCGGCCAGCACCTGGCGGGTCAGCGGCAGCACGCGGCGGATGTGGTCGCGCGAGGCCAGCTCGGGCACCACGCCGCCATAGGCCTGGTGCATGGCGATCTGGCTGTGCAAGGCATGGGCGCGCAGCGCTGGCGTGCCGACCGGCCGGGTGCGCACCAGGGCCACGCCGGTTTCGTCACAGGAGGATTCAATGCCCAGCACATTCATCTGCCGGCCAGTGTACGGGCGGGCCCAGGCACCAGCCGGGCTTGGGCGGGACTGGTGCGGGGCTGGGGCGGGGCGTCAGCGGGGCTTGGGGCAAGCATGCGCGTGGCCATGACCGCCGCAGCCGCACGGCAGGGCAGCATGCCGGTGCATGCGCACGCATTGGCCGCACCATCCTGCGCCATGCGGCCAAACCGCAGCCGGTATTGGTGCATTGCAGCATGACTGCATCGCGCCACACCGGGCAACGGCCCGCCAGGCGGGCCTGGCACAGGGTTTGCATGGGGTTTGGCGTACCGAGGTCAACGACGGCCTCCCCTGCACAGCCGCAAGCGCAGCCCTCAGCGCTGCCTGCCGGCCCGGACGACGGCGTCCCCACCCTTGGCTCTTGCAGAGCTGCCCGGTGCGGACGCCTTTTTGTTTTTGACGCCACGGAAAGCCCGCCCATGACCACCCCGCTCCCCACACCTGCCCCCGCGCCTGCTGCCACCGCCGTGGACAGCGGCCGCCGCAGCCTCATCCGCGCTGGCGCCGCCCTGGGTGCCACCGGGCTGATCCCCGGCCTGCAGGCGGCGGTGTATGCCGCCGGGTCTGACAAGCCTGAAAAAGAAGAAGTGCGCATCGGCTTCATCCCACTGACCGACTGCGCCAGCGTGGTGATGGCCAGCGTGCTGGGCTTCGACAAGAAGTACGGCGTGAAGATCATCCCGACCAAGGAAGCCAGCTGGGCCGGCGTGCGCGACAAGCTGGTCAATGGCGAGCTCGACATGGCCCATGTGCTGTACGGCCTGGTCTACGGTGTGCACCTGGGCACGGCCGGCCCCAAGAAGGACATGGCAGTGCTGATGTCCTTGAACAACAACGGCCAGGCGATCACGCTGTCCAAGGCGCTGGCCGACAAGGGCGCGGTCGACGGCCCGTCACTGGCCAAGTACATCGCTGCCAACAAGCGCGACTACACCTTTGCCGGCACCTTCCCCACCGGCACCCATGCGATGTGGATGCATTACTGGCTGGCGGCGGCCGACATCAACCCGCTGTCGGGCGCCAAGCTGATCACCGTGCCACCACCGCAGATGGTGGCCAACATGCGGGTCGGCAACATGGACGGCTTCTGCGTTGGCGAGCCCTGGAACCACCGCGCCATCATGGACAACATCGGTGTCACCGCCAACACCACCCAGGACATCTGGCGCGACCACCCCGAGAAGGTGCTGGGCACCACCGCCGACTTCGTCAAGAAGCACCCCAACACCGCCCGCGCCGTGATGATGGCGGTGCTCGAGGCCAGCCGCTGGATCGACGCCGGCCTGCAGAACAAGATGAAGATGGCCGAGACGGTGGCGGACAAGAGCTATGTCAACACCAGCGTCGACGCGATCAACCAGCGCATCCTGGGCCGTTACCAGAACGGCATGGGCAAGACCTGGGACGACCCCAACCACATGAAGTTCTTCAATGACGGGGCGGTGAACTTCCCCTACCTCAGCGACGGCATGTGGTTCCTGACCCAGCACAAGCGCTGGGGCCTGCTCAAGACCCACCCCGACTACCTGGCGGTGGCCCAGCAGATCAACCAGATCGGCTTGTACAAGGAAGTTGCGTCGGCGCTGAAGGTCAGCGTGCCCAAGGACGCCATGCGCAGCGCCAAGTTGATGGACGGCGTGGTGTGGGACGGCAAAGACCCCGCCAAGTACGCCGACGGTTTCAAGATCAAGGCCTGAGCCCGCGCGCCGCCACCCCAACCCACAGGAGCCCAGCATCATGGTCAGTGCCGTTTTCCATTCACCCCTGGACGTGGCCGCCGATCGGCGGCGGCTGTCCACACGGCTAGCGCCGCCAAGCCTGCCAGTGCCGCAACGCAGGCAGCCCTGCCAGCGGCCAAGCCCAGGCCCCCGCGCACACCCATCGACTGGCGCGAGCTGTCGATGCAGCTGCTGCCCCCAGTGCTGGGCATGGCCTTCTTGATCGGTGTGTGGGCGCTGCTGACGATGAACAGCAGCAGCTTCCCGACGCCGGCCATGACCTGGGACGCCGCCGTCAAGCTGTTTGCCGACCCCTTCTACAGCAAGGGGCCGAACGACCAGGGCATTGGCTGGAACATCCTGTTCAGCCTGCAGCGGGTGGCCATCGGCTTCGGCCTGGCCGCGCTGGTGGGCATCCCGCTGGGCTTCATCATCGGCCGCTTCGAATTTTTCAGCCGCATGTTCTCGCCGCTGATCAGCCTGCTCAAGCCGGTCAGCCCGCTGGCCTGGCTGCCGATCGGCCTGCTGGTGTTCAAGAGCGCCAACCCGGCGGCCATCTGGACCATCTTCATCTGCAGCATCTGGCCGATGGTGGTCAACACCGCCGTGGGCGTGCAGCGGGTGCCGCACCGACTACCTGAACGTGGCCCGGGTGCTGAACCTCAGCGAGTGGAAAGTCATCACCCGCATCCTGTTCCCGGCGGTGCTGCCCTACATGCTGACCGGCGTGCGCCTGAGCGTGGGCACCGCCTGGCTGGTGATCGTGGCCGCCGAGATGCTGACCGGCGGCGTGGGCATCGGCTTCTGGGTGTGGGACGAGTGGAACAACCTGAACGTGCAGCACATCATCATCGCCATCTTCGTCATCGGCATCGTCGGCCTGCTGCTCGAGCAATGCCTGATGCTGATTGCCAAGCGCTTCTCCTTCGACGACTGACCCGGAGCACACCATGGCCTCTTTCATCGAAGTGCAGAACGCCGAGATGGTGTTCACCACCCGCAAGGGCCGCTTTCACGCGCTGCGGGACATCAATCTCAGCGTGGCCAAGGGCGAATTCGTCACCCTGATCGGGCATTCAGGCTGCGGCAAGAGCACCCTGCTGAACCTGATCGCCGGCCTGACCCTGCCCAGCAGCGGCGTGCTGCTGTGCGACAACCGCGAGATTGCCGCGCCCGGCCCCGAGCGTGGTGTGGTGTTCCAGAACCACAGCCTGCTGCCCTGGCTGACCTGCTTCGACAACGTGCACCTGGCAGTCGACCGGGTCTTCGGCAGCACCGAGACCAAGGCGCAACTGCAGGCCCGCACCAGCGCGGCGCTGGACCTGGTGGGCATGGGCCATGCGCTGCACAAGCGCCCGCATGAGATCTCAGGCGGCATGAAGCAGCGGGTGGGCATCGCCCGCGCGCTGGCCATGGAGCCCAAGGTGCTGCTGATGGACGAGCCTTTTGGCGCGCTGGACGCGCTGACCCGCGCGCACCTGCAAGACGAACTGCTGAAGATCGTGGCGCGCACCCAGAGCACCGTGGTGATGGTGACGCACGATGTCGACGAGGCGGTGCTGCTGAGCGACCGCATCGTGATGATGACCAATGGGCCGGCGGCCACCATCGGCGAAATTCTGCCGGTGCAGTTGCCGCGTCCGCGCAACCGGGTGGACCTGGCCGAAGACACCGACTATGTGCACTGCCGCAAGCAGGTGCTGGACTTTCTGTACACCCGCCACGGCCACGTTGAGCGGGCGGCCTGAGCCAGACCCTGGCGCGCGCCATCAGGCATGGCCCTTGCATGGGCTTGGACGACACTTTGCAACGGTGTCTGTCTATCTCCTCGACAGGGCGCAGGCCCTTTGGTCCAACCCCTCGGCGCAATGCGCCGGGGGGTTTTTTTTGGCCGGTCGCCGCCGCGACAAACCCACCCCAGGCCACTGGCCACAATCCGCCGCCATGGGAACCCTCTACCTCGTGCGCCACGGCCAGGCCTCGTTCGGCGCTGCCAACTACGACCAGCTCAGCCCCCTGGGCGTGCAGCAATGCCAGCGCTTGGGTGAATACTTTGCTGGCAAGGGCCGGCGCTTTGCGGCGGTGTTCACCGGCACGCTGCAGCGCCAGATCCAGAGCTACGACGCCCTGGCCGACGGCCTGGGCCGGCGCCAGCCCACGGTGCAATTGCCCGGGCTGAACGAGTACGACAGCCATGCGGTGATCGCTGCGGTGCATCCCCAGCCGCTGCCGAAAGCCGCCACAGCGGCCGACGCACCCGAGGCCTACCGCCAGCATTTCCGCATCCTGCGCGACGGCCTGGCCGCCTGGATGGCCGGCCGCACCCAGCCGCAGGGCATGCCCAGCTATGCCGACTTCGTCGCCGGCATCCAGGATGCCCTGGCCCAGGTGCGGGCCCAGACCGATGGCGATGTGCTGATGGTCAGCAGCGGCGGGCCGATTTCCACCGTGGTGGCGCAGGTGCTGGGCGCACCGGCTGAAGCCAGCATCGCGCTGAACCTGCGCATCCGCAACAGTGCGGTCAGCGAATTTGCCGTCAATCCCAAGCAGCTGGCCCTGGTCACGTTCAACACCCTGCCCCACCTCGATGGCGATGCCCACGCCAGCTGGGTGACCCACACCTGAGCAGCTCAGGCCAGGTCGATCCAGATCTCGTTGCGGCGCAGGAACCACGGCATGATCGGCGGGTCGTAGCGCGACAGCACCGGCTCGCCCGCTCCGGTGATGCTGGCGGCGCGCAAGGCCTCGGTCAGCTGCGCCAGGTGCTGGCGGTAGTTGTCCTCGCTCCAGAAGCCCGAATAGCGCACCACCGCCACCCGCCGCGCCGGCACCAGCCGGATGCGGATGCGCGCATCGTTGGGCAGCGGCGCGGTCTCGGGCGTCACGCCCTTGGGCAAGACAAACTGCACCACAAAGCTGTCGCCCGCCGCCACCTGGGTGACCGGCGTGGTCATCGCCATCTGCTGCGGCGCCTGTGGCGCCTGGGTGACCGGCGCGGTCATGGCCATGCGCCTGGCACCCTGGTTGCCGCCGAAGATGTAGCCCGCCAGGATGGGAAAGGCGGTGTTGCCCGCCGTGTCGGCCGGGCCGGGCACGGTCACCTCGGCCACGGTGTAGGCGGCATAGCGGCGCACTTCGATGTTGCCGCTGTCGCCCAGCAGGCGCTCGACCACATAGTCGGGTTCTTCAGCGGCATGGGACAGGGCCGGGCTGGCAGCCAGGGCCAGCACAAACAGGCGGCGTTGCATGGGTGGCATCCGTCGTTGATCAAGGCCGGCATGATGGCAGGCTGGCCGCCGCCCTGCCACTGCGGTGGAGATCGCTGCAGCGGCCTGGTGCTCAAGCCGCTGGCAGGCTGCGCTGCGCCAGCGCCCAGCCGATGTGCTCGGCCAGCAGCGCGTCCGCGCCCGGCAGTGCCTGCTGCAGCGCCTGCGCCAGCGCCAGATCGCCGGTCTCGCGCCAGGCATTGCCCAGCGCCACGGCCAGGTTGCGCCGCCAGCGGCCGATGCCGATGCGGCGGATCGCGCTGCCTTCGGTCGAGGCGCAGAAACGTCGGCCTCGTCCCAGGCCCACAGCTGCAGCAGGCCGGCCTGGCCCAGGCCGTGGCGCTCGTCGAAATCGGGCAAGGCACTGCGCTGGGCGTACTTGTTCCAGGGGCAGGCCAGCTGGCAGTCGTCGCAGCCATAGATGCGGTTGCCGATGGCGGCCCGAAACTCGACCGGAATCGGCCCGTCCAGCTCGATGGTGAGGTAGCTGATGCAGCGCCGTGCATCCAGCTGGTAAGGCGCCACGATGGCCTGGGTCGGGCAGGCGCTGATGCAGGCGCTGCAGGCACCGCAGTGGCCGCTCAACACAGGCGTCAGCGGCAGGGCCAGGTCGACGAAGATCTCGCCCAGGAAGAACATCGAGCCGGCGTCGCGGTGCAGCACCAGGGTGTGCTTGCCGCGCCAGCCGATGCCGCTGCGGGTGGCCAGCTCGGCCTCGAGCACCGGCGCCGAATCGGTGAACACCCGGTGGCCCAGCGGCCCCACGGCCTGCTGCAGCCAGTCGGCCAGGGTCTGCAGGCGCTGGCGCAGCACCTTGTGGTAGTCCCGCCCCCGGGCATAGACCGACACCACCGCCTGCTGCGGCTGGGCCAGGCGTGCGCCGGCCTGCGCCTGCCAGCTCGGGCTGGTGCCGCGCGGCAGGTAGTCCATGCGCGCGGTGATCACCCGCAGCGTGCCGGGCACCAGCGTCGGCCGGCCGGGCCCGCTTCAGGCCGTGGGCGGCCATGTAGGCCATGGCGCCATGGTGGCCGCCGTCCAGCCAGGCCAGCAGGCCGGGCTCGGCACTGGACAGGTCCACATCGGCCACACCGATCTGTGAAAATCCCAGTGTCTGACCCTGGGCCTGCAGCGCTGCCAGCAATTGGTTTGCATCCAGCGCTGAACCATTTGCGATTGCCGCACCCAGACCCCCACCGACCGGCCCGTTGTTGCTGCCCTGCCCCTTGAGACCCGCGGCCCCACCCGACCGCCCACCGCCCACCGGCTTGCCCTGCCCTTGACCACTGCGCTGCCCGTCACCCATCTGCCGATTCTAGAAACCCGGGCCCTGCACTGGGCCGACGAGGCGGATTGCGCCAGTTTTGCCCGTGCACTGGCGGCGCAGGCCGGCATCGCCCAGGCCTTCATCGCGCTGCACGGCCCGCTGGGCGCGGGCAAGACCAGCTTCGTGCGCCACCTGCTGCGGCGCGCTGGGGGTGCAGGGCCGCATCAAGAGCCCCACCTATGCGGTGGTGGAGCCGCACAGCCTGCCCGATGGCAGCGAGGTGTCGCACTTCGATTTCTACCGCTTCAGCGACCCGCGTGAATGGGAAGACGCGGGCTTGCGCGACATCTTTGCCCGCCCGGGCCTGAAGCTGGCCGAATGGCCCGCGCGGGCCGGCGGCCAGCTGCCGCCGCCCGACCTGCAACTGCACATCGACCCGCAGGACAGCGACGCCCGTCAGGTGACCGCCACGGCCCACACCCCGCTGGGCGCAGCGCTGCTGCAGGCCTTGCCCGGATGACCGCCGACGCCAGCCGCCGCCAGGCCTTGCGCCGCATGGGCACCCTGGTGCTGGGCCTGGGCGCGGCCGACATCGCCTGGGGCGCCGCCATCGTCGCGGTGCGGGTGTGGCCGGCGCAAGACTACAGCCGCGTCACCATCGAGAGCGACCAGGCCCTGTCGGCGCGCCAGTTTGTCACCGACAACCCGCCGCGCCTGGTGGTCGACATCGACGACCTGGAGCTGAGCCCGGCACTGCGCGCGCTGGTGGGCAAGGTGCGCAGCGACGACCCCTTCATCGCCCGCGTGCGGGTGGGGCAGAACCAGCCGCGCGTGGTGCGCCTGGTCATTGACCTGAAGCAGCCGGTGCTGCCGCAGCAGCTGGTGCTGGCGCCGGTGGCGGCCTACCAGCACCGCCTGGTGTTCGACCTGTTTCCCACCGAGGCGCGTGACCCCTTGCTGGACCTGATCAACGCGCGGGAAGCCGCCGCCGGCCAGGCCGAGCGCAGCATCGACGACACGCTGGGGAGTTTCATCGCCCGCATCGAGCAACCGGCGCCGGTGTCGGCCCAGCCGGGCACTGGCCCCTTGCAGGCCGCAGCCCCAACCACTGCCCCGGGGCCAGTCGCTGCGCAGACGACGCCTGCGCCCCTGCACACGCCCTTGCCGGCCGACGAGCAGCGCCGCATCGACCGCCTGGTGGTGGTGGCCATCGACCCCGGCCATGGTGGCGAAGACCCCGGCGCCATCGGCCCCAGCGGCCTGCGCGAGAAAGACGTGGTGCTGGCGGTGGCCTTGAAACTGCGCGACCGCATCAACAGCGTGCCCGGCATGCGCGCCATGCTGACGCGCGACGCCGACTACTTTGTGCCGCTGGGCGAGCGGGTGCGCAAGGCGCGCCGGGTGCAGGCCGACCTGTTCGTGTCGATCCATGCCGACGCCTTCTTCACACCGCAGGCCCGCGGTGCGTCGGTGTTTGCGCTGTCGTCCAACGGTGCCAGCAGTGCCACCGCGCGCTGGATGGCCAACAAGGAGAACGCCGCCGATGTGGTGGGTGGCGTCAACACCGGGGCGGTGAAGGACGCCCAGGTCTTGCGGGCGATGCTGGAGATGAGCACCGATGCCCAGATCAAGGATTCCCTGAAGATCGGCCGCGAGGTGCTGGACCGCATCGGCAAGGTGGGCGCGCTGCACAAGCGCAGCGTCGAGCAAGCCGGCTTTGCAGTGCTGAAGGCCCCCGACATCCCCAGCATCCTGGTGGAGACGGCCTTCATCTCCAACCCGGACGAAGAGGCCAAGCTGCGCAGCGACGACTACCAGGACCAGCTGGTGGAGGCGCTGCACACCGGCATCCGCCGTTACTTTGCGCGCAACCCGCCACTGGCGCGGCAGCGGGCCTTGTAGCCTGGGCGTGTGGGCAGCGCCTGCCCAGCCAGATGGGCGCCTGCTGGCACAAAGACGCCTCAGATCCAGCCCGACAAGGCCGCGAAAGAAATCAAGCGCTTCTCGGCACGCAGCTGAGCTCGTGGTCTATTCTCCGGCCGGCCGTTTGCCGCGCAGCCGTGCCGCGCAGCCGTGGCGCGATGTCGCAGACCTCTTTGCCTGTTCAACATGATGTTTCGTCCGACCACAAGTTTGCGCGGTGGTGCTGCGCTTCCCATCCGCCAAGCCCGTCGCATTGCTGTGCACGATCCCATGATGGACTGGGCTGTCCGTCAAGCGCAGGTTCAAGGCTTGGATGGCGCAGGGCGGGCGCCTGCCACTGCCTGGCAGCCGCGCAGCAAGCTGGCCATGCCCCGGTGGCCACATGGCAGCAGTGGCCGGTTGACCGTTGATGGCGTGGGCGCAACCGGGGTACCCGCGGCATGCGCAAGCGCGACCCGCAGGCGGTCCAGATGACCGGCCCAGCGCTGACCCTGACGCCGGTGGACACGCAGCACCTCAACCGACAGGGCATCTTGTGGATGGTGCTGGCCATGAGCGCCTTCGTGGCCAACGACGCCCTGGTCAAGGCCGTGGGTGCGCGGGTGCCGGTGGCGCAGCTGATCGTGGTGCGGGGTGTGGTGGCCATCACGCTGATCTGCTGCGTGGCATGGCACATGGGCGCACTGGGCCAGGTGCGCAGCCTGGCGCGGCGCGGGGTGCTGGTCCGTGCCATCTGCGAAGGTCTGGGCACCTTCATGTACCTGGCGGCACTGTTCCACATGCCGCTGGCGAATGTGACGGCCATCAATCTGTCGGCGCCGCTGTTCGTGGCGCTGCTGGCGCGGCTGGTGCTGGGTGAGGCGGTGCACCTGGGCCGCTGGCTGACGATCGGCCTGGGCTTCATGGGCGTGTTGCTGGTGGTGCGGCCGCAACCGGGAGACTTCAACCTGTACGCGTGGCTGGCGGTGCTGGCCACACTGCTGTATTCGGCGCGCGACCTGCTCACTCGCAGACTGCCGCCCACCATGCCGTCGATCCTGGTCACGCTGGCAACCGCCAGCACGGTGTGGTTGATGGCCTGTGTGGTGCTGTCGGTGCAGGGTGTGGTCCCGATGGCTTGGCGCGATGTGGGCCTGCTGGCCCTGGCCTCGGTCTTCTTGTCCACGGGTTACTTTGCCGTCATCGCCGCCACCCGCCACGCCGAGCTGTCGGTGGTGGCCCCGTTCCGCTATGTGGGCCTGCTGTGGGCCCTGGTGCTGGGCTGGGTGTTCTGGGGCGATGTGCCTGATGCCTGGGCCTGGGTCGGCATGGTGTGCCTGGTTGTCGCCGGTTTGGCCATGGTCTGGCAGCAGCGCCGCCGCCGCTGAGCCCGCACCAGCCACGGCGCCTTGGTGCATGGCCGCGCGCCTGGCGCAGCGCGGCGGTGCGCGCCAGGCGCAGCCGGGTGTGCAACACCTTGACGGCGGTGGACGACGACACCGGCGTGCTGGAGGCCAAGCCCCAGGAACGCTTCACCTGCACCAGCCTGAACCCGGCCATCGGCCTGGAGCGACCCGAAATCTGACGCGAGTGCGCGCCAGTCGCGTGGCGGCCGGTTTGCGCTGGCAGCCGGTGGCGATGCCCCCCCGGCGCGTCAATCCACCAGGCGGATCTCGACCCGGCGGACGGCGTCGGCCCCACTGTCCGCTGCGGTTGGCGCTGGCCTGCGCAAGGCCACGCGCTCGGCCGCGATGCCTTGCGAGGTGATGGCGGCACGCACGGCCCTGGCGCGTTGGATCGCCAAGGCCTGGTTGGCCACCAGGTCGCCGCTGGGGTCGTGGAACGCGGCCACCACCAGCTGCTTGCCCGGACTGGCGGCCAGCGCCTGCAGCACCGGTGCCAATGCACTGGTGGCATCGGCCGGCAGCTCGGCCTTGTCCAGCGCAAAGACCAGCTGGCCGACGATCTCGCCCGCCAGCGGGCCATCGATCAGCACATCGGCCACGCCGACGGCTGGCGCCGCATCACCGGCCACACCAGCCGCCCTACCAGCCGCCACGCTGGCCACCACAGCAGCCGGCGCAGCCAGCGTGCTTGGCGCAGCCACCCGCTTGGCATGGGTGGCGCGCATGGCCAGGCCGGCGATCAGGCCGAACAGCAGCAGCGTGATGATGCCCAGCAGCACCCACAAGCCCACGCGGGCGCCGTCGTCGTTGTCATCCACCATGGTTTGAATCCCTGCTTGTGCGCTGCTGCAGCGGGTTGCCGCTGCTTGCGTCCGGCAATTTTGCCCGCTCGGCGCACTGTGCCCGGTGCCCCGGACCCGGCACCGGCAGAATCGGGCCCGTCCCCTACCCCGCACCGGAGCCCTGCATGATCCACACCCACACCGCCCTGGGCGGCATGGTGGTCGCCCCCCACCACCTGGCTGCCCAGGCCGGCCGCGACGTGCTGCGCGACGGCGGCACCGCCGTCGAGGCCATGGTGGCGGCGGCGGCCGCCATCGCCGTGGTCTATCCGCACATGAACGCCATTGGCGGTGACGGCTTCTGGCTGATCCACGACCCGGCGCAGGGCAGCACCGCCCCGCTGGCCATCGACGCCTGCGGCCCCGCTGCTGCCGCCGCCGACCCCGGCTGGTATGCCCGCCAGGGCCACAGCCAGGCCATCCCCAGCCGCGGGCCGCTGGCCGCGCTGACGGTGGCCGGCACGGTCAGCGGCTGGGCGCAGGCCCTGGCCAGCACCGCGCACTGGCAGGCACCGCTGCCGCTGGCCCGGCTGCTGGCCGATGCCATCCGCCATGCCGAGCAGGGCTGCACCATCAGCGCCAGCCAGCACGCGCTGAACCACCAGAAGCTGGCCGAGCTGCAGCACCAGCCCGGCTTTGCCGACACCTACATGCCGGGCGGCAAGGTGCCGGCGCGTGGGCAGCCTGCAGCGCCAGCCAGCGCTGGCCGCCACGCTGCAGGCCCTGGCGCAAGACGGGCTGGACAGCTTCTACCGCGGCCCGCTGGCCGCCCGCATCGCCGCCGGCCTGGCCCAGCGTGGGCAGCCCGCTGGCAGCGGCCGACCTGGCCGGCTACAGCGCCCAGCTGGTGGCGCCGCTGCGGGTGCAGTTGCAAGAGGCCGAGGTCTTCAACCTGCCGCCGCCCACCCAGGGCCTGGCCGCGCTGCTGATCCTGGGCCTGTTCGACCGCCTGGGCGTGCAACAGGCCGAAGGCTTTGCCCACCTGCACGGCCTGGTGGAAGCGACCAAGCAGGCCTTTCTGGTGCGCGACGCGGTGGTCACCGACCCGGGCCGTCTGCCGGCCGACCCGCAGGGCTTTCTGCAGCCCGCCGACCTGGACCAGCGCGCCCGCGCCATCGACATGCAGCGCGCCCTGCCCTGGCCGCAGCCGGCTGCGCCCGGCGACACCATCTGGATGGGCGCCATCGACCGCCAGGGCCGCGCGGTCAGCTTCATCCAGAGCGTCTACTGGGAATGGGGCTCGGGCGTGGTGGTGCCGGGCACCGGCATCTGCTGGCAGAACCGCGGCATCAGCTTTGCGCTGGACCCGGCGGCGCTGAACCACTTGCAGCCGGGCCGCAAGCCCTTCCACACGCTGAACCCATCACTGGCGCGCTTTGCCGACGGCCGGGTGATGCCCTACGGCACCATGGGCGGTGAAGGCCAGCCGCAGACCCAGGCCGCTGTCTACACGCGCTATGCCCGCTTTGGCCAGCCCCTGCAGCAGGCGGTGAGCGCACCGCGCTGGCTGCTGGGCCGCACCTGGGGCGATGTGTCGACCAGCCTGAAGCTGGAGCCGCGTTTCGACCCGGCGCTGGTGGCGCAATTGCAGGCTGCAGGGCATGCAGTGGAGGTGGTGGACCAGCCCTTCAGCGACACCATGGGCCATGCCGGCGCCCTGGTGCGCCACCCGGATGGCCGCATCGAAGGCGCTGCGGACCCGCGCAGCGACGGCGCTGCTGCGGGGTGGTGAGGCGGGTGGTGCGCCGGTGGTCAGCAGGGTGGTGCGCCGGGGCTGACGGCGCTGCGCTGTCTTTGCCTGCTTGTCAGGTCCAGCCTGCTTGCGCCACGCCACCAGGCGCCAGCCGCTCAAGCCACACGCGGCCGCCGCGCCTTCCAGGCGCCGAACAGCGCGATCAGGCCAGGGATGATGACCATGGCCCAGATGATCTTGCTGAGATTGGCCTGCACCCAGGCGCGTGTTGCCAAAGACATAGCCCACGGTCACCAGCCCCACCACCCACAGGATGGCGCCGGTGACGTTGTAGAAGCTGAACTTGCTGCGGCTCATCTCGGCCACGCCCGCCACAAACGGCACAAAGGTGCGCACAAACGGCATGAAGCGCGCCAGCACCAGGGTGATGCCGCCGTACTTTTCATAAAAGGCATGGGCCTGCTCGAAAGCCCGGCGGTTGAACCAGCGTGAATCCGGCCAGCCAAACACCTTGGGCCCGAAATAGCGGCCGATGCTGTAGTTGACCTGGTCCCCCACCACCGCCGCCACCAGCAGCAGCGCCATCACCAGCGGGTAATTCAACAGCCCGGCACCGGCCAGCGCACCCACCACGAACAGCAGCGAATCGCCCGGCAGAAACGGCATCACCACCAGGCCGGTCTCGACAAAGATGATCAGGAACAGCAGCGCATAGACCCAGTTGCCATAGGCGTCGACAAATTCTTTGAGGTGGCGGTCGACATGCAGGATGAAGTCGACCAGGGTCATGATGGCGTCCATGGGCAGCGATTATCCCGGGCCGCTGTGGCTGCCGGCCTGCCCGGGATAATCGCGGCCATGACATTGGCCACAGCTCCGCGCCGCATCCAGGCCCTGCCCGATGCACTGATCAGCCAGATCGCTGCCGGCGAGGTGGTCGAGCGCCCGGCCTCGGTGGTGCGTGAACTGGTCGACAACGCACTGGATGCCGGCGCCAGCCAGATCACCGTGCGGCTGATGGCCGGTGGCGTGCGCAGCATCGTGGTCGAAGACGACGGCGCCGGCATTGCCGCCGACCAGCTGGTGCTGGCGGTGCAACGCCATGCCACCAGCAAGATCGCCAACCTGTCCGAACTGGAAGCGGTGGCCACCATGGGGTTTCGCGGCGAGGCGCTGGCGGCCATCGCCTCGATCGCCGATCTCAGCCTGTCCAGCCGCACGGCGGACGCAGCCCATGCCAGCCGGCTGGACGCCCTCAGCGGTGAATTGCAACCCGCCGCGCGTGCCACCGGCACCAGCGTGGAAGTGCGCGAGCTGTTCTTCGCCACGCCCGCACGCCGCAAGTTCCTCAAGACCGACGCCACCGAGCTGGCCCACTGCCTGGAGGCGGTGCGCCGCCACGCCCTGGTGCGGCCCGACGTGGGCTTTGCGGTCTGGCATGAAGGCCGGCTGGTGGCGCAGTGGCGCCGCGCGGCCGGCGCCAGCCCGGCCCAGGCCACCGACCAGCGCATTGCCGACGTGCTGGGCGAAGACTTCATGGCCCAGAGCCGAGCGCTGGATGTGACCGTGGGCGCGGTGCGGGTGCATGGCCGCACCGGCCTGCCCGACGCCGCGCGCAGCCGCAGCGACCAGCAATACGCCTATGTCAACGGCCGCTATGTGCGCGACCGGCTGATCGGCCATGGTGCGCGCGCTGCCTATGAAGACGTGCTGCATGGCAACCGCCAGCCCAGCTGGGTGCTGTTTGTCAGCATCGATCCGCTGCGGGTCGATGTGAACGTGCACCCCACCAAGATCGAGGTGCGCTTTCGCGACGGCCGCGAAGTCCACCAGGCCGTGCGGCATGCGGTGGAAGCCGCACTGGCGCAGTCGCGCGCGCCGGCCGCAGCCACGGTGGCGGCCGGCACCGGCCTGGCGGCAGCGGATTCAGCGGGAGCGGCGGCCACGGCGGCCCCGCTGGCATTTGCCGACATGGCCAACGACTTCCATGGTGGCAGCGGCGCGTCTGCGGCCAGGCGCCCGGACTGGACACCCGCCGTGGCCGGCGGGCAAAGCCGCCTGGGCCTGCAGGATCTGGCGGTGCTGTACGCCCAAGACCCGGCACCGCCCTGGCCGCCCGCAGCACCGTCTGCTGCAGCCTTGGGCCAACACGCCGCGTTCATGCCCGCAAGCCTGCTGGACAGCGCATCCGGCGGCACATCCAGCAGCACGACCAGCAGCGCCACTGGCACCCCGTCCAGCCAGACATCCGACGCAGCGTTGCCCACCGCAGCGCCTGACACCTGGCCGCTGGGCCGTGCCCTGGCGCAGCTGTCAGGCGCCTACATCCTGGCCGAAAACGCCCAGGGCCTGGTGGTGGTCGACATGCATGCCGCGCATGAGCGCATCGTCTATGAGCGGCTCAAGGCCGCCCAGGGCGATGCCAGCGGCCAGGCGCTGTCGAGCCAGCCGCTGCTGATTCCGGCCACGTTCGCGGCCACACCCACCGAACTGGCCACCGCAGACGCTTGCGCTGACACCTTGGCCGCACTGGGGCTGGATGTGGCGCCGCTGTCGCCCGGTGTGCTGGCCGTGCGCGCGCGGCCGGCCGCCCTGCCCGATGCCGACCCGGTGGCCCTGGCGCGCGCGGTGCTGGCCGAATTGGGCGAGGTGGAAGCCACGCAGCTGGTGCAGCGGGCACGCGACGAACTGCTGGCCACCATGGCCTGCCACGGCGCGGTGCGGGCCAACCGCCAGCTGACGCTGCCGGAGATGAATGCCCTGCTGCGCGACATGGAACGCACCGCGCGCGCCGACCAGTGCAACCACGGCCGCCCCACCTGGCGCCAGGTCACGCTGCGGGAACTGGACAACCTGTTTTTGCGCGGACGCTGAACGCCTGCATCCGCCGAAACGCGGGATTCGCAAAGTCCGCTAAAACTGGCATAACCGCAGTTTGCGTGGGCCGGACTCCCGGGCCCACACGCACCCAAGGGCCTTTGCATGCACCGCCGTGAATTTATCTGCCGCACCGCCGCCGTCGGCCTGGGGGCCACCGTCTGGGGCCCGGCCCAAGCCGGCAAGGACGGCCCGTCCGAAGTCATCTTGTGGAACCGGGTGCTGCTGCAGGCCGTGCAGAACACCGTGATGCCGGTCACCATCGCGGCTCGGGCCATCGCCATGGTGCATGAGGCCATCTACAACGCCTGGGCCCACTACGACAAGAAGGCTGGCTTCACCCAGCCCTGGCTGTACAAGCGGCTGGCGCTGAAAAAGAACAAGGACAGCAACCAGCGGGTGGCCATCAGCCATGCCGCCCATGGCGTGCTGAGCGACCTGTTCCCCACGCCAGGTGCTGAACCTGTTCGACCCGCAGCTGCTGCGCAGCCTGGCCGCCATCGAGAAGACACCAGGCGACCCGTTCGGCCAGCACGTGGGGCGCACTGTGGCCGACCGGGTGCTGCAGTCACGCAACAACGACGGCGCCAACATGCGCGGCGACCTGGCCCCGGGCGCCTACAGCGACTGGACCGGCTACCAGAGCGTGAACACACCCGACCTGCTGACCGACATCGACCGCTGGCAACCACTGCGGGTGCCCAATGCAGCCGGCGTGCTGGTGGTGCAGACCTTCCTCACACCGCATTGGGGCCGGGTCCGGCCGTTTGCGCTGCCGTCGGGCGCCGTGTTCCGGCCATCCTTGAGCCCGCGCGGCGCGACCCAGGCCGAAATCAACGAGTTGGTGGGCCTCAGCGCCGCGCTGGACGACCGCAGCAAGGCGCTGGGCGACTTTTTTGCCCAGAACCCGGGCGCCGTCACCCCGCCGGGCCAGTGGCTGCAGGTCGCCGAAACGGTGTCGGCAGACCGATGGCAACAAGCTCGACGATGACGTGAAGCTGTTTTTCACCACTGCCCAGGCCGGCCTGGACGCCAGCATCGCGGCCTGGGACGCCAAGCGCTTCCATGACCAGGCGCGCCCGGCCACCGTGCTGCCGGTCCTCTACCGCGGCCAGCTGATCCGCGCCTGGGGCGGCCCCGGCAAGGGCACGCAGACCATCCTGGGTGAAAACTGGATTCCCTGGCAGCGGCCGGCCAACCGCTCACCGCCGTTTCCGGATTTTGTGTCGGGCCACAGCACCTTCAGCGCCGCAGCAGCCGCTGCCATGGCCACGCGTGCGCGGCAAGGACAAGATCACCCTCACGGCCACCGTGCCCCAGGGCGCCTTCCGCACCGACCCCGGCCTGCCGGCCACCGACATCAGCTTCGTCTGGCGCTCGCTGAGTGAAGCGGCCGATGCGGCCGGCTACTCGCGCCGCGTCACTGGCATCCACTGGGAGCGCAGCGACCTGGAGGGCCGCATTCTGGGGCGCAAGGTGGGCACGCTGGTGGCCGACAAGGCGCTGGCGCTGTTCGATGGCGACAAGGACCGCAACGACAGGGCGACGACGACGATTGAAGCGGCCGGCGGCCAGCGCCGGTGGCCCGGCGCCGGGCCGCAGCCTCAAGCTGGCTGCAAATACCGCGCGCGCAGGGCGGCCAGCGCGGCCGGGCCCAGGCCCAGCCGCTGTTCCAGATAGGCCGGCAGGCCACCGGGCTGGTCATCGATGGCCTGCAGCGCAGCCGCCAAAAAACCATCGTCGACCCGCCACAGCACTTGCAGCACCTCGATCGGCGTCTCGGTCTGGGGCAGCGGCGGGTGGCGGTAATGCTGGTTGGTCAGCAGATAGTCCTGCAGCACCACCGCACGCGGCACACCCAGCGCCAGCAGGATCAGCGCTGCAGCCACGCCGGTGCGGTCCTTGCCGGCGGTGCAATGGAAGACCACCGGGACATCGTCCTGCCAGCAACTGGGCGAACAGCGCTTCAAAGCGGTGCGCATGGTCCTGCACCAGGGCACGGTACAGGTCGGCCATCAGGTCCTGCACCACCGGCACCGTCACCTGCGTGCCGGCAGCGGCCATCGCCTGCAGCCGCT
Organism: uncultured beta proteobacterium; assembly: GCA_963844485.1. Lineage (GTDB taxonomy): Bacteria > Pseudomonadota > Gammaproteobacteria > Burkholderiales > Burkholderiaceae_C > Pseudaquabacterium. Next base: position 246,142 of record CAWJOQ010000033.1, read on the forward strand.
GCACCACGGTGGGCTCGATCGACAAGGGGTGCTGCACCGCGCCGGGCAGGTCATAAGGCGTGGCGGCGCGCTCGGCCACACCGCGGAAGTCGAAACTGCGGGCGATGCCCAGCGCCGCCAGCTGCGCCCGGTCGGTGCTGGTCAGCGCGGCGAAGTGGTCGCTGCGGAACAGCCGGCGCCAGCGCAGCGGCCGGCCGCCGTCACCGGCATAGCCGCCCAGGTCTCGGAAGTTGCTGACGCCTTGCAGCGGGAACACGCGGTCGGGGTGGTGGGGCATGGGTGGGATTGTGGCGTGGTCCAATCCGGCCATGACTGAATTGCAATCCGGGCCGCGTGTGCCGCCAGACGACGGCGTGCGCTTGTCCAAGGTGATGGCCGAGCGCGGCCTGGCCTCGCGCCGCGAGGCCGATGAATGGATCGAGGCCGGCTGGGTGCGGGTGAATGGCCGCCTGGCGGTGCTGGGCCAGCGCGTGCCGCCCGACGTGCTGATCGAGATCGACCCGCTGGCACGCACCCAGCAGGCCCAGCGGGTCACCGTGCTGCTGAACAAGCCGATCGGCTATGTGTCGGGCCAGGCCGAAGACGGCTACGAGCCGGCGGTGGTGCTGGTGACAGCCGCCAACCGCTGGGCCGAGGACAAGACGCCGCTGAAGTTCCACCACGGCCACCTGCGCAGCCTGGCGCCGGCCGGCCGGCTCGACATCGATTCCACCGGCCTGCTGGTGCTGACCCAGGACGGCCGCGTCGCCAAGACCCTGATCGGTGAAGACAGCCCGGTCGAGAAGGAATACCTGGTGCGGGTGCGGCCGCTGCGCGCCGTGCCCCCCGGCGAGCCCTGGCTCAGCGGCCTGGCCATGCGCACCCTGCACCATGGGCTGGAGCTGGACGGCCGGCGGCTCAAGCCGGCCCGGGTCAGCTGGGCCAATGAAGACCAGCTGCGCTTTGTGCTGCGCGAGGGCCGCAAGCGCCAGATCCGCCGCATGTGCGAACTGGTGGGCCTGGATGTCACCGGGCCTCAAGCGGGTGCGCATCGGCAGCGTGGTGCTGGGCAAGCTGCCGCCCGGCCAGTGGCGCTACCTGCGGCCCGACGAACGCTTCTGATGGCTGAGCGCCAGTCGCAGGCGCCGGCGCGCCCGGCCGGCTGGCGGGCCTGGGCGTCCGGGCCCCGCAACCGCCAGGCCGGCATCCCGCTCGGGCAGGCGGCGCCCATGTCCCAGGGCTTTGTCGCGCTGGTGCTGGCCTTGCTGATGGGCCTGCAGCCGGTCACCACCGACCTGATGCTGCCGGCACTGCCTGCGCTGGCGGCCGACCTGCAGGCGCCGATGGCGCCGGTGCAGCTGACGATGTCGGCGCTGATCCTGGCCTTCGGCCTGACCCAGCTGGTCTGGGGCCCGTTGGCCGACCGCTTCGGCCGCCGGCCGGTGCTGCTGCTGGGCCTGGCGCTCTACACCCTGGCCAGCCTGGGCGCGGCCCTGGCCGGCAGCGTGGCGGCGGTGGTGCTGGGCCGGGCGCTGCAGGGCGCGGCGATGTCGGCGGCCGTGGTCTGCGGCCGCGCCATGGTGCGTGACCTGTATGCACCGCAAGAGGGCGCCATGGTGATGGCGCGCGCCCTCACCGGACTGGGCGCACTGGCCATCGCTCAGCCCGCTGGCCGGTGGCGCCCTGGTCGCGGCCTTCGGCTGGCGCGCTGCGGTGCTGGCCATGGGCCTGGTGGGTGCGGCCACCGGCCTGTTCCTGGCGCTGCAACTGCCCGAAACCACGCGCCAGCGCCAGGCTGACGCCACCCAGCCCGGCCACCTGCTGCGGCAGATCGGCCACACGCTGCGCCACCCGGGCTTTCGGGCCTGGGCTGCGCTGGTGGTCTGCAGCTACGGCGGCCTGTTCATCTTCCTGGCCGGCTCGGGCTTCGTGCTGATCGGCACGCTGGGCCTGCCGCCGGCGCCCGCCGGCGCGCTGATGAGCACCTGCGCCATGGCCTACATCGGCGGCACGCTGCTGTGCCGGCGCTGGATCCCCGGCCTGGGGCTGGCCGGCGCGGTGGGCCGGGCCGCCTGGTGCACGCTGGCGGCCTGTGTGGCACTGCTGCTGTTGTCGCAGCAGCCTGATCCGTCGCCGCTGGCGGTGATGGCGCCGGTCTGGCTGTATGCCCTGGGCCACGGCGTGCACATGCCCTGCGGCCAGGCTGGCGTGGTCGGCCCCTTCCCCCATGCAGCCGGCCTGGTGTCGGCGCTGGCCGGTTTTGCGATGGCCGCCGTGGCCTTTGGCATCGGCCTGTGGCTGGGCCAGGCGCTGGCCCCCGGCGCGGCCGGCGGCGCGGTGCGGGCCTTTGCCCTGGGCATGGCCGGTGCCGCACTCGCCACGGTGGTGGTGGCCTGGACCCTGGTGCGCCGGCACGGCGACCGGCTGCAAGCCCCATGAGCAGCGCAGGCGCCATCGGCATCGCCGGCCCCACCGCCAGCGGCAAGAGCGCACTGGCCCTGGCCGCCGCGCAGCGCTGGCCGGTGGAGATCATCAGCGTCGATTCGGCCCTGGTCTACCGCGGCATGGACATCGGCACGGCCAAGCCCAGCGCGGCCGAACGGGCTGCCGTGCGCCACCACCTGATCGACTGCACCGACCCCACCGCCGCCTACTCCGCCGCCCAGTTCGTGGCCGACGCCACCCGGCTGGTGGGCGAGATCACGGCCCGCGGCCACACCGCCTTGCTGGTGGGCGGCACCATGCTGTACTTCAAGGCCCTGGCCGACGGCCTGGACGCGATGCCGCCCGCCGACGCCGGCGTGCGCGCCGCCATCGAGGCCCGCGCCAGGGCCGAGGGCTGGCCGGCCCTGCATGCCGAGCTGGCACGGGTCGACCCGGTCACCGCAGCGCGCCTGCCGCCGGGCGATACCCAGCGCATCCAGCGCGCGCTGGAGGTCTGGCAGCTCAGCGGCCAACCGACTCTCGTCGTTCCACGGCAGCGACCGGCGTGCCGGCCTGGCCGTGCCGCTGCTGGCACTGGAGCCGGCAGACCGTGCCTGGCTGCACCACCGCATTGCCGAGCGCTTCGATGCCATGCTGGCCGCCGGCCTGGTCGACGAGGTGCGTGGCCTGCGCGCCCGCCCCGACCTGCACCCCGAGCTGCCCGCCATGCGCTGTGTCGGCTACCGCCAGGTCTGGGCGGCGCTGGACGCCGCCGGCGACACCCTGGCACCCGGCACACCCGCCTGGGACACGCTGCGGGCGCAGGGCCTGGCGGCCACCCGCCAACTGGCCAAGCGCCAGCTGACCTGGCTGCGCAGCATGCCGCGCAGCGTGCTGGCCTGCGATGCGCCCGACGCCACCGCACAGGGCCTGGCCGCGCTGGCCGCGCTGATCGAGGCACCGGCAGCGTGAGCCCGCCGGGCCGCCCCCAGGGCGCATCGCGCAGTGCGCAGCACGGAGCCACCCCAGTGCGCCCGATTGACCCAGCGCTGGGTGCAGACCAGCCCGGCTTGCCTGCAGACAAGCCGGCCAGCGCGGCGCTGCAGGTCAGCGGCCTGGCGCGCCGCTATGCCGACACCCCCGTGTTCCAGGGCGTGGACCTGCGGCTGGTGGCGGGCGAATTTGTCGCCCTGCTGGGTGAATCGGGCGTGGGCAAGAGCACGCTGCTGAACTGCATCGCCGGGCTGGACGACGCCGATGCCGGCCAGATCCTGCTGGCAGGCCAGGCGGTGGGCGGCCTGGCCGAGCCCGAGCGCGCGCGGCTGCGGCGCACCCACCTGGGCTTTGTCTTCCAGGCGTTCCACCTGCTGCCGCACCTGAGCGTGGCCGAGAACGTGGCCCTGCCGCTGCTGTTGCTGGGCCGGCCCGACGACGCCCGGGTGCAAGCCCTGCTGGTGGCCGTGGGCCTGGGCGGCCTGGGCAGCCGCAGCCCGGCGCAGCTGTCGGGCGGGCAGTTGCAGCGGGTGGCCCTGGCCCGCGCCCTGGTGCACAAGCCGGCCTTGATCCTGGCCGACGAGCCCACCGGCAACCTCGACCCCAGCACCGCCGAGCGCATGCTCGATGTGCTGGTGGCCCAGGTGCGCAGCGAAGGCGCGGCCTGCCTGCTGGTCACCCATTCCGCCGCAGCGGCGGCGCGGGCCGACCGGGTGCTGCGGCTGACGGCGAGCGGCATCGTGCCGGCTTGAGCAGGCGCGGAGACTTCGGCGCTTGGCGCTTGGCGCGGCTGCTGGCTGCTGGCTGCGGCTGCTGGCTGATCGCTGATCGCTGATGGCGTCGGCATCATCCGCAGCCAGACGCTTGCCCACTGGTTCGTCCCGCGAAGTGCGCTTTGCTTCCACCACGGCCAGCGGTTTGCCGTCGCTGCCAAGCAAGACCTAGTCCGCGAACTGTTGGCCCGCGTACGCCGCCTCCGGCGCATGGGCAGCAAGAACGAACGCTTCAATGGGGCTTCGCCGAGTGTTGTTCCAGCCGGCGTGGGCGAGCTGCGCATCAACAAGTTGAGCACGCGTTGTTGCCTCGTCGAAAGTTTGGATCGCCACGTCGCCCATCCCTCAAAGTCAAGGCGATGCCGGCCACAGCCGGGCGAAGTCAAACGAAAGTTGGCGGTGGTGGCGGATGGACAGCAGGTAGACCGTCGGCCTCGGCATCCATGGCCGCGTACAGCATCAGGTAGTCGCCATGCAGGTACTCGCGCAGCGCACCGGCAGCGCCGGCCGGCAGCGCGGCGAGCTGGGCCAGCGCCTCGGCCGATTGCGGCGGGTTGGCCAGGTAGCGCCGGCCGATGCGCGGGAAGCGGGCCAGGTTGGGGATGACCGTGGCGCGCAGCTCGGCCAGCAGGTCGTCGAAGGCAAAGGCGGCGTCCGCCTCGGCCAAGAACGCCTCGATGGCGTCCAGGCGCTCCAGGAAGCTCGCGGTCAGCTCGACCCGGTACAGCATCGTCAGCCACGCTTCTTGGCGGCCTTGCCAGGTTGCGGCTGGATGCCTGGCGGCAGCCTGCGGCGCTGCTGAAGCTGGCGCGATGGCTGCGTCCGCCTCGAAGGTGCGGCCGGCCTCGATGTCGGCCAGGCCGCGCTTGGCATCGTCGATCAGCAGCAGGTGGATGCGCTCGCGCTCCAGCCGGTGGTAGTAGTCCAGCCGGTCGGCGTCGATCAGCGCGACGTAGCTCTCGCCGTTCTTGGTGATGATCTTCTCGGCGCCGGCCTTGGCCTGGTCGGCCAGCTCGGACAGGTTGGCGCGTGCCTGGGTGAAGGGCACCACATCGCTGGCTGAAAAGCCCATGGCCGGCTCCTTGAAGGGTAGATGACAGAATTCTGTGCAGTCTACGCCACCGGGTGGGCTCGGGGACGTGGGATGACCCAGCCGCAGGGGCCGAACCGGCACTTGGAAAGCCACGGAGCGACCACCCTCCTGTCGCGCCAACGTGCTGGACCCGAAAGCGCCAATTGAACTTGGCGGACACCACTGCACAGCAGCACAGGGCCGGGCGCCGTGCCTCGATGCCATCAAGCGCTGGCTGGTGTCGGAAAGTTGAAAGCGTCGTTTCAGCCAACCCATTTGGCGCGACAAAAGGGTGGTCGTCCTGCCGGGGCAAGAACCGGCGCGCTGCAACGCGGCGGCGACGCAGCAGCAAGGCGTGCAAACAAAACACCAAACAAAACCCAGACTGCCACTACGTCCCCTGACACCCAGGCGACCCCAGCGCCACCCCAAGCCGCTAATCTGCCGCATCAGCCCCATCAGCCCCACCTGCCCCATCAGCCCCACCGGCCCCACCGGCCCCCGCACACCCACCCTGCACCCCTGCCCACAAACCCACACGCCAGCCCACTACCATGCCCGCCAACACCCTGGAATTCCACTTCGACTTCGGCAGCCCCACGGCCTACCTGGCGTCCACCCAGGTGCAGCGCATCGCCGACGAGACCGGCGCCACGCTGGTCTGGCACCCCATGCTGTTGGGCGGGGTGTTCAAGGCCACCGGCAATGCCAGCCCGGTGACAGTGGCCGCCAAGGGCCGCTGGATGCACGCCGACATCCCGCGCTGGGCGGCGCGCTGGGGCGTGCCCTATGCCGCCAACCCGCACTTTCCGATCAACACGCTGACGCTGATGCGCGGCGCCGTGGGCCTGCTGCTGCGCCAGCCTGCCGACTTCCGGCGCTATGCCGACGCGGTCTGGCAGGCCATGTGGGTGCTGCCGCGCAACCTGGGCGACGCTGGCGAACTGGCGGCCGTGCTGCAGGCCGCCGGCTTCGATCCGGCGGCTTTTCTGGCCCTGGTGGGCGACCCGGACGTGAAGGCGGCGCTGGTGGCCAACACCGACGCCTCGGTGGCGCGTGGTGTGTTCGGCGCGCCCACCTGCCTGGTGCGTGCGGCCGGCACAGAGACCCTGTTCTTCGGCCAGGACCGGCTGGACTTTGTGCGCGAGGCACTCAGCCAGCCCTGAACCCATGGTCAAGACCGCGCCAGCACCCGCTGCTGGCCGGCCCCGTACCATGCGCCGATGTGGCGCCACCTGGTCCAGCTGTCCCTTGCCGAATGGCGCCACCACCCGTGGCGGCATGGGGTGGCGCTGCTGGCCGTGGCCCTGGGCGTGGCACTGGCCAGCTCGGTGCAGATGATCAATGCCTCGGCGCTGGCCGAATTTGCGCAGGCAGTGCGCTCGGTCAATGGCCAGCCCGATGCCAGCGCAGCGGCCACCACGCCCGACGGCTTTGACGACGCGCTGTACGCCCGCCTGGTGCTGGACGCGGCCGTGGCCCAGGCCAGCCCGGTGCTGGAACTCGACCTGCGTGGCTGGGCCGACGGCAGTGCAGCCGGCCCAGCCGATTCAGCACGTGCAGCGTTGCAAGTGCCGCAATGCCGAGTGCCGCAGCCGCACCGCAGCCCTGCCACCCGATCCCGGCCTGCGCCAGGCCGGCGTGGCGCTGCGCCTGGTGGGCGTGGACGCGCTGGGCATCGCCAGCATGGCGCCGGACCTGCTGCCGCGACCCGATGCCACGCTGGCCGACAGCGGCCGCAGCAGCTTCCTGGCGCCGGATGCGGCCTTTCTCAACCCGGCGGCGCTGACTGCCCTGGGCCTGCGCACCGGCGGCCGGCTGGTGCTGCCCACCAGCACCGGCCCGCAGGTCTTCACCGTGGCCGGCACGGTGGCGGCGGCCGGGCGCGCCCTGGTGGTGGTCGACATCGCGGCGGCGCAGGCCCGCTTTGGCCGCATCGGGCGGCTCTCACGCATCGACCTGCGGCTGCAGCCCGGCACCGCCATCGCCAGCTGGCAGGCCGCCACCGCCCTGCCCGCCGGTGTGCGCTGGGCCGCCGCCGACGATGCGCTGCAGCGGGTGTCGAACCTGTCACGCGCCTACCGGGTGAACCTGGGCGTGCTGGCCGGGGTGGCGCTGCTGGTCGGTGGCTTCCTGGTGTACTCCGTGGTGGCGCTGTCGGTGGCGCAGCGCACGCCGGCACTGGCGCTGCTGGGTGTGCTGGGCCTGGCCGCACGCGACCGGCGCAGCATGGTGCTGGCCGAAAGCGCCGTGCTGGGCCTGGCCGGCAGCACGCTGGGCCTGGCTGGCGGCGCCGCGCTGGCGGCACTGGCGCTGCAGCTGCTGGGTGGTGATCTGGGCGGCGGTTATTTCGGCGGCGGTGCACCGGCGCTGGCCTGGCCGCCGGTGGCGCTGTCCGCCTGCTTTGTGCTGGGCACGGCCGCAGCAGTGGCGGGCGCCTGGTTTCCGGCGCGGCAGGCCGAAGCCCTGGCGCCGGCCGTGGCCTTGAAGGGCCTGGGCGGGCACGACAGCGGCGCCGCACCGGTCTGGCCCGGCCTGGCGCTGCTGGCCGCTGGCGCTGCGCTGGCCCTGCTGCCGCCGGTCTTGGGCCTGCCGCTGGCGGCTTATGCGGCCGTGGCCGCACTGCTGGCCGGCGGTGTGGTGCTGGTGCCGGCGGTGGTGCAGGCCCTGCTGGCGCGGCAGGGCGCGCTGGTGGCACCGGTGCTGCTGCTGGCGCTGCGGCGCGCCCGCTTCGCCCGCCAGACGGCCAGCGCCACCGTGGCCGGCGTGGTCGCCAGCCTGGCACTGAGCGTGGCCATCACGGTGATGGTGGCCAGCTTCCGCGACGCTGTCAGCGTCTGGCTCGACACCGCCCTGCCGGCGGACCTGTATGCGCGCGCCAGCGGCGGCAGCGGCCGACCCGGTGTTCCTGCCGCCCGCCCTGGTGGCCAGCGCTGCCGCCCTGCCCGGCGTGGCCAGGGTGGTGGCGGCACGCCAGCTGCCGCTGGTGATCGACCCGCAACAGCCGGCCTTGACGCTGGTGGCGCGCCCGCTGGGCGAGGCCGGCAGCAGCCTGCCGCTGCTGGGCGCGGTGCTGCCCTTGCCCGCAGCCACAGCCACAGGCCCGGGGCTGACCGCCGTCTTTGTCAGTGAACCGGCGGCAGCGATCTACGGCTGGCAGCCCGGCCAGACCATCACCCTGCCGGTGCCGGGCGCAGCGGACGCGCGCTTTTTTGTGCGCGGCCTGTGGCGTGACTACGCCCGCCAGTTCGGCGCCGTGGCGATCGACGCTGCCGACTACCAGCGCCTGACCGGCGATACCCGGGTCAACGACCTGGCGCTGTGGCTGGCGCCCGGCGCCGCACCGGCGGCAGTGGACGCGGCACTGCAGCAGGCCGCCGGCGCGGCGCTGCCGCTGGACATCGCCAGCACCAGCAGCCTGCGCGCGCTGTCGCTGAAGATCTTCGACCGCAGCTTTGCCGTCACCGTCTACCTGCAGGCCGTGGCCATCGGCGTGGGGCTGGTGGGGGTGGCGGCCAGCCTGTCGGCCCAGGTGCTGGCCCGCCGCAAGGAATTCGGCCTGCTGGCCCACCTGGGCCTGACCCGCCGCCAGGTGGTCAGCCTGGTCGGCGCCGAGGCCGCCGCCTGGCTGGCCGCCGGTGCGCTGATCGGCCTGGCCCTGGGCCTGGCGATGGCGGTGGTGCTGGTGCACGTGGTCAACCCGCAGAGCTTCCACTGGACCATGCCGCTGCACCTGCCGCTGCCGCGGCTGGCGGCGCTGGCCGGCGCGGTGCTGGCCGCCGGCGTGGCCACCGCGCTGTGGAGCGCCCGCCGCGCGGCCGGCCGGTCGGCTGTGCTGGCGGTGAAGGAGGACTGGTGAGCCCGCGCCGCCGCGGCCTGCTGGGCTGGCTGGGATCGCTGGGGTCGCTGGGGGCCTTGGGGGCAGGCCTGGCGCCACGCCCGGTGCTGGCCGCCGCCGGCAACGCCACCGCCGACGCCACCCACAACGCCGCCAACGACGACCGCGTGGCGCCAGGCCGGGCACTGGCCTTTCCGCGTGACCACGGCGCCCACCCCGGCGCCCGCATCGAGTGGTGGTATGCCACCGGCTGGCTGCAAGCAGACGGCGGCGCGCTGGTCGGCTTCCAGCTCACGTTCTTCCGCAGCCGCACCAGCGTGGCGGCCGACCTGCCCGGCCGCTTTGCACCCCGCCAGCTGCTGTTTGCCCATGCCGCCATCACCGACCTGGCCAGCCGCAGCCACCTGCATGCGCAGCGCATCGCCCGCTGGTCGGGCGACGAGAGCCTGCCCGACGGCCATGCGGCGCGCGCCGACACCCGGGTGGCCCTGGGCCGCTGGACGCTGGCGCGCACGGCAGCCACCGGCGCCTACAGCGCCCGCCTGCCCGCGCCAGACGCCGGCCTGGCGCTGGACCTGCAGCTCACGCCCACCCAGCCCTTGCTGCTGCAAGGCGACGCCGGCTACTCACGCAAGGGCCCGACGCCGCAGCAGGCCAGCCACTACTACACCCAGCCGCAGCTGGCTGTGCGTGGCCGGCTGCGCCCCGGTGGCCCGGTGCTGGCGGGGCGCGGCTGGCTCGACCATGAGTGGAGCGATGCGCTGCTGGCCCCCGGGGTGCTGGGCTGGGACTGGATCGGCATCAACCTGGCCGACGGCAGTGCGCTCACCGCCTTCCAGCTGCGCCGGGCCAATGACGACAGCGCCGGCAGCGTGGTCTGGGCCGGTGGCAGCCACCGGCCGGCCGGTGCTGCCGTGCGCAGCTTCGCGCCCGATGCGGTGGTGTTCAGCGCCCAGCGCCGCTGGGTCAGCCCGGCGACCGGCGCCAGCTACCCGGTGGAGTGGGCCATCAGCACCCCTGCCGGCCGCTTCACGCTGCGCGCCTTGCTGGACGCGCAAGAGCTCGACAGCCGCGCCAGCACCGGCACGGTGTACTGGGAAGGCCTGGCCGAATTGCTGGCGCCGGGCGGCGCCCGTGTGGGCCTGGGCTACCTGGAGATGACCGGCCGGGCGCAGGCGCTGCGGCTGGGTTGATCAGGGCGCGCCTGCCTCCGCAGCAGCCGGTTTCAGCCGGCAGACCGTGCCGGCGTGTGGTTCTGCCGCGGCGGAATGGGCGCCGCGCGCACACAGTTGCGGCCGGCGCGCTTGGCTTCGCGCAGCGCGGCACCGGCGTCGCCGATCACCGCGTCCAGCCCGGCATGGCCGCTGCCGATGCCGGCCACGCCCACGCTGACGGTGGCTTTGATGCTTTTGCTCTGCCAGGCCAGGCGCAAGCCGGCCACGCGCTCGCGGATGCGCTCGGCCACGTCCAGCGCGCCCAGTGGGTCGGTGTGCGGCAGATAGACCACCAGCACGCCGCCACCAAAGCGCGCCAGCAGGTCGTAGGGCCGCAGCGTCGACGAGGCCAGGCGGGTGATTTCCACCAGCATCGCGTCGCCGGCAGCCATGCCGTGCTCGTCGTTCAGGCCCTTGAAGTGGTCGACGTCGACCATCAGCAGCGCGGCGTCTTCACCGTGGCGGCGGATGCGCGACCATTCGCGGTCGGCGGCGGCCACAAAGTGTTGTTGGGTGTAGGCGCCGGTCAGCGTGTCGCGTGCCGGGGCCTGGGCGTCGGTGGGCGCGGTGGGCTGCGGCACAGCGGCTGCAGGCTCTGCGGCCACCGCACGCAAGCGGGTCACGGTGGCCGGCGCGGCCGGCGCCTTGTTTTGCACCGGCAAGGCTGGCGCCACGATGCGGATGGCCACCCAGCCCGCCAGCGGCACCAGCAGTGCCGCCACGGCGGCCCCCACCAAGGCCGGCAGCGCCGCTGCTGCGGTGCCCGGCAGGCTGGCGGCGATGCTCTGGCCCAGGCCGTGGCCGAGCATGGCCCCCAGGCCGACAGCGCCGACACCGGCGGCCGCCAGCGCAACGATGCGGCGCCGCTGCAGGGCCTGGGCCGCCGCCGCAGTGGCGCTGGCAACAGCGGATTTGGCGGACTGGGCAGACTGTGGATCAGGCGTCATGGCGGGCACGATGGTTTGACTTGATTCAATCACAAAGCCTGCCGCCGTGGGGCCCCTGGCCGGACCGCCAAGCGGGACGACTGCGCACTTTCGCCCCGCCTGACCGCCGCTTGCGCCAGATCAAGAACCTGCGGCGGGCGCATGCGGCGCTGCACTCAAGAAGACCGGCCAGCGGACGAAAAGCCAGGCAGAGGGCACCGGCGCAGGGTCAGGCCCGATGCACCTTGCCCAGGACCACCATGCCCCCTACCGCCGCCACGGCGAACACCGCGTTTGCCGCGCAGCGCAGCCGATCTGCCGGGGTCGGCGCCGGCTTCGGCGATTTTTTCCGCTACCACGGCTGGCTGTCGCCCGGCGTGCGCCTGTTCCGGCGCATCGGCTTGCCGGCCAAGGCGCTGTGGGTGTCCTTGGCCTTCGTGGCGCCGCTGGCCATGCTGCTGGGTTTTCTGGCCACCACCGCCTTCGACCAACTGCACATGGCGCGCAGCGAGCGCGACGGCCTGCGCGCTGTGCGCCCGCTGCTGGACCTGGTGCAAGCTGCCCAGCTGCGGCGGCAGGCCGCCGTGCTGCAGGCGCCTGATCTGGTCGACCACCAGGCCAAGGTGCAGGCCGCCTTTGCCGCTGTGCAAGCCAGGCAGCAGACATTGGGCGGCAACCCGGTGGTCGACGACAGCTTTGCGCGCTTGCAAGCGGCGCACCAGGCCCTGCAGCAAGCACCGCTGGCCGCCCAGGCCGATGCCACCCTGCAGGCCCATGTGGACTATGCGAACGCCGCGCTGCGCTTGCTGCGTGCCGTGGCCGATGCGTCGCAGCTGGCGCTGGACGCACATCCGCACACCCACCAGCTGGTGCAGATCGCCGTGCTGCACGGCCCGCTGCAGGCCGAACACACTGCGCGCTTGCAGGCCCTGGGCAGCCTGGTGCTGCAGCAGAACAGCTTGTCGCAGCAGCAGCGCGACTGGATCCACCAGTGGTCGGCCGTGCACGATGCCCTGCAGGCCGATGTCGACCAGGCCTTGCAGGCCCTGGTCCGCAGCACGCCGGACCTCGGCCAGCTGCTGGACGCAGCCGGTGTCGACAGCGCCGCCGCAGCCTTCTCCAAGGCCACCACGCTGCAGCTGCTGGGCGCCGCCACCACTGGCGACGCGGCGGGCTACACCGCCCTGGGCCGCGCAGCCACCGACAGCCAGACCCGGCGCAACCAGCAATTGCTGGACCGGCTGGATGGACAGTTGCAGGCACGCAGCGACGCCATCGCCAGCTTGCTGGCCTGGCAGCTGGGCATTGCGCTGTGCGGCGTGGGGCTGGCCATCTACCTGATGCTGTCGTTTGAAAAGGTGATGATGGGCGGCCTGCGCGAGGTGTGCGGCCACCTGGAGCAGATCACCCAGGGCAACCTGACCACCAGCCCGCTGCCCTGGGGCCGGGACGAAGCCGCGCAGCTGATGGTCAAGCTGGGCCACATGCAGCACAGCCTGCGCCGCATCGTCGGCATCGTGCTGCAGAGCTCAGCCCAGGTGCAGTCGGCCAGCCAGGGCATTGCAACCGCCTCGCATGACTTGTCGCAGCGCAGCGATCAGACCGCCGCCCAGCTGAAAGACACCGCTGCCAACATGGCGCAGATCGGCGCCACCGTGCAGCACACCGCCGACACCGTGGCCGGTGCACTGGTGATCGTGCGCGAGAACGCCGCCGCCGCCACCCGCGGCGGCGAAGTCATCGGCCAGGTGGTGCGCACCATGGAAGGCATCCAGACGGCGTCGAACAAGATCGGCGAGATCACGGCGGTGATCGACAGCATTGCCTTCCAGACCAACATCCTGGCGCTGAATGCGGCGGTGGAAGCCGCCCGCGCCGGTGAACAGGGCCGCGGCTTTGCCGTGGTGGCCACCGAAGTGCGGGCGCTGGCCGGCCGGTCTGCCGCCGCCGCCAAGGAAATCAAGGGCCTGATCCTGGCCAGCATCGAGCAGGTGCAGAACGGCAACCGGGTGACCGCCGAAGCCGGCGCAGCGATCGGCGCAATCGTCAGCAATGCCGACCGCATCGCCGGCCTGATGACCGACATCGCGACAGCCTCGCGCGCGCAGACTGCCGGTGTCGGCCAGGTCGCTGCGGCGGTGCAGGCGCTCGATGCATCGACCCAGCAGAACGCCGCCCGGGTGGAGCAGACGGCAAGCGACGCCGGTGCACTGTCCGACGAAGCCCGCCAACTGGCCCGCGAAGTCAGCTTCTTCAAGCTGGTGTGAGCCGCAGCCTGCAGCGCTTGCCTTGCCTGGGCCGCGTGGTCGCAGGCCCTGCCGAGGCCGGCCTTGCTGTCAGGCGGGCGCCGCCGCCGTCGCGGCGCCAGACAGGTTTTTCGCACGCTCGCCCAGCACCTGCTGGCCATGGGCCAGGCCCTGGGCGACGATGCTGTCGAAGCGGTGCCACTGCAGCATGCCCACCCGGTGCAGGGGCGGGTTGAAGTACAGGTCGGTCAGTTGCCGCGACTGGCGCTGGCGCGAACTGCTGTAGAGGATGGTCACGTTCATCAGGTAGGCCACCAGCGACGGCAGGCGGTAGCGGCGTTTGCCGCGTGGGCGCAGGCGGTCGCGCAGCAAGGCCCAGGTGCCGGGCATCTCGTCCAGGTCGATGCGCCGCGGCGCGCTGCAGGCTCAGGTCGACCCCGATCACCTGGCCGACACCGCGCTGGCTGCGCATCACATCGACCGGAAAGTTGTTGAAGGTGCCGCCGTCGCAGAGCAGGTCGCCGTCGGCCAGCACCGGCGGCAGCGCGCCCGGGATGGCGATGCTGGCCAGCAGCGCCTGCAGCAGGCTGCCGTGGGTGATGACCTGCTCGCGGGCCTGGCTGTAGTTGCTGGCCACACAGAAGAAGGTCTTCCACAGATCTTCGGTGTCGATGTCGCGGCCGCCCAGGCTGACGATCGCGGTCTGCACGATGCGCCGCAGCCGCCGCCCGGCGATCAGCGACACCAGGGGCAGCCAATTGAAGTCGCCGGTGGGCTTGCCACCAAAGGCCGTGCGGGCCACGGCCAGGGTCTCGTCCAGCGGCTGGTCGACCGCCGCCAGCGCCGCCATCACCGCGCCGATGCTGGTGCCACCGACCACGTCGACCTCGATGCCTTCGGCCTGCAGCGCCTGCAGGATGCCCAGATGGGCCAGGCCGCGTGCGCCGCCACCGGCCAGCACCAGGCCCACCGCCGTGCGGGCTTGCAGGCGGGCCAGGCGTGCCATGTCGCGGTCGAGCGCGGGGCGGATGTGCAGGTGGCCGTCCAGCGGGCGGCGCGTCGATCCAGCGGCGGGTGTGCTGCGGCATGTGGCGCGACGCCGGATGCAGCAGCACCAGGGTTTCAGCCGCAGCGGCGCGCCGCGCATCGGTGCCGGCGGCAGGCACCAGGAAGGCGGTTTCGCTGGGGTGCAGCTGCGGCGGTGCATCGGCATCGGCCAGCAGCAGCAGCTCGTCACAGCGGCGGCTGCAGCGCTGCGTCCAGGCGCTGGGCTGGTCGTCGGCCAACAGCAGCACGAAGTCGTGCGCGGCCTCGAAGGCATCGAGCTGCAGGCCGATGCGCTGGTCAGCCTGGCCTGCAGCATCAACCGCCGCGCGGGCCAGGCCCGGCTGCTGCAGGGCCTGGTCCAGGCGGTCGGCGTCCACCACGCACACCCGCGCTGGCGTGCCGTCTGCGCTGCGGCCCTGCGCGGCCAACTGGTCCACCAGGCGGGCGACAAAGACCGGCAGATCGATGCCGCCGGTGATCGGCAACAGCGCCAGCACCACCGGGCGCATGGCGCCGCTGCGTGCGGGCTGCGCCTGCAGGCGCTGGATCACCTGGCGCGTCAGCAGCATCGACAGCCGCGGGCTGGCCAGCAGCAGCTGCTGGAAGGCGTCCTTGCCCAGCCGCACCAAGACCGAATCGCGCAGCGCCACCACGGTGGCCGAGCGCGGCTGGTCGGTGTAGAGGCTCATCTCGCCGATGACTTCGCCGCGCGCCATCTCGCGCACGGCGCGTTCCTCGCCGTCGGCGCCGCGCACATAGGCCCGCAGCCGCCCGCTGATGGTGAGGTACATCGCGTCACCCGGTTCGCCCTGGGTCATCAGCGGCTGCCCGCCGGCCAGGCTGACCCATTCCAGGCTGGCCAGCAACAGCGCCATGCTGTCGGGCTCCAGCGGCCCCAGCAGGGCAAGGATGTGGCGTTGCAGCAGGTCGTCCTGGAAGCTGGGATGCATGGGGCTGTGGTCGGTGGTGGATGGGTGGCGGGTGGGTGGCGGGTGTGTGGCGGATGGGTGGCTGATCGGGGGCAGGTCTGCAACAGTCCCCCGCGGCAGCGGCTTGGCGCACGCTGGCAGTGTCGGCGACACCAGGCGCCAGCGGTACCCGGGGCAACCTGCTCAGGCCTTGCCCAATGGCGCGGCTCGGGTGTGCCGTGCAGGCGCAAGGTCGTCCGCAAGCGCCGGCGCCGCAGCCGGCGCAGGCACCGGAACCGGGACGCCCAGCACCGGCGCCGGCCGCCTGCTGAGCCAGATCAGCGCGATCAGGCCCAAGAACAGCCAGGCCGATGCCAGGAAGATGTCATTGGCAGCCCGGGTGAACGCTTGCTGGTCGATCAGCCGTGTCAGCTGGGCCAGCGCCGCAGATTCACCCAGCCCGGTGGCCTGCAGTGCCGCCAACGCACTGGCCAGCGCAGCGCTGCCGGGCTGCAACTGCTCCACCAGGTGGGCATGGTGCAGCACCGCGCGCGACTCCCACACCGTGGTGGCGATCGACGCGCCCATGGCACCGGCGGCAATGCGCACAAAGGTGGCCAGGCCGGCCGCAGCCGGCAAGCGTGCCTGCGGGATGCCGGACAGGCTGAGGGTGGTGAGCGGGATGAAGTAGAACGCCAGCGCCGCGCCCTGGATCAGGGTCGGGATCATGATGGTGTACAGGTCGGTCTGCGGCGTGAAGCCCGCGCGCATCCACAGCACCAGGGCAAAGACCACGAAGGACCCGCTGGCCATCCAGCGCGGGTCCCAGACCGCGACCTTGCGCCCGACCAGCGGCGACAGCACGATGGCCAGCAGCCCCACCGGTGCCAGCGCCATGCCGGCCTGGGTGGCGGTGTAGCCCATCCATTGCTGCAGCCACAGCGGCAACAGCACCACATTGCCCAGGAACAGGCCATAGCCGATGCCGGTGACCAGCACACCGACGGCAAAGTTGCGCTCGCCGAACAGGCGCAGGTCGACCACCGGATGCGGCGTCGGTCAGCTCCCAGGCGACAAACACCGCCAGGCCGACCACCGCCACCACCGCCAGCACCACCACCGCGCTGCTTTCGAACCAGTCGGCCTCGGGGCCCAGGTCCAGCACCAGCTGCATGGCGCCCACGCCCAGCACCAGCAGCGACAGGCCGACGGTGTCGATCGGCAGGCGGCGGGTGGGCGTCTCGCGCGTCGCGGTACAGGCCCCAGCCCACCGCCGCGGCGAACAAGCCCACCGGCAGGTTGATGAAGAAGATCCAGGGCCAGCTGAAGTTGTCGGTCAGCCAGCCGCCCAGCAGCGGGCCCACCACCGGCGCCACCAGGGTGGTCATGCCCCAGAAGGCCAGCGCCCGGCCGGCCTGCACGCGCGGGTAGCTGGCCATCAGCAGGGTCTGCGACAGCGGCATCAGCGGGCCGGCCACCAGGCCTTGCAGCACCCGCGCGGCGACCAGCATTTCCAGCGAGGTGGCCAGGCCGCACAGCATCGACGCCAGCACGAACAACAGCACGCTGGTGGTCCACAGCCGCACGGCGCCAAAGCGCTGGGTCAGCCAGCCGGTCAGCGGCACCGCAATGGCATTGGCCACACCGAAGCTGGTGATGACCCAGGTGGCCTGCGACGGGCTGGCGCCCAGGTCGCCGGCGATCGCCGGGATCGACACATTGGCGATCGACGAGTCCAGCACGTTCATGAAGGTGGCCAGCGACAGCGCCACCGTGCCCAGCACCCGGGCACTGCCCTCCAGCGGCGGGTGGTCCTGCGGCGGGGCGGCGGTGGCCATCAGCGGCGTGCGGGTGCTGGTACAAGTGCGGCGCCGGCGCCTGGTGCAACGCGCCCGGCCGCGCCGCCGTGGGTGGCGATGATGCGCGCCACCTCGGCATCGGCAGCCTGCGGTCAGCACATCGAACACCGTGGTCTGGGCCACCGGGGCGCTGCGGCTGGCCGTGGCCAGGGTGGCACCGCTGGTATCGGACACATCCACGGTGACGTGCATCGACAGGCCCAGGCGCAGCGGGTGCCTGGCCAGCTGGGCCGCATCGAGCGTGATGCGCACCGGCACCCGCTGCACCACCTTGATCCAGTTGCCGGTGGCGTTCTGGGCCGGCAGCAGTGCAAACGCCGCACCGGTGCCGGCGCCCAGGCCGGCGATGCGGCCGCTGTACTGCACCTGCTTGCCGTAGACATCGGCCACCAGCGTGACGGGCTGGCCGATGCGCAAGCGGGCCAGCTGCGGCTCCTTGAAATTGGCATCGACCCAGAGCTGGTCCAGCGCCACCAGGGTCATCAGCGGTGTGCCGGCGGCCACCCGCTGGCCGATCTGCACATTGCGCCGTGCCACCACGCCAGCCATTGGCGCCGGCAAGCTGCTGCGGCGCAGCGCCAGGTAGGCCTCGCGCACCCGCACAGCGGCTTCGGCCACCGCCGGCTGCTGCGGCAGGCTGACACCGTCGGTCTGGGTCTGCTGCGCGACCAGGGCCTCACGGGCGGCCGACAGGCTGGCCTGCGCCGCCGCCTGGCCGCTGCGCGCGGCCGCCAGCTGGGCCTGGACATGGGCGAATTCCTCCTGGCCCACGGCGCCACTGGCCACCAACGGCGCACGGCGGGCCACATCGGCCTGGGCACGTGTCAGCTCGCTCTGGGTGCGGCCCAGTTCGGCCTCGCGCTGCACCACTTGCGCGGCCAGCGTGGCGCTGCCGGCATAGGTGCCCCGCAGGGCACGCACGGTCTGGGCCAGCTGGGCCTCGGCGCGCGCCAGCGCCACCTGGGCGTCAGCGGCGTCCAGGCGCACCAGGGCGGCACCGGCCGGCACGCTGTCGGCCTCGTCGGCCAGGATGGCCACCACCGTGCCAGCCACCTGCGGCGTGATCTGCACCAGGTTGCCCTGCACATAGGCGTTGTCGGTGGTTTCGCTGTGGCGCCCGGTCAACCAGTACCAGCTGCCATAGGCCAGGCCGACCAGCAGCACCACGGCGCCGATCAGGGTCAGGGCGCGGCGGCGGCGGGCGGCAGGTGCAGCGGCCAGCGGCGCCGCACCAGGGATGGGGCTGGACGGCGCGGGCGCGCGGGTGTCGGAGGGGTCGGCCATGGAATGGGATGGGAGCGGGGTGCTGCGGGTGCAGGAATGGTCAGCGGCTGGCGGCGTGGGTCTGGCTGGGGCTGGCGCCTGGTGATGCAGCTGGTGGGGCGGCTGGTCGGGCGGCTGGTGTTGTGTGCGGTGTCGCAGCTGGTGTCGCGGCTGATGTCGCGGCTGGTGTCGCCACAGGTGTCGCGGCTGGTGCAGCCGCCACCGTCGCATCGGCCCAGCCACCGCCCAGCGCCAGGGCCAGCGTGGCCTGGGCCTGCAGCTGCTGCGCCTGCAGGTCCAGCGCCTGGGCGCGCTGCGCCAGCAGCAGCGCATCAGCACGCAAGACCGGCAGCCGGTTGCCCAGCCCGGCCGCAAAGCGCCGCTGGGCGATGGCCAGGGCGTCGGTGGCCGCTGCCTGGGCCTGGGCCTGCTCGGCCTGCTGCTGCGCCAGGCTGCGCAGGCTGCTGGCGGCATCGGCCACCTGGTGGGCGGCGTCCAGCACCGCCGCGTTGTAGGCGGCCACGGCAGCGTCGGCCTCGGCCGCGCGGCCCTGCAGCTGGGCGCGCAGCGCGCCGCCGTCAAACAGCGGCAGGCGCAGCGCCGGGCCCACGCTGAGCTGGCGGCTGCCCAGGTTCAGCAGCCGGTCCAGCCCCAGGGCATTGAGGCCGATGGCGGCGTTGAGGTTGATGTCGGGGTAGAAGTCAGCCCGCGCTGCGGCCACGCCCTGGGCCGCGGCTTCCACCCGCCAGCGCGCGGCCACCACATCGGCACGCCGGCCCAGCAGGTCAGCGCCCAGGTGTGGCGGCGGCAAGGCCAGGCGCAGTGCGGCCAGCACCGGCGCCGCAGTGGCCAGCGCCTGCGGTGCCTGGCCGCTGAGCAGCGCCAGGCGGTGGCGGGCTGCGGCGATCTGGCCGTCGAGCGCCGCCAGCTGGCCACGGGCCTCGGGCACCAGGCCATCGGCGCTGCGCAGCGCTGCCTGGTTGTCGAGCCCGGCCGCCACCAGCTGGGCAATCAGGTCACGCAGCGCTTGGCGCTGGGCCTGGTCCTGCAGCAGCAGCCCGCGCTGGGCCTGCAGGCGCGCCAGCGCCACCCAGGCCTGGGTGATCTGGGCCACCAGCAGGCTGCGCGCCGCCTGGGCTTCAGCCGCCACAGCGCGCTGCTGGCCGATGGCCGCTGCCAGCGCCGCCGCATGGCGGCCAAAAAAGTCCAGTGCGATCTGGCCGCTGGCCTGCACATTGGCGGTGCTGCGCACCTGGCCGGCCACCGCCAGCGGAATCAGGCCGTTGCCGCTGAAACGCTGGCGGGTGGCCTCGGCCGCCAGGCCGGCTTGCGGGCCCTGGCCGGCCTGCACCAGGGCCAGCGCCGCGTCGGCCGCAGCCAGCCGGGCGGCGGCCGCCTGCAGGCCGGGCTGGCCGACCAGGGCGGTGTCGATCAAGGCATCCAGCGCCGGGTCGCCCAGGGCGGCCCACCAGCGGGCGGCCGGGAAGTCGCCGGTCCCGCTGTCGACCAGGCCAGCAGCGGCCGGGGTGATGGCAGCCGCCGGCTGCAGCGGCGGGCCGGGCTGGGCACAGCCGGCCACCAGGGCGAGCAAGGCCAGGCCAGCGCACAGCCACGGGGTGCACCGGCGCTTCATGCCGGGTCACCCGTCAGGTCACGCGCTGGTTCACGCGGCGGCTCACGCAGCGCATTGCCATTGGCCACCACCCGCGTCAGCAGGGCGATGAGTTGCAGCCATTCAGCGTGGCTGAACCCGTGGAGGTGGGCATTGAGCACGTCCACCAGCACCGGCGGCACCAGCGCGGCGGCGGCGCGGCCGGCGTCGGTCAGCTGCAGCAGCACCACCCGGCGGTCTTGCAGCGAGCGTGTGCGCAGCAGCAGGCCCTTGGCTTCCAGCCGGTCGACCGCGCGGGTCATGGCGCCGGGGTCCACGGCCTGGTCGCGCGCCAGCGCGGCAATGGTGGTGCAGCCACCACGGGCAATGCGGTAGAGCGGCAGCCATTGCGCATGGGTCAGGTCGTGCGGCGCCAGGCCGCGGTCGATGTTGAGCAGCATCGACTGCACCGCCCGCTTCATCAACAGGCCCACGCTGTTGTCGGGGCCCAGCGTCTCGGGCGTGTAAAAAGCAGCGGCGGGCGGTGCAGGGTCGGCCATGGCACACATTATTGCCACGGCAATGATTGCCCAGGCATCCATTCGAACCCGCAGCCGGCCGGCCGCAAGTGCGGCCCCTACACTGCCGGCCATGGCCCAGAAAGACAACGACCGCCCCGCCGCAAAAACCCCCCGCTCGCTGTCCGGCCTGGGGCCGTTCTTGCGGCCCTACCGGCTGCAGGTCGCGCTGGGCGGGCTGTTTCTGGTGCTGGCGGCGGTCAGCACGCTGGCTTTTCCGGTGGCGCTGAAGTCGCTGATCGACCAGGGCGTGGTGGCGGCCGACCCGGCGCAGCGGGTGATGGCCCTGCAAGGGCACTTTCTGGCGCTGTTTGGCGTGGGCGCGGCGCTGGGCCTGTTCTCGGCCCTGCGCTTCTACATGGTCAGCTGGCTGGGTGAACGGGTGACGGCCGACCTGCGCAACGCCGTCTACGCCCATGTGGTGGAGCAAAGCCCGGAATTCTTCGAGAGCAATGCCACCGGCGAGGTGCTGAGCCGCCTGACCACCGACACCACCCTGGTGCAGACGGTGGTGGGCTCGTCGCTGAGCATGGGCCTGCGCAATGTGGTGATGGGCACCGGCGCGATGGTGATGCTGATCGTCACCAACCCGGTGGTGATGACCCAGGTGCTGGGCATCCTGGTGGTGGTGGTGCTGCCCAGCCTGTACTTCGGCCGCCGGGTGCGCAAGCTCAGCCGCGCCAGCCAGGACCGGGTGGCCGACAGCAGCGCGATTGCCGCCGAGGTGCTCAACGCCATCCCGGTGGTGCAGAGCTATGTGCAAGAGCGGCGCGAGGCGCAGCGCTTCGACACCGCCACCGAGGCCGCCTTCGAGACCGCGCGCAAGCGCACCAAGGTGCGGGCGCTGCTGGTGGGCTTCATCATCACCGCCACCTTCGGCGCGCTGCTGTGGGGCCTGTACCAGGGCACGCAGGCGGTGGCGGCCGGCACCATCAGCGCCGGCCACCTGGGGCAGACGGTGGTGTTCGTGATCATCCTGGTCAGCAGCGTGGCGGTGCTGAGCGAGGTCTACGGCGACCTGCTGCGCGCTGCCGGCGCCACCGAGCGCCTGATGGAGTTGCTGTCAGCGCAAAGCCCGGTGGCCGACCCGCCAGTGCCGCGGGCGCTGCCCGACCGGCCGGCCGGCGCGGCCCTGGTGTTTGACGCGGTGGGCTTCCACTACCCGTCGCGCCCCACGCTGCCGGCGCTGCAGAACTTCAAGCTGCAGGTGGCGCCCGGCGAGACGGTGGCCATCGTCGGCCCCAGCGGTGCCGGCAAGAGCACCGTGTTCCAGCTGCTGCTGCGCTTCTATGACGTGGGCAGCGGCACCATCACCATCGACGGCGTCGACCTGCGCCAGGCCGCGCTGGCCGACCTGCGCCAGCGCGTGGGCATCGTGCCGCAAGACTCGACCATCTTCTCGACCAGCGCGCTGGAGAACATCCGCTACGGCCGGCCCGATGCCACCGAGGCCGAGGTGGTGGCTGCCGGCAAGGCTGCCTTTGCGCATGAGTTCATCACCGCCCTGCCCGAGGGCTACAACACCTTTCTGGGCGAGCGCGGCGTGCGCCTGTCGGGCGGCCAGCGCCAGCGCATCAGCATTGCCCGCGCGATGCTGAAGAACCCGCCCCTGCTGCTGCTGGACGAAGCCACCAGCGCGCTGGACGCCGAGAGCGAGCGCATGGTGCAGGCCGCGCTGGAACGCGCGATGACCGGCCGCACCACCCTGGTGATCGCCCACCGCCTGGCCACGGTGCAGCGCGCCGACCGCATCGTGGTGATGGACGCCGGCCGCATCGTCGACATCGGCACGCATGAACAGTTGGTGGCCCGCGGCGGCCTGTATGCGCGGCTGGCGGCGATGCAGTTCGGGCTGGACGAGCGCGAAGCCGCCTGAGCCGCGTCCGCCTGGCGCAACACCTGATCAGCCAGAGCGTGCGATTGGCGCTGGGAGCGGGGCTCCAAGGGCAGCTTTGCTGCGGTCTTTGGAGGCTGGTCAGCGGGTGCTACCGACCCTTCAGCGACATTCGTCGCGGCCAATTCGCCGCTCCGAAGCGGGCGCTAGCGGCACTGTGCAATCTGCCCGCTCCGTACAAGCCCAAGTCGTCCGACTTGCCGATTCGGATGCAGGCGTCATCGTCTACGGACTTGCCCCAGATCCCGTTTGCCCGGCCTTCGGCCAGCAGTTCGTGCGCGCGGCGTCGAGGAAGACTTCGAACGCGGTGATGTGAAAAACTCCCTCAAAGGTGAGGATCGGGAGAGGTGATTGGCGTGACCGAAGATTGAGCACCGCAAAAGCGGAGTTTGAAACATCGGCAGCGCTGAACCCCCATGGGGATGGAGTGTCGAGTTGAAAGTCTTGCCGACGACCAGGGTGAGCACACCGCGTTTCGCCAGTGAGAAGTTCGGCGGCATTCTTGGCACCGCGCTCGCCAGCCAGGTCCTGGGCGGCGAGATCCACGTCATCGACGGCAAGGACAGCAGCCACAAGACCGAACAGGCTCGCTTGTTCCTTTGTAAGCACACCAAGGTGCTGATCCACCGCCCGCGATCTGCTCGTCTTGGGTTAACCACATCGAGAACTGGTTCTCACGCATCCACCCCAGTGCGCGCCTAACCAGGCTGCGGCGGTCACGTGAGATGGCCAGATATGGCCTGCCTTTCGGTGCCGTTACCGAGCAGCGTTAGCGATCTTGTCTGCGAACAATGCGATATCAAACGACACCTTGGTCGCAGCGCTGACACAGGATCACCGGTCGTTTTCCACAAGGCCTGTGGGCCGGGAATTCCTGGCACTACCTGCGCGTCACCCTTTGCCTAAACCGCGAGCGCTTTCCATGTTCAATGTCCTCAACGCTGCGCGAGCCGCCGGTGCTACTGCCACCCTGGCGGTCGGTCTCAGTCTGCTGCTGCCTGCGCTGCCGGTTCAAGCGCAACAGCTGCCGCAGATTTCGCCCAGCCTGAAGAAGATTCTGGGCGAGCTGCCCATGGCCGACGCCAAGGACCAGATCCAGGGCATGGTGGGCGCGTTGAAGCAAACCGCATGCGGCAGCGGCCTCACCGGCTGCTACATGACGCAGTCGGGCCCGCTGCAGCTTTATCTGTTCTCCAGCAAAACAGCGCAACAGACCGTACTGCTGGTGGTGAACCAGAAGATGGTGATGCCCAGCCTGCTGAAGGGCAATGTGCAGAAGCTCTTCGGTGGCACCGGGCTCACCGCGCCCATCATTTCCATCTCCACCACCGACTACACGCTGGACGCCAGCCGCATGCCCGCGCCGCTGTTGCAGGTGGTGAAACAGCATTACTTCAACATGCCCTCGCTGGACTTCGCCGCCGGCGTGCAGATGGCCGCGCGTGCCGACCTGGGCGGCGCGATGAAGCTGCTGTTCCTGCGTGAGGGCATCGAGGTTTCCAAGCTCATCATGCGTGCCGCGGTGGTGATGCCCATCAGCGACATGATGGGCGGCGGCCTGGCCGGGGCAGGGGTGGCCAATGAGGTGGCGCACGGCGAAAAGATGAAAGACGCCGGCCTTGACGCGCTGAAGCCGGAAACCTTCGTGGAGTTCCAGTTCCCGCGCGGCGCCGAGATTCGCATGGTGATGCCCAAGCTCATCATGCGTGATGCCACCTTCTTCCTGAACAACGAACTGGTCTTCGGCTACAAGGGCAACGCCACCTTCGAAGGCGTTGAAAACAAGAAGGTGCTGATGCAGTTCCAGACGCCGCTCACGCCCGAGGGCGCGATGGACCTGCTGGACTTTTCCTTCCGCATGTCCACGCCACCGTCGCTGACGCTGGAGGACTACGCGAAGATCCTGGTCGCGATGGCCTCGCCCGACCCGCGTCTGACGAAGTACGGCGGCGGTTTTGTGCGCAACCTCGAGCAGATCAAGAAGCCGCTGCTGATGGCCGCCAAGCCGCTGTCGGTGTTCCAGGTGCGCAACCCGGTGGCGCAGCCCGATTACGAGCTGGGCAACGCCAACAAGCCCTTTCCCAGCGACGACAAGGCCTTCAACGTGGTGCTGCTCGGCCCCACGGCCGATGGCGGGCCGCTGATGATCGGCAAGGGCAGCGTGTCCATCCTGGGCCAGAAGATGGGCTGGATCGACGTCACCGCCAACACCAGCGGCTTCGACGGCACGGCCGTGGAAGACCTGAGCCTCAAGCTGGGGCCGCTGGGCAAGGTGACGGTGCAGAAGATCATTGCGCAGGCCCGGATCAACGGCAAGGAACAGCTGATCCGGCTCAAGGGCAACTACTACGGGCAGGTGGTCGAGGCCATTCTCGACAGTGAGGTGCTCACGCTCAACGTGCCGGCCAACTGCGTGAACCCGTTCGAGATCAAGGCCAAGCTCACTTTCACGCCCACGACCAACATCGCCGACGTCTTCGACGCGCAAGGCGGCGTGAACGTCGACCCGAGCAAGATCGCCGGCTGCATCGGCAAGGAACTCGAAGCCGCGCTGCGCAAGATCACCACCGAGTACCAACACTTGGCGGGCTATTCGGCCAAGGAAGCGAACGAAGCGCTGAAGAAGATGTCAGGCACCGCCGAGTACCTGGCCACGCAGACGCAGAAGCAGGCCGAGGTGGCTGCGGCAGAAGCCCAGAAGCAGGCCGAGCGCACCGCCGCCGAAGCTGCAAAGCAGGCCGAGGTTGCGCGCAAGACCTACGAGAGCACGAAAAACGCGGCGCGCGACGTGGCCAACAAGTCCACCGGGGCGGTGAACCAGGCTTTTGCCGACGCCGGCAATGCCTTCAAGCGCCTGGGCAAGAAGAAGCACAAGAAGAAGGCACCCGACCCGCGCTTTGCCCCTTCGGTGTTCGACTGGGACTACTACTACGACGTGGCGCCTGACGTGGTGGCTGCCAAAGCCGACCTGCAGACCCACTGGCGCGACGCCGGCTTCCAGGAAGGCCGCCGCGGCAGTCTGGTGTTCGACGCGCGCTACTACTGGAACCGTTATGCCGACGTGCAGCAGCGCTGCAACCGCAACGACCTGCGCTGCGTGGCGCAGCACTGGGTGGACGACGGCATCGAACAAGGCCGCCAGGGCAGCCCTGACTTCAGCATCAGCAGCTACATGGCCCGCTACGCCGATCTGAAGGCCGCCTTCGGCGCCGAAGGCTATGGCGCCGCGATGGAGCACTGGTTCAACGACGGCGAAGACCAAGGCCGCGACGGCCGGCCGGCCGCGGCCAGCAGCGGCGTGCTGGCCGGGCTGAAGAGCGCTGGCGGCGGCGGTGGCAGCGTGTGGAGCGACGGCGATGTCTGCCAGGGGCAGGCCGTCGATGGCATCCGCCTGCGCTCGGGCAAGCGCATCGACCAGGTGCAGTTCCGTTACGGCAGCCGGGGCTGGGGCCCGACGCGCGGCAACCTCGGCTCCAAGGCCGGCGCCACCGAATTTCTGCTGGCGCGCGGCGAGTACATCGTGCGTGTGGACTACCGCGGCGGCAACGCGGTGGACCAGCTCAAGTTCACCACCAACACCGGCCGCACCTACGGCCCGCATGGTGGTGGTGGCGGCAGCGCCGACAGCTATGCGGTCACCTCCGGCGAGAAGCTGGGCTGCATGACCGGCGGCCAAGGCAAGGAGCTTGACCGCTTGACTTTCTCGTCCACCGGGCCACGCTGAGTGCGGGCTTCCATGATGAAAAACCTCACCACCCCCTTGCGTCGCGTCGCCGTTGCGGCGGCGCTTGTCGCGGCCTTGGCCACGCCTATGGCGCCCGCCTGGGCGCAGGCGGCGCCAGCGAAGTCTTTCGCCGAGATGGTGAAAGGCGTGGCACTGCTGCCCGAAGGCCAGCCCGACTCAGAACTGCTGAGCAAGGTGAGCGAGGCAGTGGGCTACATCCAGAAGATGGACCTGCCGCGTGCCCAGGCCGCAGTCAACGAAGCGCTGCAGCTCGACGCGCGCCACCCACAGCTGCACCTGCTCAACGGCTTCGTCTACCACCTGCAGGCCAAGCAGGGCGACACGCAGAAGGCCGAAATCGCCATTGAGGGCTACCAGCAGGCCTTGCGCATCGACCCCGCGAACTGGATTGCGCAGGAGTTTCTCGGCCTGGCCTACATGGACCTGAAACAGTTTGCGCAGGCCAAGACCCGCTTCGCCGAGGTGCTACTGCTGACGCCGGACAGCAGCGTCTCCATCGAAGGTTTGATGGTCTCTTCGTATCTCACCGGCGATGCGGCCACTGCCTGCGCAATGGCCGACCAACTGCATCAGCACGCCGCGCCGGCCCGGGCCGATGTGCTGCGTTCAAGCATTGCGGTGTATGCCGCCTGCGGCAATTTTGAGCGCGCACAACGGATGCGCGAGTTGCTGGGAGAGCGTGGCGGCAACGCCGTGGACCTGGAGCGCAGCGACCGCCGCCTGGCGCAGTGGCGCAGCTTTTATCGCAAGCAGGAAGGGGCGGCGGGGTTTGTGAAGACGCGCCTGAACACCAGCGAAGGCATCGGCGCGCCCTTGTTACTGGCACAGGCCTTCGCCCTGCCCAAACCGACGCCCCGGCCGGCCACACAGGCGCCCGAGCCCGTGCCGGATTTGCCATCGCCAGCATCATCGGCACCAGAGCCCCAGCCTGCTCCTTCACCGGCACCTTTGCCGGCACCTTTGCCGGCACGTTTACCGGCATCCATAGCGGTGCCGGCCGCGCCCAGCAACGACACCACGGGCCCGCGCATGCTGCTGGTTGACGTGGTGCTGCTGTCCACACAGGAGCTGATCTCCACCTCCAAGGGCGTGAACCTGCTGAATGCGCTGACGCTGCAGCTGGGTGGTGGCAGCGGCGTCGCCGCATATTCACGCAGCCACAGCAGCAACATCGTGGGCGATGCCGCGGCCGTGGTCACCACTGCCATCACCCGCGCCGTCACCATTCCAGCGCTGTCGTATTCGCTGAACATCGCCAATGCCAACAGCTCGGTCAACGAGGTGCTGGCGCGGCCCACGCTGGCGGCCATCGAGGGCCTGCCCTCGGAGTTTTTCTCGGGCACCAACCTCAGCGCCGGCGTTGTTTCCACCAGCCAGCAGGGCGGCACGACCATCGTGCCGCTAGACAAGCGCTTTGGCATCAAGCTGGCGGTGACGCCGCAGTTCCTGTCGCAAGGCCGTGTGCAGATGAAGGTGGAGGCACAGCGCACCTCGCTCAACGCCAGCGCGGAGAACAACCGCGTGGCCTACCAGATCGAGATCGGCGAGACCACCGCAAACGCCAACGTGGTGATGAACGTCGGTGACACGCTGGTCCTCAGCGGGCTGAGCGAGAAGTCGTCCTCCAACACCCGCGACGGAGTGCCCGGGCTGCAAGACGCGCCGCTGCTGCAATACGTGTTTTCAAACAAGAAGACCAACGACATCCAGCGGTCAGTGCTCATCTTGGTGACGCCGCGCTGGCCCACCCAGCTGGCAGAGGGCTCGAACACAGCGGCCGCCGATGCGCAGGCGGCCCAGATGAAGGCACTGCGCGAGAAGTTCAGCTTCAACAACCACATTCCGCCCAACGTGGAAGCGGTGATGCAGCAGATGCAAGGCAACGATTTCTTTCGTGAGTTCCGTCAGGGCGACGTGAGCATGGAGCGCTGGGACCGCATGCGCAGCACGGGCGATCGACTGCGCGAAGCGCTGGGCTTCCTGTATTACTGAGTTCGCGCGTCACGTTGACCTATGGCACACTCTTACATTTGTCTGCCTCCGCAGAGGCAAGAATCGCTTTGCCCGACCATCGGTGCGTTGCACACCACGGCGCCCGCTGCCGGCGCTGCGCGTGGCATCTGCTGCGCGGGCTCGTTCTGATTCCAGCCCACCAGCCGAACTCGCTCTGAGCGTCTCGCAGTCCGCTGTGCGGCGCGCGATCAGACTGACAGTCGGGCGCGCGCTCGGCATGTCCGTACAGAGTCCGAACTCTGCGCAGCCGCTGGCATTGAAGCCGCCTGCCGCCAGGGGCAGCTCGTGGCCGAATCCCGGCATAGATCAGCGACGCGTTTTTGGTAGCCTGCTCGCCGCGGCGAGCAGGCTCAAGCCTTCTACTGCAGCGCCAACGCAAGCCAAGCGCAGCAAGCTGCAAACGCTCAACGCAATCGCCAGTGCCATCTGGCCAGCGTCGAAGGTCGCGCAGCAGCCGCCCAGGCCAGATGCCCTATTGCAGATGCCATATTGCAGATACCAGATGGCAGCCCCTCAGCCGGCCGCCACGCGCCGCCGCCACCACCGGCGAAGCGCCATCGGCCCGGCTCCGGGATAGACCCAGCAGCGCCTGTCCCCGCGTGCGGATAGGGTGACTGCAGCCCACTCTGGAGAACCGCCCATGCCAACCAACACCCGCGCCCATGTGCTCGACCGGCTGATCGGCGACACCCTGCCACGCTTCAAGAACGCTGCCGACGTGGCGGCCTTCGAGGCGCAGGCACCCTGGGCTGAGCGGGTGGCGGCCCAAAGCACCTGCGAGGCGCTGGAGCTCGGCGCCAGCATCGACCCGGCGGCGCCGGCCATCGTCTTCCTGCCCAACGCCGACCCCGACGAGACGCCGCTGGTCTGGAGCCATGCGCAGCTGCAGCAGCGCCTGGTGCAGACCGGCAACCTGTTCCACAGCCTGGGGATCGGTGCGGGGCAGGTGGTGAGCCTGCTGCTGCCGCTGGTGCCGCAGAGCTTTCTGGCGCTGTACGGCGC
This sequence comes from uncultured beta proteobacterium, assembly GCA_963844485.1. GTDB lineage: Bacteria > Pseudomonadota > Gammaproteobacteria > Burkholderiales > Burkholderiaceae_C > Pseudaquabacterium. Next base: position 275,507 of record CAWJOQ010000033.1, read on the forward strand.
CCAGACCGTGGGCGTGGCCAACCCGGTGAACCCGATGCTGTCGGCCGCGCAGCTGGCCGACATCCTGCGGGCAGCCGGCACGCGGGTGCTGGTGGCGCTGGGGCCGCACCCGGGCAGCGACATCTGGCAGAAGGTGCAGGCCATCCGCAGCCAGGTGCCCACGCTGGAGCGGGTGCTGGTGGTGGGCGGCGCGGCCCAGGCCGAGACGGCCGCCGACGACTTCGACACGCTGGTGGCTGCCCAGCCCGCAGACAGCCTGCGCAGCGGCCGCCGGCCGGCGGCGACCGACGTGGCGGGCTACTTCCACACCGGCGGCACCACCGGCACGCCCAAGCTGGTGCGCCACACCCATGCCAACCAGGTGTCGCAGGCCTGGGGCCTGCGCCTGATGGGGCTGGCCAGCCCGGGCGCGGGCGTGCTGTTCGGCCTGCCGCTGTTCCATGTGGGCGGGGCGCTGACCCAGGGCCTGGCATCGCTGGCCAACGGCGGCCACCTGGTGGTGCTGGGGGCTGCGGGCTGGCGCGACCCGCGCGCGGTGCGCAATGTCTGGCGCCTGGTGCAGCGCTTTCGGCCCCAGATCTTTGGCGGTGTGCCCACGGTGCTGGCCGCGGCGCTGCAGGTGCCGCACGACGGCGTCGACATCAGCAGCCTGCAGCGCGCGTCGGGCGGTGGCTCGGCGATCCCGGTGGCCGTGATCCAGGCCTACGAGGCCATGGGCCTGCCGGTGCTCGAGGTCTACGGCATGACCGAAACATCCAGCGTGCACACCATGGGCTACCCCGACATGCCGCGCCAGGCCGGCGCGGTGGGGCGCACGCTGCCCTATGCACGGGTGCGGGTGGTCAAGCTCGATGCCGACGGCGGCTTGGCCGGTGACTGCGCCGCCGGCGAGATCGGCGTGGTGGCCATGGCCGGGCCGGGCGTGTTCTCGGGCTACCTGATGGACAAGCACAACCTGGGTGCCTTCGTCGAGCCCGGCTGGGTCAATTCAGGCGACCTGGGCCGGCTGGACGCCGACGGGCAGCTGTGGATCACCGGCCGCGCCAAGGACCTGATCATCCGCGGCGGCCACAACATCGACCCCGCGCCGCTGGAAGAGCTGCTGTACCGCCACCCGGCGGTGGCGCTGGCGGCCCTGGTCGGCCAGCCCGACGCCTATGCGGGTGAATTGCCGGTGGCCTATGTGCAGACCAAGCCCGGCGCCGACGTGCAGCCCACCGAGCTGATCGCCTACCTGCAAAGAGCACACGCCCGAGCGCGCCGCCGTGCCGGTGGCGCTGCACTTCGTCGACCCGATGCCGCTGACGGCGGTGGGCAAGATCTTCAAGCCCGCACTGCGCCATGACGCGATCCGCCGGGTGGCCGACGCCCTGCTGCGCGACCTGCCCGGCGCTGGCGAACGCTGTGACGTGAGCGTGGTTGCCGACCCCACGCATGGCCAGCTGATCCGGGTCAGCCTGGCCGGCCCCGGCGCGTTTGACCGCCTGCAACAGGCAGTGCATGACCGCCTGGGGCCGCTGAGCACCCGCCACACCGTGGTGGCCGGCGCCTGACAGCAGGCCAGGCACCGCATCCGCTGCACACCCTGGCGCCTGCGGGCTGGCCAGGGCCACGGGATAATCGGCGGGCCGGTCCATCCAACGGCCCCCGACCCGAGCTATCCGCAGCAGGCCCAAACTTGGATGATGCAAGCCTTGGCACCGGCCAGGCCCGCGCTGCCGCCCGCCCCAGGCGGCCACCCTCTGTTCAACCTGCACCCAACGAACACACCCCATGCAGATCACCACCGGCCGCGCCGTCACCATGGCCCCCCAGGGCATGGTCACCTGCCCCCATGCCCTGGCCAGCCAGGCCGGGGTGGACGTGCTGCGCGCCGGCGGGTCGGCGGTGGATGCGGCGCTGGCCACCGCTGCCGCGCTGGCGGTGATCTACCCGCACATGACCGGCCTGGGCGGCGACGCCTTCTGGCTGATCCATGACGCCAAGACCGGTGCGGTGCGCCACCTCGACGGCGGCGGCCGCGCCAGTGCCCATGCCAGCATCGACTGGTTCAGCCAGCGTGGCCACACCGAGGTGCCGTTTCGCGGCATCTTGCCCGCCACGCTGACCACGCCCGGCGCGGTGGCCAGCTGGGGCGAGGCGCACAGCGCCTACGGCCGGCTGCCGCTGGCCCGCTGCCTGCAAAGCGCCATCGGCTATGCACGCGATGGCTTTCCGGTCACCGAGCGCCTGTCAGGCTGGATCGCCCATGCCCAGGCCGACCTGGCGCCGCATGCCGAGACCTGCGCCATCTTCATGCCCGGCGGCCAGGTGCCGCGCCCCGGCAGCCGGCTGCGCAACCCCGACCTGGCGCGCACGCTGGAGGCGGTGGCAGCCGGCGGCCCGGCAGGGTTTTATGGCGGCGCCGTGGGCGCCGAACTGGCGCGCTTTGCAGCCGCCCAGGGCGGCTTCTTCGACCAGGCCGACCTGCTGGCGCAGACCGCCCGCTGGGGCGAGCCGCTGCAAGGCCGCTACCGCGACCTGACGCTGTACGAAACGCCCGCGCCCACCCAGGGCTTCACCGTGCTGCAGATGCTCAACCTGCTGGAGCCCTTTGCGCTGCACACCCACCCCTTCCTGAGCGCCGACCCGGCGCACCTGATGGTGCAGGCCAAGCAGGTGGCCTACCACGACCGCGACCAGCATCTGGCCGACCCGGCCTTTGTCGACGTGCCGATGGCGCGGCTGATCTCCAAGGAGCATGCCGACGCCCGGCGCGGCCTGATGGACCCGGCGCAGGCCCTGCCCTGGGACAAAGTGCCGTCCTGGGGCAGCCTCAGCGGCGACACGGTCTACATCGCGGTGGTCGACGCCGAAGGCAATGCGGTGTCGCTGATCCACAGCCTGTACGGTGTGTTCGGCTCGGCGGTGGTGGCGGGCAATACCGGCGTGCTGCTGCAAAACCGCAGCGCCTACTTCTCGCTGGACCCGGCACACCCCAACCGGCTGGCGCCGGGCAAGACCCCGCTGCACACGCTGATCGCGTCACTGGGCTTTCGCAACGGCAAGCTGTGGAGCGTGGTCGGCTGCATGGGTGCCGACGGCCAGCCGCAGATCCACCTGCAGACCTACATCAACCTGATCGACCATGGCCGCAACATCCAGGAGGCGCTGGAAGCGCCGCGCTGGCTGTCGGGCCGCTTTGCGCTGGGCGAGGCCCGCGACACCCTGCACATCGAGGCGCGCTTCCCCGCCGCCACGATTGACGAACTGGCGCGGCGTGGCCACACCCTCAACCGCTGGGGCGACTGGAACGAACTGGCCGGCCATGCCCACGGCATCATCATCGACCCCGACACCGGCATGCGCTACGGCGGTGCCGACCCGCGCAGCGACGGCGCCGCCATCGGCTACTGAGCGCTGGAGAATCTCTTGACCATGACCACCCACCACCCCATCCGCAGCCAGTACGAAGACTTCATGCGCCATGTGTTCACCCATGGCGTGGCCAAGGGCGACCGCACCGGCACCGGCACACGCAGCGTGTTCGGCCACCAGATGCGCTTCGATCTGAATGAAGGCTTTCCGCTGGTCACCACCAAGAAGGTGTTCTGGCGCGCCATCGTGGTGGAGCTGCTGTGGTTCTTGCGCGGCGACAGCAATGTGCAATGGCTGCAGGACAACGGCTGCAGCATCTGGGACGAATGGGCCCGCCCCGACGGCAGCCTGGGCCCGGTGTATGGCGTGCAATGGCGCAGCTGGCCCACCCCGACAGCCGACGACCCGGGCCGCCACATCGACCAGATCGCCCAGGTGGTGCAGCAGCTGCGCAGCAACCCCGACAGCCGCCGCATCATCGTCAGCGCCTGGAACGTGGCCGACTTGGACGCCATGGCGCTGATGCCCTGCCATGCCTTCTTCCAGTTCTACGTGGCGCCGCCGCGGCCCGAAGACGGCCCGGGCGCGCGCGGCAAGCTGAGCTGCCAGCTCTACCAGCGCAGTGCCGACATCTTCTTGGGTGTGCCCTTCAACATCGCCAGCTATGCCCTGCTGACCCACATGCTGGCCCAGCAATGCGACCTGGACCTGGGCGACTTCATCTGGACCGGCGGCGATTGCCACATCTACGACAACCATGTGGACCAGGTGCAGACCCAGCTGGCGCGCACGCCCTACCCCTACCCCAGGCTGGAAATCTTGCGCCGGCCCGACAGCATCGACGGCTACCGGTTCGAGGACTTTGTGCTGCACGGCTACCAGCACCACCCGCTGATCAAGGCGCCGGTGGCGGTGTGAGCGCAGACCTGCAGCATGCCCCCGGGCCAGCGCCCAGCGCTGCCGGCCAGCGCGCGGCCGCCATCCCGCTGGCGCTGATTGCCAGCGTCGCCCGCAACCGCACCATCGGCAGCGACAGCGGCCTGGTCTGGCATGAGCCCGAAGACCAGCGCTGGTTTCGCCGCCAGACCATGGGCTGCCCGGTGGTGATGGGCCGCAAGACCTGGGATTCACTGCCGGCGCGCTTTCGGCCGCTGCCGGGGCGGGCCAACATCGTCGTCACCCGCCAGGCCGGCTGGCAGGCCGATGGCGCCCAGGTGGCGCACAGCCTGGACAGCGCACTGCAGCTGGCCCGCCAGGCGGCGGCGGCCAGCGGCGCGGCCAGGGTGTTCGTGATCGGCGGCGGCCAGCTGTATGCCGACGCGCTGCCGCTGGCCGACACGCTGCTGCTGACCGAGATCGACGCCGACCTGCCTGGCGACACCCAGTTTCCCGACTGGCGCGGCGGCGCTTTTTCAGAACAATCACGCGATGTGCGGCACAGCGCCGGCCCGCCGGCCTGCAGCTACGCCTTTGTCACCTACCAGCGCCGCTGCTGAAGCACGCGGGCGGCGCTGCCACCGGGCCACGCCATGCAGATCACCCCCACCGATGCCACGCTGGGCGCCACCGTCACCGGCGTGCGCCTGGCGCAACTGGACGACGCCGGCTTTGCCGCGCTGCATGCCGCCTGGCTGCAGCATGCGCTGCTGATCTTTCCGGGCCAGCACCTCAGCCAGGCCGAGCAGATCGCCTTTGCCAAACGCTTTGGGCCGATCGAGCGCATCGGCGGCGGCGACATCGTCGCCATCTCCAACGTCAAGGCCGACGGCACGGTGCGCGCCCACAGCCCGGCCGAATGGGACGACATGATGAAGGTCATCGTCGGCAACATGGCCTGGCATGCCGACAGCACCTACATGCCGGTGATGGCGCAAGGCGCGGTGTTCTCGGCCGAGGTGGTGCCGCCCACCGGCGGGCGCACCGGCTTTGCCGACATGCGCGCCGCCTACGACGCGCTGGACGACGCCACCCGCGCCCTGGTGCACCAGCGGTCGGCCCGGCATTCCCTGGTGTATTCGCAAAGCAAGCTGGGCCATGTGCAGCAGCAAGGCTCGGCCTATGTGGGCTATGGCATGGACACCACCGCCACGCCCTTGCGGCCGCTGGTCAAGCAGCACCCCGAGACCGGCCGCCTGTCACTGCTGATCGGCCGCCATGCCCACGCCATCCCCGGCCTGGCGGCCGAAGAAAGCGAGCGCTTTCTGGAAGAACTGGTGGCCTGGGCCTGCCAGGCACCGCGCGTCTACCACCACCAGTGGGCTGCTGGCGACGTGGTGCTGTGGGACAACCGCTGCCTGCTGCACCGCGCCGAGCCCTGGGATTTCAGCCTGCCGCGGGTGATGTGGCACAGCCGGCTGGCGGGGCGGCAGGAGACCGAGGCGGCGCCGCTGGTGTAAGGCGTGACGGCGTTGCCATTGGCGGGACGGCACGGCACGGCACGGCAACCGCTAAAGTGCCCGCATGACCGCCAACACCACCCCCTCCCCCGCCGGCCTGGCCTGGGCGCAGCGCCTGGTGCGCTTCAACACCGTCAGCCGCGAATCCAACCTGCCGCTGATCGAGTGCATTGCCGACCACCTGCGCACGCTGGGCGTGCCGCTGCGCCTGAGCTTTGACGACAGCCGCCGCAAGGCCAACCTGTTTGCCACGCTGGGCGAAGGCAAGCCGGGCGGGGTGATCCTGTCGGGCCACACCGACACCGTGCCCTGGGACGGCCAGGCCTGGACCGTCGACCCGCTGGGCGGCCGACCTGCGCACGGTGGACGGCGAGCGCGCCTCTACGGCCGCGGCAGCGCCGACATGAAGGGCTTCATCGGCCTGGTGGTGGCGCAGACCCAGGCCTTTCTGGACGCCGACCTGCCGCATGCCTGCACTACGCCTTCAGCTACGACGAGGAAGTGGGCTGCTTCGGCGCCCAGACGCTGCTGGCCGACCTGGCCGAATCGGGCCTGGCCAAGGCAGCGCTGCCGCGGCTGTGCATCGTCGGTGAGCCCACCTTGATGGTTCCGGCCATCGCCCACAAGGGCGTGGCGCGCTGGCGCTGCTGCGTGAAGGGCCGCGCCGCCCATTCATCGCAGACGCCACATCGCGGTGAACGCGATCGAGGCCGCAGCGCGCATGGTGGCCGGGCTGGCCGACATGGCCGACGACTTTGCGCGCGCGCGGGCCACGCTATGAAGGCTTCGAGGTGCCCTGGACCACCGCCGCGGTGGGCGTGATCGAGGGCGGCATTGCCGACAACGTGGTGCCCGAGGACTGCCGCTTCCACTATGAATTCCGCGCCCTGCCCGGCACCGATGTGGACGCGCTGCAGCGCCGCGTGCAAGACCGTGCGGCCGGCCTGGTGCCGGCGATGCACGCGGTGGACGCCGCCACAGGCATCCGCTTCGAGACGCTGTGCGCCGTGCCGCCTTTCGAGGCGGCCCGCGACGACCCCGCCGTGCAGCTGGCCAGCAACTGGCCGGCACCGACCGCACCACGCTGGTGGGCTTCGGCACCGAGGCCGGCCTGTTCCAGAGCGCCGGCATCGCCAGCGTGGTCTGCGGGCCGGGGTCGATCACCCAGGCGCACCAGGCCGATGAATACGTCAGCCTGGCGCAGCTGGCGCAGGCCGAGACCTTTTTGCACAAGCTGGCCCGGCACCGGTGACAGTGGCCCAGGCACCCTGCCGGGCGGGTTGACGGTGCAAGCCCTGCTCGATGCCATCGCCACCATGGGCCTGCCCACCGACGCGGGCCGCCTGTTCCATGGCCGTGGCGGCCTGCACCCGGGCTGCGAACACCTGGCGCTCGACGCCTACCCGCCGGTGCTGCTGCTGACCAGCTTTTTGCCGCTGGACGACGCCGCACTGGCGCAGCTGCACAAGGCCCTGGCCGCACGCTGGCAGCAGCTGGCGCCCGGCGTGCCGCTGGCCTGGGTGTTCCAGCTGCGCGGCGCGGGCCGGGCCAGCACCCGGCTGATGGCCGGCAGCGGTGCCCGAGCCGCATGTGGTGACCGAAGGCGCGGCGCGCTATCTGGTGCATGTGCAGCGCGGCCAGAACCACGGCCTGTTCCTGGACATGGCCGCCGGCCGGCGCTGGCTGCAGGCCTGGGCCGCCGGCCGGCCGGGCCTGCAGATGCTGAACCTGTTTGCCTACACCTGCGCCTTCTCGGTGGTGGCGCGGCTGGCCGGCGTGCAGCAGGTGGTGAATGTGGACATGAGCGCCGGCGCGCTGGCCACCGGCCAGCAGAACCACCAGCTCAACGGCATCAGCAGCGGCGCCAGCTTTCTGCCGCACGATGTGTTCAACAGCTGGGGCAAGCTGGGCCGCAGCGGGCCTTACGACCTGGTGGTGCTGGACCCGCCCAGCCACCAAAAGGGCAGCTTCGTCGCCACCAAGGACTACGCCCGCCTGCTGCGCCGCCTGCCCGGCCTGCTGGTGCCCGGCGGCCATGCGCTGCTGTGCCTGAACGCGCCCGAACTGGGGCCGGATTTTTTGCTGGCGCTGCTGGCGCAAGAAGCACCCGGCCTGCAGTTTGTCGAGCGCCTGGCCAACCCAGCGGCCTTTGCCGATGTGTCGGACGACCGGTCGCTGAAGGTGCTGGTGGTGCGCGCGCCGCAGGCCTGAGGCTGCACCCCGGTTGGCAGCGTCAGCTCAGAGCGCTGGCAGCACCGTGCCGGCGCAGTGTCCAAAGCCGATGCGGCGCGCGCCGGCACGCGCGCAATGCCCCGTCAGGACCAGCGTGTCGCCGTCTTGCAAGAAACTGCGCTGCTCGCCATTGGGCAGCTGGATCGGCTGCTGGCCGCCCTGCGACAGCTCCAGCAGCGACCCGGCCTGCGTCGGCAGCGGCCCGCTGAGCGTGCCCGATCCCAGCAGGTCGCCAGGCTGCAGGTTGCAGCCATTGACCGTGTGGTGTGCCACCAGCTGGGCCGGCGTCCAGTAGGCCGCCTGCGCCGCGCTGCTGCGCGACAACACCAGCGGCGGATGGCCAGCTGCCCGCATGGCAGCGGTCTGCAACTGCACCTGCAACTGGATGTCCAGCGCGCCGGCGGCGCGGTTGGCCGCGCCGTCCAGGTAAGGCAGGGGCTGCGGGTCGCCGTCGGGCCGGGTGAACGGGGCGCGGAACGGCGCCAGCGCCTCCAGCGTCACGATCCAGGGCGACACCGTGCTGGCAAAGCTCTTGGCCAGAAAGGGGCCCAGCGGCTGGTACTCCCAGGCCTGCAGGTCGCGGGCCGACCAGTCGTTGAACAGCGCCACACCAAACAGGTGGTCTTCGGCCTGGTCGATGGCGATGGGTGTGCCCAGCGCATTGCCGGCGCCGATGAAAAAGCCCAGCTCCAGTTCCAGATCCAGGCGCTGGCTGGGGCCGAAACCCGGGCCGCTGGTACCGGCAGCGGGTGCGGTCTGCCCGCGCGGGCGGCGGATCGGCGTGCCGCTGGCCACCACCGACGAGGCCCGGCCGTGGTAGCCAATCGGCAGCCATTTGTAGTTGGGCAGCAGCGGGTTGTCGGGCCGGAAGAGTTTGCCCACCGCCGTGGCATGGTGGATGCCGACATAAAAGTCGGTGTAGTCGCCAATGCGGCAAGGCAGGCCCAGCTCCACATCGGCCTGCGCCACCAGGCAAGGCGCCAGTGCCGCCTGCTGGGTTGCGCCGGCAGCCAGGGCCTGCGACAAGGCCAGGCGCAGCGTGCGCCGCGCTGCGCCGCCCAGGGCCATGAAGGCATTGAGGTCGCCATCGGCCAGCGGCAGCAGCAGCGCCTGCACATCACTTGCCCAGGCCGGCACTGCCGCGGCCAGCCGCAGGTCCAGCACCTGGTCGCCGATGGCCACGCCAATGCGCCAGGGCTCAGCGCTGCCCGCCGCCGCCTGGCGGCGGAAGCGGCCGAAGGGCAGGTTCTGGATCGGGAAATCGGTGTCGGCGCTGTTGGCCGAGGCCACCCAGCTTTGCAGTGCGGGGTGGTGGGTGTGGTCGATGCTCATGCGCTGAACCTGTCATCCAAGCCCAACCAGCAATCGGCATAGGCCGCATCCAGCGCACCACAGCCCATGGCAAACGCTGTGGGCTTGAAGCGCCAGCGGCTCTCGAACATGAAGGCCAGGGTGTTGTCCAGCTTGTGCGGCGCCAGCGTGGCCTGGCTGGCCTGGGCAAAAGCCTCTGCGTCCGGCCCATGCGGCACCATGCTGTTGTGCAGGCTCAGGCCGCCCGGCTTGAAGCCCTGGGGCTTGGCGTCGTACTGGCCGTGCACCAGGCCCATGCACTCACTCATCAGGTTGCGGTGGTACCAGGGCGGGCGGAAGGTGTCTTCGCCCACCAGCCAGCGCGGCGGAAAGATCACCAGATCGCAGTTGGCCGTGCCGGGTGTGTCGGTGGGGCTGGTCAGCACGGTGAAGATGCTGGGGTCGGGGTGGTCAAAGCTGATCGAGCCCAGCACCATGAAGCGGGCGGTGTCGTACTTCAGCGGCGTCAGGTTGCCGTGCCAGGCCACCACATCAAACGGCGTGCGCGGCTGGGTGCAGCGCCACAGGCGGCCGCCGTCGCGGCGGATCAGCTCGCAGGGCTGGGCCTGCTGCGCATCGTACGCGGCCACCGGCGCCAAAAAATCCCGCGCATTGGCCAAGCCGTTGCTGCCGATGGGGCCCAGCTCGGGCAGGCGGAAGGGCGCGCCATGGTTTTCACACACATAGGCGCGTGACGGCCCGCTGACCAGCACCCGAAACGCCATGCCGCGCGGCAGCAGCACCAGCTCGCCGGGCTTGGCGTCCAGCACGCCCAGCTCGGTGATGAAGCGCAGCGCGCCCTGCTGCGGCAGCACCAGCATCTCGCTGTCGGCATTGACCAGGGCGCGGCCGTGCATCGACTGGTTCATCAGCACCAGGTGGGCCGCCATGCCGGTCTGGGCCTCGGGGTCGCCATTGACCAGCATGGTGCGCAGGCCGTCGACAAAGTCCAGCGGTGCATCGGGGATGGCGATCGGCTGCCAGCGCAGCGGGTTGGGCGGCACCACCTCGCCAGCGGCGGCGCCGCTTTTCCAGTGTGGTTGCTCGTAGGCGGTGAAGGCGCCGGTCACCACCGACGGCTGGCGCCGGTAGACCCAGCTGCGCTGGTTGCTGTGCGCGCGGCGCGGTGAAGGCGCTGCCCGATATCAGCTCGGCCACCAGGCCCAGCGGTGCCCGCTGCGGGCTGTTGCGGCCTTGCGGCAAGGCGCCGGGCACGGCCTCGGTGGCGAACTGGTTGCCAAAGCCGGATTGGTAGACAAGTTCAGCCATGGCTGGGCTCCGTGGGTGGCAGGTCGCGGCCGCTGCTGCGGGCGGCGGCCAGCGCCTGCAGCAGCACGTCGTGCTGGCCGATGTGGTTGGCCAGCAGCAGCACCAGGCGCGCATTCAGCGCATGGCTCTGGGCGTCGCTCAGGCCGTGGTGGGTCTCGATCAGCGCTTCATAAAAGCTGTCGGGCGCTTCAAGCTTGGGGGCGGTGGTCAAGGGCATGTGCGGGGTCCTTCTGGCAGCGCCAGGGCGCGGCGCAAGGCAGCGGCCACATCGGCCGCACTGGGCTGGCGCCAGCGGGCACACAGATGCTGGTCGGGCCGCAGCAGCACCACCGTGCCGGGGCGGGCGTCGTAGCGCTCGGCCGCCGTGCCGGTGGCCGACAGCCGCACCAGGTCGACTGGCAGCAGGCCCTGGGCCCCGGCAGCCACCGCCGCGCCATCGCCGTCAAACACCAGGGCGGCAAAGCCGTTGCCCTGCAGGCGCTGCAGCAGCCAGCCGCCACCATCGGCGTCGGCCAGCGGCGCGTCCACCGCCGGCGCGCCGGGCTGCAGGGCGCCGGCAAACACATCGCGGTCGGGCGTGTTCAGCGGCGACTGGTGCAGCGTGGCGGGCACCGACAGCCGGCCGCTGTTGACCAGACGGCGGGCAAAGGCATGGTCGCGCGCCAGGTCCAGCGTGGCGTCGCGGAACAAGCGCGAGACCGCGCTCTTGGGGGTGATGAAGTCGGTGGCGCGGGTGGAATTCAACAGGTTCTCGTCGGCGGCAAATTCGCGCTCGGCGCCGTAGCTGGCCAGCAGCGCCGGCGGCGCCAGGCCACGCAGCACCAGGTCGAGTTTCCAGCCCAGGTTGTCGGCGTCCTGCACGCCTGAATTGGCGCCACGCGCACCGAACGGCGACACACCGTGGGCGGCATCGCCGGCAAACAGCACCCGGCCGTGCACAAAGCTGTCCATGCGCCGGCAGGCAAAGCTGTAGACGCTGGCCCATTCCAGCGTGTAGGGCAGGGTCTGGCCCAGGGCGGCGCGCAGCAGCGCGTCGACCCGGGGGCGGATGCGCTCGGGCTGGGTTTCCAGCGCCGGATCGGCGTCCCAGCCCAGCTGGAAATCGATGCGCCAGACCTGGTCGGGCTGGCGGTGCAGCAGCACGCTCTGCTGGGGATGGAAGGGCGGGTCGAACCAGAACCAGCGCTCGGCCGGAAAGTCGGCCGCCATGCGCACATCGGCGATCAGAAAGCGGTCATGGAAGGCCCTGCCCTTGCTCTCCAGCCCCAGCAGGGCGCGCAACGGCGAGCGTGCGCCGTCACAGGCCACCACCTGGTCGGCCAGCAGGCTGTAGCGGCCGCCGGGCGTGTCCACGTCCAGCAGCACACCGTCGGCTTGCGGCGTGCAGCCCAGCACGCTGTGCTGCCAGCGCAGGCTGATGCCGGGCAAGCTGGCCGCGCGCAGTGCCAGGTAGGCCTCGGCGTAGTACTGCTGCAAGTTGATGAAGGCCGGCCGCGCGTGCCCGGGCTCGGGCAGCAGATCGAAGCGGTAGAGCAGGTCATCGCCGAAAAACACCTTGCCCACCTGCCATTGCACGCCCTTGGCGCACATGGCATCGCCCACGCCCAGCCTGTCCCAGATCTCCAGCGTGCGCTTGGCAAAGCAGATGGCGCGCGAGCCGGTGGACAACTGGTCGTCCTGGTCCAGCAGCAGCACCGGCTGGCCGCGCTGGGCCAGGTCGATGGCCAGGCTCAGGCCCACCGGGCCGGCGCCCACCACCACCACCGGGTGGCGCACCGGCGCGGCAGCGTCCTGGTCGGCGCTGCGGCTGTAGGCGAAGCGGTGGCGCTGGATGCTGGCGCCGTCGCTGGCGTGGGACAGCGCCATGGGGATCAACCTTCCAGCGTGGCCCACATCTGCTGGTCACGCTCGGCTGTCCACACCCGCGGGTCGCGGTACTGGGTGGCCTCGTCGTAGCAGCGTGTCACATCAAACGGCATGCAGTGGTCGAAGATCACCCAGTGGCCGTACTTCGGCTTCAGTGCGGCATGGGTGGCCTTGTAGACGGCGTTCAGGTCCAGCCCCGCCGCCACACCGGCCTGCACCTGGGCCCACACATCGCTGATGAAGCCGCGGGTGGCGTCCAGCCCGGCCTGCACCTGGGCACGGCCCCGCAGCGCCGGGCCGCGGCCGGGCACCAGGGCCTGGGGCTGCAGCGCGGCGATGTTGTCCAGGGTCTGCGGCCAGTCTTGGAAGTAGGCGTCACCGGCATAGGGCGTGGCGTCAAATTCGACCAGGTCGCCCGACAGCAGGGTTTGTTCGCCCGGCAGCCAGACCACGGTGTCGCCCTTGGTGTGGCCGCGGCCCAGTTGCAGCAACTGCACCTCCAGCTTGCCCAGCCACAGCGTCATCTTGCCGCTGAAGGTGATGGTGGGCCAGGTCATGCCCGCAGGCACGCTCTCGACATTGCGGAACAGCCGCGGAAAGCGGCCGATCTCGCTGGCCTTGTCGGCCTCGCCGCGCTCGACGATCAGGTCGTAGGTGTCCTGGCTGGCGATGATCTCTTGCGCTGCGTAGGCGCTGGCGCCCAGCACCCGCACCGCGTGGTAGTGCGTCAACACCACATAGCGGATGGGCTTGTCGGTGACGCTGCGGATGCGGCGGACCACGTCGGCCGCCATCGCCGGCGTGGCCTGGGTGTCGGCCACCAGCACGGCGTCGTCGCCAATGATGATGCCGGTGTTCGGGTCGCCTTCAGCGGTGTAGGCCCAGGCGTGCTCGGACAACTGGGCAAAGGTGACCTGCTTGTCCGCGAGGTCGGCCTGGCTGGCAAAGGCTTTGGTGGTCATGGCGGCTCCATCGGGGTGGCGGGTGGGGTCATGGATGCAGGCAGCCTGGCTGTGTGGCCAGCCAAGGCTGTCAGGCTGGGCGACTGGCCCGGGCAAGCTGATTCAGCATAGACAAACGCATTTGCATTCTAGGGATGGATGCTGCGCTGTCAAAGGGGTTTGCCAGAATCAGCGCCGCCGCCACACACCAGCGGCGCAGCACCACGCCACCACCGCATTGCCAGACTAGCCCTGCCCCGCCATGACCACCCCCACTGCAGCCTGGTGGCAGCACAGCGTTGTCTACCAGATCTACCCGCGCAGCTTCCAGGACAGCGACGGTGACGGCGTGGGCGACATCCCCGGCATCACCGCCCGGCTCGACCACCTGCAGGCCCTGGGGGTGGACGTGGTGTGGCTGTCGCCGGTGTATGCGTCGCCGGATGACGACAACGGCTACGACATCAGCGACTACTGCGCCATCCAGCCGCAGTTCGGCAGCATGGCCGACTTCGACACCATGCTGGCGGCGCATGCATGCGCGCGGCATCAAGCTGATGATGGACCTGGTGGTCAACCACACGTCCGACGCAGCATGCCTGGTTCCAGCAGGCACGCCAGTCGCGTGACAACCCCTTCCACGCCTTCTACATCTGGGCCGACCCGGTGGACGGTGGCCCGCCCACCAACTGGACATCCTTCTTCGGTGGCTCCGCCTGGGAATGGAACGCCGCCACCGGCGAATACTTTCTGCACAACTTCTCGCGCCGCCAGCCCGACCTGAACTGGGAACACCCCGCCGTGCGGCAGGCGGTGCACGCGGTGCTGCGCTTCTGGCTGGACAAGGGCGTGGACGGCTTTCGCATGGATGTGATCAACCTGATCTCCAAGACCTGGGGCAGCGACGGCCGGCTGCCCAATGCGCCGGTCACGCGGCCCGGCTTTCTGCAGGACGGCTTTGCGCTGACCGCCAACGGCCCGCGCCTGCTGGAATTTCTGCGCGAGATGCGGCACGCGGTGCTCGACCACCATGACTGCATCACCGTGGGCGAATGCCCCGGCATCAGCCCGGCCCTGGCGCGCAGCCTGACCGACCGCCGCAGCGGCGCGCTGGACATGGTGTTCCAGTTCGACCACATGGACCTGGACAAGCAGCCCGGCCAATCGGCAAATGGGCGCTGCAGCCGCTGGACCTGCGCGCGCTCAAGCGCAGCTTGTCGGACTGGCAGACCGCCCTGGCCGACAGCGGCTGGAACAGCCTGTACTTCAACAACCACGACCAGCCGCGCGCGGTGTCGCGCTTCGGCAATGACGGGCCCTGGCGCGATGCCTCGGCCAAGATGCTGGCCACCTGCCTGCACGGCCTGCGGGGCACGCCCTATGTCTACCAGGGCGAGGAACTGGGCATGGGCAACTATCCGTTCACCGACCTTGGCCAGTGCCGCGACATCGAAACGCTGAACATGGCCCGGGCGGCCCTGCACCACAGCAGCGGCGACCCGGCGGCGGTGCTGGCCGGGCTGCTGGCCGCTGTGCGCGCCAAGGGCCGCGACAACGCCCGCACGCCAATGCAGTGGACGGCCGGGCCGCATGCCGGCTTCAGCAGGGCCCAGCCCTGGTTGGCCGTGCACCCCAACCATGCCACGCTGAACGCCGAGGCTGCGCTGGCCGATGCCGGATCGGTGTTCCACCACTACCGGCAATTGATCGCCCTGCGCCGCAGCGAGCCCGCGCTAGTGCATGGCCGCTATGCGCTGCTGTGGCCTGAGCATGCGGCGGTCTTCGGCTACACCCGCACGCTGGGCGCCGTGCAACTGCTGGTGGTGTGCAGCTTCAGCGACCAGCCTGTGGCACTGCCACTGGGCAGGCTGGACCTGGCCGGCGCCGAGCCGCTGCTGGCCAACTGGCCGCTGCCCGACGGCCTGGCGGGGCGCATCGACACCGCGGCGGGGCCAGCGGCCGCCACGCTGCTGTTGCGCCCCTACGAGGCGCTGTTGCTGCGGCGCCATCTGCCGCCTGCGCGCCGACAATCGCCCGGTGATCCAGCCTGAAGACACCCTGCTGCTGTTCGACTTCAGCGACCCGGCCGCCGCGCAAGGCTGGGTGGCCATCGACGACCGGGTGATGGGCGGCCTGTCGCGCAGCAGCTTGCAGCCGCACCCGGCAGGCCATGCCGTTTTCGCCGGCATGGTCTCGCTGGACCAGAACGGCGGCTTTGCCTCGGTGCGGTCCAGCCCGGGCGCGCGCGGCAAGCCGGGCGCCACCGCCTGCCTGATCGAGCTGCGCGGCCAGGGCAAGCAGTTCAAGCTGAGCCTGCTGACCGACGACGGCGTCGACAGCCACCAGTACCAGGCCAGCTTCATGCCGGACACGCCGGCCTGGCAGACCCTGCGGCTGCCGCTGGCGGCGTTCCGCGCCAGCGTGCGCGGCCGCGACGTGCCGGGCGCTGCGGCGCTGGACCCGGCGCGCATCCGCCAGGTCGGCCTGGTGATCGCGGCGCGGCAGGCCGGCCCGTTTGCGCTGGACATCCGGCGCATCGCCCTGGCCTGAGCGCAGCCCAGGCGGCGGCGATCCGCTGCGCTGCGGCTGAACAAGCTTGCAGGGCGCGCGTGCAGTTGCGCGCTGCAGGCCCATGCGACGATGCCAGCCCATGCAGCAAGCCGGCCCCTTCAACCACCGCCTGGCCCGCGCCGGCCTGGGCGTGGTGGCCCTGGGTGCGGCGGTGGCGCCGCTGGACTTTGCGCTGTCGATCGCGTTTCCGGCGCTGGCCGACGCCTTTGCGCTGGACACGCGGCAAGTGCGCTGGGCCGCTGTCTGCTATGTGCTGACCTACGGCGTGCTGATGCTGTGGATGGGCGCCCTGGGCGACCGTGTGGGCCACCTGCGGGTGTTTGCGGTGGGGCTGGTGCTGTCCATCACATCGACCGCGCTGTGCGCCATGGCGCCCACCTATGCCTGGCTGCTGGCCGGCCGGGTGTTGATGGGCCTGGGCGTGGCCCTGGCCTTGTCCTGCGCGCCAGCCCTGGCCTTGTCACTCTTTGAAGAAGGCCGGCGCACGGCCGTGCTGGCGGCCTATGGCGGGCTGTTTGCGCTGGCGGGCTTGCTGGCGCCGTTGCTGGGCGGCTGGGCCATGGGCTGGCTGGGCTGGCCCGGGGTGTTCTGGTTCAGGTTGCCGGTCTATGGGCTGGCGCTGCTGGGGCTGCCCTTGCTGGCCAAGGCGCGGGCTGCGCAGGCGCTGCATGCCGCGCAGGTTCAGGCCGCCAGGCAACAAGCGGTGGCGCTGGCCACACCTGCGGCGCAACAGCGGCCTGACGGTGCTGCGCCGGCGTCCACCGCTGGCGCCGCACCGGTGTCGGTGGCCTGGTGGTCGGCCGCGCTGTGGCGCCTGCCCGGCTTTGCACGCGTCAACCTGGCAAGCATGCTGCTGCAGTTCTGCAGTTTTGCCCTGGTGCTGGTGATGCCGTTTTACCTGGTGCGCCAGGGCGGCTGGCATCCGGGGGCGATCGGCCTGATGCTCGGCAGCTGGGCGGCAGGGTCCATGCTGGGCTCGGCGCTGGCGGCCCGCTGGGTGCGCGCGCGTGGCCTGGCGTCTGCCACCTTGTGGGGCGTGGCGCTCAGCGCCCTGGGGCTGCTGGGCGTGGCGCTGTGGCCGGCGCAGCCCAGCCCGGCTGCGGTGCCCTGGCTGGTGGCCACCTTGGCGCTGCAGGGCCTGGGCGTGGGGGTGTTCCAGGTGGCCTATGCCGACCAGGTGGTGGCCGCACTGCCCGCCCACCAGCGCGGCGTGGCCGGCAGCCTGACCATGGTGACCCGCACCGGCGGCGTGGTGCTGGGCGCACTGGTCTGGGCCGAACTGCTGCAGCGGGCCGGCGCCGTCGATTTCATGCCCGGTCACCGCGCCGTGTTCGGGCTGGCCGCAGCGGTGGCCGTGGGCCTGGTGCTGGCGCTCGGCCATGCCGGGCGACGGCCGGCTGCGGCGGCCACCTGAGCAGCACCTGGCGCGCAGCCAGCCAAAGACACGGATTGGCAGCGCGCGCCTGGGCCGGCTGCGTTGGCAAACCCGCAAGCAGTGGACATCAGGCCCAAACACGGCTGCACTGGCCCTGCCATGTTCGACGCCTATGCCTTGGGCCTGGCGCTCGACTGGCATGCGGTGGCACCCGCCACCAGCCGCGCGCTTGGCGGCCCACACCAGCTGGCACGGTTGTTTGGCATTTGCTGCACCGCCGTTGCCGACAGCGCCACAGCGGCAGCGCTGGTTTGCCAGGCCGGTCGCGCCAGGCGCACCGGCATGCCGCCATGTGCCACCGTGTGCCGCCATGTGCCGCCGCGCCGGCATCAACTGGCGCCCAAGAAAAAAGCACCTGGCGCTGCCGCCAGGTGCTTGTTCTTCCTACCAAATTTGGTAGGCGCGATTGGACTCGAACCAACGACCCCCACCATGTCAAGGTGGTGCTCTAACCAGCTGAGCTACGCGCCTGCTAAGCCTGAGACTGTACCACGCAAGATGCGGCGGTCTAGCGCCTGCGGGCGTGACGGATGCCCGGCACCTGGGCCACGGCGCGCAGCACGGCGCCCAGCCGGGTCGTGTCCGCCAGTTCCACGGTGAAGGTCATGTAGGCCGTGCTGCCGCCCGGGCCCTTGACCGACTGGGTGTGCACGCCGGTCACGTTGACCTTGTCCTTGGCAAAGACCTCGCTGATGTCGCGCAGCAGGCCGGCGCGGTCTGCGGCCTCCACCACCACATCCACCGGGTAGGCAGCGTCCTTGCCGGCGTCGCCCCAGGCCACGGCGATCACCCGCTCGGGCGCACGCGCGGCCATGTGGCGGAAGTTGGGGCAGGCATTGCGGTGGATGGCCACGCCCTTGCCGCGTGTCACATAGCCACCGATGGCGTCAGGCGGCGCCGGCCGGCAGCAGCGCGCCAGTTGCGTCAGCAGCGATTCCACCCCCACCACCAGCACGCCGCCTTCGGTGGCGCGGGTGCGTTTGAGGTGGATGCCTTCTTCTTCCGGCGGCGCCGGCGCGGCCGGGCGCAGCAAGAGCTCGATGTTGCGCAGCGAGAACTCGTCCTTGCCCACCACTTCGAACAGCGCGTCGGCGCCCTTGAAGCCCAGCTGGCCGGCCAGGTCGTCGAGCTTCATCGCCGTGCGGCCTTCGCGCTGCAGCAGCTTTTCCACCAGCTCGCGGCCGCGGGCGATGGTGGTCTGCATCGCCTGGGCGTTGAACCAGGCCCGCACCTTGGCCTTGCTGCGCGGGCTGCGGATGTAGCCCAGCTCGGCATTCAGCCAGTCCAGTGACGGCCCGCCCTCTTTGGCGGCCACCACCTCGACCGTCTGGCCGTTGGCCAGCGGGGTGTTCAGCGGCACCATCGCACCGTCGACCCGGGCGCCACGGCAGCGGTGGCCCAGGTCGGTGTGCAGCACATAGGCAAAGTCGACCGGGGTGGCACCAGCGCCCAGCTCGATCACCGTGGCTTGCGGGGTGAAGACATAGATGCGGTCCTCGAAGGACGGGCCGGCGTTGTCGCCTGCCACGCCACCGCCGGCCTGGCCGGCAAAGTCACGCTCCCAGGCCAGCAGCTGGCGCAGCACGGCCTTGCGCGCTTCGGCCACCCGCTCTTCAAATTCACCGGCGGCCAGCACGCCGGCATAGCCCTTGGCGCCGGCCTCCTTGTAGGCCCAGTGCGCGGCCACGCCATGCTCGGCATGTTCATGCATGTCGGTGGTGCGGATCTGCACTTCGACAGGCCGGGCCTCGCCGCGCGGCTGGCCGTCCGGGCCGGCTCGTCGAACAGCACCACGGTGTGCAGGCTCTGGTAGCCGTTGGCCTTGGGCCGGGCGATGTAGTCGTCGTATTCGTCCGGCACCGGGCTGTGGCATTCATGCAGGCGCGACAGCGCGGCATAACAGACAGGCACATCGGCCACGATGATGCGCAGCGCGCGCAGGTCGAACACCCGGTCCAGCGCCAAGGCCCTTGCCGTGCATCTTCTTCCAGATGCTGTAGAGGTGCTTGGGCCGGCCCTGCACCTGGGCCGCGATGCCGGCGCTGGCCAGCTCGGCCTGCAGCTGGCTGCGCGCTGCCTCGATGCCGGTTTCGCGCTGCAACGCGCTTCTCGGCCAGGGCCTGCGCCAGGCGCTTGTAGTCGGCCGGCTGCAGGAAGCGAAAGGCCAGGTCTTCCATCTCCCACTTGATCTGCCAGATGCCCAGCCGGTTGGCCAGCGGCGCAAACACTTGCTGGCTTTCTTGCGCCAGCAGCTGGGGGCAGTCGGTCTTGGTGGCGGCATACCAGCGCAGCGTCTGCAGCCGCGAGGCCAGGCGCAGCAGCACCACCCGCAAGTCGCGCGAAAAGGCCAGCAGCATCTTGCGCACCCGCTCGGTCTGCTGGGCACGCTGCTCGGCCTCGACCTGGGCTTCGCGGGCGGCACGCTGGATCTGCACCAGCTTGCGGGTGTGCGCCACCAGGCCGGCGTAGCTGTCGCCGAAGGCCTTGGCCACCACCTCTTCGGGCTTCTGCAAAAAATCACCGGCGTAGACCAGGTAGGCCGCCGCGCGCATGCCCGGGCCGGCGCCAATCGCCTGCAGGATGTCGGCCACACCGTCGGCATGGGCCAGGGCGTCTTCGCCGGTGTCGAGGCAGCGGCCCACCAGCAGGGGCTCGGCAAACACCCGCGCCCGCTGCAGCGCGCTGTGCTCGGCCTCGGCCAGCGCCGCAGCACCCTGGCTGTCGGCGCCCTGGCCGGCAGGCCCCTGCCCCACCACCGCCGCCAGCGCCACGATCGGCGCCGCCGTGGTGGCGGCGGGCTGGTCAGCCTGCGGCGCGGTCTTCATGGCTCGCGCAGAAACCCCTGCACCAGCGCCACCTGCTCAGGCTGGACCAGGGTGGGCGCATGGCCCACACCGGGCAGCACCGCCAGGCGGGCGCGCGGGCCGCGGCTGCTCATGGCCTGGGCGGTGGCCGCCGACAACAGATCCGACTGTTCGCCGCGGATCAGCAGCGTGGGGCAGCGCACCCTGTCGTAGCTGGCCCACAGCGCCGCCTCGCCGGCCTGGGCCAGTTCGGGCGTGATCAGGCGAAAGGGCACGGCAATCGCCGGGTCGTAGTGGGGCTTGAAGCCATCACCATCGGGCTGCAGCTGCGGGCGGGTCAGCGCCAGCCACTGCGTCGCGGGTGTGCGGGCCGAAGCCCTGGCTGATGGCCCACAGCGCATCGGCCGCTGCGTCCACACTGGGCCAGTGCGCCGGCTGGCCCAGATAGGTGCCAATGCGCTGCAGCGAGGCCCATTCGATGATCGGGCCCACGTCGTTGAGCACCAGGCGCTGCACCGGGCTGTCGGGCAGCGACGCCAGCCCCAGGCCGATCAGCCCGCCCATCGAGGTGCCCACCCAATGCAGCTCCTCGGCGTCCAGGCGGGCCAGCAGCGTGACCATGTCGGCCACATACGCCGGGATGTTGTAGCCCATGGGGTCGGCCAGCCAGCCGCTCTGGCCGCGGCCCACCACGTCGGGGCAGACCACGCGGTAGTCGGCGCACAGCGCGGCGGCCAGGGTGTCGAAGTCGCGCCCCTGGCGCGACAAGCCATGCACACACACCAGCACCCGCGGGTTGGCGGCGTCGCCCCATTCCCAGTACGCCATGCGGTGCAGGCCCTGTGCACCCAGACATTGCACATGCCGCAGGCGGGGGGTGGGTAAGGTGGTGTCAGCCATGGTCTCGGTCTCCTTGCCCATAATCATCGCAGCAAGGCCCGCGGCAGCTGCGCCCGGTGCCCCTGTCCATCGAATGTTTTCGGAGAAGCACATGCTCAAAGGCAAGACAGCCCTCATCACCGGGTCGACCAGCGGTATCGGCCTGGGCATCGCCCTGCGCCTGGCACAGCAAGGCGCGCACATCATGCTCAACGGCTTTGGTGACGTGGAAGGCGCCAAGGCCGAAGTCGCCAAGGTGTGTGCCGGCGCCGGCGGGCGCGTCAGCTACCACGGCGCCGACATGTCCAAGCCCGCTGAGATTGCGGCCATGGTGCAGGCCTGCGAGGCCGAATTTGGCGCGGTCGACATCCTGGTCAACAACGCCGGCATCCAGCATGTGGCCAACATCGAAGACTTTCCGGCCGAGCGCTGGGACGCCATCATCGCCATCAACCTGAGCAGCGCCTTCCACACCACCCACCATGCCCTGCCCGGCATGCGCGCCCGCAACTGGGGCCGGGTGATCAACCTGGCGTCGGTGCACGGCTTGGTGGCATCGGCTCAAAAGTCGGCCTATGTGGCCGCCAAACATGGCCTGGTGGGCTTCACCAAAAGCGCGGCACTGGAATGCGCCACCACCGCCATCACCCACAACGCCATCTGCCCCGGCTGGGTGCTGACACCGCTGGTGCAAAAGCAGGTGGATGCACGCGCTGCGGCCCAGGGCGTCGACAACGACGAAGCCAAACGCCAGCTGCTGGCCGAAAAGCAGCCGTCGCTGCAGTTCACCACACCCGAGCAGCTGGGCGACCTGGCGGTGTTTCTCTGCTCACCGGCAGCCGACAACGTGCGCGGCGTGGCCTGGGCGGTGGACGGCGGCTGGACGGCGCAGTAAACAGCTGCACGGCACGGCGCCGGCCATGCCGGCGCCGCCGGCAACAGCGCCCGATCAGCGCGGCGACAGCTGGATGCTGCCGTTCACCGACACGCTGACCGTGGTCTTGCCCGGCTCCACCGGCTGGGCCTGCTCGGCCATGCCGGCAGTGGCCGCAACCGCCATGCGGTACATCGGCGCCGGCATCGGGCTGCCCGACTCAGCCGCCGCTCACCGACACCTCACGCAGGCTGTAGCTGGCAAAGCCGAACTGGCGCGCATGCGCTTCGGCACGGTCCTTGAAGCGGCCGATGGCCTGCGCCGCCACCTCGGCCTCGACCTTGTCGCGCGCCTCGCGTGACAGGCCGAAACCCACCCGCGCCACCGTCAGGCTGCTCAGGCGGCCGGCCAGCTGGCTGATGGCGGCGGTGTCGCTGCCCTCGACCACCAGTTCGGCCCGGCCCTGCCAGCCGCTGATGACCGGCGCCGTGCCCGGCTTGCTGGCATAGCGCGGCGACAGGTTGAAGCCGCCGGTGCGCAGCTCCAGCGCGCCGGGCCGGGCCACCTTGCGGGCATCGGCCAGGGCGGCGTCGAGCACCTGGCGCAGCTGGCCTTGCACCGTGGCGGCGTCGGCACCCTCGCGCGTGGCGGCCAGGGTGATCGACATCAGGTCTTGCGGCACCTCTCGGCTGGCGTCGGCACTGAGGTTGACCACGTTCTGCGGCGCAGACTGCCACACCGTCACCGGGTTGGTCTGGGCTTGGGCCGCTGCGGCCAGCAGCCCGCAGGCCAGCGGTGCGCAAGCCAGCGACAACAGGGCATGGCGGGTCCATCGGCGGGCGGGCATGGGCTGGGGCATGGTGGTTCTCACGGTCGGTGGACGGTCAAGGGATCGCGGTGGACGGCAGGCAAGCATCTGGGCAGCCTGGTCAGAGGCCGCCCTGTTCTTCAGCGCAGCAGGGCCTGCCGTGGTTGACTTCACGCCCGGCTGGCTTGGTGCAGCCCCAGTTGTAACAGGCGGTCAACCGTGGCTGCGGCACGCTGAAACCGACCTGCACAATGCGGCTGTTACATCTTGCCGCCGTTGCACCCGGGAGCCCCGCATGACCGCGCCTGCCACCACCCGCCCAGACCGCATCGTCGTCGTCGACGACGACGCCCGCATCCGCGACCTGCTGCGCCGCTACCTCACCCAGGAAGGCTTCGACGTGCTGCTGGCCGAGGACGGCAAGGCGCTTGAACCGGCTGCTGACCCGCGAGAACATCGACATGATCGTGCTCGACCTGATGCTGCCCGGTGAAGACGGCCTGTCGATCTGCCGGCGCCTGCGCGCTGGCAACGACAGCACGCCCATCATCATGCTGACCGCCAAGGTGGAGGATGTCGACCGCATCGTCGGCCTGGAGGTGGGCGCCGACGATTACCTGCCCAAGCCCTTCAACCCGCGTGAGCTGCTGGCGCGCATCCACGCCGTGCTGCGCCGCCGCCCGGCGCAAGAGGCACCCGGCGCGCCCAGCAAGGAGGCCCAGGTGGTGCAGTTCGGGCCCTTCGAATTCGACCTGTCGCTGCGCCGCCTGACCAAGGAAGGCGAGCTGATTGCGCTGACCACCGGCGAGTTCTCGATGCTCAAGGCCCTGGTGCGGCACCCGCGCCAGCCGCTTGTCGCGCGACAAGCTGGCCCAGCTGGCGCGCGGCCGGGATTTCGAACCCTTCGACCGCAGCCTGGACGTGCAGGTGTCGCGCCTGCGCAAGCTGATCGAGCCCGACCCCTCGCAACCGCGCTACATCCAGACGGTGTGGGGCGTGGGCTATGTCTTCGTGCCCGATGGTGGCAGTTGAAGCGGCACCCGCCGATCTGGGGTGGGGCGCGGCCAAGGGCTGGGCACAGCGGTGTAATCTGCTGGCCACACACTGCCTGGCATTGACACCTTGAACCAGCAGAAAGTCGCGCTCAGCCTGTTCTGGCGCACCTTCTTCCTGTTGCTGCTGCTGCTGGCAGTCACGGTGGCGGCCTGGACCCACATCTGGCGCACCGTCGACCTGGCGGGCTGGCTGGGCCCGCGCAATGTGCCGCACCTCACCAGCCTGCTGCGGCTCAGCTGCGGAGGCCCTGCGGGCCGAGCGACCGCGGCGACCGCAGCCCGCTGCTCAAGACCCTGGCCCTGCGTGAAGGCCTGCGGCTGCAGGCCACGCGCGGTCACCGATGTGTGGACGGTGCCAGCCGATGGCGACCACCGGGCCAGCCTGGGCACCGCGCTGCGCCGGCACCTGGGGCCCGAACTGGTGGTGGCCAGCAGCCTGAACGGCGCACCGGGCCTGTGGTTCGGCTTTGTGATCGACCGCGAAGCCTGGTGGCTGCAGGCCCCGCCGGCACTGGTGTTGCCACCGCCCGACCGGCAAGACCTGCTCTTGGTGCTGGCTGCAGTGCTGGCCAACCTGGCCGGTGTGGTGCTGATGGCACGGCTCATCAACCAGCCGCTGCAACAGCTGTCGTTTGCGGCCAGCAAGTTCCGCGGTGGCGAATTCGATTCACGCCTGGACGAAACCACCATCACCAGCGAGATCCGCGAGGTGAACATGGGCTTCAACCGCATGGCGCGTGAACTGGCCAAGGTGGAAGAAGACCGCGCGGTGATGCTGGCCGGCATCAGCCATGACCTGCGCACGCCGCTGGCGCGGCTGCGGCTGGAGGCCGAGATGAGCGTGGTCGACGACGAGGCACGCAGCAACATGGCCAGCGACATCGACCAGCTCGACGCCATCATCGACAAGTTCATGGACTACGCCCGCCCGGGCGAAACCCATGTGCGGCCGGTGCTGCTGTCCAAGCTGATCGACAAGGAAGCGTCCTCGTTCCGCGACCCGTCAGAGATCCGCATCACCTCGCGCGTGGCCATCGACCTGGACGTGCTGGCCGACGAGGTGGAACTGGGCCGGGTGTTTTCCAACCTGTTCGAGAACGCGCGCCGCTATGGCCGCACCACCGACACCGGCATCGCCATGGTCAACGTCAGCTACATGCGCACCGGCGGCTGGGTGATCTGCACCGTGCGCGACCACGGCCCCGGCGTGGCGCCCGAAAAGCTGGGGCAGCTGACCACGCCCTTCTTCCGCGGTGATGCGGCGCGCACCGCCGCCACCGGCGCCGGCCTGGGCCTGGCCATCGTCGACAAGGCCATGCAGCGCATGGGCGGCCAGGTGGAGGTGGCCAACGCACCCGAAGGCGGCCTGGTGGTGCACCTGCGGCTGCGCCATGCGCGCAACGCCCGGGCCGGCAGCGGCCGGTCCATCAGCAACCGGGCCACCGCAGCCCGGCCCAACAACGCCAGGACAGACCGGTAGACCCACCAGCGCCGGGATCAGGCCCGCAGCAGCAGGCAGACGGCGCGCGCCTCGATGGCGCGGCCCTCGCCCACCGGGCCCAGCTTCTCGGCGGTCTTGGCCTTGACGTTGACCTGCTCAGGTGCCAGGCCCAGCAGCGCCGCGATGCGCGCCACCATGGCCGGGATGTGCGGCGCCAGCTTGGGCGCCTGGGCCACGATGGTGCTGTCGATGTTGCCGATCGCCCAGCCGGCGGCGCGCACCCGGCGCGCGGCCTCGGCCAGCAGCACGCCTGAGTCGGCGCCCTTGAACTGCAGATCGGTGTCGGGGAAATGCCGGCCGATGTCGCCCAGCGCAGCGGCGCCGAGCAGGGCGTCGGTGATGGCGTGCAGCAGCGCGTCGGCATCGGAATGGCCCAGCAGGCCGTGGCTGTGTGCGATGGTGATGCCGCCCAGCACCAGCGGCCGGCCGGTGACCAGCTGGTGCACGTCCCAGCCTTCACCGATGCGCAGGGTGGGTGTGCTCATGGCGTGTCTCCCCGGGTGGCCAGCAGGCGTTCGGCCAGGGCGAAGTCCCCTGGGTAGGTGAGCTTGAAGTTCTCGAACTCGCCACGCACCAGCCGTGGCGCCTGGCCCAGGGCCTCGATCGCGCTGGCCTCGTCGGTGACGGCAGCATCGGCCAGCGCCAGCGCCTGCTGCAGCGGGCCCAGGCGGAACATCTGTGGCGTCTGCGCTGCCCACTTGGCGCTGCGGTCGATGGTGCCAGCCACGCGGTCAGCGCCGGCGGCGCTGTTCGGCTGTAGCCCGTCTGGCGCAGCAGCCTGCTTCAGCGTGTCGGCCAGCGGCAGGGCCAGCAGGCCGCCCACGGCATCGTCCAAGCAGGCGTCGATCAGGCGGTCGACCCAGGCTGGGCGCAGCAGGCAGCGGGCGGCATCGTGCACCAGCACCCAGTCCTGCAACTGGGCGCCATGGCCTTGCAGCGCGGCCAGGCCCTGGGCCACGGTCTCGGCCCGGCTGGCGCCGCCGCAGCGGGCCACCCAGGCACGCGCGCCATGGAAGCCGGGCACGGCAGCCTCGAATGCCGTGTCATCGGGCGCCAGCACCACCAGGGTGGCGGCCAGCCGCTGCACGCCGGCCAGCGCGGCCAGGGTGTGCGCCACCACGGCCTGGCCGGCGATCGCCTGGTACTGCTTGGGCTGCAAGCTGCCGGCCCGGCTGCCGCTGCCGGCGCAAGGCACCAGGGCATAGCAGCGGGGGCTTGGCCCCTGGGAATGCGTGTTCATGTGGCGGATTCTAGAATTCAGGCTTGTTCACGCCCCCGAGCCAGCGCTCCGGGGCGTGTTGCCGTTTTCAGTCGTCACAGGCCTCCATGCAACTGCCCACCATTGCCGCCGGCAAGCGCTTCACCCTGCCCCGCCCGACCGGATCGGGCGATGCGCTGCTGCTGGCGCGGCTGGGCCAGGCCCGCGCGGCTGAAAACCGCCTGCTGGCCATCGTCACCGCCGCGCCGGCCGATGCCCAGCGCCTGGCCGACGAGCTGCCGTTTTTTGCACCCGGCCTGCGGGTGGCACTGTTCCCCGATTGGGAGACCCTGCCCTACGACAGCTTCAGCCCGCACCAGGACCTGATCAGCGAGCGCCTGGCCACGCTGTGGCGCATCCACACCGGCGATGTGGACGTGGTGCTGCTGCCGGCCACCACCGCGCTGACCCGGCTGGCGCCGCCCAGTTTTCTGGCCGGCACCACCTTCCAGCTTCAAGCAGAAGACCAAGCTCGATGAAGCCGCGCTGAAAGCCCAGCTGACGCTGGCCGGCTACAACCATGTGAGCCAGGTGGTGTCGCCAGGTGAATATGCGGTGCGCGGCGGCCTGATCGACCTGTTTCCGATGGGCAGCCTGGTGCCCTACCGGGTCGACCTGTTCGACAACGAGGTGGATTCGATCCGCACCTTCGACCCCGACAGCCAGCGCAGCCTGTACCCGGTGCCCGAGGTGCGGCTGCTGCCGGGGCGTGAATTTCCGATGGACGAAGCCGCGCGCGCCACCTTCCGCCAGCGCTGGCGCGAAAAGCTGGATGGCGACCCGACCAAGAGCCGCATCTACAAGGACATTGCCCAGGGCATTGCCACGGCCGGCATCGAGTACTACCTGCCGCTGTTCTTCGAGCAGACCGGCACGATCTTCAGCTACCTGGGCGGCGGTGGTGCCGGGCAGCCCGCCGCTGCCGCGCCGGCCCAGCTGGTGCTGCACGGCGCGGTGGACGACGCGCTGGCGCACTTCTGGGCCGACACCCGGGACCGCCACCGCTTCGTTGCCGCCGACCCCGACCGGCAGGTGCTGGCACCGGAAGAGATCTTCCAGCGCAGCGACGAGTTCTTCAGCAATGCCAACCAGCATGCGGTGCTGGTGTTGCGTGGCACAGAGCCCGCCCAGGGCCCGCAAGAGCCCGCCGGCGCCGTGGCATGGGCGCGGCCGCTGCCCGACCTGGCCGCCGACCGCAACGCCACCGAGCCACTGGCCAAGTTCAACCGGCACCTGGACAGCACGGCGGCGCGGGTGCTGATCGTGGCCGAAAGCGATGGCCGGCGCGAAAGCCTGCTGGAGCTGCTGCGCGACCACAAGATCAGACCGCCCAGCGTCAACACGCTGGCCGAATTCGAAGCCAGCAGCGAGAAGTTCTGCATCACCGCCGCGCCCCTGGCGGCGGGCTTCCACTGGTTCGAGGCCGATGCAGCGCCACCGGTGTCGATCCAGTTCATCACCGAGACCGAGCTGTTTGCCAGTGCGCCGCAGGGCCGGCGCCGCCGCAAGCAAGAGCAGACCAGCAGCGTCGACGCGCTGATCAAGGACCTGTCGGAGCTGAAGGTGGGCGACCCGGTGGTGCATGCCAGCCATGGCATCGGCCGCTATGTGGGCCTGATCAACATCGACATCGGCGACGGCGCCAGTGAATTTCTGCACCTGACCTATGCCGACAAGGCCACGCTGTATGTGCCGGTGAGCCAGCTGCAGCTGATCAGCCGCTACACCGGCGTCAGTGCCGACGAAGCACCGCTGCACCGGCTGGGCAGCGGCCAGTGGGACAAGGCCAAGCGCAAGGCTGCCGAACAGGTGCGGGACGCCGCCGCCGAACTGCTGAACCTGTACGCCCGCCGCGCCGCCCGTGAAGGCCATGCCCACCGCTACAGCGCGCATGACTACGAAGCCTTTGCCAGCAGCTTCGGCTTCGAGGAAACACCCGACCAGCGCGCCGCCATCCATGCGGTGATCCAGGACATGGTCAGCCCGCAGCCGATGGACCGGCTGGTCTGCGGCGATGTCGGCTTCGGCAAGACCGAGGTGGCGCTGCGCGCGGCCTTCATCGCGGTGATCGGCGGCAAGCAGGTGGCCATCCTGGCACCCACCACGCTGCTGGCCGAGCAGCATTACCAGACCCTGGTCGACCGCTTCAGCCGCTGGCCGGTGCGCATTGCCGAGCTGTCGCGCTTCCGGTCGGCCAAGGAAGTGAAGGTCGCGCTCGACGGCCTGGAAGCCGGCACGGTCGACATCGTGGTGGGCACCCACAAGCTGCTGAGCCCTGAGGTCAAGTACAAGCGGCTGGGCCTGCTGGTGATCGACGAGGAACACCGCTTCGGTGTGCGCCACAAAGAGGCCATCAAGGCCATGCGCGCCGAGGTGGATGTGCTGACGCTCACCGCCACGCCGATCCCGCGCACCCTGGGCATGGCGCTGGAAGGCCTGCGCGACCTGAGCGTGATTGCCACCGCGCCGCAGCGCCGGCTGGCGATCAAGACCTTTGTGCGCAGCGAGGGCAACAGCGTGATCCGTGAAGCCGTGCTGCGCGAGCTCAAACGCGGCGGCCAGGTCTACTTCCTGCACAACGACGTGGCCACCATCGAGGCCCGCCGCACCAGCCTGACCGCGCTGATGCCCGAGGCCCGCATCGCCGTGGCCCATGGCCAGATGCCCGAGCGCGAGCTGGAGAGCGTGATGCGCGATTTCATCGCCCAGCGCCACAACCTGCTGCTGTGCTCGACCATCATCGAGACCGGCATCGACGTGCCCAGCGCCAACACCATCGTCATGAGCCGGGCCGACAAGTTCGGCCTGGCCCAGCTGCACCAGCTGCGCGGGCGGGTGGGCCGCAGCCACCACCAGGCCTATGCCTATTTGCTGGTGCCCGACACCGAGACCCTGACCAAGCAGGCGCAGCAGCGGCTGGACGCGATCCAGAGCATGGAAGAGCTGGGCTCGGGCTTCTACCTGGCGATGCACGACCTGGAGATCCGCGGTGCCGGCGAGGTGCTGGGCGAAAACCAGAGCGGCAACATGATGGAGGTGGGCTTCCAGCTCTACAACGACATGCTGGCCGAAGCCGTGCGGGCGCTGAAGCTGGGCCAGGAGCCCGACCTGCTGAGCCCCACCGGCGTGTTCGGCGGCAGCACCGAGATCAACCTGCACGCCCCGGCCCTGTTGCCCGACGCCTATTGCGGCGACGTGCAGGTGCGGCTGAACCTCTACAAGCGCCTGGCCACTGCCGACAAGCCCGAGACCCTGGACATCTTGCTCGAAGAGATGACCGACCGTTTCGGCAAGCTGCCGGCCCAGGGCCAGACCCTGTTCGACACCCACCGCCTGCGGGTATTGGCCAAGCCCTATGGCGTGGCCAAGATCGACGCCAACCCCAAGCTGATGCACATCACCTTCCGGCCCAACCCGCCGATCGACGCGATGAAGATCATCAGCCTGGTGCAGAAGAACAAGGCCGTCAAACTGGCCGGCAACGACAAGCTGCGCATCGAGCGCGAGTTTGCCGACCCCAAGGACCGCGCGCAGTACGTGCGGGATGTGCTGCGGGCCCTGGGGCCGCCGGTGGTGGCGGCGGCGGTCCCACGGTAAGTGCTGGCCGCCGGTGGCGGCGGTGGCCACCCGGTCAGTGCTGGCCGCCGGTGGTGGCGGTGGTCCCCCGGTCAGTGCTGGCCGCCGGCGGTGGCGGCAACCCCCCGGTCAGTGCTGGCCGCCGGGGGTGGCGGTCCCACAGAAAGTGCTGACCGCCGGCGGCACCTGCCCGGCTGACACACGGCAGCGTCCTACGCCGACATCGGTGCTGTCCTAGGCGCCTGGCCCGCCCGGCCCGTCACGCTCGACCCGTTGGCACCCGCAGGTCTTGCCGCCCGTCGGGCGGCGACCGCAGGTGCCGGATTTTCGGGATCCAGCATGCACACAAGAAAAGCAAGAACACGTCCGGGTCGATGGCGGGGTCTGGCAGCACTGGCGGCCACCACCGCACTGGCTGCCGGCTGCGGCGGCGGTGGCGGTGCCGGCCCGGCGGCAAGCCAGCTCGGCGCCGCGCAGGTGGTGGTGCGCGATGCCTTTGGTGCGCCCGTGGCGGGCGCCACCATCCAACAGGCCACGGCCAACAGCGCGGCCGTCACCACGGATGCGAATGGCTCGGCCCTGGTGGTGGCGCTGCCGGGCTCGGTCAGCCTGAGCGTCAGCCTGCCCACCTTCGACCCGTTGGTCACACAAGCTGTGCTGG
The DNA here is from genome assembly GCA_963844485.1 of uncultured beta proteobacterium. GTDB lineage: Bacteria > Pseudomonadota > Gammaproteobacteria > Burkholderiales > Burkholderiaceae_C > Pseudaquabacterium. The sequence continues at coordinate 306,340 of CAWJOQ010000033.1, forward strand.
GGCTGGACGGCATCACCACCGTGGCCGTCACCTTGCAGCGCAGCACAGCGCCGGCGGGCGGATCGCTGGCCACCCGCAGCGGCGCGGCAGCTGTGCGCTCGGCCGACGGCCGCACGCTGGACTTCGAGGTCGAACTGGTGGTGGTTAGCGCCGATGCCCAGCCGGTGGACGGGCTCACCGCAGCAGACTTCCAATTGCTGGCCTGCCAGCCCGATGCCACCACCCCGGGGACGGACTGCCTGCGCAATGCCACAGCCGACCATGCCTACGTGGCCAGCGGCGGCGCCACCGGCCTGCAGTTGGTGGCCGCCCAGCCGGTGGTGCCCCACAGCGTGGGTCTGCTGATCGACCAGAGCGGCAGCATCGCCAACAGCGACCGGCAAAACGCCAGGCTGTATGCCGCCAAGGCCTTGGTCAGCACGCTGGCACCAGCCGACCAGGCCTTGATCGGCGCCTTTGCCGACGGCACCGGCGCCCGGCTGCCGCAGCAGCCGCTGACCCTGCTGGGCACCGTGGCGAGTGCGGCAGCCGCGCCGCAATTTTTTGCGCCTTTGGATGCATTGGCCAGCCAAAGCGGCGGGCAGACACCGTTGTACGACGCCATTGACGCCATGCGCACCCGGCTGGTGGCCGATGCCGCGTTGCGGCCCGACCTGGCGCGCGCCATGGTGGTGTTCACCGACGGCGCCGACAGCTATTGCGGCAGCGCCGTGGCCTGCGCCCAGCGCCGCCAGCAGGTGATTGACGCCGCCCGCACCGACGGCGTGCGCCTGTTCACCATCGGGCTCAGCGGCAACATCGATGTGGAGGCGCTCAGCCAGCTGGCCACGGCCGGTGGTGGTGCCATGCTCTACGCCGACACGGTCGAGCAACTGATCCCCCTGTACGGCAGCCTGGGCCGGCTGATGAGCCTGGGCCTGCCGACCTACCGCCTGCGCTTGTCGGTGGACGCGGGCGAAGCTGGCGTGTTTGCCGCCGGCCAGACGCTGCTGGCGCGGGTGCGGGTGCAGGTGCGCGGCCAGACCGTGGACATTCCACTGGCCGTGGGCATGCCCTGATCCCGGCTGGCCCGCCACCGCGGGGCAGGCCGGTCAGTCGCCAGCCGGCAGGCCGTGCGCCGCATCCAGCCTGTCCATCGCCAGGGCATAGACCCAGACGATGGCGCAGAACACCAGCAGCGCACCCTGGGCGGTGGCCCAGAATCCAAACGGCCAGCCGAAGAAGTCGAACATCAGTGCCGGGCCGAACAGGCACACCCCCAGGGTGACCAGCAGCCACAGGACCAGCAATCCTGCGCTCAGGCGCAGGGTGCTGCGCCAGTAGGCGCTGTGGTCTGAAGGGCTGCGGGACATGGCAGTAGCGATGCTAACGACGCCCATGGCCAGCGCCACCCGGGCGCAACCCGGATGCCGCCGCCGCCCGGCACCCCCATGCGAGAATCAAAGCCCGTATAAATCGCCCGAAGACCATCCCATGGACATCGAACAAGTCAACGCCATCGGCACGCTGCTCGCCGACCTGAGCGCCCGCACCGAGCAGCTCCGGGGGTATCTTTGACTACGATCGCAAATCCCTGCGACTGAATGAAGTCAATGCGGCGCTGGAGAACCCCAGCGTCTGGAACGAACCCAAGCGCGCGCAGGAGCTGGGCCGCGAGAAAAAGTCGCTCGAAGACGTGGTCGGCACCATCGACCACCTGAAGAGCAACCTCGACGACAACGCCGAGCTCTACGAAATGAGCAAGGCCGACGAGGCGTTCGACGACCTGGCCGCCATCGAAGCCGACGCCGCCGAGTTGCGCAAGACCGTCGAGCAGGCCTGGAGTTCCGCCGCATGTTCAGCAACCCGGCCGACCCGCTGAACTGCTTTGTCGACATCCAGGCCGGCGCCGGCGGCACCGAGGCCTGCGACTGGGCCGGCATGCTGCTGCGCCAGTACCTGAAGTACGCCGAGCGCAAGGGCTTCACGGCCACGCTGGAAGACGAGACCCCGGGCGACGTGGCCGGCATCAAGAGCGCCACCATCAAGATCGAGGGCGACTACGCCTTCGGCCACCTGCGCACCGAAACCGGCGTGCACCGCCTGGTGCGCAAGAGCCCGTTTGACTCATCGGGCGGGCGCCACACCAGCTTTGCCTCGCTGTTCGTCTACCCCGAGGTCGATGACTCGATCGAGATCGACATCAACCCGTCCGACGTGCGGGTGGACACCTTCCGCGCCAGCGGCGCCGGCGGCCAGCACATCAACAAGACCGACTCGGCCGTGCGGCTGACCCACCTGCCCACCGGCATCGTGGTGCAGTGCCAGGACGGCCGCAGCCAGCACAGCAACCGCGACGTCGCCTGGAAGCGCCTGCGCAGCCGGCTGTACGACCATGAGATGCGCAAGCGCATGGAAGAGCAGCAGAAACTGGAGGACACCAAGACCGACGTGGGCTGGGGCCACCAGATCCGCAGCTATGTGCTGGACAACAGCCGCATCAAGGACTTGCGCACCAATGTCGAGATCTCGGCCACCCAGAAAGTGCTGGACGGCGACCTGGACGCCTTCATCGAGGCCAGCCTGAAAGCCGGCCTGTGAACCCCCGGCCGTGAACAGCGGCCGCTGATTTCTGGCCCGGCATGCCGTGTGCGCCGGGCTCCACCCTCTCCTTGATTGGAAGCCACCGCCATGCGTGAAGGCCCCGCCACCGTGATCCGCCGCGAAGACTATGCCGCGCCGGCCTACTGGATCCGCAGCGCCGAGCTCAACTTCGACCTGGATGCGGCCAAGACCATCGTCGCCAGCAAGCTGTTGATCGAGCGCCACGCCGATGCCGCGCCCGGCCAGCCCTTGAAGCTGCATGGCGACGGCCTGGTGCTGCTGCGCTGCCTGGCCGATGGCGAGAGCGTCAGCTTCCGCCAGGAGGACGGCTTTCTGGTGATCGACAACCCGCCCGACAAGCCCAGCTTCACGCTGGAGATCCGCAACACCTGCGCGCCCGACAAGAACACCCAGCTGTCGGGCCTGTACACCAGCGGCGGCGGCTTGTTCACCCAGTGCGAGGCCGAAGGCTTCCGCCGCATCACCTATTTCCTGGACCGGCCCGACGTGATGGCCGTCTACACCGTGGTGCTGCGCGCCGACAAGGCCAAGTACCCGGTGCTGCTGAGCAACGGCAACCTGCTGGCGCAGGCCGACCTGCCCAACGGCCGCCACATGGCCAAGTGGCACGACCCCTTCCCCAAGCCCAGCTACCTGTTCGCCCTGGTCGCGGCCGACCTGGTGTGCCGCGAGCAGCGCATCACCGCCCGCAATGGCAAGGAGCACCTGCTGCAGGTGCATGTGCGCCGCGGTGACCTGGACAAGACCGAGCATGCGATGAACTCGCTGGTCGCCAGCGTGGCCTGGGACGAAGCCCGCTTCGGCCTGCCGCTGGATCTGGAGCGCTTCATGGTCGTCGCCGTCGGCGACTTCAACATGGGCGCGATGGAGAACAAGGGCCTGAACATCTTCAACACCAAGTACGTGCTGGCCAGCCCCGCCACCGCCACCGACGACGACTTTGCCGGCATCGAGAGCGTGGTGGCGCATGAGTACTTCCACAACTGGACCGGCAACCGCATCACCTGCCGCGACTGGTTCCAGCTGAGCCTGAAAGAAGGCCTGACCGTCTACCGCGACCAGGAATTCTCGATGGACATGGCCGGCTCGGCGTCGGCCCGGGCGGTGCTGCGCATCGACGCGGTGCGCGGCCTGCGCGCCACGCAGTTCCCGGAAGACGCCGGCCCCATGGCCCACCCGGTGCGGCCCGACAGCTACAGCGAGATCAACAACTTCTACACCGCCACGGTCTACGAAAAAGGGGCCGAGGTGGTGCGCATGATGGCCACGCTGGTGGGGCGCGCGGGCTTCCGGGCCGGCATGGACCTGTACTTCCAGCGCCACGACGGCCAGGCCGTCACCTGTGATGACTTTGCCCAGGCCATTGCCGATGCCAACCCGGGCAGCGCCCTGGCCAGCCACCTGCCGGCCTTCAAGCAGTGGTATGCCCAGGCCGGCACGCCGGCGCTGCAGGCACGTGGTGTCTATGACGCGGCCGCCCACAGTTACACCCTGACGCTGCGCCAGAGCGCCGCGCCGTCGGCCGGCCAAGCGCAGAAGCAGCCCTGCCTGGTGCCGGTGCTGATGGGCCTGGTGGCCGCCGACGACGGCCGCGCCCTGCCGCTGCAGTTGGACGGCGAAGCACAGGCCACGGGCAGCGAGCGGGTGCTGGTGCTGACCGAGGCCGAGCAGAGCTTCACTTTCGTCAATGTCGAGACGGCGCCGGTGCCGTCGCTGCTGCGCGGTTTTTCAGCGCCGGTCATGCTCGACGACGGCCTGGACGACGCTGCGCTGCTGGTGCTGCTGCAGCATGACGCCGACGCCTTCAACCGCTGGGAGGCCGGCCAGCGCCTGTCACTGGGCCGGCTGATGGCAGCGCTGCCCGAGAACCCGGCCGTCCCGGGGGTGCCGACCTGCCCCCGCTGGACACCGCCTACGTCGAAGCGCTGCGCCGCATGCTTGCGTGACCCGGCGTTGGACCCGGCATTCAAGGACCTGGTGCTGCTGCTGCCCAGTGAAGCCTATGTGGCCGAATGCGTCGGCAGCAACATCAACCCGCAGCGCATCCACCGGCTGCGCGAGCAGATGCGCGCGCAGATCGCCGCCGCCCTGCGCGACGACTGGATCTGGGCCTTCGAGGCCCACCAGGTGCGCGAAGGCTACCAGCCCAGTGCGGCCCAGGCCGGCAAGCGCGCCCTGGCCAACCATGCCCTGCGCCTGCTGGTGCTGGACGCGGTGGCCACCGGCGATGCGGTCTGGCCCGGGCGCGCTTTCCAGCGCTTCAAGGACGCCGGCAACATGACCGACCGTTTTGGCGCCCTGGTGGCCCTGGTGGATGCACGGTCGCCGCTGGCCGACGCCGCCCTGGCACGCTTCCATGCGCTGTTTGCCGGCGACGACCTGGTCATCGACAAGTGGTTCAGCCTGCAGGCCAGCGCCAATGAGCCCGCAGGCGGTGGCCTGCAGCGGGTCAAGTCGCTGATGCAGCACCGCGATTTTTCGCTGAAGAACCCGAACCGCGCCCGCGCCCTGCTCAGCGGCTTCTGCCGCGACAACCCGGCTGCCTTCCACCGCAGCGACGCGGCCGGCTATGTGTTCTGGGCCGACCGGGTGCTGGAGCTCGACGCCCTCAACCCGCAGCTGGCGGCCCGCCTGGCCCGGGCCATGGACCGCTGGAGCGCCCTGGCAGAACCCTGGCGCAGCGCCGCCCGCGAGGCCGTGGCCCGCGTGGCCGCCACAGCACGCATCAGCGACGATGTGCGCGAGATCGTCACCAAGGCCCTTGATTCCTGATCATCAGCACCGCCACCGCCATGAAACGCATCAGCCTCACCCAGTACCTGGTCGAACAACAGCGCGAGCACGGCCACATCCCGGCGCAGCTGCGGCTGTTGATCGAGATCGTTGCGCGCGCCTGCAAGCGCATCGCCATCGCGGTCAACAAGGGCGCGCTCGGTGAGGTGCTGGGCTCGGCCGACACCGAAAACGTGCAGGGCGAGATCCAGAAGAAGCTCGACGTGATCAGCAACGAGGTGCTGATCGAGGCCAATGAATGGGGCGGCCACCTGGCGGCCATGGCCAGCGAGGAGATGGACACCATCCACGTGGTGCCCAACCGCTACCCGCAGGGCGAATACCTGCTGCTGTTCGACCCGCTGGACGGCAGCAGCAACATCGACGTGAACGTGTCGATCGGCACCATCTTCAGTGTGCTGCGCAAGGTGACCAACACCCGCGGCGTCAGCGAAGAAGACTTTCTGCAGCCGGGCAAGCAGCAGGCCGCGGCCGGCTACTGCGTCTACGGCCCGCAGACCACGCTGGTGCTCACGGTCGGCCAGGGCGTGGCCATGTTCACGCTGGACCGCGAGACCGGCAGCTGGGTGCTGACCGAAAACGAGGTCAGCATCCCGGCCGACACCAAAGAGTTCGCGATCAACATGTCGAACATGCGCCATTGGGCGCCACCGGTGCGCCAGTACATCGACGATTGCCTGGCCGGCAAGGAAGGCCCGCGCGGCAAGGACTTCAACATGCGCTGGGTGGCCAGCATGGTGGCCGATGTGCACCGCATCCTGTCGCGCGGTGGTGTCTTTCTGTACCCCTGGGACCAGCGTGAGCCTGACAAGCCGGGCAAGCTGCGCCTGATGTACGAGGCCAACCCGATGGCCTTTCTGGTGGAGCAAGCCGGCGGCATGGCCACCAATGGCCACCAGCGCATCCTCGACATCCTGCCGACCAAGCTGCATGAGCGGGTGAGCGTGGTGCTGGGTTCGAAAAACGAAGTGCAGCGGGTGACCGCGCTGCACCAGTCTGTCACGGACGCCGCACGCAACTGATGCCCGGCCTGTCTGGCGCAGGCTATACTCATGGGCTACACAGCCGGTGTAGCTCAGTTGGTAGAGCAGCGCATTCGTAATGCGAAGGTCACCAGTTCGATTCCGGTCACCGGCACCAGAAAAGCAACAAACAAGAGAGGGCTTGGCGTTGACGCCAGGCCCTTTTGCGTTCTGCAACCTCCATTTTCAAACCGAGTGCCGATGCCTGACCTGAACGCCCCCACCACCCTCGACGGCCTGGCCATGGCCGACCTGCAGCGCCTGCTGGCCCAGACGGACGCCGCCATCGCCGAGCGCCGGGTGGAAGAACTCAAGGTGCTGGCCGATGGCTTTGCGCGCAAACTGGCGGTCAATGGATTCACCGTCAAAGAAGGCATCAGCGCCCTGAAGCCTTACGTCGGCAAAGACCTGCGCCCAGCGGTGCGGGCACGCCAAGACCAGTCTGCCTGAGCATTCAACCGCCTGACCAGGAGCCCCGCACCATGACCACCCAAGCCAGCACCGCCAGCCCCAGTGATGTGTCCGATGCCGAGCACCAGGTGCGCGTCGACCTGGCCGCGGCCTACCGTCTGGTCGCGCTGTGCGGCATGGACGACAGCATCTACACCCACATCTCGGCGCGGGTGCCGGGCCGGCACGACCAGTTCTTGATCAATCCCTACGGCTGGCTGTTCCGCGACATCACGGCCTCGTCGCTGGTGAAGATCGACATGGACGGGCGCATCGTCGGCCAGTCGCCACACGATGTGAACCCGGCGGGGTTCACCATCCACAGCGCAGTGCATGCTGCCCGCCACGACGCTGCCTGCGTGCTGCACACCCACACCGTGGCCGGCGTGGCGGTGTCGTCGCTGGCTGCTGGCCTGCAGCCCTGCAACCAGTGGTCACTGCAGTTCTACAACCGGGTGGCCTACCACGCGTTTGAAGGCATTGCGCTGGATTTGGCCGAGCGCGACCGCCTCGTCACCGACCTGGGGCCCACCGCCCGGTCGCTGATCCTGCGCAACCACGGCCTGGTGACGCTGGGCCGCACCGTGGCCGAGGCCTTCATCCTGATGCACAACCTGGAGCGTGCCTGCAAGGTGCAGTTGGCCATCCAGGCCAGCGGGCAACCGGTGCACCCGGTGCCGCATGAGGTGGCCGAGCGCACCGCGCTGCAGTACGAGAGCGGCAGCAACAAGCGCCTGCCCGGCCAGCCCGACCCCAACGCCCGCGAGTGGCTGGGCTTCCTCAAGCGCCTGGAGCCTGGCGCCCCCAGCAGCTTCCGCGACTGAGCGGCGGGCGCCTACTCCGGCGCCACCTGCACCAGGCGCTTGCCGATGGCCGCGCCCTGGAACAGGCCGACCAGCGCAGCCGGCGCCTGGTCCATGCCCTGCACGATGTCCTCGTCGAACCAGATCTCGCCGCTGCGCAGCCAAGGTGCCACCCGCGCCTGGTAGGCCGGCAGCTGGTGCACATGGTCGTAGATGATGAAGCCGGTCATCGTGATGCGCTTGCTCAGCACCGCCTGCAGGCCGCGCACGCCGGCGTCGCCCTCGGTGTTGTAGGCTGAAATCATGCCGCAGATCGGAAAGCGCGCCGCCACATTGGCATGCCGCAGCGCCGCCTCCAGCGTGCTGCCGCCAACGTTGTCGAAGTAGACGTCGATGCCCTGCGGGCACAGGCTGTGCAGGGCCTCGTCGGGCGGCGTGGTCTTGTAGTTGAAGACGGCATCAAAACCACCGCGGGCCAGCAAATGGGCCCGCTTGGCCTCGCTGCCCACCGAGCCCACCACCCGCGCACCCGCCCGCTTGGCAAACTGTGCTGCCAACTGGCCCACCGCACCGGCCGCTGACGAGACATACACCGTGTCACCCGGCACCGGCTGGCCAATCTGGATGGCCCCCACCCAGGCGGTCAGGCCGGGCATGCCCAGCACCGACACCGCGTGGCTGATGCGGCCCAGGGCCGGGTCGATCTTGTGCAGGCCTTCACCGCGCGGCACCCGCACCCGCTCGGCCCAATCGAGAAAGCCCCAGACGCAGTCACCAACCGCGAAGCGGGCGTTGCGCGAGGCGATCACCCGCGCCACCACCCGCGACACGATGGGCTGGCCCAGCACAAACCCCGGCGCATACGACGGACCGGCGTTCATGCGGCCACGCAGATAGGGGTCCAGCGACAAGTAGACCGCCTGCAGCAGCACGTCTTCAGCACCGATCTCGGGCTCGGGCGTTTCTTCAAAGGCGAAGCAGCTGGCGTCAACCCAAGCCGTTGGCCGCTTGGCCAGCACGATGCGTGTATTCATCCGGCCACTGTAGCGCTACCTGCCGTCCGGGTTGGCCTGCGTCGGGCAGTCAGCGGAGCACGCGCTTTCAGCGGTTTTTCAGCGCTTTGGATGTGGCCGGCCGGCCTGGCATGCGCCATTGGCGAGTGGGCCACAGACCGGCAGGCAGCCGGCCATGCCCGAGCCAATGCGCACCAGGTGACCACCCGAGACCCAGAACGATGCAGGATGCTGCTGGCCACCAATGGAGCGGCTTCGGCAAGCGGCCGGGCTGGTTCAAGGCGGCACTGGCTGCTGGTCAGCGCCCGGGCTTGCCGCGGCTGCGGGCCACCCACACCTTGTAGGCGTTGGGGGTCAATTCACGCTTGAGCAGCTGCACCACCTGGCCGGGGTTCAGGCCATGCAGGCGCAGCACCTTGTCATAGGGCGGCTTGTCATCCCAGGCGGTGGCGATGATGCGTTCAATCTCGTCGGCGTTGAGCCGCGGCACGGGCTTGGCCATCTCAATCCACCAAGTCGAAGCGCAGACCGGCGTGGTCTTGCAGGCGACGCAACAGCGCCAGCCCCATGGCCGCACCCGGTGTCCACACACCACCGGGCGTGGCCTGGCGCGGCACATCCTGCAGCAGGCAGAGTGCGGCCTCGGCCAGCATGCGCGAGGTGCAGCCATAGCCCGGGTCCCGGTCGCCATGCACCGTGGCCGCCAGGCTGCGGCCGTCCAGCGTCTGGCCGGTGAAGCGCAAGTCGAAGCTGCCAGCCTCGCGCTGGCGCTGGCTGGGCCCCTGGCCGGGCTGTGGCAAGGCCAGGCGGCCCAGCAGCGCCCGGCTCGGCCGCCAATTGAGCGCCAGGTTCTGCAGCCGGGTGCCCCCGGCCAGCAATTCAGCCGCAGCCCGCCCGGCCAGCCCCCGGCCAGTGACCAGGCGTTCGTCATAAGCAAAATCGCGGCCCCAGGGGTGGCCGCGCAGCGCATTGCTGCGGTGCACGTTCTTGGTGTTGATGGTGGCCATGATGAACGGGCCGCTCCAGGCCTCGCCGGGCTGGTCTTGCCGGGCGGAGAGGCCGTCGGGCTGCAAGGGCCCGTCGAAACCCGGCGTCAGCGCGAAAGGGTCGGCCAATAAACGGGTGGCCGCCGCATCACCGTCGGTGGCATCCAGCGTGGCCAGCAGGCTGGCGGCCGTGCCACCGGACAGGCCACCGCGCATGCGCAGCACCCTGCCCTGCACCCGTTGCAGCGGCTGACCATAGCGGCGCAGCGCCTCGGTCTGCAAAAAAAGCACCCCCAGGTCAAACGGCACCGAATCAAAACCGCAAGAGAACACGATGCGGGCGCCGCTGGCTGCCGCAGGCGCCTGCAACTGCCGAATCATCTGCGCCATCCACAGCGGCTCGCCGCACAGGTCGACATAGTCGGTGCCGGCATCGGCGCAGGCGCTGGCCAGGGCCGTGCCATGGCGGCTGTACGGGCCCACGGTGCTGATCACCAGCCGCGCCTGGCGCACCAGCGCGGCCATGCCGGCCACATCTGTGGCGTCGGCCGTCAGCACAGGCAGCGACGCGGGGGCGCCGATGGCCTGGCGCACCGCCGCCAGACGGTCGGCACTGCGGCCTGCCAGCGCCCACTGAAAGCCGGCGCCAGCGGCCGCCCGGGCCTGCAGCACCTCGGCCACCAGCCGGCCCGTGAAGCCGGTGGCGCCAAACAGAATCACGTCGACAGGCAAGGGCTTGTGTTGCATGCGCACATGGTCGCACACGCCACGCGGCCGACCGGGGCGCACATGCCAAGCCCGGCGATCTGGACGCCAGCGCTACCATGCTGGCTTGCACTTGCTGCCTGCCAAATTTCAATTTCCACCTGCCATGCCCGCCCTGGAACAACGCCTCACCGACCTGGAAATCAAGGCCAGCTTCCACGAGGACGCGCTGGACCAGCTGAATGCGGTGGTGGTGCGCCAACAGCAGCAGATCGACGCCCTGCTGCGTGAACTGTCGCGGCTGCACGACCAGCGGCCCGACGCCGACGCGCCCCGGCCGTTTCGCAGCCTGCGCGACGACCTGCCGCCACACTATTGATCGCGGCCGGCAAGGCACAGCAAGGCCAGGCCAGTCCAGGCCCAGAAAGCACAAAGCCCCGTAGGGCGGGGCTCAGGCTTTCTTGCAACCACATGGTCTGCAGGCTGCAGGCCAGATGGCGGAGTCGGAGGGATTCGAACCCTCGATGGAGTTTTAAGCCCCATACTCCCTTAGCAGGGGAGCACCTTCGGCCACTCGGTCACGACTCCGGGGCAAGACCAACATTCTAGCCCAGCTCCTGGCCTGTATTTGCAGGCCAGGGCAGGAATTCAAGGCTTGTTCATGCCATCCGATGCCGCCAGGCTCTCGGGCGCGTCCAGGCCAAAGGCCTTGTGCAGCGCGCGCACGGCCAGCTCCATGTACTTCTCGTCCAGCACCACCGAGGTCTTGATCTCGCTGGTGGTGATCATCTGGATGTTGATGCCCTCTTCGGCCAAGGTGCGGAACATGCTGCTGGCCACGCCCACGTGGCTTTTCATGCCGATGCCGACGATCGACACCTTGCAGATGCGGGCATCGGCAGTGAATTGCGCAGCGCCGGTGGCCGGCAGCACGGTGTTCTTCAGCAAGTCATGGGTGCGCTGGAAATCACTGCGGTGCACCGTGAAGCTGAAGTCGGTGCGGCCGTCGTGCGACACGTTCTGCACGATCACATCCACATCGATGTTGGCCTCTGCCACCGCGCCCAGGATCTTGTAGGCAATGCCCGGGGTGTCGGGCACGCCGACCACGGTGAACTTGGCTTCGTCGCGGTTGAAGGCGATGCCTGAGACGACAGCTTGTTCCATTTTTTCGTCTTCCTCGAAAGTGATCAGGGTGCCGGAGCGGGATTCCTCGTCGATGTCGATGTCCCAGGGCGTGAAGCTCGACAGCACACGCAGCGGCACGCGGTACTTGCCGGCAAATTCCACCGAGCGGATCTGCAGCACCTTGCTGCCCAGGCTGGCCATTTCCAGCATTTCTTCAAAGCTGATGGTGTGCATGCGCCGGGCCTCGGGCACCACCCGCGGGTCGGTGGTGTAGACACCGTCCACATCGGTGTAGATCAGGCATTCATGGGCGCCCATGGCCGCCGCCACGGCCACGGCCGAGGTGTCGCTGCCGCCGCGGCCCAGGGTGGTGACATTGCCGCCGGCGTCGACGCCCTGGAAGCCGGTGATGATCACCACCCGGCCAGCGGCCAGGTCGGCACGCACCCGGGTGTCGTCGATCGCCTCGATGCGGGCCTTGGTGTAGGTGCTGTCGGTCCGGATCGGCACCTGCCAGCCGCCGTAGCTGACCGCCGGCTGGCCTTCAGCCTGCAGCGCCAGCGCCAGCAAGCCCACGCTGACCTGCTCGCCAGTGGCGGCGATGGCATCGAGCTCGCGCATCGCGGCGGCGTCCAGCTGGGCGGGCTGCAATTCCTTGGCCAGGCCCAGCAGGCGGTTGGTCTCGCCGCTCATCGCGGAAGGAACGACCACCAGCTGGTGGCCGGCACGGGCCCATTTGGCCACCCGCTTGGCGACGTTGCGGATGCGTTCGGGTGAACCCATCGACGTGCCGCCGTACTTGTGAACGATCAATGCCATGGTTGTGGTGGAAACGGGCTCCATCGGGGCCTGGTCGGCCAAGACGGGGGTCTCGGCGCGTCTCAGGCGTGGCGCGGCCTCGGTGCGCAGCCTCTGATTTTAGCCCGTGCGCCCGGCAGGGTCTGCAGGCTTGCGCACGCGCAGCTGCCCGCCCGCCATGCTGCACACCCAGCCGCCGCCGGCCGGCCAGCGCGCCACACCCTTGGGGCGCACCTCGGCCAGCAGCCGGGTGACCAGCGCCTGCGGTGCGCTGTGGCCAGCCTGCGCGGCCCACCAGGCCCGCACGGCATTGGCCTGGCGGGCAGGCGACAGGCAACGCCAGCCCGCCACCGCCAGGCGGCCATCTGCATCCACCAGCGGCGCCAGATCCTGCGCTGCCAGTTCGTCCAGCGCAGCGCGCGCTTCCTGCGACCGCACCGCCGCTGCAGCCAGGCTGGTCTCGGCATGGCCGAAGGCCGCTGCCAACGCCGGCCACACCTGCAGCCGCAGGCGGTTGCGGGCCAGCCGCACATCGGCATTCGACGGGTCATCGACAGGCTGCAGGCGGTGGCGGCGCAGGTAGGCTTCGATCGCGGGCCGGGGCTGGTCCAGCCAGGGCCGGGCCCAGACCAGACCGGCGCGGGTGCGCAGCCGCGGCATGGCCGACAGCCCGGCCGGTGCGCCGCCGCGCAGGGCCTGCAAGATGAAGGTTTCGGCCTGGTCGCGGCGGTGGTGGGCCAGCAGCAGCAGGCTGGCCCCCGCTTGCTGCGCCAGCAAGGCCAAGGCGGCATGGCGGCCAGCTGCGGGCCCAGGCTTCCAGGCTGTCACCCGGTGCGGGCTGGCCGCTCAACCTGGCCCAGTGCAGCGTCAGCGGCCAGCCCGGCGGCGCCAGCGGGCGCACAGGCGTTGTGCCCGCTGCAGCCAGGCGTCGGCTTCAGGCAGCAGGCCGTGGTGGATGTGCAGGGCGGCCACCTGCAGGCCCAGGCCCTGGGCCGCGCGGCAGGTGGCGTGCAGCAGCGCCAGTGAATCGCGTCCGCCGCTGTAGGCCACCGCCACGGTGGTGCCGGCAGCCGCTGGAGGTTCAGCGGTCCTTGGTGTCGGCAAAGCGGCCGTAGGCCTGCAGCCGGTCATAGCGCCGGTTCAGCAAGTCCTTGGGCTTGAGGTCACTGACCTGGCGCAGCGCGTCGACCAGCGCGCGCTTGAGCTGCGAGGCCATTTGCCGCGTATCGCGGTGGGCACCGCCCACCGGTTCGCTGACCACCTTGTCGATCATGCCCAGCGCCTTCAGGCGGTGGGCGGTGATGCCCAGGGCCTCGGCGGCGTCGCTGGCGCGCTCGCTGGTCTTCCACAGAATGGAGGCGCAGCCCTCGGGCGAGATCACCGAATAGACGCTGAACTGCAGCATCAGCACCTGGTCACCCACGCTGATGGCCAGCGCGCCGCCCGACCCACCCTCACCGATGATGGTGACGATGATCGGCACTTCCAGTTGCGCCATCTCGAAGATGTTGCGGCCGATGGCTTCGCTCTGGCCACGCTCTTCGGCACCGATGCCGGGGTAGGCACCGGGTGTGTCGACGAAGGTGAACACCGGCAGGCCGAACTTTTCGGCCAGCTTCATCAGGCGCAGGGCCTTGCGGTAGCCCTCGGGCCGGCTCATGCCGAAGTTGCGCAGACCACGCTCTTTGGTGTCGCGCCCCTTCTGGTGGCCGATCACCATGCAGGCCTGGCCGTTGAAGCGCGCCAAGCCACCGACGATGGAGTTGTCGTCGGCGAAGCTGCGGTCGCCATGCAGTTCCTGCCAGTCGGTGAAGATTTCACTGACGTAGTCCAGCGTGTACGGCCGCTGCGGATGGCGCGCGATCTGCGTCACCTGCCAGGGCGTCAAGTTGCTGTAGATGTCCTTGGCCAGCTGCAGGCTTTTCTTGTCGAGCCGGCCGATCTCTTCGGAGATGTCGACCGCTGACTCACTCTGCACGAAGCGCAGCTCTTCGATCTTGGTCTCGAGTTCGGCGATCGGATGCTCGAAATCGAGGAAGTGTCGTTTGCTCATGCACCAGACGGGTAGTTGAACGGCGGCAGGCCAAACGGCGCCCGCCAGGTCAGTAGTCTACCGGCAGTGGGTCCAGGCTCCGCCAGACATACCAGGTGGCGACAGATCGGTAGGGCGCCCAGGCTTCGCCGACCTCGCGCGCTTCGGCGCGGCTCACCGGCTCGCCACTGAAATAGCCCAGGCTGATGCCCTTGATCAGGCCCAGGTCGTCCAGGGGCAGCACATTGGGCCGCATCAGGTGGAAGATCAGGAACATCTCGGCCGTCCAGCGGCCGATGCCGCGGATGGCGATCAATTCTTCGATGATGGCCTCGTCGTCCATCTGATGCCATTGCGGCACATGCAGGGCGCCCGACTCGAAGTGCCGGGCCAGATCGCCCAGGTATTCGGCCTTGCGCACCGACAGGCCGGCACCGCGCAGGGTGGGCAGGTCCAACACCAGCACTGCGGCGGGTTCCAGCCGGCTGGTCAGCCCGCCCACCGCTGCGGTGAAGCGGTTCCACACCGACTGTGCGGCCTTCACACTGATCTGCTGGCCGACGATGGAGCGGGCCAGGGTGGTGAAGGCGTCGCCCCGGCTTTGCAGCCGCGCCTCGCCGAATTTCGGGATCAGCTTCTTCATCACCCGGTCGCGCTTGGCCAGGTGGCGGCAGGCCTCGTCCCAGTAGGCCGGGGTGATGGTGTGCACAGCCGGCTCTGATGACCCGGACACTGCGGCGCCGGCATCGATGGCTGGGCCAACGCCCGGGCCGGTGTCCGCAACACCAGCCGCAACACCAGCCGCCGCAGCAGACGCGTCGGGCACCTGGCCCGGGGCAGCGCGCTTGGGCACCGTCAGGCCCGCACCCAGGTGGTGCCGGCGGCCGAATCCTTCAGCGCCACACCCTGGGCTGCCAACTGCTGGCGGATGCGGTCGGCCTCGGCAAAATTCTTGGCCGCCTTGGCCGCTGCCCGCGCCGCAATGCATGTGCTCAATGCTGGCTGCATCCAGCCCGCCGCCCACCAGCGCGGCCTGCAGAAAGACGCGCGGTGCCTGCTGCAGCACACCCAGCGTGCCGGCCAGTGCGCGCAGCAGTGCGGCGGTGTCGGCCGACCGACTGCGGTTGCAGTCATTGGCCAGTTCAAACAGCACGGCCAGCGCAGCCGGGGGTGTTGAAGTCGTCGTCCATCGCCGTCTTGAACGCTGCGGCTTGCGGCTGCGCCCAGTCGATGGCGACGTTGCGGCCGGCAGGCTCGACGCCGTCCAGCGCGGTGTACAGCCGGCGCAAGCGCGGTGCGGGCATCGTCCAGCCCCTGGTCGCTGAAATTGAACGGGCTGCGGTAGTGGGTGCGCAGAAAGAAGAAGCGCAGCGTCTCGCCGTCGAACTTCTGCAGCACATCGCGGATGGTGAAGAAGTTGCCCAGGCTCTTGGACATCTTCTCGTTGTCGACATTGAGAAAGCCGTTGTGCAGCCAGACATTGACATGCTGGTGGCCGAAGGCGCCTTCGCTCTGCGCGATCTCGTTCTCGTGGTGCGGAAACTGCAGGTCTTGCCCACCGCCGTGGATGTCGAAGCGCTCGCCGAGCAAGGCGCAGCCCATGGCCGAGCATTCGATGTGCCAGCCCGGCCGGCCGGGGCCGTAGTCGCCACCGTATTTGGCGTCCTCGGGCTCGTCGGGCTTGGCGGCTTTCCACAGCACGAAGTCCAGCGGGTCGCGCTTGTCGTCGCCCACGGCCACACGCTCACCGGCACGCAGGTCGTCGACGCTCTTGCCCGACAGCTTGCCGTAGCCGGCAAACTTGCGCACCGCGAAGTTGACATCGCCGCCTTCGGCCCGGTAGGCCAGGCCTTTGTCTTCCAGCGTGCGGATCATCGCCAGCATCTGCGGCACGTAATCGGTGGCGCGCGGCTCATGGGTGGGCGCCAGGGTGCCGATGGCGGCCAGGTCTTCGCGCATCGCGGCGATCATCTCGTCGGTCAGGGCGCGGATGCTGATGCCGCGCTCCAGCGCGCGCTTGATGATCTTGTCCTCGATGTCGGTGATGTTGCGCACATAGGTCACTGCATAGCCGCTGGCGGCCAGCCAGCGCGCCACCACGTCGAACGCCATCATCATGCGCGCATGGCCCATGTGGCACAGGTCGTAGATCGTCATGCCGCACACATACATGCGCACCTGCCCGGGCACCAAGGGAGTGAAGGTCTCGAGACGGCGGGTCAGCGAATTGAACAAGCGCAGGGTCATTGGCCGATGCGGAAATCGGCCGCCTGGCGGCCGCCGGAACACAGAGGGTTGCTGGGTGTCGATCAACGGCCCGCAGGGGGCCGACAAGGCGGCGTGGCCGGGGATCCGGCCGGCCAACCTGGCGTCGATACAATCAAATCAGTATAGCGGCGGGTCAGCCGCCAGCACCCTGGCTTGCAGCCTGCACGCCACGCTGTGCAGCACCCTGCCCGCCGTGCCCTGCACCACCTGCCAACCCTCTTTGCACCAGTCGATCCTTGGTTCTCCACCAGCCTCCCCACCCTGCATGCCGGCGCCTGGCTTGGCAAGCCTTGCCGTGTGCGGTGCGCTTGAACGCAGGCTTGCACACAGGCCACTTGCCAACGCGCAGGCTGCTGGCGGGCCTGGTGTTGGCCGTGCTGGTGCAAGCGGGCCTGGTGGTGCCGCCAGCCGCAGCGGCCACACCGGTCAGCGCCAGCGAGATCGAGCGCCAGCACCGGGCCGGTGCGCCACGCCTGGCGGCCGCAACGGCTGGCGCAGGCTCTGGCCGAGCGCCCTGGCGATGCGCCCTTGCGCTTTCTGCAGGCGGTGCTGGCAGCCGAGGCCGGCGACACCGTTCAAGCCACACGGCTGCTGGAGCGCATGACCGAGGAATTCCCCGATCTGCCCGAGCCCTACAACAACCTGGCAGTGCTTGCAGGCTGCAGGCGGCCAGCTCGACCGGGCCCGCAGCCTGCTGGAATCTGCCCTGCGCCTGGACCCCAGCTACCGCACCGCGCATGAAAATCTGGGCGACGTGTTGGTGCGCCTGGCGCAGCGCGCCTATGAATCCGCCGCCGGTCCGCGCAGCGATCCAGCGCTGCAGACCAAGCTGCGCATGGTGCGTGAACTGGCGCTGCTGCGCTGACCCAGCCCTGCAGATGTCTGTCGGTCAGCACCATTTTGTTGTCGTCGTCCGCGACCCACCGTCCCGCCATCCACCAACCTGTTTCGGAGTTTCCGCATGAACCACCTGGCACTGGCCATCCTGTTGGCCGGCACCCTGGCAAGCCCCCTGGCCGCTCTGGCGCAGAAGGTCAAGCTGGCCACCTCGGCAGGCGACATCGTGGTCGAGCTGGACGCCAGCAAGGCACCCAAGAGCGTGGCCAACTTCGTGGAGTACGTGAAAGCCGGCCACTACAACGGCACGGTGTTCCACCGGGTGATCGACAGCTTCATGATCCAGGGCGGCGGCATGGCGGCCGACCTGCGGGAAAAGCCCACCCGCGCACCCATCCCGCTGGAGGCCGGCAACGGCCTGTCCAACCTGCGCGGCACACTGGCCATGGCCCGCACCGGTGCGCCAGATTCAGCCACGTCGCAGTTTTTCATCAACGTGGTCGACAACCCCCGGCTCGACACTGCCGGCGGCGGCTACGCCGTGTTCGGCAAGGTCGTCGACGGCATGGACGTCGTTGACAAGATCCGCCTGGTGCCCGTGGGCAACCAGGGCCCTTCCAGAACGTCCCGGTCACGCCCGTCGTGATCAAACAAGCCACCCTCCAGGAGAAATGACATGAGCAAGTTCGTCGAAATGACCACCAGCGCCGGCACCCTGCGCATTGAACTGGACGACGCCAAGGCGCCGGCCACCGTCGCCAACTTTCTGGCCTATGTGAACAAGGGCCACTACGACGGCACCGTGTTCCACCGCGTGATCAAGGGCTTCATGGTGCAGGGCGGTGGTTTCGAGCCCGGCATGAAGCAAAAGCCCACCGACGCAGAGATCAAGAACGAAGCCAACAACGGCCTGAAGAACGACAAGTACACCCTGGCCATGGCCCGCACCAGCGCGCCGCATTCGGCCACCGCCCAGTTCTTCATCAACGGCACCGACAACGACTTCCTCAACTTCCGCAGCGAAAGCGCGCAGGGCTGGGGCTATGCGGTGTTCGGCAAGGTGGTGGCCGGCACCGAGGTGGTCGACGCGATCGAGCGCGTGGCCACCGGCCGCAAGGGCGGCCATGACGATGTGCCGAACGACGATGTGCTGATCCTCAAGGCCGTCGAAGTCGATTGACCGCATGACAGCCGGCCTGCCGGCCTTTGCCGTCTTCCAGGCCGATCCGGCCTGGCACTGCATCGACCTGCTGTCGGACGTGCACCTGCACGCCGACATGCCGCGCACCTTTGCCGCCTGGCGCCAGCACCTGTTGGGCACCCCGGCCGATGCGGTGCTGATCCTGGGCGACCTGTTCGAGGTGTGGGTCGGCGATGACGCTGCCGGCGCGGGCTTTGCCGCTGACTGCGTGGCTGTGTTGCACGCCGCCAGCCAGCACCGGGTGCTGGGCTTCTTGCCCGGCAACCGCGATTTCCTGGTCGGCGATGCCTTGCTGGCCGCCGCCGGTATGCAGCGGCTGGCCGACCCCACGGTGTTGCAGGCCTTCGGCCAAGCGCTGGCTGCTGTCGCATGGCGATGCACTGTGCATCGCTGACACCGCGTACCAGCAATTCCGCCAACAGGTGCGCAGCCCGGCCTGGCAGCAAGCCTTCCTGGCCCAGCCGCTGGCCGACCGGGAAGCGCAAGCCCGGGCCATGCGCGATGCCAGTGCAGCGCACCAGGCCGACCTGGGCCCCGCCGACTGGAGCGATGTCGACGACCACGCAGCGGCTGGCTGGCTGGCGGCCAGCGGCTGCCACACCCTGATCCACGGCCACACCCACCGCCCGGCCAGCCACGCACTGCCCGGCGGCGGCAACCGCGAGGTGCTGGGCGACTGGGATTTTGACCACGGCGCGCTGCGCGCACGTGCGCTGCGCCTCACCGCCGAGGGCCTGCAGGCGCTGGACCTGGCCCGGTGAGAGGCCTGCTGCAGCGCTGGCAAGCCCGGCGCGAGGCCCGGGCGCTGGCGCGCCGGGCCATCCCCGATGCGCTGTGGCAGCTGACGCTGGCCCGCATGCCCTTCCTGGCCTGGCGCAGTGCGGCCGACTTAGCCGAACTGCGCCGGCTGGCGAGCCTGTTTCTGGACCAGAAGGAATTCACCGGCACGCGCGGCCTGGTGGTCGACGATGCGATGGCGGTGTGCATCGCCGCGCAAGCGGTGCTGCCGGTGCTGCGGGTCGGCCTGGCGCCCTACAGTGGCTTTGTCGGCATCGTCGTGCACGCCGACGAGGTGATGGCCCGCCGCGAAGTGATGGACGACGACGGCGTGGTGCATGCCTACGAGGAGGTGCTGGCCGGTGAAGCCATGGACGGCGGCCCGGTGATGCTGAGCTGGCGCGATGTGGAAGTCGCTGGTGAAACCGCTGACGGCCGGCTACAACCTGGTCATCCATGAATTTGCCCATGTGCTGGACATGGGCGATGGTGCGGCCGACGGCGTACCGCCCTTGGCCACGGCTGCCGAGCGCCAGGCCTGGGTGCATGTGATCGACCCGGCCTACGCGCACTTCTGCCAGGCCGTGGACGCGGGCCAGGACACCCTGCTCGACCCCTACGGCGCCAGTGGCGTCGAAGAATTCTTTGCGGTGGCCAGCGAGACCTTTTTTGTCAGCCCCAAAGAGTTGCGCGCCGAGCACCCCGATCTGTACGGTTTGCTGGCGCGCTATTTTCAGCAAGACCCGGCCGCATTCACCGGGCGCTGAAGCACTGGGCAGGGCTCAGGCTGGTGCCGGCTCGGCCTTGGCCTTGTCGCTCTTCTTGGGCGGCTGGATGTCGAGCTGCACCTGGCCTTCGGCATCCACATCCACCGTCAGGCGGCCACCGTCGACCAAGCGACCGAACAGCAACTCGTCGGCCAGAGCGCGGCGGATGGTGTCCTGGATCAAGCGCTGCATCGGCCGTGCACCCATCAGCGGGTCGAAGCCCTTCTTGGCCAGGTGCTTGCGCAAGGCGTCGGTGAAGGTGACTTCCACCTTCTTCTCGCCGAGCTGGCTTTCCAGTTGCAGCAGGAACTTGTCGACCACCCGCAGGATGATGGATTCATCCAGCGCCCGGAAGCTGACGGTGGCGTCCAGCCGGTTGCGGAATTCCGGCGTGAACATGCGCTTGATGTCGGCCATCTCATCGCCCTGCTCACGCGAATTGGTGAAGCCGATGGTCGACTTGTTCATCGCCTCCGCGCCCGCATTGGTCGTCATGATGATGATGACGTTGCGGAAATCAGCCTTGCGCCCGTTGTTGTCGGTCAGGCTGCCATGGTCCATCACCTGCAACAGCACGTTGTAGACGTCCGGGTGGGCCTTCTCGATCTCGTCGAGCAGCAACACGCAATGCGGCTTCTTGGTGACGGCCTCGGTCAGCAGACCACCCTGGTCGAAGCCGACGTAGCCCGGCGGCGCGCCGATCAGCCGGCTGACCGCATGGCGCTCCATGTATTCGGACATGTCGAAGCGGATCAGCTCGATGCCCAGGATGAAGGCCAGCTGCTTGGCGACCTCGGTCTTGCCGACACCGGTGGGGCCGGAAAACAAGAAGCTGCCGATCGGCTTGTCGGGCTTGCCCAGGCCGGACCGCGCCATCTTGATGGCGGCGGCCAGCGCGTCGATGGCGGGCTCTTGCCCGAACACCACACTCTTGAGGTCCCGGTCCAGGCTCTTCAGCTTGCCGCGGTCATCGTTGCTGACCGAGGCCGGCGGAATGCGCGCGATCTTGGCCACGATCTCTTCGACCTCGTTGCGGGTGATGGTCTTTTTCTGCTTGCTCTTGGGCAGGATGCGCTGGGCGGCACCGGCCTCGTCGATCACGTCGATCGCCTTGTCGGGCAAGTGGCGGTCGTTGATGAACTTGGCCGACAACTCGGCCGCCGCCTGCAGCGCGCCCAGGGCGTACTTGACGTTGTGGTGGTCTTCGAAGCGCGACTTCAGGCCCTTCAGGATCTCCACCGTCTGCTCGACCGACGGCTCGACCACGTCGACCTTCTGAAAGCGCCGCGACAGCGCCGCGTCTTTCTCGAAGATGCCCCGGTACTCGGTGAAGGTGGTGGCGCCGATGCACTTCATCGAGCCATTGGACAGCGCAGGCTTGAGCAGGTTGGACGCATCCAGCGTGCCGCCCGAGGCCGCACCAGCACCGATCAAGGTGTGGATCTCGTCGATGAACAGCACCGCACTGGGCTGGTCTTTCAGCTGCTTGAGCACGCCCTTCAGGCGCTGCTCAAAGTCACCACGGTACTTGGTGCCAGCCAGCAGGGCACCCATGTCGAGTGAATAGACGATGGACGACGCCAGCACCTCGGGCACGTCGCCCTGGGTGATGCGCCAGGCCAGACCTTCGGCGATTGCCGTCTTGCCCACACCAGCCTCACCCACCAGCAGCGGGTTGTTCTTGCGGCGGCGGCACAGGATCTGGATGACACGCTCGACCTCGTGGTCGCGGCCGATCAGCGGATCGATCTTGCCGTCCTTGGCCTGCTGGTTCAGGTTCTGGGTGAACTGGTCCAGCGGTGAACCCTTGCTGTCGCCGCCGGCTTCTTCCTTGTCGTTGCCTTCGTTGCTGCCAGGCTCGCTGCCACCCTTGGGTGCTTCAGGCGGCTCGCTCTTCTTGATGCCGTGGGCGATGAAGTTCACCACGTCGAGGCGGGTCACGCCTTGCTGATGCAGGTAGTACACCGCGTGGGAATCCTTCTCGCCGAAGATCGCCACCAGCACATTGGCGCCGGTCACTTCCTTCTTGCCGCTGCCCGTGCTTTGCACATGCATGATGGCGCGCTGGATCACCCGCTGGAAACCGAGCGTGGGCTGGGTGTCCACCTCCTCGGTGCCGCCCACGGTGGGCGTGTTTTCCTTGATGAAGGTGGTGAGGCTCTTGCGCAGGTCGTCGATGTTGGCGGCGCAGGCCTTCAACACTTCGGCTGCAGAAGGGTTGTCCAGCAGCGCCAGCAACAGGTGCTCGACGGTGATGAACTCATGGCGCTGCTGGCGCGCCTCGACGAACGCCATGTGCAGGCTGACTTCCAGTTCTTGCGCAATCATGCGGCCTCCATAATGCACTGCAGCGGATGCCCGGCGCGGCGCGCCGCGGCGAGTACGAGTTCAACCTTGGTGGCCGCGACATCTTTGGTGTAGACACCGCAGACGCCACGCCCTTCGTGGTGGATTTTCAACATGATCAGCGTGGCTGCTTCCAGGTCACGGCGGAAATACTGCTGCAACACCATCACCACGAATTCCATCGGGGTGTAATCGTCGTTGAGCAGCACCACTTGGTAGAGCTGTGGCGGCTTGGTCCGCGCAGTCTTGCGCTCGACAACCACCGCGCCGTTGTCGCCACGGCGCGGTTGGGCCGGTGGTTTTGGCGGTTGCGACGGTGGATCTTCGGGTGACATGGTTCATTCTATGCAATGCGGCTGTTCGCCAAGGTGCTGGGTGGGATATTGCGTCCATTGACGCGCTTGCAAGGGACGAAAAGCACCCGAGGCCAGGGTTTGATGGCCTGCAGCAGCGCGCGCAACCATGTTGTCGCACAAAGCCGCTGCCCTTGTAGGGAATATGCGACCCGCCCCGGTCCAGTTCTCCGCATTGACGGCCGCAGGCCGCCGTTCGCAGAATCCTCGGACTCTCCGTTTTTGAGGAGAGGTCTTGGAGGATGTGATGTTGAGTGGCACTGTCAAATGGTTCAGCGATGCCAAGGGTTTCGGTTTCATCGAACCCGAAGAAGGCGGCCCGGATGTGTTTGCGCATTTTTCGGCCATCGAGATGGAAGGCTTTCGCACGCTCAAGCAGGGCAGCAAGGTCACCTTTGAACTGGTGCAGGGCCCCAAAGGCAACCTGGCCCAGAACATCAAGCCCCTGCTGACGCAAGACGCCTGAGCGCCCTGCCCGGCCGGCGGGTTGACCGCCTGCCTGCTTGCTTGACCGCCACAGTGCGGGTCAACAGTGACCAGCCAGGGGCCTGCCGCTGCTGCGGCCAGCGCATCAGGCCTGGCTGAGCGTCATCAGCATGTTGGCGTACCAGGCGCAATTCAGGCCCAGCGATTCGTCTTGCTCCAGGTCCCGCCCCGCCATGTCGAGACGGGCAGAGTGCACGCCCAGCAGCTTCCAGGGCAAGGGTGCGTCCGCCGCAGCCTGCAGGTCGCGCCGCACCACCGGCGCGCCACTGGTGCCGCGGTGGGTACGGGCGTCGGTCAAGAAGTAGCCCAGGCCCTGGAAACGCAGCCCGAAGGCCGATGCAATGACAGATTGCCGCACCACGGGCAGATGGTGCAGGGTGTCATGGAAGCCAAGCGGGAAGCCGACGATCAAGGCGGAACTGCCCACCTCCACCGGGTCATCCAGGTGCTGCAGGTGCGCCGGCGTGAAGGCATACAGCAGCGCCGACGGCGGCAGCTTGGTGCGGTCGAGCTCGATCACTGCCACGTCGATTTCGCCGCTGGCGTCGGTGCCCTGGTGCCAGCGGCTCTGGCCGTCCTCGTACAGCAGCAAGGAGATGCGCACCGACTTCGCCAGGTCGTCGATGTTGGTGTGCACCTCGATCTCGATGCGGTTCGGGAAATGCTTGGTCGGCTTGTCGATCAGCACATGCCGGCTGGTGACGAGGTACAGCCGCCCTTCCCGCTCGAAGAAAAAGCCACTGGCATTGGTGAGCCCGCGCTGGTGTTCGAAGGTCGCGATGCGGGTGGCGGCCAGCAACAACGAGTCGATCGGCGGGCGGGCCGGTGGGTTGGCGACCGGGTTGGCGGCTTGGTGGGCAACCGTGTTGGCGGCCGGGTGGCCAGCGGACAGTGCCCCGGGGGCCGGCGCCGCATCAGGGGCATCGCTCATCACACACTCTCCAGGGGTTGCGTTTGACGATACCACCGCCCAAGGCCGCGTCTGGCGCGCCGGCGTCAGCCACCCGACGCCGCTGGCACCAGAATGGCGCCCAACCACTTTGCCGGAGACACACGATGACGACCCGACTGCCCCTGCTGACCAATGACCAGGTGGCGCCGCCCGATCTGGTGGCCGCCATCCGCCAACGCCGCGGCGGTGACCTGATCGACCTGGACCGGCTGCTGCTGCACAGCCCGGCGTTTGCACTGGGCTGGAATGAGTTCATGGGCCGGGTGCGCACCGCGCTGGGCGTGCCACCGCTGCTGCGCGAGCTGGCCATGTGCGGCGTGGCCGCGCTCAATGGTGCGGATTTCGAGATGCACCACCATGCGCCGCTGTACCTGGAAGCCGGCGCCACCCCAGCCCAGTTGGCCGCGCTGCACCGCCTGGGCGCCGAGCCCGGCATCGCTGCCGACCCGGTGTTCGACGCCACCCAACAGGCCGTGCTGGCCCTGGTGGTGGAAATGACCCGGCAAGTGCGGGTGGACGACGCCACCTTTGCCAAGGCCCGCGCGGTGATGGCCAGCGACCAGGCCATGTTCGAGCTGGTGGGCGTGATCGCCGCCTACAACATGGTCTCGCGCATCCTGCTGGCCATGAACCTGCGGCCCTGAGACACCGCGCCTGCACGCACCGCCGTCAAAAGTCTGCGCGCAGGCCCAAGGTGAGCAAGGAAAACCGGTTGCCGAAGCTGCCCGAGGTGCTGGCGTTGTAGGTGACCGGAATGTCGTTCAAGAACAGATTGCTGCTGATCTGGGCGCGGCCGAACACACTGAGCTGCGGCAGCACGCGGTAGGCCGCCTCGGCCATGAAGACATGGTTGTGGCGGTGCACCGGGTCGCCACGCCGCGCCAGGATGGCGTCCACCTGCTGGCGGCGCGCGCTGTGGAACAGGTAGCCACCTGCCAGCTGCCAGTTGCCCTGCAACCAGCGCACATTGGCCCCCGCCTGCAGGAAGCGACCGCCCCAGGCGATTTCGGGCTCCACATCCACGCCATAGTCGCCGCTGCTGTCGAAAAACTGCCGGATCACGCCCCCGCCGGTGCCGGTACAGGGCTGCGCCAGCGTGCCGAAGATGTCGTTGCCGGTGAAGACCAGGTTGTACGGGCAGCCGTTGCGGGTGGTGGTGGCAGTGAGGCCGCCGTAGCGCAGCTGGGTGCGGCCTGCGCTCAGCACCGCGCTGACATCCAGCTGCGCCGACAGCGGCCAGGTGGCCACCAGGTCCAGTTGCAGTTGCCTGTCGCCGGGGCTGTCCACCGTCACCGTGTCGAGAATGGCCCCTGGCACCCGCACCGGCGTGGTGGCTTCGGTGACCGATGCCCGGTTGCCCCAGGCACCCAGGCGCAGACCCAGCGCCGGCATGGCGCCGGCAGCATCGGTCAGCCGCCATTGGCCCGCCACTTGCCAGCTGTCGTAGTCGAAACTGTCGACTGCGTTGCTGATGCGGCGCTGCCACAGCCCGCCCGACAACCACAGCCGGTCGGCAGCACGCCAGGCCAGCCAGCAGTTGTGCGCTGCGGTAGTCGCCCGACGTGGTGGCCGGGTTCTGCACCGCAGGGTCGGCGGACGTCGAGAAATCCAGCGACCGGTTGACCAGGTCCACACCCAGATCGACACGCAAGCGTGCGGATCCCCGCTCGGGCGTGGCAGTGAGCAAGGCATCCAGCGGCGCAGCCTGCGCTGCCGCCACGGCGCCGGCCAACAGCGCCACCGCCGCCGCAAGGCGCCATGGTTGCGCGCGTTGGTTCACCAGCCCGTGCAGCGGCTGCTTCACCAGACAGTGCACCAGCTGTTGCTGCATCAGTCGGTCAGCGTGATGAAGCCGACCAGGCCCGGGCCGGTGACCGTCTTGCTGGCGGTGGTCGCGCCGGTGACGTTCAGCGCCGTCGGCACGGTGATGCTCACCTCAGGCAGCGCGCTGCCATCCGCCTGGCGCAAGGGCAGGCCGTTGATCACGATCGACAGCTTGTACTTGCCGCGCAGGCTGTAGATGCCGGTGAAGTCATTGCTGACCTGGTTGATGGCGTAGTTGACGACGCTGCCGAACACGATGTTGTTCACGCTGCTGGCAGCCGTGCGCAAGGTGTTCTGCACCCCGGCCACGCTGCCTGCAAAGTCGATCACCGCCTTCTTGCGAGCGTCACCCGACACCCCGTAGACAAGTGCTTCGGCGCCGCTGGTGGGCACCTCGATCTTCAGCCCCTGGGCCGTCTTGCTGACGCTGACGTTGCTGATGTAGCCGCGCAGCTCGCCCTTGCCGGACGCCGTGGTCTCGGTGATGGCGACCGCGGCGCTGAGCTTCTGGCCATCCGCCAGCGCCGCACTGCCGGCCTCGGCCACCGCCACGCGCAGCACCATCGGCGACGGCAGCGGCCATGACAGGTTGATGCCGGCGTCCGATTGGAACTGCGCCACGGTGTAGCTGGTGGCGGCGCTGCCATTGACCAGCGTCAGCGCATTGCCTGCAAGCGCCAGGTAGTTCGTCGCCACAGGTGTGCCGCCTGTGTTGCCACCGGGTGTTCCGCCTGTATCGCCACCCGTTGAACCACCGCCAGTGCCGCCGCCGCCAGTGGATCCACCACCCGTTGAACCACCGCCCGTGGATCCCCCCCCAGTCGAACCACCGCCCGTGCTTGAACCGCCGGCGACCTGCTGCGTGAGCGTGCTGCCCAGCGTGGTGGTGGCCGCCGTGGGTGCGGCTGTCAGCTGGGTGGAATTGGCCGCCACAAAGGTGCTGATGCTGGTGTCGGCCTGGCGCGCGGTGGTCACGGCCACCAAGTCGGCGTCAGCCGCCTTGAGAAATGCCTCAGCCTGCAGCTTCAGCGACCCGGCGGTGACCACGCCCAGGGCCTCCGCGTTCAAGGCGGCCACCGCATTGCGCACGACAGCGGGCACGATGGTGGACGTGCTGACCTGGTTGGCGGCCACCTGGACCAGATTGGCCACCAAGCTGCTGTTGATGGTGGTGCCGCTGTTGATCGGGCCACTGCCCTTGAGCAGCACACTGAAGGCGGTCGTCACCTCCTGGTAGATCTGCTGCAAGGTGCCGGGGGCGCTGCTGGCCGCCAGGCCGGCGAACACCTCGGTGGTCTGCTGCAGCAGCTGCTGCACGGCCAAGGTTTTCTTGAACAAATCAGCGTTCACCAGATTGCCGTTGCTGCGCAGCGCGGGGTCGGTGTTCAGCAGATCGGTGCCGGAGGGCAGGCCCAGCGTCGCCAAGACCTGCGCCTGGCTCATGCCCGCCACGATCAGGGTGGTCAGCGGGCTGGCCACGCTGGCGCCGGCCGGCGCCTTCAGCACACCCTTGAAGGGCAGACCAGTGTCCACGTTGGTGCCGCCGGTGACCACCACCACCGCACTGCAACTGGCGCTGAAGGTGTAGACCCCGTTGACAGTGGTGGTGGCGGTGATTTCACCGCTGTCGGCCAGACCATTGCCGTTGCTGTCGCACAGCGCGGTGGCGCCATTGAGGTAGCCATCGACCGCGACACCGCGGGTGGACGCGGCAGGGGTTTGCACATCCGGCGGCGCAAGGGCCTCCCCGCCACCACAGGCGGCAATCACACAGGCTGCGGCGGCGGCCGGGATCAGACGAAGAGCGAACGGCATCGGAATTCCTAAAAGTGAGGATGAGGGTCAGGGCGGGGCAACTGAAGTGGCCCCGCCGCCGCAGCTCAAGGTGTGCCGAACGCCAGATCGTCGAAGTAGAACGTGCCGGCGGCACCCACAGCGGCCGGTGCCACGTTCATGAACACCACGGCCTTGTTGTAGGTCTGGGCGACATTGAGCGCGGCCGTCGGGCCGCCCGATTGCGGCGGCGCCAGGCCAGGGTTGGCGAAGTTGAAGGTCAGCGTCTCCCAGCCCGTGCCCGTCGTCGTGGCATCGGTCTCGCTAGTCACATTGACGTCGTTGGCGTTCTCGACCTTCAGGCGCACCACCATGCCGGCGCCAGGGCTGAAGACACGCAGCTTCATGGTCTTTGCACTGTCGGTGAAGGGGATACGGGCAATCGACTCGGTCGGGCCTGTCGACACCACGGTGCCCGCATACCAGGGCGCACCGGCAGCCTTGACCACTTTCACGACCGTGTTGCTGCCGCCGGCGGGGTCGGCAACAAGGCTGGAGTCTTCTGCGCCTTCGAAACCGCGCAGGGTGTAGGTCACGGCGCTGTCGTTGAAAGTGACAGGCAGAGTGGACGCGGTGCTGCCACCGCTACCACCACCGCTTGCACCTGCAGCGGCCTTCAGCTTGATGTCGTCGAAGAAGTACGATTTGCCCGGAGGCGCGTCCACGTTGCCAAGGTTGGGCAGCAGCACCAGCTTGTCGTAGACCGTGCCCGCTGTGGCGTTGCCGACTGTCCAGGTCAGGGTCTGCCAGCCGGCGACGACTGCCTGGTTGGAATCGACATCACCGGTGTTCGCGCCACCCGGGCCCTCGAACTTGATCACCATGCGGATGCCAGCGGTCGGCGAATAGACCACTGCAGACACGGTCTTGCGATCCGCCGTGAACGTGAATGCGCCCGGCAGGATGGCCAGCGCATAGGGCTGCCCGCCAGAGCGCAGCACCTGGTAGACCTGTCCCGACCCACCGCCGGCCGGCGGGTTGACGGCAATGCCGCTGCCATCACCGCCTTCGCCGCCGTAAGCGCCTTCGATGGCGACATCGTCGAAGTTGGCGATCACCGTGTCGGCACTTGATGGCGGCGCGACAACAGCCGCTGCCTTCAGCTTGATGTCGTCGAAGAAGTAGGATTTTCCAGGAGGCGCATCCACGTTACCCAAGTTGGGCAGCAGCACCAGCTTGTCGTAGACCGTGCCCGCTGTGGCGTTGCCAACCGTCCAGGTCAGGGTCTGCCAGCCGACGACGACCGTCTCGTTGGCGTCGACATCACCGGTGTTCGCACCACCCGGGCCCTCGAACTTGACCACCATCCGGATGCCAGCGGTCGGCGAGTAGACCATCGCAGACACGGTCTTGCGATCGGCCGCGAAGGTGAATGCGCCCGGCAGGATGGCCAGCGCGTACGGCTGCCCGCCCGAGCGCAACACTTGGTAGACCTGTCCTGATCCGCCGCCAGCTGGCGGGTTGACGGCAATGCCGCTGCCATCGCCGCCCTCGGCGCCGAATGCGCCAGCAATGGCGACGTCGTCGAAGTTCGCCAGCACCGTGTCGCTAGCGCTCGGCGGCACCACCGTCACCGTGCTGAACGCCTGCTCGGCAGCGCTTGCCGCCGTGTTGGCGTTGTTTGACAAATCACCATACTTGGCGGCAGCGACGGCAACACTGATGTTGCCGCTGGCCCCGGCCGCCGGCGTGACCACCAAGGTGTAGACCGTGGCGCTGGCTTTGGTCAGCGCGCCGGCCGTGCCGCCGTTGACGACGATGTCTTCCGCAGTGAAGGTGGTGCCGACGTCTTCACTGAAGGTGAACGTGAAAGTGACTGCACCGGTGGCCGTGGTGCCGGCAGCACTGCTGGTGATGGAAACCGTGGGCGCCACGGTGTCTGGCGCAGCAACATCGCCGCCGCCGCAAGCGGCGACGAGAACAGATGCTGCCAGCGCGACGGCCAGCATGGCAAAGGAAGTGGGGCGGCGGGTCATGGACAGGTCTCCTGGTGGATGGGGCTGCGGCATGGCCGGCCCTTGGGACGTCTTCGTGGCAGTTGCGGCCGGATGCCGCAACAACCTGAAAGCGCTTTCAAAGAAGCATAGGAACAAGTGCATTCGCTGGCAAGCAGCAAACGATGGTGGATTTCCCTCGGTAGCACCCGCTTGCAGGGGATTGGCACGCTTTGCCCAAGCTGTGCCGCACCCGTTGCGGCGGGTCTGCCAACAACTGCCCGTCCGACCAGCGGTGCGCGCCGGGCTGGCGGCGCAACTGTCCGCGCTGTTCGCGACGCAGGGCTAGCGCACTGCAGACCGCTTGCACACCATGCAGGGCGGCGACCCATTCACAGCCGTCGCCCAGCACCAAGCGAAACGCCGCCGGCAGCCCAGAGGCTGCCAGCGGCGCTGCGTAGGCGTTGCGATGGCGCGGACCCGTCGCCTGACGGGCCGGCGCATCAATCGATGGTGATGCCGCCTTCCACCACCAACGTGGTCGGGTAGGCACCGCCGGCAAGCACGCTGCGGTTGGCGCCGCTGGTGCGGGTGCCGTCCGACAAGGCGTTGTCACCGCCCACCCCCTGGAATGCGATCTGTGAGATCGGCGAAGCGGCCAGGGCCTGCGCCACGCTGCTCACTGCGCCACCACAGTCCTGTGCCAGCGCAAACGAGCTCAGCGGGATCGCGTAGCTGCTGGCCGCTGCAGCTGTGGGTGTGACCACCCGGCGCAATTGCAAGCGGCAGGTATTGCCGCCGACGGTGTAGCGCTTGCCCAGGTCCATGACGATCATGAAGTTGTTCGTGGTGCTGCCGAACCATTCCGGGTTTTGCCCCAGCTTGAATCGCAGCGTGGTCTGCGACCCCACCTGCACGCCGGCGGTGTCGGCCGCGTTGTTCAATCCCACCACGCCCGGCGCTTGCAGGTAGATGCCCATGTACATGGCGGTGGCGGGCGCAGTCGTCTGGTAGTAGTAGAAAAAGTAGCTTTCCGCCGCTGCCCTTGCTGGCGCAAATTCACCCCCGCTCCCGCAGTTGGCCGGATCGCCATTGCACTGGAAGTTGTCGAAGTTGCTGCCACTGAAACCACCGAACTCGCCACCTTCCACCGTGCGGTTGCTGCCCGCAAAGCCGGTGGAGAAGGTCAAGGGGCTGCTCGCGCCACCCGCACCGCCGCCACTGCCAGCGGCCAGCAGGGTCAGGGTGTCGAAGTAGTAGGCCCGCCCTGGAGGCGCGTCGACGGTGCCCAGGCGCGGCAGCAGCACGATCTTGTTGAAGGTACGGCTGGCATCCACACCCGAGAAGGTCCAGGTCAAGGTCTGCCAGCCAACCACCACGGGCTCATTGGCTGACACATTACCCGAGTCGGCGCCGCCCGGGCCTTCGATCTTCAGCACCATCGGGATGCCGGCCAGCGGCGAGAAGACTTGCGCCGACAAGGTGCGCCGGTTGGCTGTGATCGGCACCGGTGTTTCAATGATGCCGAGTGCGAAATCCATGCCGCCCGAGCGCAGCACCTTGAAGCTGCGGCCCGAGCCACCTCCAGCGGGTCCAGCCTCGATCGCACTGCCCTCGGCACCCTCGAAGCCGACCGCGACAGACGGCGTCACATCGTCAAAGTTGGCCAACACCACCGGGCCATCGACCGGCGGTCGGCGTCGCCACCACCGTGGTGTCAAAGGCCTTGGTCGCCGACGCAGCGGCGTTGGCGGTGCCCACCGCATCCAGCACGGCGCCCGCAGCCACGCTGACCATCACCGTGCCTGTGCTGGCCGCCGCAGGCACCACCACCAAGGTGGCGCTGGTGCTGCTGGTGCGGCTGAAGGCGCCCTTGCTGCCACCGGTGACGGTGACGTCGTCGGCGGTGAACGAGGTGCCGACATCGCGGTTGAACGAGAAGGTGAAGGTGATGGCGCCGGTGGCTGCCTCCGCACTGACGTTGTTGGTGATGGTCACCACCGGCGCCGCCGCGGCGACGACGTTGCCGCCACCCTGGGGTGGCGCGTCGCCATTGCCGCCGCCGCAACCGGCCAGCGTGAGTGCGAGCACCGCTGCGGCCGTGGCGGCCAGGGTGTGGCGAATGTGTCGGGTGGTCATGGCGAGCTGTCCTGTGGTGTCAGAGCGCGGAGGCTCTGTGAAAAAAATGCGGGGGCGTGAAAGCGCTTTCAGGAGTATCAGGACGAACACGCTTGCTTGACAAGCACATCAGCCCTCTCGCTTTCCCGTAGCCGGCCCAACAAGCGGTGCGCGGCTGGCTCAAGGCGTGCCGGCGCGCCCCAACTGCCCCGGCGCCACGGTGAGCTGCTTGCCGTCGCTGAAGCGCACTTCCAGCGGCGTCTTGCGGGCGTTGTAAGCCAGGTAGGTGCGCTGGCCATCGGACCGCTTGAACACCGCGTACAGCGGCGTGTTGGCGGTGACGCTGAAGTCAGGCGTGCCCATCGCCTGCAGATTGAGCATGTAGTGCAGCGTGTAGCTGCGCGACGCGCCCAGTTCGACCGAGCCCCAGCGCTCCCAGGTCTTCAGGGCCTCGGCCGGATCGGCCAGCGCCAGGTACTGCGAGAACACGTCCTGCCAGATGTCCTTGGGCGGCGGCGGGCTGGGCTTCTTGGCGATGCGGTCCCAGAGCGCAGTCTCGGCCGGCAAGGTGCCCAAGTTGCGCTTGACGAACGCTGGATCCCGCCCCAGGTAAGTGTGTGCGGTGGTCACGGGCAGCAGGTTGATGCCCTTGATCTGCCGCGGGTCGTCGATCCACCAGGTGTCGTGGCGGTATTTGCCGCCAAAGACCTGGCTCACCTCGGCGTTCTTGTACTCGGGCGCAAACACCAGACCGTGGATGTCGAACCAGTAGTGGTTGATGGCCTCGATCTCGTTCGTGTAGAGGTAGATGCCCAGGTCGCGCAGTGCCTTGTTGCCCGTCACCTCCGCCCACAGGATCAGGCCGGCCCAGGCGTTGATGGATTCCGATGAAGACTCGTTGTTGTTGCCCCATTCGCCGCGACCAGAACCGATGCCATTGGCCCAGGTGTGGGCTTCGTAGGCATCCCAGTTGCGCAGGAAGGGGAAGTCGGACCTCCCGCGCTCGGTCGTGGCGATGTCTGAGATCAGCAGTTCGATCATGCCGCCCCAGGCATCCTTGGCGATCCAGGCCGGATCGCGCATGGCAATCTCTGCGGCCACCCGGATCCAGTAGCCGTACCAGAAGTGGCGATCGTTGATCTCAGCCACCGCGAAGAACTCGTCCGGGTAGATGGACACCACGCCCATGGACTTGTCATAGGCCACATAGCCGCGGCTGCTGTCGCCGCCCAGCCATTCTTCGGCGCGCTTCTTCACCAGGTCCAGCAAGCGGTCGCGGGCAGCGTTGTCGCCCTGTTGCTCGAAGACCTCGGCCAGCTTCAGCGTGCGTTGCAGGCCCTTGCCGGCCCAGTAGGCGCTGCGTCCTTCGCGCTGCAGTTCGCGGCCAGCGGTGCCGATGTCCCGGCCCATCACGCCCTTCAAGTCGTCCAGGCGCGGCGACGCAGTGATGCCCGGCCAATGCGGCACAAACCCGTTGTAGGTGGTGGTGGTCTTGAACTGCGATGCGGCCAGCAGCCGCAGCTTGCCTCGCACGGTGTCGAAGGCCGGGCCGAGCTTGCCCTCCACCGAGGCGTTGCGAAACCACTGGTGCGGGTACAGGCCGAGCAGCGGACCGTTGTCGGGCCCCTCCATGACCTGGGTCGTGGCTTTGAAGGTGGTCTCCACCTGGCTGGTGGCTTCGTCGAAGCGCCATTCGACGCGCGTTTGGCGGATGAAGGCATAGGCATGGCGTGCGAACAGTGCCAGCGTCTCGGCCTTGTCGTCGGGCATGGCGGCCACCGACACGTAGCCGGCGCCGGCGGGCATGCGCGCGATCCATTCGGTCGGCGAAACCTCCTCCCACTTCACGCCGGTGGGGCCGAACAACGCGTAGTGCTGGGCGCCCGACCTTCAGCGCCAGCGCCCGCGCATCGGCCGCCGCGTGCAGGCGCTGGCCAGCCGCCGGCAGGCGCAGGCGCAGGTCGCCGCGGGTGAGCTGGATCGACGCATACGGGTTGCCGCGGGTCACCGTGGTGCGCATGTCGTCGGCGCCGCGGGCCATCGAGATGTCGATCGACCAGTCGTCGAAATTGGCCAGCTTGGCCGTGCCGGGCTCGAAGGCCACTGGCGATATCAGCAGCGGGTCGCGATGCGTGTAGTGGATCTCGATGTCCTGGCGCACGCTGTCCACGACCTCTTTGCTGGGCAGCGCGAACTCCAGACCTGCCGGCGTGGTCTTCACGGTGATCGGCTGCACATAGATCGGGTACGGCGTCGGACTGAAGATCAGCGTCGAGTACCACTGGCTTGTCGGCGCGGCGCGCTTGAGCATCGCGTCGGTGCGAAACGGCGCCTGCATCAGGGCCTTGTCACCCGCCTTTGGCGCCAGGAAATACGCGCCCGCGCCCAGCTTGACTGGCTGGGCCAGCACCGGCTGCGCCAGGGCCAACGCCGCCACTGCCGTGGCCATGGCCCAAACAGCCCACAGGCTTGAACACCGGGTCTTGCTGGAAGTCATCGCATTCATCTCGTCGTGCCCACATTGACCGATGAAATATTATTTGTGAAAGCGCTTTCAATGCACCACCGCGTTTACCCGGATGGCCAGGCCAAGGGTCCGCAAGCACGCTGACGACCTCGCATTCCTGCGGTGTCACAGCAGGTGCAAGGGTAAATCCGCAGCCTGGACGAGTTGACGCGGCGGCCTGCACGCCCGTATCCTCTGAAAGCGCTTTCAACGCCATCCATTCAGCCCAACAAGGCCTGACCTATGCAGCAAGCAATTTCTCGTCCCCAGGGCATCCAGGCTCGGCATGCCCACCGATCGACCAGCATGGCCCGCCAGGCGCTGCCTGTGGCGCTGTGCCTGCTGGGTCTGGGCAGCACCACGGCCAGCCAGGCGTTCGAGCAAGGCCCACTCAGCCTGACCGGCTTTGCCAAGGTCAGCTTGAGCCGCACCAACAATGGCTGCAATGAATGCCAACGCGACCTTGAAGCCGGCCGCCACTTCATCTGGGCCGACGACATCGGCTTTGGCCGCAAGTTCGGCAACCTGACCACCCACAGCGTGCAGATCCAGCCCACTGTGGCGCTGAAGTTCGATCTGCCGCAGGGCTTCAAGCTGTCGGGCGCGTATTCACAGCGCTACCGCGACGGCAAGCCCGACCTGCCCGGCGTCGTCTACGAGCGCAGCCTGACCCTGACGCACGAGTACTACGGCACCGTGCAGATCGGCAACTTCCTGTCGCGCGGCTGGAACCGGGCCGACTACCCCTACGCCTCCGATGTCGGCCTGACCGCATTCAGCGACTCTGGCGCGGCCTACGGCATTCTCACCAAGGCCGTGCGCTACACCTCGCGCGAGTTCTATGTCGCCGACGGCAACCTGGTGCTGGAAGCCACCTACGACCAGGGCGACACCGGCTTCAAGCGCAACAAGCCGCAATTGTTCGAGGTGTGGGCCCTGTGGGGGCGCGGCCCGCTGGTGCTTGAAGCGGTGGCGCAGTCGGCCCACAACGGCGCAGCCACGGCCTTTGCAAAGGCCGCCTTCACCGGCCTGACGCCCTTCCCTGACCGCGACGACAAGCAGCTCAACGGCAACCGGCAGGGCATGTTCATGCTGCTGGGCAAGTACCAGATCGGTACCGCGTATGAGGTCTCTGGCGGCCTGCGCTTCAACCGCTGGAGCGGTGCCTACGCCGTGCCGTTGACCCAAGGCGCGCAGGCACAGTGGAACAACCCCTTCAATGTCGACTGGAACACGGTCGACGCCAACGGCGTCAGCAACCCCGGCTACGCGGCCAAGTCGGTCGACGTGATGCTGGGCCTGCGCAAGTACATCAACCCGCAGCTGGACGCCTACCTCGGCCTGGCCCACCTGGGCCACGCCAGCACCGACAACCCCAGCGAGCGTGGCCAGCGCAACACCGCACTGTTTGCCAGCCTGGGTGCCCGCTACAACGTGGGCAGCGGCCTCAGCGTCACCGGGTCGGTCAACGCCGTCTCCTACGGCTTCAAGGGCCTGGCACCACTGAGCATGCCGGCCCACAACGCCTATTCCAACGTCGACTCCCGCATCGCCAAACGTGGCGCCTGGGTGTCGGTCGAAGCGAACTACAAGTTCTGAGTCCGAGGTTCTTCCATGATGCCCAACAGCTCCCCCGCGCTGCCGCGCGCCCTGCCCCGCACCGTGCTCTCGGCCCTGCTGGTTGCACTGACGGCCACCATTGCCGGCTGTGGCGGCGGCGACAGCGGCGGCTTCACGCCCCAGGCGGTGTCCCAGACCGCCGAGCGCCGCGAACTGCCGCAGGCGCTGATGACCCGTGCCTCGATCAACTATTCGCCCTACCGCACCGCCACCAGCGAGCGCGGGCTGTCCGCCGAGGTGATCACCCAGGCCAATGTGCTGCAGGACCTGCAACTGGTGCAAGCGGCAGGCTTCGGCACCATCCGCCTGTTCACCAGCAGCATCTTTTCTGACACCGTGCTGCAAGTCATCCGCCACAACAACCTCGACCTGAAGGTCTATCTCGGCGCCTACCCCAACCCGGTGAACAGCCCAGCCGACGAGGCCGCCAACCAGGTGGAACTGGATGCGGCCATCCGCATCGCCCGGGCCTACCCCGACACGGTGCTGGCGGTCAGCGTCGGCAACGAGACCATGGTCGAGTGGTCGACCCATAAAGTGCCGCCCGACACCATGGCCGGCTACCTGCGCAAGGTGCGCGCGGCCATCACCCAGCCGGTCAGCACCAACGACAACTGGCTGTTCTGGGCCTCCGTGCCCAAGGCCATCGCCGAGACGGTGGACTTCGCCGCCGTGCACGTCTATCCCTTCCTGGACACCCACTACAACCCCAGCAAGTACGACTGGCGGCAGAAGCAGGCCAGCGATGCGCAGCGCGCCCAGGCCATGATCGACGCCACCCTGGCCGAGGCCAAGCTGCAGTTTGCAGACGCCCGCAAGGGCTTGCAGAACTTCAACCTGGGCAGCCTGCCGATGCTGATCGGCGAAACCGGCTGGGCGGCGGTCGACACCGCCGGCGGGCCCACGCTGTCGTTCCGGGCCCATCCGGTGAACCAGAAGCTGTACTTCGACGCATTGCAGGCCTGGGTCGCTGAAGGCCGCCGCGAGACGCAAGGGCCGAAAGCGATCTTCTACTTCCAGGCCTTTGACGAACCCTGGAAGCAAGGCGACGACGGCTGGGGCCTGTTCAACAAGGACCGCCAGGCCCGCTACACGGTGCAAAGCCTGGGCACCTGCGGCGTGACCTGGGCCTGCGAGGCCGGCAGCTACACCAGCGCCGACGCAGTGAAATGGGTGGCGCCCACGCTGACCGCTCCGGTCAGCGCCGGTCGCTATGCGCTGTACGCCAACAGCATCACGCCTGACACCCAGGTGGCCAGCGGGCTGCGCTTTGATCCGTTCGGCTTCACCGCCGCCGCGGACAGCTCGGCCGGCCCCGCCAGCAGTGACGGCGGCAGCCACCTGCTGGTCACGCCCAACCCGGCTGATTTCGGCTGGGGTCTGTTCCTGTACTCGGGCGCTGGCGCCACGGTCAATCTGTCGAACTTCGCCAACGGGCGCCTGAACTTCAGCGTGCGCAGCGATGGCTACCCCGGCAAGATCGAAGTCGGCATCAGCACCGACAACGACGACCGCGAAGGGCAAGAAGCCTTTGTGCAAATCGCCCCTGGCGAACTGGGCTACTGCAACAACAATGCCTGGTGCGATGTGTCGGTGCCGATCGCGTCCTTCCTGGCGGTCAACCCCAAGCTGGACCTGCGCTATGTGAACTTCCGCTTCACCGTGGCCGATGTCTTCAGCCGCACCGGCAAGCCACTGAACCTGACCGGCCTGCCGCAGCTGCGCATCGACAACATCCACTGGACCCGGTGACCAGCCTGCCAGCAGGCGCCACGGCGCGGCGGCCGGTGCACAGCGTGCTGACGGCGCAGGGCCAAGCAGCGCCGCTGCAGCCACAGCCGCCGCTGCCCGCCGCCAGCAGCGCTGACGGCGCACTGCCCCGGGTGTGGGTGGACAGCGGGCGCCAGTTCCAGACCTTGCTGGGCTTTGGCGGCGCCTTCACCGAGGCGGCCGCCACCATCTGGCAGCAGTTGCCGCCAGCGCAGCAGGCAGCGGTGCTGCAGGCCTGCTTCCACCCCACCGCAGGGCATGGCTACAGCCTGTGCCGGGTGCACATCAACAGCTGCGATTTCGCGCTGGGCAACTACGCCCATGCCGATGTGGCCGATGACTTTGCGCTGGCGCACTTCAACATCGACCGCGACCGCCAGGCCCTGCTGCCCTTCATCCAGGCAGCGCTGCAGGTGGCGGGCCGGCCGATCCGGCTGCTGGCGTCACCCTGGAGCCCGCCGGCCTGGATGAAGACCAACGGCGCCATGAACGGTGGTGGCCAGCTGCGGCCCGACTGCCGCGCCGCCTGGGCGCAGTGCTATGTGCGCTTCATCCAGGCCTACCAGGCCGAGGGCGTGCCGATCTGGGGCGTGTCGGTACAGAACGAGCCGATGGCGGTGCAGCGCTGGGACAGCTGCGTCTACAGCGCCGAAGAAGAGCGCGATTTTGTGCGCGACCACCTGGGCCCGGCCCTGCATGCCGCCGGCCTGGGCGCCGTCAAGATCATCATCTGGGACCACAACCGCGACGGCCTGGTCGAACGTGCCAGCGTGGTCTATGCCGACCCCGACGCCGCACGCTACGTCTGGGGCGCCGGTTTCCATTGGTATGTGGAAGACCAGTTCGAGCAAGTGCAGCTGGCCCACGATGCCTGGCCCGACAAGCAGTTGCTGTTCACCGAAGGCTGCCAGGAAGGCGGCCCGCACACCGGCAGCTGGGACCTGGGCGAGCGCTACGCCCGCTCGATCATCCAGGACCTGAACCACTGGACGGTGGGCTGGATCGACTGGAACCTGCTGCTCGACCACACGGGCGGCCCCAACCACGTGGGCAACCTGTGCAGCGCGCCGCTGCTGGCGGATACCCGCAGCGGCAGCCTGCTGCCGCAAAGCTCGATGGCCTACATCGGCCACTTTGCGCGCTACATCCAGCCCGGCGCACGCCGGGTGCTGTGTGCGCCCAGCCGGGCGGTGCTGGAATGCACCGCCTTTGCCAACCCCGACGGCAGCCTGGCCACCGTGGTGATGAACCGCAGTGCGCAGCCGGTGCAATTCGTGCTTGTGGTCGATGGCCAAGCGCTGCGCATGCAGCTGCCAGCGCGCGCCATCACCACCTGCATCGCCTGACGCGCCGGACGCGCTGGCGTCTTCCCGACCTTTCCTGACACACCGCATGCACCTCATCGGACCACCACCGTCGGCCCTGACCGGCGCTTTCACCGAGGCCGATGGCCAGACCTGGTACCGCATCGACCACAGCGACAGCGCGCCGCCGTTCTTCATGAGCCTGGCCGGCGACAGCGACCTGTGGGCCTTCATCTCCAGCGCCGGGTCGCTGGCGGCCGGCCGGCGCGACGCCGAGGGCGCCTTCCTGCCCTACGAGACGGTGGACAAGATCCACCTGCGCTGGGAACACACCGGGCCGCGCACCTGGATCCGCATCCTCGACGGCGACAGCGCCACGCTGTGGCAGCCGTTTGCGCCACGCCTGGCCGGCGGCACGGGCACCCGCTCGGTGTGGAAGAACCTGTCGGGCAGCCGCATCCGCCTGCGCGAAGAGCATGTCTCCGGCCGCCTGGCGTTCGAGCAGGAATGGTCGGGCGCAGCCGGCCTGGGCCTGGTGCGCAGCGCACGCCTGCAATTGCTGGCCGGCAGCGGCCCAGCCGCGCAGCAGGCCGCAGTGCGGGTGCAGGTGCTGGACGGCGTGCTCAACCTGGTGCCGCCAGGCGTCAGCGTGTTGTTGGCCGGCACCCTGAGCAGCCTGACCGATGCCTACAAATGGAACGAGGCCGCTGCCGGCGGCCGGCTGGGCCTGTTCACCCTGTACGCCCGCATCTGGGACCGGGCCGAGCCCAAGGAGAGCTTCCACGCGCTGACGGTCTGGCATGCCGGTCTGCCGGCCGGTGCCCAGACCCTGTTGTCGGCCCACCAGGTCGAAGCCTTCTGCCACAGCGGCCAGGTGCAGGCCGAAAGCCTGACGCGCGGCCGGCGTGGCGCCTGCCTGGCGCAGTTCGATGCGGTCGTGCCGGCAGGCGGCCTGCAATGGCAGCAGGTGCTCGACGGCCCGAAAAGCCAGGTCGAGGTGCATGAACTGGCGCATTGGCTGCAGACCGGCGGCGGCACGCCGGCCGACATCGCCCAGGCCTTGGCCGACAACGATGCCGGGCTGGACGAACTGCTGGCACGCGCCGACGGCTTCCAGTCCTCGGCCGACACCATGGCCTGCGCCCACCACCGGGCCAATGTGCTGTTCAACATCATGCGCGGCGGCGTGTTTGTCGACGGCACCCGGCTGGACCGCGCCGACCTGCTGGCCTTTGTGCAGCAGCGCAACCACGCCGTGGCCGCACTGCTGCGCCCGGCGCTGGCAGCCGAACCTGCAGCCGGCCCGGCAGACACAGCAACCCCGGCGGTGCTGGACCGCAGCACCGCGCTGGACATCGCCCGCGCCGTCGGCCCGCAGGCCGAGCGCCTGGTGCTGGAATACCTGCCGCTGACCTTCAGCCGCCGCCACGGCGACCCGAGCCGGCCCTGGAACCGCTTCTCCATCCGGGTGCGTGACGCCGCCGGCCGGCGCGTCGTCAACTACGAGGGCAACTGGCGCGACATCTTCCAGAACTGGGAGGCGCTGCTGCCCAGCTGCCCGGCCTACGCCACGTCGATGGTCACGGCCTTCCTGGGCGCGATGACGCCGGACGGCTACAACCCCTACCGCGTCAGCCGGGCCGGCATCGACTGGGAACAGCCCGAGCCCGACAACCCCTGGAGCAGCATCGGCTACTGGGGCGACCACCAGGTGATCTACCTGCTGCGCCTGCTGGAAGCGATGCAGGCACACCAGCCCGGCCAGATGGCTGCGCTGTGGGACCGCGCCCTGTTCAGCTTTGCCGACGTGCCCTACCGGCTGAAGCCGCACGACCAGCAGACCGCCACGCCCAAGGACACGATCCGCTTCGACCACGACGCCCACCAG
Organism: uncultured beta proteobacterium; assembly: GCA_963844485.1. Lineage (GTDB taxonomy): Bacteria > Pseudomonadota > Gammaproteobacteria > Burkholderiales > Burkholderiaceae_C > Pseudaquabacterium. Next base: position 347,458 of record CAWJOQ010000033.1, read on the forward strand.
CGCGCGCATGCCCAGGCGGCCCGGCTGGGCCATGACGGCCTGCTGGTCTGTGACGCCCAGGGCATGCCGGTGCTGGCCACGTTGGCCGAAAAGCTGGCCATCATCCTGCTGGCCAAGGCCGGCAGCCTGGTGCCGGGCGGCGGCCTGTGGCTGCACACCCAGCGGCCGGAATGGAACGACGCCAACAACGCGCTGGTGGGCAATGGCCTGTCGGTGGTGACGCTGGCCTATCTGCGGCGCCTGCTGTGCTTTCTGCTGGCAGAACCTGCGGCGGACGCGGCCTTTGCGGTGTCACCCGCCACGCTGCAGGCGCTGCAAGGCCTGCTGGCCTTGTTGCGGCAGACGCCCGCCAGCGCCGTGGACGATGCCCAGGCGCGGCGCCACTACCTCGACAGCGCCGGCCAGCTGCTGGATGTCTGGCGCGCTGCGGGCTACCAGGGCGCCGAAGGCCGTTATCCCGCTGCTGCCCGCGCCCAGGCGCCTGCCGGCCTGCTGACCGACCTGGCCACTGCGCTGCTGCCCCTGGTCGACGCCACGCTGCAGCGCTGCCGGCGCGACGATGGTCTGTTCCACAGCTACAACCTGGTCGACCTGTCCCAGGGCAGTGCGGCGGTGAGCACGCTCTACCCGATGCTGGAAGGCCAGGTGGCCCTGTTGTCGGCCGGCCTGCTGGCGCCTGACGAAGCAGTGGTCCTGCTGGATGCGCTGTTTGCCAGCCCGCTGTTCTGCCCGCGGCGCCAGAGCTTCCTGCTCTACCCCGACCGGCCGTTGCCCGGCTTCCTGCAACGCAACCAGCTGGATGCACAAGCCCTGGCGCTGCCGGTGGTGCAGCAGGCACTGGCACAGCAGCGCAGCGATTTGCTGCAGACCCAGCGCGACGGCGTGGTGCGCTTTGCACCCGACCTGGCCAACCGCGGCGACCTGGAAGCCGCCGGTGCCGACCTGGGCGCCGCGCTGCTGCCCATGGCCCAGGCTTACGACAGGCTGCTGCAGCACCACCAGTTCACCGGCCGCAGCGGCACCATGTTCGGCTATGAAGGCCTGGGCTGCATCTACTGGCACATGGTGGCCAAGCTGCTGCTGGCGGTGCAGGAGCAGGTGTTTGCCGCCGCCGATGCCGGCCACGCCGCCCTGCCGGCGCTGCAGGCCCTGCAGGCGCATTACCGCCGGGTGCGCGACGGCCTGGGCTACCGCAAGAGCGCTGCCGCCTATGGCGCCTTTCCGGCCGACCCCTACAGCCACACCCCTGGCGAAGGCGGTGCCCAGCAACCGGGCATGACCGGCCAGGTGAAGGAAGAAGTGCTGACGCGCTGGGGCGAACTGGGGCTGCGGGTGCGCGCCGGCCGGGTGCACTTCCAGCCGGTGCTGCTGGACGCTGCCGAGCTGCCGGCCGATGGCGCCCTGCAGTTCACCTGGGCGGGGCTGCCGTTTGCCTACCGCCGCGGCGCAGCCACCAGGCTGCGGGTGCAGACAGCCTCGGGCTGGCAGGACTGCCCGGACCTGTGCTTCCACCCGGACGGTGTGCTGGCCGTGCAGGCCGAGGTGGCGCTGCCGGCCTGACCCGCAGGTCGGGGTGGCGGTGCCGGCCTGACCCGCAGGCCGGGTGCGCCAGCACCGCGCACCGTGCCCGGTGTAGCACGTGCCCGTCAGCGCGGTGCCTGGTACACCCGCACGTGCTCAATCTCCATGGTCACCGGAAAGATGCTGTCGTCCACCACGCCGCCGAGCACGCCGCCGATGGCGATGTTCAGCAGCAGGTACTGGGGTGCGTCAAACGGCCAGGTGGCACGCCCGGCACGCGGGTTGGCATAGCGGTAGTAGGTCTGGCCGTCGACCGCGAACTCGATGGCGTCGTCGGTCCAGGTCATCTGGTAGTTGTGGAAGGCGGTGCAGGCATCGGCCACCTGCAGCGCGCCACCGGTGCCCGGCCCGCGGCTGACGGCGGTGTGCACCGTGCCGAACACCCGGCTGGGGTCGCTGCCCACCTGCTCCATGATGTCGAGTTCACCATCGTCTGGCCAGACGCCACCAGTGCCCAGGGTCCAGATCGCCGGCCAGGTGCCGCGGCCGCAGGGCAGCTTGGCGCGGATCTCGAAGAAGCCCCGGGTCCAGTCGGCCAGGCCACGCGTGATCAAGCGGGCCGAGGTGTAGCGCTGGCCGCCCCAATCCGCAGCGCTGGTGAGTGATTCCAGCCGGGCCGTGATGAGCAGCCGGCCGTCGCGCACCTGGGCATTGGCGGCCCGGTTGGCGGCGTAGTACTGCAGCTCGTTGTTGTACCAGCCGGCCCGGTTGCGGTCGGTGTCATAGGTCCACTTGGCCGGGTCGGGCAGGCCGGGCTGGTCGAATTCATCGGACCACACCAGCACATGGCCGGCCGGCACGCCCGGCGGTGTGGCCGAGACCACCGCCGACGCAGCAGGCGCCGGCACCGACGCCGCCGGGGCAGCGGGCACGGCCGGTACCGGATCGGCTGCGCTGCCGATGGGGCCACTGCCGCCGCCACCGCAGCCCGCCAGCGCTGCCAGCAGCAGCCAGGCCGGCGCCAGGCCGGCGGGAACCGGGCCAGCCTGGGCGTGGCGGCGGTCATGCAGACACCGTCGGCTACCGGCGCAAGGCGGCACGCGCCGGCGCAGGCGGCCAGTCGGCCATCACCTGCTTGGGCTGGCGGTCCACCGTGTACAGGCCCCAGTGCTTTTCAGGCTCCAGCGGGTCGGGTGAACCTTTCCAGGGTTCGTCGAAGGCCTCGAACACGAAGCACAGCATGCCGCTGGCATCGGTCCAGGCCATCAGGTCGCGCAGGTAGGCACGCTGCAATTCCTGCGAGGCGTTGTCGGGCTGGATCCCGCGGCCGTTGCTGCGGGTGGTCCAGCCGGCTTCGGTGATGGCCAGGGGCTTGCCGGGGTAGAGCCTGGCCACACTCTCGACATTGGCGCGGGTGTAGTCCAGCGCCTCGTGCAGGCCCTTGTATTCCCACACCGGGTAGGTGTGCAGCGAGATGAAATCCAGCTCGGCCACCAGCGGGCGCAGCTTGTCCTGCCAGGGCACATAGTTTTCGCAGAAGGTGACCGGCTGGCGCACCGCCTGCTTGACGCGCCGCACATGCGCCAGCATGCGGTCCACCGGCACCAGGTGGTCGGTCCAGTCGACGGTGGCCTCATTGCCCACCGCCACGCTGAAGACGATGTCCTCGTACTGGCGCGCCAGCGCGATCAGGCGGCCGACTTCAGCCTCGTTCTCGGCCCGGCTGGCCAGCAACTGTGCGGGCGTGAAGCTGGCACCCCAGGGGCAGCCGGGGTTCTCGACTTCGGCACCCAGGTAGGCGCCCAGCATCACCTGGAAGTCCAGCCCGTCGCGGCGGATGACGTCCAGCACCCGCTCGGCATGCGGGCTGCAGTCGTACAGGCGCAACAGGCGCCAATGCGGTTGCAGGATGGCCAGGTCTTCACGGATCTGGTCGGGCGTGGGATAGATGCGCTGGTCCGGGCTCTGGCCGTCGCGGTAGCCGGAGTAGCAGATGGCGCGGCCCGCAGGCAGCAGGTGGTGGGCAAAGTGCATGGTGCTGATCGGAGGCCTTGCGGCGCTCAGGCAAATTTGGGTTGGCCGTTCTTGTCCCACAGGCCCCAGAAGGCGCCGACATCGCCTTCGGCGCCGACTTTCCAGGCCTCGTCGAAGGCAGCAAAATAGAACACCGCGATGCCGGCCTCGGCAGCCCATTGCTGGGTGTCGATGAAGTAGCGCATGGCGCCCTCTACCGACGGCACGGCGCCATGGAAGGCGCTGCCCTGGTCGGGCCAGCCGGTCTCGCTGATGACCACCGGCTTGCCGCCGGCCACGGCGGCAGTGCGCTGCAGCATGCTCTCCATGTAGGCCACTGCCTGCTCACGCGGGCAGCCTTCCCAGAACGGGTAGCAGTTGGTCAGGATCACGTCGCAGGCCGCCGTCACCCGCGGGTGCTTCTCGAACAGGTAGTAGGCATCCACATAGCCCACCGGCACGCCGGGCAGTGCGTCTTTGACCTGCTGCAGATAGCCCAGCAGTTCCTCCTCGGGCATGTCTTCACGCAGCAGCACCTCGTTGCCGATGGCGACGATGTCGGCATGGCCGGCGCGGGCCAGTGCAATCACGCCGGCGATTTCGCGGGCGTTGATGTCGCGGTCGGTGCCCAGCCAGGCGCCGACCAGCGTCTTCATGCCCAGCTCATGGGCGATGCGCGGCGTCTGCTCATGGCCGTCGGTGCAGCTGAAGCTGCGCACCCAGCGGGTGTGGGGCTGCACCACGGCCAGGCGCGCACGGATCTGCGCCTCGTCGATCTGCGCACCGGGTGCCTGGCCTTCCAGGTAGGGGCTGAAACACAGGCCGTGCACACCCGCGTTCAAGACAGCGCGGAATTCGTCGGCCAGCGCCGCTTGCGCGGCGGGTGACAGCGGCTGCGGCGCGGCAGCGGGGCTGCTGCCGTCAGCGCCGGTGCGGGCCAGGTGTGGCGCGTGGGCGGATGCAAATGCCGGCTCGGCCGGGGCCGACGGGCTGGGGCGCGCCGGGTCGGCTGCGGCGGGTGGGTGGGGATCGGTCATGGGCAGCTCCGTGGTGTTCTGGGTGGAAAGTGGGCGCAGCGGTGCAGGCGGGGCTGCTGTGCTTGCTGAAGGGGACCTGGCAGGCGGCATCGCCCCTGCCGCCGGCCCAGGCTGTCTGCCGCGGTGGCCGTGGCGCGCAGCTGGACAAGGGCCGACTGGCTCACGGCTGGCCGGCCTTCTTGACCGCCTTGCGGGCAGCGGGCTTGGCAACTTTGGCCGCGACCTTGGCCGCGACTTTCTTGGCGGCTGGCTTGGCGGCTGGTTGGGCAGAGCGCTCGACCGCCTTCTTGGCGGGCTTCTTGGCCGCCTTCTTGGCCGCCTTCTTGGCAACGGGCTTGGCCACCTGCCAAGGCAGCAGGCCGGGGCCGCGTGGCTTGGCTTCGGCGTAGCCACCGACTTTTTCGTACACCCGCACATAGTCCACCTGCAGGTCGGCAGGGAACTGGGTGGCCGCGTTCGGTGCGCCGGGAAAATCACCGCCCACCGCCACATTCATCAGGATGTAGAAGGGCTGGTCAAAGGGCGCGGGCCAGGGGTTCAGGTCGCTCTCCTGCGTGGCTTCCAGGCCCTGGCCATCGGCGTTGACCTGGCTCGCGCTCCACCAGAAGTCCTGGCGCGCCCAGACCACACCGTCGAAGCTCCAGCGGATTTCGCCCGGCTCCCATTCAACGGCATAGACATGCCAGTCGGCCACCGTGCCACCGTCGGGAATGGGCAGCACATGCGTCACCAGTTCACGCTTGGGCGCCGTGCTGGCGAAGTGGGTGCTCGACAGCACCTTGTTGGGCTGCTCGCCCAGGATTTCCATCACATCGATCTCGCCCGACGCAGCCCAGCCACCGTATTTGTCCTCCTGCGGCAGCAGCCACAGCGCCGGCCACAGGCCCTTGCCATGCGGCACCCGGGCGCGGAACTCGAACTTGCCGTAGCGCTGGTTGAACAACGGCGAGCCGTCGCGCCGCCGCGACTTCAGCCGGGCCGAGGTGTAGCCACAGCCGTGCAGCGCTTCTTTGACCGCCCGGATGTGCAGCACGCTGTCCTGGACGAACACATTCGCCGGCTCCCGGGTGTAGTACTGCAACTCATCGTTGCCCCAGCCCGGCACCCAGGCCTGGTTCTTGTAGTCGTAAAAGCCGTTGCCGATGTCGAAGTCCCACTTCGTCAGATCGACGGCGTCGCCATCGAACTCATCGCGCCACACCAGCTTCCAGCGCGGCGGCTTGGCCGACGGTTTTTTCAAATCACTCATGACAGCAGCCTCCCCGCTGCATCAAACGCCAACACCCATGCCGGGTCGGCTTGCAGGCCGACCACCGCGCCATTGCCCAGACCAGGCTGGCCTGCGCCCACCTTGGCGTTGAGCAAGCCGGCAATGCCCGCCACCTGCAAGTGCAGGATGGAAGCGTCGCCCAGGTGCTCGGCCAAGACCACGGTGGCCGGCACACCCTGCCCGGCCACCACCACTTGCAGATGTTCGGGCCGCAGGCCCAGTTGCTGGGCGCCGGCCGGCGCCTGGCTGATCAAGCGGCCCCACAGGGCCTGGTGCGGCGCCGGCGCGTCGGCCAGCGGCCGCTCGACCAGGTTGATGCGCGGCGCACCCAGAAACGTGGCCACAAAGGTATTGGCCGGCCGGTTGTACAGCGCCAGCGGCGCGCCCAGTTGCTCGACCAGGCCCTGGTTGAAGACGGCGATGCGGTCGCCCATGGTCATGGCCTCCACCTGGTCGTGGGTGACATAGACCATGGTCGTGCCCAGTTCCTTGTGCAGTCGGCTCAGCTCAATGCGCATGTTCACCCGCAGCGCGGCGTCCAGGTTGGACAGCGGCTCGTCGAACAGAAAAACCTTGGGCTGGCGCACGATGGCCCGGCCGATGGCCACCCGCTGGCGCTGGCCGCCAGACAAATCCTTGGGGTAGCGGCCCAGCAGCTCGCTGATGCGCAGTGTCTCGGCCGTGCGGCCCACCTGGGCATTGCGCTCGGCCTTGCCCACACCGGCCATGCGCAGCGCAAAGCCCATGTTCTCGGCCACGGTCATGTGCGGATAGAGCGCGTAGCTCTGGAACACCATGGCTGCGCCGCGGTCGGCCGGGCGCAGGTCGTTGGCGCGCTGGCCGTCGATCAGCAGATCACCGGCGGTGATGCTCTCCAGCCCGGCAATCATGCGCAGCGTGGTGCTCTTGCCGCAGCCCGATGGGCCGACGAAGACGAGGAATTCGCCGTCGCGCACGTCCAGGTCCACGCCCCGGATCACCGGCACGTCGCCATAGCGCTTGCAGATGCCGCGCAGCGAGACCTGGCCCATCTCAGGCTCCGGCCACCGTGGCCGGCCGCTGACCCTGCGCGGGGCGCTGGCCTTGCAGAAAGCGGCGGTACCAGTGCGCGCTGTCCTTGGCGGTGCGGCGCTGGCTGGCGTAGTCGACATGGACGATGCCAAAGCGCTTGGCATAGCCCGAGGCCCATTCGAAGTTGTCCATCAGGCTCCAGACCATGTAGCCGGCAATCGGCACACCTTGGCCGAGCGCTGCCCCCACGGCAGCAATGTGGCTGGCGATGTAGTCGGCGCGGTCACGGTCGTGGACCCGGCCGTCCACCAGGCGGTCGGGGAAGGCCGCGCCGTTTTCGGTGATGAAGACCGGCGGCAGCCGGTAGTCGCGGTGCAAGCGCAGCAGCAGGTCGGTCAGGCCTTCGGGGTAGACCTCCCAGCCCATGTCGGTCAGTGGCAGGCCGCTGCAGCGCACGTCGAAGGCCTTGTCGGCACTGGCGACGTTGCGCGAGTAGTAGTTGACGCCGAGAAAGTCCATCGGCGTGGCGATGGCGGCCATGTCGCCGGCCTGCACCAGCGGTGCGTCGGCGCCCAGGTGGTCCAGCACGTCCTGCGGATAGCAGCCGCGCAACAGCGGGTCCACGTACCAGCGCAGCAGCAGGCCGTCTTCGAGCTGCGCGCGGGCACGGTCGGCTGCGCTGTCGGTGGCAGCCTGCACCGGCGCCAGGTTGAGCACGATGCCCAGGCGCGCAGGGCAGCCCTGGGCGCGCAAGGCCTGCAGTGCCAGGCCGTGGCTGAGCAGCAGGTGGTGGGCCACCTGCATGGCCAGGGCGCGGCTGCGCAGGCCGGGGGCGAAGTTGCCGTCTTCATGGCCCAGCTTGGCCATCACCCAGGGCTCGTTGTGGGTGGTGATGGCCACCACCCGGCTGCCCAGGCGGCGCTGCACGCCCAGCGCATAGTCGACAAAGTGCTGCACCGTGGCGCGGGCAGCCCAGCCGCCCTGGTCTTGCAGCGCCTGCGGCAGATCCCAGTGGTTGAGCGTCAGGTAGGGCTGGATGCCACGGGCAATGAGGCCATCGACCAGGCGCTCATAGAAGCGCAGGCCGGCTTCGTTCCAGGCGCCCTGCCCCAGTGGCTGCACCCGCGGCCAGGACACGCTGAAGCGGTAGGCGTCGACGCCGAGCGCGGCGATCAGGTCCAGGTCGGCGTCCAGGCGGCTCAGGTGGTCGCAGGCGATGTCGCCGTTGCTGCCATCGGCAATGGCGCCGGGCTGGCGGCAGAAGCGGTCCCAGATCGATTCGCCCTTGCCGTCGGCCGTGGCCGCGCCTTCGATCTGGTAGGCGCTGGTGGCCACCCCCCAGACAAAGCCGGGCGGGAACTGCCGGCCAGGGTCGGCGGGCTGGTACAGGTTGTGGACGGTCGGGAAGAAGGGCATGGCTTGGACGGAGGGTGGGGTCGGTCAGCGCAGGGATGGAGGGAGGCGGTTCACTTCACCGCGCCGCTGGTCAGGCCGGCAATCAGCTGGCGCGACGACACCATGAACAGCAGCACCAGCGGCAGCGTGGCGATCGCCGAGCCCGCCATCAGCGCGCCCCATTCGGTGTTGACCGGGCTTTGCAGGCTGCGCAGCGCCAGCGGCAGGGTGTACATGTCGGGCGAGCGCAGCACCACCAGCGGGCCGATGAAGTTGTTCCAGCTGGCGATGAAGGTGATCAGCCCCAGCGTGCCCAGCGCCGGCCGCAGCAGGGGCAGCACGATGCGCCAGTAGATGCCCAGTTCACTGCAACCGTCCATGCGGGCGGCTTCGACCAGGTCCTTGGGGATCGACACACTGACGAACTGGCGCATCAGAAAGATGCCGAAGGCGCTGGCCGCGCCCGGGATGTACAGCGCCCGCGGCTGGTCGATCCAGCCCAGCAGGTCCATGACCATGAAGGTGGGGATCATGTTCATGAACGCCGGCAGCAGCATGGTGGCCAGCACCAGGGCGAACAAGGCGTTCTTGAAGCGGAAGTCGAACAGCGCGAAGGCATAGCCGCCCATGGAGCAGAACAGCAGCGTCAGCGCGGTTGATGCCAGCGCGACGTACAGGCTCCAGCCCAGGTTGCGCCAGAACGGCAGCCGCTCGGTCAGGATCTGCAGGTTGGCGCCGAGGTCGTCGCCGAAGAACAGCGGCGGCGGCAGGCTGAAGATCTCGGTGCGCGAATGGGTGGCGAACACGAACATGAAATAGAACGGCGCCAGCATCACCAGCGCGCCCACGCCCACCAGCAGGTAGGCCGCCCAAGGCGCCGAGGCGATCCGGTGCGCCGGATGCGCATCGAGATGCGCGCTGCGTGCTGTGCGGCCAGCCGGGTTCATGCCCGGCCCTTGGACGAGAAGGCCTTGTTGGTCAGCCAGGTCAGCAGGGCCACCGCGATGAACAGCAGCCAGCTCATGGCGCTGGCGGCGCCGAAGTCATTGAAGTCGAAGGCCATGCGGTAGAGGTAGATGGCCGTGGTCATGCCCGACTGGTCCGAGCCGCCGCGCCCGCCGGTCAGGATGAAGGGCTCCTCGAACAGTTGCAGACCGCCGATGACGCTGAGCGTGACGCCGAAGAAGACCATCGGCTTCAGGCTGGGCAGGGTGATGAAGAAGAACTGCTGCAAGCGGCCGGCGCCGTCCATGGTGGCGGCCTCGTAGATGTCTTTTGGAATGGTCTGCAGCGCAGCCAGGTACAGCACCAGGTTGAAGCCCACATAGCGCCAGAACACCAGGATCGCGATGGCTGGCTTGATGCGGTCGGGGTCGTTGAGCCAGTCGATGGATTCCACCGGCAGCAGCCAGCCCAGCAGCGGCAGCCCGGCCAGGGACTGCAGCCCCAGGTTGATGAGGCCGAAGTCGGTGGAGAACAGCGACGAGAACAAGATGGAGATGGCCACCGTGCTGGTGATGTAGGGCAGGAACCATGCGCCCACCACGCCATTGCGCAAGCGCTGGAAGCTGTTGTGGATGAACACCGCCAGCGGGATGGCCACCAGGTGTTGCGGCACGCCGGCGGCCAGCGCCAGCCAGACGGTGTTCTTCAGCGACTTCCAGAACCATTCGTCCTGCAACGCGAAGGCGAAGTTGTCCAGGCCCACGTACTGCATGGCCTCCAGGCCGCTGGTGGGCTCCCAGCTCTGGAAGGCGAGGTAGAGCGAAAAACACAGCGGAAACACACCGAACACCGCGAACAGCAGCAGGAAGGGGCTGATCAGCACATACGGTGCGCGCTCGGGCGACAGGCGCAGGGCGGCGGGCAGTTTCATGGTGCAGCCTGGCTGGACCGGTCAGCGCGTGGCACGCTGTTGCAGCAGGCGTTCGGCATCGGCCAGCGCGGTGGCGATGGGCTTGCCGCGGTCAAGCACCTTGTCGAGCTCGGTGTCGATGACTTCCGACGCAAAGGCGTCCTGCTTGTGCACATCGACTGCCGTGATGCGGCGCGCCGCGTCACGCCAGCCCACGCGTGCCGGCTGCCCGCCCAGGAAGTCGATCGCCTGGTCAAAGAAGCCGTCGTCCTGCGCCGCCAACAAGGCCGGGAATGCGTCGTGGCGCTTGAAGGCGCCGAGCTGCAGCGCCCGGTCCAGGGTCATCAGCTGGATGAACTGCCAGGCCAGCGGCTTGTGCGGCGCCGGCGCCAGGCGCGCAATGGCGAAGAAGGTGCCGCCATAGGCCGCCATGGCGCCCTCGGGCAGCGGTGCGGCACGCCACTGGCCGCTGGTCTGCGGCGCCAGCCAGTTGTTCAGGTGGCCGGCCAGCCAGGCACCGCTCATCTGGGTGGCGATGCTGCCGCGCTTGAAGCCCTCAGCCCATTCATTGGACCAGGCGCCCACCTTGGCATCGAGCTTCTGGCGCCGCACCTCCTGCGCCAGCGCAAAGGCGCGGGCAAAGCGCGGCGAATTGACCAGCACCCGCGACTGCGCATCGAAGTACAGGCCCTCGCCCGGCTGGATGCCGGCGCGGATGACGATGTCCTTCATGTCGCGGGCATGGGCCATCAGGTAGGCGCCGGTGGCGGCCTTGATGCGCGCGCCGGTGGCCACATAGCTGTCCCAGCTGCGGGTGAGGTCGGCCTCGCTGACGCCGGCCTTGGCCAGCACATCGGCGCGGTACAGCAAGGTGCCCGGGCCGATGTCGCTGGGCACGGCCACCACCTGGCCGCGGCGGTTGGTGGCCTGCTGGTAGGCATAGGGCACCCACTGGCTGCGGTAGCGACCGATGTCGTAGGGCGCGGCCGCCAGGTTGTCGAGCCCGCCGCCCTGGGCGAAGCGGCCCAGGTAACCCACCTCCAGCGCCATCACGTCGGGCAGGTAGACGCTGGTCGACAGCGCGGTGGTCATGGCGGTGTGGTGGTCGGCAAACTGGCGGCTGACCACCCGGATGTCGACCGTGGGGTGCAGCTGCTTCCAGCGCGGGATGGCAGCACGCACGATCTCGTCGACCGCCGGGTAGGCCGCCACCGTCAGCACCTGCTGCGCAGCGGCGGTTTGCACGGCCGCAAGACAGGCCAGACCCAGCGTGGCAACAGCACGGGCGGCGCGGTTCCAGCGTGGGTGGTGGGGCATGCGACGGGGCTCCGGAGGCAGCGGCAGGCGGGCTGCTACAGATGTGTTCTTGTATTTGAAAGCGCTTTCAAACTATAAATGGCGCGGCGATGGCGTGTCAATCGAGGGTAAGCGTGGGGGCCGTGCGCGGGAGCGCGGGGCGGTGCTGACGCCTGGCAATCACAGGGCAATCTCGCAGCACCTCGGCGTGGGTCTGCAGCACGTCTGCAGCACGTCTGCAGCACATCGGCAGCACATCGGCAGCACATCGGCAGCATGGACAGCGCCTAGCTGCGGCACGCAGCCGCCGGCCTGCAACGCCGATGGGCCGCAGGCGCCGCGCGCCTGTGCAGCGCCGCCGGTGCTCAGCCCGGCAGGCGGCGGCTGGACTCGCGTGCGATCAGCTTGGGCGCCGGCATCACCACGTCGGGCACGCTGCCACCCAGCAGCTGCAGCATGGCCGCGGCGGCCAGCCGGCCCAGCTCATAGGCGGGCTGGTGCACGGTGCTCAGCGGCGGCAGCGCATACATCGACGTGGGCAGGTCGTCAAAACCGACCAGCGACACATCCTCGGGCACACGCAGCGACCGGCGCTGCAGCCCCAGCGCCGCGCCGCAGGCCATCTGGTCGTTGGCGGCAAAGATGGCGGTGAAGCGCTGCCGGCTCTCCAGCAGCCGGTCGACCGCCAGCAGGCCGCTGACCTCGTGGTATTCGCCCGGCACCACCAGCGCCGGGTCGTAGGCGATGCCGGCTGCTTCCAGTGCCTGGCGGTAGCCGCGGTGGCGGTCGTTGGCGTCGGGGTGGTCGGCGTCGCCGGCAATGAAGGCGATGCGCTGGTGGCCCAGGTCGATCAGGTGGCGGGTGGCCAGGCGGCCGCCCTCCAGGTTGTCGAAAGCCAGCGAAAACAGCCCCGGCGCCTTCAACTGCCGGCCGGTGGCCACCACCGGCAACTGCCGGGCGGTGGCCTTCAGGGCGGCATCGGTCAGGCGGCCGGTCAGCACGATGATGCCGTCGACCCGGCGTGAGCGCAGCACCTCGATGCAGCGTGCCTCGGCGCTGGCATTCCAGTGGCCGCTGACGAACAAGGGGCTGTAGCCCGCCGGGTCCAATTCGTCCTCGATGCCGCGCAGCGATGCGCCGTAGAACGGGCTGTCGATGGCCTGGGTGACCACACCGATGCTCAAGGTGCGGCCACCGGCCAGGCCGCGGGCCATGGGGTTGGGCACAAAGCCCAGCTTGGCGACGGCGTCGTCAACCGCCTGCTTCTTGAGCGCACTGACCACCGCCGTGCCGTTGAGGATGCGAGACACCGTGCTGGACGACACCCCGGCATCGCGCGCCACCATCGCCAGCGTGATCGCCCCTGCTGCATGGCCGGAGGCCGGTGGGGCCGGTATGGCCGGTGGGGCCTTTGTGCACCCGGGCGGTTCTGGTCTTGGACTTCATGGCAATGCGGCCTCTTCTCCCAACATTCAGTGTAGCGGGCGCACCCGGCGCGGATGCGATGATCCAGCGCTGCCCACCCCCTTGTCGCCGATGCCGGCCGACGACTGCCGATGCCTGCAGCCCCCCGCCTGCGCCCTGCCCACCAGGTCTATGCCGCTTTCTTCTTGTATGCCATGGCGCTGGGCGGCATCTTCCCGCGCCTGGGGGATTTGCAGCAGGCCCTGGGCCTGACCGAGCGCGCACTGGGCCTGGCGCTGATCGGCACCGCCAGCGGCACCATGGTGTCGCTGACCCTGGCCAGCCGCTGGCTGGACCGCGTGGGCCACCGCCGGGTGCTGCTGGTCGGCATCCCGCTGATTGCAGCGGCCTTTGCCAATGCCAGCAGCGCTGGCGGCCCGCTGGCGCTGTACCTGCTGCTGCTGCCGGCGGGGCTGTGCATCGGCGCGGTGGAGATCGTGGTCAACCTGGAGGCGGACCGGGTCGAGCACCGCCTGGGCCAGCGCATCATGAGCCGCGCCCATGCCTTCTGGAGCATCGGGTTTTTCAGCGCCGGGCTGCTGGGCGCTGGCGTGGCCCAGCTTGGCGTGCCGGTGCAGGCGCACTTGTGGGGCATGGTGCTGCTGGTCAGTGCGGCCAGCCTGTGGCTGCTGCGGGGCTTTGAAGCCGCCGACCACCGGCCCCATGGCCATGGCGACAGCAGCGTGCATTGGGTGCGGCCGACCCGGACCACGCTGGTGCTGGTGGCGGCGACGCTGGCCGCCATGGTGCTGGAAGGCGCAGGCGCCGAATGGTCGGCGATCTACATGCGCGATGTCTTTGCTGCCACGCCCTTCCTGGCCGGCATGGCGGTGGCCGTGGGTGCCGGCGCCCAGGCTGCCGCACGCTGGGTGGCCGACGGTTTTGTCGAACGGCATGGGCCGCTGCGGGTGGCACGCACGCTGCAGCTGCTGCTGGGTGCTGGCGCAGCCCTGGTGCTGCTGGCACCACACCCGGCACTGGCGCTGCTGGGCTTCGGCCTGATCGGGGTGGGCACCAGCGCGATGTTCCCGCTGGCCATGTCGGCTGCAGCCCAGGCCACCGACCGGCCCGCCGCACAGAACGTGGCGGCGCTGGCGCAGATCTCGTTCATCGCCTTTCTGGTGGGCCCGCCGCTGCTGGGCTGGGTGGCCACCAGCCTGGGCATCCGCTGGTCGTTCGGCATCACCCTGCCGCTGGTGCTGCTGGCCTGGTGGGCCTGCACGGCGCTGGTGCCGCAACCGGCGCGCTGAAGCGGTGACGTCCGGCTGACCTGCAGGCCACCACCAACAGGCCAGGCCTAGCGCTCAAAGTGGATGTCCAGATCAGGCGCTCAAGCAGCGCCGGCATGCCATTCGCGCAGCTGCGCCAGGTCCACCGACCCCAGATCAGGCAACACCGCACGCAACAAGGCGCTGGCCGGCAACTGGTCAGACACGCTGTAGTGGCTGCGCGTCACCACCGTGGGCAGGCCGGCCGCCAGGGCAGCGCTGCTGCCGGCGGCTGAATCTTCCAGCGCCAGGCAATCGGCAGCGCCCAGCCCAAGCCGCTGCAACACCCAGTGGTAGATGTCGGGCGCCGGTTTTTTCTGCGCCACCACATCACCAGCACCGATGCAGGCAAACCAGCCCGGGCTGCCAGGCCCCAGCGTGGCCAGCAGCAGGGCTTGCACGTTCTCGGCCGCAGTGGTGGTGGCCACTGCCAGCAGCAGCCCGTCGGCCCGCGCGGCGTGTAACAAGCGGGCCACGCCGGGGCGCAGCTGCACCGCGCCGCGCGCCACCATGGCGCTGTAGATGGCGGTCTTGCGGGCATGCAGGCTGGCGATGCGGGTGCCGGCCCCAGGTGCGGCCGCTGCAACCGGATCCAGATGCTGCCACCAGCGGCGCATGCGCTCCTTGCCGCCGGTGGTGGTCAGCAGCTGCCGGTAAATGGCTTCGTCCCAGTGCCAGGGCAGGCCAGCTTCGGCAAACGCCTGGTTGAAGGCGACGCGGTGGCCGCCGTGCTCGGTCTCGGCCAGCGTGCCGTCCACATCCCAAACCAGGGCGCGCAGCATTACTCAAGCCGCCGGGTGCGTGGCTGGCGGGCCGATGGCACCCTGTTCAGCCCGGCCCAACAAGGCCAGACCGGCTGACAAGCTTGCGGGCACCAAGGTGGCGGCAAGGGGCATGGCGGGCACCGACGGCTGTGCTCAGCCGATGGCCACCCGGCTGGCCGCCAGCGGATGGAACTGGTCGAAATGCGGGATGAAGGCATCGGGCGCGTCGTCACCGCTCAGGCTGCCCTGGGGGTAGCCGTGGCGCACCAGCTGGACCGCAATGCCGGCCGCGCGTGCAGTGCGCACATCGGTGCTGCTGTCGCCCACCAGCAGCGCCTCGTCAGGCCGGGCGTCCAGCGCTGCCAGCGCATGCAACACCACGCCAGGGTGCGGCTTTTTCACCGCCAGCGTGTCGCCGGCCACGATCAGGTCAAAGTCCGTCAGCAGCTGGTGGCGCAGCAGCAGGCGCTGGACGAAGGCGCCTTCCTTGTTGGTCAGCAAGACCTGCAGCAAGCCCTGGTCACGCAGGCGCTGCAGCATCGGCCGCACACCGGCGTGCACCAGGCTGTTGCTGCCGCAGCGCGCGCCATAGTCGGCCGCAAACGCTGGCCAGGCGGTGTCTGCCGCGCTGGCGGGCGCGCCGGCATGGGCCAGGGCCTTGCCCAGCAGGGCGCGCGCGCCGTCGCCGATCCAGCTGCGCACCAGTGCTTCATCCGCCGGCGGGTGGCCCAGGCGGCGCAAGCTGTCGTTCACGGCATCGGCAATCTCGGGTGCGGTCTCCACCAGGGTGCCGTCAAGGTCGTACAGGATCACACGCAACATGGCTGGTCCTTGTTTGAAGAGATGGGCCACCCGCGCCAAGTGCCAGCATGGCACCGTGCTGTGCCTGCACCAGGCAGGAAACGACAAGCGGGCCACTGCTGCTGTCGACATCGATGCAGCGGTCAATGCCGCGTGGCTGCAGGTGCGGCGGCAGCGGCGACACGGCTGCGCACCGCCGCCATCACCGCATCGGCGGTACAGGCAAGGTGCTGCTGCTGGGCCGACCGGGTGGCCGATGCAGCCCGCTGCACGATGCCGACCACCGCGCCGCTGCGGCCGGTGTAGCGGTACCAGCCGTCGGGATGGCCCGCTTCCACCACCACCGTGGGCAGGGCTGGTGGCAGCACGGCATCACGCCAGTCCTCAGGCTGGGCATCGAAGCGCTGGGTGCAGGGCATCGACACCACACGGGTGGAGATGCCCTCTTCTTGCAGCAGGCGCGCCCGCGCGTCCAGTGCCAGGCCCACTTCAGCCCCGGTGGCCAGGATCACCGCCTGGGCGGGCTGGCCAATGGGCGCGTCAGCCAGCACATAGCCACCACGGGCCACAGCGGCACGCTGGGCTGGCCACGCCACGGCCGGCAAGGCCTGGCACGACAGCACCAACGCACTGGGGCCGTTGTGCCGTTGCAGTGCTTGCACCCAGGCCACGGCGGTTTCCAGCAGGTCCGCCGGGCGCCACACATCCAGGCCGGGGATCAGCCGCAAGGCCGCCAGCTGATCCACCGGCAGGTCGTCCGGCAAGTCGTCCGGCGGGTCACCGGGCCAGCCCTCGCCCAGGGCTGGGCACGGCTGGGTGAACACATGCACCAAGCGCTGCTGCACCAGCGCCGCCAGCCGGATGGCACTGCGGCTGCCATCGCTGGCGCTGAGGCAACCCAAGCCACAAGGCAGCAAGCCGCCGTGCCGGGCCATGCCGTACACCACCGCAGCCATGCCGAATGCACGCACATCGGCGTGCACACCGTGGCCCGCTGGGGCCGGTGGCACGCTGCGGCCAGCGCCAACACCGGACAGCTTGCTGCCGCGCAGGCTGTCCGAAGCGTCCAGCAATTCGGGCAACAAGGGCGCCGTGGCATCCAGCGCCAGCTGGAACGCACGCCGGGGCGCCACCGGCTGGCAAGCGGCCTCGGCCAGCGCCAGCAGCGCCAGGTCGGCCTGTTGCGCCCAGCCAGCGGGCAGGCTGCCGCGCTGGCGGCGTAAAAATTCGACGGCCAGCGCCGGATGGGCCTCGGCATAGGCTGCAAACAAGGCGTCCCAGGCGCGCTGGCGCAGCGCAGCTGCGTGCTGGCCATCCCAGGCGGCGCGCAGGTCAGCGGTGCCTTGCTGGTCAATCCTGCCCTGGCATTCGTGGTGCGCCGTGCCGTCCTCGCCGCCCTCGCCGCCCTTCGCAAGGGTTGTGCGGCAGACGATCAGCGTCGGCTTGTCGCAGCCGTCCGTAGCCCGGCCGACCGCTGTGTCCAGCGCGGCCGGGTCTTGTGCGTTCACCGGGCCGATCACCTGCCAGCCGCAAGCCTGAAAGCGCGCTGGTATGTCGTCGCCAGACCAGCCGTCAAGCGCAGCATCGGTTGGGATGCCGCTGTCCACGTACAGCGCCACCAGCTTGCCCAACTGCAGCGCACCGGCCAGGGAGATCGCCTCCTGGCTGATGCCCGCCATCAGGCAGCCGTCGCCCAGCAACACCCAGGTGCGGTGGTCCACCAGCGGGAAGCCATCGCGGTTGAACGCGGCCGCCAATCGCCGCTCGGCCAGCGCCATGCCCACGGCATGGGGCAGACCCTGGCCCGGCGGGCCGCTGGTGGTTTCCACACCGGCCATGGGGTCCAGCCCAAGGTGACCGGGCCGCATGCTGCCCAGCTGTTGAACCTGCGGCAACGGCAGCACGGGCAGGTCGTCGCAGCGCTGCTGCAGCAGCGCCTGCCGCAGCAGCACCTGCCGCAGCGTTGGCGCCTGGCGGTTGCTGAGTACCAACCGGTCGCGGTCCACCCAGTGCGGGTTGCCGGGGTGGTGCTTGAGGTGGCGGCCCCACAGCACCGCGGCCAGCTCGGCCATGCCCAGCGGCGCATTGCTGCAGCACGCCACCACAGCGCCTATCCAGCCCGGCGCTGCAGGTCGAGCAAGCGCAGGATCATGGGGGTGAAGATCAGCTGCATCGCCAAGCCCATCTTCCCGCCCGGGATGACGATGGTGTTGGGCCGGCTCATCATCGAGCCGTGCAGCATCGACATCAGGTAGGGAAAGTCGATGCCACGCGGCTTGGCAAAGCGGATCACCACCATGCTCTCGTCGGCGCTGGGGATGTCCTTGGCGATGAACGGGTTGCTGGTGTCCACCGTGGGCACGCGCTGAAAGTTGACATGCGTGCGGCTGAACTGCGGGCAGATGTGGTTCACATAGTCGGGCATGCGCCGCAGGATGGTCTCCACCACCGCCTCCTGGCTGTAGCCGCGCAAGGTTCTTGTCGCGGTGCAGCTTCTGGATCCATTCGAGGTTGATGATGGGCACCACGCCCACCAGCAGGTCGACATGGCGTGCCACGTCCACCCCCGGTCCGACAAAGCCACCGTGCAGGCCTTCATAAAACAGCAGGTCGCTGGCGCCCATCGGCTGCCAGTCGGTGAAGGTGCCGGGCTCGCCGCCCAGTTCACGCGCTTCGCCGGCGTCATGGATGTAGCGCCGCACCTGGCCGCCGCCGGTGCTGGCGTAGGCGGCAAAGGTGGCGTCCAGTTCCGCCAGCAGGTTGCTCTCGGGCCCGAAGTGGCTGATCTGCGGGCCTTCGCCGTGGTCGGCCGCACGCACCTTGGCGCGCATCTCGGCGCGGTTGTAGCGGTGGAAGGCATCGCCCTCGATCACCTGGGCGCGGATGTTCTCGCGCCGGAAGATGTGGGCGAAGCTGCTTCATCACCGTGGTGGTGCCTGAACCGGACGACCCGGTGACGGCGATGATGGGGTGCCGTTGCGACATGGGCGATCCTGGTCAGTGGAATTCGCGGGCGCGAAACAGCGAGCGCTCGTTGAACAGCGGCGATTCATAGGGCTGGTCGTCGCCACGCGCATGCTCGGCGTGGTAGCGCTCGATGCGCAGCACCTCGTTTTTCGAGCCCAGGATCACCGGCACACGCTGGTGCAATTGCACCGGCGCCAGGTCCATCAGCCGGCCTTGCCCGCTGCTGCTGGCCCCGCCCGCCTGCTCGATCAGCAGGCTGATCGGGTTGGCCTCGTACAGCAGGCGCAGGCGGCCTGGCTTGCCCGGGTCCTTGGTGTCCTTGGGGTACATGAACACACCACCACGCATCAGGATGCGGTGCACCTCGGCCACCATGCTGGCGATCCAGCGCATGTTGAAGTCGCGGCCACGCTCGCCGGATTTGCCGGCCTGGCATTCGCTGACATAGCGGTGCACCGGCGGCTCCCAGAACCGCGCATTGCTGGTGTTGATCGCAAATTCGCTGGTGTCCTCGGGGATGGCCAGGCCGGGATGGGTGAGGATGAAGTTGCCCACCTCGCGGTCGAGGGTGAAGCCGTGTGTGCCCTGGCCCACGCTGATCACCAGCATGGTGGCCGGGCCGTAGATGGCATAACCGGCCGCCACCTGCCGGCTGCCGGGCTGCAGGTAGTCGGCCAGGCCGGGCGCTGCAGTTGCGTCGTGCCGCAGCACCGAGAAGATGGTGCCCACCGGCGCATTGACATCGGTGTTCGATGAACCGTCCAGGGGGTCGAAGATCAGCAGGTAGGGCCCGCGGCTGAACTGATCGGGGATCACATACGGGTCATCCAGTTCTTCACTGGCCAGCCCGGCCACCAGGCCGCCCCATTCGGTGGCCGCCACCATCGCGTTGTTGGCCAGCACATCCAGCTTCTTCTGCTGCTCGCCCTGCCCGTTGGTCTGCTCGACCGTGCCCAGGTAGCCACCCAGTGCACCCTTGGCCGTCATCGCCGAGATCGCCTTGACGGCGGCGGCCACGTCGACCAGCAGCGCAGCCAGCTTGCCCTGGTCGTCAGCGCCCTGCAGCTGCTGGATCAGGAACTTGGATAGGGTGGTGCGTCCGAGGTGCATGGAGAGGGTCCGGTCAATGCGCGGCTGGTGGTGTGGCGGGTGGTGTGGCCGGTGGTGCGGCCGGTGGTGCGGCCGGTGGTGCGGCGGACGCAGCCGCTGAAAACACCCGGCTGGCGCGGATGTCAGTTTCGGTGATGGTGCTCAGGTCGGCGGCGCTCAGCACCCGGTCGCGGTCGGCAAACAGCCGGCTGGCCTGGCGCAGGCGCATGCGGTCCAGCGCGTTGCGCACGCTGCGGGCGTTGGCAAAGTGCGGCTGGGTCAGCCGCCGCTGCAGGTAGTCGTCCAACGCGGCGCGTGCACCCGGGCCGAACTGGTAGTGGCTGTCGGCCAGCATGGCATCGGCGATCTGCAGCAGTTCGCCGCTGGCGTAGTCCGGAAAATCCAGGTGGTGCGCAATGCGGCTGCTCATGCCCGGGTTGCTTTGGAAGAAGGTGTCCATGCGGTTCTTGTAGCCCGCCAGGATCACCACCAGATCGTCACGCTGGTTCTCCATCACCTGCAGCAGGATCTCGATCGCCTCCTGGCCATAGTCGCGCTCGTTTTCGGGGCGGTACAGGTAGTAGGCCTCGTCGATGAACAGCACACCGCCCATGGCCTTCTTCAGCACCTCCTTGGTCTTGGGCGCGGTGTGGCCGATGTACTGGCCGACCAGGTCGTCGCGGGTGACGCTGACCACCTGGCCTTTGCGCACATAGCCCAGGCGGTGCAGGATCTGCGCCATGCGCAGGGCGACCGTGGTCTTGCCCGTGCCCGGGTTGCCTGAAAAGCACATGTGCAGGCTGGGCTTGCGCGCGGCCAGGCCCAGGTGTTCACGCAGCTTGGCAATCACCAGCAGCGCGGCGATGTCGCGGATGCGGGCCTTCACCGGGGCCAGGCCGACCAGGTCACGGTCGAGCTCGTCCATCACCGCTTCCACCTGGCTTTGGGCCAGCACCGCGCCGACAGACATCGCCTGTCCCCGGCGTGCCGGCAGTCTCGGTCGAGGCGGTCGCCATCGTTGGCCGCCTCAGCCGCCGTAGCGCTCAGATTCGCCTTGGTCGGTGGCGTAGCTGTGCACGGTGTACTGCAGTTGCCGGCCTGCCAGCTCTTGGCGCACCAGGCCGAAGCCGGGCTCGCTGGCGGGCCGGTTGACGATGAAGCTCATGCGCACCGATTCGACCCCTTGCGTGGAGTCGAAGGCCGTCACCCGCACATAGTGGTGGGGGAAGGCCTTGCGGCAAGCGTTCACCTCCAGCAGGATGCCGGCCGGGTCCGTCAGGTCGAACATCGGGTTGCCGAACATCTCCCAATAGGTGTTGCGGGGATGCGGGTCGTCGGTGTATTCGATGCCGACCGCGTAGTGGTGCTGCAGCGCGTAGGCGATCTGGCTGGTGATCTGGGCGTCGCTCAGGTCGGGCAGGTAGGAAAACTGGCCCTGGGTGATGCGCTTGCCGTGGTTGGTCATCATGGTGGGGGCTCCTGTGGGCTGCTGTGCTCTGCTTTGGGGCCGGGGTTCAGGCCGAGGCGGTGGCGGTGGCCACAAAGTCGGCCGTGTCGGTGGATTCGAAGTTGAAGCTGACGTCGCCCCAGGTGTCGAGCGCGGCCTTCAGCGGTGAGCACCAGCGGGCCGCGTCCTGCAGGATCTGCGGGCCTTCGTTCCAGATGTCGCGGCCTTCGTTGCGGGCCAGCACCATGCACTCCAGCGCCACCCGGTTGGCAGTGGCACCGGCCTGGATGCCTTGCGGGTGGCCGATGGTGCCGCCGCCAAACTGCAACACCACGTCGTCGCCCAGGTAGGTCAGCAACTGGTGCATCTGGCCCGCATGGATGCCGCCCGACGCCACCGGCATGACCTTGTTCATCGATGCCCAGGGCTGCTCAAAGAACAAGCCTTTTTCCAGTTGCACCGGGGTGTGGGTGTCGAGCAAGGTGTCGTAGAAACCGCGGATCATCTGCGGGTCGCCTTCGAGCTTGCCCACCACCGTGCCAGCGTGCAGGTGGTCGACCCCGGCCATGCGCATCCATTTGCAGATGACGCGGAAGTTCATGCCGTGGTTCTTCTGCCGCGAATAAGTGCTGTTGCCGGCCCGGTGCAGGTGCAGGATCATGTCGTTCTTGCGTGCCCACAGTGCCATGCTCTGGATCGCGGTGTAGCCGATCACCAGGTCGATCATGATGATCACGCTGCCCAGGCTCTTGGCAAATTCGGCCCGGGCGTACATCTCCTCCATCGTGCCGGCCGTCACATTCAGGTAGTGGCCCTTGACCTCGCCGCTGGCGGCGCTGGCCTTGTTCACCGCCTCCATGCAGTACAAGAAGCGGTCACGCCAATGCATGAACGGCTGCGAGTTGATGTTCTCGTCGTCCTTCATGAAATCGAGCCCGCCCTTGAGGCCCTCGTACACCACCCGGCCGTAGTTGCGGCCGCTCAGGCCCAGCTTGGGCTTGGTGGTGGCGCCCAGCAGCGGCCGGCCGAACTTGTCCAGCCGTTCCCGTTCGACCACCACGCCCGTGGCCGGGCCCTGGAAGGTCTTGAGGTAGGCGACCGGGATGCGCATGTCCTCCAGCCGCAGCGCTTTCACCGCCTTGAAGCCGAACACGTTGCCGATGATGGACGCCGTCAGGTTGGCGATCGACCCACCTTCGAACAGGTCGATGTCGTAGGCGATGTAGGCAAAAAACTGGGCTTCGGTGCGGGTGCCGGGGCCGGTGTTGGGCACGCTGTCAACCCGGTAGGCCTTGGCACGGTACAGGTCGCAAGCGGTCAGCCGGTCGGTCCACACCACCGTCCAGGTGGCCGTGGACGATTCACCGGCGACGGCAGCCGCAGCTTCCTCGTGGTCCACACCTTCTTGCGGCGTGATGCGGAACAGCGCGATCACATCGGTGTCCTTGGGCAGGTAATCCGGCTGCCAATAGCCCATCTGCTTGTACTTGAGCACACCGGCGCTGTAGCGCTTTTTCTTGTCGGTGATCTGTTCGCTGTCCGGCATGTGCAGCTGGGCGGTCGCGGGATGGTTCACGGGCGGGTCCTCGGTGGGTTGGCTGGCGTCGCCGCCCCACTGTAGGAACACATTGAGATCAGTGAAAGTCAGTCTTGCTTGGCCTTGAGTTAAGCTTTTACTGAACTCAACCCAGGCTTCAGCCGATGAACGTCACCTTTCGCCAGTTGCGTGTGTTTGCCGAAGTCGCCAAGCTGGGCAGCGTGCAGCGCGCCGCCGAGGCCTTGCACCTGACGCCGCCGGCGGTGTCGATGCAGATCAAGGAGGTGGAAAGCCAGGTCGGCCTGCCGCTGTTTGACCGGGTGGGCCGCCGCCTGAGCCTGTCCACGGCGGGTGAGTATTTCCTGGTCTACGCCCGGCGGCTGCTGGGCACACTGAAAGAGGCCGACGACGCGATGGCGCGCTTCAAGCGCATTGAATCGGGGCTGCTCACCGTCGGCATGGTCAGCTCGGCCAAATACTACCTGCCGCAATTGCTGGCGCAGTTCCATGCCGACCACCCGGCGATCGAGGTGCGCCTGCGCCTGGGCAACCGCGAGCAGCTGGCCAGCTGGATGCGGTCCAACGAGGTCGATTTGTCGATCATGGGCCGGCCGCCCAAGGATTTTGCCAACCGCGCCGAGCCCTTCGCCATGCACCCGCATGTGCTGGTCACGGCGCCCGGGCATGGTTTTGCACTGGCCGAGGACGTGCCCGCCGCTGCGCTGGCGCGCGAGCGCTTCATCGTGCGCGAGCAAGGCTCGGGCACCCGGGCTGCGCTGGAGGAATACCTCGAGCGCTTCCACCTGCAGCCGGTGTTCGTGATGGAGATGCACAGCACCGAGGCGATCAAGCAGGCGGTGATGGCCGGCCTGGGGGTGAGCCTGATCTCGCTGCACACCATCGGCCTGGAATGGCGCAATGGCCTGATCGCCGCACCAGCGGTGGAAGGCCTGCCGCTGATGCGGCGCTGGCATGTGGTCAACACCGCCGGCAAGCTGCTGTCGCCGGCGGCCGAGGCCCTGCGCTACTTTGTGCTGGAACGCGGCGAGGCCCACCTGGCCGCCATGTTTGCAGCGCACAGCAACGCGGGCTGAACCCGCCGCGCGGTCACTGGTGGTTGGTGGTTGGTGGCTGGCGGCTGGTGGCGTCCGTGCATCCATCACACAGCGCGCATGTGGTGCATGGCACACCCCCTTGAATAGGTGGGCCGCCCCCCGGGATATGGGCCCCTACAGGCTTGAGCCGCACTTGTAACGACCTGATACTCAGTGCCATGGAAATCACTTCAACACCACAGCGGGCCGTGCTCCCCCGGGCTGCCAATCTGGTGACGGTGGCCGCGCTGGTGGCCGCCACTTGGTGGTCAGGTACGCAACGCAACGCCGACCTGGCTGCAGCCACGCCCCAAGCCACGCCGGCCCCCGCCACCGCTGCGGTTGATGCTGCGCCGGCACTGCCGGCACGCCCGGCGCCTGAGCTGGCGACCGCGCAAAGCACGCGCCGCACCTTGCCTGCCGCAACCCGCTTTCACGACGGTGTGCAGACCGTGGGTTTCCAGACCGCCGTTCCCCGCTGACGGCCAGGCGCCTGGCCAGCCAAGGCCCATCACAAGGCGCAGTGAACCGTCTGCGCCCCCAGCACCGCCACCAACACAGCGGGCTGGATGCCCAGCAGATAACCGCGCTGGCCGCCGTTGATCAACAGGTCCGGCAAATCCAACACCGTGGCCTCCACATACACCGGCATCGGCTTGCGGGTGCCGAACGGTGAGGTGCCGCCCACCAGGTAGCCGCTGTGGCGCTGCGCCACCTCGGGCTTGCAGGGCTCCACGCTCTTGGCGCCGATGGCGCGCGCGAGGTTCTTGGTGCTCACCTGCTTGTCGCCGTGCATCAGCACGATCAGCGGCGCGGCGCGCTCGTCCTGCATCACCAGCGTCTTGACCACCGCGTGCTCGGGCCAGCCCAGCTGGCGCGCAGATTCGGCGGTGCCACCGTGCGCCACATAGGCATAGACATGCTCGGTGAAGGCCACACCCGCCGCACGCAGGCGCTGGGTGGCCGGGGTCTCGCTGACGTGCTTGTCCTTCTTGGCCACCACACGCCCCGCAAGCTCACTGCGCCGGGTCGCGCAGCTCCCAGCGCACCTGGTCGATGGCGGTCAGCAGCGCCGGCGACAAGCTGGTGCCCCAGGCGGCCAGGCATTCGTCCAGCTGCGCAGCGGTGGTCACGCCGATGATGGTGCTGGCCACCCGCCAGTTGCCATAGCAGAAGGCCAGGGCCATCTGGGTGGGTGTGAGGCCATGCGCCAGCGCCAGGGCGTTGTAGCGGCGCGCAGCCACCAGGGTCTCGGGCCGGGCCCAGCGCTGCTTGCGCATGCTCTCGAAGCGCGCCAGGCGGCCCAGCGCCGGCTGCGCCGGGTCGAAGCCCGGACCGTCGTACTTGCCGGTGAGCGCACCAAAGCCCAGCGGGCTGTAGGCCAGCAGGCCCACGCCGCTGCGCAGCATGGCCTCGTCCAGGCCGTTGTCGACCGAGCGGTTGACCAGTGCGTAGGGGTTCTGCACCGACACCACCTTGGGCAGGCCGTGCTGCTCGGCCAGGCGCAAAAACTCACCCAGGCCCCAGGGCGTCTCGTTGGACAAGCCGATGTGGCGCACCTTGCCGGCCTGCACCAGCTTGCCAAGTGCGGCCAGCTGGTCATGGATGGACGTGTAGAACCGGTCTTTCGCCGGGTCCAGGTACAGGCCACCGAAGATGGCGGCATTGCGGTTGGGCCAGTGGATCTGGTACAGATCGATCACATCGGTCTGCAACCGGCGCAGGCTGTCGTCGCAGGCCTGGGCGATGTGGGCCGGCTGCAGGTCTTCTGCGCCGTCCCGCACCCAGGGCATGCCGCGCGACGGCCCCGCCACCTTGGTGGCCAGCACGATGCGCGCGCGCATGCCGGGGCGCGCCGCCAGCCAGCGGCCGATGATGGCTTCGGTCGCGCCATAGGTTTCGCGGCGGGCCGGCACCGCATACATCTCGGCGGTGTCGATGAAGTTGATGCCGCGCTCGACCGCCTGGTCCAGGATGGCGTGGGACGTGGCTTCGTCGACCTGCTCGCCAAAGGTCATGGTGCCCAGGCAGATGCGGGTGACCTGCAAGCCGCTGCCGGCCAGGTCGACGAGGGGAATGGGAGCGTGGGGTGTGGATGGCGTCATGGCGAGATCATGCCCCGACCGCGACCGGCGCGTTGTCACGCGAGCACCACTCGCTCCAGGAGCCGGCATACAGCGCCGAGCCGTGCAGCCCGGCGGCCGCCATGGCCAGCAGGTTGTGGCAGGCCGTGACACCCGAGCCACATTGCTGCACCAGGCCGCTGGCCGCACGTGGACCCATCAACTGCAGCCACTCCTGGCGCAATTGCGCGGCGGGCTTGAACTGGCCGCTGGGCAACAGGTTGTCGCGGAAGCAGCGGTTCACCGCACCGGGGATGTGGCCACCCACCGGATCCAGCGTCTCGTTCTCGCCGCGGAAGCGGTCGGGCGCGCGGGCGTCGACGATCAGGCGCTGGGGCTGGCCCAGCCCGGCCAGCAGGGCGTCGAAGTCCAGCAGGTCGACCAGCGGCGGGCGCAGCGTCAGCGTGCCGGGCACCCGCGGGGCCACCGGGCCGGCCTGCAGCGCGCCACCGGCTGCGTCCCAGGCGGGGAGACCACCGTCGAGCACCTGCACCTGATCATGGCCCAGCCAGCGCAGCATCCACCACAGCCGGGCGGCATACATGCCGCCCGATGCGTCATAGGCAACCACCGGCAGATCATCCTGGCAGCCCAGGGCAGCCAGGCGGGCGGCAAAGGCAGCGCGGTCGGGCAGCGGGTGGCGGCCGTTGTGGCCGTCACGCGGGGCAGACAGATCGCGGTCCAGGTGCAGATACACCGCGCCGGGGATGTGCCAGGCCAGGTGGTCGGCCTCGCCATGGGCCGGGTCGGCCAGGTCGAAGCGGCAGTCCAACACCATCAGCCGGGTGCCGTCCGCCATCAGCGCACGCAGCGCCGGGGCAGTGATCAGGGGAAGGGTCAAAAGTGCCTCGCGGGTGGTTGCGGGTGGTTGGTCGCGGCATTGTCCTCGCTGGCGTCAAGACCGACTCAAGCGGGCGGGCCGGGTCAGCCGGCAGCGGCTGCCGGGGCCGCAAAGGCCTGCAGCCGGTCGCCGGTGACGCGGCAGATCTGCCACTCTTTCATCACCGTGGCGCCCATCTTCTCGTAGAAGGCAATGGCGTCGGCGTTCCAGTCGAGCACGCTCCACTCGAAGCGGCCATAGTCGCGCGCCACCGCCAGCGCACCCAGGTGCTGCAACAGCGCCTTGCCGACGCCCGCGCCACGGCAGGCCGGCTGCACATACAGGTCTTCCAGGTACAGCCCGGGCTTGGCCAGGAAGGTCGAAAAATTGGTGAAGAACAAGGCAAAGCCGACCACCGGCGCGCCCGGCTGGTCGTGCAGTTCGGCCACCACCGCCTCGACCACCGGCCGCGGACCGAACAGGTGTGGTGCCAGCGTCTCGGGGGTGCAGCGCACCAGGTGCGACAACTGCTCAAAGTCCGCCAGTTCGGCAATCAGCCCGGCAATGGCAGCGACATCCCGCGGCTCGGCCGCGCGCAAGGTGAAATTTTTCATCGCCGCAATTTTGCCCTGCTGCACCGCTGCACCAGGCCACCTGGTCGCTGGCGCAGCGCCGAGGCCAAGCACCCATGTCTCGCCACCGACAGCCCCAGCTGGCTTGGCGCCCTACAGTGGCGGCCATGCATCCTGCCTACCAGCCCCACCGCCCCGCGCTGTGCAGCCACCTGCCCGTGCGGGGTCTGCGCTACCACCTGCACCAATGGGGCACGCCGCAGCCGGGCATGCCGCTGCTGGTGATGGTGCATGGCTTCATGGACGTGGGCGCATCGTTCCAGTTCGTGGTCGACGCCATGGCCAGCGCCGGCGACGGCGCGCGCTGCGTGGTCGCGCCCGACTGGCGCGGCTTCGGCGGCAGCAGCGCGCCGGCGGCCACCGATGCCTACTGGTTTGCCGACTACCTGGGCGACCTGGACGCCCTGATCGACGCCTTGTCGCCCGACGCCCCGGTCGACCTGCTGGGCCACAGCATGGGCGGCAATGTGGTGATGACCTACGCCGGTGTGCGGCCGCAGCGCATCCGCCGGCTGATCAACCTGGAAGGCTTCGGCCTGCCCGACCTGCCCGCCACCGAGGCGCCCGCCCGCCTGGCCACCTGGCTGGACGAGCTGAAGCAGCCGCAGCGCCTGAAACCCTATGCCAGCCTGGCCGCTGTGGCGCAGCGCCTGCAGCAGAACAACCCGCGCCTGCCGGCCGACAAGGCGCTGTGGCTGGCCGCCCAATGGTCGGCACCCGATGCCGACGGCCAGTGGCACCTGCTGGCCGACGCTGCCCACAAGCGCATCAACCCGGTGCCCTACCGGGCGGCCGACGCCATCGCCACCTGGCAGCGCATCACGGCGCCGCTGCTGTGGGTGCAGGGCCAGGGCAGCCGGGTCGACACCTACTGGGGCGGCCGCTACAGCCTGGCCGAGTTCCAGCAGCGCCTGGCCCATGTGGCCCAGGTGCGCAGGTGTCGCTGGCCGATGCCGGCCACATGCTGCACCACGACCAGCCCGAGGCGCTGGCCGCAGCCTTGATCCAGTTCCTGGCCTGACGCGCGGCCGGGCGGCCGCCGCCGCTCAATCCACCGGCGTCAGCTTGGCGATCGCCAGCGCCAGCCACTTGGCGCCGTGGCGGCCGAAGTTGACCTGGGCACGCGCATCCGGGCCGTTGCCTTCCAGCGTCAGCACCACGCCTTCACCAAACTTGGTGTGGAACACCGACTGGCCCACCCGCAGGCCGTGGCTGGGTGGCGTCTTGCTGACCAGCGGCGGTGGCGCGGGCGGCGCCGCAAACCCCGGCCGGCCGGCCACCCTGCCCGCGCCCACCACCGAGCCCAGCCCGGTGCCACGCTGCCAGGCCTGCTGGTATTCCTTGGCATAGCCTGAGCCAAAGCCGGCATTGCGCGGCGTCAGCCACTTCAGCGCGCCTTCGGGCAATTCGTCCAGGAAGCGGCTCTTGACGTTGTAGCGGGTCTGGCCATGCAGCAGCCGGGTCTGGCTGAAGCTGAGGTACAGCCGCTTGCGGGCCCGGGTGATGGCCACGTACATCAGGCGGCGCTCTTCTTCCAGGCCGTCGGTGTCGCTCATCGCGTTTTCGTGCGGGAACAGCGCCTCTTCCAGCCCGGTGATGAACACGCAGTCAAATTCCAGGCCCTTGGCGCGAGTGCACCGTCATCAGCTGGATCGCGTCCTGGCCTGCCTGCGCCTGGTTGTCGCCGGCCTCCAGCGCCGCATGGGTCAGGAAGGCCGCCAGCGGCGAGACGATTTCGCCGGTCTCGGCATCCGGTGTCAGGTCGACCGCTGCCGGCGCCGGCGGCAGGCCCAGCGCCATCACGCCCGGCCCGCCGGTCTCGTCGACCGGCAGCGCCACGGCGTCCTTGCCAAAGCCTTCCTGGGTGACAAAGGCCTCGGCCGCGTTCACCAGTTCCGCCAGGTTCTCGATGCGCTCGGCGCCTTCTTTCTCGGCCTTGTAGAAATCGACCAGGCCCGAGCTGTCGAGCATCTGCTCGATGATCTCGCGCAGCGTCAGGCCGCGGGTGCGCTCGCGCAGCGCGTCGATCAGGCCGGTGAAGGCCAGCAGGTTGGCGCCGCCCTTGCCCAGCACCGCACCCACGCTCTGGTACAGGCTGCGGCCGCTGCTGCGGCCGGCATCGGTCAGCAGCTCGATGGTGCGCGCGCCGATGCCGCGGGTCGGAAAATTGACCACCCGCAGGAACGAGGTGTCGTCATTCGGGTTTTCGAGCAACCGCAGATAGGCCAGCGCATGCTTGACCTCGGCCCGCTCGAAGAAGCGCAGGCCGCCGTACACCCGGTAGGGCACGCCGGCATTGAACAGCGCACTCTCCATCACCCGGCTCTGCGCATTGCTGCGGTAGAGGATGGCGATCTCGCTGCGCGCCGTGCCGCTGCGGTGCAGTTGCTGGGCTTCGTCCAGCAGCCACTGGGCCTCGGCGTAGTCGCTGGTGGCCTCGGCCACCCGCACCGGCTCGCCGGGGCCGGCCTCGGTGCTGAGGTTCTTGCCCAGGCGCTTGGCGTTGTGGGCGATCAGCGCATTGGCGCTGTCGAGGATGTTGCCGAAGCTGCGGTAGTTGCGCTCCAGCTTGATCACCTGCCGCACCCGGTATTCGCGCTCGAAGTCGGCCATGTTGCCGACCTGGGCGCCGCGGAAGGCGTAGATGCTCTGGTCGTCGTCGCCCACGGCAAACACGCTCTGCGTGCCGCCCGGCGGCGCAAACATCTTCAGCCAGGCGTACTGCAGCCGGTTGGTGTCCTGGAACTCGTCGACCAGGATGTGGGCAAAGCGGTGCTGGTAGTGCTGCCGCAGCGCGGTGTTGTCGCGCATCAGCTCGTAGGTGCGCAGCATCAGCTCGGCAAAGTCGACCACGCCTTCACGCTGGCACTGGTCTTCATAGGCCTGGTAGATCTCGACCATCTTGCGGGTCTGCGGGTCGTGTGCGTCGACGTCCTTCGGACGCTCGCCGTTGTCCTTGCGCGCGGCGATGAACCAGCTCACCTGCTTGGGCACGAAGCGCTCTTCGTCCACCTTCATCGCCTTCATCACCCGCTTGACCGCCGACAGCGAATCGGCCGTGTCCAGGATCTGAAAGCTCTGCGGCAAGGCCGCCAGCTTCCAGTGCGCGCGCAGGAAGCGGTTGCACAGACCGTGGAAGGTGCCGATCCACAGGCCGCGCACCGGCACCGGCAGCATGGCCGAGAGCCGGTGCAGCATCTCCTTGGCAGCCTTGTTGGTGAAGGTGACGGCCATCAGCCCGCCAGGGGACACCTGGCCGGTGGCCATCAGCCAGGCGATGCGGGTGGTCAGCACCCGGGTCTTGCCCGAGCCGGCACCGGCCAGGATCAGGCTGGCGCCGCTGGGCAGGGTGACGGCAGCATGCTGCTCGGGGTTCAGACCCTGGAGCAGCGTGCCGGTGCCGGGCGCCGCAGAATACTGTGTATGCATCCATTGATTCTAGAAGCCGGTCTGTGCGCCGGGTTGGCCCTGGGCACAGCGGCCTTGGCCGGGCCGGGGCCGGCTGCTGCGGCGCCCGGCGCCTGCCCGGGGCCCGGCGCCGCGCTGGTGGAACAGTTCATCGCGGCCGACTGCCCCGCCTGCTGGGCCGGCGATGCGCAGGCGGCTGCCACGCCGGTCCGCCGCAAGTTCCGCCGCAAGTTCTGCCGCAACGTCCGCCGCAACTTCCGCCACCAAGTCCGGCGCCAAGTCCACCGTCAGCGCAGGTGGCTGGCAGCTGGACTGGATCACCCCGGCCGCCAGCGACGCGCCGCTGGCCGCTGCCGCCCTGCCGGAAGCTGCCGAGCGCCTGCAGCGCCGCGCCTGGCCCGCGCCCAGCGCCAGCGCAGCGCTGGTGCAGCAGCGTGCGCGCGTGCCGGTGCGGCCCGGGCTGTCGCTGCAGGTGGGCGCCGGCCCGGCCTGGCATGGCTATTTCGGCCTGCAGCTGAGCCTGCTGCCACCGCCCCGGCAGGCCTGGCCGGCCGGCACCACCGCCTGGCTGGCCTTGGTGGAACTGCTGCCCGCCGGCAGCGAAGGCAATGCACAGGCGCGCGCCCTGGTGCGCAGCGTGGCCGGCCCCCTGCTGCTGGACGGCGCCGCGCCCGGCCGGCGCCTGACCCACCTGCGTGCGCTGCGCTGGCCCGACAGCGCCACAGCCGCAGCGCCTGCAGGCCCGCGCCTGGCTGGAAGCGCCAGACGGCCGGGTGCTGGCCATGGCCGCCAACCGCTGCCCCTGAGCCCGATGCGGCCTGCGTAGAATCTGCCACCGGGCCCACATTCTGGCGTCCGGTGCCTGGTCTGCACCGCCCCCTGCCGGGCGGCATCGCAGGCCCTGCCGGTCGTCCCAGGTCAAGCGCTCGCAGCCTGGCCCCCGCACTGCACCAACGCCTGGGGGCACATCCGCGACGAAAGCTTCTGCCATGCACCCCCCACGCACCCTTTGCCCGCTGCCCCCCCAGGGCACTTGCTGTTTGTTCACAACGGCCGGGCGGTCCTGACATGGACATCTTCGACTACGACAACATCCTGCTGCTGCCGCGCCAGTGCCGGGTCGACAGCCGCGCCGAGTGCGACACCTCGGTGGACTTCGGCCCGCGCCGCTTCAAGCTGCCGGTGGTGCCGGCCAACATGAAGACGGTGGTCGACGAGGCCATCACCGAGCAGCTGGCCGCCAGCGGCCACTTCTACGTGATGCACCGCTTCGACCTGGACACCGTGGCCTATGCCCGGCGCATGCGCGACAAGGGCCTGTTCGTGTCGATCAGCGCCGGCGTCAAGCCGGCCGACGCTGCGGTGATCGACGCAGCTGGCGGCCACCGGCATCGGCGCCGACTACATCACCATCGACATCGCCCACGGCCATGCCGAAAGCGTGCGCCGCATGATCGGCCACATCAAGCAGACGCTGCCCGATGCCTTCGTCATCGCCGGCAACGTGGGCACGCCCGAAGGCGTGATCGACCTGGAAAACTGGGGCGCCGACGCCACCAAGGTCGGCATCGGCCCGGGCAAGGTGTGCATCACCCGGCTGAAGACCGGCTTCGGCACCGGCGGCTGGCAGCTCAGCGCGCTGAAGTGGTGCGCCCGGGTGGCCAGCCAAGCCCATCGTCGCCGACGGCGGCATCCGCCACCATGGCGACATCGCCAAGAGCGTGCGCTTCGGCGCGGCCATGGTGATGGTGGGCTCGCTGTTTGCCGGCCATGAAGAATCGCCCGGCGCCACGGTCGAGGTCGACGGCAAGCTCTACAAGGAGTACTACGGCTCGGCCAGCGACTTCAACAAGGGCGAGTACAAGCATGTCGAGGGCAAGCGCATCCTCGAGCCCATCAAGGGCCGGCTGGCCGACACCCTGCGCGAGATGCATGAAGACCTGCAGAGCAGCATCAGCTATGCCGGCGGCCGGGCGCTGGCCGACCTGAAGAAGGTCAACTACGTGATCCTGGGCGGCGAAAACGCCGGCGAACACCTGTTCATGTAGGCCCCCCGCAGGCTGGGGCCGTGCCCACACCCGGGATTACCCTGATTTTTTCGGATTTCGCCGCACCAGCACGCTGCGCTTGCGTACAGTCGCGCCCCAGTTGCAGGTCCGCAATGGACTTGCGCAAATTTGCGCGTGGCTGGCCCTGTTGGCCAGCCACGCGCCGCAACGGACCGACCGCTGGAGAACCTGTGCAACTGCTCTTGAAACTGTCGCGTGCCATCGACGCGATCAACACCTGGATCGGCAGGCTCACCATGTGGCTGGTGTTGGCGGCGGTGCTGATCAGCGCCGGCAACGCCATCTTGCGCAAGACGTTCAGCATCGGCTCGAACGCCTTCCTGGAAATCCAGTGGTACCTGTTCGCGGCGGTCTTCATGCTCGGCGTGGGCCATGTGATGCTGAAGAACGCCCATGTGCGCATCGACTTCATCAGCAACAAGCTGAGCAAGCGCAGCAACGCCATCATCGACACCATCGGCCTGCTGGTGTTCACCATCCCGCTGTCGATCATCATGATCGACCTGGGCTGGCCGCTGTTCATGCGGGCCTGGGAGAGCGGCGAAATGAGCCAGAACGCCGGCGGCCTGATCCGCTGGCCGGTGATGCTGCTGGTGCCCCTGGGTTTTGCCGTGCTGCTGCTGCAGGCGGTGAGCGAGCTGATCAAGCGCGTGGCCTTCCTGCGCGGTGACCTGGCCGAGCCGTTCACCAATTTCGACGACCAGCCCACCGAAGCGCAGCTGGCCCAGACGCTGGCCGAGCAAGTCGCCCGGCGCGAAGCCGCCCTGGCTGCCCTGGCCACCCAGGCCGCCGGAAAGCCCTGACATGACCGAATTCATCGCCCAGCACTTTGTCCCGTTGATGTTCACGGGCCTGTTTTTCTTCTTGCTCACCGGCATTCCGGTGGCCTTCGGCCTGGCTGCCACCGGCCTGCTGTTCGGCTTCATCGGCATGGAGGCCGGGATCTTCCCAGGCAACATGTTCCAGGCGCTGCCACTGCGGGTGATGGGCATCATGCAGAACGACACCCTGCTGGCGATCCCCTTCTTCACCTTCATGGGCATCATCCTCGAGCGGTCGGGCATGGCCGAGGATCTGCTCGAGACTGTCGGCCAAGTCTTCGGCCCGCTGCGCGGCGGCCTGGCGGTGGCGGTGGTCCTGGTGGGCGCGCTGCTGGCAGCCACCACCGGCGTGGTGGCTGCGGCGGTCATCAGCATGGGCCTGATTTCCCTGCCCATCATGCTGCGCTACGGCTACAACCGCAGCATCGCCACCGGCACCATCACCGCCAGCGGCACCCTGGCGCAGGCGATTCCGCCCAGCCTGGTGCTGATCGTGCTGGCCGACCAGCTCGGGCGGTCGGTGGGCGACATGTATGCCGGCGCCCTGATTCCCGGCTTGATGCTGGTGGGCC
Source organism: uncultured beta proteobacterium (assembly GCA_963844485.1). Lineage (GTDB taxonomy): Bacteria > Pseudomonadota > Gammaproteobacteria > Burkholderiales > Burkholderiaceae_C > Pseudaquabacterium. The sequence goes on from CAWJOQ010000033.1 coordinate 381,732, forward strand.
TGTACCTGCTGTTCATCGCCGGCGTGGCGATCTTCAAACCGGGCTGGGTGCCGGCGCTGCCGCTGGAGGCGCGCATCTACCGTGAAGGCAATGGCGCCAGCGGCCACCGGTCTTTGTTGGCACTGCTGCTGATCTGCGCTGCTGCGGGTTATCTGTGGTCGCAGTTCCATGGGCAGATCATCAACAGCTGGATCGGACGCGAAACGGCTGCGCCCGGCGATGAGCGCTTCATCCTGTCGATGACCGTCGCGTCTTTCCTGGCGCTGGGCCTGGCCATCGCCAACCGGGTGCTGCGCTTCGGCTTGTTGTCCAAGCTGGCCGAACAGGTCACTTTCGTGTTGATTCCGCCGCTGGTGCTGATCTTCCTGGTGCTGGGCACCATCTTCCTGGGCGTGGCCACGCCCACCGAAGGCGGAGCGATGGGCGCGGTGGGCGCGCTGATCATGAGCGTGGCGCGCCGCCGCCTGGGCTTTGACCTGCTGAAGCAGGCGCTGGACAGCACGACCAAGCTGGCCGTGTTCGTGATGTTCATCCTGATCGGATCGACGATCTTCAGCTTCACCTTCAACGCTGCCGACGGCCACATCTGGGTAGAGCACCTGTTTGACAAACTGCCTGGCGGCCAACTCGGCTTCCTGCTGGTGGTCAACCTGCTGGTGTTCATCCTGGGCATGTTCATCGACTTCTTCGAGATCGCCTTCATCGTCGTGCCCATCCTGGCCCCGGTGGCCGACAAGATGGGCATCGACCTGGTCTGGTTCGGCGTGATCCTGGCGATGAACCTGCAGACATCGTTCCTGACGCCGCCCTTCGGCTTTGCGCTGTTCTACCTGCGCAGCGTGGCAGCCAAGAATGACTACCAGGACCGCATCACCGGCAGAACCATCCGGGCGGTGACCACCGCCCAGATCTACAAGGGCTCGATCGCCTTCATCATCCTGCAGCTGATCATGGTGACCGCCGTCATCAGCTACCCGGAACTGGTCAGTGGCGGCATCGACAAGGTCGAATTGATCGATGCGGACAAGGCACTGGAATCCATGGGCCTGCCCACCGCCGAGGAATCCGCCGCCACCGGCAACGAGGTCCTGGCGCCCGACAGCGCGGCCAGCGCTGCCGAAGGCGAACAGCCGGCGGATGCGGATGCGGATCCCGACGACCCGATGAAGGCGCTGCAAGAGTCGATGAAGCAAGACGCTGCAGGCGGCCAGAAGCCCTGAGCCGGGCGCTGCCGGGACACCGGCGCGCCAACAGCGTCATCCCCATGAAAAAAGCCCCGCCAAGCGGGGCCTTTGTTTTGCAGCGACGCTGTTTACAGCTTGGCCGACTGCATGTAGCTGTCGAAGCGCGCTTCGGTGAAGCGGAACCACAGGTTGGCTTCGCGGCGGAAGTTGCTGTAGTCGTCGTAGATCTTCTTGAAGGCCGGATTCGAGGCGCTGATTTCGCTGTACAGCGCCATGGCTTCCTTGAACGCGGCATCCAGCACCGGCTTGGGGAAGGCCACCAGGCGCGTCTTGCTGGCCACCAGTTGCTTCAGCGCCGCCGGGTTGCGCGCGTCGTACTTGGCCTGCATCTCGGTGTGGGCGTAGGCGGCAGCGCTTTCCACGATCGCCTTGTACTCGGCGCTCAGGCTGTCGTAGGCCTTCTGGTTGATGAACAGATCGAGCTGCGGGCCACCTTCCCACCAGCCGGGGTAGTGGTAGATCGGCGCAACCTTGTTGAAGCCGAGCTTCTGGTCGTCATACGGTCCGACCCACTCGGCGGCGTCGATGGTGCCCTTCTCCAAGGCCTGGTAGATCTCGCCGCCGGGGATGTTCTGGGACACGGTGCCGAGGCGGCCTGTGACCTTGCCGGCAAAACCGCCCACCCGGAACTTCAGGCCCTTCATGTCGGCGACGGTCTTGATCTCCTTGCGGTACCAGCCGCCCATCTGCGCGCCGGTGTTGCCCATCGGGAAGCTGGTGAAGCCGTAGTTCGAATAGAACTCGCGCATCAGCTTCAGGCCGTTGCCGTCGTACGACCAGGCCGTCATCTGGCGGCTGTTCAGGCCGAAGGGGATGGCGCAGCCCAGTGCAAAGGCGTCGTTCTTGCCGAAGTAGTAATAGGGTGCGGTGTGGCCCATTTCCACCGTGCCGCTTTGCACGGCATCAACCAGGCCAGGCATGGGCACCAGTTCACCGGCAGCGTGCACCGAGATCTCGAACTTGCCGCCGGTCATTTCCTTGACCTTCCTGGCGAAGGTCTCGGCGGCGCCGTAGATGGTGTCCAGGGATTTCGGGAAGCCCGAGGTCAGGCGCCAGCGCAGAGCTGGTCTGCGCATGCACGATGGCAGGGGCAGTGCCCGCAGCCAGTACACCGGTCAGGCCGGCACCACGGACAAACAAACGACGTTCCATGCAGATCTCCTAGGCAAGTTTGCAAGAATTAGCGTGCGGATTCTAGGGGGCGCGTGCACGTCGCCGGGGCAGGTGAATGCCCGAACAACCGAGACTTGCTGCGCAAGCCGCCGGGGTGTCAGCTGCCCGCCACCTTCATGCGCGCCACCAGCACCGAGCCCAGGGTCTTGCCGCCCGACACATAGGTGTCGGCTCCCACCGCCACGATCTGGCGCAGCATGTCCTTCAGGTTGCCGGCGATGGTCACCTCATGCACCGGGTAGGCAATGCGGCCGCCCTCGACCCAATAGCCGGCGGCGCCGCGTGAATAGTCACCGGTGACGCCGTTCACGCCCTGGCCCATCAGCTCGGTGACGAACAGGCCGCGGTCCAGCTTGCGCAGCATCTCGTCGAGGTGGTCGCCAGGCCGGGTGAGGCGGCTGCGCAGCACCATGTTCTGCGAGCCACCGGCATGGCCGGTGCTGCGCAGGCCCAGCTTGCGTGCCGAATAGCTCGACAGGAAATAGCCCTGCACCACGCCGCCCTCGACCACCCGGCGCTTGCGGGTGCGCACGCCTTCGTCGTCGAAGGCTGCGCTGGCCTTGCCGCCGCGGGACCAGCGGGTCCTCGTCGACGTCCAGGTGCTCGGCCATCACCGGTGTGCCAATGCTGTCGAGCAGGAAGCTGGCGCGCCGGTACAGCGACCCGCCGCTGAGCGCGCCCACCATGCTGCCCAGCAGGCCGGCGGCCAGGGTGTTCTCGAACAGCACCGGCACCTCGCAGGTGGGCACCTTGCGGCCCTTCAGCCGCGACAGCGCCCGCTCGGCCGCATAGCGGCCCACGGCCTCGGGCGAGGCCAGGTCCATGGCGTTGCGCTCCGAGCTGTACCAGGCGTCGCGCTGCATGCCCGCGCCCTTGCCGGCGATCGGCGCGACCGAGATCGAATGGCGTGAACTGGCATAGCCGCCGCGAAAGCCGCGGCTGTTGCCGGCCCAGAAATGCGACTGCTGGGCCGATGTGCCGCCGCCTTCGCTGTTGCTGATCTTCGGGCTGGTGGCAAAGGCGGCGTCTTCGCAGCGGCGTGCCAGCGCGGCGGCACCGTCGGCGTCGACCAGCCAGGGGTGGAACAGGTCCAGGTCGATGCCGGCGATGTCCGGCGTGGCCAGGTCTTCGGCGTCGGGCAGGCCGGCGGCCGGGTCTTCGGCGGTGAAACGGGCGATGTCGTAGGCCGCACGCACCGTCTGCTCCAGCGCCGCCGCTGAAAAGTCACTGGTGCTGGCATTGCCCCGGCGCTGGCCGAGGTAGACCGTCACGCCCAGGCTCTTGTCGCGGTTGCGCTCCACGTTTTCAATCTCGCCCAGCCGCACCGACACCGACAGGCCGGCGCCCTCGCTCACCTCGGCCGCCGCGTCGCTGGCGCCCAGGTTCTTGGCGATGGCCAAGCGTGTCGTCGATGATCTGCTGGAACTGGTCGCGGTTGAAGGCGAAACCCTGGGAGATGGTGGAACCGGACATGGAGGCGTGGCCTGGGAGCGAGGTGGGCGACAATCATAGCCACCGGCCACCTTGGCCCGCCCCGCGCCGCCAACGGCCCTACCGCCCCCCCTGGAAGTCCCCACGGCCCATGCGCCAACGCCCTGACCCCGAACCCGCCGACGCCTACGTCTTCGAAAAACCCAGCAAGACACGGCTGAAGGCGCAGGCCCATGCGCTGCAGGCCCTGGGCGAAGCCCTGGTGGCCATGCCGCCCAGCCGGCTGAAGGACGTGCCCATGCCCGAAGGCCTGCGCGACGCCATCGCCCAGTACCGCCGCACCAAGAGCTTCGAAGGCCAGCGCCGGCAGTTGCAGTTCGTCGGCAAGCAGATGCGCTTTGCCGACGAGGCGCCGCTGCGCGAAGCCGTCGACGCCTTCAAGCTGGGGTCGGCCAAGGACACGCTGGCGCTGCACGAGACCGAACGCTGTGCGCGACGAGCTGGTGGCCAGCGATGAGGCGCTGACGCGCTGGGCAGCCGACTTCCCGGGCAGCGACCTGCAGCGCCTGCGCAGCCTGGTGCGCGCCGCCCGCAAGGACGCTGCGGCCGCGCCCGAGCAGCGCAATGGCCGCGGCTACCGCGACCTGTTCCAGTTCATCAAGCCCTGGCTTGCCGGTGCGGCGGACCAGGCAGCCGAGATTGAATCCCACCTCGACGAGACCGACGATGCCTGACGCCAGTTCCACCGCCGCCGGCCACGACCCGGTCACCATCGGCCTGGTCAGCATCAGCGACCGCGCATCGGCCGGGGTCTACGACCGACCAAGGCCTGCCGGCGCTGCAGGACTGGCTGGGCCGCGCGCTGAAGAACCCCATCACCTGGGTGACGCGGCTGATCCCCGACGAGCAAGACGGCATCAGCGCCACGCTGCGCGACCTGGTCGACGCCCAGCACTGCCACCTGGTGCTGACCACCGGCGGCACCGGCCCGGCGCTGCGCGACGTGACACCCGAGGCCACGCTGGCGGTGGCCGACAAGCAGATGCCAGGCTTTGGCGAGCAGATGCGCCAGATCAGCCTGCGCTTCGTGCCCACGGCGATCCTCAGCCGCCAGGTGGCGGTGGTCCGCAAGCAGGCGCTGATCATCAACCTGCCCGGCCAGCCCAAGAGCATTGCCGAGACGCTGCAGGGCCTGCCCGACGCCAGCCCGCCGGTGCACGGCATCTTTGCCGCCGTGCCCTACTGCATCGACCTGATCGGCGGGCCCTACCTGGAAACCGACGACACGCTGTGCAAGGCCTTCCGGCCGAAGGCCGCCCTGCGGCCGCCGCGGGCCTGAGCCGGACCTGCGCGGCCTGCGCGCGCTGCGGCCTACTTCACCAGCCGGCTCAGCCGGTCGGCGTCGAAGTTGTCGCTGGTCTGGGCGTCTTGCGGCACGCAGTCCGAGCGCGGCAGTTCACGCGCGCCGGCCGACAACTTCTCGATCGCCTGCCACAGCAGGGTGATCTGGTGCTCGTGGCTGCTGGCGTTGTCGATCAGGCCCTTCATCGCCTGCGACACCGGGTCGTCACCGCTGGTCACACCATAGGCCGAGAAACCCATCTTGGCGGCGGCCTGCTCGCGTGCTGCCTCGCTCTCGGCCTGGATGATGCGTGCCGGGTTGCCCACGGCCGTGGCACCCGGTGGCACCGGCTTCATCACCACCGCGCTGGACCCGACCCGGGCGCCGTCACCCACGGTGAAGCCGCCCAGCACCTGGGCATTGGCGCCGACGATCACGCCCCGGCCCAGGGTGGGGTGGCGCTTGGTGCCGCGGCCCAGCGAGGTGCCGCCCAGGGTCACGCCCTGGTAGATGGTGCAGTCGTCGCCGATCTCGGCGGTTTCGCCCACCACCACGCCCATGCCGTGGTCGATGAACACCCGCCGGCCCAGACGGGCACCGGGGTGGATCTCGATGCCAGTGAAAAAGCGGCCCAGATGCGACAGAAAGCGGCCCAGCCACTTGAAGCCATGCTGCCAGGCCAGGTGGGCCCAGCGGTGCCAGATCACGGCATGCAGGCCCGGGTAGCAGGTCAGCACCTCCCAGGCCGAACGTGCAGCGGGGTCACGCTCGCGGATGCAGGCAATGTCTTCTTGGAGGCGGCTGAACATGGCGGTGCTCACAACAGGTGGCCGATCAGTGTAGTGCGGCCCTGCTGGGCGTGCTGGCAAGGCCCGCCGCCTACACTGCCCGGGTGACAAGCCCGCCGCGCCCGCCCGCATGCAAGCAACCGCCGGTGCAGGACCGACGGCGGCAGTGGCTGGCAGCCTGCTTGCTGGCGACCCTGGCTGCTGGTGCCGGCACGGCCTGGGCAGCGGGCACGCCGGCGCCAGTCACCGCACCGGCGCGGGTGGCAGCTGCGGCGAACGTCGCAGCGACAAGCACACCGGTTGCACTGCCAACAGTGCCAACGGCGCCGACACCGCCAACAGCGCCGCCAGCGGCCCAGACGGCGGAACCGGCTGCAGCACCGCTATCCGCCCCGCCAGCCAATCCGCTTGCAGCGCCTGAACCTGCAGCGCCTGCCAGCGCCACGGTGTCGGGCGCCGGCCAGCGCATCTATGCCGAGATGCGGCCGCGCCTGCTGCAGGTGCGCACCCTGCTGAAGACGCAGGACAGCCAGTCTTCCGTGGGATCGGCCTTTCTGGTGACGCCCGAAGGCCACCTGATCACCAACTACCACGTCATCAGCAGCTATGCGCTGGCGCCGCAGCGCCACCGCCTGGTGTACGCCACCGTCGACGGCCAGCAGGGCGCGCTGGAGCTGCTGGCCTTTGACGTGCTGCACGACCTGGCCCTGCTGCGGCCGGTGGACCCGGCGCCGCTGCGTGGGCGCGGTGCGGTGCCGTTCCGTGCCGAAGCCGGTGAACCCGAGCGTGGCGCACGCATCTTTTCGCTGGGCAACCCGCTGGACGTGGGCTTTGCCGTCACCGAAGGCGCCTACAACGGCCTGGCCGAGCGCCATTACCTGCCCACGCTGTTTTTCGGCGGGTCGCTCAGCGGCGGCATGAGCGGCGGGCCGGCACTCGACAGCCAGGGCCAGCTGGTGGGTGTCAATGTGGCCGCCCGGCGCGACGGCGAGCAGGTCAGCTTCCTGGTGCCGGCGGCGCTGGCCCAGGCCTTGTTGGCCCGTGGGCGCCAGCGCCGCACCGATCACCCAGCCGGTGCACGCCGAGATCGAACGCCAGCTGCTGGCGCACCAGGCCGGCCTGGTCGACGCCTTCATCGCCCAGCCCTGGCGGGCCGCCGGCCACCCGCGCTACCGCATCCCCGTGCCGATGGAGACCTTTGCGCGCTGCTGGGGCAGCGGCACCACCGCCGCCACCCGCGGCCTGGTGTTCGAGCGCAGCGACTGCGCCATGGACAGTGCGGTCTACATCGACGAGCGGCTGCGCACCGGCAGCATCAGCGTGCGCCATGAAACCTATGACGGCAGCAAGCTGGGCGCACTGCGCTTCCAGCAGCGCTACAACGACAGCTTTCGCAATGAGAGCGTGGGCCGGCGCGACAGCCACCGGGTGGCCAGCCAATGCACCGAGCACACCGTGCTGGTCGGCAGTGGCCTGCCACTGCGCGCGGTGGTCTGCCTGCAGGCCTACAAGAAACTGCCGCAGCTGTTCGACCTGAGCGTGCTCACCGCATCGATCGACAGCACGGAGCAAGGCGTGCAAGGCCGGCTGGACGCCACGGCGCTCAGCTTCGACAACGCCCAGCGCCTGGTGCGCCATTACCTGGAGGGCTTCGGTTGGACGACGCCATCGCCCACAACGCCCACCGCCCCGAAGACCGCCTCGCGCTGATCGAGCTGCTGGACCGCGACGGCCGCGCGCGCCGCGCGCTGGACGTGCACGCCTGGCCGGTGACCTTGGGCCGTGCGCTGGACAACACCATGGTGCTGGACGACCCGCATGTGGCCCCGCACCACGCCAGCCTGGCGCTCGGCGCCGACGGCGCCCTGGTGGTGCAGGTGGGCGACAGCCGCAACGGCCTGCAGCTGGGGCAGCGCCGCCTGCGGGCGGGCGAGCAGGCCAGCGTGCCGGCAGCGGGTGGCTTGCTGCAGTTTGGTGGCCTGCGCCTGCGCCTGCGTCTGGCCGGCGCACCGCTGGCGCCGGAATGGCCGCTGGCCCGGCCGCTGGTGGCCGGGCTGGCCTTGTGGGCGATGCTGGCGGCCTGGGTGGCCGTGCAGGTGGCCCACCGCTGGGTGCAGCTGGACCCGGGCGCCGACCTGGTGCAGTGGCTGCCCTGGCTGCTGGGCCTGCCCAGCGGCCTGGCGCTGTGGTGCGGCCTGTGGGCCCTGGGCTCCAAGCTGTTCCGCCATGGCTTTGAATTCAGCAGCCATGCGGCCATCGCCCTGGTCTGGCTGTTGGCCTACGAAGCCCTGGACCTGCTGCTGCCCCAGGGCGCCGCCGCCCTGGGCTGGCCCTGGTTGTGGCAGGCTTACCACCAGTGGGGCCTGCCGCTGCTGGGCATGCTGGTGGTGCGCAGCCACTTGCGCCAACTGCTGCCGCAGCGCGGGGCGGCCATCAACGCCAGCCTGGCCATCGTGCTGCTGGCCGGCGTGGTGGTGACCCTGGTGATCAACCAGCGCCAGCTGGGCCGGGTGTTCAGTGATCCGTACATGAGCACCCTGCCGCCGCCGGCCCTGCGCTGGGGCAGCACCACGCCCCTGCCGGAGATCGGCGACGCGCTGCTGCCGCTGCGCGATGCCCTGCAGCAAGGCGCCCGCGACGCGGCGGCCGAAGACGCCGGCAGCGACGAGACCAAGCCCTGAGCGCTTGCGCCTGTGAACGCCTGGTCACCCGGGCGCCTGATGCCTTGATTCCCTGATCCTCTGATGCACTGGTGCCCGTCGATGCGGCCGCCAGGGCGCGCCCGTCAGGTGCTGCCGATCCGGCGCTGCACGGCCATGCCGGCGCCTCAACCGGGCTGGCGCGGCGACAGGGCCACGATCACCGGGTGGATGCAGCGCTGCAGCGCTGCCCAGTCTGCAGCATCGGGCGGGCGGTCGCCATGGGCGCGCAGTCCAGCTTCCAGCTGCGCGGCGGCGGCAGACAGGGCGTCGGCACCGATGGTGGCCGCAATGCCGCGCAGGTCGTGCGCCAGGCGCAGGGCCTGGCCTGGTTCACCCTGGGCCCGGGCCGCCGCAAAGGCTTGCGGCCAGCCCAGGATGAACACCGCCGCATGGTCGAGCACCCGCTCCAGCAAGGCCGCGTCATGGCCCAGGCGGGCCAGTGCAGCGGTGGTGTCCAGCGGGCTGCTCGGGCTGGTTGTCGCTGCGGCGGACCCGGCCTGGGGCGCGGCCACCGGGCCTGGGTGCGGCGCGGGCCCATCCGGACCTGCCGCTGCTGTTGCGGTTGTGCCAGGCTGCTGCGCGGCAGCGGTTGCGCCCTGCGGCATCGGCCCGAAACGCGCCAGCGCCGCCAGCAGCGTGGCCTTGCTCGCGGGCTTGGCAATGTGGCCGTCGCACCCGGCCTGGCTGCTGAGCGCCTGGTCGATGCCATAGGCATTGGCGGTCAGGGCCACGACCGGCACACGCGGCAGGCCTTGGGCCGCTTCATGCTGGCGCAGCGCGCGGGTCACGCTCAGGCCGTCCATGCCGGGCATCTGCCAGTCCATGAACACCAGGTCATGCACATGGCGGCAGGCCATCTCCAGCGCCAGCGGGCCGTTGTTGGCGATGTCGAGCACCGCGCAATGTGGCTCCAGCATGGTGCGAAAGACATGGATGTTCATGGCGTTGTCTTCGGCCAGCAGCACCCGCAGCCCAACACCTGGCCCTGGCCCTGGCGCTGGCGCGGCAGCCGCCGCCGGCAACAGCCGCCGGCGCGATCGGCGGCGGCAACGGCACTGGCGCTTGCAGTTCACCCTGCGCCGGCAGCGGCACGGTCAGGCTGAACACACTGCCCAGCGCGGGCTGGCTGCGCACCGTCACATCGCCGCCCATCAAGCGGGCGATGCTGCGGGTGATCGACAAGCCCAGGCCGGTGCCACCGTGGTGGCGGGTGACGCTGGCGTCGGCCTGCACAAAGGGGTCGAAGATCGATGCCAGCTTGCTGGGCGCGATGCCCAGGCCGGTGTCCGACACCGCCAGGCACAGCGCGTGCAGACCGGCCTCGGGCGCGCAGCGCGCCAGCACGGCCACCTCGCCGCTGGCGGTGAACTTGATGGCATTGGCCAGCAGGTTGCCCAGCGCCTGCGCCAGGCGCTGGGCATCACCGCGCACCAGGTCCGGCAGGTCGGGCGCCAGGTCCAGGCGCAGCTGCAGGCCCTTCTGCTGCGCGCGCGGCCGGTGCAGTGCCAGCTGCCCGCGCAGCAGCGCCCACAGCGAAAACACCTCCTCGTTCAAGGCCAGGTGGCCGGCCTCGATCTTGGCGATGTCCAGCAGGTCGTTGATCAGCCCCTGCAGGGTCTGGCCGGCGTCGCGGAACACCTGCACATGGCGCTGCTGCACGGCGGTGAGCGGCGTCTCGGCCAGCAATTCAGCCACCCCCAGCAGGGCGTTCATCGGCGTGCGGATCTCGTGGCTGACATTGGCCAGGAAGTCGGACTTGGCCTGGTTGGCTGCAGCGGCCTGCACGGCCTCGGCGGCCAGGCGCCGGTGGGTCAGTGCCTGCCAGCGCTGGTGCACCAGCCAGCTCAGCAGCAGCCCGGTGGCCAGCACTGCAAACGGCGCAGCCCAGGGCAGCGGCATGTGCAGGCCGACGGCCAGCGCCAGGCCCACGCCCAGCAGCGCCACCAGGCCCAGGCCGGCGGCCAGCGCGTCGGCGCGCAGGTCGGTGCGGCCGCGCCAGGCCGTTGCCAGCACCGGCAGGCAGGCCAGGGCCAGCAGCAGGGCCTGTGCCCAGGCGGCGGCCGGGCGCAGCAGCGCACCGTCGCGCAGGGCGGCATAGGTCTGGGCCAGCACCACGGTGCCCTGGGCCTGGCCATGCACCGTCATCACCGGACTGGCGTGCAAGGCACTGCTGCCGATGAACACCACCTGGCCGCGCACACGCTGCCCCAGTGCATCTGCCGGCAGCGCGCTCAAGCCCAGCTTGGCCACCTGGGCAAAGCCCAGCGCCGGCACCGGCGCCGCCGGCCTGGCCCAGATCGGCGCCACCCGGCCGGCTGCATCTGCAGGCCAGGACGGCTGGTGGACACCGGCGGGTGCCAGCGCCTGCCAGACCGCCAGCGCCTGGGTGGGCAAGCGCTGTGTGCCAACCGCATGCCACAGCGGCAGGCGGCGCAGCAGGCCGTCGTCGTCCAGCGGCGTGGTGACCACCCCCGATGCTGGCGGCTGGTCGGCAGCCGGCCAGGTGGACACGGCCGGCAGCACAAAGGCCGTCCAGGCCTGGGCCGGCGCCAGTGCAGGAACCGGCGGTGCGACCGGCGCCGGCGCCAGCCCCGGGGCACGCTCGGCTGCCGCAGACGCCGGCCCCTGCAGCGGTTGCAGGCCAGCGGCAGCCAGCACCACCGGCGCACCGGGCCGGGCGATGGCCCGGGCCAGCGCGGCGTCTCCCGGGCGGGTGTCGGTCAGCAGCAGGTCCAGCACCACGGCGCGCGCGCCGGCGTCGCGCAATTGCTCGACCACCACGGCATACACATCGCGGGCATACGGCCAGCTGCCCAGCAGCGGCCGCAATTCATCCAGCGCGGCGTCATCGATGTCGACCACCAAGACCCCGGCCGGCGCCTGTGCGGGTGCCACCAGGCGCTGCTGCCAATCGGTCAGCGGCCGGGACAGCCGCTCGTTCAAGGGTGTCAGCTGCAGGCACACGCCCACCGCCAGCGCGGCCAGTGGCAGCCAGGCCAGCGCGCCCCAGCGTGCCGGCCAGCGCATCACAACAGCAGCAGCAGCGCTGCCGGGACCAGCAACCACCAGGGCATGTCGCTGGGCACGTCCACCAGCTGCACCGCGCCATACGGCCCCAGCTGGCTGTCGACGCCGATGCTGCGCACCCGCAGGTGGTAGCGGCCAGGCGCCGGCTTGGCCAACAAAAACTGCGCCGCGTCCAGTTGCACGTCGTGCAGCAGCTGGGTGAAACCGGCATCGGACGCCAGCTGCAGCTGGTAGCGCTGGCCGGGCTCGGCACGCCAGGCCAGCAGCAGGCTGCCAACACCCAGCTGCGGCGTCTGCAAGGAGGGCGGTGCCGGTGGCGGCGCCACGCGGCTGAACAGGGCCGCATCGCTCCAGGGCCCGGTGTCGCCGTCGGCCAGCACGCTGGCCAGGCGCCAGTGGTAGGTGCCCAGCGGCAGCGGCAAGGCCAAGTCCGTGCCGTCGATGCCGTCGCGGTCCAGCAGCGGCGCATCGAACGCGGCGTTGTCGGCCACCTGCAGCCGGTAGCGCGCCGCCGTGGCCTGGCCGGTCCAGGCGAAGCGCACCGTCTCCGTGTCGATGCGCGCACCGGGACGCGGGCTGACGGTGAACGGCGGCTCCGGCCTGGCCTTCAGAGTGAACTGCAGCGCCGTGTCCAGGCCTTCCAGGCCGGTGGCGTCGACGGTGCGCACCAGCAGGCGGTAGCTGCCGTCGGGCAGGTCGTCATTCCAGCGCGCGCCCTGGGCACCAAACAGGCCATCGAGCAGCAGACGCCCGGGTGCAGCAGCCTCCAGCACCTGAGCACGGACCTGGGCGACACCCGGCGGCAACACCCAAGGCAGGCGCAAGGGCAGGCGCTCAATGCGCGTGGGCACACCCGTCAACAGCGGTGCAGGAGGCAAGGGCCGTGGCACGTCCACGCTGGTGGCGGTGACCTGGGTGCCAAAACCCGCCGCCGTGCCCTGCGCCTGGGGCTTGGCGGTGGCCAGGGTGGCCGCCTGCACCTGGCCGCCCAACACCTCCAGCGTGGTGCCTTGGCCAGCGATGCGGGTGCGGAAGTCGGTGCCGCGCACACCCAGGTTGGCCACCGGCGTGCGGATCTGGAAGCGCGGCGACGTCTGGCGCTGCACCTGGCTGTCGGCGCTGCCGGCGTCCAGGCGCAGCTGGGTGTCGACCACCGGGCTGTCGCCCCGGCGCAGCAAGCGTTCCAGGCGCAGCTGGCTGTCGGGCCGCAACAGCACCCGGCTGCCGTCGGCGAAGCGCAACACCGCCGAGGATTGCGGCCCGGTGCGCAGCAGGTCGCCAGCGGCCAGGGTCTCGCCGCTGGCCAGCGGCTGCACCGTGCCGCCGGCGCGCTGCACCGACACCTCGCCCTGGATGCGCAAGACCTCGGCCACCTGGGGCACCGCGCGCAGCAGGTCGGTCGGAATCTGCAGCACCTGGCCGGGCAGCAGGCGGCGCGGCTGTTGCACGCGGTTGAGCCGCTGCACGGTCTGCCAGGGTGTGCCGGGCACCAGCAGCCGGTCGCGGATGCCGATCAAGGTGTCACCCGGCTGCACCTGGTAGGGCCAGGGCGCGTCAGCGGCGTGGGTGCCGGCTGCGGCCAGGCTGAGCAGCAGGGCTGCCAGGGTTCGAGCGCAAGGAGAGCGGGAAGTCGGCATGCAGAACCACAGTGACCGCGGCGCACACTGACTGGTGCTGCGCTCCATTCTGGCTGTAGTTTGACCACACTGCCAGGGTGGCAACCCGGTCCAGCAGCGAACATCGGCAGCTTTGCACAAGCCACCCAGCCGATGACCACCGCTCCGATTGCTCCGCCCACACCGCCCGCCGCAGCCCCCTTGTCGATGGACTCCTTGCCCGCCGGCTACCGGGCGCTGGTGGTCGGCGCAACCGGCGGCATCGGCGCGGCCATGGTCCGGGCGCTGGCAGCCGACCCGCGCTGCGGCGCGGTGGTGGGCCTGCACCGCCGTTCAACCCCGCCGCTGGACCTGGCCGACGAGGCCGGCGTGGCTGCCGCAGCAGCAGCGCTGGCGCCGGCCGGGCGCTTCCATCTGCTGATCAATGCCGCCGGCCTGCTGCATGGCCCGGGCTTCCAGCCCGAGAAGAAACTGGGCGACTTGAACAGTGCGCAGCTGCTGGCCACCTTCAGCGCCAATGCCATCGGCCCGGCGCTGCTGCTGCGCCACTTCAGCCCGCTGCTGGACCGCCAGCGTGCGCTGCTGGTGATGCTGTCGGCCAAGGTGGGCAGCATCGGTGACAACCGCCTGGGCGGCTGGTACAGCTACCGCGCCAGCAAGGCGGCGCTGAACATGCTGCTGGCCACCGCCGCGATCGAGCTGCGGCGCAGCCAACCGCAGACCGTGGTGGTGGCGCTGCACCCGGGCACGGTCAGCACCGGCCTGTCGGCGCCGTTCCGCGGCGGCGAGATCGGCCGGCCGCCCGACCTGGCCGCCGCGCAGATGCTGGCCACGCTGGATGCACTGACCCCGGCCGACAGCGGCGCCTTCGTGGCCTACGACGGCCAGCGCCTGCCCTGGTAGCCCGGCCGGCCTCAAGTGCCGGCTGGCGGCGCTTTGGCCACTGCATCTGCGGCAGCCACAGCATCCACCCCGGCACCAGCCTCGCCCAGCGCCCGGGCGATGCCACGCAGGATGTGCAGTTCGTCGGCCGTGGGCTGGGCGCGCTGGATCAGCTGCTGCAGCCGCGGCATCAGCCGCTTGGGCGCGGCGGGGTCGAGAAAGCCGATCTGCTCGAGCACCTGCTGCCAGTGCGCCAGTGCACCGGCCACCGCCACGCCATCGGCCGGCACCGTGGCGGCGGTGCGCGGCTGCACCGGCCAGGCACCCAGCGCCCAGCGCCAGTCGTAGGCGATGCACTGCAGGGCCTGCGCCAGGTTCAGCGAGCCGTAGTCGGGCGCCGTGGGGATGCTGAGGCAGACATGGCAGCGCCACACATCGGCATTGGCCATGCCGAAGCGCTCGCTGCCAAAGACAAAGGCCACGGTCTGGCTGCCGGCCGCCACCTCGGCAGCCAGCGCCGGCAGCCGGTCGCGCGGGGCACAGGTGGGCGGGCCGAAGTCGCGCGGTGTCATGGCCGTGGCGCAGGCAAAGCTGATGCCGTCCAGCGCGTCGGCCAGGCTGGCCACCACCCGGGCGCGCACCAGGATGTCGGCCGCGCCGCTGGCCATGGCCACGGTTTCTTCGTGGCTCAGCACGTCGGCAAAGCGCGGCGCCACCAGCACCAGGTCGCTGAAGCCCATCACCTTCATGGCGCGGGCGGCAGCGCCCACATTGCCGGCGTGGCTGGGGTTCAACAACACGAAACGGGTGGCGTCGTGGGCGGCAAGCGGCGTGTTGGCAGGCACGTGCGGGTAAACTCCAGGGTTGTTTGCAGATTGTCGGGCCGCGCCCGGCAGCCGCTTGCTGCACCTGCGCTCTTTCTCTCCGCCGCTGCGCCCCACCCGCCTTGACTGGACCCCCATGTCGCAATCCCTGCACCCCATGCTCAACATCGCCATCAAGGCCGCCCGTGCGGCGGGGGCGATCATCAACCGGGGCTCGCAGGATCTCGACATCCTGAAGATCAGCAGCAAGGGGCCGAATGATTTCGTCAGCGAGATCGACCAGCTGGCCGAGGCGGCGATCATCGAGATCCTGCTGGCGGCCTACCCGGGGCACGGCATCCTGGCCGAAGAATCGGGCCGTGACCACGGCGCGCAGCACAGCGAATTCACCTGGATCATCGACCCGCTGGACGGCACCACCAACTTCCTGCACGGCTTTCCGGTCTACGCCGTCAGCATTGCGCTGGCCTGGCGCGGCGTGGTGCAGCAGGCGGTGGTCTACGACCCGACCCGCAACGACCTGTTCTATGCCTCGCGCGGGCGCGGTGCCTTCCTCAACGACAAGCGCCTGCGGGTCAGCAAGCGCACCCGCCTGGCCGACGCGCTGATCGGCACCGGCTTCCCGTTCCGCAAGGGCGACAACTTCCAGCGCTACCTGAAGATGTTCGAGATCGGTGAGCGGGGCCTGCGCCGGCCTGCGCCGCCCGGGCGCCGCCGCGCTCGACCTGTGCTACGTCGCCGCCGGCTGGTACGACGGCTTCTTCGAGACCGGCCTGAACCCCTGGGACATGGCCGCCGGCTCGCTGATGATCACCGAGGCCGGCGGCCTGGTGGGCAACTTCACCGGCGACGCCGATTTTCTGTACCAGCGCGAAGTGGTGGCCGGCAACCCCAAGGTCTACGGCCAGCTGGTGGCGCTGCTGGCGCCCTACAGCAAGGCGATCAAGGCCGACGAGGCGGGCGATGCTGTCGCAAGCCCGGCCCAGTCCAACACCGGGGCGCTGGCCACCGCTGCAGCCGCCTTGGCTGGCGCGGCATTGGCTGGCGCGGCATTGGCCGACCAGAGCACAGCGTCCCTGGCGCGCCCGGGCGGCGATCGGGGCAGCAACGCGGCGGCGGATGCCGCCAGCAACACGGCGGGCACCAGCGCCACCGACCCCGCCGCACCCAGCACGGAGCGCGAGCGCAAGCCGGTGCGCATCCGCAAGCAGGATGCTGCCCCAGGCAGCACCGGGACCGAGCCGGTACGCAGCCACCGCGGCCCCCGCACCGACCCCAGCGACCGCCCGCGCCACACCGGCAAGCCCGCACCGGGGCGCCCGCTGCCACCCAAGCGCTGAGCTGAACACAGGGCCCAAGTACGGGTCTGGATGCGGGTCTGGATGCGGGCCTGGGTGTGCGCAAGCGCCTGCGCGCGCTCAGGCCCGCGCCTGCGCTTGGCCGGCAACTTGCATGGTGCTTGAACATGGCGCCGCCCCTTGGCGCCGTGCCGCCTGTCTTTGGTGCATGGGTTCTTCCGGATCGTGCATGGCGGCAAAATTTGTTCAACTCAGTTGCACATGCCGAAACCAAGCACGCCAAGACCCGCACCGAACCAGGGCGGCCCAGCCCAGCCGCTGGCCGTGGGCGCCCGCCTGCGCCACGCCCGGCTGGTGAAGGGCCTGCGCATCAAGGACCTGGCGGCGCAGGTGGGCGTGTCCATCAGCCTGATCTCCAAGTATGAAAACGACAAGCTGCTGCCGCCGCTGACGGTGCTGCACGGGCTGGTCAGCGCGCTGGACACCAACATCGGGGCGCTGTTCGAGCCCGACTGGACCGGCCTGGGCCATGTCGCCCGCGCCGGCCAGCGCCCGCGCATCGCCGCCGGTGGCAGCGACGCATCGGCCGGCGTCACCCTGGAGCGCCTGGTGCCCAGCGGGCCGGGCCACCTGCTGCAGAGCAACATCCACATCGTCGCGCCAGGCGGCGGCAGCATGGGACCGATGCGCCATGAAGGCGACGAGGTGGGCTATGTGCTGGAAGGCCGGCTGGTGCTGGGCATCGACGGCACCGAACATGAACTGGGCCCGGGCGACTCGTTTGCCTTCCCGTCCACCCTGGCCCACACCTACCGCAACCCGGGACTGGAAGTCACCCGGGTGCTGTGGGTCAACACGCCGCCCACTTTCTGAGCCGCGCCGGCCCTGCAACCGCCTCCATCCCCACCGCCACCGCCACCACCGACAGCCATGGCACGCCGCTTGCATAGTTTTTTTCGTTTCATGCAACTCAGTTGAATTCTGGGATCATCCGGGCGCTGCCCGTTTTGCCGTGCCGACCCTGTTGCCAGCCCATGACCATGCGCCTCGCCACCTGCCCACCACCGCTGCTTGACCTGGCCGCCCGACCGCCCGAGGCCAGGCCATGACCTGGTCGATCCTGGTCCGTGATGCGCAGGGCCACGTCGGCGTGGCGATCGCCAGCCGCTTTTTTGCGGTGGGCGCCCTGTGTGTGCACACCCAGCGCGGCGTGGGTGCCTTGGCCACCCAGGCGCTGATGAACCCGCTGTACGGCCCGGCCGGTCTGCTGGCACTGGCCCAGGGTGCGGCTGCCGCCGATGTGGTGGCCAGCCTCACTGCCGCCGATGCCGGGCGCGAGCACCGCCAGTTGCACCTGCTGCCGGTCAAGGGGCCGGCCGCTGCCCACACCGGCAGCGCCTGCATCGACTGGTGCGGCCACCAGCAGGGCCAGGGCCCGGCCGCTGGCGAGGCCTGGAGCGTGGCCGGCAACATGCTGGCCGGGCCGCAGGTGCTGGCCGCCACCGCCCAGGCCTGGCTGGCGGGCGCCGGCCAGCCAATGGCCGAGCGCTTGCTGGC
Organism: uncultured beta proteobacterium; assembly: GCA_963844485.1. Lineage (GTDB taxonomy): Bacteria > Pseudomonadota > Gammaproteobacteria > Burkholderiales > Burkholderiaceae_C > Pseudaquabacterium. The sequence goes on from CAWJOQ010000033.1 coordinate 399,616, forward strand.
AGCACTGGCGGCCGGCGAGGCTGCGGGTGGTGACAAGCGCGGCAAGCAGGCGGCGGCGCTGCGCATCCACGGCGACGAGGACCACCCGGCGCTGGACCTGCGCGTCGACGACCATGCCGACCCCATCACCGAATTGCAGCGCCTGCACCAGGTCAGCTTGCAGCGCTACCAGCCCTTCACCGCCTGCCTGGCCGGCCGCCACGACCCGGTCGGCCTGACCGACCGCAGCCAGATCGAGGCCCGCATCCAGGCCTTCCACACCAGCCGTGGAGGCACAGCATGAGCGCACTGCTAGAGGTGCGCGACCTGCGCACCCTGTTCCGCACCGACGACGGTGAATTTGCCGCCGTCGACGGCGTCAGCTTTTCGGTCGACGCCGGCCGCACCCTGGCCATCGTCGGCGAATCGGGTTGTGGCAAGAGCGTCACCTCGCTGTCGCTTGATGGGCCTGGTGCCGCAGCCGCCGGGCCGCATTGCCGGCGGGTCGGTGCGCTTTGAGGGCCGCGAACTGGTGGGTGCGCCAGAGGCGGTGCTGCAAGACCTGCGCGGCAACGGCATGGCGATGATCTTCCAGGAGCCGATGACCTCGCTGAACCCGGCCTTCACCATCGGCGAGCAGATCGTCGAGGCGCTGCTGCGCCACCGCGCCATCTGCGCGCGCCGACGCGCGCGAACGTGCGCTGGCCATGCTGCGCAAGGTGCGCATGCCGGCACCCGAGCAGCGCTTCAACGAGCACCCGCACAAGCTGTCGGGCGGCATGCGCCAGCGCGCCATGATCGCCATGGCCCTGGCCTGCGACCCGCGCCTGCTGATCGCCGACGAACCCACCACCGCGCTGGACGTCACCATCCAGGCGCAGATCCTGGCGCTGATGCGCAGCCTGCAACAAGAGATCGGGCACCGCCGTGATCCTGATCACCCACGACCTGGGCGTGGTGGCCGAAGTGGCCGATGAAGTGCTGGTGATGTATGCCGGCCGGGTGGTCGAGCAAGCGCCGGTGGCGGCCCTGTTCGAGACCCCGCAGCACCCCTACACCGTGGGCCTGCTGGGGTCGGTGCCGCGGCTTGATGGCGGTGGCGGCCGGCTGGCCGCCATCGAAGGCCAGGTGCCCAGCCCCTTGCAGCGCCCGGCAGGCTGCGGCTTTGCCGAGCGCTGCCCGTTTGCCGATGCCCATTGCCATGCCGTGGCACCGGCGCTGCGCACGGTGGGGCCGCAACACCAGTCGGCCTGCCACAAGGCACCGCTGGATCCGCTGCAATTGATGGCCGGCTGGCCCGACAGCGTGGCCGCATGAAAACCACCCCCATGAGCACACCCTTGCTGCAGGTGCAGGGCCTGGTCAAGCACTTCCCGGTGCGGCGCGGCATCTTCGGCCGCATCAGCGGCGCGGTGCGCGCGGTCGACGGCGTCGACCTGCAGATCCGCGCCGGCGAGACCCTGGGCGTGGTCGGTGAATCGGGCTGCGGCAAGTCCACACTGGGCCGCCTGGTGCTGCGGCTGATCGAGCCCAGCGGCGGCCAGGTGCTGTTCGACGGCCAGGACCTGGGACCGCTGGACGCGCCGGCGCTGCGGGCCCAGCGCCGGGCGATGCAGATCATCTTCCAGGACCCGTATGCGTCGCTGAACCCGCGCATGACGGTGGGCCAGACCCTGGCCGAGCCGCTGCAGCTGCACGGCCTGCACCAGGGCCGCCATGCCGAGCGGGTGGCCGAACTGCTGCACACCGTGGGCCTGGCGCCCGAACACGCACAGCGCTACCCGCATGAGTTTTCCGGCGGCCAGCGCCAGCGCGTCGGCATTGCCCGCGCGCTGGCGGTCGAGCCCAAGCTGATCGTCTGCGACGAGGCGGTCTCGGCACTGGACGTGTCGGTGCAAGCCCAGGTGGTCAACCTGCTGCAGGACCTGCAGCAGCGCCTGGGGCTGGCCTATCTGTTCATCGCGCACGACCTGGCGGTGGTCAAGCACATCGCCCACCGGGTGGCGGTGATGTACCTGGGCCGCATCGTCGAGATCGGCGACAAGGCCCAGGTGTTCAGCCAGCCGCGCCACCCCTACACCCGGGCGCTGCTGTCGGCCATTCCGCTGCCCGAGCCGGGTGTGCAGCGCAGCCGCGCGCTGCTGGGTGGCGATGTGCCCAGCCCCATGCACCCGCCCGCCGGCTGCCACTTCCACACCCGCTGCGACCATGCCCAGCCGGCCTGCAGCCAGTCGCAGCCGGCCTTGGTGGCCGACGCAGGCGCTGAAAGCCCTGCAGCGCCTGGCACGCCGATGGCAGCCGCCGCCAGCCCGGCGCACTGGGTGGCCTGCCACTTGTGGCGCAGCCTGCCACCAGCCGCCGTGCTGCCACCAGCTGGCGCGCCCGGCGCGGCCCGCCAACGCCTGTTGCGCCTGCAATCGGCCTTTGTCACCGGCGCGCCTCCGGCCGCCTGACCCTGCTTCACATCCGACTTCCAAACCGCCCAGGAGCCACCACCATGACCATCGCTTCCAAGACCTTGCTGCGCACCGCACTGGCCACTGCCATGCTGGCCTTGCTGCCGCTGGCCGGCCAGACCCAGACCCTGCGGGTGGGCCTGGCCGAAGACCCGGATGTGCTGGACCCCAGCCTGGCGCGCACCTTCGTCGGCCGGGTGGTGTTTGCCGCGCTGTGCGACAAGCTGCTGGACATCGACGAAAAGCTGGGCATCGTGCCGCAGCTGGCCACCAGCTATGAATGGTCGGCCGACAGCAAGGCGCTGACGCTGAAGCTGCGCCCCGGCGTCAGCTTCCACGACGGCGAGAAGTTCGACGCCGCGGCGGTCAAGTTCAACATCGAGCGCCACAAGACCTTGCCCGGGTCCAACCGCCGCGGGGACCTGGCGCCGGTGGCCACCGTCGACGTGCTGGACCCGATGACCGTGCGGCTGAACCTCAGCGCGCCGTTTTCGCCGCTGCTGGCCCAGCTGGCCGACCGCGCCGGCATGATGGTCTCGCCCAAGGCCGCCCAGGCCGCCGGCGACAAGTTCGGTGCCAAGCCGGTGTGCTCGGGCCCGTTCAAGTTTGTCGAGCGGGTGGCGCAGGACCGCATGGTCTTCGAGCGCTTCCCCGACTACTGGAACAAGGCCGCCGTGCACTTCGACAAGGTGGTCTACACGCCGATCCCCGACTCCACGGTGCGCCTGGCCAACCTGAAGTCGGGCCAGCTGGACTTCATCGAGCGGGTCGCGTCCAGCGATGTGGAAAAGCTGGCCGCCGACAAGAAGCTGAAGGTCGCCCGCATCACCGAAATCGGCTACCAGGGCATCACCATCAACATCGGCAACGGTGAGCGGTCCAAGAGCAATCCGCTGGGGCGTGACCCCCGGGTGCGCGAGGCCTTTGAGCTGTCGATCGACCGCCAAGGCCTGGCCCAGGTGGTGATGGACAACGAAGCGCTGGTCGGCAACCAGTGGGTGTCGCCGGAAAACAGCTTCTACGCCAAGACCACACCGGTGCCCAAGCGCAACATCGAGCGCGCCAAGGCGCTGCTCAAAGAGGCCGGCGTGAGCAAGCCCAGCTTCACCTTGCTGACCAGCACCACGTCCGACGCCCAGCGCCTGGCCCTGGTGGTGCAGGCCATGACACGCGAGGCCGGCTTCGACGTCAAGATCCAGTCGGCCGAGTTCGCCACCTCGCTGAACATGAACGACAAGGGCGATTACGACGCCTATGTCCTGGCCTGGAGCGGACGCGCCGACCCCGACGGCAACTTGTTCAACTTCCACGGCTGCAAGCAGCCGCTCAACAGCAGCGGCTATTGCGACCCCGAGACCGACAAGCTGTTGGCCGAATCACGCAGCCTGCGCGACGTGGCCGCACGCAAGAAGGTGTTTGAGCAGATCGCCGCGCGTGTCTCGAAAGAGCGGCCCATCATCTATCTGTACCACCGCAACTGGCTGTGGGCCTACAACGCCAAGCTCAGCGGTGTGCGCAATGTGCCCGACGGCCTGCTGCGCGTCACCGGCCTGAAGATGGCGCAGTAAATTGGACCACCCCCGCAGCGCCTGCGGCGCTCCCCCTCCAGGGGGCGCCCCCAGCGTCCCGGCGAAGCCGGCTCCGCGGCGGCCGCTTGGCCGCATGGCACGCATGCACCGTGTATGCCGCATCGGCACCTCGAAGCTCTGCGGCTGTAACACGGCTGCATCCCACCCATGACTGAGTTCCTGATCAAGCGCCTGGCCAGCATCCTGCCCACGCTGCTGCTGGTATCGATGCTGATCTTTGGCCTGCAGCAACTGCTGCCGGGCGATCCGGCCTTGATCCTGGCCGGGGAAGAGCAGGACCCCGCGGTGGTGGCCTACCTCACCGAGAAGATGCACCTCGACAAGCCGCTGCCGGTGCGCTACGTCTACTGGATCGGCGGCGTGCTGCAGGGCGACCTGGGTGAGTCGGTGCGCAACCAGCAGCCTGTGCTCGACCTGTTGCTGGAAAAACTGCCGGTCACGCTGCAACTGGGGCTGATGGCCTTCGCGGTGGCGCTGCTCATCGGCATCCCGGCGGGCATCGTTTCGGCAGTGGGGCGTGGCACGGCCTGGGACTTTCTGGCCAATCTGTTTGCGCTGTGGGGCTTGTCGACGCCGAATTTCTGGCTCGGCATCCTGATGATCCTGCTGTTTTCGGTGCAGCTGGGCTGGCTGCCGGCCTCGGGCTATGTCAGCCCGTTTGAAGACCTCAGCGCCAACCTGCAGTCCATGCTGATGCCGGCCTTTGTGCTGGGCAGCGGCATCGCCGCCGTGCTGATGCGCCACACCCGCAGCGCCATGCTGCAGGTGCTGTCCAGCGACTACGTGCGCACCGCCCGCGCCAAGGGCCTGAACGAGCGCACCGTGGTGCTCAAGCATGCGCTGCGCAACGCGCTGACGCCGGTGATCACCCTGGGCGCGCTGGAGCTGGGCGCCCTGCTGTCGGGTGCGGTGCTCACCGAGCAGGTGTTCACCATTCCGGGCTTCGGCAAGCTGATCGTCGACTCGGTCTTCAACCGCGATTTTGCGGTGGTGCAAGGCGTGGTGCTGGTCACCGCCACCGCCTACATCACGCTGAACCTGCTGGCCGACGTGGCCTACTTTCTGGTCAACCCGAGGCTGCGCGCATGAGCACTCCGATGGCTGTGGCCCTGCCCGTGCAGGGCAAGACAGTGCCCCCTGCGGCGGCCGGCCCCTGGCGACGCGCCTTGCGGCGCTTGCGGCGCCGGCGCGGCGCCATGCTGGGCGGTGTGGTGGTGCTGCTGTTTGTGGCCATGGCGCTGCTGGCACCCTGGCTGTCGCCCTACGACCCCATCGCCACCAGTTGGACCGCCATCCGCAAGGCGCCCAGCGCGGCGCACTGGTTTGGCACCGACGAGATCGGCCGCGACGTGCTGTCGCGGGTGATCTGGGGCACCCAGGCCTCGCTGCTGGCCGGCGTGGTGTCGGTCAGCATCGCGCTGCTGATCGGCGTGCCCATCGGCCTGGCGGCGGGTTTTCTGGGCGGCTGGGTGGACAGCGTGATCTCGCGCATCACCGACGCCTTCCTGGCCTGCCCTTTCCTGATCCTGGCGATTGCGCTGGCCGCCTTTTTGGGCCCCAGCCTGCAGAACGCGATGATCGCCATCGGCATTTCGGCCGCACCCATCTTCGTGCGGCTGACGCGGGCCCAGGTCATCAACCTGCTGGTCGAGGACTACATCGAGGCAGCGCGTGCGGTGGGCAACCCGCCCTGGCGCATTGCCCTGCGCCATGTGCTGCCCAACATCACCGCGCCGGTGATGGTGCAGGCCACGCTGGCCATTGCCTCGGCGGTGATTGCCGAGGCCAGCCTGTCCTTCCTGGGCCTGGGCCAGCAGCCGCCCGCGCCCAGCTGGGGCAGCATGCTCAACACCGCCAAGAACTATGTCGACAACGCGCCCTGGATGGCCATCTGGCCCGGCATGTCGATCTTTGTGCTGGTGCTGTCCTTCAACCTGCTGGGTGACGGCCTGCGCGACGCGCTGGACCCGCGCCAGCGCTGAGCGATCCTTGCACAGGCCGCACCCAGCCCGCTCAGCCCCTGACTGCAGAGCCAACGGGCATTTTTTCGCGCCGGCGCTGGGTCACACTGCCGCCTGACCGCCCACTTTCAAACCAACGCGCCCGAGACACGCCATGCAATTCGACTGGAACAACCCCTACCCCACCGTGCGCAGCCCGGTGATGGCGCGCAATGTCGTCGCCACCTCGCACCCGCTGGCCTCGCAGGCCGGCCTGCGCATGCTGCAGCAAGGCGGCAACGCCATCGACGCGGCGATTGCCGCCGCCGCGGCGCTGACCATCGTCGAGCCCATCTCCAACGGCCTGGGCAGCGACAACTTCGCCATCCTGTGGGACGGCAAGGCCATGCACGGCCTGAATGCGTCCGGCGTGGCGCCGGCGGCCTGGAACCCGGCCTACTTCCGCCGCAAGTACGGTGAGACCAACGGCAACAAGCTGCCGCTGCGCGGCTGGGACACCGTCACCACGCCCGGCGCCGTGGCCGGCTGGGTGGCGCTGTCCAAGCGCTTCGGCAAGCTGCCGTTTGCCGACCTGATGGCCCCGGCGATCGAACTGGCCGAGCGTGGCCACGGCGTGGGCCGCATCACCGCCGACAAGTGGGCCCTGCAAGTGCCGCTGCTGCAAGGACCAGCCGGGCTTTGCCGAGGCCTTCATGCCGCGCGGCCGCGCGCCCGAGCCGGGCGAGCGCTTCGTCTTCGGCGAAGCCGGCGCCACGCTGCGCAAGATCGCCGACACCCAGGGCGAGAGCCTACTACCGCGGCGAGATCGCCGAAGCGCTGGTGGCCCATGCCAAGGCCAACGGCGGCGCGATGACCCTGGCCGACCTGGCCGGCTACCAGCCCGAGTGGGTGACGCCGATCCAGAAGGACTTTGCCGGCCACACCGTGCACGAGATTCCGCCCAACGGCCAGGGCATCGCCGCGCTGATGGCGCTGGGCATGCTGGAGCCACCTGGACATCGGCCGCTTCCCGGTCGACAGCCTCGAGAGCCAGCACCTGCAGATCGAGGCCATGAAGCTGGCCTTTGCCGACACCTACCGCTGGGTGGCCGACGCGCGCCCCATGACCGAGGTGACGCCGGCCGACCTGCTGAGCGACGCCTACCTGGCCGAGCGCGCCAAGCTGATCGACCCCAGGCGCGCGCAGGATTTCCAGCACGGCACGCCGCCGCGCGGCGGCACGATCTACCTGACCGCGGCCGACGAGAGCGGCATGATGATCAGCCTGATCCAGTGCAACTACATGGGCTTTGGCAGCGGCGTGGTGGTGCCGGGCACCGGTGTCAGCCTGCAGAACCGCGGCCATGGCTTCACGCTGGACGAAGGCCATCCCAATGAGGTGGCCGGCGGCAAGCGGCCGTTCCACACCATCATCCCGGGCTTCCTCACCAAGGACGGCAAGCCGCAGATGACGTTTGGCGTGATGGGCGGCAACATGCAGCCGCAAGGCCACCTGCAGACCCTGGTGCGCATGCTGGTGCACCACCAGCAGCCGCAGGCCGCCTGCGACGCGCCGCGCTGGAAGGTGGCCACCGGCCTGAAGATCGACCTCGAGCACACCATGGCGCCGGCGCTGCAGGCAGGGCCTGAAGGGCCTGGGCCACCAGTTCGAGGCCAGCAACGACCCCTACATGGACTACGGCAGCGGCCAGTTCATCTGGAAGCTGAGCGACGACCTGGAAGACGGCTACGTCGCCGCCAGCGATTCACGCCGCGACGGGCAGGCCGCGGGCTACTGATCAAGCCGTTGCCCGCGCCGGCACCGCCCGCCGGCCGGGCGTGCCGCGACCGGCAGGCGGCAGGTCCAGCCCGCCCGGCGGCCGGCCGGTGTCGTGCGCCAGCAGGTGGCTGCGGCCGGCGGCGCTGCACAGGCCTTGCAGCTGGCTGCAGCGCGCGTCCAGCGCCTCGGCATCGCTGATGTGGGCACGGTGGCGCTGCAGCGCCGCCTGGGCAAGCTCCAGCAGCTTGGCGTTGTGGGTGCGCTCCACCGCCTGCAGCAGCGCTTCCACCGCCAACTGGTGGCGGCCGGCCAGGCCTTCTGACAAGGCATTGCGGCTGATCTCGTTGATCTCGGCCTGGGCGGCGCGCAGCACCTGCACCAGGGTCGGCGTCGGATCGCAGGCCTTGGCCAGCATCTCGGTGACCTGCTTGCTGACGCAAAAGCGCAGCCCGGCACTGCGCGTCCACTGGTCGGCCTGCGGCGGCGCCAGGCCGGCCGCCCCACTGGTGGCCAGCAGCGACAGCAGATTGGTCGCCGCTTCCACATCGAAGCCGGGTGACAGCAGGTCGTCGGCCACCGGCAGCAGGCAGGCCTGCAGCGCCGGCCGGTCTTGCGCCTGCACGGCCACCAGGGCCTGGGCCATCTGGGTGATCTGGCCCAGGCGGCGCAAGCGGTCTGGCGGCGGGTCAGCACCCTGCAGGTCTTGCGCGCCCTGGCTGCTGACCGCACTGGCGCCGGCCTGGCCAGCCTGCCCCACCTGGGCGCGGGTCTGGTGTGCCAGCACGCCGGCCAGTTGCTGGTGGCATTGGCGCAGGCCGGTGGCGTCGCCCTGCTGGAAGCGGGCCATCGCCAGCAACAGCAGGGTCTGGTGGTCGAAATCCGGCGCATCACCGCCGATGCGGGCGGCGTGCTCCAGCGCGGCCAGGGCCACATCGGGCTCGGCGGCGTACCAGGCCAGGATGCCGTACTTCTGCGCCCGCGCCACCGAAAACGGCGTGATCTCCACCGCCTGCTTGTAGGCCGCGATGGCGCCGGCCAGGTCGCCCCGCTCGGCATGGATGCGGCCCATCACGTCATAGGCATCGGCGTATTTCGGCTCGTCGGCCAGCAGGTTCTGGATCGTCGACACCGCCGCGCCGGCCTGACCTTCGGCGTGCAGCACCCGCGCCAGGCCCAGCTTGGCCCAGGGCACTGCCTTGTCGGCCAGCACGGCGGCATACATGGCGGTGGCCAGCGGCAGTTGCTCCAGCCGGATCGCCAGCTCCGCCCCCAGGCGCGCGGCATGGGTCCAGTAGGGGCCGCGCTGCAGGTAGCGCTTCTCGCACAGCGCCAGCGCCTGGGCATGCTGGTCGGACTCGATCGCATCGAAGACCGCGCGCAAGGCATCCTTGCGCTGGAAGGCACTGACCAGCCGGTCCTCCAGCTTGCCCGGGGTGTAGGGCTTGATGACAAAGCCGTCCAGCGCCGATTCAGCCACCTGCGCCACCACCCGGTACGAGGCCTGGCTGGACAACATCACCACCACGGTGCGCAAGGACAGCAGGCCGTCGCGGCGCAGCGCGTCGATCAGGGTCTGGCCCAGCATGCCGTTGTCGAGCTGGTATTCCACCAGCAGCACATCCACCCCCAGGTTGGCCATGTGCTGGCGCGCCTCATGCGCGGTGGCGCACTGCAGCACCTGGCCCACGCCCAGCGTGCGCAGCTGCGACACCAGCATGTTGCGTGCGGTGGCATGCCCGTCGACCACCAGGGCACGGCTTCTGGCGCCGAAGCGCGCTTGAATCTGCAATTGATGGGCGAGATCGGCCACGCTGTCCTCATCGAACCCCTGGCTGGGGGATGCGCGCGCCCGTCCGACCACCGGGCACAACCCAGCTTATCGGCATGCCGCCAGACAACTGAAGCGCTCAAGAAAACGCCGGGCCGCCCCAAGTTTTCTTATGCCCCCGCGGGGGGCCGGGACGGGCAAAGCCCGGCCCTTGGGGGTGGTCTCAAGAAAACGCCGGGCCGCCCCAAGTTTTCTTGTGCCCCCGCGGGGGGCCGGGACGGGCAAAGCCCGGCCCTTGGGGGTGGTCTCAAGAAAACGCCGGGCCGCCCCAAGTTTTCTTGCGCCCCCGCGGGGGGCCGGGACGGGCAAAGCCCGGCCCTTGGGGGTCGTCAGAACGGCAACAGTTTCAGCTCGAAGGCGCGCTCGACGAACCAGGCCGCTGCGATGGCAGCGATGGCCAGCGAGCCACCCCACAGCACCACCCAGCGGTAGAACTTGCTGTGCCGCAGCAGGTAGGCCAGCGGCAGGAACACCGCCACGATGGCCAGCTGGCCCGCCTCGACCCCCAGGTTGAAGCCCAGCAGCGCCAGCGCCAGCGCGTCCCGCGGCAGGCCCAGGTCGGCCAGCACGCTGGCAAAGCCGAAGCCGTGGATCAAGCCGAAGGCAAAGGCCACCATCCAGCGCCGGCCCTGGAAGAACGGAAACACGTTGTTCAGCGCCGCCAGCACCACGCTGGCGGCGATGGTCGATTCCACCAGCCGCGACGGCAGCGACACCCAGCCCAGCGTGGCCAGCGACAGCGTGATCGAATGCGCCAGCGTGAAGGCGGTGACGATGCGCAGCACCTCCCACACCGCCACGCCCAGGCGCGGCACCGGTTGCCAGGTTGCCCGCCGGCTGCCGCCCGGCCGTTGGCCGCCAACACCCGCCACCCAGGCACCCACGGCCGGCAACAGCAGCGACAGCAGGAACAGGATGTGGTCGAAGCCGATCCAGATGTGCCAGACACCGTCGGCGGCATAGTCGACGAACTGGCTGCCAGCGGTTGACCTGCGCCAGCGCAAAGGCCTGCTGCGGCGCCTGCGGGCCCAGGATGGCGGCGCGGGTGGCGCCGTTGGCCGCCAGGCTGAGCAGGCCGCGGTGCTGCGGGTCCAGGTCGGCAAACAGGCTGTAGGCGATGTCCAGCACCACCGGCGGCTGCGGGCAGGTGACGGTGAGCGGCAGCACGCTGTAGGCGCCGTCGGTGTGCGCGTCCACCAACTGCGTCGCCAATGGCCAGCGTGCAGGGCTGGCCATCGGCCTGCAGCTGCAGGTGGGCGGCTGCCAGCTTGGCGATTTCGGCATGGCGGCTGCGCAGCTCGCCCCAGGTGATGTTGCCGTCGCCGTCGGCGTCCAGGCCGAGCGCCAGGTCCAGGTCACGCAGGGCGATGTCCCAGCGGCCGCTCAGCACGGCGCCTTCGGCGGCCAGCGTCAGGTAGCTGTCGGACGGCTTGTGCGCAGCTGCCGGGCCCGCCAGCAGCAGCCCGCACAAGGCCAGCAACGCCCACCATCGGCGGGTGGCCCAACACCGGACGGCGGCCCGACTCCGGGCGTCGAGCAGCCGGCTCACCGCTGGCCCTTCAAGGCGGCTGCCAGCGGCTGCAGCGCCACGCTCTGGATGCCCGAGGTGGCCATCCAGTCCAGTGCCGGCTGGGCGGCAGCGGGCTGGCGTGCAGCGGCTGCCGCTTCCAGCAGGATGCGGGCATCGGCCGGCTCTTTTTGCACCGCGAAGTTCTGCTGCGCCAGCAGCAGCGCCCGGGCGGCATCGCCCTGCACGCCGAGCACAAAGCGGGATTCTTCCTTCTGGTGGCTGGTGTCACCACGCTGGCGGGCAGCGGCAAACCGCGCGGCCAGGGCCTGGGCATGGACGGGCGCGGCGGCGTCACCCGCGGCTTTGGCCGCCAAGGCCAGGCGCAGCAGCAGCACATCGGCACGGCCGCGGTCTTTCAGCAGCGCCAGCACCTCGGCCGGGCGGCCCCGGTCGAGCAGAAAGTCGGCATAAGCCGCCAGCAGGTAGACATCGGGCAGGCCCAGCGCCAGCGCGTCGCGGAACGCGGCTTCGGCCGCCGGAAAAGCACCGCGCCGCTCCTCGGTCTCGGCCAGGCGGGTCAGCGCCCAGAGCCGGGCCTCGGCGCTGGCCTCGGGCTGCTGGGCCAGCGCATTGCGCAGTGCCGCAGCGGCCTGGTCGGCCTGGCCGGTGGCCGCATCCACCTGGGCCCGGCAGGCCGTGCCGATCAAGGCGGTGGCCTGCTGCGCCAGGCCATCGCAGCTGCGCCGCGCAGCGGCATAGTCGGCCTGCACCATCAGGATGGCCGTGCGCCAGGACCAGGCATCACCCAGGTCGGGCTGCTGGCGCAAGGCAGCGTCCAGGTCGGCCAGCGCCGGCGTGAACTGGTGGTCGAACTGCAGGATCTGCGCACGCAAGACCCGCACCGCCACCGGTGGGTCAGGCAAGCTGAACCAGGGCTTCAGCGCCGCCTGGGCATGGCCGACGAAGCGCGGGTCACCTTCGGCAGCCACCTCTTCAAAGCAGCGGCGGGCATAGGCCACCGCAGTGTCCAGGTCTTGCGGCGCGCGCAACCAGGCCTGGCGCAGCAGCAACAGTTCACGCGCACGCGGGTCGGTGGCGCGGGCCGGCACGGTGGCCAGCACCTGGCTGTCCTGGGACGGCAGAAACGGCGTGGCGCTGGCCGGCAGACAAGCCAGCAGGGCGAGGACAAGGCAGAGGATGGATGCAGGCACGGCGCGCATGTTATCGGGCCACACCCGCACCCGCAGACTGCGTGCAAAGTCTTGTCAACCGATTGCAGCGGCAGCCGTTGTGCATGGGTGCGCTGGCCGGGGACTGTTTCCGACAGCCACGGTTCCATCCGATGTGTTCGGGTTTTCCCGGAACCGGATCCCAGTGCTCACCCCTACTACGAGATAGACACCATGACCAAGCTCCTCAGCGCCCTGCTGTTGTCCGCCTTCGCTTTCAGCGCCCAAGCCGCATCGCACGCCGGTGGCGCCCCGATGAAGGACAAGGCCGCAGCCCCGACCACCCGCGCCGAAGTCAAGGCCGATGCCGCCTCGGCCGTCAAGGCCGGCACCATCGCCAAGGGTGAAGGCCCGTCGGCCATGACCAATGCCAAGCCCAAGGTCAGCCAGGACCGTGCGGACGTGAAGAAAGAAGCAGCTGCCGCTGAAAAGGCCGGCACGATCGAAAAGGGCCCGAGCCCGAACCCGGGCAAGGATGCCGTGTCGGTCAAGTCGCGCGCCGAAGTCAAGGTCGAAGCCGCCGCTGCGGTCAAGGCCGGCGAAGTGGGCAAGGGCCCCGACGTCAAGAAGTGATCTTCCGCGGGGCTAGCCCCGCCTGACGGTGCACAGCAACGGTGGTGCAGGGCAACCTGCACCACCGTTTTCATTGCGGCAGCGCGCTTTTCGTGGTGGGTGTGGGTTGTGCCTGTGTTTGTGGCTGTGGTGGGGGCCGCGGAGGTGGCTGTTGCAACACCGCCGCCAGCGCGCCACGGCGCAGGCTGTCGATCAGCCAGTGCTCCAGCACAAAGGCCGGATCGGCCGCTGTCAGCGCCGCGTCCAGCGGCCTGCCCTGCAGCAGATCTTGCTCGAAGGCTGCCGTGGGCTGATCGATGGCGCAGACCACGGTCTGCTGCCCTTGGCGCACCACCCGCACCGCCTCGCTGCGGCCTGCGGCCAAGGCCTGGCGGGCGGCGTCAAACCGGTCGGCCGCCTGGCCCAGGTGTGCCGCCCACAGGCTGTGCAGCGGATGCGCCGACACCACCACCGCGTGGCCAGCGCGCAGCTGCAGCCACAAAGCTGCGGGGTCGGCACTGCCCAGCAGCGCCAGGCCGGTCACCGGCGCCTCGTCGTCGGGCGCACGCTGCGCCTGGTGCAGCGCCCAGTCCAGCCGCGCCACATCACCCAGATAAGGCACTGCGGCCAATTGCGCTGCGCTGTCGATGAAACCTGGCAGGGCCGCCCCCCAGACCGCCAGGTCGCCGCACGCCGGCGGGTCGGCATGCCAGAGCGCCTGCGCCAGGCCGTCGAACGCGTCCGCGCCCAGCAGCTGCTGCACGGTGGGGTAGGCGCTGGCCAGCGCACGGGTGGCACTGGCCGCTGCATTGGCCTGGTAGGCCTGCAGGCCCAGCTGCTGCTGTGCGGCCGGTCCGCCCAGCCAGTCTGCTGCATCGGCCGGCAGGCTGGCGCCGCGCAGCGCACGCAGCAACCACTGCTGGCGCGCCAGCTCGCGGGCCAGGTCGGGCGTGGTGTCGGCGGCCGGCATCAAGATCCTGCACCAGCGGCGGCGGCTGCAGCAGCGCCATGGTCGGCGATCAGCGCCTCGGCCTGCGCGGCTTCGCCGAGCAGCACCTCCCAGGCTGGCAGTGCCTGGTCCCATTCAATCAGCGTGGGCCGCGGGCCGCAGCGGCGCAGGGCATGGGCAAAGACCCGCCACACCGCTGCACTCACCCGGCCGCCATGGCTGTCGATCACCAGGCTGGCGCTGGCATCGTGGCCGGCCAGGTGGATCTGGCCCACGCAGGCCGGGTCCAGCCGGTCCAGCCACTGGCAGGCAGCCGCTTCAGCCTGGGCCGGGTCGCCAGGGTGGGCATTGCAGGCATTGACCACCAGGTTGTTGACATCGAGCAGCACGCCGCAACCACTGCGCCGCGCCAGTGCATTGAAGAAGTCGGGCTCGGCCATCGCATCGTCGGCCCACTGCAGGTAGGCGGCCAGGTTCTCGACCAGGATGGGCCGCCGCAGGCGCTCCTGCACCTGCTGGACCTGGCGCACCATGATCGCCAGCGACGCCGGGGTGAATGCCACCGGCAGCAGGTCGCAGGCATGCTGCACCGCTGCGCCAGGACCAGTGGCAGCCCGGCCAAAGCAAGCGTGGTCGCTGATGCGGACCGGATCAATGCGCTGCACCAGGCGGGCCAGCTGATCCAGGTGCCAGGCATCCAGCCCCGCCGCCGACCCCAGTGCCAGGCCCACACCATGCAGGCTGACTGGCCAGCTGGCACGGGCGGCGTCCAGTTGCTGCAGCGCTGGCCCGCCGTCACCGAAAAAGTTCTCGGAATGCACTTCGACAAACGCCGGCGCGGCCAGCGGGCCTGCCGGCAGCAGCGCCTGGCCGTGGTGGGGGTGGCGCAGGCCGACGCCGCTGTGCTGCAAGCGGGCTGTGGCGCCGCCGGCCGGCGGGCGCGGCAGCGGCGCCCCGCCGGGCCTCATGCCGGGCGCTTGGTCTTGGCGCTGTCCTTGTCCTTGGCCTGGGCCTCTGCCTCGCTCAGGCCCTTCAGTTCGTTGCAGGTGCCCTTGGGCACATAGCGCCAGTCGCCATGGTGGAAGTCGCGCTTGGACTGCCCGGCACAGGTGTGGGTGCCGCTCAAGTTGCCGCAATCATTGGTGCCGGCCTTGGCGATGCCGTAGCACTTTTCCTTGGGCTTGGGCTGAGCGCTGGACGTGCCCGCCAGACCCAGGGCCAGCGCGGTGGCCAATGCAGACGACAACAGCGGACGGTGGTTCATGGCGCATGCCTCCTGAAGACACCAGATTCTTTCATGCCGGGCCATGCCAGACGTGCACGGGGCACAGTGGCCACTCCCCGGCCCACGGCCAGCCCACGCACATGCGGGGTGCCTGCAATGCGCCCGGCCGGCACGGCCGATGTGGCTCCACAATGGCCCCAAGCGCAGTGCCACGCGCCCCGACAGCCTGCCAGCGTGAAGCGAGCCCCCATGTGCGCCACCGATGCCCTTGTCACACCGCCCAGCCGGCGCGGCCCGGCGCCAGCCATGCGTGGCCTGGCCCTGCTGGCCCTGGCCTGCCTGCCGGCGCTGGCGGCCGCCCAGCTGCAGGCCGATGCCCGCCAGGAAATCGACGCCCTGTTGCGCGCGGTCGGCAGCTCGGGCTGCGAGTTCCTGCGTGGCGGCAGCAGCTACAACGCCGCCAAGGCGCAGGACCATCTGCAGCAGAAGTTTGAATACCTGGACGCCCGCAGCCAGCTGAAGTCAGCCGAGGACTTCATCCTCAAGGCCGGCACCCGCAGCAGCATGACCGGCGAGAGCTACAGCATCCGCTGCGCCAGCACCGGCGTGCTGGCCAGCGATGCCTGGCTGCATGCCAAGCTGCGGGCGCTGCGGTCGCCACGCGCGCCCGCGCCGGCGCCGGCGCCCCTGCCCAAGTGCTGAAGCGCGGCTCACAGCAGCGCTTCAGGCACAAAGGGCCGCAGCAGCCACAGCTTGAGGCGCTGCCAGGCGCTGGTGTCGGGCTCTTCGGTCAGCAGCAGCTCGGTGTCATCGTCGTAGCCCAGCCATTCGCAACAGGCGCCGCTGGCGTTCTTGCGCACCCGGTAGGCGCTTTGCAGACGGTCGATGTCGATGATGCGGATCATCTCGCTGGCCAGTTCGGGGCTGTCGATCACCATGCCCTGTTCGGTGTTGATGGTGGCCGAGCGCGGGTCGAGGTTCATCGACCCCACGAACAACCAGCGCCGGTCGATGACCGCCAGCTTGGCATGCAGCCGGCCCAGCGACGCGCCGAACAGGTTCTCGCGCCGGTTGCGCTTGACCCGCTCACCGCTGATTTCGTACAAGTCCACACCCAGATCCAGCATCGCCGGGCGGTAATTGCTGTAGCCCGACATGCACCAGCGGCTCGTCGGTGGAACCCAGGGAATTGGTCATCGCCGTCAGCTGCACGCCACGCTCGCGCAGCGCACGCATCATCGCGATGCCGCGTTCACCAGGCACCAGGTACGGCGACGACACCACCACCTCGGTCTGGGCCTTGCGCACCGCCTCGAAGAAGTTGAAGGCCACGCTGGTGTCTGCCAGCGCGCCGCCGATCTCGCTGTCAAAGGGCTTGTCCGGGTGGTCGGCAAAGGTGTAGGCATCGGCCCAGATCAGGCCCAAGCGCTCGCTGGCCAGGTCGTCGGCCAGTCGGCCCGTAGCCCAGGATGTCCGACCTGGGCAGCGCGGCGGCCGGCAGCGCCTGCGGCGGGCGGGTCCAGTCGTCGAAGCGCTGGCGCAATTCAGCCGCCGACAGGCTGCTGCTGGCCATCGCCTGCAGCGGATAGACCGCATCGGAATTCCAGTAGCGGTCGAACAGGCTCTGCATCGGCGCGATCACCCACCCGACCACAAAGGCATCGACATCGATGAAGTTCAGCCCCTGCGCATTGCGCAGGAAATACTCGTTCGCCACGTTGCGCCCGCCGACCACAGCCATCGCACCGTCGGCGACGAACAGCTTGTTGTGCATGCGGTGGTTGACCCGCTTCAAGTCGCCGACCGATGCAAGGATGCGCGCCAGTTGCCCCTGGTCACGCAGACAGCAAAACGGGTTGAACAGCCGCACCTGGACATTGGGGTGCGCGGCCAGGGACAGCAGCAGTTCGTCTTCGCCGTTGGTGTAGAAGTCATCGAGCAGCAAGCGCACCCGCACGCCGCGCAGCGCAGCGTCACGCAGTGCACGCAGCATCTGGCGCCCGCTCTCGTCGTTTTGCAGCTGGTAGTACTGCAGGTCCAGCGACACCTGCGCACGCCGGGCCAGCTGCACCCGGGTGTCCAGCGAAAAGCTGCCCAGCGGCATCAAACGAAAGCCCGACAGCGCGGGCGCAGGCCGGTCACTGCCGGCGATGCGGCCCAGATTGCTGTCGGGCGACAGGGCGATGGCCTCGCTGGCCAGGGCCACGCGGTCGACCTGCGGCAAGGTGGTACAGGCGGACAAGCCCCCCAAAGCCAGCAGCGCGCAGCCCAGCACCGCGCCCATCCTGCACCGCCCGACCGCCTGCCCCAACCCCACCAACAACATGTTCAGCACCATGGCAACATGCTGCCACACGCTTGAAACAGGGTTCTGCCATGCTGTTGCGCCGCCTCTTTGCCACCCTTGCCCTGCTGGCTGCCTTGCTGCCGACCGGCGCACGTGCGGTGCTGGATGTGGGCGAAAAAGTGCCTGATTTTTCAACCCAGGCTGCCTTGGCCGGCAAGCCTTTCCGGTTTTCGCTGTCAGAGGCATTGGCCAAGGGGCCGGTGGTGCTGTACTTTTTTCCGGCTGCGTTCTCGGATGGCTGCTCGATCGAAGCGCATGAATTCGCCGAGGCGATCGGCCAGTTTGAAGCGCTGGGCGCCACCGTGGTGGGCGTCTCGCGCGACGACATCAGCGTGCTGTCACGCTTTTCAATGCTGGCTTGCAACGGCAAGTTTGCCGTGGCATCAGACACATCGCTGGGCATCGCCCGCTCGTTTGATGCGGTGATGCAATACCGGCCCGACTTTGCCAACCGCGTGTCCTATCTGATCTCGCCCGCCGGCACAGTGGCCTACCGCTACATGAGCCTGAACCCCGCCCGCCATGTGCAGAACACCCTGACTGCGCTGAAGGCCCTGCAGCAACAGCGCGGCAATTAGGCCCGCCCGGCCATGCCCAGCATCGACCCAGCAGCGGCCCACTAGACTGGCCGGCCCCACCACTTTGAGCGCGCTTGCATGCCTGAAATCTTCAACGTCGGCCTGATCGGCCTGGGCGTCATGGGCCAGCGCATGCTGGCCCGCCTGGCCCAGCATGCGCGCCTGCGCGCGACCTGGGTCTGGGATGCCGACCCGGGCGCACTGGCGCGCACGGTGGCGGCGTATCCGCAGTTGCAGGCAGCCGCCGATGCCGACGCACTGCTGGCCGCGCCGGGCCTGCACAGCCTCTACATCGCCACGCCGCCGGCGCCGCACATGCAGTTGTCGAACCAAGCCTTCGACGCCGGCCTGGCGGTGTTCTGCGAAAAACCGCTGACGGTGGACTTTGACGCCGCACGCCGCACCATTGCCCGCATCCGCCAGCAAGGCCAGCGTGCAGCGGTGAATTTCTCCCTGGCCTCGTCGCCCGGCCTGGCAGCGCTGCAGGCTGCGGTATCGGCTGGGCAACACAGCATCGGCACGCCGCAGGCGGTGGCCATTGCGCTGGCCTTCGCCCGCTGGCCCCGGCCCTGGCAGGCCGACGCCGGCGCCTGGCTGGCCGAGCGGGCCGAAGGTGGGTTCACCCGCGAAGTGCTGTCGCACTTCATCTTTGTGCTGCAACGCGTGCTGGGGCGGGCGACGGTGCTGTCGGCCCAGCCCGATTACCCGGCGGACGGCCGCAGCGCCGAGCGGGCCCTGGTGGCCACGCTGCAGTGCGCTGCAGTGCCCGTGGCGGTGCAGGCGGCCGTGGCCGGCACGGCAGACGACTTCAACTGTTTCACGCTGCAAGGCAGCAGCGGCGCGCTGGAACTGCGCGACTGGTTCGGCCTGCATTTGCGCCAGGGCGACGGCGCCTGGCAGGCCCAGGGCGATGCGGCCGCCATGCGGCTGCAAGGCCAGGCCGACCAGCTGGACCAATGGGTGGCGATGATCGAAGGCCGTGCCCACGGCCTGCCAGACTTTGCCGAGGCGCTGGCGGTGCAGGAAACCATCGAGGCCCTGCTGGCAGGCCGCGCCGCGACCGCGGGCTGAGCGCGGCGCTGGCTGGTCGGCACTAGGGCCGGCCGACAGATCGGCACACAGGCCGCTCGGCCGGTCGTCCGGTGCGCAGACCCACCGGTGGTGGCGGCCGGCGGCCGGCGGTCGGGCTGCGCTGCGCTCAAGGTATCGGGTGACTGGCCGAAATCAGGGGAACGCCCGCTCCGGGCTCTGTTCGCCCTGCCAAGCCACCCATGACCCGCCCACCCCGCCGCCGCCTGCCCGACCTTGCAGGCCATTGGCTGCCAGCACTGCAAGCGCTGCTGCTGTGCGCCGCTGTGGCGGTGGCCAACCCGGTGCAGGCAGCACAGGCAAGCCAGGCAAACCAAGAGGCTGACCTGACCGGGCTGAGCCTGGAAAGCCTGATGCAGCTGACGGTCGTGGGCGCGTCGAAATACGCCCAAAAACAGAGCGAGGTGGCCGCTGCAGTCAGCGTGATCACCCGCAGCGACATCCAGGCCTTTGGCTGGCGCACCCTGGCTGCCGCGCTGGCCAGCCTGCCCGGCGTGCACAGCAGCGACGACCGCCAGTACACCTACCTGGGCACACGCGGCTTCGGCCTGCCCGGCGACTTGACGGCGCGGGTCTTGATCACCATCAACGGCAACCGCGTCAATGACCCGGTCTATGACGGCGGGCCGGTGGGCCGTGAGTTTCCAGTCGACCTGGCCTTGGTCGAGCGCATCGAGTTCATCCCCGGCCCGGGCGGCGCGGTCTACGGCCAGAACGCGATGTTTGGCGTGGTCAACATCATCACCCGCAACGGCGGCGACCTGGGCGGCACCGAAGTGGCGCTGGCCGGCCAGCAGCCGCAGCGCCTGCAAGAAGGCCGCGCCAGCTGGGGCCAGCGCCTGGACAACGGCGTGGATGTGCTGGTGTCGGTGTCGCGCATGCGCGCCCGCGGCGCTGACCGCTTTTTCGACTACGGCAGCACCGGGGTGTCGGGCGTGGCCGCCGGCATGGACGGCGAGCGCCTGGAGCAGGCCTTTGCCCGCGTGACGGGCCGGTCGTGGTCGGCCGAACTGGTGCACGGCACTCGGCAGAAAGACGACCCGACGGCCGCCTACTTCAGCGACCCGCTGGTGCCGGGCCAGTTCAACCGCGACACCCACACCCTGGCGCAGATTGCCTACCAGGACAACATGGGCAGCGACAGCCTGCAGCTGTCGGCCCGGTTGTTCAGCGGCCGCTACCGCTACGAGGGCCGGTTTGCCTACAGCGGCGGCTGGACCACGTCACCGGCGCAAGGTGACTGGCGCGGCGCCGAACTGCGCCTGCTGAGCACCGCCTGGGACGACCACAAGCTGATGCTGGGCCTGGAAGCGCAGGACAACCTGCGCACCGACCAGGCGCTGCTGGACATGGCCGACCCGGCCAATGATGTGCGCATTCCCGGTGCAGGCCAACGCATCGGCCTGTACCTGCAGGATGCGTGGCAGATCACGCCGACGCTGAGCGCCACGCTGGGCTTGCGCGTCGACCGCAACAAGCGCAGCGGCAACCGCAGCAGCCCGCGCGCCGCGCTGATCTGGCAGGCCGCCGCCGGCACCACCTTCAAGGCCTTGTACGGGCGGGCCCACCGCGCACCGAATGCCTATGAGCGTGACTACGACGACAGCTATGCCCAAGTTGCCAACCCGGCACTGCAGGGTGAGCGCATCGACACCCTGGAACTGGTGGCCGACCACCGCATCGGCAGCAACCTGGCCCTGCGCGGCGCGCTGTACCAATGGACGATGGACGACATCGTCGTGCTGGGCATCGACAACGCCAGTGGTCTGACGCAGTACCAGTCCGGCCCCAGGGTCCAGGCCAAGGGGCTGGAACTCTCTGCCGACCAGACCTGGGCCGGCGGCGTGCGGCTGCGCAGCAGCCTGTCGCTGCAGGATGTGGCCTACGCAGGCGGTGGCCGCCTGCCCAATGCACCCCAGCTGCTGGCCAAGCTGAACCTGTCGGCGCCGCTGCCCTGGGCGGGCCTGCGCCTGGGCTATGAACTGCGCCACGACAGCGCGCGCCTCAGCCTGGACGGCACCCGGCTGGGCGGCTATGCGGTGTCGAACCTGCACCTGCGCACCGAGGCCCTGGCCCCGGGGCTGGAACTGTCGCTCAACATCGGCAACCTGTTCGGCAAGCGTGCCGCGCAGCCCGGTGCCGACACCAACTGGCAGAACGCGCTGGCGCAAGACGGTCGCCACCTGCGGGCGCAGGCCACCTACCGGTTCTGAGCCACGATGCCAGCCCGCCGCCCGCCAAACCGATGTGGCACGCCCATGCGCCAGCGCTGGCGGCATGCATTGCTGGCCAGCGCAGCTGCCCTGCTGCTGGGCCTGCCGGGCGTGGCCTACCCGGTCAGCCTGCCGCAGCTGCTGCAGCTGCCGCTGGAAGCACTGCTGCGCCTGGCGATCTCCGACCCCGCCGCCATGGCAGGCCAGCGCTCAGCCGCGTCGGCGCCAGCAGCTGCGCACAGCGACCGGAGCAGCCGATGACGGTGCTGGCACGCGCCCTGGCAGGGGCATTGCACAAAGCACTGTGGGGCCTGGCCTGGCTGCTGGGCACCAGCGCTGCACACGCCAACGACTTGCCTGAATACCGGCTGAAGGCCGCTTTCATCTACAACTTCATGCTCTACACCGAATGGCCTGCCGCCAGCGCCGCCACGCTGACCCTGTGCATCTACGGCAAAGACCCGTTTGGCAGCGAGATCGACGGCCTGCAAAACAAGAGCGTGGCCGGCCGCAGCATCCTGGTGCAGCGCAAGGCGGCGGGCGAATCGCTCAAGAACTGCCAGGCGGTGTTCATCAGCAGCGCCCAGGCCGACAGCCTGCCGCGCCTGTTGGACAGCTTGAAGGGCCAGGCCACCCTGACCCTGGCCGACAGCCCCGGCGCCATGCAACAGGGCGTGGCGCTGAACATGGCGGTGGGCCAAGGCAAGGTCAGCTTCGAGGCCAACCTGCAAGCCGCACGCGCCGCCGGGCTGAACCTCAGCTCCAAGCTGCTGCGCCTGGCCACCGAGGTGCAGCAATGACGCCGCGCACGGCCCTGGGCCGCTTGCTGCGCCGCATCAACGGCCTGGCGCTGGCTGCGGCGCTGGGCATGGTGGCGCTGGTGGTGGTGGTCAGCAGCTTCAGCCTGGGCCTGTGGGCCCTGGCCGATGCCAGCCGGGTGCAGGCCCGCGTGCTGTCGGAAAACGCCGCCGCGGCACTGGCCTTTGGCGATGCGGAGGCAGCCCGCGAGCTGCTGCAATCCTTGCGCAACGCGCCCGACATCGACACGGCCACGCTGCTCGGCCACCGGGGCGAACCATTTGCCGCCTACCAGCGCGACAGCAGCACCGCGCCACCGCCGCCGGACGCCAGTGCCACCGAACTGCTGGTGCGAACCACCTCGCTGGTGGTGGCGCATCCAGTGCACGCCAGCCCGGGGCTGACGGGGCGCCTGGTGCTCCAGGTCAGCCTGGCCAGCCTGTACCGGCAAACCGCCTGGCTGGTGGCGGCCACGGCACTGGCGGCCTTGCTGGGCCTGCTGGCCAGCCACTGGCTGCTGCAACGCCTGAACAACCGCATCCTGGTGCCGCTGGAGCGCCTGAGTGCGCTGATGTCCCATGTCTCGGATGGCGGCGACTATGGCGTGCGTGCCCAACGCAGCCAAGTGGCCGAGCTCGACCTGCTGGGCCAGGGCTTCAACGCCATGCTCGAGCAGATCCATGAGCGCGATGCACGCCTGGCCGCGCAGCGCGACCACCTGGAAGACGAGGTGCAGCGGCGCACCGCGCAACTGCAGCTGGCCAAGGAAGCGGCCGAGGCCGCCAGCCAGGCCAAGAGCGAATTCCTGGCCACCATGAGCCACGAGATCCGCACACCGATGAACGGCGTGCTGGGCATGAATGAGCTGCTGATCGACAGCCCGCTGCAGCCACAGCAGCGCGCCTGGGCCGAAGCGGTGCAGACCTCGGGCCGGCACCTGCTGGGCGTCATCAACGACATCCTCGATTTCTCCAAGATCGAATCCGGGCATCTGGAACTGGAGGCTGTCGACTTCAGCCTGGTCGATGCGGTGGAGGAAGCGGTGGCCATGTTTGCGCAGCCGGCCGAAGCCAAGGGCCTGGAACTGGCGGTGCAGTGCACGCCCAACGATGCGCCGCTGTACTTGCGCGGCGACCCCCTGCGCCTGCGCCAGGTGGTGTCGAACCTGGTCGGCAACGCCATCAAGTTCACCGAAGAAGGCGAGGTGGTGGTGCGGGTCGAACTGCTGGCGCCCGCGCGCCCCGACACCGCCGCACCGGCCACGCTGCGCATCAGCGTCACCGACACCGGCATCGGCATTGCGCCCGCTGCCTGCGAGAAGATCTTCGAGCACTTTTCCCAGGCCGACGGCTCCACCACCCGGCAGTACGGCGGCACCGGCCTCGGCCTGGCGATTTGCCGCCGCCTGCTGGCGCTGATGGGCGGGCGCATCCATGTCGACAGCACGCCGGGTGCCGGGTCGACCTTCATCATCGACCTGCAGCTGCCGCCGGCACAGTCTGCCGCGCCTGCGGCCACCGATGTGGCGGCACTGCAGGGCGTGCGGGTGCTGGTGGTCGACGACAACCAGACCAACCGCAGCATCCTGCAGCAGCAACTGCAGGGCTGGCAGATGCAGGTGCACTGTGTCGAAGGCGGGGCGCCCGCCTTGCAGGCCATGGCCGCCGCCGAGGCGGTGGGCAGTGCCTTCGATCTGGCCGTGCTGGACATGCACATGCCCGGCATGGACGGCCTGCAGCTGGCCGAGCAAATCCAGACCACCGCAGGGCTGGCACGCACCCGGCTGATGATGCTGAGCTCCACCTATGCCAACGCCGACGAGCGCACACGCGCCAAGGCCGGCATCCTGCGCTACCTGAACAAGCCGATCCGGCGTGCCGACCTGCAGCGTGCAGTGCTGGGCGTGCTGGCCGCCGAGCCGCCGGACGCAGCACCGCGCGCCGCGCCCGACACCCCGGTGCGCCGGCTGCAGGGCCAGGTGCTGCTGGTGGAAGACAACCCCATCAACCAGGGCGTGGCCAAGGCCATGCTGGGCAAGCTCGGCCTGCAGTGGCAACTGGCCAATGACGGTGCCGAAGCGGTCGAACGGGTGCGCCAGACTGATTTCGACCTGGTGCTGATGGACTGCCAGATGCCGGTGATGGACGGCTACCAGGCCACCGCCGCCATCCGCGCCTTGCCAGACGGCCGCGGCAGCAGGCTGCCGATCGTGGCCCTGACCGCCAACGCCATGCAGGGTGATGAACAGGTCTGCCTGGACGCCGGCATGAACGGCTTCCTGGCCAAGCCCTACACCCTGGCCGCGCTGCACGCCACGCTGGCGGGCTGGCTGCCCAGCGGTGCCGATGTGGCCACGCCAGCAACCGCCCAGCCCATGGCGCCAGCGGATGTGGTGGCGGCGCAGGCGGCAGCGACGCCGGCGGCGGCTGCCACGTCCGGGCCAGCGATCCAGCGCGCCGCCATCGCCACCTTGCAGGCCCTGGACGAGCCGGGCAGCACTGAGTTGGTGACGCACCTGGTCAGCACCTTTCTGGACAGCGCCGACGACACCCTGGAGCGCCTGGCGCAAGCGCTGGCAAGCGACAACGCCAAGGCCTGTGCACAGCTGGCGCATGGCATGAAATCCAGCGCGGCCAACCTGGGCGCTGAGGCACTGGCGGCGTGTTACCGCGACCTGGAAATCTGCGGGCGCGCGGGCCGCATCGCCGACGCCTGCAAGCTGCTGGACCCCACCCGGCACGCGCAACAGCGGGCGCTGGCGGAATTGCGCGACCTACTGACCGAGCCGGCATGACGCAACCCAAACCCACGATCCTGGTCGTCGACGACGACGCCAATGCCCGCCTGATCATGCGCGCCGCACTGCGCAAGGCGGGCTACGAGGTGCGCACGGCCGTGGGCGGCCAGGACGCCTTGCACCAGTTCCGCAGTGACCCCTGCGACCTGGTGATGCTGGATGTGGACATGCCCGACCTGGGCGGCCACGAGGTCTGCGCCATCCTGCGCGCCGAGGCCGGGCCGCTGCTGCCGATCGTGATGGTCACCGGCATGGACGATGTGGCTTCGGTCGAGGCGGCGTACCAGCAAGGCGCCACGGATTTCATCGCCAAGCCGGTGCACTGGGCCCTGATCGGCCACCGCGTGCGCTACCTGCTGCGCGGCCACCAGGCGATGCTGGACCTGCGCGCGGCCGAAGCCCGCAACGCCGCCGTGCTGAGCGCCATTCCCGACCTGCTGTTCGAGATCGACATCGACGGGCGCTACCTCGACTGCCGCGCACCGCGCGCCGGCATGCTGCTGGCGCCGCCCGAGCAGCTGATCGGCCGCAACCTGGCCGAGACCATGCCGCCCGCAGCGGCGGCCGTGTGCATGGCGGCGCTGCATGCAGCCTGCGAGACCGGCTTCTCCAACGGCGCCCAGATTGAATTGCCGCTGGCCAGCGGCAGCACCTGGTTCGAGCTCTCGGTGGCCAAGAAGGTCGGCGGGGCCGGCACCAAACCCAGCTTCATCGTGCTGTCGCGCGACATCACCGAGCGCAAGGAGGCCGAGGACCGCATCACCCGGCTGGCCTACTTCGACAGCCTGACCGGCTTGCCCAACCGGCGCTCCTTCCTGGAGCATGTCGACCGCGAGATCCTGCGCGCCAGCCAGCAGCAGGAACAGCTGGCCGTGCTGTTCATGGACCTGGACGGGTTCAAGGCCATCAACGACACCCTGGGCCATGCGGCGGGGGACCTGATCCTGACCTGGGCGGCAGAACGCTTGCGTGACGGCCTGCGCCCCACCGACATGCTGTCACGGCCGATGGCACTGGACGTCGCGCCCGAAGTCGAGGTCAAGATCGCCCGCCTGGGCGGCGATGAATTCACCGCCCTGCTGGTCGACATCGAGCACCCAGAGGATGCGATGGCTGTTGCGCAGCGCATCGGCAAGCTGATGCGCAAGCCCTTTGTGGTCGACGGCCGGGATGTCACCCTGTCGACCAGCATCGGCATTGCGCTGTACCCCAGCGACGGCCTGGACGCGGCCACCCTGCTCAAACATGCCGACACGGCGATGTACCACGCCAAGAACACGGGGCGGGACCATGCGCAGATCTACCGGGCCTCGCTGACGCGGGAGATCCTGCAACGCCTGGAATTGGACCGCCACTTGCGCGTCGCACTCGACCACGACGAGCTGCATCTGGTCTACCAGCCGCAGGTCGACCTGGCCAGCGGTCGCATCTCGTCGGTCGAGGCCCTGATCCGCTGGACCCACCCGACACGCGGCGAGGTCTCGCCGCTGGACTTCATCCCCCTGGCCGAAGAGATCGGCCTGATCGAGCGCATCGGCGCCTGGGTGCTGGACACCGCTTGCGCGCAGGCCGCGCGCTGGCAGCGCGCCGGGCTGGCAGTCAACATCGCCGTCAACCTGTCGCCGCTGCAGTTCGGCACACCACAGCTGCCGAGCCATGGTGATGCAGGCACTGGCCAGGCCGGCCTGGCGCCCGAGCGGCTGGAGCTCGAGGTCACCGAAGGCGCCTTGATGGAAAACTCAGCCGCCACCCACGCGGCGCTGCAGGCCTTGCACGCACACGGCGTCAGCATTGCGCTGGATGATTTCGGCACCGGCTACTCGTCGCTGGCTTACCTGACACGCATGCCGATCAGCCGCATCAAGATCGACCGCTGCTTTGTCACCGGCCTGCTCGAAGGCGGTGAAAGCGCCGCCATCGTGCGTGCCGTGCTGGCCATGGCCCACAGCCTGGGCATGCAGGTGACCGCCGAGGGGGTGGAGACCATCGAACAGGCGCGGGCCTTGCAAGCCATGGCCTGCGACGCCCTGCAGGGCTTCTACTTCTGCCGACCGGTGGCAGCGCACGAGATCACCGCCTTGCTGTCACGCCAGTGGTCGCTGCAGCCCGCCGGCACGGCCCAGGTGCTGCAGATCGGCGCCGCACGCTAGGCGCGGGGGCGGCAGGCATCCTGGCCCGCGCCGGGCGGTGCACACTGTGCGGGACAGGGCCACAGCGGGTGGCCACTGCAAGCACAGGGAATCGTGACCCATGGCAAAACGGCTGGTGATCATTGGCGGCGACGCCGCAGGCATGACCGCTGCATCGCAGGCACGGCGCATGCAGACCGTGGACGCACTGGAGATCGTGGTCTTCGAGCGCAGTGCCGTCACGTCCTATGCGGCCTGCGGCCTGCCCTATCTGGTTGGTGGCCTGGTGGACGGCGCCGACAACCTGGTCGCCCGCACGCCGGCACAGCACCGCGCCAAGGGCATCGACGTGCGCACCCGCCACACGGTCACCGCCATCGACACCGGCCAGTCCAGCGTGACCGTGCACGACCTGGACGCCGACACGGTGGCCACCCTGCACTTCGATGAGCTGCTGATCGCCACCGGCGCAGCGGGCGTGTCACCCGACTGGCCGGGCATCAGCGCCGACGGCGTGCTGCAGCTGCGCACGCTGGACGATGCGGCTGCGGTCGAGCGGCTGATCGCTGCCGGCGCCCGGCGCGCGGTGGTGGTGGGTGCGGGCTACATCGGCCTGGAGGTGGCCGAAGGCCTGCTGCAACGCGGCCTGCAAGTGACGGTGGTGGAGCGGCTGCCCGCCCCCATGGGGGCGGTGCTGGACGCCGACATCGCCGGCGACGTGGCGGCAGCGATGCGGGCCGGTGGTGTTGACCTGCGGCTGGGCACGGCGGTCACCGGCTTCCGCGTGGTGGACGGGCGTGTCACGGCGGTGGACACCGACGCCGGCCCGGTGGCCGCCGACATCGTGCTGATCGGGCTGGGCGTGCGGCCCCATGTCGACCTGGCGCGTGCTGCCGGCATCGGCGTGGGTGCCTCAGGCGGCATCCAGGTCGACGACCACCTGCGCACCGACCACCCACACATCTGGGCCGCCGGAGACTGCGTCGAATCCCTGCACCGCATCACCGGGCGGCCGGCGGTGGTGGCCCTGGGCACCCACGCCAACAAGCAGGGCCGTGTGGTCGGCACCAACCTGGGCGGTGGCGATGCGGCCTTTGGCGGCGTGCTGGGCACGGCGATCACCCGCTTCCAGGACCTGGAAATCGCCCGCACCGGCCTGACCGAACACGAAGCACAGGCAGCGGGGCTGGACGCCCTGGCTGTGTGCACCGAGGCCTGGAACCGCGCGCGCTACTACCCCGGCGCGCAGCCGATGACCATCAAGCTGGTGCTTGCGCGTGGCAGCGGCCGCTTGCTGGGCGCCCAGATCGTCGGCGGGGCCGGTGCCGGCAAGCGCATCGACGTGCTGGCCACGGCCCTGTGGAACCAGATGACGGTGGCTGAACTGGCCGGCATGGACCTGTCCTACGCACCCCCGTTTTCACCGGTGTGGGACCCGGTGCTGCTGGCCGCAGGCAAGGCGGCGCTGGAAGTCTGACGGGCATGGCGGGCGGGATGGCGGGCTGGTAAAACCTCCGCAGCCGGCCAGCACTTGGCGCAAGATGCGACAGACCGCAACCTGACCCGCCACTGAAAGGACCCCCATGGCCCTCGCACACGCTGCCTCCGGCGACATTGTCGACATCCAGCCCCTGGGCGCCGCCTTGCGCGACCATGTCAGCACCGCCTTCTTCAAGTCGACCCAGCTGGAACTGGTGCGCCTGGTGCTGCCCAGCGGCAAGGAGATGCGCGAGCACAAGGTCAACGGTGAAATCACCGTGCTGTGCATTGAAGGCCTGATCGACTTCAGCACGCCCACCGTCACCCGCCGGCTGGCGCCTGGGCAGCTGGTGCACCTGGCCGCAGGTGAACCGCATGCACTGCTGGCCGTGGCCGACGCCACCGCCTTGCTGACGATCTGCCTGGTGCCGCAGTGAGCCGGCGCGGGGCTGGCGGGGCTGGCGGGGCTGGCCACCCGCACACCTGACGCGGCACCGTCCACCGGCGGGGCTTGAAAGCCCTGCGCTGCGCTGCGGCCACTGCCCCTGCTGCGCCCTGCAAGCGGCGGCACGCTGGGTACCATGGCAGCTTGCGCTGTCTGTTGCCGCCCTCCCCTCCAGTGTTCCCAACCATGCCCCGATCCAGCCGTGCCGAATTGCCTGCTCTGCCGAACGTCCGCCATCACACCAACGCCCGCGCCAGCACCCGCCCCAACGGCGACGCCCGCACCCGCCTCTGCGCGGTCGCCCGGCGCTGCGTCGCGGCTGGCCTGCTGATGGCCTGCAGCCTGGCCGGCGCACAGGGCACCACGGTGGCCATCGGCGGTGCGCTCCATGACGACAACGCGGCAGTCTGGGCACGGCTGGTCGACCTGGCGGGCGGGCCGGGCAGCCGCTTCACGGTCTTTGCCACGGCCTCGGGCTTCCCAGAGCGCACTGCGGCGCGCATCGTCGACACCCTGCAGCGCCACGGCGCGGTGGCCGAGGCCATCGCCGTGGCGCCGCAGCTGCCTGGCATCGACCTCGCCGCTGCTGTCAGCGACCCGCGTTGGATCGACGCCGTGCGGGCGTCGCGCGGTGTCTTCTTCAGCGGCGGCGACCAGGCGCGGCTGATCGACACCCTGCAGCCCGACGGCCAGCCAACGCCGCTGCTGCAGGCGGTGCAGGCGGTGTGGAAGGCCGGCGGCGTGGTGGCTGGCACCAGCGCCGGTGCAGCGGTGATGAGCCAGCGTGTGTTCCGCGATGCGCCCGACGTGCTGGCGGTGATGAAGGGCCGGCTGCGCGAAGGCCGCGAGATCGACACCGGCTTCGGCCTGCTGCCGGCGGGGGTTGTTGTCGACCAGCACAGCGTGCGGCGCGGCCGCATTGCGCGCCTGCTGCCGATGCTGCAGGCCGAGGGCATGTCGCTGGGCATCGGCGTTGCCGAAGACTCGGCCATCGTCGTGCAGGGCCAGCAGGCCGAGGTCATCGGCAGCCGCGGCGCGCTGGTCGTCGACCTGGGGCGGGCCAGCACCGACACGGCCCTGCCTGGCTTCAACCTGCAGGGCGCACGGCTGCATTGGCTGGAAGCCGGCGACCGCTTCGACCTGGCCACGCGGCAGGTGCAGGCGGCCGAGCGCAAGCGGGCCGCGTTGCGCATGACGCCGGTCATCCGCCCGCCAAAACCCGGCACACCGGTGCGGACCGCCGCAGTCTTCAGCGACATCCTCGACGACGGCGCCATCGTGCGTGCCATGACGCGGCGGCTGGAAACCAACGGCGGCGACGTGCTGGGCCTGGCCTTTGCCGCCCTGCCGCGGCGCGACGACCCAGACCCCGACCTCGGCTTTGAATGGCGGCTGCATGCCGATGCGGCGACCCATGGCTTTCGCATCCAGAACGACCTGACGCTGGTCGGTGTGCTGCTGGACGTGCTGCCGGTGCGGCTGGCGCGGCCGCTGTACACGCCGCTGACCGCCCCGCGGACCACGCCGACCGCGCGCTGAGGCGCTGAGGCGCGGCCCTGCGGCCGGGCCTACAGGAAGCGCTCGAGCAGCCGGCGTGAACGCCGGTCTAGCGAACGTGGCGCAGCCATGCGGTAGCCAACGCCAACACTGTCGGTCACCAGCAGCGTGCCATCGGCCAGGCGGCGGATGTCCTCCTCGCCCTTCAGCACAAAGCGGGTCGGGCCACGGTCGGTGTCGACCTGCCAGGTGCTGGGCGTCGAGAAGGTCGAGACCGCCAGCAGGGCCTGGATGCGGGGCGTGAATTCCTGCGCCGCCAGGGTCTCGTCGATGGGTGCACGCAGTTCGGCCGGCAGCGCGTCCAGGCGGTCGATCCACAGCCGCTCGCGGCCGTCGGGGCCCAGCAGCGACAGGCCTTCGCCGGGCGCACTGAGTGGGAAGCAGCGCACCGGCAGCACGCCTTCGACCACGCTGCCGTCGGCCAGCGTCAGCACCAGCCGGCCATGGGCGTCGCGTTGCAGCGACCAGGTGCCCGGCGTGCTCATGCCGAACCTGCGGGATGCGCAGGATGCGTCGGATGCGCTAAGGGCGCCGCCGGCGGCAGCAGGCGGGTGGCGACCTCGCCCTCGTCGGCGTCGACCTGCCGGGCCTGCGCCTCGTAGAGCCGCCAGTAGGCGCCCTGGCGTGCGATGAGTTCGTCGTGCGGGCCGACCTCGACGATGCGGCCGCGGTCCATCACCACCAGGCGGTCGGCGCGGCGCAGCGTCGACAGCCGGTGGGCGATGGCGATGGTGGTGCGGCCCTGCACCAGGTTGTCCAGCGCCTTCTGGATTTCCTGCTCGGTCTCGGTGTCGACCGACGAGGTGGCCTCGTCGAGGATCAGGATGCGCGGATCGATCAGCAGCGCCCGGGCGATGCTGATGCGCTGGCGCTCGCCGCCCGACAGGCCCTGGCCACGTTCGCCCACCAGGCTGTCGTAGCCCTGCGGCAGGCGCAGGATGAATTCATGCGCATGCGCGGCGCGCGCCGCGGCGATGACCTCGCTGCGGGTGGCGCCGGGCCGGCCGTAGGCAATGTTGTCGGCGATGGTGCCGAAGAACAAAAAGGGCTCTTGCAGCACCAGGCCGATGTGGCGCCGGTAGTCGGCCACGCCGAAGCGGCGCAGGTCGGTGCCATCGACCTTGATGCTGCCGTCGGTGACGTCGTAGAAGCGGCAGATCAGGTTGACCAGCGTGCTCTTGCCCGAGCCGCTGTGGCCGACCAGGCCGATCATCTCGCCCGGCCGGATGCTGAGGTCGACCCCCCGCAGCACGGCCCGCGTGCCGTAGCGAAAGCCCACGCCCTGCAGCGTGATGCCGCCCTGCGGTGTGCCGATGGCCACCGGTTGCGCCGGCTCGGGCACGTTGCTGACATGGTCGAGGATGTCGAAGATGCGCTTGGCACCGGCGGCTGCCTTCTGCGTCACCGAGACGATGCGGCTCATCGAGTCGAGCCGGCCGTAGAAGCGGCCGATGTAGGCGATGAAGGCGGTCAGCACCCCCACGGTGATCTGGTTGCGGCTGACCAGCCAGATGCCGAAGGCCCAGACCACCAGCAGGCCGATCTCGGTCAGCAGCGACACCGTCGGCGAGAACAGGCTCCAGGTCTTGTTCAGGCGGTCGTTGACCTCGAGGTTGTGGCGGTTGGCGTCGCGGAAGCGGTCGGTCTCGCGCCGCTCCTGGGCAAAGGCCTTGACGACGCGGATGCCGGGAATGGTGTCGGCCAGCACATTGGTGACCTCGCCCCAGACGCGGTCGATCTTCTCGAAGCCGGTGCGCAGGCGGTCGCGCACCAGGTGGATCATCCAGGCGATGAAGGGCAGCGGCAGCAGTGTCACCAGCGCCAGCGCCGGGTTGATCGAGAACAGGATCACCGCCGTCATGCCGATCATCAGCACGTCGGTGGCGAAATCCAGCGCGTGCAGCGACAGAAAGACCGACAGGCGGTCGGTCTCGCTGCCGATGCGCGCCATCAGGTCGCCGGAGCGCTTTGACCCGAAGTAGTCCAGGCTCAGGTGCAGCAAATGCTCGAAGGTGGCGGTGCGCAGGTCGGCGCTGATGCGCTCGCTGACCAGGGCCAGCAACCAGGTGCGCGCCCAGCCCATGCCCCAGGCCACGATCGCCGCGCCGAGCAGGCCTGACAGCAGCCAGACCACCTTCATCGGGTCGATCTGCTGGCCGTTCTGGAACGGGATCAGCACATCGTCCATCAGCGGAATCGTCAGATAGGGCGGCACCAGCGCGGCGCCGGTGGCCGCCAGCGTCAGCGCAAAGCCGGCCAGCAGCTGGCGCCGGTAGGGCCGCGCAAAGCGCCACAGCCGCAACAGCACCCAGGTTGACGGCGGCACGGCGGCTTCGGCAGCAAAGTCCTCGTCGTCGGCATCGGTGTCGTCGTCCGGCGTGCCCGCGCGCAGCCGCTCAAAGCGCGACAGCAGCGCCAGCGCGGCGACATTGGCGCCCAGGGTGAAGCGCCACAGCGCGATGCGCCGGTCGCCATCGTGCAGCGACAGCTGGCCAACGCCGCCATGGTCACCGTGCTGCAGGCGCAGCGCGGCATCGGCCAGCGGCCAGGCCTGCCAGTGCGCGCTGCCCGGCGCCAGCGCGCGCAGGTGGCGGTTGGTGAGCAGCAATCGACCCGATGCAAACTGCAATCTGTCGTCCAGGTCAACCGACAGTTCGGCCAGGACGTTCTCGTCACTGTCCAGCGGCACGGACGGGCTTGGCAGGATCGGGGAAGGCGGCGGGTCGGTGGGCAACGGCATCGTGGTCACAGGCAGACGCCTGGATTGTCCCCGATCGCCAAGGCCGGCTGCTGGCCCACAATCACCTTGGCGTTCCCCTGTGACAACGCCCGCTGACCCGACATGACGACCTTCGACGACATCCGCCTGCTGCGCATCACCTACCTGCGCGGCCCGAACCTCTGGACCTACCGCGCAGCGCTGGAGACCTGGCTCGACATCGGCGCGCTGGAAGACCATCCGTCCGACCAACTGCCCGGCTTCGTCGACCGGCTCAGCGCCCTGCTGCCCCAGCTGCCCGACCACCACTGCGGTGTCGGCGAGCATGGCGGCTTCGGCCAGCGCCTGCGCGAAGGCACCTGGATGGGCCATGTGCTGGAGCATGTCGTCATCGAGCTGCTGAACCAGGCCGGCATGCCCACCGGCTTCGGCCAGACCCGCAGCACGGCGCAGCGCGGCGTCTACCGCATGGTGTTCCGGGCCCGCGACGAATCGGTGGCGCGCTGCGCGCTGACCGAGGGCCATGCGCTGCTGATGGCGGCCATCAACGCCCAGCCCTTCGACGTGGCGCAGGCTGTCGAGCGGGTGCGCAGCTGCATCGACGACGCCTACCTGGGCCCCAGCACCGCGCACATCGTCGCCGCCGCCACCGAGCGCAAGATCCCGCACATCCGCTTAAATGACGGCAACCTGGTGCAACTGGGCCTGGGCGCGCAGCAGCGCCGCATCTGGACGGCAGAAACCGACCGCACCGGCGCCATCGCCGAAGGCATCGCCCGCGACAAGGACCTGACCAAGCAGCTGCTGAAGGCCGTGGGCGTGCCGGTGCCCGAAGGCCAGGTGGCCGCCAGCGCCGAAGAAGCCTGGGCGGCAGCCCAAGACATCGGCCTGCCCGTGGTCGTCAAGCCCAGCGACGGCAACCACGGCCGCGGTGTCACGCTGGACCTGCATGAGCGCGCCCACATCGAAGCCGCCTGGGCCGTGGCCGACCGCCATGGCAGCGCGGTGCTGGTGGAACGCCATGTCGCCGGCCATGAGCACCGCTTGCTGGTCGTGGCCGGGCGCGTGGTCGCCGCCGCCCGCGGCGAAACCGCCTGGGTCACCGGCGACGGCACACACAGCGTGCAAGCCCTGGTCGACCTGCAGATCAACAGCGACCCGCGCCGCGGCACCACCGAAGACCACCCGCTGGCACGGCTGACGCTGGACGACGCCGGCATCGCGTCGGACCTGGCGCGCCAGGGCCTGAGCGCTGCTGCCGTGCCCGAGCGCGGGCGCCGCGTGCTGATCCAGCGCAACGGCAATGTCGCCATCGACTGCACCGACGAGGTCCACCCCGAGGTCGCCCACCAGGTGGCGCTGGCCGCACGCACGCTGGGGCTGGACATCGCCGGCATCGACGTGGTGGCCCAAGACATCGGCCGGCCACTGCACGAACAAGGCGCAACGGTGGTCGAGGTCAATGCCGGCCCCGGCCTGCTGATGCACCTGAAGCCGGCCATCGGCCAGCCGCGCCCGGTGGGGCGCGCCATCGTCGAC
Organism: uncultured beta proteobacterium; assembly: GCA_963844485.1. GTDB lineage: Bacteria > Pseudomonadota > Gammaproteobacteria > Burkholderiales > Burkholderiaceae_C > Pseudaquabacterium. The sequence goes on from CAWJOQ010000033.1 coordinate 434,343, forward strand.
CACCTGTTCGCGCCGGGCAGCGACGGCCGCATTCCGGTGGTGGGCATTGCGGGCCAGGCCGATACGGCCACCATCGCCCGCCATCTGGCCTGGCTGCTGCAACTGTCAGGCCGGCAGACCGGCCTGGCCTGCCGCGAAGGCCTGTACTTTGGCGAGCGCCGGGTGGTGGACGGCGACGCCACCGCCGGCGTGCTGGCACAGCGCCTGCTGATCAACCGCGAGATCGAGGCTGCGGTGTTCCAGAACGACGCCCTGTCCATCCTGGAGCAGGGCCTGGTCTATGACCGCTGCCAGGTCGGCGTTGTCACCGATCTGGACGGTGCCGAGACCCTGGCTGGCCATGACATCCAAAGCAGCGACCAGCTGCCCAAGGTGCTGCGCACGCAGATCGACATCGTGCTGAACGATGGCGTCGGCGTGCTCAATGCCGACGACGCCCGCATCGCCGCCCTGGCCGAGCATTGCGATGGCACCGTGCTGCTGTATGCAACGCAGCCCGACGCGCTGGCGGCGCACCGCGATGCGGGCGGGCGGGCCGTGCTGTGGCGCGACGGCGCACCAGTGCTGATCGACGGCGCCAGCCAGACACCGCTGGCCCTGCCGGCACGCTATGCCGCCATGGCGCCGCCGACGGTGCTGGCCATTGCCGCCGCAGCCTGGGCCTGCGGCCTGGCACCCGCACTGATCGCCGCCGGGCTGTCGACCTACATGCCGAGGACCTGATGGAAGTCACCCGCACCCGCGCGCTGCGCGGCCCCAATCTGTGGAGCCGGCGCACCGCCATCGAAGCCATCGTGCGCTGCACGGCTGAAGAGAACGCGGTGGCGCGCAATGGCCCGCTGGAGCTGCGGCTGCGCGAGCTGTTCCCGGCGCTGGGCGCGCTGCGCAGCATCGCCGCCGACAACCAGCTGCCCTATGCCCGCCTGCTGGAACGCATCGCGCTGACGCTGCAGGCCGAGGCCGGCTGCCCGGTGGCCTTCAGCCGCACCACGGCAACGCCCGACGACGGCGTCTACCAGGTCGTCGTCGAGTACACCGAAGAAAAAGTCGGCCGGCGCGCCCTGGCGCAGGCCGTGGCGCTGCTGCAAGCGGCCAGCCAGGGCGGCGACTTTGACGCCAGCGCTGCGGTGGCCGAGCTGCGCGCCATGGACGAAGACCTGCGCCTGGGGCCCAGCACCGGCGCCATCGCTGCGGCGGCGGTGGCGCGCGGCATTCCGGTGCGGCGGCTGACCGAGGGCAGCCTGGTGCAGCTGGGCTGGGGCGCCAAGCAGCGCCGCTTCTGGGCGGCTGAACTCGACAGCACCAGCGCCGTGTCGGAAGCGATCGCCCAGGACAAGGACCTGACCAAGCAGTTGCTGCTGGCCGCTGGCGTGCCGGTGCCCACCGGCCACATCGCCGCCAACGCCGACGCCGCCTGGGCTGCGGCGCAGCAGCTGGGCCTGCCCGTGGTGGTGAAGCCGCGCGACGGCAGCCAGGGCAAGGGCGTGACGGTCAACATCGTCAGCCGCGCGCATTTCGACATCGCTTTCCAGGCTGCGGCGGAATACGGCGCGGTGATGGTCGAGCAATTCCTGCCCGGCCACGACTTCCGCCTGCTGGTGGTGGGCGACCGCCTGGTTGCCGCCGCGCGCCGCGACCCGCCGCATGTAGTGGGCGACGGCGTGCACAGCGTGCGCCAGCTGGTCGACCAGATCAATGCCGACCCGCGCCGCGGTGACGGCCACGCCACGCCGTTGACGCGCATCCCGCTTGACGAGATCGCTTTGGCCCGCCTGGGCGTGCAGGGCCTGGGGCCCGATGCCGTGCCCGAAACCGGCCGCCGCGTGGTGTTGCGCAACAACGCCAACCTGAGCACCGGCGGCACCGCCACCGACGTCACCGACGAAGTGCACCCCGAAGTGGCGGTGCGTGCGGTGGCGGCGGCCCGCATGATCGGCCTGGAGATCTGCGGCGTCGACGTCGTCTGCGAAACCGTGCGCGAACCGCTGGAAGCCCAGCGCGGTGGCGTTGTCGAGGTCAATGCCGCACCCGGCCTGCGCATGCACCTGACGCCGAGCTACGGCAAGCCGCGCCAGGTCGGCGAGGCCATGGTGCAGCGCCTGTTCGACAGCGGCGACGACGGCCGCATCCCGGTGGTGGCCGTCACCGGCACCAACGGCAAGACCACGGTCACCCGGCTGACGGCGCACCTGTTTGCCGCTGCCGGCCTGCGGGTGGGCATGACCAACACCGACGGCGTTTATGTCGAAGGGCGGCAGATCGACAGCGGCGACTGCAGCGGCCCGAAGAGCGCGCGCAATGTGCTGGCCCACCCCGACGTCGACGCTGCCGTGCTGGAAACCGCACGCGGTGGCGTGCTGCGCGAAGGCCTGGGCTTTGACTGCTGCCAGGTGGCGGTGGTCACCAACGTCGGCGAGGGCGACCACCTGGGCCTGAACTACATCACCACGGTTGAAGACCTGTCGGTGATCAAGCGCGTCATCGTGCAGAACGTGGCCGAAACCGGCTTTGCGGTGCTGAACGCCGCCGACCCGCATGTGCTGGCGATGGCGCCGCTGTGCCCCGGCGGGGTCATCCTGTTCGCTGTCGACGGCCGCCTGCCGGCACTGGCGGTGCACCGCACCCAGGGCAAGCGCGCGGTGTTCGTCGAAGGTGGCGACATCGTCGCCACCGAGGGCTCGGCACGTGCGCGGTTGCCGCTGCGCGATGTGCCGCTGACCCAGGCCGGGCGCAGTGGCAAAACCATCGGCTTCCAGGTCGAGAACGCTCTGGCGGCGGTGGCGGCAGCCTGGGGCGCTGGCCTGTCCTTTGACGCCGTGCGCAGCGGCCTGGCCAGCTTCGTCAGCGATGCCGATGGCGCGCCCGGGCGTTTCAACGTCATGGACTACCGCGGCGCGACGGTGATCGCCGATTACGGCCACAACCCCGATGCGATGCGGGCGCTGGTTGCTGCCGTGCAGGCGATGCAGGCGCAGCAGCGCAGCGTGGTCATCAGCGCTGCCGGCGACCGCCGCGACCAGGACATCGTCAACCAGACCAAGATCCTGGGCGCCGCCTTTGACGCGGTGCTGCTGTACCAGGACGCCGCCCAGCGCGGCCGCGCCGACGGCGAAGTGATGGCGCTGCTGCGCCAAGGCCTGGAAGGCGCCGAGCGCACGCGCCATGTCGAAGAGATCCACGGCGAGTTCAACGCCATCGACCGCGCGCTGGCGCGGCTGGCGCCAGGCGACCTGTGCCTGGTGCTGGTCGACCAGGTCGAGCAAGCCCTGGCGCACCTGGCCAAACGCTGCGCCGAAACTGCCTGAGGCGCAAGCGGAGCGCTTGACACTGGAGCCTGCGGCACCGTCACCGCGATGCCCCGATCGCCGCCGGCAAGCTGCTGCGCCGGACCGAGGGGCGTTTGTGCTGCGCAAGGAGACTTCGGTCGGGGCGGCTCAGTCGCGTTCAGTTCAGGCAGCGACGGTGTCGGCCATGAGGTGATCAGGCGACCGCCGGTCTGCGAAGTCGTGCGGCAATACCGGGCCAGGAGCCTTCACCCGGTGTCGATCAGACCAGTCGTCCCAGCCTCGACGCGCGCGTCAAATTTGAGTGGCTGCCCGGCATCAGGCTGGGATGACATTGCGACCGTGGGTCCGGTCACCGTGACCGGCCAGCAGGCCGTCAACGGCGATGTCTTCGTCCAGCGCTTCCCAAAGAATACCGCGCGGGCTGAGCTCGAACTGGTTCCATTGTTCGGGCGTAGCAGCCAACAGGCGAGGGAACCACGCGAGCGGGACGGCCATCCGCTGGAGGCGACCTGAACCTGCGGGTCACTGTCGGCCTGACCGGCCTTGCCCGCGTGCCGCAAGCCTGCACGCCAGCCGGGCGCCATGGTGATGGTGAGCGCGCGTCGTGTCGCCATGGCGTTCTCCTTGCCGCATCCACGGCGGCGATGAAATCTTCCACCAAGGCTTCTACCGTGCTGAAGTTGCATGGCGACTCCCGCCCATGCAGATGGCAGTGGTCGCCCTTGCCCCGCTCGTTGTCGCATCCGATGAAAAGCACGCCGTCCACGGCGTAGACCGCGCGGTACTTGTGGCCGTGGTCCGAAGGTGGCACCGGTTGCGCCACCGGCCTGACCACCCAGTCCGCGCGAGCGCCGGTGCAGACGCCGCTGCCATCGCGATCCGGTGGCCCAAGCGCCGCAGGCGATCGTCAGCGCCTGTCAGGCATCGATTTTCTGATCGATCCCTGGTCACAGCCCGCCCCGCGATAATTCTTAAACAACCGACGGGCGACATCTTTGAGATCGCTGCGACATGAAGCCAAGTCATTGATGCAAAAAGACAATTCACCGCCCAACGCGAAGAGCGCCGACCTGTCCGCCCACACCCCCATGATGGCTCAGTACCTGGCCATCAAGGCCGGCTTCCCCGACACCCTGGTGTTCTACCGGATGGGGGACTTCTACGAGCTGTTCTTCGACGACGCGCGCAAGGCCCACCGCCTGCTCGACATCACCCTGACCACCCGCGGCCAAAGCGCGGGTGAACCGGTGGTGATGGCCGGTGTGCCGGTGCACTCGGTCGAAAACCACCTGGCGCGGCTGATCAAGCTGGGCGAGGCGGTGGCGATTGCCGAGCAGGTGGGCGACGTGGCGACAGCCAAGGGGCCGGTGGAACGCAAGGTGGTGCGGGTGGTCACCCCCGGCACCATCACCGACAGCGCCTTGCTCGACGACCGCGTCGACGCCCTGCTGTGCGCCGCCACCAAGCTGCGCAACACCTGGGGCCTGGCCTGGCTGGGCCTGAGCAGCGGCCAGCTGGGCGTGACCGAATGCAGCGACGCGGAACTGGCCGGCTGGCTGGCCCGGCTGGACCCGGCCGAGCTGCTGCTGCCGCAAGCCACCCAGCCCGGCGACCTGGCCGACAAGTTGCCGCCGGCCATCACCCAGCACCGCGCCGCCCGCACGGCCCGCCCGGCCTGGCAGTTCGACACCGCACTCGGCCAGCGCAAGCTGTGCGCACTGCTGAAGGTGGCGTCGCTGCAGGGCTTCAATGCGCAAGACCTGCCGGTGGCCCAGGCCGCCGCTGCCGCGTTGCTGAGCTTTGCCGAGCACACCCAGGGCCAGGCGTTGGCCCATGTGGCAACGCTGGAAGCCGCCCGCGCCAGCAGCCTGATCGACCTGCCGCCAGCCACCCACCGCAACCTGGAGCTGACCCAGACCCTGCGCGGCGAGAAAGCGCCCACCCTGCTGTCGCTGCTCGACAGCTGCCAGACCGGCATGGGCAGCCGCCTGCTGCGCCACTGGCTGACCCACCCACCGCGTGACCGGGCGCCGGCCAGTGCCCGCCACACGGCCATTGCCGCGCTGCTGGCCCAGGGCGCCGATCCGCTGCGCGCCGCGCTGCGGTCGGTCAGCGATGTCGAGCGCATCACCGCCCGGCTGGCCTTGCGCCAGGTACGCCCGCGTGAACTGAGCGGCCTGCGCGCCACCCTGGCCCTGCTGCCGGTGCTGCGCGCCACCCTGCCCGACGCCGACCCGGTGCTGGGCCCGGCGCCCTTGCTGGACGAGGCGGCTGCCGCCCTGCAGCCGCCACCGGCGCTGCTGGCGCTGCTGCAGTCGGCGATTGCCGACGAACCCGCCGTGCTGCTGCGCGATGGTGGTGTGATCGCCACCGGCCACGATGCCGACTTGGACGAGCTGCGCGCCATCGGCCAGAACTGCGACGCCTTCTTGCTGGACCTGGAAGCGCGTGAGCGCCAGCGCTCGGGCATCCACAACCTGCGGGTGCAATTCAACCGGGTGCATGGCTTCTACATCGAGGTGACCGCCGGGCAGCTGGACAAGGTGCCAGCCGACTACCAGCGCCGCCAGACGCTGAAGAATGCCGAGCGCTACATCACGCCCGAGCTCAAGGCCTTCGAGGACAAGGCCCTGAGTGCGCAAGACCGGGCGCTGGCACGCGAAAAATGGCTGTTCGAACAAGTGATCGATGCACTGCAGCCCCAGCTGCAGCCGCTGGCCGCGCTGGGCCGGGCGCTGGCCACGCTGGACGTGCTGGCGGCCCTGGCCGAGCGGGCCGCCACGCTGGATTGGTGCGCCCCGCGCTTTGTGCCCCAGCCCTGCATCGACATCAGCCAAGGCCGCCACCCAGTGGTGCAGGCCCGGCTGATGGAGACCGGCGGGCCGGATTTCATCGCCAATGACTGCCGGCTGGATGCGCGCAGCCGCATGCTGGTGATCACCGGGCCCAACATGGGCGGCAAAAGCACCTACATGCGCCAGGTGGCGCTGATCGTGCTGCTGGCGTCGATGGGCAGCTATGTGCCGGCAGCGGCCTGCACGCTGGGGCCGATCGACGCCATCCACACCCGCATCGGCGCGGCCGATGACCTGGTCAATGCCCAGTCCACCTTCATGCTGGAGATGACCGAGGCTGCAGCCATCGTGCATGCCGCCACGCCGCACAGCCTGGTGCTGATGGACGAGATCGGCCGCGGCACCAGCACCTTCGACGGCCTGGCCCTGGCCGGCGCGATTGCCAGCCAGCTGCATGACCGCAACCAGGCCTTCACCCTGTTTGCCACCCACTACTTCGAGCTGACCGCGTTTCCGGCCAAGCACCCCCGGGCGCTGAACATGCATGTGTCGGCGGTGGAAGCGGGGCACGACATCGTCTTCCTGCATGCCATTGCGCCCGGCCCGGCCAGCCGCAGCTATGGCGTGCAAGTGGCGCGCCTGGCCGGCATGCCGGCAACACTGGTGCGCCAGGCCCGCGCCACGCTGGAGGCACTGGAAACCCAACAGCGCGCGGGCGACGCCCAGGTCGATTTGTTTGCCGCCCCCCCCGTGGCCACGCAGCCGGTGGAGCCGTCGGCCCTGGACGCTGCGCTGGCCGCCATCGACCCCGATGCGCTGAGCGCACGCGAGGCGCTGGACGCGCTGTACCGGCTGAAATCCCTGGCCCAGCGCGGCTGACGCTGCTGGCATCATGCACAAGGCCGGGCCCGGCTGTGGCCCGCTGGAGCGCACACCATGGCAGCAGACACCAACGTCACGCCCACCAACGCACCCTCACCGCCGACCAGGCCTTGCGCCAGCGCGCCCGCCGGGTGGTGCCAGGCGGCATGACCGGCCACCTGAATGCCACCGCGCTGCCACCGGGCTATCCGCAGTTCTTCCAGCGCGGCCAGGGCTGCCGGCTGTGGGATGTGGATGGCAGAGAGTTCATCGACTTCATGTGCGCCTGGGGCCCCAACCTGCTGGGCTACCGGCACCCCGAGGTGGAAGCCGCCGCCCAGGCCCAGGCCGCGCTGGGCGATTGCCTGAACGGCCCCACGCCCGCTTCGTGGAACTGGCCGAAGCCACGGTCGACACCATCGCCCATGCCGACTGGGTGCTGTTCCAGAAGAACGGCACCGACGCCACCACCGTGGCGCTGATGGTGGCCCGGGCGGCCACCGGCCGGCGCAAGGTGCTGGCGGCCCAGGGCAGTTACCACGGCGCGGCGCCCTGGTGCACCCCGGTGCCAGCCGGCACCACGGCCGAAGACCGGGCCCACCTGATCCGCTTCCGCTACAACGATGTCGCCAGCCTGGAGCAGGCCGCCGCCGAGGCCGGCACCGACCTGGCTGCCGTGCTGCTGGCGCCGATCCGCCACGACCTGGGCATCGACCAGGAACTGCCCACGCCCGCCTTCGCCCAGGCTGCACGCCGGCTGTGCGACCAGGCCGGCGCCGCCCTGGTGCTGGACGAAGTGCGCACCGGCCTGCGCCTGCATGTGGCGGGCAGCTGGGAGCCACTGGGCATCCGCCCCGACTTGAGCGCCTGGAGCAAGTCGATTGCCAACGGCCATGCCCTGGCCGCCGTGACCGGCAGCGACGCCCTGCGCGACGCCGCCGGCCGCATCTTCACCACCGGCTCGTTCTGGTCGGGCGGCGTGGCCATGGCCGCCGGCCTGGCCACCCTGGCGGTGGTGCAGCGTGATGGCCTGGTGGCCCACCTGGAACGCATCGGCAGCCTGTTGCGCCAGGGCGTGGCCGAGCAGGCCGCCAGCCTGGGCCTGGCCATCCGCCAGAGCGGGCCGGTGCAGATGCCGCTGATCCTGTTCGACAACGACCCGGCCTGGGACAAAGGCAACACCTTCTGCGCCGAGGCGCTGCGCCACGGTGTGTACCTGCACCCCAAGCACAACATGTTCTTGTGTCTGGCCCACACCGAGGCCGACATCGCGCAGGCGCTGCGCGCCACCGAAGCCGGGCTGCAGGCGGTGCGCCAGCGCTTCGGCAGCGGCTGAGCAGCCGCAGATCCGGGGATGGCCGGCCGCGCCGGCCTGCTACCCTTGGCTGCCCCCCGCCAAAGCTCGACTCCATGACCTATTGCATCGGCATCCGCCTGAACGCCGGCCTTGTCTTCCTGTCTGACAGCCGCACCAATGCCGGCATCGACCAGATCAGCACCTTCCGCAAGATGATGGTCTACGAGAAGGCCGACGACCGCTTCATGGTGCTGCTGTCGGCCGGCAACCTGAGCATCAGCCAGAGCGTGCGCGAGATCCTGCAGCTGGAAAAGATCGACCGCGGCCCCGACCAGGAGGCGCTGACCATCTGGAATGCGCAGAGCATGTTCGACGCCGTGCGGGTGCTGGGCAGCGCGGTGCGCCGGGTCTACCAGCAGGACGGCCCCAGCCTGAAGGCCGCCGGCATCGACTTCAACGCCAGCATGATCTTCGGCGGCCAGATCAAGGGCGAGGCGATGCGCATGTTCCTGGTGTACTCGGCCGGCAACTTCATCGAGGCCACCCGCGAGACCTGCTTCTTCCAGGTGGGTGAAAGCAAGTACGGCAAGCCCATCCTCGACCGGGTGCTGACGCCCGGCACCGCCCTGGGCGAGGCGGCCAAGTGCGCGCTGGTGAGCATGGATTCAACGCTGAAATCGAACCTGAGCGTGGGCCTGCCGCTGGACCTGCTGGTCTACCGCGAAGGCAGCTTCCAGACCGACCAGGTGGTTTGCCTGGACGAACAGAACCCCTACTTCCAGATGATCCACAACACCTGGGGCCAGCGCCTGCGGGAAGTGTTTGAAGGCATTGCCGACCCGGTGTGGGACGGCGGCGCCGCCGAGCACCCGCTGGCCGCCAGCGCGCGCTACGCGCCCATGGGCAAGATCAGCAAGCCGGGCGACCGCATCATCTGAGCAGCGGGCCGGCGGCGCCACCAAGCGCTCGCACGCGCCCGCCAGCGCCCAGCCCGCCAGGCGCCCACCACACCCCAGATCAGCCACGCCGCAGCGGCACCGCCGCCGGCGTGCTGCGCGCATTGCCCGGTGCAGCAGCGCCCCACAGGTGGGCGCGCCAGGCCAGGCCGATGGCCAGCGTCAGCAGCAAGCCGGTGGCCAGCATGCCGTAGGCGGTGCTGCTGTAGCCGATGCGCGGGATCAGCGCCCCGGCCAACAGCAGCCCCAGCGGCAAGGGATAGATGGCGAGCATGCGCGCACCCATGATGCGGCCGCGAAAGCGCTGGTCTGAACTGCGCAGCAGCAGCATCGACAAGGCCAGCATGCTGGTGCTCTGGGCCGCGCCGGCAGCGGCCAGCAGCCCCATGGCCAGGGCCGGTTGCCGCACCGACACAAAGCCGACCAGGCACAGGTACCAGGCCGCGCAGGCCAGCAGCATGGTGCGGCCCGGTTGCAGCCGGCCGCCCACCACGCCCATCAGCACCGACCCGGCCAGCGAGCCGCTGGCAAAACTGGCGATCAACCAGCCCAGGCCACGCTGGTCGAGCTGGAACACATCGCGCGCGATGTAGGGCATCAAGCCGCCGCTGAGCGGAAACGCGCTCAAGTTGACCAGGGCTGCCACCGCCATGGCCGCCAGCAACAGCGGCGTGTGCCAGATGTAGACCAGGCCTTCACGCAGTTCATGCCAGGGCGACGCCCGCACCGGCAGCGTCTGGCCGGGCAGCAAGACCCCCTGGTGGCGGCCGCTGTCGGCGCGCAAGGTCAGCAGGGCGCCGGTCAGGTGGATCAGGGTGATCGCCGCATAGGCCACCACCATGCCGAACACCGCCACCACACCCGCCCCCACCAGGGCGCCCGCCACCTTGGCCGAATCCATGCTGGTGCGGGAGATGCCCATGGCCGCCATCAGGTGCTGGGGCGGCACGGTGGCGCCCACCAGCGCGGTGCGCAGGCCGATGTCGGACGGCCGGATCATGCCGGCCACCCCGGCCACGGCCAGCACGGCCCAGGGGCTCAACTGGCCGGTGGCGGCCAGCAGCAGGATCACGCCCGACAGCGCGGCATAGGCAAAGCGCATGCTGGCCAGCACCCGGCGCAGGCCCAGCCGGTCGCCCAGGGTGCCCAGCAGCGGCGACGCCAGCGTGCCGACAAACTGCAGCGCGCCAAAGGCGGTGAGCATCAGCACCGACCCGGTCTGCACCAGCACATACCAGCCCAGGATCAGGGTCTCCATCTCCAGCGCCCAGGCGGTGCAGGAGTCGGCCGGGAACTGGAAGCGGAAGCCGCGGCTGGCAAAGGGTGCCAGGAACGGCCAGCGGCCGGCTGCGGGTGGCAAAGGCGGTGCGCCCTCGGTGGCGCGGGCCATGGCAAGGTCTCCTGTGTGGTGGCGGATGCTCGCCGGGCCCCAGCGGCGCAGCCAGCACCTGAGCGACAGCCCGGCGGGCTGCAGCAGGCGGCCGGCAGCTCGGGCGCTGGCGTGCCGGCATGCCCGCGCGCGGCGGCAAGGCACACTAGCGGGTTTTCCCTAGACCCCCGCCATGCGCCCCACCCTGGTCTTTTCCCATGCCAACGGCTTTCCGGCCGGCACCTACCAGCAGCTGTTTGCCAGCTGGCAGGCTGCCGGCTGGCGGGTGCTGGCGGTGCCGCAGTTCGGCCACGACCCGGCCTACCCGGTCACCAGCAACTGGCCCCACCTGCGGGACCAGCTGATCCACTTCATCGAAGCCGAGGCACCGCAGGGCGCCCACCTGGTCGGGCATTCACTGGGCGGGCTGCTCAGCTTGCTGGCCGCCAGCAAGCGGCCCGATCTGGCCCGCGGCCTGGTGATGCTGGATTCACCGGTGTTCACCGGCTGGCGCTCGCACACGGTGCAAGTGCTCAAGCGCAGCCGGCTGATCCAGCGGCTGGGGCCGGGCAAGGTGTCGGCCACCCGGCGCCATGCCTGGCCAACCCAGCAGGCGGCGCTGGCGCACTTTGCGGCCAAGGCCAAATTCGCCCGCTGGGCCCCCGGCGTGCTGGAGGACTACATCCGCAGCGGCACCCAGCCCGACGGCGACCAGATGGTGCTGCGCTTCACCCGCGAGGTGGAAACCCGCATCTACAACACCTTGCCGCACCACCTGGGCCGGGTGCTGCAGCGGCACCCGCTGCGCTGCCCGGTGGGCTTCATCGCCGGCACCCGCTCGCTTGAAATCCGCCAGGGCGGCCTGGCCGGCGCACGCCGGCTGGCCGGCGACAGGCTGCTGTGGCTGGATGGCAGCCACCTCTACCCGATGGAAAAGCCGCAAGAAACAGCCGATGCGGTCCTGCAGCTGCTGCAGCTGCTGCAACAGTCGCAGTTGCCAGCGCTGCAGCCCAGCGCCGCCACCTTGCCGGCCACCGCCCAGGCCTGAGGGCAGACCGGGCGCGGGCCTGCACCGCTGTTGTGCCGGCCCTGCAGCCAAGGCATGGCTGGCTGCACTGGCGGGCGGGGCTCGGGTATAAAGCACGGTTTTGCCTGCCGGACAGCACAACCATGCAAACCACGCTCCAAACCCTGCTCGCCACCGGTGCTGACGCCGCCCCGGCGATTTCAGCACCCGCCCGCAGCCCGCTGTGCTTTGCTGCGCTGCGCGGTCTGATTGCCGACACCCTGGCCACCCTCAACGGCCTGGGCATCGGCCGCAACGACCGGGTGGCCATCGTGCTGGCCAATGGCCCGGAAATGGCCACCTGCTTCATGGCCTGTGCCAGCGGCGTGGCCAGCGCGCCGCTGAACCCGGCCTACCGCGCCGACGAGTTCGAGTTCTACCTCGCCGACCTGAACGCCAAGGCGCTGATCGTCGAGGCCAACAGCACATCGCCGGCAGTTGCCGTGGCCCAGAAGCTGGGCGTGCGCCTGATCGACCTGGTGGTGCCAGACGGCGCGCCGGCCGGCCTGTTCACGCTGCAGCCGCGCGGTGGCCAGGACGGCGGCGCCACCACCCCGGCCGCCCAGGGCGGCTATGCCGCTGCCGAGGATGTGTCGATGGTGCTGCACACCTCGGGCACCACCTCGCGGCCCAAGATCGTGCCGCTGTCGCAGGCCAACCTGGCCGCCAGCGCCAGCCACATCAAGAGCACGCTGCAATTCAGCGCCACCGATTGCGGCCTGAACATCATGCCGCTGTTCCACATCCATGGCCTGATCGCCGGCGTGCTGTCGCCGCTGGCAGCCGGCTCGCAGGTGTTCTGCACCCCGGGCTTCAACGCGCTGAAGTTCTTCGGCTGGATGGACGAAGCCAAGCCCACCTGGTACACCGCCGTGCCCACCATGCACCAGGCCATCGTCGGGCGGGCCAGCAAGAACCAGGACGTGATCAAGCGCCACCCGCTGCGCTTCCTGCGCAGCTCGTCCAGCTCGATGCCGCCGCAGGTCATTGCCGAGCTGGAAGCGGTCTTCGGCGCGCCGCTGATCGAAAGCTACGGCATGACCGAAGCCACCCACCAGATGGCCAGCAACCCGCTGCCGCCGGCGGTGCGCAAGCCCGGCACGGTGGGCGTGGCCGCCGGCCCCGAGGTGGCCATCCGCAGTGAAGACGGCCGCTTGCTGGCGCGTGGCACGGGCCCGGAAAACACCGGCGAGATCGTGATCCGCGGCCCCAACGTCACCGCCGGCTATGAAAACAACGCCAAGGCCAATGCCGAGGGCTTTGCCGACGGCTGGTTCCGCACCGGCGACCAGGGCGTGATGGACGCCGACGGCTACATCAGCATCACCGGCCGCTTGAAGGAGATCATCAACCGCGGCGGCGAGAAGGTGAGCCCGCGTGAGGTCGACGAGATCCTGATGGACCATGCGGCAGTGGCCCAGGTGGTGTGTTTCGGCATCCCCCACCCCAAGCTGGGCGAGGAAGTGGCCGCCGTGGTGGTGCTGCGCGAAGGCCAGCAGGCCAGCGAACGCGAGCTGCAGCAATTTGTGGCCAGCCGCGCCGCCGACTACAAGGTGCCCAAGAAGATCCTGTTCATGGACGAGATCCCCAAGGGCGCCACCGGCAAGCTGCAGCGCATTGGTCTGGCGCAAAAACTAGGCCTGGGCTGATCTCGGGCTTGGTTCAGTTCAGCTTTTACTGAAGTATTTCGAAAGCTGAATTGAATTGACCGGCCCCACCGGCCTTCATACATTGTGTTGACTTGGCCGCCGCGTGCGGCCTTGTTTTTGCCCATCAGCCTGAGGACACCCCGTGACAACGCTGCTCAAGCACCTGGCCGTTTCGGCCGCCGCCGCCCTCGCCCTGACCGCTGCGCCCCTGGCCGCCCTGGCCGCCTGGGAACCGACCAAGCCGATCGAGTTCGTGGTGCCGGCCGGCACAGGCGGCGGCGCCGACCAGATGGCGCGCTTCATCCAGGGCGTGGTGGCCAAGAACAAGCTGACCAAGCAGCCGATCATCGTCGTCAACAAGAGCGGTGGCGCCGGCGCCGAGGGCTTTCTCGACGTCAAGGGCGACAAGGGCAATCCGCACAAGATCGTCATCACCCTGTCCAACCTGTTCACCACCCCGCTGGCCACCGGCGTGCCCTTCAACTGGCGCGATCTGACGCCGGTGCAGATGCTGGCGCTCGACCAGTTTGTGCTGTGGGTCAATGAAGAATCGCCGCACAAGACCGCCAAGGCCTACCTGGACGCGGTGAAGGCGGGCGCGCCCAACAGCTTCAAGATGGGCGGCACCGGCAGCAAGCAGGAAGACCAGATCATCACCGTGATGATCGAGAAGGCCGGCGGCAAGAAGATCACCTACATCCCCTACAAGGGCGGTGGCGATGTGGCGGTGCAACTGGTCGGCAACCACGTGACCAGCACGGTGAACAACCCGATCGAGGCTGAAAGCCACTGGCGTGCCGGCAAGCTGCGCCCGCTGTGCGTGATGGACAAGGCGCCCATGCCCTACAAGGCCAAGCTCACCGCCACCCAGAGCTGGGCCGACATCCCCACCTGCGCATCGGCAGGCCTGCCGGTCGACTACCTGATGCTGCGTGGCATCTTCATGCCGCCGGATGTGTCGCCCGAGCAAGTGGCCTACTACACCGACCTGTTCAAGCAGGTGCGCGCCCTGCCCGAGTGGAAGGAGTTCATGGACAAGGGCGCCTTCAACACCACCGCCCTCAGCGGCCAGGCCTTTGTCGACTGGCTGGGCCAGAACGAGCAGATGCACCGCGTGCTGATGCGCGACGCCGGCTTCCTGGCCAAATAAACACCGGGCACCCGCAGGCACACCATGTCCGACGACCAGCGCGAGATCCGCTCCACCGCCGTGCGCACCCGGGGCCCTGAGCTCGCGGTGGCCGGGTTCCTGTTCTGTCTTGCCATGCTGGTGATCACCGACAGCGTGCGGGTCGGCATCGGCTGGGCCGATGATGGCCCGCAGGCGGGTTATTTCCCGTTCTACATCGGCCTGCTGCTGGCAGCGTCCAGTGGCTGGATTCTGTTGAGCCAACTGCGCAGCTGGTCGGCCAACACCGAGGAATTCGCCACCCGCAAGCAGATCGGCCTGGTGGTGTCGGTGTTGGTGCCGATCCTGCTGTACGTGGCGCTGATCTTTGCCATCGGCATCTACATCGCGTCGGCGGTGCTGATCGGCTACTTCATGTTCCGCCACGGCAAGTACAAGCCCAGGGTCGCGCTGCCGGTGGCCTTCGGCGTGCCGCTGTTCTTTTTTGCAGTGTTCGAGAAATGGTTCCTGGTGCCCTTGCCCAAGGGCCCGCTCGAGCGCTTGCTCGGGCTGTGACGGAGCCGCGACATGGAAGAAATCGGTAATCTCGCGCACGGCTTCGGCATTGCGCTGACGCTGCCCAATGTCGGCTTCATGTTCATCGGCATCACGCTGGGCGTGCTGATCGGTGTGCTGCCCGGCCTGGGCGGCGCCAACGGCATCGCCATCCTGCTGCCGCTGACCTTCAGCATGAACCCCACCTCGGCGATCATCATGCTGAGCTGCATCTACTGGGGTGCGCTGTTCGGCGGGGCCATCACCTCCATCCTGTTCAACATTCCCGGTGAACCCTGGAGCGTGGCCACCACCTTCGACGGCTACCCGATGGCCCAGCAGGGCAAGGCCGCGCAGGCGCTGACGGCAGCCTTCACCAGCAGCTTCGTGGGCGCCTTGTTCGCGGTGCTGTTGATCACCTTTCTGGCGCCGCTGCTGGCCCGGTTTGCGTTGAAGTTCGGCCCGGCCGAATTTTTTGCGGTGCAGCTGCTCACCTTCGCCAGCTTTGTGGGCATGAGCAAGGAGCCGCCGGCCAAGACCCTGGCGGCGATGATGCTGGGCTTTGCCCTGGCCGCCGTGGGCATGGACACGGTGACCGGCACGCTGCGCATGACCTACGACCAGCCGGTGCTGCTGAAGGGCTTCGACTTCCTGATCGCGGTGATCGGCCTGTTCGGCATCGGCGAGATCCTGCTGACCATGGAAGAAGGCCTGGCCTTCAAGGGCAAGAGCGCCCGCATCAGCAGCCGCGCGGTGTGGAACACCTGGGGCGAGATCTTCAAGTACTGGAAGACTTTTTTGCGCAGCACCGCCATCGGCTGCTGGATGGGCATCACGCCGGGCGGCGCCACGCCAGCCTCGTTCATGAGCTATGGCATGGCCAGGCGCATGTCCAAGCACCCGGAGCGCTTCGGCAAGGGCGACATCCAGGGCGTGATCGCGCCTGAAACCGCGGCGCACGCCGCCGGCACCTCAGCCCTGCTGCCCATGCTGACGCTGGGCATCCCCGGCTCACCCACGGCCGCCGTGCTGCTGGGCGGCCTGCTGATCTGGGGCCTGCAGCCCGGGCCGATGCTGTTTGTCGAGCAGAAGGACTTTGTCTGGGGCCTGATCGCCAGCATGTACCTGGGCAACATCGTCGGCCTGATCGTGGTGCTGACCACCGTGCCCTGGTGGGCGGCCATCCTGCGCATCCCGTTTTCAGTGATCGCCCCGGTGATCATCGTCATCTGCGCCATCGGCGCCTACACCGTGCACAGCTCGATGTTCGACGTGGTGCTGATGCTGGTGTTCGGCGTGCTGGGCTACCTGTTCAAGAAACTGAAGTACCCGCTGGCACCGCTGGTGCTGGCCCTGGTGCTGGGCGACATGGCCGAGGCCAGCTTCCGGCAGGCCATGCTGTTGAGCCAGGGCAGCCTGGCGATTTTCTGGAGCAATCCGCTGGTCGGTAGCATCGTGGCCCTGGCCACGCTGATGCTGCTGTGGCCACTGTGGGGCCTGGCCAAGCGCAGCGTGCGCGCGGCGGGACGGTGGGGCATTCAGCCCGGTGGATTGAGGACAGACGGATGAAATTTGCAGTGGTAGGCGCCGGCGCGATCGGCG
Organism: uncultured beta proteobacterium; assembly: GCA_963844485.1. Taxonomy (GTDB): domain Bacteria; phylum Pseudomonadota; class Gammaproteobacteria; order Burkholderiales; family Burkholderiaceae_C; genus Pseudaquabacterium. Next base: position 450,888 of record CAWJOQ010000033.1, read on the forward strand.
GGTATCTGGGGGCCAGGCTGGCCATCGCAGGCGAAGAGGTCACCTTCATCGCCCGCAACCGCAACCTGGCGGCGATCAATGCCCAGGGTTTCAAGCTGATCAACGAAGACGGCAGCAGCCAGCACACCACCGCCGTGCGGGCGGTGCAGAAGATGGCCGACGCCGGCCCGCAAGACGTGGTGCTGCTCACCGTCAAGGCCCACCAGGTGGGCGACCTGCTGCCCGACCTGCAGGCGCTGTTCGGCCCGCAGACGGTGGTGGTGACGATGATCAACGGCATCCCCTGGTGGTATTTCCAGCGCCTGGGCGGTGCGCACGACGGCCGCGGCCTCGACAGCGTCGACCCGGGCGGCACGCTGGCCGCTGCACATCGCGCCCGGAGCGCATCATCGGCAGCATCGTCTACCCGGCGGCCGAACTGCTGGAGCCGGGCGTGGTGCAGGTGATCGAGGGCAACCGCTTCACCATCGGCGAGCTGAACGGCGCGCGCACTGAACGCATCGACGCCCTGTCGCAGGCCCTGATCCGCGCCGGCTTCAAGGCGCCGGTCAGCAAGGACATCCGCAGCGAGCTGTGGATCAAGCTCTGGGGCAACCTGAGCTTCAACCCGATCAGCGCGCTGACCCATGCCACGCTGGAAGACATCTGCCGCTTCCCGGCCAGCCGGGCGCTGGCCGCCGGCATGATGGCCGAGGCCCAGCGGGTGGCCGAAGCCCTGGGCGTGCAGTTCAAGATCTCGCTGGACAAGCGCATTGCCGGCGCCGAGGCGGTGGGCGCGCACAAGACCAGCATGCTGCAGGACGTGGAAGCCGGCCGTGCCGTCGAGATCGAGGCCCTGGTGGGCGCGGTGGTCGAGCTGGGCCGCATCACCGGCGTGCCCACCCCGCAGATCGACGCGATCTACGCCGCCACCAAACTGCTGGCGCACACGCTGGCGCAGCAAACAGCGCGGGTCGACCTGCTGCCGCTGTAGTGGCCAGCAGCTGAGCCAGGCCATGTGCCTGCGGGTTGCCCGCAGCACGGGCCGGCCCGTGCAAGGTCCATACTGGGGCCCCGGCTCCACAAAGGCATGGCATGGGACGGCTCAGCCTGTATGCAGACGCGCAGGGCAACACCGCCTTGCATGAATCCGGCTTCTCCTGGATGGCGGCGGTCAGCCTGCCGATCTGGGCGCTGCAGCGGCAACACCCGGCGCTGGCAGCGGTCAGCCTGCTGCTGCAGCTGGCTGCAGGCGCGCTGGTGGCCCGGCTTGCCCTGGATGACATGGTGCAAGTGGCGCTGTATGCCGGCAGCGCCGGGGCCATCGGCTTTCTGGCCGGCCCCTTGCGGGTCTGGTTGCTGCGCCGCCGGGGCTGGGTGCTCAGCGCCCTGGAGCCACCGCCGCGCCCGCGACAGCCGCAAGGCCAGCCCAAAGAACAGCCGCCAGCGCAGCCACCGGCCAAGCCATGATCGACCTGCGCTGCCTGGCAGAGCCAGCGCCCGCCGCTGCAGAGCAGCTGTTTTCGGACGGTGTGTTCAGCGCCGTTGCCGCAGGCTTGTTGATCGCCATGCTGATCGCTGCGCTGTCCGCAGTGTGGGTGCGCAAGCGCTACCGCCACCAGGTGGTGCGGCTGATGGGCCTGGACCAGGTCGCCGGCGCAGCAGCGGCATCCGGATCGGCCACCGCAGCGCACAGCGGCCAGCTCGGCAGCGCCAGTGGCCGGCAATCTGCCACTGCAGAGCGACGGCACAGGCATCGCCAACCCCGACCTGGCAGCGCTGGCCCGCTCGCGGGAGCACCGCATCACCCGCGCCACGGCCGCCGCCTGGCTGGCCTTTGTTGCAGGCGCAGCCTGGGTGGCCGGCGTCGACCCGGCGGCTGACCTGCCGCATCGGCTGGGCTTTGCCGTGGCGGCTGGCCTGCTGGCACTGGGGCCGGCCCTGACCAACCTGCCACCACGCTGGTCGCGCTGGGCCCTGGCCATCGGCGCTGCGGCCTGCATGGCCGGCTTGCTGGTGGTCGGCCTGGCCCCCGAGCAGGGCAGCGCTGCGGCTGCCGCCGACGACGACCCGGTGACCTGGCAGATCCTGGCCTTTCTGGTGCTGATCGGCATCGCCTACCGCGCCATGTTCCACCGCAGCCTGCGCGGCCAGGTGCTGCCGCTGTTCGTGGTGCTGGCGGTGGGCCTGCTGCTGCTGGTGCTGCTGTACGGCCAGATCGAGCCCCATGCCGGCGCCTGCCTGCGCCTGGTGGAACAAGCCGCCGAAGGTTCGGCCCTGCAGTCGGCGGCCATCCTGGTGCTGACGCTGGTCGTCACGTCAGGCCTGTGGCTGGCCTTCCGCTTGCTGGGCGCCATGGTGCGGCTGATCGAGCGCGGCTGGGTCAGCGAGCTGTCCTTGCCCAGCCTGGTGTCCCTGTGCGTGTTTGCGGTGGTGCTGGTGCTGGCGCAGCTGCCGGAGGACCCCAGCAGCTACAGCGCCTGGCTGACCTGGCTGCCCCTGCCCTGGATCGCGGCCACGCTGGGCGTGTACGCGCTGGCGCTGGGCCGGCCACCGGCGGACCGCCAGGGCCCGCAGTTGCTGGTGCTGCGGGTGTTCTCCGAAGACAGCCGCCGCCATGGCCTGCTGGACGGCGTGCAGGCGCGCTGGCGCTATGTGGGCGCAGTGCACCAGATCGGCGGGCCCGACATGGTGGCGATGAATGTCGACCCCTATGAATCGATGATGTTCCTGGCCAACCGGCTGCATGCGCTGTTTCTGCCAGTGGCCGCCAGCCTGGCGCAGCTGCAGGCCAGCCTGGTGTGCACACCCGACCGCGAAGGCCGCTACCGCATCAATGAAGTGTTCTGCTTCAACACCGCCTGGCGCAACACGGTGGTGCAGCTGATGCAGCTCAGCGACGTGGTGGTGCTGGACCTGCGCGGGCTGACCGCCCAGCGTGAGGGCACCGGCTTCGAGATCCGCCAGCTGGCCCACCTTGGCCTGCTGGGCCGGGTGCAGGCGCTGGGGGATGGCAGCACCGACTGGGCCCATGTGGACGCCCTGCTGCAGGCCGAGGGCTGCGACCCGGCGCAACTGCAGCGCACCAGCCTGGCCACCGGCGACCAGCAGGACCTGCTGTTCCAGCAGCTGTTGCAGGTGGCCGCAGCGCGCCAGGGCTGAGGGCGGAGGGCCAGCGCAGCACGGCTGCAGGTCAGCGCCGGCCTGCAGCCCGGCAACTGACCGCCAGCCAGGCGGTCAGCTGCTGGCGCCGTAGGTGTTCTCCAGCGTGCCGATGCCGTCGACCACCACCTGCACCTGGGTGCCCGGCTTCATCGGCATGGCGCCCAGCGAGGTGCCGCACAGGATCACGTCGCCCGGCTGCAGGGTCAGGTCGTGCGAGATGCGCGACACCAGCTCGGCCGGGCTGAAGAACATGTCGGCCAGCGCATAGTGTCTGCCGCTCGCGGCCGCCCACCAGGGTGCGCAGCGTGCCCGCTGCCGGGTCGAAGTCGGTGTCGATCACCGGGCCCAGCGGGCAGAAGCCGTCAAAGCCCTTGGCGCGGGTCCACTGCGCAAAGCTGGGGTCGCGCTGCAGCAGTTCCAGCGCCGTCACGTCATTGGCCAGGGTGTAGCCGAAGATGTGGGCCGGGGCGTCGGCCACGGCCACGGCACGTGCCGTGCGGCCGATCACCACCGCCAGTTCACCCTCGTACAGCACCCGGCCGTCGTAGGCGGCAGGCACCGGGATGGCGCGGCCCGGCGCGTTCAGGCTGCCGATGGCCTTGACGAAGTACAGCGGCTCGGGCGGCGTGGCCCAGCCGTTCTTGTCGGCCGCCGCGCGGAAGTTGTTCCACAGACCCAGCATCTGGCCGGGCTGGCAGGGCGGCAGCCAGCTGCAATCGGCCAGCGGCAGTTGCTGGCCGCTGGGCTGCGGGTTGTTGAACATGTCGCCGGTGTGCACCTGCACCTGGTCGCCGGTGAGCAGGCCGAAGCCTGTGCTGCCGGCGTGGCTGAATCGCATCCACTTCATGGGCTGGGTTGGGCTGTGTGGGGGGGTTGCCATCTTGCCAGCATCGGCCCCAGGGGCACACACCACCGCCGCCGCCCAGGCCGCAACAGTGGCCAAGGTGCGCTGCGCAAGCCGCGCCGGCCGGGCCGCAGCGACCCCTCACCTATACTTGCGCTTTACCACCAGAGCATTCCTGAGTCCTGCCGAACCTGTGTCGGTGGCGTACCGCCGGGTGCTGCACGACATGACCAAGTACGTCTTCGTCACCGGCGGTGTGGTGTCCTCTCTCGGCAAGGGCATCGCCTCCGCCTCGCTGGCGGCGATCCTCGAATCGCGCGGCCTCAAGGTCACCCTCATCAAGCTGGATCCGTACCTCAACGTCGATCCCGGCACGATGAGCCCGTTCCAGCACGGCGAGGTGTTCGTCACCGACGACGGTGCCGAAACCGACCTGGACCTGGGCCACTACGAGCGTTTCATCACCACCCGGATGAAGCGCAGCAACAACTTCACCTCGGGCCAGATCTACAAGAGCGTGCTCGAAAAAGAGCGGCGCGGTGATTACCTGGGCAAGACGGTGCAGGTGATTCCGCATGTCACCAACGAGATCCAGGAATTCATCAAGCGCGGCGCGGTGGCCGTGGATGTCGCCATCGTCGAGATCGGCGGCACGGTCGGCGACATCGAAAGCCTGCCCTTCCTGGAGGCGGTGCGCCAGCTCAGCCTGAAGCTGGGCCCGACCAACACCGCCTTTGTGCACCTGACCTACGTGCCCTGGATCGCCGCGGCCGGCGAACTGAAGACCAAGCCCACCCAGCACACGGTGCAGAAGCTGCGCGAGATCGGCATCCAGCCCGATGTGCTGCTGTGCCGCGCCGACCGCGAAGTGCCGGCCGAAGAGCGCGAGAAGATCAGCCTGTTCACCAACGTGGTGCCGCATGGCGTGATCAGCATGTGGGACGTCGACACCATCTACAAGGTGCCGCGCCTGCTGCACGAGCAGGGCCTGGACGAGCAGATCTGCATGAAGCTGCAGCTGCTGACCAAGGCCGCCAACCTGAGCCGCTGGGACCGCCTGGTGCATGAGGTGGGCCACCCGCTGCACGAGGTGACGATCGCCATGTGCGGCAAGTACACCGACCTGTCGGACTCCTACAAGAGCCTGAACGAGGCCCTGCGCCACGCCGGCATCCACCGCCATGCGCGGGTCAAGATCGAGTACGTCGACGCCGAGACGCTTGACACCCGCCACCGCCGACCAGTTGTCGCAGTACGACGCCATCCTGGTGCCCGGCGGCTTTGGCAAGCGCGGCATCGAAGGCAAGATCATCGCCGCGCAATACGCCCGCGAGCACAAGCTGCCCTACCTGGGCATCTGCCTGGGCATGCAGGTGGCCACCATCGAATTTGCCCGCCATGTGGCCGGCCTGGCCGGCGCCAACAGCACCGAGTTCGAGCCCGATGCACCGCACCCGGTGATCGCGCTGATCGACGAGTGGCACGACCGCGACGGCAGCATCGCAAAAGCGCGATGCCCAAAGCGACCTGGGCGGCACCATGCGCCTGGGCGCCCAAAGCAGCGACGTGCTGCCCGGCACCCTGGCCCATGAGATCTACGGGCCGGTGGTGACCGAGCGCCACCGCCACCGCTACGAGGCCAACGAGAAATACCTGGACCAGCTGCAACAGGCCGGGCTGGTGATCTCGGCCATCACCCAGCGCGAGAAGCTGACCGAGATGGTCGAACTGCCGCAGGCCCAGCACCCCTGGTTCGTCGGCGTGCAGTTCCATCCCGAGTTCAAGAGCACCCCCTGGGACGGCCACCCGCTGTTCATCAGCTTCATCGCCGCAGCGCTGGCCCACCGCGCCGCGCCGGCAGTGAGCGCCTGACCCCTCCAATCCGCCAACGGACACCTGCACCATGCAACTCTGCGGTTTTGATGTCGGCCTGCACCGGCCCTTTTTCCTGATTGCCGGGCCCTGCGTCGTCGAGAGCCTGCAACTGCAGATCGACGTGGCCGGCCGGCTGCAGGAAATCACCCGCGCGCTGGGCGTGCCCTTCATCTTCAAGAGCAGCTACGACAAGGCCAACCGCAGCAGCGGCACCAGCTTCCGCGGCCCGGGCATGGACGCCGGGCTGGAGATCCTGGCCCAGGTCAAGCGCCAGCTGGGGGTGCCGGTGCTGACCGATGTGCACAGCGAAGCCGAGATCCCGGCCGTGGCCAGCGTGGTCGATGTGCTGCAGACCCCGGCCTTCTTGTGCCGGCAGACCGACTTCATCCATGCCGTGGCCCGCTGCGGCAAGCCGGTCAACATCAAGAAGGGCCAGTTCCTGGCGCCGCATGACATGAAGAACGTCATCGACAAAGCCCGCGCCGCCGCCCGCGACGCCGGCCTGGACGGCGACCGCTTCATGGCCTGCGAGCGTGGCGCCAGCTTTGGCTACAACAACCTGGTGTCCGACATGCGCAGCCTGGCCATCTTGCGCGAGACCGGCGCACCGGTGGTGTTTGATGTCACCCACAGCGTGCAGCTGCCGGGCGGCCAAGGCAGCAGCAGCGGCGGCCAGCGCGAATTTGTGCCGGTGCTGGCGCGTGCCGGTGTCGGCGTGGGCGTGGCCGGCCTGTTCATGGAAACCCACCCCGACCCGGCCAATGCCCTGAGTGACGGGCCCAACGCCGTGCCGCTGAAGCACATGCAGGCGCTGCTGGAGCAACTGGTGGCGCTGGACCGCGTGGTCAAGGCCCAGCCCCTGCTCGAGAACGATTTCAGCTGCTGAGCAGCGCACCCCACCCGGAGACACCCATGCCCTGCGCCTACGTCGTCGTCAACATGCAGATCAGCGACCCTGAGCAGTACAAGCAGTACATGGCCCTGGCGCCGGCGGCGGTCAAGGCCTTCGGCGGTGAATACCTGGTGCGCGGTGGCCGGCATGTGGTGCTGGAAGGCGACTGGCAGCCCAGCCGCATGGCGATGCTGCGCTTTCCCAGCCTGGAAGAAGCCCAGCGCTTCTACGACGCCGAGGCCTACCGGGCCGCCCGCGCCCAGCGCGCTGGCGCCACCGACTTCTTCAACATGGTGGTCGTCGAAGGCGTGGACACGCCGGTCTGACCCACCCTCTCCCTGACAACGCCAAAGGACCCCCATGAGCGCCATCGTCGACATCGTCGGCCGAGAAATCCTCGACAGCCGCGGCAACCCCACCGTCGAATGCGACGTGCTGCTGGAAAGCGGCACCATGGGCCGCGCTGCCGTGCCCAGCGGCGCCAGCACCGGCAGCCGTGAGGCCATCGAACTGCGTGACGGCGACAAGGCCCGCTACCTGGGCAAGGGCGTGCTGCGGGCGGTGGAGCATGTCAACACCGAGATCAGCGAATCGGTGCTGGGCCTGGACGCCAGCGAGCAGGCCTTTCTCGACAAGACCCTGATCGACCTGGACGGCACCGACAACAAGAGCCGCCTGGGCGCCAACGCCATGCTGGCCGTCAGCATGGCGGTGGCCCGTGCCGCCGCTGAAGAATCCGGCCTGCCGCTGTACCGCTACTTCGGCGGCTCGGGCGGCATGAGCCTGCCGGTGCCGATGATGAACGTCATCAACGGTGGCGCACACGCCAACAACAGCCTGGACCTGCAAGAGCTGATGATCATCCCGGTGGGCGCACCCAGCTTCCGCGAAGCCGTGCGCTGGGGCGCCGAGACCTTCCATGCGCTCAAGAAGATCCTGCACGACCAGGGCATCAGCACGGCAGTGGGCGACGAAGGCGGCTTCGCCCCCAATGTGGCCAGCCATGAGGCCGCCATCCAGATGATCCTGCAGGCCATCGACAAGGCCGGCTACACCGCTGGCGAGCAGATCGCCATCGGCCTGGACTGCGCCGCCAGCGAGTTCTACAAGGACGGCAAGTACGTGCTGGCCGGTGAAGGCGGCCTGCAGCTCAGCGCCGAAGCCTGGACCGACATGCTGGCCAGCTGGGTCGACAAGTACCCGATCATCAGCATCGAAGACGGCATGCATGAAGGCGACTGGGCCGGCTGGAAGCACCTGGCCGACCGCCTGGGCAAGAAGGTGCAGCTGGTCGGCGACGACCTGTTCGTCACCAACACCAGCATCCTGGAGCGCGGCATCCGCGAAGGCGTGGCCAACTCCATCCTGATCAAGATCAACCAGATCGGCACCCTGACCGAAACCTTCGCCGCCATCGAGATGGCCAAGCGCGCCGGCTGGACGGCGGTGATCAGCCACCGCTCGGGCGAGACCGAAGACTCCACCATCGCCGACATCGCCGTGGGCACCAACGCCGGCCAGATCAAGACCGGCAGCATGAGCCGCAGCGACCGCATGGCCAAGTACAACCAGCTGCTGCGCATCGAAGAAGACCTGGGCGACATCGCCAAGTACCCGGGCCGCAGCGCCTTCTACAACCTGCGCTGAGCCCGGCGCCCTCTCCGCCCTGCACCCGCCCCGGCCATGCGCTTCATCACCGCCGCCTTGCTGCTACTGCTGGCCGCCGTGCATGCCGAGCTGTGGCTGGGCGACGGCGGCCTGCCGGCGGTGATGCGCCAGCAGGCCAAGCTGGACGCCAAGCTGCAGGCCAATGCCGAACTGCGCCGCGCCAACCAGCGCCTGATGTCCGAGGTTGACGACTTGCGGCAAGGCCTGGAGATGGTGGAAGAGCGTGCCCGCAGCGACCTGGGCATGGTCAAGCCCGACGAGATTTTGGTGCAGTACGCACCGCGCCGGTGAGCAGCCCTGGCGCCCAAGCCGGGCGCCCATGACCGACCTGCTCAGCGCCACCGCACCGCTGCTGGTGCCCGCCTTCCTGCTGGCCGGCACCGCCGTCAGCTGGCTGGAGCTGCTGGCCCTGGTGCTGGCGGTGTGGATGGTGCTGTGCAACCTGCGCGTCAACCCCTTGGCCTGGCCGCTGGCCATGCTCAGCTCAGCCCTGTACGGCGTGCTGTTCCTGCACAGCAAGCTGTATGGCGAAGCCGGCCTGCAGCTGCTGTTCATCGCCCTGGCCGCCTGGGGCTGGTGGCAGTGGCTGCATGGCACCAGCGACACCGGCCAGGCGCTGGTGGTGCGCTGGCTGCCCCGGCCACAGCGCCTGCAGCTGGCCACGCTCACCCTGCTGGCCTGGCCGCTGCTGGGCCTGTTGCTGCAGCAGGCGACCGACAGCGACGTGCCCTATCTCGACGCCCTGCCCACCGTCGGCAGCATCGCCGGCCAGCTGTTGCTGGCGCGCAAGCGGGTCGACAACTGGCCGGTGTGGGTGGCCGTCAACCTGGTGAGCGTGGCGCTGTTTGCCGTCAAGGGCCTGTGGCTGACAGCGGCCCTGTATGCGCTGTTCGCGGCGCATGGCGGTGGCCGGCTGGCGCACCTGGGCGCGGCTGGCAGCCAGCGCTGCCGCAGCACCTGCACCGCATGGCTGACGACGCCCTGCGCATTGCCATCGTCGGCGCCGAGAGCACCGGCAAGACCGCGCTGGCCCAGGCACTGGCGCCCCGCATCGCCGCACTGACGGGCCTGCGCTGCACCTGGGTGGGCGAGCACCTGCGGGCCTGGTGCGACCAGCATGGCCGCACGCCGCAGCCCGACGAGCAAGCGGCCATCGCCGCGCAGCAACAGGCGCTGATCGACGATGCCGCCCGCCAGCACGACGTGGTGGTCTGCGACACCACCGCCCTGATGACGGCGGTCTACAGCGACTGGCTGTTCAACGACCAGGCGCTGTATGCCCAGGCCGTGGCCTGGCAGCGGCGCTGCCAGATCACCCTGCTGACGGCACTGGACATCGCCTGGCAGCCCGACGGCCTGCAGCGTGACGGGCCGCAGGTGCGGGTGCCGGTGGACACCCGTGTGCGCAGCCTGCTGATCCAGCATGGCCTGCCCTGGGCGCTGGTGGCGGGCCAGGGTGAGGCCCGGCTGGAATCAGCGGTCGACGCCGTGGCCCCGCTGTTGCGCAGCCGCCGCCTGCCGGCCGCCGGCCTGTTCAGCCGCCTGGCAGCCCGTGACGCGGCACAGCCGGCCTGGCGCTGGGCCTGCGAGACCTGCGACACGCCGGAATGTGAACATGCCTTGCTGCAACAGCGCACCGCACACAAGCTGCCTGCCAAGTAGACAGACAGTCAAAATCCGGGCTAGAATCTTGAGCTTCGCACGAATGGGTCGTTAGCTCAGTCGGTAGAGCAGCGGACTTTTAATCCGTTGGTCGCGTGTTCGAGTCACGCACGACCCACCAGCGTTGGAAGTCAGTTGGACAAGATTGCAGGGCTCTTAGCTCAGTTGGTAGAGCAGCGGACTCTTAATCCGTAGGTCGAGTGTTCGAGTCACTCAGGGCCCACCAGAAATCAGCAAGAAGAACAAAGCCCCGGACGACGCAGATCGCCCGGGGCTTTTTTCCTGGCTGAGGCTTTCAGCCCCAGGCTGCAGGTCTACTTCTTGACCAGCGGGCAGACGCTTCTGGACAAGGGAATGAAGGCCTGCGCGGCGGGGATGGTGGCCTTGAGCTTGTAGTAGTCCCAGGGGTAGTTCGACTCCGACGGCTTCTTGACCTCATAGACATACATGTCGCGGATCAGCCGGCCGTCTTCGCGGATCTGGCCGTTCTTGGTCATGAAGTCGTTCACCGGTGTCGCCCGCATCTTGGCCATCACCGTGGCGGTGTCGTCGGTGCCGGTGGCGGCCACGGCCTTCAGGTAATGGGTGATGCCGGAATACACGCCCGCCTGCGCCATGTTGGGCATGCGCTTGTGCTGCTCGAAGAAGCGCCGGCTCCAGGTGCGGGTCTCGTCGTTGGCATCCCAGTAGAAGGCCTCGGTCAGCAGCATGCCCTGCGCCACCGGCAAGCCCATCGCGTGGATGTCGTTGATGAACACCAGCAAGGCCGCCAGGCGCTGGGTCTTGGTGATGCCGAATTCATTGGCGGCCTTGATGGCGTTGATCATGTCGCCGCCGGCATTGGCCAGGCCCACGATCTTGGCTTTCGACGACTGGGCCTGCAGCAGGAAGGACGAAAAATCGGAGGCGTTCAGCGGGTGGCGCACCGACCCGACCACCTTGCCACCCTCGGCCTTGATGACCTCGGTGGTGTCCTTTTCCAGGTTGGTGCCGAAGGCGTAGTCGGCAGTCAGGAAGAACCAGCTGTCACCACCCGACTTCACCACGCCGCGGCCGGTGCCGGCGGCCAGCGCATAGGTGTCGTAGGTCCAGTGCACGCTGACGGCCGAGCAATCCTCGTTCGACAACCGGCTGCTGGCTGCGCTGGGGAACAGCACGATCTTGTTCTTCTGCTTGGCCACCTGCAGCGCAGCCAGGGCCGGCGCCGTGGCCGCCACGTCACCCAGCATGTCGACCTTCTGGGTGTCGAACCACTCACGCGCCTTGGCGGCGGTGATGTCGGCCTTGTTCTGGGTGTCGGCCACCACCAGCTCGATGGGCTTGCCCAGCACCTTGCCGCCGAAATCGGCAATCGCCATCTTGGCCGCGATGACGGCGCCCGGGCCCACGATGTCGGTGTAGACACCCGACATGTCGCTGAGCAGGCCGATCTTGACGATACCGTCGGAGATCTTGTCCTGCGCCTGCACGCCGCTTGCAGCAAGCGCCAGCATGGCGGCGCTGGACACAGTGGCACGCCGCAACAGCCGCACGACGGGGCTGTGGCGCAATGCGGGGCGGGGCGGCTGGTGGGTGGGGTGCATGCAGTCTCCTGGTGAAGTGGGCGGCCAGTCTAGGCGCCTGCAGAAGCCATCGCCATGCGTGCTTGCCGAAGGGGCGCTTTGGGCCTTGTTTACCTGGGGTTGACCCGCATGCGCCGGCTTCGCGGCAGCCCAGCAACAAGCCATCGGCACAGGCACTGCAACCAAGTGGCACCCAGGTGCCGCGCAAGTGGCGCGCGCCGGTGTATCTTGCGGGCGGGCCGCCGTGGGTGGCCCGACCTCAACCCGCCACTGGAGATGCGCACAACATGTTTTCCCACATCATGATCGGCACCAACAACCTCGAAAAATCCAAGGCGTTTTACGACGCCGTGCTGGCCACGCTGGGCGTGCCCGCCGGGTTCGTCGACCGCCACCGCGTCTTCTGGCGCACGCCTGCAGGCACCTTCTCGGTCTCGCTGCCGATCGACGGCCAGCCCGCCTCGGCGGGCAATGGCAGCACCTTCGGCTTTGCCTGCGAATCGGCCGCCCAAGCCGATGCCTGGCATGCAGCCGGCGTGGCCAACGGCGGCACCACCTGTGAAGACCCGCCGGGCGTGCGCGAAGGCGCAGCCGGCAAGCTGTACCTGGCTTACCTGCGCGACCCGGACGGCAACAAGATCTGCGCCCTGCACCGCATGCCCAAGGCCTGAGCATCTGAAGGCCTGAAGGTCTGACACGGCGGCGCAACAGCGCCGCCGGCAGCCGCCGGCCGTTGGCCGCAAACGCCCGTCAAACGTCGGCCAGCAGGCCGGTGGACGTGGCCTCGGCGGCCAGTTTGCCCGCCGCGTTGTACAGGGTTGCGGACAGAAAGGCCACGCGCTTGCCGCGCCGGATCACCCGGCCTTCCACCCAGCCCTCACCCGGGCCCACCTTCTCGTAGAAGCTGACCTTGATCTCCAGGCTGAAGACCGTCTGGGCATGGTCGGTGTCGTGCAGCACCGCATGCGCCATGGCGGCGTCCAGCCAGGCGGTGATGAAGCCGCCCTGGGCGATGGTGCCATTGGTGTGGCAGTAAGCGCGGTGCACCGTGAAGGCGCCGCGCACTGCCTTGCGCGCGGCGTCCCAGCCTGTGATGTGGAAGCCCCCCATCGACTCGCTGAGGGCCTGGCCCGAGCGGATGCGGGCGTCGAGATCATCGTCCATGGCAGGGTGCGGCTGGCCGCAGGGTCAACAAGCCTGGATTGTGGCGCGGCCCGCCCGGTGCTTCAGCAACCGGTGGTGCACTTGCCGCCGGCATCAAACTCCATGGTCTTGCCCGACAGCGGCAGGTGCACCGGCATCTTGGCGGCCTTGATGAAGGTCTCCGTCTTGCTGCCCGGCCGCACCTTGCCGCCCACCGTGCCCACCTCGTTGACATGCGAGGCAATCACCGACGCGGGCTTGACCAGGTCGTTCATCACATACGCCGCTTCCACCGGGCCGGTGGAAAAGCCGTCGCCGATGTTCATCACCGCCAGCTTGGCGCCATAGTGGCCACGCACCACCAGGTCCTGGTCGGCAGTGATGCCGGTGTCGCCCGACAGGTAGGCCACCAGGCCGTTGCTGAAGCGCAGCACATAGCCGGTGGCCAGGCCCACGTCGCCGGCGATGCCGACTTCCTTCATGACGCGGCCCAGCTCGCCACCGATGAATTCACCGTCCAGGCCGTTGCTGTGCAGCGCGGCCACGGTGGCGATGCGCACACCGCCCACGGTGACGCTGCCGCCAAAGCGCGCCAGCATCGAATCGGCCGGGTTGCCGCCGGCGGCCTTCATCTTGGCGGCGAAGAAAGGCGGCATTTCACTGCCGGTCACGATCTTGGCTTTCTTGGCCACGGCAATGTTCACCGCTGCCGACGACGGCATGGCCGACACCGAGGTGTCCGGCTTGTCGCAACTGCCCGCATTGGGCGCCTTGGTGTGGGCGTTGCCAACATGGTCGCCATGCATGTGGCTGACCAGCACGATGTCGATCTTGCCCAGACGCGGGTCGTCAGCGCCGGCCACGGTGCGGCCCGGGTCGTAGAGGATGCGGGTGCCGTTCGGGTCTTCGAACACCAGGGCGCGGTCTTGCGGGCACAGCTCGCCGTCGATGCCACCCAGCGGTGTCACCTTCACCGACTGGGCCGCCGCCGGTGCAGCCAGTGCAGCGCCCAGCAGCGCCAGCGCTGCCATCCAGGTGGAATGTTTCATTGCGGAATGTCCTTGCGAATCGGGTTGGGTTGGAGTTTGGCGGTGTGCTTGCCAGAGCTGCGTAGCGCCGAATCCTGTGGTTGGCAGCGCCCTGCCGCCGGCGGATTCTGCCTGCCAGTGTGCTGCCCCGCTGGCACAGCCCGCCAAGGGCCCAGCGCGTCTGCGCGTTTGCCGACCAGGCTGCTTCAGCGGCTGCGGTCGTGCAGGATCGCCTGGGTGACGCTGGCCTGGCTGATGCGCCAGCGCGCCAGCGCGTGGTCGTAGACCAGGCGTTCGTCGTGGGTCACCCGACCGTCGGCGGTGATGACCGCCGCCGCCAGGCGGCAGACCAGCATGCGGGGGTCGCCTTCGGGCACAGCATCGAGCAAGCTGTTGATGTAGTCGGCATGGGCAGCGCTCAGCCACGACCGCTCGCACAGCTGGGTGCCGACCTCGCTGACGCAGGCATCGGCCAAGGCGACAAAGTGCGCCCGGCTGATGCCGATGCGCGCAAAGGCATCCAGCTGTTCCAGGGTCAGCAGCTCCTGGGCGTCGACCTGGCCATTGGCGGCCACCATCATCGCGAGTGCATGGCCCAGGGCTTGCGCCTGCGCCGGTGTGTTGTGCTCCATCGGGTGTCCTCGTCATGCCTGGTTCCCGCCGACACAAGCCCTGAGGCCGTGCCCGGACCACGCCTGTGGCCGCAAATCGATCCGCTGCACGCCAAGCCGCCCCAAACCCGGCGCCATACCCTTGACGTGCCCGGTGTGAGCGGCGCCAGCAACGCAAGTTCCACTGTTGAAGGGCGCGTGGATCACCCGTTTGACCAAGATCAATGGCCATGCCGATCGCAGCATCACCAGTGCCGGGCGCACAGCGCAGGTGCAGCCTGGCCGACCGAGAATGGCACAGGCAGGCCTGCGCCACCCAACACGCACCGCCGGTGGCGCAAGCGCAGGCCGCGCGCCAGGGGCGCCCCGGCCCGAGACCCGAGACGCGAAACCCGACACCCGACACCAACAGGAACAGGAACTGCGCCGCATGACAGGCCCGAACGCCGAGACCACTGCCCCCGTGTGGCATGCCCTGCCGGTGGCACAGGTGCTGCACCACTTTGCGCTCGACCCGCAGCAAGGCCTGTCGACCAGCCAGGCGCAGCAGGCACAAGCGCGGCACGGCCCGAATGCCTTGCCCGAGCCACCGCCCAAGCCGCTGTGGCGCAGTGCCCTGCGCCAATTCAAGAGCCCGCTGATCTACATCCTGTTCGTGGCGGCGGTGCTGGCGGTGGCGCTGGGCCACCATGGCGACGCTGGTGTCATCCTGGCGGTGGTGCTGGTCAATGCGCTGATCGGCAGCTACCAGGAGGGTCGGGCCGAACGCTCGATGGCCGCCTTGCGCCGCCTGTCGTCGCTGCAGGTGCGGGTGCTGCGTGATGGCTGCGAGCGGGTGGTCGCAGCGCATGCGCTGGTGCCGGGCGACACGGTGCTGCTGGCCGCCGGCGACGCCGTGGCCGCCGATGCACGCCTGGTGGACGCGGTGCAGCTGCAGGTGGCCGAAGCCGCGCTCACCGGTGAGTCGGTGCCGGTGTCCAAGTCGGTGGCGGCGGTGCCCGAGGCCACCGGCCTGGCCGACCGCCATGGCATGGTGTACGCAGGCACCCATGTCACGGCGGGCCGGGCGCGCGCCGTGGTGGTGGCCACCGGTGTGCACACCGAGGTGGGCCGCATCGCCGGCCTGACCCAGGGCGCCGAGGAGCCGCAAACCCCGCTGGAGCTGCGCCTGGCGCAGTTCGGCCGTGCGCTGGTGGGCGCCGCACTGGCGCTGTTCGTGGTGGTTGTGCTGCTGGGCCTGTGGCGCGACCTGCCGCTGGCCGAGGTGCTGATGGTGGCCATCAGCCAGATGGTGTCGATGGTGCCCGAGGGCCTGCCGGTGGCAATGACGATCGCGCTGGCGGTGGGCATGCAGCGCATGGCCGACCGCGGCGCCATCATCCGGCGCTTGTCGGCGGTGGAAACACTGGGCTCCACCACGGTGATCTGCAGCGACAAGACCGGCACGCTGACCCGCAATGAAATGACGGCGGTGGCGCTGTGGCTGCCCGGCCAGCGCGAGATCACGGTCAGCGGCATCGGCTATGCGCCCGACGGCGCCCTGACCGAAGGCGGCCAGGCCGCCGATCTGGCCGACCCCGCGCTGCAAGCGCTGTGCTGCGCCGCCGCACTGTGCAATGACGCCGAACTGCTGCCGCCCGGGGCCGAGGGCAGCGCCTGGACCGTGCTGGGCGACCCGACCGAAGGCGCCCTGCTGGTGCTGGCGTCCAAGGCAGGCTGCAGCCTGGACAGCCTGCGCCGCGCGGCCCCGCGCGAGGCCGAGCTGCCCTTTGATGCCGACACCAAGCTGATGGCCACCCGCCACCGGGTGGACGGCGCGCCACGCCGGGTGTGGATCAAGGGGGCGCCCGAAGCCGTGCTGCGCCTGTGCGCGGCCGAAGGCGATGCCGCCCAGCAAGCCGCCAGGCAGGCGGCCGAGGCCATGGCCAGCCGTGCGTTGCGGGTGCTGGCCTTCGCCACGCTGGACGACGACGCCTTGGACGCCGGCGCAGGCTTCGATGCCCTGGCGGGCCGCACACGCCTGCTGGGCCTGGTCGGCCAGATCGACCCACCGCGGCAGGAAGTCCAGCGCTCGGTGGCCGACTGCCGCGCCGCCGGCATCCGCCCGGTGATGGTGACCGGCGACCACAAGCTCACCGGCCTGGCCATCGCCCGCGCCCTGGGCATTGCGCAGGACGGTGACCGCGCTGTCGACGGCCCCGAGCTCGAACGCATGGGCGAAGCCGAGCTGCGCGACGCCCTGCCCAGCATCGCTGTCTTTGCGCGGGTGCAGCCGGCACAGAAGCTGCGCATCGTCGAAGCCCTGCAAGCGCGCGGCGAGGTGGTGGCGATGACGGGCGACGGCGTCAACGACGCGCCGGCACTGGCGCGTGCCGATGTCGGCGTGGCCATGGGCATCACCGGCACCGAGGTGGCCAAGAGCGCGGCCAAGATCGTCATCACCGACGACAACTTCGCCACCATCGTCAGCGCGGTCGAGCAGGGGCGCGTGGTCTATGCCAACCTGAAAAAGGTCATCCTCTATCTCTTCGCCACCTCGCTGGCCGAGGTGCTGGTGCTGCTGCTGGCGCTGCTGGGCGGCTTTCCGCTGCCGCTGGCGGCAGTGCAGATCCTGTGGATCAACATCGTCACCGAAGGCACGGTGACAGTGAACCTGGTGATGGACCCGGCCGATGGCGACGAGATGCAGCGTGCGCCGGTGCCACGTGGCGACCGCCTGCTCAGCGCTGAACTGCTGCAGCGCGTGGCGCTGATGACACCGCTGATCGCCGGGGTGAGCTTCGGCTGGTTTGCCTGGCGCCTGCACCAGGGTGTGGCGCTGGACATCGTGCGCACCGAAACCTTCACCGTGCTGGCCATGTGCCAGTGGTTCAACGTGCTGAACTGCCAGTCGGCCCGCGCTTCGGCACTGGGCCCGCGCATCCTGCGCAACCGCTGGCTGCTGGGCGGCCTGTTGCTGTCGATGCTGCTGCAGGCACTGGTGCTGTATGCGCCGCTGCTCAACGCGCTGTTCCACACCGTGCCTCTGCCGCTGGCATCGCTGCTGCCGCTGCTGGCCCTGGCCAGCCTGGTGCTGTGGGCCGAAGAGGCGCGCAAGCTGTGGGTGCGGCGGGCGGGCCGGGCGCCGAGCGGGGCAGTGGTCCCGGCCCAGCCATGACGATGGCCCTGCTGCTGCTGCAATTCAGCGTCTGCGCGCTGCTCATCGCCCGGTCGGGCTATGTGCTCAGCCGCAGCGCCGACGCCCTGGCCGACGCCTACGGCTGGGGGCGTGGCTGGGTCGGCCTGGCACTGCTGGCCACGGTGACATCGCTGCCCGAGCTGGCTTCCGGCATCAGCGCGGTGGCCATCGTCCGTGCCCCCAACCTGGCGGTGGGCAATGCGCTGGGCGCCTGTGTGGTCAACCTGCTGTTCCTGGTCGTGGTCGATGCCTTGCAGCGCCGCCAGCCCATGTACCGCGAGGCCAGCGCCACCCACCTGCTGTCGGCCGGCTTCGGGGTGGTGATGCTGGGCTTTGTGGCCTTGAGCCTGCTCACCGGATCGCGGGCGCCGGTGGTGCTGCATGTCGGGCTGTACAGCCCGATGCTGCTGGCGCTGTACCTGCTGGCGCTCAAAGGGGTGCATGGGCATGAACGCCAGGCCATGGCCGCTGCCACCGCTGGCGCAGCCGCCATGCGCCAGCGCGCCGCGCCAGACCAGACCCGGCGCGCCTGGCGCCGCTTCGGCCTGGCCGCCTTGGTGGTGCTGGCCGCTGGCACCTGGCTGCCGCAGGTGGCCGACAGTCTGGCGCAGGCACTGGGGCTGACCCGCAGCTTCGTCGGCACGGTGTTGATGGCGGTGGTGACCACGCTGCCGGAAATGGCGGTGACGCTCGGCGCCTTGCGCCTGGGCGCGCTGGACATGGCCATCGGCAACCTGCTGGGCAGCAACCTGTTCAACGTCATGATCCTGGCGGTGGACGACGCGTTTTATGTCCAGGGCCCCTTGCTGGCTGATGCTGCAGCCGTGCACGCCGGCACTGCCGTCACCGCCCTGGTGATGACGGGGCTGGTCATCATCGGCCTGGTGATGCGGCCACAGGGCCGCACGCTGCGGGTGGTCAGCTGGGTCAGTGTGGGCCTGGTGGCCGCCTATGTCGTCAACGCCGCACTGGTCTACCTGGGCGGCACATGAACCAGACAGGCGCTTGCCCAGGCGCTTGGCAGACAGGTCAACACCTGCGCCGGCACATTGCGGTGACACTGCCCAGGCCCACGCGCTGGCCACAGCCCACCGCGGCCGGCGCCAGCACTGCCTGCTGCAGCACGGCCGCGCCCAGGGTGGCGCCGCCGGCAGGCGCCACCCGACCACAGGAGACCGCAGCATGACGCCGACAGCCCCCCTGGGCAGCCTTTTGGCCGCCACTGATTTTTCAGCGCCAGCCCGGCATGCCGCAGACCGGGCGGCGCGCCTGGCGCACGAGACCGGCGCAGCGCTGACGCTGCTGCATGTGCTGCCCAGCGGCGCGCTGCAGGCGCTGCGCCATTGGCTGGGCAGCGGCCATCCGATGGCGCAGCAGTTGCAGGACGACGCGCAGCTGCAGCTGGGGCAACTGGCCGCCGACCTGCAGGCCAGCCAGGGGGTGGCCATCGAGGCGGCGCACGCCAGCGGCGAAGCCGCCGCCGAAATCAGCCGCAAGGCCGATGCCCTGGACGCAGGCTTGCTGGTGCTGGGCGCCCGCGGCAGCGGCTTCATGCGCCGCCTGGTGCTGGGCAGCACGTCCGAGCGGCTGCTGCACTGCACGGCGCGCCCGGTGCTGGTGGTGCGGCAGATGCCGCACGAGGCCTACCAGCGGGTGCTGGTCAGCCTGGATTTTTCACCCTGGTCGGCCCAGGCCATCCGCCTGGCCCGGCAAGTGGCACCGCATGCCAAGCTGCTGCTGTTCCACGCCTTCCAGGTGCCCTTTGAAGAGAAGCTGCACTTTGCCGGCGTCGACGCCGCCACCATCGCCAGCTACCGGCAACAGGCCCGCGCCAGCGCCACCCAGCGCTTGCACGCCCTGGCAGCGGCCAGCGGCTTGCAGCTGTCGGACTGGGCGCCCTGCATCGTCGAAGGCCCAGCATCGCACCGCATCATTGAATGCGAGCAAGAACAAGACTGCGATCTGGTGGTGCTGGGCAAGCACGGCCAGTCGGCCACCGAAGACCTGCTGCTGGGCAGCGTCAGCAAGCATGTGCTGGCCGAGGGCAGCAGCGACGTGCTGGTCTCCACGGCACAGGCTGCATGAGCTGGCCGGCGGGTGCGGCGCTGCGTCTGGTCGGCTGCCTGGCGCTGGCCGCCCTGGTGTACCGCAGCGCACCGCCACCCGATGCCTTGCGCAGCGGCCTGGCGCTGTTTGTGCTGATCGGCAGCCTGTGGATGACGCAGGCGCTGCCGCTGAGCGTGACCGCGCTGCTGGTGCCACTGCTCGCCACGCTGGCAGGCTTGACTGACCTGCGCACGGTCTTGACATGGTTTGCCCATCCGATCATTTTTTTGTTCCTGGGTGGGTTTGCGCTGGCCGCTGCGCTGCAACGCCAGGGGCTGGACCGCCGGCTGGCGCAGGCCCTGCTGCGCCTGGCCTCCGGCCGGCGCGACACCGCCGTGGCCCTGCTGTTCGGGCTGACCGCCCTGCTGTCGATGTGGCTCAGCAACACCGCAACCGCAGCCATGGTCTTGCCCATGGCGCTGGGCCTGCTGCGCGACGACGACGGCCCGCCCGAGCGGGCTTTCGTGCTGCTGGGTGTGGCCTACAGCGCCAGCATCGGTGGCATCGGCAGCCTGGTGGGCAGCCCGCCCAACGCCATCGCAGCGGCGCAAGCCGGCATCGGCTTTGCCGAATGGCTGCGCTTTGGTGTGCCCTTGGTGCTGGTGTTGTTGCCGCTGATGGTGGGGGTGCTCTACCTGCTGCTGCGCCCCGCCCTCAGCGGGCAGCTGCTGCACGAAGAGCACACACCAGCAGCGCCCTTGAGCCGCCAGCAACGCAGCACCCTGCTGGTCTTCGGGCTCACCGCAGCGGGCTGGGTGGCAGCGGCGCCGCTGGGGCAGCTGCTGGGCATCAGCGCTGACATCGACAGCGCTGTCGCCATCGCCGCGCTTGTCGCCCTGGTGGCCAGTGGGGTGCTCAGCTGGCCCGAACTGGAACGCCACACACAGTGGGGGGTGCTGCTGCTGTTTGGCGGCGGCCTGGCACTGAGCGACGTGCTGGGCAGCAGCGGCGCCAGCGCCTACCTGGCCAGCGCGCTGACCACGGCCTTGCATGGCGCGCCCACCGCGCTGCTGCTGCTGGGGGTGGTGGCCTTTGTCGTGTTCCTGACCGAACTGGTCAGCAACACCGCATCGGCCGCACTGCTGGTGCCCATTTTCCTGGGCGTGGCGGCCAGCCTGGGCCTGCCGCCGGCGCTGCTGGCCACCGCCATTGCAGTGTCGGCGTCTTGCGCCTTCATGCTGCCGGTGGCCACGCCACCCAATGCCCTTGTCTTTGCCACCGGGCAGGTGCCACAGGCCACCATGCTGCGCTGCGGCCTGGTGCTGAACCTGGTCTGCATCGGCGTGGTTGCGGCAGCCGCCAGCATCGGCTTTGCCTGAGCGGCGAACCGCCGCTCAGGGTGTGCGCGCCGGGCAGGCGCTCAGGGCGTGATCGCCACTTTCAGCACACCGTCGCGTTGGTGGCTGAACAGATCGTAGGCCGCCTCGATGTCGTCGAGCTTGAACCGGTGCGTCACCATCGCGCTGAGGTCGATGCGCTGGCCCTCGATCACCGACATCAGGCGCCGCATGCGCTCTTTGCCGCCAGGGCACAAGGTGGTGACGATGCGGTGGTCGCCCAGGCCGGCGGCAAACGCCCCCAGCGGAATGGTCAGGTCGGTGGAATAGACCCCCAGGCTCGACAAGGTGCCGCCCGGGCGCAGCACACGCAGGCAGGCCTCGAAGGTCTGCTGCGTGCCCAGGGCCTCGATGGCCACGTCGACACCCCGCCCCGCCGTCAGCCGCAGGATCTCGTCGACCGGGTCGACCTTGCTGGCGTCGATCACATGGTCGGCACCCAGGCGTGTCGCCATGTCCAGGCGCGTGGCCAACCTGTCCACACCGATGACCAGGCTTGCGCCGCTGAGCTTGGCGCCTGCGCTGGCACACAGCCCGATGGGGCCCTGCGCAAACACCGCCACCGTGTCACCGATGCGGATGCCGGCGCTCTCGGCGCCGCTGAAGCCGGTGGACATGATGTCCGGGCACATCAGCACCTGCTCGTCGCTCAGCCCGTCGGGCACGGGCGCCAGGTTGGCCATGGCGTCGGGCACCAGCACATAGTCCGCCTGGCAGCCGTCGATGGTGTTGCCGAAGCGCCAGCCGCCCATGGCCTTCCAGCCATGGGCGGTGCCGGCGCCGTCTTGCGAGCAGGTGCCGCACAGGCAGGCATTGCTCCAGCCGCTGGGCGTGATCGCGCCGGCGATGACCCGTTGTCCTTCTCGGTAGCCCTGCACCGCCGAGCCCAGTTTCTCGATCACGCCGACGGGTTCATGGCCGATGGTCAGGCCCTTGGCCACCGGATATTCACCTTTGAGAATGTGCACATCGGTGCCGCAGATGGTGGTGGTGGTCACACGCATCAAGGCATCCAGTGGTCCGACATCCGGAATCGGCTTGTCGTCCAGCACGATGCGCCCAGGTTCCACAAAAATGGCTGCTTTCATCTTGGCCATGTCATTCTCCGTAGGAGCGATCAAACGCTCGGGCCGACGGGATCCGCCACAGCTCGGCAGTTTCCAGAGTGCGGCCTGCAGTCACATTGATGCGTGTCAACCGGTGGTCAATCGCGCGCGCAGCGCGCATGCGGCCTGGCTTGACACGGCGCCCGCGCCATTGCAGCCTTGCCAGCACAGCGCAGATGCGCACAACAGCCCAGGGCCACAAACGGCCAGAAAGAACCCCATGCAACGACCACTGGTGCCCATCGACGGCTCTGCAAGCGCCATGCGGGCGCTGGACCATGCGCTGCTGCAACTGACCGGCCAGCCCGACGCGCAGGTGCATCTGCTCCATGTGCGCGGCCTGCCGGTGCACACCTTCCCGAGCAAACTGGTACCGCCCGACGTGATCGACCAGGAGCTGCAGCGCGCGGGCGCCAGCCTGCTGGTGGCCGCTGAAGCCACTGTGCGCGCCGCCGGCGTGGCCTGCGTCAGCCATGTGCGCATCGGGCACCCGGGTGAAGAAATTGCCGCCTGCGCTGCGGCGCAGGGCTGCGACGCCATCGTGATGGGCACCCGCGGCATGGGTGCAGCCGCCGGCTTGCTGCTCGGCTCGGTTGCCACCAAGGTGGTGCACGCTGCGCCGCTGCCGGTCACCCTGGTCAAGTGAGCCCCGCCGGGGCGGGTGTCAGCCGGCGGTCAGCGCCGGGTCGGCACCGCCATGCTTGACGATCGTCACCGGCACCGCAGCGTCTTGCACCAAACGCTGCGACACCGAGCCCAGCAAGGCGCTGCGCAGCATGCCCAGGCCGCGCGCGCCCATGATGATGGCGTCGCAGTGGTGGCGGCGCGCCACATCCAGCAGTGCCGACGCTGGCTCGCCCGACGCGATCTCGCGCGCGAAGGGCACACCTGCCGCACGGAACAAGGCCTCGGCGCCGGCCAGCGCCTTGTCGCCGACGGCGCCGGACACCCGCTCCAGCACCTCTGCGCCAGGCGGCAGCACCATTTCATACAGAAACACCGGGTCCTGCACGGTGGCCAGCACGCAACTGGCCTGCAGCCCTGTCTGCAGCAGCTGCAGCGCGTGGCGCACAGCATCCAGTGCTGGCTCAGAGCCGTCGACGGGAATCAGAATCTTCATGGTGGCGCTCCAGGCGTTGGGGATTTCAGGCGCTGCGGTGCCAGGCGCGGCTGGCCGTGCACCGGGCCTGCAACACGGCGTGCCGGTCAACCGACACGGTGCACCTGCTGGCCCAGCATCTCGGGCGTGATGAGGGTGATGCCGCGCGCGGTGACATGAAAGTGTGCCCTGTCCTCGTCGGGGTGCACACCGGCCTTGAAGCCGTCCGGGATCACGCAGCCTTCGTCGACCACCACCCGCTTGAGGATGACGCCGCGCCCGATCACGACATCGCCCAGCACCACCGAGTCTTCAACCAGGCTACGCTCGGCAACACGCACCTTGGAAAACAGCACCGAGCGCCGCACCGTGGCGCCGCTGACGATGCAGCCGCTAGACACCAAGGCGTCCACCACCACGCTGCGCCGGGCGTCTTCGTCGAAGACGAACTTGGCCGGCGGCAGCTGGGCCGGCAGGCTGCGGATGGGCCAGTCATCGTCGTAGAGGTTGAGTTCAGGCACCACATGGGTCAGGTCCATGTTGGCGTCCCAGTAGGCGTCGATCGTGCCCACATCGCGCCAATAGGGGTGGTCACCGACCATGTTGACGCAGCTGTCGACAAAGCGGTGGCGTGCACGCGGTGGCTGCCGACCAGGCGGGGCAACAGATCACGCCCGAAGTCGTGGCTGGACGCCAGGTCAGCGGCATCCAGCTCGAGTTGCGCGCAGAGAAAGGCCGCGTTGAAGACATAGATGCCCATGCTGGCGAAGGCGCGGTCGGGGTTGCCGGGCATGGGCGCGGGCTGTGCCGGCTTTTCATCGAAGGCACGGATGCGCCCATCGCCGTCGACCGTGACCACGCCAAATTCACTGGCGTCCTGCAAGGGCACGTCGATGCACGCCACGGTGACATCGGCGCCACTGGCCACGTGGTCGGCCAGCATGCGGGCGTAGTCCATCTTGTAGACATGGTCGCCGGCCAGAACCAGCACATGCGCCGGCTCGGCTTCGCGCAGCAGGTTCAGGTTCTGGTAGATCGCATCGGCCGTGCCGCAGTACCAGCCTTGGCCCAGCTGCTGCTGGGCCGGCACCACATCGACGTATTCACGCAAGCCCGCGTCGAGGAAACCCCAGCCGCGCTCGATGTGGCGAATCAGGCTCTGCGCCTTGTACTGGGTCAGCACGCAGACGCGGCGGATGCCGGAGTTGACACAATTGCTGAGCGCAAAGTCGATGATGCGCAACTTGCCCGCAAACGGCACCGCCGGCTTGGCCCGCCCGTCGGTCAGCTGCTTGAGCCGGCTGCCGCGCCCACCCGCCAGCACCATGGCATAGGTGCGCTGGGTCAGGTGCAGCAGGCCATTGCTGCGCACCTCGACACCACGCATGCGGTAGCCCTGGCCGGGGCCTTGCTGGTCAGTGCGCATGGGCAATCTCCAAAATGTTCAATGCGAAGCGCCGCAAGCTGCGGCGGGGCTGCGCTGGTGACAGGGCTGTGCTGGCGACGGGGGCATGCAGCATTTCAGGCTACAGGCAATCCGCAGCCCTGCCTTGCTGAAGATCAAACAGGCGGGCAATGCCTGGCGAGACAAGCGACACGCGCAACACGCACGACGATCTGGATCGGGCACCATGCATCGCCTGCAGACTGCAGGGCATGACACCATGCAGCTTGTGCGCGGGCGGGTCGCCGCCCAGGCGATGCACAGCGCAGGCGCTCGGTCCGCTGTGAACAGCCGCTGCGCATGGCCCGTCACAACCCAGCCGGCCCTGGCCGGAATTCCCATTTCCCTGCACATTGGAGTGCACACATGCTCAAGATCCTGCTTCCCGTTGACGGTTCCGACCACTGCACTCGCCGCCGTGCGGCATGCACTGCAGCTGGTGCACAACGGCCTGAGCGCCCACTTTGTGCTCGCCAATGTGCAGACACCGGCCACGTTGTACGAGCTGGTGACCGCACATGACCCCGACGTCATCGACCAGATCAGCGCGGCCGCCGGCGACCATGCGCTGGAAGCGGCAGAAGCGCTGCTCAGCGCCGCCGGCGCCCAATGGGAGCGCGAGATCGGCAACGGCGACCCGGCGCATGTGCTGGCCGACATGATCGAGCGCCATGGCGTGGACGCCGTGGTGATGGGCGCACACGATGCCGATGCCGACAAAGGTGTGCTCGACGACTCGGTGTCACAGTGGCTGCTGCAGCATGCCGCCGTGCCGGTGACCCTGGTGCGCCATGTGGTGGCGGACAGCGACTGAGCGACTGAGCGGCTGAGGGCACGGCGGGCAGCTTGGCCGTGCCCGCCTTGCCCTCAGGCGATGGACCCCTGCGCCAATGCCGCCAACGCCGCTGACACCCGACACAGCAGACGCCAGTGCTGTCAGCCCCACAAGTCCAGCGGCGGGTCGGCAGTGACCGCACGCAAGATGTCAGAGCGTGAGACAAAGCCGATCACCGCGCTGTGCGCATCGACCACTGGCAAGCCAGGCAGGCCGGTGTCCAGCAAGACCGTGGCCACGCGGCGCAGGTCGGTCTCGGCCAGCGTGGCGGGCACAGGCGTCCACATCAGGGTGTGCACCGGTTCGGCCAGCAGCGTTTGCCAGGCCGACGCATCGGCCGCCGCATGCTCCAGCAAGTCCACCCGCATCAGGTCGGCGCGCAGGAACAGGCCGACCAAATGGCCCTGCGCATCGACCACCGGCGCCTGGCCAAAACCGGTGCGCGCCAGCGCCTGCCAGGCCTGCAGCACCGTGGCCGCGAGCGGCACGGTCTGCACCTGCTGGTGCATCACATCGGCCACCTGGGTGAGCGGCCTGCGCGCCGGGCCAGCCTGGGTGGCGGCATAGGCGGCCAGCACGCCGCTGGCGGGCGCAGCCGTGGCCGCCGGCTGCGCTGCGCCAGCAGCCACCGCTGGCGCGCTGAACACATCGCGGCCGACCGGCCTGAGGCGCTGCGCCCGTGTCACCGCGCTGGTCGCCGCCACCTGGCGCCATTGCTCCAGGTTGCCGCTGAACAGACGACCCGCAATTGAAAAGACCTGGAACATGGCGTGCACTCCGTCAGCGAGGCGCATATGCCCGGGCGGCAAGCGCAGCCTGGCAAGGGTTCTGGACTCAGCTTGCTTCTGCAGTTGCAGCGGCACTGGCAGTTCCGGCGTCAGCTGCGGCGATGCCACGCTGCACATTCACCCGCATCAGCAAGACCAGGCCCAGCACGAAGAACACACCGGTGCTCAGGATGGCGATGCGGTGGTTGCCGGCGGTGAGCAGGGTGACCACGCCATAGGTCAGCGGCCCGACGATGGCAGACAGCCGCGTGGCGAAGGTCCACAGGCCATAAAACTCGGCCCGGCGCTGCGGCGGCGACAAGGCGCCGGCCAGCGCCCGCCCGGCCGACTGGCTGCTGCCCATGCACAGGCCGGCAATGACGGCGGCAATCCAGAACAGCGTGGCCTCGGTGGCCAGGCCGGCCAGCAAGGTCATCACGATCCAGCCGACCAGGGTGATGGCCAGGGCGGGCCGGTGCCCCAGCCGGTCTTGCGCATAGCCCCAGGTGAAGGCACCCACCGCTGCAGCGATGTTGACCAGAAAGATCAGCAGCATGGTCTGGGTCTGCTGGAACCCCAGCACCTGCTCGGCGTACACCGCCGCCAGCGCGATGACCACCGAGATGCCGGCCTGGTAGGCCACCGCACAGGCCAGCAGCCAGGCAAAGTCCTCGAAGCGGCGCGCCTCGCGCCAGGTCTGCAGCAGCCGGCTGAATGACGCCAGCACGCCGGGCTGCTGCACCCGGGCAGCCTGCGGCAGCGCCCGCTCACGCAACAGCGCAAAGGTGGCGACAGAGGCCAGCGCATACACCGCCGCCGTGATCAGCATGGTGACGGGCACAAACTGCGCCGCCGACATGCCCTGGCCCTGGGCCCAGAGCACATAGGCCAGGCTGAGCCCGAGCGTCAGCATGCCGCCGAAGTAGCCAAAGCTCCAACCCCAGCCCGAGACGCGGCCCAGGCTGTCACGGCGCGCCAGTTCGGGCAGGAACGCCGCGGCCAGTGATTCACCGTAGCTGTAAAACAGGTTGGACAGCACCACCGCCACAACGGCCCAGGCCACGTCACCCGGGCCGACCCCCGCCAAGGCCAGGGTGGCGGCCACACAACCCAGGGTGGAGACCAGCAGCAGCCGCTTTTTGGCCGCGCGCAGGTCAGCGTAGGCGCCCAGCGCGGGCATGGTCAGCATCACCAACAGGCTCGACAGCGCCAGTGCGCCGGTCCAGGCCAGGGTGGCCCAGGCTGCACCACCGGCCACACCGCCGACGAAGTAGGCGGCGAACACCGCCGTCAACACCACCGTGGTGTAGCCCGAGTTCGCAAAGTCGTACATCGCCCAGCCAAACACCTCGCGCTTGCGCACACCGTCGTTCAACGCGTTCTGGGGAAAGAGAGCCATGCCGCATTCTCGCTGTGCCCGGGCTGGCTTGCGAAGCGCAGGCCCGAGGGTTGGCGCTGTGCTGAACCTGGCCCGCCGATCCAGCCGAACACCGGCGCCCGGCTCAGAGAAAGTCCCGAGGGCTTGCCACAGCAGATTGCACGACCATGGTTGCCTGCGCGCTTGCCAATTTGCATCTTGGCCTGCTTGCTTGCTTTCTTGCTGGCTGATTGGCCGATTGGTCGATTGGCTGATTTCACGGCCGGCCCGCCGCACCGGCTGCCATGTCTTCTCACCTGCCCTTCGACTTCTGTCCATGCCCACACCCATGACCATGAACGTCTGTCTGCGTGTCTGTCTGCGTGTCTGTCTGCGTGCCCGTCTGCGTGCCCGTCTGGCGCTGCTGGGTGCGTCGGCCCTCGCCCTGATCGGCTGTGCCAGCCCGCCTGCGACACCACCCGAGGCGCCGCCGCAGGCCCAGGCCTGCCCGGCCGGTGTGCCCGATGGGGCCCGTTGCCTGCGCGGCCAGGACTCTGCAGGCGCGCACTATCTGATCGTCATGCCCGCCCAGTGGAGCGGCGTGCTGGTCGTGCACGCGCACGGCGGCCCGTCGCTCGGCACGCCGACGCCGGCACGGGCCGACGAGGACATCAAGCGCTGGGCCATCACCGTGCGCGAAGGCCATGCCTGGGCCGGATCGGTGTTCCGCCAAGGCGGCTTTGCCGTCACCTCGGCGGCCGAGGACACCGAGCGCGTGCGCCGCATCTTCATCGACCATGTGGCCAAGCCACGCCGCACACTGCTGCACGGCCAGTCCTGGGGGGCGATGGTGGCCACGCGCGCAGCCGAGCTGTACCCGCGCGCGTGGGACGGCATCCTGCTGACCAGCGGCGTGGTCGCCGGCCCGGCCACTTACGATTTCCGGCTCGATTTGCGGGTGATCTACCAGCACCTGTGCCAGGACCACCCGCGCGCCGACGAGGCCCCCTACGCGCTGGCCATCGGCCTGCCGGCCGGCAGCACCCTGACCAGCGCCGAGCTGGCGCGCCGCGCCGAAGCCTGCTTGGGCGTGCGCCTGCCAGCAGCACAGCGCACGCCGGAGCAGGCGCGCAAGCTCAAGACCATCGTCGACGTGCTGAAGATCCCCGAAAGCTCGGTCACAGCACACCTCAACTGGGGCAGCTTCACGCTGCGCGACGTGGTGGCCAAGAACGGCGGTGTCAGCCCGTTCGGCAATGCTGGCGTGCGCTACGCGGGCTCGGCTGACGACGCCGCGCTGAACGCTGCCGTGGCCCGCTTCCAGGCCGACCCGCAGGCGGTGGCACGCTTTGCCGCCGACGTCGATCACAGCGGCCGCTTTGCCGTGCCGGTGCTGACCGGCCACGGCGTCGGCGACGCGACGGTGTTCGTCGAAGGCAGCGACACCTTGCGCCAGCGCATGGCGGCGGCCGGCAACGGCGGCCGGCTGGTGCAGACCTTTGTCGACTCCAGCGAACACAGCTACTGGGGCGACGCCGCCTATCCCCCGCTGTTCGAGGCCCTGCTGGACTGGGTCGACAAGGGCCGCAAGCCCACCCCGGCGGGCATCGCCCAGCGCTGCCGGCAATTGCGCGCCGCACAGCCAGCCGACTGCAGGTTCCTGCCCGACTACGTGGCCAGACCGCTGGCCTCGCGCATCCTGCCGCGCTGACCCGGGCGGCTCGGCGGGCTGCGCCGGGCGACCGCAGGCAGCATGCGCCCCGCCGCCACACCCCGGGTGTGGGCCCGGGCCCTGTCGACCACCACCGCCGGGTCGGCCGACCATGGCTGCCTCGGCCGACGGCTGTCAGGCAGACACGGGCGACGCCACCGCTGCCCGCACCAACAAGCTGCGGCTGCAGCCGGATGCTTGCGCGCCCGCCGGGCCCGTGCCTGGTCGCGCCGACTTTGGCGCCCGCAAGCGTGACGGAGTCGGCGCAAGACAAGTTCAAGTTTGCGCGCCGGCCCGACGAAAACAGACTGGTACTGCCTGAGCGCCGTGCGTGCCAGGGCAGCCAAGCCGCACGGCCGCGTGGTCCTGCGCAAGGCACCCGTGAAGCCATAGGAGTCTGGATGAACGACGAGGCCAAAGAGGATGAGATGGACGCGCAGCCCAAGCGGATCCTGCTGGTCGAGGACTGCTTCGAAAACCGCGACATGCTGACGCGGCGTCTGCAGCGCCGCGGTTTCAATGTCTGCAGCGCCGTCGACGGTGCCACCGGGGTGGCGATGGCCTTGTCCGAGCAGCCCGACTTGATCCTGATGGACGTGGCGCTCGGCAAGATGGATGGCTGGCAGGCCACGCGCCTGATCAAGGCCGACGCGCGCACCCGCCGCATTCCTGTCATCGCCCTGACCGCCCATGCGCTGGACAGCGACCGCCAGAAGAGTGTCGAAGTGGGCTGCTCCGACTTCGATACCAAGCCGGTCGACCTGACGCGGCTGCTCAAAAAGATCGATACCTGCCTGACGGGGCGCAAGGCTCCGTCGGCGCCTCCCACTTCGAACATTGAGGAATGGAACCCCATGAACAAGATCGATCCGATCGAGGCTCTGACAGGCAGCCTGCGCGAGTTTCGCGAGCTCGCAGGCAGCGACGTCATGGCCCGCGTGCAGCCCTTCTACGATTGGCAGGATGTTCGCCGCCAGCACAAGCTGTGGCCCTATTCGCGGTCGACGCAGCAGGCACCCAAATCAGAGTGCAGTGCCTTGGACGACAGCGGTGAAAAGTTCGGCGGCCTGAATTTCGGCACGCAGGATTACCTGGCGCTGGCGTCAGACCCTGAAATCAAGGAAGTGGCGAAGGCCGTGATCGATGAATTCGGTGTGCACAGCGCCGGATCGTCGGCCTTGGTCGGCAACACCAAGTACTCGCTGCGGCTGGAGGACACGATCTCCGAGCACCTGGGCACCCAGCACACCCTGCTGTATCCCACCGGCTGGGCTGCGGGCTACGGCGTCATCAAAGGCCTGGTGCGGCCGAACGACCACGTGGTGATGGACGGCCTGGCACACGCCTGCTTGCAGGAGGGCGCCTATTCAGCGACCGCCAACGTGCACTTGCACGGGCACCTGAAGGTGGATTCGGTGCGGCGCCACCTGCGCCGCATCCGTGACAAGGAGCCCAACGCGGCCATCCTGGTGGTGACCGAGAGCCTGTTCTCCATGGACTCCGATTCGCCGGACCTGAAGGCCTTGCAGGACCTGACCCACGAATTCGGCGCCAGGCTGCTCGTCGATGCGGCCCACGATCTGGGCGCGATGGGTCCGGGTGGCACCGGCATCATCGGTGCGCAGGGCATGCTCGGCAAGCTCGACATCGTGATGGGCAGCTTCTCGAAGACCTTCGCGTCCAACGGCGGCTTCGTCAGTTGCAACTCGGTGGCCGTCAAGCAGTACCTCAAGTACTACGGCTGTTCGGCGACGTTCTCGAACGCGTTGTCCCCGGTGCAGGCCGCCACGGTGACCAAGGCCTTCGAAATCGTGCGGTCCGAACGGGGCCAGCGCCTGCGCACGGTGCTGATGGAACGCATTGAAGAGATGCGCCGTGTGCTGGCCGCCGAAGGCCTGGAGACCCTGGGCGATCCGTCGCCGATCGTACCGGTCAAGGTCGGCAGCGAAGCGCTGGCCCGACTGGTCAGCCGCCGCCTGCCGGCGCTGGGGATCATCGCCAACCTGGTCGAGTTCCCGGCGGTGGCCAAGGGCGATTCGCGCCTGCGCCTGCAGATGATGCCCACGCACACCAGCGAGCATGTGCACACCTGGCAGCGCGCTTGCGCAAGGCCATCGACGCCGCGCAGATCGAGCATGTGCGCCATGGCGCCGCCCGGTGCCGCTGGCAACGGCTGACGCCCCCCAGCACCAGCAATACCGGCGTTGCCGCCTGACCCTGCCCACGACCTCAAGGATGTACCCGTGACCCTCAATCGAGCGTCTGATCCGCGCCATCGACTGGTTCATTCCAGACGAACTGCGCGGCACGACCGCCACCTACTGGCGGGCACGCATCTTCGTCATCAGCCATCTGCTGGGGCCGTTCAGCGGCATTGCGATCTTCGGCTATCTCTACGGGGTCCTGCCGTCGCCTGACTGGGTCTTCTGGACCTTGTGCGGCGTGTGCGGTTCGTTCTGGTTGCTGCCGTTCGCGCTGAAACTGGCGCGCAATCTGTCGGCGCCTGCGTTTTATTCGTTCTGCGCATTGATCTCCGTCAGCGTCTTTGGCGCTTACTACTTCGGCGGCGTGAGTTCACCTTTTCTGCCGTGGTTCCTGACGGCGCAGATGCTGGGCTTCTTCTACCTGAGCAACCGGCCGTTCGTCGTCCTGGGCATCATCACCATGACCCTGGCGGCGTTCGCCGCAGCCTACTGGATCAACGGCTCGTTTCCGGAGCGCGTGGCGATCGAGCAGCTGTCCACCGCCGGCATGATCTCGGTCTGCGCCGCAACGCTGTACAGCTCGATGATGGCGATCTACTACGCCTATCGTGATGTTGGCGCAGTCGTCGCTGCAGCACGAGGTCACGAGCCACCTCGAGACCTCGGTCAAGCTGCGCGCGGCCAAGCAGGAAGCCGAGCGCGCCAATGACGCCAAGGCGGTTTTCCTGGCGAAGATGAGCCACCAACTGCGCACGCCGCTGAACGCGATCATCGGCTACAGCGAGATCCTGATCGAGGACAGCGAAGCCGAGGGACGGTGCCGACGATGCAGAGGAGCTGCGATCGATCAACCGTGCCGGTCGCCACCTGCTGTCGCTCGTCTCGGACGTGCTGCACATGCCCAAGATCGACGCCGAAGACGTCGACATGCAGCTGCGGCAGGTCGACCTGGACCTCTGCCTGGAGGAGGTCTCGGCCACCTGCCGCCACCTGATCTCGAACAACGGCAACAGCTTCGCCATCGAGAAGACGGTCCGCGCTCGGGACGATCCAGACCGACGACACCTGGCTGCGCCAGATCCTGATCAACCTGCTCGGCAACGCCGGCAAGTTCACGCGCAACGGCCAGGTCGTGCTGCATGCGCAGCGCCAGGGTGAAGGCGATGACAGCCCAGGTGCTGATCTCGGTGAAGGACAACGGCATCGGCATCGCCCGCGAAGTGCTCCCCAGCCTGTTCAAGAACTTCAACCGCGTCGAATCCAACGAGCACGAAGGCACCGGCCTGGGCCTGGCAGTGAGCCAGAAGCTGGCCAACCTGTTGAGCGGCGAGATCTCGGTGCAGAGCTGGCCCAAGCAGGGTTCGGAATTCACGCTTGCGGCTGCCAGTGGTCTCACGGCCGCTGGCGGCGCAGGCCTGATGCGTTCGATCGGAGCAGCCATGAACACGATGCGGATGCGATTCAAGCGACTGGTGCCCAAGCTCAACGCGGCGGTCGACTGGTTCATTCCCGAGCAGCTCAAGCAGTCCAAGCAAGACACGCTGCAGGCGGTGCGGATGTTCGTCTTCAGCCACCTGCTCGGCCCGGTGCTCGGCCACACGATTTCGCTGTCGATGCTGTTCGTCGGTGGCGAGGCCAACCTCGAGTGGTGGATCTTGTTCATCGCCCTGACGGCCTTCTGGCCCATGGCCTTGCTGCTGCGCCTGACCGGCTGGTACGTGCCGCTGGCGCTGCTGTCGATCCAGAACCTGATGTTCTGCATCTTCTGGGGCTGCTACAAGTACGGCGGCATCACGTCGCCCATCCTGCCGTGGCTGGTGACGGTTCCGCTGCTGGCCTTCTTCTACCTGCCGGAGCGCCGGACGCGCATCGTGGTGGCGACGCTGATCACGGTCAACCTGGCGCTGTTCAACGTCGCCTACAGCATGTTCGGCTTCGTGGAGACGGTGGCCGCCCACAGCCTGGTCACGCTCGGCCTGATTTCCACGCTGTGCGCCAGCGTCTATGTCTCGATGATGGCGATGTACTTCGCGAGCATCGTCTCGTCGCAGAGCGAGCTCGAGCAGGAGGTGCTGCGCCACCTGTCCACCGAGAACATGCTGCGCGAAGCGACCGGCCAGGCACAGCGCGCGCTGAAGGCCAGGTCAGACTTCCTGGCCAAGATGAGCCACGAGCTCAAGAACCCGCTCAATGCGATCATCGGCTACAGCGAAATCCTGATCGAGGACCTTGGCGAGTCGCCGGCGCAGCGCGAGTCGCAGAAGGCCAAGGACCTGAGCTCGATCAAGGTGGCCGGCTACCGCCTGTTGTCGCTCATCGACAGCCTGCTGGAGCTGTCCAGGCTGGAAGCCGGCCGCGTGGAACTGCGGGTCGAGTCGATCGAACTCGCGGAGTTCTTCGACGCGCTGGTCATGCGCTCGCAGCCCGGCATCGAGGCCAGCGGCAACCGCCTCGTCGTCGAGGCGCCTCCTGCGGGGCGCATCGAAGGTGACGCGCAGAAGCTGCAGCGTGTGGTCGAGGGGCTGCTCGACAACGCCGCCAAGTTCACGCGCGGCGGCGAGATCACCTTGTCGGCCAGGCTGCTGCACGACAGCTGCTCGGTGACGGTGCGCGACAGCGGTGTCGGTATCGCGCCTGAACGCATGGGCAGCCTGTTCGACACCTTCGGGCTGGCCGAAGGCGAAACCAGCAGCCGCTATGGCGACGAAGTGCGTCTCGGCCTGCCGCTGGCCTACCGCTATTGCCGCCTGATGGGCGGTGATCTGGCGGTCGTCAGCGTGCCGGGTCAGGGCACGACGGCGACCGTTTCCCTGCCACTCCATCCGCCTGGCCGGCAGCGGCCAACAAATCCACAGATGCCGTTGGCCCTGCGGACTCAAGCAGCGTGATTGACAGCCGATGAAGCAAACTATGCAAAACCACTCTGCCCAAAAGGCCACGGACTGCGTCACCATGGCGGCCACGCAATCCGCCCAGAGCGCGCCAGACCAGGCCCAAGGGACCACGGCGCGCCTGCTGATCGTCGACGACATCCGCGAGAACCGGGAGATCCTGCGGCGCCGGTTCGTAGCGGCAGGGCTACGAGGCGGTCGAGGCCAGCGGTGGCGTGGAGGCCCTGGCGCTGATCGCCCGCGAAACCTTCGACCTCGTCCTGCTCGACATGATGATGCCGGACCTGTCCGGCCTGGAGGTCCTGGCCAGCATCCGCAAGCGCTTCTCGCAGGGCGCGCTGCCGGTGATCATGGTCACCGCCAAGAGCGAAAGCGAAGACATCGTCGAAGCGCTGAACCTCGGCGCCAACGACTACATCACCAAGCCGGTCGACTTCTCGGTGGCACTGGCGCGCGTGGTCACGCAGCTGGGTCGACGGCAGGCCGAAGAGACCATCCGCCAGATCAACGACGAGCTCTGCGCGCGCCAACCAGGAACTCGAAGGCCGTGTGGCCCACCGCACCAAAGACCTGGTGCAGGCCAACGACCAGCTGCGCCACGAGATGCAGCAACGCGAGCAATCGCAGGCCACCATCGCCCACCTGGCGCACCACGATGCGCTGACCGGCCTGCCCAACCGGCTGCAGTTCCACCAGCAGCTGACGGAGGCCGTGCAGCACCGCAGGCTGCACGGCAACGACCTGGCGGTGCTGTTCATCGACCTCGACGGCTTCAAGTCCATCAACGACACCCTGGGCCACGCGACCGGCGACACGCTGCTCAAGCATGTGGCCAGCCGCCTGCGCCATGCCTTGCGCGACGAGGACACGGTCGGTCGACTGGGCGGCGACGAGTTCGCCGTCATCCAGGTCGGCGTCGAGCAGCCCCAGGCGGCTGCCGCGCTGGCGATGCGGCTGATCGAGGTCGTCAAGATGCCATTCAGCATCGACAACCAGAGCCTGACCGTCGGCGCCAGCATCGGCATCGTGGTGGCCGATGGCGAGTACCACGAGCCCGAGGAGTTGCTGCGGGCTGCCGACCTGGCCATGTACCGCGCCAAGGCCGACGGCCGTGGCCGCCACCGATTCTTCGACCCGGAACTGGACCGGCAGGTGCAGGAGCGCCGCAGCCTGGAGATGGCACTGCGCGCCGCCGTCGACCAGGACTGCGCTCGACCATCCACTACCAGCCCCTGGTCAACCTGCAAAGCGGGCGCATCAGTGGATTCGAGGCGCTGTCGCGCTGGGACGATCCCATCCGCGGCTTTGTGTCGCCCAGCGTCTTCATCCCGCTGGCCGAAGAAATCGGTCTGATCAGCACCATCGGGCGGCGCATCCTGGAGCGTGCCTGCGCCCAGGCCACAACCTGGCCGGAGCACATCTCGATCGCAGTCAACCTGTCGCCGGCCCAGTTCCAGTGCGGCACCTTGGTGGACGTGGTCAAGGGCGCGCTGGAGTCATCCGGCATGCAGCCGAGCCGGCTGGAGCTCGAAATCACCGAGTCGATCTTCCTCAAGAGCAGCGAAGCCAACCTGGGGCAGCTGACGCAGATCGGAGCCTTGGGCGTCCGTATCTCGATGGACGACTTCGGCACCGGCTACTCCAGCCTGTGCTACTTGCGCAGCTTCCCGTTCGACAAGATCAAGATCGACAAGTCCTTCGTCCAGGACCTGGCGACCAACCCCAGCAGCATGGCCATCGTGCGCGCAGTGTGCGGACTGGCGCGCAGCTTCGGTGCGTCGACGGCAGCCGAAGGTGTCGAAAACGACGAGCAGCTCATGCATGTCAAGGCCGAAGGCTGCACCGAGGTGCAAGGCTATATCTTCAGCAGGCCGATGCCAGCGCAGGACGTGGCGGCCATGCTCGCCGCCGAGCAACTGGCCTTGGGCGACCGGCCGCATCCGACTGTGCCCTTGCCCATGTCGTCTGCCGTGCTGCCGCCCACGCTCGCCGCGCACACCCTGCAGCTTCCGACGGGGACGAAGATCGTGCTGGCCGCTGCCGATTGGCGTCAGGTTGAACCGCTTTCCGCCCTCACATCGGCAGTTCAAGCAACGCCGGGTGCCAATAAGCTCTCGACACCCTAGAAGCTTTCTTGCGGTTAAAGGAACGACCCAATGAACACCCGGCAGCCCTCCCGCCTCCAGCAAGCCATGCGGCGCCTCGGCATGCCCCTGGCGCTGACAGCCGTTGCGCTGTTGGCGTCTTGCGGTGGTGGCGACGACGCGACGACGCGCTACCGCGCGGTCGGCATGAGCGGCGACGCGATCGACTACCGGGTCGATGTTGCTGGCCTCAGCTACGACTACAGCATCACCGACAGCGCTTCAGGTCTTGCCGGCAGAACGGGCAGTGGCTCGTTGCTTGCCAACACCGATGGCACCTTCACGCCTTCGGGTGTCGACAACGCCCGGGTGGCTGTGTTGGCCAACGGTATCGTGCTGGGCGCCGTGCGAGAGCGCTTCGGAGACACCGAAGCGACGATGCCATTGCTCGGCTTCAGGGACAGCACCAAGTCCACCGCCGCGCTGGCGGGTTTGTACAACTACGTGCACCGCGGCTGCAGCGCGGCAGCGACTTGTGACGCGTCCTACGGCACCCTGCGGATCGCAGCCGACGGCACCTGGAGCGCGTGCCGCGAAGGCAATCTGGCCGTCAGTGCCTGCGCGAGCGCAGCCGATGGCGGCACGCTTGAATCGCTGGGCAAGGGCGAATTTCGGGTCAAGAGCGTCGACGGCAGCCACATCGGCACGGCCACTGGCCTGGACGGCACGGGCCAGAAGCTGTTTGTCCTCAAGCTGAAGGACGGGCGCGCCGCTGGCTTCGGCAACGGCATGCTGATCGGCGGCGAGCAGGCCCCGATGACTGCGGAAATTGCCGACGGGACCTACATCGCCGGCATGAACAACGGCACCTGGTTCCAGTTCTCGGGCAAAGGGACCGAGATCAACATCACCCACCTGGACTTCCAGCCGGTGGATCTCAAGCTCACCATCGCGCCGAACGCCCCTTGGACCGGCATGACCACCACAGCCTGGGGCGAGATCGGCTTCATCAGTGCCGCGGGTCTGTACCTGTTGAAAACCCCAGGCGGCGACCTCGAACTTGGCGTGAAGCTGCGCTGAAGCGCCACACGCCTGCGATCCTGCGGCTGGCGAACCAGTTTGATAGGAAAGCGGCCGGCAGCTTGCAACCGACTGGTGCGCGCTGAGCGCTTGCGCTGACTTGCAGTCAAGGCATCAACCGGGACATGCCGAGACACCAGAAAGACAAAAACCCCAGTCAAATCAATGATCTGGGGATTTTTGCTTGGGCGCAAACGGAGGGTCCGGTACCGCCCTGGGACCGCACGACGTGCACTTGATCAGCACATGCAAATCGCGCCGCAGCCCGCGTCGTTGCTCGATCCGCCCCCACTGACTTGTCGTATCTCCCGTCACATTCCCTTCCATTCGGGTGGGGCGTCATGATCATCTGTCAGCACAGATGGGTTCCTGTCACTTGGCCGAGCCCATTGGCGGGCACGAGAAGACGCTGGCATGTCCCGCCACCGCCTCAAGCCCTGGGGACTGGACCCGGTCGCTGGCTCAAACCCGTTTGCGTCTCGCCTGCCATCTTGACGGCTGCACGCAGCCATCCCTCATTGCAGCAGTTCACCACGCGGCAGGCGTGCAGCGCCAGCGTCGAAGGTCACGAAGCGCGAGCGACCCAGGTGTGTTGCTCGGGCCACGAGAAGGCAGTCGGCGAAGTCTGCGGATGGAAATTGGTCGAGGAGGTAGAGCGCCTCTTCCACCGTGGCGTCATGCTCGAACTCGATTCCGGGCGTCTCCAGCATCGAGATGAAGGCGGGCACCATGGCCTTGCGGCTCACCCGGTATCGGCTGCGACGTACCCATTCAGTCTCGAGCAGCGCGCACAGGCTCACAAGCAACGGCTCGCCCGCTGCTGTTGCATCGGTGACGAGTCGTCGCGCTGCGGCGCACTGGTCCGGCGCCGTCGCGTCTTGGACGAGTATCCGGACGAGCACATGCGTGTCGATGGCGATGCTCATTCAGGCAAGCGCATCTCGTCGGCTGAAACGCCTGGCTGCCCCGGTTGCGTGAGAATGCCAACCAAGTCGGCGAGGCGACGGGTCTTGGGTCGCAGCACGATGGTGCCGTTGCCCAGCATCGACCAGGCGATCTTGTCCCCGGCCTGCAGACCGAGTCGCTCGCGAACCTCGCGCGGCACAGTGACTTGGCCTGTACTTGAAATTGTGGTCAGCTCCGACACCTCGTGCCGGTCACGGGCCTGCTTGATGGTGAAGGCCGGGTCCACGCCGATCGTCACCTTCTCGCGCTTGCCGTTCAGGTGGTACTTGAAGCGCCAGGTCTTCGAGCCCGACGGCATGACCTCCAGCACCAGGCCGCCGCCATCGGTGAGGTCGTAGCGCTTGTCCTTCGGCTTCGCGTTGTCGATCGTCGCGGGCTTCAGGACGTAGTTGATGTGTCGCATTGGGGCCACCCAGAATGGGGCCACGGCCGCCCCCTGTGGCCCCGAATGTGGCCCCGTCTCGTTGCGATGTCAAGAAATCGTCTGAGACCCAGAAAGACAAAAACCCCAGTCGAATCAACGACCTGGGGTTTCCGGTGGGACCACCTGGGACGTCCGAAGACGCCCCGGGACCGCATCACATGTGGTCGATCATCACCTGCCCGAAGCCCGAGCACGACACCTGGGTTGCACCGTCCATCAGGCGGGCGAAGTCATAGGTGACCTTCTTGCTGGCGATCGACCGCTCCATCGACGCCAGGATCAGGTCGGCAGCCGCCAGCCAGCCCATGTGGCGCAGCATCATCTCGGCCGACAGGATCTCGGAGCCGGGGTTGACGTAGTCCTTGCCGGCGTACTTGGGCGCCGTGCCGTGGGTGGCTTCGAAGCAGGCCACCGAATCCGACAGGTTGGCGCCCGGGGCAATGCCGATGCCGCCCACCTGCGCCGCCAGCGCGTCGGAGATGTAGTCGCCGTTCAGGTTCAGCGTGGCGATGACTGAATATTCAGCCGGGCGCAGCAGGATCTGCTGCAGGAAGGCGTCAGCGATCGAGTCCTTGACGGTGATGGTCTTGCCGGTCTTCGGGTTCTTGAACTGGCACCACGGGCCGCCGTCGATCAGCTCGGCGCCGAATTCCTTCTGCGCCAGGTTGTAGGCCCAGTCACGGAAGCCACCTTCGGTGTACTTCATGATGTTGCCCTTGTGCACGATGGTCACGCTGGGCTTGTCGTTGTCGACGGCGTACTGGATGGCCTTGCGCACCAGGCGCTCGGTGCCTTCACGGCTGACCGGCTTGATGCCGATGCCCGAGGTGTTGGGGAAGCGGATCTTCTTGACACCCAGCTCGTCTTGCAGAAACTTGATCAGCTTCTTGGCCTTGTCGCTCTCGGCCTCGTACTCGATGCCGGCGTAGATGTCTTCCGAGTTCTCGCGGAAGATCACCATGTCGATCTTGTGCGGCTCTTTCACCGGCGAGGGCACGCCCTTGAAGTACTGCACCGGGCGCAGGCACACATACAGGTCCAGCTCCTGGCGCAGCGCCACGTTCAGGCTGCGGATGCCGCCGCCCACCGGGGTGGTCAGCGGGCCCTTGATGGACACCACGTACTCGCGCAGCACTGCCAGGCTTTCTTCGGGCAGCCACACATCGGGGCCGTAGACCTTGGTGCTCTTCTCGCCGGCGTAGATCTCCATCCAGTGGATCTTCTTGCTGCCGCCGTAGGCCTTGGCCACCGCCGCATCGACCACCTTGATCATCACCGGTGTGATGTCCTGGCCGGTGCCGTCACCTTCGATGAACGGGATGATCGGCTGATCAGGCACGTTGAGCGAAAAGTCCGCATTGACGGTGATCTTCTGCCCACCCTCGGGCACCTTGATGTGCTTGTACATGTGCGTTGGCTCCGCGCGCTGCGCTTCGGATTGATAACCCGTCAATTTTATGCCACCAGGGCTGTCTATCAACTGACTTGCGGCGCGGTGCCCGCCGTGCGCAGCCTTGGCAGGCAGCACCGCAGCGCGGCGACCGGCTTGGTGGCCCGCGCCGCAGCAGGGCCGGGCCGGTTCAGGCCAGGCACCAGGCGATCGCCCGCATCCACACGCCGTGGCCCAGGGCCCAGGCCGACGCCAGCGCCAAGGCCGCGCCGGCCAGGCGCACCGCCGCAGCGGGCGAGACCACCGCCGCCCCGGCGCGCGCGCCGCCCAGGCGCCACCACAGCGCCGGCCCCAGCAACAGGCCCGCGGCCGATGCACCGGCAAAACCGGCCATCACCAGCGCACCGGTGGCCGGGGTGTTGGCCAGCGCGGCCACCAGCAGTGCCGACTGCAGCAGGCCGCAGGGCCAGGCCACCCAGGCCAGACCAATGCCGGCACTGCGCGCCGGGCCACGCACGGCCTGCCAGCGCTCACCGGGCCGGTGCGGCACGCTGCTGGCGCGGGCGCGGCCGAGTTGTTCCATCCAGGCGGGCTGGCGGCCCTGCCAGACCAGGAACAGGCCCAGCCCCAGCGCCGCCACGTGCACCAGCGTCCACAGCGGGCGCAGGGCGGCCACGGCCTGGCCCAGCGCGGCCAGGCTGCCAACGCTGGCCGCAGCCACCGCGCCGGCGGCCGCATAGGCCAGCAGCCGGCCAGCATGGAACCCCAGCAAGCGCCCGCCCTGGCCGCCGCCGGTGGCAGCGGTGCAGGCGGCGCCGCACATGGCCAGGCAGTGCGGCGTGCCGGCCAGGCCCATCAGCACCGCACTGAAGATCAGCGCTTGGTCCATGGCGGGCAGTGTGTCAGATCATCCAGGCTGGCATGCGCCAGGCGTGGCCGCGCGGCCAGCTGCAGCGCGGGCCAGGCGATCGGGTGCAAGCCAGGCGCGGTCAAAACAGGCGCGAGAACTGCGCACGTGCCTGGTCGGCCCGCAGGTGCTTGTCGAACACCATGGCCACCGCACGCACAAAGTACCAGCCGGTGGCCGTGACCTGCACACCATCGGGCCGCAGTTCACACAGGCCCAGCTGCTGCAGTTCGGCCAGATCGTCGAGTTCGGCCTTGAAGTAGTCACGCATCTTGATCAGGTGGGCCAGCTCGATGGCTTCAAAGTCGAGCCGGCCCTGGCACATCAGCGCCATCACCACCGCACGCCGCACCAGGTCGTCGCGCGACAGGCCCAGGCCCCGCACCACCGGAAACTCGCCCTGGCGCACCGCGTCGTAGTACGCGTCCAGCGTCTTGGCGTTCTGGCTGTAGGTGCTGCCCATCCGGCCGATGGCCGACACGCCCAGGGCGATCAAGTCGCAATCGGGCTGGGTGCTGTAGCCCTGGAAATTGCGGTGCAGCCGCCCCTGCCGCTTGGCAGCCGCCAGCGCGTCGCCCGGCAGGGCAAAGTGGTCCATGCCGATGTAGGTGTAGCCCTGGGCGACGAAGCCCGCCATGGCCGCCCCGAGCATCTGCACCCGGTGGTCGGGCGGCGGCAGCTGTTCCAGCACGATGCGCCGCTGCGGCTTGAAGCGCTGCGGCAGATGGGCATAGGCATACAGCGCGATGCGGTCGGGCCGCAGTTCGGCCACCTGGGCGATGGTGCGTGCAAACGACACGGGCGTCTGCCTGGGCAGGCCGTAAATCAGGTCGGCGTTGATGGATTCAAAGCCGATGGCGCGCGCCGCCAGCATCAAGTCGCGCACCGCAGCAAACGGCTGCAGCCGGTGCACAGCCTTCTGCACATCGGGGTCGAAGTCCTGCACGCCGAAGCTCAGCCGGTTGAAGCCCAGCTGGGCCAGGTGCTGCAGGCGCTGCGGCGAGGCGGTGCGCGGGTCGACCTCGATCGAGATCTCGGCGCCAGGCACCACCCGAAACGATGCACGCAGCATCGCCATCAGCTGGCCGAGTTCAGCGTCGGACAAGAAGGTGGGCGTGCCGCCGCCCAGGTGCAATTGCGACACCGCCTGGCTGTTGCCGAGCACAGCGGTGTGCAGCGCCACCTCCTGGGCCAGCACGGTGAGGTATTCAGCTGCCTTGTCGTGGTGCCTGGTGATCACCTTGTTGCAGGCGCAGTAGTAGCAGACCGACGCACAAAACGGGATGTGGATGTACAGCGACAGCGGTGGCCGGCCGCCCACGGTGGCGCCGCTGGCGCGCTGCCACAGTGCCTGGGCGTACTGCGCCGGGCCAAATGCCTCGACAAAGCGG
The DNA here is from genome assembly GCA_963844485.1 of uncultured beta proteobacterium. Classification (GTDB taxonomy): domain Bacteria; phylum Pseudomonadota; class Gammaproteobacteria; order Burkholderiales; family Burkholderiaceae_C; genus Pseudaquabacterium. The sequence goes on from CAWJOQ010000033.1 coordinate 493,594, forward strand.
TCGGCCGTGGGATAGGAGGTGTAGCGCGGACCAGGCCGGTCCAGGCGCTGCAGCATCGCCTCAGTGAGCACCGGCCCTGGCTCTTCAGCAAGTTTTGCCATGGCCCTGACTGTGCCAAACCGGCGGCGCAGCGGCTTGACCTGCCTCAATCCAAACGGCCAGACCAATGGTCCAGACGCCTGCGATCTTGGCATCAGGCCGGGCGACGGCAGTGCGGCGGTGCGGCAGGCGCGCGCCGCGCTGCTTGAACTTGACTGCAATCAAGCGATGACCGCCCATAATCAAGGCCATGAACACCCACGCCGACACGCCTGCACTGCGCCTTGAGCCGTTCAAGGTGGCTTGTTCCAGTTGCAACCTGCGCGAGTTGTGCCTGCCTGTGGGCCTGAACCGCGAGAACCTGGACCGCCTGGACAGCCTGGTGGCCACGCGGCGCCAGGTGGTGCGGGGCGACACGCTGTTCCGCGCTGGCGATGTGTTCCAGTCGCTGTATGCCGTGCGCACCGGTTTTTTCAAGACCCGGGTGTCGTCAGAAGACGGCCGCGACCAGGTCACCGGCTTTCAGATGGCCGGTGAACTGCTGGGCCTGGATGGCATCAGCACCGACAGCCACACCTGCGACGCGGTGGCGCTGGAAGACTCCCAGGTCTGCGTGATCCCTTTCGACCAATTGGAAGGCCTGTCACGCGAGTTCAGCGAGCTGCAGCACCAGTTCCACAAGATCATGAGCCGCGAGATCGTGCGCGACCACGGTGTGATGCTGCTGCTGGGCAGCATGCGGGCCGAAGAGCGGCTGGCGGCCTTCTTGCTGAACCTGACCCAGCGTCTGGAGGCGCGCGGCTTCTCGGCCTCGGCGCTGGTGCTGCGCATGACGCGCGAAGAGATCGGCAGTTACCTGGGCCTGAAGCTGGAGACGGTGAGCCGCACTTTCAGCAAGTTCCAGGACGATGGCATGCTGGAAGTGAAACAGCGCCACATCCGCATCCTCGACCAGGGCAAGCTGCAAGGCCTGGTCAACGGCAACAGCTGCTGACTCAATGCTGCAGGCCCGGGCCAGACACCGGGCTCAATGCCGAAAGGCGCCGGTCGCCCCTTCGCGGTTGATGTGCCGGGGCTCACCCTGCAGCAGCCGGGTCAGCAGGCCTGATGCGGTGATCACCCCCCAGAACATGAAAAAACCAAGGGTGTAGACCGCGCCAGCCGACAGCGTGATGCGCCCGCCACCCAGCCAGCGCAGGCTGGCGGGGTCGACCAGCGCAAACACCAGCATCTCCAGCACGCCGGCCATCAGGAACGATGGCCACAGGATGGCCATCAAGTGCCTGCCCAACTTGGATGGGTGCGTCATGGTTCTGGCGTGGGCGTGGGCAACGGGCCTGAACGGTGCCGCTGGCCGGCGTCAGCGCGGCGCTGGCGTGGCGGCATGGTTGCGCCCCTGCATGGCCGGCGTGTCGGCGCCCAGCCGCTTGACGGCCTGCTGCGCCGTTGGCGCGTCGGTCAAGACCGGGTCGGCACCGTGGTAGGCCAGCACTGCGGTGCCAATGGCGGCCACCACCACCACGGCCGGGCCGCCCAGCACCAGCCAGACCATGCCCACACGCCACCAGGGTGGCGAGGCAGGTTCGACCGACGGGCTGGGATGAACGGGCAAAGGATTGGCTTGCATGGCAGTCTCCGGTGGCCGCGCTCAGCGCGGCACGATAAAGCTAGATTTTTCGCTCAAGGCTGCACCCGCCGTGGGGCGGCCGCTGGCATCGCTGCCGACCAGTTCGACCTGGAAGCGGATCTCGTGCGCACCAGGCCCGGCCTGGGCGGCAGCGGCAGGCGGCACGCGCACGCTCAGGGTCACCCAGCGGGCTTCGGCCGACGCCAGCGTCAGCGCAGGCAAGGCTTCCAGCGTGATGCCGGGCAGGCCCTGCACGGCCACGCGGTAGCGCTGCTGCTGCTCGGTGGCGTTCATGATCTGCAGCCGGAAGACATTCTCGATCTGGCCGTCCTCGACCTGGCGCGCCAGCGCCGCACGGTCGCGCACCACGTCAACCTTGAATGGGTGGCGGGTGGCCAGGCTGTAGAAAAACGCCAGCAGGACCACGCCCAGCACCAGGCTGTAGACCAGCACCCGGGGCCGGAAGATGCGGCGCAGGCGCTCGCTGCGGCTCAGGTGCTGGGCCAGGCCGTTCTGGGTGTCGTAGCGGATCAGCCCCTTGGGGTACTGCATCTTGTCCATGACACCGTCGCAGACGTCGATGCAGGCGGCGCAGCCAATGCACTCGTACTGCAGGCCGTCGCGGATGTCGATGCCGGTGGGGCAGACCTGTACACACAGGCCGCAATTGATGCAGTCGCCCAAGCCCAGCTTGGCCGGGTCGGCCTTGCGGCTGCGCGACCCGCGCGGGTCACCACGCGCGCTGTCGTAGCTGATGATCAGCGTGTCCTTGTCGAACATCACGCTCTGGAAGCGGGCGTAGGGGCACATGTACTTGCAGACCTGCTCGCGCAGGAAGCCGGCGTTGCCATAGGTGGCCAAGCCGTAGAACAGCACCCAGAACCATTCCCAGGGCCCGAAGCCCAGGCTGGCAGCCGATGCGGCCAGGGTCTGGATCGGCGTGAAGTAGCCGACAAAGGTGAAACCGGTCCACAGGCTGATGGCCACCCAGGCGGCCTGCTTGGCGCTCTTGCGCCACAACTTTTGGGCGGTCCAGGGGCCGTCATCGAGCCGCATGCGGGCAATGCGGTCGCCTTCGATCTTCTTTTCCACCCACATGAAGATCTCGGTGTACACCGTCTGCGGGCAGGCAAAGCCGCACCACAAGCGCCCGGCCACCGCCGTGAACAAGAACAGTGCGTAGGCCGAGATGATCAGCAGGCCGGTGAGGTAGATGAAATCCTGCGGATACAGCACCAGCGGGCCGATGTAGAAACGCCGCAGTTCCAGGTCGAACAGCACGGCCTGGCGCTGGTTCCACTGCAGCCAGGGCAGGCCGTAGAACAGGATCTGCGTGCACCACACCAGGCCCCAGCGCCAGGTGGCAAACAGGCCGGTGACCGCCCGTGCGTAGATCTTCTTCTGCGCCTGGTACAGCGAGACCACCGCGACCGCAGCGTCATCGCCCACCAGGCCACTGGCGTCGGCCATGGCCGCGCGGGGCGCGGCATGGCCAGGCGCTGGTGTGCGGGGGGTGTCGCTCATCTTGGACGTTTCAACAACAAGGGGTGCAAGCAACACAGGCAGCGCGCAGGCTCCACGCCGGCACGCAGTCCGCACTCACTTGGCGGCCGCCACCGCCGTGCGCTGCGACAGGTTCCACACATAGGCAGACAGCACGGTGATCTGCTCGGGCGAGAGCCGGTGCTCGAACGCCGGCATCACGTTCTGCTTGCCGTTGTTGACGATGTGCGAGATGGCCTCTTCGCCCCAGCCGTGCAGCCAGATCTTGTCGCTCAGATTGGGCGCACCCAGCAAGGGGTTGCCTTGGCCTGTTGCACCGTGGCAGGCCGCGCAGACTGCGTACTTGGCCTTGCCCAACTGGGCCGCCACGCTGTTGTGCGGGCTGCCCGACAGGCTCAACACATAGTTGGCCACGTTCTTCACGTCCTCGGCGCTGCCGACCGCAGCGGCCATGGCAGGCATCATGCCGACCCGCCCGCCGAGCACCGTCTTCTGGATGTAGTCAACCCCTGTGCCGCCCAGCCAGTCGCTGTCGGTCAGGTTGGGAAAGCCGGTGCTGCCGCGGGCGTCGGCGCCATGGCACTGGGCGCAGTTGTTGACGAACAGGCGTTCACCAATGCCCATGGCCTGGCTGTCCTTGGCCAGCGCCTCGGCCGGCATGGCGGCAAACTTGGCGTAGACCGGCGCCATCGTGGCGTAGGCCTTCTTCTGCTCGCTGTCCCACTGGCCGGTGCTGCTCCACTTCAGCAGGCCGGGGTTGGTGCCCAGGCCGGGGTACAGCGCCAGGTAGATGGCGGCAAAGACGATGGTGATGACGAACAGCCACATCCACCAGCGCGGCAGCGGGTTGTTCATCTCGCGCAGGTCTTCGTCCCACACATGGCCGGTGGTGTTGTCGTCGGCCATCACCTTGCGCTTGCTGGCCACGATCAACACAAACACACAGAACACCAGCGACAACACGGTGAGGCCGGCCACATACCAGGCCCAGCCGCTGTTGACGAAGTCACTCATTGCTTCTCTCCTTGGGGGGCGTCCGCCGGCGCGTCGTCCAGAAACGGCACCTGGGCCGCTTCGTCAAAGCCGGCGCGGCGGTGGCGCGACAAGGCAAAGAAGACGATGCCGATGAAGGCCAGGAACATGAACAGCGTGCTCGCGGCGCGCAGGTCGTTGACATCCATGGGGATCTCCGGGCTGATTACTTGCGGGCCGTGCCCATCACCTGCAGATAGGCGATGACGGCTTCCATCTCGGACTTGCCCTGCACGTCGGCCGCCGCCTGGGCGATCTCGGTGTCGGTGTAGGGCACGCCCACCATGCGCAGGCCGCGCATCTTGGGCGCCAGGTCGGCCGGGTCCAGCATGGCGGCCACCAGCCAGGGGTAGGCCGGCATGTTGCTCTCGGGCACCAGGTCACGCGGGTTGATCAGGTGGATGCGGTGCCATTCGTCGCTGTACTTGCCGCCGACCCGGTGCAGATCGGGGCCGGTGCGCTTGCTGCCCCACTGGAACGGGTGGTCATAGACAAACTCGCCCGCCAGCGAATAGCTGCCGTAGCGCAGCGTCTCGGCACGGAACGGGCGAATCATCTGCGAGTGGCAGTTGTAGCAACCCTCGCGGATGTAGATGTCGCGGCCAGCCAGCTGCAGCGGGGTGTAGGGCTTGAGGCCCTCCACCGGCTGCGTGGTGCTCTTCTGGAAGAACAGCGGCACGATCTCGACCAGGCCGCCGACCAGCAGCGCCAGCAGGATCAGCACGATCATCAGGAAGTTGTTGGTCTCGATCCGCTCGTGACCGGCCAGAGGGGCCTTGGATGCCATGTTGGTGTTCTCCTGGGGGACTCAGGCGTGCGCGGCCACCATGGGCACACGCTGCGCGACGGCCTTGCCGCCCTTGATGGTCATGACCACGTTCCACGCCATGATCAGCATGCCGCCCAGGTAGAGCAGGCCGCCGCCGAGGCGGATGACGTAGAACGGGAAGGTGGCCTTGACGCTTTCGACAAAGCTGTAGACCAGGGTGCCGTCGGGGTTGACCGCGCGCCACATCAGGCCCTGCATCACGCCGGCAATCCACATCGCGGCGATGTACAGCACGATGCCGATGGTGGCGATCCAGAAGTGCAGCTCGATGGCCTTGGTGCTGTGCATGGCCTGGCGGCCGAACATGCGCGGGATCAGGTGGTACAGCGAGCCGATGGTGATCATGCCCACCCAGCCCAGGGCGCCGCTGTGCACATGGCCGACGGTCCAGTCGGTGTAGTGGCTGAGCGCGTTGACGGTCTTGATCGACATCATCGGGCCCTCGAAGGTGGACATGCCGTAGAACGACAGGCTCACGATCAGGAACTTCAGGATCGGGTCGTCCCGCAGCTTGTGCCAGGCACCGCTCAGGGTCATGATGCCGTTGATCATGCCGCCCCAGCTGGGCGCCAGCAGCACCAGGCTGAAGATCATGCCCACGCTTTGCACCCAGTCTGGCAGCGCGGTGTAGTGCAGGTGGTGCGGGCCCGCCCACATGTAGGTGAAGATCAGGGCCCAGAAGTGCACGATCGACAAGCGGTAGCTGTAGACCGGCCGGCCCGCCTGCTTGGGGATGTAGTAATACATCATGCCCAGGAAGCCGGCAGTCAGGAAGAAGCCCACCGCGTTGTGGCCGTACCACCACTGGATCATGGCGTCCTGCACGCCGGCATAGGCGCTGTAGCTCTTGGTCAGGCTGACCGGGATGGCGGCGGCGTTGACGATGTGCAGCAAGGCCACGGCCAGGATGAAGGCGCCGAAGAACCAGTTGGCCACGTAGATGTGGCGGATCTTGCGGGTGCCCACCGTGCCGAAAAAGACGATGGCGTAGGCCACCCAGACCACGGCGATCAGGATGTCGATCGGCCATTCCAGCTCGGCGTATTCCTTGCCCTGGGTCATGCCCAGCGGCAGCGTGACCACAGCGGCCAGGATCACCAGGTTCCAGCCGATCAGGGTGAACATGGCCAGCTTGGGCAGGAACAGCCGGGTCTGGCAGGTGCGCTGCACCACGTGGTAGCTGGTGGCAAACAGCGCGCTGCCACCGAACGCGAAGATCACCGCGTTGGTGTGCAGCGGGCGCAGGCGCCCATAGCTGAGCCAGGGGATGCCGAGGTTCAGCGCAGGCCAGGTCAGCTGGGCGGCGATGATCACGCCCACCAGCATGCCGACGATGCCGTAGACCACCGACATCAGCGCAAAGCCACGCACCACGGTGTCGCTGTAGACCGGTGCGGTGCTGGCGGTGGATGTGGCGCTTGGGGAACTGCTTGCCATCACATGGCCTCCTAACGGGAAATCAGATCGGTTCAAACTGCAGATGTGCGCGATTGTTCGCGGGGCGGACCGGCCGACACTTGATCGCCGTCAACCGTTGGTGCTTCGTCTTCCAGAATTCGGGAACCTTCTCGTTCCACATCATCAAACTGCCCCCGGTTCAGGGCCCAGCCGAAGATGCCCACGATCAGCAGCACCAGCACGGCCGACAGCGGGATCAGCAAATACAGAATGTCCATGTCAGGCTGTCGGCGGGCTGCCCGGCGCATTGCCTTCGGCGCCGGTGGCCATGCCTGGTGCTGACGCTGCCGGCCGCAGCGGCCGCGCCAGGCGCATGGAATTGCCGATCACCAGCAGCGAGCTGCCGGCCATGCCCAGGCCGGCGGCCCAGGGTGGCAGCCAGCCCACCACGGCCAGCGGAATGCACACCGCGTTGTAGGCCGCAGCCCACAGCATGTTCTGGCGCACCACGGCCATGCAACGGCGGGCCAGGTCATGGGCCAGCACCAGGTCGCCCAGCCGGTTGGACGCCACCACCGCGTCGGCCTGGGCCCGCGCCACCAGCGCGCCCTGCCCCATCGCCACACTGACATCGGCGCGGGCCAGCACCGGCGCGTCGTTGATGCCGTCGCCGACCATGCCCACCTTCCAGCCCTGCGCCTGGGCAGCGGCCACCTCGGCCAGCTTGCTCTCGGGCGTGGCGCCGCCGATCACGCCGTCCACCGCCAGGCGCCGGCCCATGCGCGCCGCCCGGTCGGGCCGGTCGCCAGACAGCAGCAGCACCTGCAGGCCGCGCTGGCGCAAGGCGGCCACCGCCGCCAGCGCATCGGGCCGCAAGGCTTCGTCAAAATCAAAGCGCAGGCTGGCCTGGCCGTCGGCACCCCACCACACGGCAGCGCGGCCAGCACCAGCCGCACCAGCCGCACCAGCCGCACCAGCGCCGTCGACGCAGGCGGCGTGGGCCCCGCCCGGCGCCACAAATTCGGCACGGCCCAGGCGCCAGCAGCGGCCCAGGGCATCCTGCGCCTGCAGGCCCTGGCCCGGCAGTTCCTGCACCTGCTGCCAGCGGCCGGTACCGGGCGCTGCACCGCTGACGGCAGACTGGTCGCTTGGCCCCCCCTTGGCCGCGCCCGCAGCGGCCACCAGCGCCTGCGACAAGGGGTGCTGCGACCAGCCCGCCAAGCTGGCGGCCTGGGCCAGGCCAGCGGCATCGCCCAGCGCGTCGGCAGCGCCGTCCAGGCGCTTGCAGCCCGGTGAACTGCAGGTGCTCGTCGGTCACCGTGCCGGTCTTGTCAAAGTAGATGCGGTCCAGCCGCGTCAGGGTTTCCAGCGCATCCAGCCGCTGCAGCAGCACACCGCGGCGGGCCAGCGCACTGGTGGCCGACAACAGGGCCGACGGCGCCGCCAGCGACAGCGCGCAGGGGCAGGTGACGATCAGCACCGACACGGCCACCCACACCGCACGGCTGGGGTCGATCACGCTCCAGACCGCAGCTGCGCCAGCGGCCAGCACCAGCACCGCCCAGAGAAAAGGCGCTGCCCAGGCGTCGGCCGCCCGGGTGAGCGACGGCCGCTGGCTCATGGCGTCGCGCATCAGCGCGACGATGGCTTCCAGCCGCGTGTCGCTGCCCACCCGCTGCACCCGCACCACCACCGGCGCGCCCTGGTTGATGCTGCCGGCCACCACGGCCGCGCCCAGGGGCTTGGCCACCGGCACACTTTCACCGGTGAGCAGGGATTCGTCGGCCCAGGTGCTGCCTTCGACCAACACCGCGTCGGCCGCAAAGGCCTGGCCCAGCGGCACCCGCACCAGGTCGCCAGGCACCAGGCGCTGCACGCTGACCCGCTCAGCCTGGCCCTGTGCATCCAGGCGCAAGGCGGTCTCGGGCATGCCGTCCAGCGCGCTCTCCAGCACCTGGGCCACGCGGTGGCGGGCGCGGGTCTCCAGCAGGCGGCCAGCCAGCAGAAAGCTGACGAACATGGTCAGCGAATCGAAATACACCTCGTGGCCGAACACGCCTGCCGGATCGAAGGTGGCGCCGGTGCTGGCCACAAAGGTGACCAGCACGCCCAGCGCCACCGGCACATCCATGCCGATGCGGCGCTGGCGCAGGCCGCGCCAGGCGCCGCTGAAAAACGGCCCGGCCGCAAACACCATCACCGGCAGGCTCATCAGCCAGCTGCCCCAGTTCAGCAGCTGGCGCAGGTCTGGCGCCAGTTGATCCCCGGTGGCCACATAGCTGGGCGTGGCCATCATCATCACCTGCATGCCGCAGAAAGCCGCAACAAACAGCCGCCACACGGCCTGGCGGTGTTCCAGCTTGCGGGCCTCGCGGGCGTCGAGCGGCGGTGTCAGGCGTGGCGTCGTAACCCGCGGCGCGGATGGCCGCCAGGATGTCGGTGAGCCGGGTGCGCCCCGGCAGCCACTGCACCCGGGCCCGCGCACCAGACGCATTGACGGTGGCCTCCAGCACACCGGCCACACGCGCCACCGCCTGCTCGATCAGGCCGGCGCAGGCCGCGCAGTGCATGCCGCTGATGCGCAAGGCCGAATCCGCCACCGATCGGCCCTGGCCGTCGGTGTGGAAGCGGGTGAACCGGCGCTGCTCCACCGGGTCGTCCAGCACCGCCAGCCCGTCTGGCGCGTCCCGGTCGTCTGCCGGCCCGGGTAGGGCAGGCGGCAGCGGCGGCGCGGCAAGGGTGGGCAGGGGCATGGTGAAATTGAAGCGCAGCGGGGCAGCGTGGACAGCAGGCAAACGCCCTGCCCAGGGCTGCGCTAATCTAGTGGTCTTCCCGAGGTTTCAGCATGATCTATGTCAAGACAGTGGCCCGCAGCCTGCGTGCCCTGACCGCCCTGGCCGCCCTGGCAGGCCTTGTCACCCTGGCAACGGGCCAGACGGCGCTGGCCCAGGGCGACACCGGCCAGCCCCAGCGCCTGCCGGCCATCACGCTGAACGCGGGCATGCACAACATCCGGGCCGAGGTGGCGCACACGCCCGAGCAGCGCCAGAAGGGCTTGATGTACCGGCGCGATCTGGGCAGCCATGACGGCATGCTGTTCGTCTTCGAGCAGCCGTCCCCGCAATGCTTCTGGATGAAGAACACGCCCACGCCGCTGACCATCGCCTTCGTGGCGGACGACGGCCGCATCGTCAACCTGGCCGACATGAAGCCCTTTGACGAGGCATCCCACTGCTCGACCAAGCCGGTGCGCTTTGTGCTGGAGATGCACCAGGGCTGGTTCGCCAAGCGTGGCATCAAGGCCGGCTTCAAGCTGTCTGGCGAGCCGTTCAAACCCTGATGCGCTGACCGGCGCGAGACACCCCAAAAGAAAGCGGGCCGGGTGTCATCGACACCCGGCCCGCCTTGTCAGCAGGTCGCTGGGGCGATCAGCCGAAGTTCTTGGCCGCGAAGTCCCAGTTCACCAGGGAATTGAGGAAGGTCTCGACAAACTTCGGGCGCGCATTGCGGTAGTCGATGTAGTAGGCGTGCTCCCACACGTCGATGGTCAGCAGCGGCGTTGTCGGCGCCGGTCAGCGGCGTGGCGGCATTGCTGGTGTTGACCAGGTCCACCGAGCCGTCGGCCTTCTTCACCAGCCAGGTCCAGCCCGAGCCGAAGTTGCCCACCGCGCTCTTGGTGAAGGCTTCCTTGAAGGCGGCGTAGCTGCCCCACTTGGCGTTGATGGCTGCAGCCAGCGCGCCGGTGGGCTCGCCGCCGCCGGCGGGCTTCATGCTGTTCCAGAAGAAGGTGTGGTTCCACACCTGGGCGGCGTTGTTGAAGATCGGGCCCGACGACTTCTTGACCACGTCTTCCAGCGCCAGACCGGCAAACTCGGTGCCGCCAACCAGGTTGTTCAGGTTGGTGACATAGGCCTGGTGGTGCTTGCCGTAGTGGAACTCGAAGGTCTCGGGCGAGATGTGCGGCGCCAGGGCGTTGGTGGCGTAGGGCAGTGCGGGCAGGGTGTAGCTCATGGAAGGCATCCTCGCGGAAAGCGGCGCCGTCAATGCAGCCAAGGCGCCTGGGTTGTGAGATCGAAACAGCCCTAGATTGTAGGCAGCATGGCCTGCACGCCCGGGCTCAGGGGCTTGTGCGCCGCTTGCGCGCTGCACGCGGCTTGGGGTCAGCCGCCGCCGTGGACATGGCCGGCGCCACCGTGCCGCCGGCCTGGACGCTGAGCACCTGCACCTCGGCCCGGCCATCGGCCCATTGCGCCGCCAGTGTGCTGCCCACAGCCAGGCCCGCCGCGCGGGTGACCGGCCGGCCAGCGCCGTCGGCCAGCCAGGCATAGCCGCGTGACAGCACCTGCTGCGGGTCGTTGGCGGCCAGGCGCAATGCCAACCGCGCCAGTTGCTCGCCCTGGTTGTGCACTTGCTGGCGCAGCGCGGCGCGCAGGCGCAGCGCCAGGTCATCCAGCTGCCGCTGGCGCAGCGCCAGCCCCTGGTCCACGGCCTGCCGCTGCCGGGCCTGCAGGCGGTCCAGCCAGGCGGCCTGCTGGTCGAGCAGGCGCGCCGGCCGGCCAATCTGCAGCGCCAGCCGGTCCAGGCGCTGGGCCTGCTGGTCCAGCCGGCGGCCCACCGCACGCTGCAACGCCACGGCCAGGGCCTGCAGCCGGGCCAGGGCGTCGCTGCGCAAGGGTGTGGCCAGTTCAGCGGCGGCCGTGGGCGTGGGCGCCCGCAGGTCCGCCGCCAGCTCGGCCAGGCTGGTGTCGGTTTCATGGCCGACGCCGCAGACCACCGGCAAATGGCTGTCGGCCACCGCACGCACCACCGCTTCATCGTTGAAGGCCCACAGGTCTTCCAGCGACCCGCCACCGCGGCAGACGATCAGCACGTCCACCTCCTGGCGGGCATTGGCCTGGCCGATGGCACGCACGATCTGCGCCGGCGCCTCGGGGCCCTGCACCAGGCAGGGGTAGACCACCACCCGCAGCTGCGGTGCGCGCCGGGCAATGGCCGTCAGCACGTCATGCAGCGCCGCCGCACCGAGCGAGGTGACCACACCCACGCTGCGCGCAAACACCGGCAGCGGCCGCTTGCGGCTGCTGTCGAACAGGCCGGCCGCCGCCAGCCTGGCCTTCAGCTTGAGAAACAGCTCGTAGAGCGAGCCCTCGCCCAGGCGCTGCAGATGCTCGACCACGCATTGCAGCTCGCCGCGGGATTCATACACCGTGATGCGGCCACGCAGTTCCACTTGCTGGCCGTCGGCGGGACGAAAGTCCAGCAGGCCGGCCGCACGGCGGAACATGGCGCAGCGCAGCAGGGCTTGCTGGCCGTCGCTGTCTTTGAGGCTGAAGTAACAGTGGCCGCTGGCAGCACGGGTGAAGCCCGACAGCTCACCACGCACCGTGACCGCACCCAGGCGTGCCGCCAAGGCATCGGCCACGGCCAACAGCAGGCCGGCCACGCTCCAGGCACGTGCCGGCAGGGCCGCGCCGGCTTGCTCAGGCAGCGCCATCAGGCAGCCAGCAGGCAGCTGCCCGACCTGGCCAGAGGGTGGAATTCCACAGGCGCAGCGGGCGGGAAACACACCAGGCAAAACCACGCCGGGCGCCTGGCGCCATGTTGCAAGTGCTTGATTTTGTTCAAAAAAGTGGTGCCTCAATTTTCAGCAATCCAAGGCAGAGCCAATGAAACCGTGGTGTTTGGGGGCGCACAAGGCAGTTGCCCACAGCCTTGTCCACAGTTGCGGTGGATGACTGTGGCGGCGGTGCCGCCGGCTGGCGTGGCCCGGCAGCGGGGCCAGCCCCAGGCGCCATAATCGCGCCCAGCCTGCAGGCGCTGCCGATGCCGCCCTGCAACCTGCCCTGTACTGCCTGAGAGGCCTCTGTTGCTGTCGATCATACAAGCCGCTGGTTGGCCGATTTGGCCCCTGATCCTGTGCTCCGTGGTGGGGCTGGCGCTGATTTTGGAGCGCGTGATGAGCCTGCGGCGCGGCCGCGTGGCCCCGGCGGCGCTGGTCGACGAGGTGATGGCCGTGAGCCGCAGCAGCCTGCCTGCCATGGACGTGGTCAACAAGCTCAGCCAGAACTCGGTGCTGGGCCAGGTGCTGGCCAGCGGCTTGCGCGCTGTGATCACCGAGCCGCGCACCACCGAGCGCATGCTGCGCCAGACCTTCGAGACCGCCGGCCGGGCCGCCGCCCAGCAACTGGAGCGCTACCTCAACGCGCTGGGCACCATCGCCGCTGCCGCCCCGCTGCTGGGCCTGCTGGGCACGGTGGTGGGCATGATCGAGATCTTCGGCTCCCAGTCGCCCACCGGGGCCAGCAACCCGGCGGCATTGGCGCAGGGCATTTCCATCGCGCTGTACAACACCGCCTTCGGCCTGATCGTCGCCATCCCGGCGCTGATGTTCTACCGCTACTTTCGCGGCCGGGTCGACGACCACCTGATGAGCCTGGAGCTGGCCGCCGAGCGCATGGTGCCGCACCTGATGCGCTTTGCAGTGCGGCCGACGGCCGGCGCCCACCCCGCCGGCAATGCCCAGCGCTGAGCCCCTGCGACGCCGATGAACTTCCGCCGCCGCCAGCAGCGAAGCGCCCGAGATCAACCTGATCCCGTTCATCGACGTGTTGCTGGTGGTGCTGATCTTCCTGATGCTGACCACCACCTACAGCCGCTATGCCGAGCTGCAGATCACCCTGCCCACGGCCGATGCCGAAAAAACCGGCCGAGCGGCCGGCCGAGATCCTGGTCAGCGTGGCCGCCGACGGCCGCTACGCCATCAACCGCATGCCGCTGGACGGCCGCAGCATCGAGCTGCTGACCGCCGCGCTCACCAGGGCAGCCGGCCCGGCGGCCGCCACGCCGAATGCGTCGCCGGTGGTGATCGTCTCGGCCGATGCGCTGGCCGCGCACCAGTCGGTGGTCAATGTGATGGATGCGGCGCGGCGCGCCAACCTGCCGCGCCTGACCTTCGCCACCCAGCTGCCGGCCGACGCGCCGTCGCGCTGAGCCTGCGACACCGTGGGCGCCTGTTGCGCATGGCCGGCTGCGGCCCGCAGCTGCGCGGGGTGCCACGGCGGCCGCCAGCGCTGAGCCACCTACCATGCACGGGCTGACTGGGCGGCTGACCGCGTGGCTGACTGCGTGGCTGACAGCGCAGTGGGCGCTGCCAAGCCCCAGCATCGGCGCAAGGTTGCTGCAGCCGCTGTCCTGGGTGTACGGCGCACTGGAGGCAGCCCACCGCGGCCTGTACCGCTTGGGCTGGCGCCAGGCACGGCGGGCGCCGGTGCCGCTGCTGGTGGTGGGCAACCTGGTGGCCGGCGGTGCCGGCAAGACACCGGCCGTGTTGGCCGTGGTCGATTTGTTGCGCCAGCAAGGCTGGACACCGGGCGTGGTTGCACGCGGCCACGGCCGGCGTGGCCGTGGCGTGCAGGCCGTCGACCGGCAACAAGCAGCGGCCGAGGTGGGCGACGAGCCCCTGCTGATCCACCTGCGCAGCGGCGCACCGGTGGTGGTGGGCGCTGACCGGGCGGCGGCGGCCACTGCCCTGTGTGCCGCCCACCCGGCGGTCGACATCCTGGTGGCCGACGACGGCCTGCAGCACCACCGCCTGCACCACGACATGGCGCTGATCGTGCTGGACGCGCGTGGCGCCGGCAATGGCCTGCTGCTGCCAGCCGGGCCGCTGCGCACGCCGGTGCCGGCCCGCCTGGGCCCCAGGCAATGTGTGCTCTACAACGCGCCGCAGCCCAGCACCGCCCTGCCCGGCTGCACCAGCCGCCGCCACCTGGCCGGTGTGCAAACGCTGGCCGACTGGTGGGCCGGCCAGCCCATGCCGGCCGACGGCGGCTGGCCGGCACTGCAAGCGCTGGCCACTGCCGGCAGCCCCTTGCTGGCGGCCGCCGGCCTGGCCCAGCCCGAGCCGTTTTTTGCCATGCTCGAGGCCCAGGGCCTGGCCATCACCCGGCTGCCGCTGGCCGACCACCACCCGCTGCAGCCGCCACCCTGGCCGGCCGACACCACCTGCCTGGTGCTGACCGAAAAGGACGCGGTCAAGCTGCGGCCGCAGCAAGCAGGCCGCACTGCGGTGTGGGTGGCGCGGCTAGACTTCCAGCCTGAACCCGCCTTTGCCGGCGCCCTGCGCAGCCTTTGCGCGCCCTTCAAGACAAAGCCATGAGCCTGGACCACCGCCTGATCGACCTGCTGGTCTGCCCGCTCTGCAAAGGCCCGCTGCAGCTGGCCCGCAATGCGCAAGGCCAGCCACATGAGCTGCAGTGCCCGGCCGACCGGCTGGGCTATCCCATCCGCGACGGCATTCCGGTGATGCTGGAAGCCGAAGCCCGGGCGCTGGAAGACTTTCCCGCGCCGGCCCCGTCGCCGCTGTAGCCGGCCATGGGCTTCACGGTCCTGATCCCGGCGCGGCTGGCCAGCAGCCGCCTGCCCGACAAGCCGCTGGCCGACATTGCCGGCGTGCCCATGGTGGTGCGGGTGGCGCAAGCCGCAGCCCGCAGCCAGGCCCTGCGGGTGGTGGTGGCCGCCGACGCGCCGTCCATCGTTGCGGCCTGTGCAGCGCTTGGCGTGGCAGCGGTGCTGACCCGCGCCGACCACCCCAGCGGCAGCGACCGGCTGGCCGAGGCCTGCACCCTGCTGGGCCTGGACGGCGACGACCTGGTGGTCAATGTGCAGGGCGACGAGCCCCTGATCGCCCCTGCCATGGTCGACGCCTGCGCCAGCTTGCTGCAGCAGCGCCCCGACTGCGTGGTGGCCACGGTGGCCCATGCC
The DNA here is from genome assembly GCA_963844485.1 of uncultured beta proteobacterium. GTDB lineage: Bacteria > Pseudomonadota > Gammaproteobacteria > Burkholderiales > Burkholderiaceae_C > Pseudaquabacterium. The sequence continues at coordinate 508,785 of CAWJOQ010000033.1, forward strand.
ATCGACGATGTGGCCGAGTTCAGCAACCCGAATGTGGTGAAGGTGGTGCTGGATGCCGCCGGCCGGGCGCTGTACTTTTCACGCGCACCCATCGGCTGGTGGCGTGACGGCTTTGCCCAGGGCATCCACCAACTGCCGACCGAGCCCGCGCCCTTGCGCCATGTGGGCCTGTATGCCTACCGCGCAGGTTTTCTGCGGCGCTTTCCCAGCCTGGCGGTGGCGCCGCTGGAAACCCTGGAATCCCTGGAGCAACTGCGGGTGCTGTGGCATGGCGAGCGCATTGCCGTGCATGTCAGCGCCGAGCGCCCGGGGCCAGGCGTGGACACCCCGGAAGACCTGGCGCGCGTGCGGGCGATCTTCAGCGCCGCCTGACTGGACCGCAGCTGCAGGAAAACGGCTGCCGTGCTGCTGCAGCCTGGTCAGCGCAATAGCGTGCAGCAACCAGTTGCCGGCACCCGCTGCAGCGGGCCGCATGGGGGTTTGGCCCCTCCTGCGCGTCAGCTTGGCGCAGGGCATGGCGTGCTATTCTCAAATTCGGTTGTCAACTGTCGTGCAGGGCTGTCCCCGCAGCGGCCAGACCCAAAATTCACACAACACGACGAGGCAAGGATGAGACTGATTTTGTTGGGGGCGCCTGGCGCCGGCAAGGGCACACAGGCCAGCTTCATCTGCCAGAAAGTACGGCATCCCCCAGATCTCCACCGGTGACATGCTGCGCGCCGCTGTCAAGGCCGGCACCACCATGGGCCTGGCCGCCAAGAAGGTGATGGACGCCGGCGCCCTGGTCAGCGACGAGATCATCATCGGCCTGGTCAAAGAGCGCATCGCCCAGCCCGATTGCGCCAAGGGCTTTTTGTTCGACGGCTTCCCGCGCACCATCCCGCAGGCCGACGCCATGAAGGCCGCCGGCGTCAAGCTCGACCTGGTGCTGGAAATCGACGTGCCCGACGCCGCCATCATCGAGCGCATGAGCGGCCGGCGCGTGCACCTGCCCTCAGGCCGCAGCTACCACCTCAAGTTCAATCCGCCCAAGGTGGCGGGCAAGGACGACCAGACCGGCGAAGACCTGGTCCAGCGCGATGACGACAGCGAAGCCACCGTGAAGAAGCGGCTGGATGTGTACCAGGCGCAGACCCGGCCGCTGGTGGACTACTACGCCCAATGGGCGGCCACCGGTGACGCCCAGGCACCGCGTTATGCACGCATTGCCGGACAGGGCACGGTCGACGAGATCACCACCCGGGTGATGGCGGCGCTGGCCGGCTGAGCGGGCCGCAGCCAAACTCAAACCTGCCGCACAAATCGGCCGTAGCGCCGCAGCGTGGCGTCGACCGTCAGCAGCGTCAGCTTCTCTTCGGCTGCCTGGGCCACCAACAAGCGGTCAAATGGGTCCCGGTGCACCCAGGGCAGGCTTGCAACACGGCTGATGTGGCTGGCGCGGATCGGCATTTCCACGAAACCCTCGGCCAGCAGCGCACGGTGCAACAAGCCAGGGTCCACCGAAAACCCGGGCCGGCCAAGCGATGTCTTGATGGCGACCTCCCAGAGGCTGGCCAGGCTGAAGGCGAGCGGCTGCTCACGCGATTGCAGCGACTTGGTGGCCTTGGGCGACAAGCGCGATGGCTCGAAGGCCGCCCACAGCAGCAGGTGCGTATCGAGCAACAGCATGGCTGTGGCCGATCAGCGCCCGGCGCTGAACATGGCCTCGATGTCGTCGGCAAACGCAGACTTCAGGTCAACCGAGACGGTGCCCTGGCCAGCCAGGAAGCCCAGCGTGCGCAGCGCAGGCGGCGCATCGATCGGCACAACCCGCACCATCGGCTTGCCTGCCTTCGCGATCACGAATTCTTGGCCTTTGGCCGCCTGCTCCACCAGGCGCGAGAGATGTGTCTTGGCTTCATGGATGTTGACGGTGATGCCCATCGCGCTGCCTGTTGGTTGAGTTGATTGAACTAAGTTTAGTATAGCCGTAGGCATGCATCGTCAAATGCTGTGGCAACCGGCAAGAGCGCGACGCGCCGGCATTGACCACCACCCCGTCAACAAGGAGCACACATGGACATCCGCAACAAGGTTTTCATCGTCACCGGCGGCGCGTCGGGTCTGGGCGAAGGCACGGCCCGCATGCTGGCGCAGGCCGGCGCCAAGCTGGTGATTGCCGACCTGCAAGCCGACAAGGGCCAGGCGCTGGCGGCCGAACTGGGCGGCGCGGGCGTGGCCACGTTTGTGCGCTGTGATGTCAGCCAGGAAGCCGACGGCCAGGCCGCCGTGGCCGCCGCCTTGGCCCTGGGCCCCTTGTTCGGCCTGGTGAACTGCGCCGGCATCGCCCCGGCAGTGAAGACGGTGGGCAAGGACGGCGCGCACCCGCTGGCCACCTACACCAAGACCATCATGGTCAACCTGGTCGGCAGCTTCAACATGATCCGCCTGGCCGCCGAGGCCATGGTGTCCAACACCCCCGAGCCCACCGGCGAGCGCGGCGTGCTGATCAGCACCGCCAGCGTGGCGGCCTACGACGGCCAGATCGGCCAGGCCGCCTATGCCGCCAGCAAGGGCGGCGTGGTCGGCATGACCCTGCCCATCGCCCGCGACCTGGCGCGCAACGGCATCCGCAACATGACCATCGCCCCGGGCATCTTCGGCACGCCGATGCTGTTCACCATGCCGCAGGCGGTGCAGGACGCACTGGCCGCCGGCGTGCCCTTCCCAGTCACGGCTGGGCACACCGGCCGACTATGCCAAGCTGGTCAAGCACATCATCGAGAACGACATGCTCAACGGCGAGGTGATCCGGCTGGACGGGGCGATCCGGCTGGCGCCGAAGTGATGCGCTGACGACCCAGTTGCCGCGTACCAAGTAAAACGCCCTCGCAATGCGAGGGCGTTTTTGCTTGCTGAGTGTGGCAGCGGTCATGCCCGCAGGCATGGCCGCTGCCGCCAGATCAGAACTGGTAAGAACCGCGCACGTAGAACTTGCGGCCGGTCGGGTCAGCGAAGCGCGGGTCGTAGTTGGCCTGGAACACTTCACCCTGGTTCGAGTACGGCGGGTCGCGATCGGTCAGGTTGGTCGCACCGAAGGTCAGGCTCATGTTCTTGCGCGGCGCCCAGGTGACGTAGGCGTCCAGCGTGGCGTACTGGCTCACGGTGTTGACCGGATCCTGGTCAAGGTAGCCGCTCTTGTAACGCGCCACGGCGCCGACCGTGAAGTCACCCACCGCCCAACGCGCAGTGGCTGCGTGCTGCCAACGGAAGATGGGGGCCACACCGACATAAACACCGACGTTCTGGTTGTACGGGCCACCAATGAAGTCCTGGTACTCGTACTTCGCCACGTAGGTGCTGTTCAGACCCAGCGTCAAGCGGCCCATCGTGCCCAGACCCTGGCGGAAGACCAGGCTCAGATCAGCACCATTGGTGTTGGTGTTGCCCAAGTTCTGCTGGCGCGTGTCCAGGTAACCGCAATTCACGCCAGGGCAGGAGAAGCCGTCGTTCGACAGGTCACCAGAGCCGTTGCGGAAGATGTACGGCGCGAAGACAACCGAATCGCCGAGGATGGTGGTCTCAGACAACGCACTGATGGTGTCCTTGACGCGCAACCACCACAAGTCAACACCGACGGACAGATTGTTCGTCGGCTCGAACACCACCCCGAAGCTCAGGTTCTTCGACTTTTCGGGGTTGAGGTCCAGGTTGCCGCCCGTCAGCCGCTGAAACTGCTGCTCGCAGTAGGTGGACGCAGCCTTGCCGGGCAGCGGATTCGCCTTGCCGTTCGGGCAGTTGATCGGGTCGTCCACCGTGCCGGTGTTGGTGTAGGCCGGCGTGGCGTTCAGCTCATACAGCGACGGTGCCCGGAAGCCGGTGGAGTAGCTGGCGCGCATCAGCAGTTCCTTGCTGGGCTGGAAGCGGATGCCGATCTTCGGGTTGATGGTGTTGCCGAAGTCGCTGTAGTTGTCGTAACGCACCGCTGCCGTGACCTCCAGTTGCTTGGTGATGGGCACGTTCAGTTCGGCGTAGAGCGCTGTCACGTTGCGCTTGCCTTCGGACAACGAGGTGGGGTCCACACCTGTGCTGGCCTGCAGCAATGCGGCCACCGGCGTGTTGGCCTTGGAGATGAAGTCTTCCTTGCGGAATTCAGCGCCCACGGCCACCGCCGCACCGCGGCCGGCACCCATCCAGTCACCCAGTTCACGGCTGAAGCGCGCATCCAGGGCGGTGACCTTGCCGCGGTGGTTCTGCAGGATGCCGCCCATCTGGGCGTCCTGGATGAACGCCGCACCGGCCGCATCTTGCGCACCGAATGGGTTGATGATGCCGTTCAGCAGACCCAGCGTGATCTTGTTGCCGTCCTGGTAGCCAGAGACAATTTCCTTGATCTTGTTTTCGTTGTAGCTGATCGCAGTCTGGTAGTCCCAGCCGGCGACCACGCCTTCCATGCCCGCCATCAGACGCTGCTGGTCATTGACCGAAGTGTTGGACCGCTGACCACCGTCAATCGCGCGCCAGCGCAGGTTCAGGAAGCCAGGCTGCAAGGTGATACCGGGCCGCGGATTCATGTTGACAACCGGGGGCGTGCCTGTGGTGCGCACATACGCCGGATCGATCGCGATGCCCGGGGTGATCGCGCCAGGGTTGCCCGGGAAGTACGGGTTCGGCGTGCCGTCGGGCCGCCGCGGGTTCATGAAGGTGCCGCTGTAGGGCACTGGCGCGATGCCGGTGGTCGACTCGCTGCGGGTGGCAAACCATTCACCGGTCAAGGTGTGGTCTTGGCCAAGCCGTAGGTTGCCACGCAGCATGGCCGAGGTGCGCTCGGTCTTGGCGGTGTAATCGACGAAAGAAGACGTTGCAATGTTGCACGACGTGCCGCCGGCCACTGGCACCAGAAAGCTGGGGTCCGTGCAGTTGGGTGCCGCTGGGTTGCCGACGTCACCGCCTTGGAAGTAATTGGCAGGCGATGTGGCAGCAGAAATACCCCCCGGGAATCGGGCGTTGAACGGACGCTCCATGCCGGTGATCTGGTCGGTCTTGGACATGTCGAGGAAGCCAAAGACGTTGAAGCCTTGGCCAGCCAGGTCACCGAGGCCAAACCCGACGTTGGCACTGCGCGACTTGCCACCGCTTTCTGAAGGCACGTCCACACCGACCGTGATCGACCCACCCCGGAAGTCTTTGCGGGTGATGAAGTTGATCACGCCGCCGATGGCGTCGGTGCCATACAGCGACGAAGCACCGTCGCGCAGCACTTCCACGCGCTCCAACGCAGCGAAGGGGATCATGTTCAGGTCAGGGGCCGAACCGTCGATCGCATTGTTGGCAATGCGGCGGCCGTTCAGCAGCACCAAGGTCTTGCTGGGGCCAATGCCGCGCAAGTCAGCAAACGATGCACCACCGGTGCCCGCGCCCACTTGCTGGCTGGAGCCCTGCGTCATCTGCACTGCGCTCAGCGAAGCCATGATCTGCTCGACGCTGGTGACACCCTGCGCCTTCAACTCTTCGACGCGCACGATGGTGACAGGCACCGAAGTTTCCGCGTCGATGCGCTTGATGGCCGAACCGGTGATTTCCACACGCTGCTGGGCCATGACCGACCCGGCGGTCAGTGCGCCCAGAGCCAGCAACACGCTAGTGCTGATTTTGCTTCGCTTGAACATTGGAATGCTCCTGGATAAGTGAGATGGATCAGAAGATCGACGAGCCATCCGCCTGACGCCTTTGCTCGGGTTAACCGAGTGCGTCTGACGGTCAGCAACATGTAAATGAATTCTCACTGCTGCCCACGCCCCCCTTGTTCTAGGGAAACCCTCGTGAATCCCGCACCTGAGGTGCTGGCGCTGCCACTTGGTGCGGCAGCGCACCATAAAAGCGCAAAAACTTGTTTATTGACAGACACTTGCACGCGCTATGTCGACATGCCACAGCAACCTGGCCAGTTGCACCTAGAGGTTCACCCCTAGATCCGTATGCATAGGCCGTTGGTAGCTCGCAACAAAGTCGCAATCCTGGCGGGGGCTGCGTGCCCTGGTGACAGCGCAGCACGCTGCCGAACCAGCGCGCACCCGCCCGGGTGACATCTGCCGCACCGCCACCAGCAGCGTGCGCGCAGGGTGGTGTGCTGGTGCTGCAGGTCGCCCGGGGTGTCGAACTGCGCCGCAGCCAAGCCTTCGTCCAGCATGGCAGCCACCTGCATGCGCATGCGCGGGTCCCGTCTGGCAAACCCGTCTTGAACGGTGTGTGTTCCCTGCGCCAACACCGATCCGCGAAATGACCCCGCTCGAATTGCTTTCCGCGCTAGACGCTGCGCAAGCGCTTGCGTTACGCAAGCGTTTCGCGGTCCAGCTGTACCGCCGCATCGGCGAACGTCGCATCGACATGCGTGTTGGCACGCCCAGGAGAGGCGGACGACAGGCTCGCCGTCGCCGAAGCCCACAGACATGGCGTCGAGTTGCTGCGAACGTGCGCGACGAGGTGATCAGCGCGCGGCTTGCTGCGGCGCTCCGGGAATGTGATCGCGATCAATCCGCGCTCGACGGGGCGCATGCCGAGTGGCATCGCATGGCCACGCCCAGCCTTGAGGCAATGCAGACCGACACAGCGCTGCAGCGGCTGACGGACCAGATCCTCTACCGCTTCACCACATTGCAGGACGCCATGGGAGATCGGCTGATCCCGGCCACCCTGGGTTGCTTGCGTGCGCCGCATGCGCCTTGGCCCATGCGCGACCGTCAGGAGCGATTGGACCGACTGGAGAAGCTGGGCCACCTCAAGCTTGACGACTGGCTGGCATGGCGCGACATCCGCAACCACCTGGCACACGGGTCGCCGGGCGAGGCAGCTCGCCGGCACACCGTTGTGCTGGCTACAGGCGCGGCACTGCCGCCAGCAGCGTCCGCGTGTAGTCGTCCACCGGCCGCTGCAGCACGTCGGCGCAGGCGCCCTGCTCGACGATGCGCCCGGCGCGCATCACCGCCACCTGGTCGGCGATGTACTCCACCACCGCGATGTTGTGGGTGATGAACAGGTAGCTGACACCCAGTTCGCGCTGCAGCTCGCGCAGCAGGTTGAGGATCTGCGCCTGCACGCTGACATCCAGCGCCGAGGTGGGCTCGTCGCAGACGATCAGCTGGGGGCTGACCGCCAGCGCGCGGGCGATGGCGATGCGCTGGCGCTGGCCGCCTGAAAATTCATGCGGCCAGCGCTGCAGCGCGTCGCGGCGCAGACCCACCTGCTCGACGATGGTCTCGATGCGCTGGCGTCGCCGATCGGGCGTGGTGTCGGGCTGCAAGGCGGCCAGGCCTTCGTCCAGGATCTCGGCCACCCGCATGCGCGGGTTCAGCGATGCAAACGGGTCCTGGAAGATGATCTGCACCGTGCGGCGCGCGGCACGCAGCGCCGGCGCCTTGCAGCGTCAAACAGGTTGTGGCCGTCCAGCAGGGCCTGGCCTTCGATCCAGGCCTGACCGCGCAGCAACTGCACGATGGCCTTGCCGGTGGTGGTCTTGCCGCAGCCTGATTCACCCACCAGGGCCAGCGTCTGGCCGGCAGCCGACCTGAAACGACACGCCCTTGACCGCGTCAAAGCGTGGTGGTTGCTTCTGCAAAAAGCCCTTGCGCAACTGGAAGCCGACGCCCAGGCCCACCACCTGCAGCAGCGGCTTGCCGTCAGCCTGCAGCCCTGGCGCCGGCGCGGCGGCGCGGGCCTGTGCGGGCAGGCTGGCAGCCGGCGCCAGCGCCGGCGCCACCAGGCCAGCACCGCCCGGCTGCAACAACAGGCAGCGCACCTGGTCGCCCGCCGGGCCCAGCAGGGCCGGCGGCTGGCTGTGGCAGCCCGCCTGGGCAAAGCTGCAGCGCGGCGCAAAGCGGCAACCGCTGAAGACTTGCGTCAGCGGCGGCACGGTGCCGGCAATCGCTGCCAGGGCCTGGCCACGCCGGCCGCTGTCGGGCAAGGCCCGCAGCAGCGCCTGGGCATAGGGGTGGCGCGGCTTGGCAAAAAACTGCGCAGCCGGCGCCACTTCGATGATCTGGCCGGCATACATCAGCGCCACATGCTGGGCCATGCCAGCCACCACCGCCAGGTCGTGGGTGATCAGCAGCAGGCCCATGCCTTGTTCACGCTGCAGATCCCGCAGCAGGTCGAGGATCTGCTTCTGGATGGTGACGTCCAGCGCGGTGGTGGGCTCGTCGGCCACCAGGTAGTCGGGCTCGGCTGCCAGCGTCATGGCGATCATCACCCGCTGCTTCTGGCCACCGCTCATGCGGAAGGGGTAGTCGTCGAAGCGGCGCTGGGGCTCGGGGATGCCCACGCGCTGCAGCCAGTCGATGGCCTTGGCGCGGGCGGCAGCGCCGCGCAGGGCGGTGTGCGTCTCGATGGCTTCGCACAGTCTGCTGGCCCACCGTCAGCACCGGGTTCAGGCTGGTGCCGGGCTCCTGGAAGATCATGCCGATGCGCCCGCCGCGCACCGCGCGCATGGCCGATTCGGGCAGGCCCAGCAGGTCGGTGCCGTCCAGCGTGATGTCGCCGCCGGTCACCGCGCCGCTGTCGGGCAGCAGGCGCATCAGGGCCAGCGCCGTCATGCTCTTGCCGCAGCCCGATTCGCCCACCAGGGCAAAGGTCTCGCCGCGGCGGATGGCCAGGGCCAGGCCGTCGATGGCGCGCACGATGCCGGCTTCGGCATCCAGTTCCACTTGCAGTTGGTCGATGGCGAGCATGTCAGGCCTTGGCTGCCGGCTTGCGGCCGAGGATGCGCGGCCGCAGGGCCCGGGCACGCGGGTCGAAGGCATCGCGCACACCGTCGGCAAACAGGTTGGCGGCCAGCACCAGGGCCACCATGAAGCCGAAGGCGGCGGCAAAGCTCCACCACACCACCGGGTCGCGGCTCATCTCGCTGCGGGCCAGGTTGATCATGCCGCCGAAGCTGCTGGTGCTGGGGTCGACACCCACGCCCACATAGGTCAGCACCGCTTCGTACAGGATCAGGTCGCTGAAGTTCAGCACCGTGGTGATCAGCACCAGGTGCATGACATTGGGCAGGATGTGGCGCGCCATGATGCGCAGCGGCGCCACGCCAAAGGCGGTGGCGGCCTGCACAAATTCAAGTTCGCGCAGCTTCAGGGTCTCGGCGCGCACCAGCCGGCACAGCGTGGCCCAGCCGGTGACGCCCAGGATCACGCAGAGCAGAAAGACCTTCAGGTCGGCGCGCTCGGCGCCGGTCTCGAACCACTCGGGGTGCTTGTCCAGCGCCACCTGCACCATCAGCACGCAGGCGGCGATCAGCAGCACATTGGGCACACTGGACAAGGTGGTGTAGAGGTACTGCACCACGTCGTCGACCCAGCCGCGGTACCAGCCCGCCAGGATGCCCAGCACCACCGCAATCGGCAGCGTGGCCAGGGTGCTGAGCATGCCGATGACAAAGGCAGTGCGGATGCTCTTGAGCGTCTGCACCAGCACGTCGTTGCCGGTGCGGTCGGTGCCGAAGACATGGTAGTGGCCCATCAGCGCCACCACCGCGCCGCCGGCCATGCACACCACGGCGGTGGTCAGCAGCAGGGCGCGCACCGGGTAGTGGGTGCGGTCGGCGGCAATGGCGCGCCAGGCCGCGCCCAGCGCCGCCATGCGCCCGCTGCAGCAGCGCTGCAGCCGCCAGGGCCGACCAGCAGCGCCACGCCCAGGCCCAGCAGGGCGCCGGTGGCCGGCGCGCTGCTGCAGGTCGGCCTGCCACTGGCTGGCGGGGTCAGCGCAGGTGGGCGCCACCGTGCAGCAGGCGCGGCAGCTCCCGCAGGGTTTCGCCATCACGGGTGATCGTCTGCTTGGTGATGGCCAGATAGGCCAGCGGCGCCGAGTAGGTGGTCTCGCGCATCGCGATCGGCCGGGCCAGCACCAGGTCGAGCAGGCTTTCGGTGCGGGTGTCGTAGAACACCCGGCCGGCGGCCTGGGCGTCGGTGGCCGGCAGCGCGCGGCGGAAGTGCAGGCTGTCGAGCAGGGTCACCACCACGAACAAGCCCAGGATCAGCGCCGAGCACAGGGCCGGCGCATCGCGCAGCACGCGGCGCCAGGTGGCGCGCAGGTGGTCGTGCCGCGCCACGCGGATGCCGTAGCCGGCGATGGCGGCAAACAGCAGCCACAGCGCCACATCGGTCCAGAGAATGACGAACTTGAAACCCATGCCAATCCCCGCCTCAGGCCAGCCGCACGCGGGGGTCGACCCAGGTGTAGGCAATGTCGATCAGCACGTTGCTGGCGATGTACAGCGCCGCACCCAGGAACACCATGGTGCGCACGATGGCGAAGTCCTGGCCCGAGATGGCCTCGATGACAAAGGCGCCCAGCCCCGGAATGCCGAAGAAGCTTTCGAACACCAGGCTGCCCATGAAGACATAGGGCAGGTAGGCGCCGGCACTGGTGATGATGGGGATCAGCGCGTTCTTCAGCACATGGCGGAACAGCACCACCGATTCGCTCAGGCCCTTGGCGCGCGCGGTGCGCACATAGTCGCGGCCGATCTCCTCCAGGAACATCGCCCGGTACAGCCGCGCCTCGCCGCCCAGCCGCGCCAGCAGGCTCAGGAAGATCGGCAGCACCAGGAAGCGCACCGCATCCAGCCCCTCGGCAAAGCCCGAGATCGGCACCAGGCGCAGCACCCGCGAGAAGAAGAACTGGCCGACGATGATGTAGAACAGGCTGGAGATCGACAGCATCAGCACGCACAGCACCACGCCCCAGAAATCGATGCGGCTGTGGCGGAAGTACACCAGCATCAGCGAGAAGCTGACGCTGACGATGAGCTGCAAGATGAACAGCGGCAGCGCCAGCTGCAGGCTGACGCCCATGCGGGTGGCCACCTCGTGGCCGATGTCGGTGGAGCGCGCCGAATCACTGCGGCCGAAGTCCAGCAGCATCAGCGACACGCTGCGCTCCCACAGCACGGTGCGGGTGATCTTCGTCGCTGCCTTCGGCCGCCGGCGTTGTAGTACAGCGGCGGTCGTAGCCGCGCTCGGCCTTCCACTTGTCGATCTGCTCCTGGGTGATGCGCTTGCCGCCGATGTTCAGCCGCGCCATGTCGTCGGGCGTGTTGACGGTGAAGAACAGGAAGAAGGTGAGCAGGTTCACGCCGATCAGGATCAGCAGGCCATAGCCCATGCGGCGCAGGATGAAGCGGAACATCGTCTCGGTCTCGGGTACTTCAGGTCAGCGCCAGGCCCGCGTCAGGCAGGAACACGGCGCCGGGCGGTGGCGGTCTCGCGCTGGCGCACGCTGCGGCGCATGGCCCACACCAGCACCAGCAGCGGCCAGCGCCACCAGCGGCCAGCGGCCAGCGCACCGGTGCGTTCCATTGCGGCCTGCATGGCCGTGCGCTGCGCAGCATCGACCCGGTAGTACTTGGCCATGTCGCGGATCAGGATGCTGGGCTTGCCGTTGTGCACCCACTGCTGGAAGGCCAGGCCGCCAAAGGGAAAGTAGCCAAAGGCCCAGGGCGCGTCCTGCTGCACGATGGCCACCATGCGGTCGAGCGCGGCCTGCTTGGCCGGGCCGTCGTCGAGCATCTGCACCTGGCGGTGCAGCGCGTCGTATTCGGCGTTCTGGTAGTTGCTGACGTTTTCGCCGTTGTTCTTGCTCTTGGAATTCGGGCCATAGAGCAGGAAGCTGAAGTTCTCGGCGTCCGGGTAGTCGGCCAGCCAGCCGGCCCAGTAGATCTGGTGCTTGCCCTTGAGCGTCTTGTCCTGGTACTGGTTGAAGTCGGTGGCGCGCACCTCCAGCTGGATGCCCAGCTTGGCGAACTGCTTGACCATCCAGTCGTTTTCACTCTTGAACTCGGGCGTCACCGCGCGCTGGAAGTCGTAGTTCAGCACCAGCGGCTTGCCGCTCAGCGCATCGCGCCCGCCGGGTAGCCGGCCTCGGCCAGCAAGCACCTTGGCTTCGTCGACCGCTGCGCCGCACCACCTTGCCGTCCACCAGCTTGTGCGTCACCGGGTTGTGGAAGCTGCCCTGCCCTTCGCGCGAGCCGAACAGGCCCGGCGGCAACGGGCTGTGCGCCGCCACGCCGCCCTTGTGCTTGAAGATGCGGCCATAGCCTTCTTCATAGTCGATCACGATGGCCAGGGCCTGGCGCAGCTTGCGGTTCTTCTCGGCCTGCTCGGGCGTGGCACCCGCGCCCACCACCGGGTCCAGCATGTTGAAGCCCAGGTACCAGTTGCTGATGTCGGTCATCAGCGGGAACTGGAAGCCGCGCGCCTTGAACAAGCGCCGCCACAGCGTCGGAATCGTCGGCGTCGTTGCGGAAGTCCACGCCCCACTCGGGCCGCTCGATCTCGGGCACGTCCAGGTAGCCCTGCTTGAACTTCTCCTTGCGCGCCACCTTTTCCTTCTCGATGCGTGACGTAGAGCTTGTCGATGAAGGGCATGGGCTTGCCGCAGTCGTCGAGCAGGCCGGCCTCGCGGTCGCCCGGCATGCCCTCGCAGGGGTAGCGGTCGTCGCGGTAGTTGGGGTTGCGCACCAGCACATGGCGGCGGTCGCGCACGAACTCCTTCATCATGTAAGGCGCCAGTGCCCACCGGCCACTGGTTCAGGCTCAGGCCGGCCTCGTTCATGCCGGGCTGGGCATAGAAGGCGTCGGCCTCCCAGGGCACGAGGCGCGGTGAAGGGCAGCGCCATCCAGTAGTTCCACTGCGGGTACTTGCCCTTCAGCCGGATGCGCAGCAGGTGCTTCTCGGGCGCGGTGGCGCCGGCCAGCGGCCAGCGGCGGAAGTCGAGGAAGGGCTTGTCGCGCAGGTCGTCGGGCAGGCCGGCCAGCAGCTTGGCGTCTTCGCGCTTGACCAGCGCGGCGTAGTCCTTCAGGCCGATCACGTACTCGGCAAACACCGCATACACCGGCGCCTCGATGCGGGTGGTGGCATGGCGCTTGAGCGCATAGACAAAGTCTTCGGCCACCACCTCGCGTGTGCCCTGGTGCGCAAAGTCCCAGGGCGAGCGGCGGTCGCCCAGCGCGGCGGCGCTCAGCGGCTTGTCGCTGTGGTAGAGGTAGTTGCCCTGCGCATCGACCGCAAACGCCGGGTGCGGCTGGTAGCGCATGCCGGGGCGGATGGGCACGTCGTACACGCTCTCGGCGATCTGCTCGCCCGGCGCGTCGTCGGGCAGGGGCTGGCCGTTCTTGTCCAGGTAGCGCGGCTTGGCCACCGCCGCCGCCGACTTGGGCACCAGCGCGTAGGGCCGCTTCAGGTAGTGGTAGCCATAGGGCGGGTCGTAGACCTGCATGGTGTAGGCCGACTCGGGGTTGGAGTACGACGCGGTCGGGTCCAGGTAGCGCGGCGAGCGCTCGTCGAAGGAATAGAACAGCGTGTTCTCGCGCTCGGCGCCCAGCGGGTAGGGGTTGTTGTTGCAGCCGGTCAGGGCCCAGATCAGGACCAGGGCCAGCGCCAGCACCGCCCAGCCGGGCGCCAGGCGGGGTGCACCCCGATCCAGACACACGGCCGCACACGCAGCCGCACACGCAGCCCCCCGCAGCCGCACGCACATCCGCACCCGCACCCGCTGCCCCGCTTCGCGCACCGCCATCCCGCTTGCTCAACACAACCACCCCGACTGCACCCCCAGCACGCGCCACGGCCGCCGCCGACAAGACCAAGCCCCAGGCAGTGAGCCTACCAGCCGACCAGCACATCCCGCCCCTGCACCAGCAACTGCACCCGGGCGCCCACCGGCAGGGTCAGCTTGGTGGGCACATGGCCGAAGGGCAGGCCGGTGAGGATGGGCGTGGCGCAGACGCTGCGCAGCTGGGCCACAGCGGTCTTGAGGGTGTAGCCGCGGTCCAGCGGGCTCTTGCGCCAGCCGCTGAAATCGCCCAGCAGCACCGCCTTCTGCTGCGCCAGCACGCCGGCCTGGTGCAATTGCAGCAGCATGCGCTCGACCCGGTAGGGGTGTTCGTTGACGTCTTCCAGGAACAGCACGCCGCCCTTCACCTTGGGCCAGTGCGGCGTGCCCAGCAGACTGAGCAGCATCGTCAGGTTGCCGCCCCACAGCTTGCCGCGCACGTCCAGCCCGTCGAAGCCGGCCTCGGTGCGAAAGCCCACCGCCTCCAGCTCGCCCGACATGGCCTCGGTGAAGCAGCCCACGGTCACCTCGTCGGTGCCGCCGGCGTCGTCGCTGCGGCCGAAGTCGTCACAGGCCATCGGGCCTTGCCAACTGGTGGCACCGGTGTGGGCCAGCAGGCCCAGCTGCAGCGCGGTGATGTCGCTGTGGCCCACCCAGCGCGTGCCACGTTCCGCCGCCCGCGCCAGCAGCGGCCAGTCGATGCTGGTCGAGCAGTCGGCTGAGGCCGTAGCCGCCGCGGCAGGCCAGGGCCACCGACGGCGCTGCCTCGGCCACGCGGTGGATGGCGGCCAGGCGGGCGCTCGTCGTCGCCGGCAAAGCGCTGGTGGCGACCGCGCACGCTGGCATCCAGGCGTCACCGTGAAGCCCAGGGCAGCCAGGCGCCGGCGGGCCAGCTTGAGCGCGGCGCTGCGCAGTTCGACCCCGGCGGGTGCGTAGACATGCAGGGTGTTGGGCTGGCTCATGGGGTGCCTGGTGGTCGGCGGATCGGCGGGCCGGGCGGTGGTGCAACTCGGTGGTCTCACCCACGGGGATGGCCGGCTTCGCCGGTGGCGCTGGTGGATGCGGTGGCGGCTGCCCGGCGGCCCGCAGTGCATCGCGCTGCGGCCCGCTGCTGGGCGCGGCGTTCGGCAAAGAACTGCCGCAGCAGGCGGCCGCCGGTTCGGCCAGCACCCCGCCCACCAGGGTGGTGTGGTGGTTCAGCCGCGGCTCGGCAAACAGGTTGAGCACCGAACCGGCGGCGCCGGTCTTGGGGTCGGCTGGCGGCAAACACCACCCGCTGGAAGCGAGCGTGCAGCAAGGCCATGGCGCACATGGCACAGGGCTCCAGCGTCACATACAGCGTGCAGGCGGGCAGGCGGTAGTTCTGCAGCAGCTGGGCGGCATGGCGCAGCGCCACGATCTCGGCATGGGCGGTGGGGTCGTGGGTGGTGATGGGCCGGTTGTAGCCGGTGGCCAGCAATTGCGGCCCCTGGGTGCCAGGCTGCAGGATGACCGCGCCGACCGGCACCTCGCCCGCCAGCTGGGCGTTCAAGCGCCTGGTCGAGCGCCAGGCGCATGCCCAGTGCGTCGGCGGTGGCGGTGTCTTCAGGCATCGGTAGGGAGGGATCACCAGGGCGGGCGACCGATGGTACCGCCGGCCCACGGCAGCCACGCAGCAGGCCCAGGACAGCACGCCAGCCAGCCAGTCAACCGGCAGGCAGGCATCAAGTTCCGGCCGCCGGCGCCGAAACCAGGGAACGGCGTGACGCAGTGTGCAGTGGCGACGACCCGAACAACAGGCCAGTGCCCAGCGCGCAGAGAGATCAACCATGCATCTGAAATTGGGAACCCGGCTCGGCTTGAGCTTTGGCGTGGTGCTGCTGCTGGCCGCCAGCATTGCCGTGGGCGGTGCGGCCGCCTTGCGTGCGGTGATGGACAGCTTCCGTGTCGTCACCAGCGAGGTCTTGCCCAAGAGCGACATCGCCAACGGCAACATCCGCGAGGCCTACGACTATGCACGGGCCTTTGCCTACATCGTCACCTCCGAAGGCCGGCCCGACGCCGATGCCCAGTCGCTGGCTGCAGCGCATGCCGCGCTGCTGTCCACCGTCAAGGCCGTCAATGACAACGTCGCCGCCCTGGAGCCAATGCTGCGCACCGACGAAGAAAAAGCCCTGTTGGCCGATGTCAAGGCCCGGCGCGCCGCTTACGGCAAAAGCCGCAACCAGGTGCTGGAGCTGAAGAAGGCGGGCCACCATGACAAGGCCGTGGCCTTGATGTTCACCGAGACCAATGCGCTGCAGACGGTCTACATCAACGCCTGGAAAACCTTCATCGACCACGAAGGCAAGCAGCTGGCCGGCGGCGTGCAGACCGCCGAGCGCGACTACCAGCGGGCCACGGCCGGCCTGTACGGCGTGCTGGCGGTGGCCATGCTGGCTGGCCTGGGTGTGGCGTTTGCACTGACCCGCTGGGTGCTGGTTGCACTGGGTGGCGAGCCCACCTATGCCGCAGCGGTGGCCGGGCGCATCGCAGTCGGCGACCTCAGTGCCGACGTGCAGATCCAGCCCGGCGACCAGAGCAGCCTGCTGTTTGCGATGAAGACCATGCGCGACAACCTGTTCCAGATCGTCGGCCAGGTGCGCGCCGGCACCGACAGCATTGCCACGGCCACCGCCGAGATCGCCAGCGGCAACATGGACCTGAGCGTGCGCACCGAGCAGCAGGCCAGCTCGCTGCAGCAGACCGCCTCGTCGATGGAAGAGCTGACCGTCACGGTCAAGCAGAACTCGGCCAGTGCGCAGCAGGCCAACGCGCTGGCGGCCAGCGCGTCCAGCGTGGCGGCCAAGGGCGGCGAGGCAGTGGCCCGGGTGGTCGACACCATGGGCGCGATCAATGTGTCCTCACGCCGGGTGGTCGACATCATCGGCGTCATCGACGGCATCGCCTTCCAGACCAACATCCTGGCGCTGAACGCGGCGGTGGAAGCCGCCCGTGCCGGTGAGCAGGGCCGCGGCTTTGCGGTGGTCGCCACCGAAGTGCGCAGCCTGGCGCAGCGCAGTGCAGCGGCGGCCAAGGAGATCAAGACGCTGATCGGCCAGTCGGTCGACGAGGTGGAAGCCGGCACCCGGCTGGTCGACGAGGCCGGCAACACCATGCGCGATGTGGTGACGAGCGTGAAGCGGGTCAGCGACATCATTGGCGAAATCACCGGCGCCAGCGCGCAGCAGAGCGAGGGCATCGAGGAAGTCAACCGCGCCGTGGCGCAGATGGACCAGGCGACCCAGCAGAACGCGGCCCTGGTCGAAGAGTCGGCCGCTGCCGCAGGCGCGCTGCAAAGCCAGGCCGCCGCGCTGGCCGGCGTGGTCGGCTCCTTCAAGCTGGGCGCGGGCGCGTACTGAGTGGGCGGGCGACGACCACCCGCAAGGGCCGGGCCTTGCCCGTCCCGGCCCCCCACGGGGGCGCAAGAAAACTTGGGGCGGCCCGGCGTTTTCTTGTGACCCCGGCCGCCCGCTGACCGCAACGGCTCAGATCACCGCGTCGATGCCTGCCCCAGGGCGCGACGCACATTCGGCAAACACGCGGTGCCGGCAGCGGCTGCACACCGCGTCATCGAGCAGGGGCACGATGCTGGCGATGGCCCGCTGCTTGTCAGGGAAGACATGGTCGGCACCCAGGCGCTGCAGGAAGCCGGTGCGCTGCCACAGCGCCAGCACCTGGGGCCGCGGCCGGTGGAAATACAGCGCGCCGCCCAGCTCGGCCCGGCGCCTGCGCTCGGTCTCCCACAGCTCGGCGGCCGCCATGTCGATGGTGTTCATGCTCTTGGCCATCACCAGCAGGTGGCGCTGGCCTTCGGGGCTGGCCGCAGCCTGGTCGCGCAAACTGCGCAGGCGGTCGGACACATGGGCCACGGCGCCAAACCACACCGACCCCTCCATGCGCAGCAGCTTGAGCTGCGGGCACTCGGGCAAGGCGCCTGCGGGCGGCGCAGCCGGCTCACCCACAGCACCCAGCACCACAAACGGCCGGGTCGCGCCCATGCGGTCAAAGCCCATGGTGCGCAACGCCGGCCGGGCGCTGCGGTACAGGTAGACCACCAGCGACAGCAGCACACCGGCCAGCACCGCCATCTCCAGCTGCACCGTCACCGTGGCCAGCGCGGTGGTCAGGGCGATGGCAAATTCGCTGGCGTCGTTGCGCCACAGATGGCGCCAGGCCGCCTGGTCGAACAGCGACCAGGCCACCACCACCAACAGCGCATTGACGGCGGCCAGCGGGATCCAGGCCAGCACCGGCCCGGCCAGCGCCACCAGGGCCACCAAGATCACCGCCGAGGCCACCGCCGCCAGCGGTGTGCGGGCGCCCGCCTCCAGGTTGGGCACCGACCGGTTGAGCGATCCACACACCACCATGCCGCCACTGCAGGCGGCCGCCAGGTTGCCCAGACCCTGGCCCAGGCATTCACGGTTGGCGTCCAGTGCGTCGCCGGTGCGGGCGGCCAGCGTCTTGGCAATTGCGATCGACTGGCCCATGGCGACGATGCCCAAGGCCAGCGCCGCCTGCAGCAAGGCAGGCGCCAGCGGCACCAGGCGGGCAGCGTCTTCCCAGGGCCAGCGCCACTGCGGCAGCGCTGACGGTGGGCTGCCCACCCGCAGTGGCAGGGGCCCGGTCAGCGGGTACTGGGTCAGCCACCAGCCCGCCACGGTGCCCAGCAACAGCGCCAGCAACAGATAGGGCCCGCGCTGCCACCAGCGCCGGCCTGCCGCGGCGGCCACCAGCGTGATGCCACCCACCAGCAAGGCCGATTCCGACACACCCTGCGCCCAGGCCTGCAGCGGCGTGGCCCGGCCTGCGGCACCCATCAGGCCTGCTGCGGCATACCAGCCGATCAGCGCGGCCGCACCGGTGGTGAAGCCCAGCATCACCGACGGTGAAATGAAGTTGGCCAGCGTGCCCAGCCGGGCCACGGCCAGGCCGGTCTGCATCAGGCCCACCAGCAGCGTCAGCGCCAGGGCCAATGGCAGCAGCAGGCCCACATCGCCGGCAGCCAAGGGCACCAGCATCGCCCCCATCGCCAAAGCAGTGGCGTTGGACGGGCCCGACATCACTTGCCGGCTGGAGCCTGCCAGCGCCGCCACCGCACAGGGCAAGGCGGCAGCCGCCAGGCCCATGGCGGGCGGCAGACCGGCCAGCGCGGCAAAGGCGATGCCTTGCGGCAGCACCAACAGCGCACCCAGCAGGCCGGCCAGTGCATCGGCACGCCAGGTGGCCGGACTGAGCACCGCCACCCAGGGCCACAGGCGCTGCAGCCAGGGCAGGCGGAAGGAGGCAGCAATCGGCATGGCACGAGGTTAGCAGTGCCACCGCCGAGGCAGCAGCTGCGGCCGACAGCAGCGCTGCGGCACACAATCGACCGGCCGAACGCGGCGTGCAGACAAGCGCTGCGCTCCGCCCAGGCAGGCGCCAGACACGCCACAGGCGACCGCCAGACCACGGCCGCCAGACCACGCCCGCCACACCGCACCCGCCACACCGCACCCGCCACACCGCACCCGCCAGACAACACCCACCACCATGCACTGCTGCCCTGCCCCCACCCACCCGCGCGGCCTGTTGACGGGCTTCGCTGCGCCGGGCTTCACTGCGCCGGGCCAGCGGCTGGCCGCCAGCGTGGAGGCATGGTCATCTGGCTGGGCCTGGGCCTGCCTCTTGGCTGCAGCGCTGCTGCTGCCCCAGGTGGTGCGGGCGGCCGGGCCGGCAGCAGGGGCCCTGCGCATTGCCAGCGCCTTCGATCCGCAGACCATGGACCCGCATGCGCTGGCCCTGCTGTACCACTCGCGCGTGGCCTTCCAGGTGCATGACGCCCTGGTCAACCGCGACGCCGACTTCAAGCTCGAACCCGCGCTGGCCACCCGCTGGCAGATGACCGGCCCGACCACGCTGGCGCTTCCACCTGCGCAGCGGCGTGAAATTCCACGACGGCAGCAGCTTCAGCGCCGACGACGCGATCTTCTCGATCCAGCGGGCCCAGGGCCCCAGCTCGCAGCGTGCCTTCACCCTGCAGGGCATCACCGGGCTGAAGAAAGTGGATGCCTTGACCATCGACATCCAGCTGGATGCGCCCGACGCGGTGCTGCCCGAAAAGCTGCTGCTGGTGGCCATGATGAGCCAGGCCTGGTGCCAGCAGCATGGGGTGGAGAAGGCGCAGGACTTCAACGGCAAGCAGGAAACCCATGCGGTGCGCAACGCCAACGGCACCGGGCCGTTCAAGCTGCTGGCCTACCAGCCCGACATCCAGGTGCAATTGGTGCGGCACGACGCCTGGTGGGGCCGCAGCGATGCACGCACCGGCAACCTGGCGGCGGCCACCTTCCTGACCATCCGCAGCGACGCCACCCGGCTGGCCGCGCTGACCTCGGGCGAGGTCGACCTGGTGCTGGACCCGCCGTTCCAGGATGTGCAGCGCCTGCAGCGCGACACCCGGCTGCGCATCGTCTCGACCACCGACCTGGGCACCCAGTACCTGGGCTTCGACCAGGCCCGGGACGAGCCTGGCCGGCAGTGACGTGACCGGGCCGCAACCCCTTCAAGGACCGGCGCGTGCGCCAGGCCGTGGCGCATGCCGTCAACGTCGACCTGATCGTGCAGAAGGTGCTGCGCGGCCAGGGCACGCCCACCGGCAGCTTGGTCTCGCCGCTGGTCGACGGCCACCTGCCGGAGCTGGACCGCCGCCTGCCCTTCGACCCCGCCCGCGCGCGCCGCCTGCTCACCGAGGCCGGCTACCCCGGCGGTTTTTCGCGTCACGCTGGACTGCGTCAACATCAGCTGGCGCGAGGCGGTGTGCCAGGCGGCGGCGGCGATGCTCAGCCAGGTGGGCATCCGCACCCAGCTGCGCAGTTCACCGACCAACCAGTTTTTCCCCAAGCTCAGCCAGGGCACGGCCAGCTTCATGGAATTCGGCTGGTCGCCCCAGACCGATGCCTGGAGCACGCTCAACGGCTTGTTCCGCAGCTTCGACCCCGCCGGCGGTGGCACCTTCAATGCCGGGCGCTACAGCGACCCGCAGCTCGATGCGCTGATCGACGCGGTGCGCACCGAACCCGACACCACCCGCCGGCGCGCCCGGGTGGGCGTGGCGCTGCAGCGCATCCACGACGACCTGCCGCTGCTGCCGCTGTACCGGCGCACGCTGAACTGGGCCATGGCCACCCGGGTGCAGGTGACACCCTGGCCGAACGACACGCTGGAACTGCGCTGGGTGCGCCTGCGCTGAGCCCGGGCGCGCCGCGCCAGCACCGCGCGGCTGCTGCTGCAGGTGCTTGCAGGCCGGCTCAGGCCGCCGCGAATGCAGCC
The DNA here is from genome assembly GCA_963844485.1 of uncultured beta proteobacterium. Lineage (GTDB taxonomy): Bacteria > Pseudomonadota > Gammaproteobacteria > Burkholderiales > Burkholderiaceae_C > Pseudaquabacterium. The sequence goes on from CAWJOQ010000033.1 coordinate 529,699, forward strand.
GCCAGCTGTGCCGCCCAGCCCGCCTTTTGCGCCGGACTGGCAAAGCTGGCCTCAAAGCTGTTGTGCAGCAGTTGCCAGGCCTCGGCCACGCCCAGCTGCGGCAAGGCCTCGAAGGTGGCCACCAGGTTGGCATTCATGTAGCCGCCGAAGTAGGCCGGGTCGTCGCTGTTGACGGTGGCGCACAGGCCGGCCGCCAGCAGCGCCGGCAGGTTGTGGTCGGCCAGGGTCGGAAAGACGCAGAGCTTGACGTTCGACAGCGGGCACACCGTCAGCGGCATGCGGCTGGCAGCCAGCCGCTGCCACCAGGGCCGGGCTCTCGGTGCAGCGCACGCCGTGGTCGATGCGCTCGACCTGCAGCACGTCCAGCGCACTTTCGATGTAGGCCGGCGGGCCTTCTTCACCGGCATGCGCCACCAGCTGCAGGCCGGCCGCGCGGGCCTGGGCAAAGACGCGGGCGAACTTCTCGGGCGGGTGGCCACGTTCGCTGCTGTCCAGGCCCACGCCGATGAACTTGTCGCGGTAGGGCATGGCCGCCGCCAGCGTGGCGATGGCGCTGGCTTCGTCCAGGTGGCGCAGAAAGCACAGGATCAGGCTGGCGCTGATGCCCAGCTGGGCCTGCGCCTGCTGGCAGGCACGGTGCAGGCCGCCGATCACCACGCCGATGTCGACGCCGCGCTCGGTGTGGGTCTGCGGGTCGAAGAACAGCTCGGCATGCACCACGTGGTCGGCCGCGGCGCGCTGGAAGTAGGCCCAGGCCATGTCGAAGAAATCCGCCTCGTGCAGCAGCACGCTGGCGCCGGCGTAGTAGATGTCGAGAAAGCTCTGCAGGTCGCTGAAGGCATAGGCCGCACGCAGCGCGTCCACACTGGGGTAGGCCAGGGGCAGCTGGTTGCGCTGCGCCAGCGCGAAGATCAGCTCGGGCTCCAGCGAGCCTTCGATGTGGATGTGCAGCTCGGCCTTGGGCGCGGCTTGCAGCAAGGCCAGCAGCCGCGAGCGCGGCAGGTCGGCGGGCAGGTGGGCAGGCAGATCGGCGGGCAGGCTGGGGGTCTGGTGCAAAGACATGGCGGTGTGGGGTTGGCAGTGCGGGGGTTGGCGGCGCAGGGGTTGGCGGTTGGGTGGGGGCCGGTGTCAGCACACGCCGTGGGTGATGCCCAGCGCCCGCAAGTGGCGCCGGTAGGCGCTGGCGCTGCGGTCGGCGGCGCTGTGCAGTTCCTGCACCGGCGCCTGGTCGCTGATCGGCAGGCGCTTGGGGCTTTGCGACTCCAGCACCGGCTGGTCCTGGCTGAAGATGGTGTGCTGGAAGGCCTGGAGCGCGGCGTCAGGTGAGTCAAAGTCGGTCATCGCCAGGCGGAACCAGACCCGGCAGGATTCCGGCGTGACGCGGGCAGACAAACAGCGCGATCGACTCGCGGAAGCCGGCCAGCGCCACACTGGCCGGGTCGGGCAGCTTGGTCAGCACCGCGGTGTAGGGCGCGTTCACCTCGTAGGTGTATTCGACCATTGCGCCGGTCTGGGCCTGCACGCTGCTCTTGGGCTGCCAGGCCAGGCACTGGGTGGCCAGCAAGCCGGTGGGCGTGGCCTGCACCTGGTAAGGCGCCAGGGCGGTGTGGGCACGGTCGCCCAGCCAGTGTTCATGCACAAAGCCGAAGTGCGCCATGTCGAGAAAGTTCTCGACGACGCGCGGCGCACTGCTGGCCACGTCGTAGGGGCCGCAGTTGAGCTTGCGCAGGCGCGGCTCGTCTTCGGCCGCAAAGGCCGGTGGGGCCGCTTCACCCTGGTCGGCCAGGCGCACCCAGACCAGGCCGTAGCGCTCGCTGCAGTGGTGCACCGTGGCCTGGTGGCTGGCCGGCGGCGTGAAGTCGGGCAAGGCCGGCACCAGCAGCACCTGGCCACTGCTGGCAAAGCGCCAGCCGTGGTAGGGGCATTCCAGCTGGGCACCACCGGCGTCGCGGTGCACGCAGCCCAGGCTGAGCCGCGGCGCCCCGGTGCGGGCAGCGGTCGGCCCAGGCCTGCAGCGTGCCGGCGGCGTCACGCCACAGCACCAGCGGCTGGTCCAGCAACTGCACGGCCAGCGGCGCGGTGCCCACCGCAGTGGCCAAGCGCCACCGGGTGCCAATGCCGGTGCTCGACCGGCAGGTCCATCACTTGCCTGACGGCGGCTTGCCTTCGACGCCCTTGATGTAGAAGTTGACGCCGCCCTTCCAGGCGTCGTCACCGACCACGTCCTTGGCCAGCACTTCCTTGCCGGTGTTGTCCGACAGCGGGCCCTTGAAGACGGCAAAGCTGCCGTCCTTCAGGCCGGCCTTGACCGCGTCCACCTTGGCGCGGATGGGCTCGGGCACGGTGTCGGGCGTCTTGATGAAGTCGTTCATGCCTTCCTTGGTGCCCCACTTGGTGCTGCCGCTGGCCCACTTCTTGTCCAGCACGTCGCCCACCACCTTTTCGTAGTACACGCCCCAGTTCAGCACCGCCGACCCCAGGTGGGCCGCAGGTGCGGCGGCGCTCATGTCGCTGTCCCAGCCAAAGGCGAACTTGCCGGCTTTTTCAGCAGCCTGCAGCACGGCGGTGGAATCGGTGTTCTGCAGCAGCACGTCGGCACCGCCGTTCATCAGCGTGGTGGCGGCTTCGCTTTCCTTGGGCGGGTCGAACCAGGTGTTGACCCACACCACCTTGAGCTTGGTCTTGGGGTTCACGCTCTGGGCGCCCAGCAAGTAGGCGTTGAGGTTGCGCATCACCTCGGGGATGGGGAAGGAGCCGACGAAGCCCAGGGTGTTGCTCTTGGTCATGCCGCCAGCGACGATGCCGGCCATGTAGGCGTCTTCATAGAAGCGGGCCTCGTACACCGCCAGGTTGGGCGCGGTCTTGAAGCCGGTGGCATGCTCGAAGTACACCTCGGGGTGGTCCTTGGCGACCTTCTCCATCGCGTCACCGAAGCCGAAGCTGGTGGCGAAGATCAGCTTGTTGCCCTGGGCCACCAGGTCGCGGATCACCCGCTCGGCGTCGGGGCCCTCGGGCACCTTCTCGACGAAGCTGGTCTTGATCTTGTCGCCGAACTTGGCCTCGATGGCCTTGCGGCCGTTGTCGTGGGCAAAGGTCCAGCCAGCGTCGCCGACCGGGCCGACGTAGATGAAGCCGATCTTCAGCGGCTCGGCGGCCGGCGGTGGCGGCGCCGAGGCGGGCGCAGCGGCCACTGGCGCGGGCGGCTCTTCTTTCTTGCCGCAGCCCGCCAGCAGGGCTGCCGCGCTCAGGGTGGACAGGGCAGCCAATTGCATCAATCGGCGCTTGGATTGGTCGGTCATCGCAACTCCAGGTGGTGGATCAAACAGAAACTTGGCGCGGTGGCTGACAGTGTTTCAGCCACCCGGAAAAAAGGGCTTGCCCAGCGAGGCCGGCATGTTCGCACGCAGCCAGACCGGGTTGCGCGAGATCAGCACCAGCACCACGATGGTGGCCACATAGGGCAGCATGCTGAGGAACTGGCTGGGGATCTGCACACCCATGCCCTGCAGGTGCAACTGCAGCATGGTGACGCCGCCAAACAGGTAGGCACCGGCCAGGATGCGCAGCGGCCGCCAGGTGGCGAACACGGTGAGTGCCAGCGCAATCCAGCCACGCCCGGCCACCATGCCTTCGACCCACAGCGGGGTGTAGACCGTCGACAGGTAGGCCCCCGCCACACCACACAGCGCGCCACCGCAGGCCACCGCCGCCAGGCGCAGCAGGCGCACCTGGTAGCCCAGCGCATGCGCCGCCTCGGGCGATTCGCCCACGGCGCGCACCACCAGGCCGGCCCGGGTGCGGTAGAAGAACCACGACAGCGCCACCACCGCCACCAGGGTCAGGTAGACCATGGGGTGGTGGCGGAACAGCGCCGGGCCCACAAAGGGGATGTCGGCCAGCAGCGGGATGGCATGGTTGACCGGCGGCCCCAGCTTCTGCCCGACATAGCGCGCACCCACAAAGGCCGAGAAGCCCCCGCCGAACAGGCTGACGGCCAGGCCGGTGGCGTACTGGTTGGCGTTGATCCAGATCACCAGCCAGCCGAACACCAGCGCCAGCACGGCCGCCGCCGCCGCACCGCCCAGCAGCGCCAGGGCGGTGCTGCCGGTGTGGAAGGCCACGGCAAAACCGCCCACCGCGCCCAGCAGCAGCATGCCCTCGGCGCCCAGGTTCAGCACGCCGGCTTTTTCGTTGATCAGCAGGCCCAGGCCGGCAATCGCCAGCGGGGTGCCGGCGGCCAGCATGGCGGCGATCAGCAGCGCGGTCTCGTTCATGCGGCCCCCGCAGCACGCGGCGCAGCCGCCCAGCGCAACCGGTAGTGGATCAGCGTGTCGCAGGCCAGCAGCGAGAACAGCAGCACGCCCTGGAACACGCCCGACAGCGCCGACGGCAGGCCGACCCGGCTTTGCGCCAGTTCACCACCGATCAGGAAGGTCGACAGCAGCAGGCTGCCGAAGACACAGCCCAGCGGATGCAGCCGGCCGACAAAGGCCACGATGATGGCGGTGAAGCCGTAGTTGTTGGACACATAAGGTGTGAGCTGGCCCATCGGCCCGGTCACCTCGAAGGCGCCGGCCACACCGGCCAGCCCGCCCGAAGTGAGCAGCGCGGTCCACAGCGCACGCCGGCTGGAAAAGCCGGCATAGCGCGCTGCGGCCGGCGCCAGGCCACCCACCTGCATCTGCCAGCCCAGGTAGATGCGGGCCATGAACAGCCACATGCCCACGGCCGCCAGCAGCGCCAGCACAAAGCCCCAGTGCAGCCGCATGCCGGTCAGGATGCGCGGCATGGCCGCGCCATCGGCAAAGGCCATGCTCTGCGGAAAGTTGAAGCCCTTGGGGTCCTTCCAGGGGCCGAACACCAGCCAGCTGAGCAGCAGGTTGGCCACATAGACCAGCATCAGGCTGACCAGGATCTCGTTGGCATTGAAGCGGTCGCGCAGCAGCGCCACGATGGCTGCCCAACAAGCCCCGCCCAGCGCACCGGCGATCACCGCCAGCGGCACAAAGGCCCAGCGCTGCATGCCGATCTGCTGCTCGGTGATCCACAGCGCCAGGCCGCCGGCAGCGATGGCGCCCAGCAGGTACTGGCCCTCGGCGCCGATGTTCCAGACATTGCTGCGAAAGCACAGCGCCAGGCCCAGGCTGCACAGGATCAGCGGCGTGGCTTTCAGGCCCAGTTCGGTCAGCGCCCGCAGGCCGTTGAAGGGTTCGATCAGGAACACCGACAAGCTGCGCACCGGGTCCTTGCCCAGGGCCATGAACAGGATGCTGGCCACCACGATGGTGATGGCCAATGAAATGACCGGCGACGCCCAGGCAAAGGGCAGCGACGGCGCGGCGCGTGCTTCAAGCCGCAGCATGGACCACCCCCGTCGCGGCCAGCGGATCGGCGCTGGCCGGCGCGGCGCCCCCCGGCCACAGGCCCGACATCCAGGCGCCGATCATCGCCACGGTGGCGTCGGCCACCGCCACGCTGGGTGACAGGCGGCCGGCGGCGATGACCTGCAGCCGGTCGCTGATCTCGAACAATTCATCGAGCTCTTCACTGACCACCAGCACCGCACAGCCGGCATCACGCAGTTGCAGCAAGGCACCGCGGATCTGTGCGGCCGCGCCCACATCCACACCCCAGGTGGGCTGGCTGACGATCAGCAGCTTGGGCTTGGCATCGATCTCGCGGCCGACGATGAACTTCTGCAGGTTGCCACCCGACAGGCTCTTGGCCATGGCGCCAGGGCCGCCGGCTTTGACCTTGTAGCTGCTGATCAGCCGCGCCGCCAGTTGCCGCACCGCGCCGGTGTCGATCCAGCCGCTGCGCGACACGGCCTCGGTGCGGGTCAGCAAGGTGTTGTCGGCCAGGCTCATCGCCGGCACGGCGCCGCGGCCCAGGCGCTCTTCGGGCACGAAGTGCAGGCCCAGGTGGCGGCGGTGGCGCGGCGACAGCGCGGCGATGTCCTGCCCGAACAGCTGCACGCTGCCGGCCGGCGCACGCGGGTCTTCGCCCGACAGCGCGGCCATCAGCTCTTGCTGGCCGTTGCCCGACACACCGGCAATGCCGAGGATCTCGCCGGCGCGCACGCTCCAGCGCCATGTCCGCCAGGCTGGTGCCGAAGGGGTTCTGCTTGGCCAGGTGCAGGCCGCGCACCGCCAGCGCCGTGGCACCTGGCCGGGCCGGGCGGTGCGCCAGCTCAGGCGGGGCGCTGCCGATCATCAGCCTGGACAGGCTGGCATTGGTCTCTTGGCGTGGGGTCGACCTCACCGGTGACCTTGCCGCCGCGCAACACCGTGCAGTGGTGGCACAGCGCCCGGATCTCGTCGAGCTTGTGGCTGATGTAGAGGATGCTGCAGCCTTCGGCCGACAGCTGGCGCAGCGTGCCGAAGAGCTTGTCCACCGCCTGCGGTGTCAGCACCGAGGTGGGCTCGTCGAGGATCAGCAACTGCGGCTGGGTCAGCAGTGCGCGCACGATCTCGACCCGCTGGCGCTCCCCCACGCTGAGGGTGTGCACCGGGCGCAGCGGGTCGACTTCCAGGCCGTAATCTGTCGACACCGCGCGGATGCGCGCCGTCACCTCGGGCAGGCGCATGGCCTTGTCCAGCCCCAGCCAGACGTTCTCGGCCGCGCTGAGGGTGTCGAACAACGAGAAATGCTGGAACACCATGGCGATGCCCAGCGCGCGGGCCTGCTGCGGGTTGGCAATCTGCACCGCCGCGCCGTTCCAGCGCATGCTGCCGGCATCGGGCCGCACCGCGCCGTAGATGATCTTCATCAGCGTGCTCTTGCCGGCGCCGTTTTCACCCAGGACCGCATGGATCTGGCCCGGCGCCACCCGCAGGTGGACCGCGTCGTTGGCGCGCACCGCCGGGTACTGCTTGCTGATGCCGGTGAGTTCAAGTCGGAGCATGCGGCTGGGCTTCTCTAGGAACGGGTGCAGGCACCGGGGCGCTGGCTGCAGCGCGGCTGTAGCGCCGCACACCGGCCACCCAGGTCTCGGCCAGGTTGCGCTCGTCGCCCAGTGTCAGCCAGGCAAAGATGCGTTCATGCAAGCTGCGGGCCAAGGCGTCGCGGCGCTGGGCCACCGGGCCCAGCGCGACATCCCACAGGCACACATCGGCCATGGCACCGGGTGACAGGCTGCCGATGGCGCCCCTGCCGTCACCCAGCCGCAGCGCTTGCGCCGCAGCACGGGTGGCGCCATGCAGCAGTGCCCAGGCGGTGACGCGGTTGCCAGCCAGGGCCTGCACCTTGTAGCCATCGGCCAGGGTGCGCAGCATGCACAGCGAGGTGCCACCGCCCACGTCGCTGGCCAGGCTGACCTGCACGCCCGCCGCCGCCGCCTGCTGCCAGCCGAACAGGCCACTGCCCAGGAACAGGTTGGACGACGGGCAGAAGGCGATCTGCGCGCCGCTGGCTTGCAGCAGGGCGCGGTCGGCATCGTCCAGCCAGATGCCGTGCGCCAGCACCGCGCGCTCGTTCAGCAGGCCGTGGCGGGCGTACACATCCAGGTAGCTGCGGGCCTCGGGGAACAGCTCGGCGATCCAGGCCACCTCGGCCCGGTTTTCGGCCACATGGGTCTGCATGTAGACACCCGGGTGCTCGGCCAGCAGGCGGCCGGCCATGGCCAGCTGCGCCGGCGTGCTGGTGGCGGCAAAGCGTGGTGTCACCGCATAGGCATTGCGGCCGCGGCCATGCCAGCGCGCGATCAGGGCGCGGCAGTCGGCGTCGGCGCCCGCCACGTCGTCACGCAAGTTGTCGGGCGCATGGCGGTCCATCAGCACCTTGCCGGCCACCATCTGCATGCCGCGCTGGCTGGCGGCGGCAAACAGCGCGTCCACGCTGGCCACATGCACGGTGGGGAACACCACCGCCGCCGTGCTGCCATGGGCCAGCAGCGCATCGGTGAACAAGGCCGCCGCCGCCTGGGCCACAGCCGGGTCGGCATGGCGTGCTTCGGCCGGGAAGGTGTAGGTGTTGAGCCAGTCCAGCAGCTCGGCGCCCCAGCTGGCGATCACATCGACCTGCGGGCAATGCACATGGGTGTCGATGAAGCCCGGCAGCAGCAAACGGCCACTGTGGTCGATTTTTTGCCAATCGTCGCCAGGCGCATGCGGCTGCACGGCGGCGATGCGGCCGTCGTCGCCGACCAGCAGCCAATGGCCGGGGCGCCAGCGCACATGCGTGCTCTGGCGGTCCGACAAGCCGGGGTCGCCGGTGAAATCCAGCAGGTCAGCCAGGAGCGCAAACTTCATGCGGAGAGGTCTAGCAAGCCACGCGCCACATCGCGCACCTGCTCGCGCAACCAGCGCACAGCGGCCGAGGCGTGGGTCATGTCGTGCCAGAGCTGGTAATAGGTGAGCGGAGGAAAGTCGACCGGGCAACGCACGATGCGCACCGGCAGGCTGCCAATGTAGCGGGCGCAAAACTGCCGGCCGGTGGTCAGCACCAAGGGGGCGCGCGCCACCATCGCCGGTGCCAGCCCGAAATGCGGGCTGCGCACCACGATGCGGCGCTGCAGGCCCTGGGCCTGCAGCAGCTCGTCGACCACACCCACGCCACCGGCATGCAAGGGCATGGGCGCGATGTGGGCGCTGGCCAGGTAGCGCTCGGCGGTCCATTGGCGCGGGTTGCGCACCGCCGGGTGGTCCTTGGCCACCAGGCACACCAGTTCATCGCTGACCAGGCGGCCCAGGTGCAGCTCGGCCGGTGGCGACAGCCAGTTGCCGACGACCAGATCGACCTCGCCGCGCGCCAGCTGGGCCCGGTAGTCGTACTCGCGTGTCAAGGGCAGCAAATCAAGCGTGACGCCGGGCGCCTGGGCCTGCACCCGGGCCACCAGTTCGGGCAGGAACAAGGGGTCGAGGTAGTCGCTGATGGCGATGCGGAAGGTCTGGCTGGCCGCCTGCGGCGCAAAGCCCTGGGTGGCGGCCAGGCCGCCAAACAGCAGCTGCGCGCCCTGCAGCACCTGGGCTGCTGCCGGCAGCAGCGACAGCGCCAGTGCCGTGGGCGCCATGCCGGCGCCGGCGCGCACCAGCAGCGGGTCGCCGATCAGGCCCCGCAGGCGCTTGAGCTGGCCCGACACGGCGGGCTGGCTGGTCGACAGACGCAGGGCAGCACGCGACACGCTGCGCTCGGTGATCACGGTGTGGAAGGCCCGGACGAGTGAAAGCTCGATCTTGTCGAAGGCGGCGCCTGCAGTCATGGCTTCAATCTTATAGAGGTTATTTGTGTGACCGAATAACACAGCAGGCAGACGCGGCTATCTTGCGGGTATGTCCCAGGCCGCCAATTCAACCGAACCCACCGAGGCCACCGAGGCCACCGAAGCCACCGTGCCCACCCGCCCCATCCGCTTTGTGCACCGCGGCGCCGTGGTGGCTGTCAGCGGCCTGCCATCGACCACCTCGGTGCTGCACTGGCTGCGCGAACACGCGGGCTGCACCGGCACCAAGGAAGGCTGCAATGAAGGGGACTGTGGCGCCTGCACCGTGCTGGTGGGCAGCCTGCAAGCAGGCGGCCAGGTGGCCTGGAAGCCGGTGAACAGCTGCATCCAGTTCCTGCCCACGCTGGACGGCCAGGCCCTGCTGACGGTGGAAGACCTGGGCGGCAGCCATCCGGCGCAGCAGGCCCTGGTGGCCTGCCACGGCTCGCAGTGCGGCTTCTGCACGCCCGGCTTCGTGATGTCGCTGGCGGCCTGCCGGGCGCGCCATGCCGATAGCGCCGGACCATCCCCCAGCTTGGCGGCGACGCCAACGCGCCAGCAGATCGCCGACGCCTTGTCGGGCAACCTGTGCCGCTGCACCGGCTACCGGCCGATCCTGGATGCCGGCGAGCAGATGTTCCAGCAGCCGGCACCGGTGCTGGGCCACCCGGCCACCGCCAGCGCGCTGCAGGGCCTGGCGGCCGACGCGCCGCTGCACTATGCCGACGCCACGCCCTTCCACGCCCCACGCACGCTGGCCAGCCTGGCTGCGCTGCGGGCCGCCCAGCCCCAGGCCAGGCTGCTGGCCGGCAGCACCGACATCGGCCTGTGGGTGAACAAGCAGTTCCGCGACCTGGGCGCCTTGATCTACCTGGGCGCGGTGCCCGCGCTGAAGACCATCCGCGTGGCCGATGGCCAGCTGCACATCGGCGCCGGCGCCTCGCTGCAGGCCGCCTGGACCGCGCTGGCCAGCCACTGGCCGGCCGCGCACGCCATGGGCCTGCGCTTTGCGTCGCTGCCGGTGCGCGAGACCGGCACCATGGGCGGCAATGTCGCCAACGGCTCGCCCATCGGCGACAGCGCGCCGGTGCTGATCGCGCTCGGCGCGTCCATCGTGCTGCGGCTTGGTGACCAGCAGCGCCAACTGCTGCTGCAAGACTTCTACCTGGACTACATGCAGAACCAGCTGCAGCCGGGTGAATTTGTCGAGGCCATCACCGTGCCGCTGCCGGGCGCCGGCGAGCTGCTGCAAGTCGACAAGCTCAGCAAGCGCTACGACTGCGACATCTCCGGCTTGTCGGCCGGCCTGTGGCTGCGGCTGCAGGGCGGTGTGGTGGCCGATGCACGCTTTGCCTTTGGCGGCCTGGCCGGCATCGTCAAGCGCGCCGCCGGGGCCGAAGCCGCTGTGCGCGGCCAGGCCTGGACCAGCACCACGGTGCAGGCCGCGATGGCGGCGCTGGACCAGGATTTCAGCCCGATGAGCGACCAGCGCGCCAGCGCCAGCTACCGCCAGCGCGCGGCCCGCAACCTGCTGCAGCGGCTGTGGCTGGCCACGCGGGCCGATGCGCCGCTGGCGGCCAGCCAGCTCAGCGTCTGGAGCGCGGCATGAACCAGGCTGTCGAGGGCTTTCTGGCGGGCGGCGCTGCAGCGCAGGCCAGCCTGCAACAAGGGCCGGCGGTGGGCAGCAGCCGCCCGCATGAATCGGCCCACCTGCATGTGGCCGGCGCCGCGCCCTACATCGACGATCTGCCGGAGGTGGCCGGCACCCTGCATGCCGCGCTGGGCCTGAGCCCGGTGGCCCACGGCCGGCTGCTGTGCCATCGACCTGGCCACCCTGCGCGCCCAGCCCGGCGTGGTGGCGGTGTACACCGCCGCCGACATTCCGGGCCCGAACGACTGCGGGCCGATCGTGCACGACGACCCGATCCTGGCGCCTGTGGGAGCTGACGGCCTGGTGCGCTATGTCGGCCAGCCGGTGTTTGCCATCATCGCCACCCAGCGCGACGCTGCGCGCCGCGCTGCTGCACTGGCCAAGCAGGTGCTGCAGATCGATGCCCTGCCCCCGGTGCTGACAGCGCTGGACGCCCACGCCCTGCAGCAGTACGTGGTGCCGCCCATGCAGCTGGCGCGTGGCGACGCCGCCGCCGCACTGGCCAGCGCGCCGCAGCGCCTGCAGGGCAGCTTCAGCCTGGGTGGCCAGGAGCAGTTTTATCTGGAAGGCCAGATCAGCTACGCCATCCCGCAGGAAGACGGCGGCCTGCTGGTGCATTGCAGCACCCAGCACCCGAGTGAGATGCAGCACTTGGTGGCCCATGCGCTGGGCCTGGCCAGCCACCGGGTGCAGGTGGTGTGCCGGCGCATGGGCGGCGGCTTTGGCGGCAAGGAAAGCCAGAGCGCGCTGTTCGCCTGCGTGGCGGCCCTGGCCGCACGCGCGCTGCAGCGCCCGGTCAAGCTGCGGCCCGACCGTGACGACGACATGCTGATCACCGGCCGGCGCCATGGCTTCGAATTCCAGTACGACGTGGGCTTCGACGCCGCCGGCCGGGTGCTGGGCGTCAGCGTCGACATGGTCACCAACGCCGGCCACTCGGCCGACCTGAGCCCGCCGGTGATGACACGCGCGCTGTGCCACTTCGACAACGCCTACTGGCTGCCGCATGTGGCCATGCGCGGCTACTGCGCCCGGACCAACACCCAGAGCAACACCGCCTTCCGCGGCTTTGGCGGGCCGCAAGGCGCCTTGGCGATCGAGGTCATCCTCGACAGCATCGCGCGCCAGCTGGGCTGCGACCCGCTGGCGGTGCGCCAGGCCAACTTCTACGGCCGCAGCAGCCAGAACGTGACGCCCTACGAGCAGGTGGTGGACGACAACATCATCGACCCGTTGGTGGCGCAACTGGCCCAGGGCTGCGACTACAGCGCGCGGCGGCAGGCGGTCGCCGCCTTCAATGCCGGCAGCCCGGTGCTCAAGCGCGGGCTGGCGCTGACGCCGCTGAAGTTCGGCATCTCCTTCAACGTCGCCCACTTCAACCAGGCCGGTGCGCTGGTGCATGTGTATGCCGACGGCTCGGTGCTGGTCAACCATGGCGGCACCGAGATGGGCCAGGGCCTGAACACCAAGGTGGCCCAGGTGGTGGCGCATGAACTGGGCATCGGCCTGGACCGCGTGCGGGTGACGGCCACCGACACCCAGAAGGTGGCCAACACCTCGGCCACCGCCGCCAGCACCGGCGCCGACCTCAACGGCAAGGCCGCGCAGGACGCTGCCCGCCAGGTGCGCCAGCGGCTGGCCGCCCTCTGGGCCGCGCAGATCGGGGTCGACGCCGGCACGCTGCAGTTTGCCGACGGCCAGGTCCGCAGCGGCAGCCAGCAGATCAGCTTCCAGGCCCTGGTGGCCCAGGCCTACCTGGCCAGGGTGCAGCTGTGGAGCGACGGCTTCTACGCCACGCCCGGCCTGCACTGGAACCGCGAGACGCTCAAGGGCCGGCCGTTTTTCTACTTCGCCTACGGCGCCGCCTGCGCCGAGGTGCTGATCGACACCTTGAGCGGCGAGCACAAACTGCTGCGCGCCGATGTGCTGCACGATGTCGGCCGCAGCTTGAACCCGGCCATCGACATCGGCCAGATCGAAGGTGCCTTCATCCAGGGCATGGGCTGGCTGACGATGGAAGAGCTGCACTGGCATCCGCAGACCGGCCGGCTGCTGACCCATGCCCCCAGCACCTACAAGATCCCGACCGCCAACGACTGCCCGGCCCACTTCCAGGTGCAGCTCTACAACGGCGACAACCCGGCCGACACCATCCACCGCAGCAAGGCCGTGGGCGAGCCACCCTTGCTGCTGCCGTTCTGCGTGTTCCTGGCGATCCGCGACGCCATCAGCGCCACCGGCGACCACCGGGTCGACCCGCCCTTGCGCGCCCCGGCCACGCCCGAGGCGGTGCTGGACGCGCTGGACCGGGTGCAGGCCGCACACAGCGCCCCGGCCTGAATGCAGAACCTGCTGAAGGCCACCGCCCGCAGCTGGCTGGCCAGCGGCCAGCCAGCCATGCTGGTGCAGGTGCTGGAAGCCCGCGGCTCGGTGCCACGGGCAGCCGGCACCCGCATGCTGGTGGCCGCCGAGGCGGTGGCCGGCACCATTGGCGGCGGCCACCTGGAACTGCAGGCGATTGCGCGTGCCCGCAGCCTGCTGGCCGACCGGGTGCCGGCAGCGCAAGACCAGGCCATCGCCCTGGGCCCCACGCTGGGCCAGTGCTGCGGCGGCGCGCTGACACTGCGCACCGCGCCACTGGATGCTGCGGCGCTGGCGGCCTGGCCGGACGAACCGGCCCTGTTCACGCTGCAGCTCTACGGCGCTGGCCATGTGGGCCGCGCCATCGTGCAACTGCTGGCCCGCCTGCCTTGTGCGGTGCAGTGGATCGACGCACGCGAGGCGGAATTCCCGGCCGCGGCTGACGCTGCCTACAACGCGCCCCACATTCAACGCCTGTGCGTCGAGCCGGTCGAGGCCGAGGTGCGGCTGGCGCCACCCGGGGCCTTCTACCTGGTGCTGACCCACAGCCACGACCTGGACCTGTGCATCACCGAAGCCATCTTGCGGCGTGGCGACTTCGGCTACCTGGGGCTGATCGGCTCGGCCACCAAGCGGGCGCGCTTTGTCAGCCGCTTGCAGCACCGCGGCGTGGATGCAGCGGCAATGGCCCGGCTGACCTGCCCGATCGGCGTGCCCGGCGTGCCGGGCAAGCAACCCGAGCAAATCGCGGTGGCGGTGGTGGCACAGCTGCTGCAGATGGCGGCACGCACCCCGCTGGCATGATGGCGGGCGCACTGGCGGGCGCACTGGCGGGCATGATGGCGGGCTGCTGACGGCCTGACGCAAGGCGCCGCCCAAGCACCCCCACCACGACACAGGCTGCCGACGATGCAAGCACCTTCCGGCGTCCCGCTGGCCGACGCCCTGCGCTTCTGGCTGAAGCTGGGCTTCATCAGCTTCGGCGGACCGGCCGGGCAGATTGCCATCATGCATGCCGAGCTGGTGGAGCGGCGGCGCTGGATCAGCGAGCAGCGTTTTCTGCATGCACTGAACTACTGCATGCTGCTGCCCGGCCCCGAGGCCCAGCAACTGGCCACCTACCTGGGCTGGCTGATGCACAAGCGCCTGGGCGGCGTGCTGGCCGGGGCGCTGTTTGTGCTGCCCTCGCTGGCCATCCTGATCGGCCTGTCGTGGATCTACCTGCGCTTTGGCGAGCAGCCGCTGGTGGCCGGCATCTTCCTGGGGCTCAAGCCGGCGGTCACCGCGCTGGTGCTGCATGCGGCCTGGCGCATCGGCCGCCGCAGCCTGAAAAACCGCTGGCTGTGGGCGATCGCCGCCGCCGCGTTCATCGCCATCTTTGCGCTGTCGCTGCCGTTCCCGGCCATCGTGCTGGCGGCGGCTGGCGTGGGCCTGCTGGGTGCGCGCTGGGCGCCGCAGGTGTTTGCGCCAGGCGGCGGTGGCCATGCCGGCAGCGCCAGCCGCAGCCATGCGCCGGCGCTGATCGACGACGACACCCCCACGCCAGCGCATGCGCGCTTCTCGCGCCGTGGCCTGCTGCAGGTGCTGGCCGTCGGCCTGGGCTTGTGGCTCGGCGCCATGGCGCTGCTGGTGGCCGCCCAAGGCTGGCAGGGCACGCTGGCCACCATGGCCTGGTTCTTCACCAAGGCCGCGCTGCTGACCTTTGGCGGCGCCTATGCGGTGCTGCCCTATGTCTACCAGGGCGCGGTGGAGCAGCAGCAATGGCTGACCGGCGCACAGATGATCGACGGCCTGGCGCTGGGCGAAACCACGCCGGGGCCGCTGATCATGGTGGTGGCCTTTGTCGGCTTTGTGGGCGGCTGGGTGCGGCAGGTGCTGGGGCCGGACGCGCTGTTCGCCGGTGCCGCGCTGGCGGCCTGCGTGGTCACCTTCTTCACCTTCCTGCCGTCGTTCATCTTCATCCTGGCCGGCGGCCCGCTGGTCGAGGCCACCCACGGCCGCCTGGGCTTCACCGCGCCGCTGACCGCCATCACCGCTGCGGTGGTGGGGGTGATCCTGCAACTGGCGCTGTTCTTTGCCGGGCACACGCTGTGGCCGCAAGGCTGGGACGGGCCCTTCGCCTGGGCCCAGGCCGGCATGGCAGGGGCGGCAACGGTGGCGCTGTTCCGCTTCCAGCTGGGCGTGCTGCCGCTGCTGGGCAGTTGCGCCGCTGCCGGCCTGTTGCTGCAATGGCTGGGCTGAGCCCGACCGGGCGACCAGGCGGCCGGGCAGCAGCCCTCAGGCCTGTGCCAGGCGGGCCAGGCCCTCGGGGTCGATGATGCGCAGCTTGTAGCCTGCCACCTCGATCAAGCCCCGGCGGCTGAAGCTGCGCATCAGGCGCGACAGGGTTTCAGGCGTGATCGCCAGTTGCGAAGCCACGTCGCGCTTGCGGTCGGCCAGCTGCACCATGCCCTGGCCGCTGCCGCCGGGCAGCGGCACACAGCGCTGGTGCAGCCATTGGGCCAGGCGGGCCGGCGCGTCCTTGTGCATCAGCTCGTGGGTGTTGACGGCCAAGGCCTGCACCTCACGGGCCAGGCCCTGGATCAGGCGCTGCGCCAGGCCAGGGTGGGCAGACAGGCGCGACGCCAGCGCGTCGCAAGGCAGCTCGACCACGCTGGCCGGGCTCAGGGCCTGGGCGTCCATCGCATGGGCGCCGGCCAACCAGGCCGAGCTCAGGTCCAGCCAGGCCGGCCCGTGCACGATGCGCTCGGTGCGGAACACACCGTCGGCGGTGCGCAAGCCCAGCGCCACCTCACCGCTGCGCAGCGCCACCAGGCTGCGGGCAGCGCTGCTGCGGCTGAGCACGCTCTGGCCTGCGGCCACATGGCGCAAGCTCGACAGCTGCGCCAGCATGGCCAGCGCATCGGCGCCCAGCGCCGGCGCGCCCAGCAGGCGGCTCCAGAGCAGCCAATCGGCCGTGCCGGCAGGCGGGGCCTGGCCACGCAGTGGCTCGGGTGCAGCAGACCGGGCCACGTGCCCGGGCCTGGGTTCGGTGCAACCGGTGGGGCCGGCTGCAAGGGCGTGGGTCGGTTCCATGCGGGTCAGGGCCTGTTTGTGCAGAGGATCCGCTGGCGGCGCATGCCGCTGCAGAACAGGCCTGGATGCTCCCGCAGGCACGCGCCTGCGGGCTTGCGCTACATCAACGCCACGCGGAGCGCTTGCCCGGCAGCGGCGCTGCAGCCCGGCTGCATCAAGCGCCTGGCATCAAAAACGGTGGCGGATGCCCAGGGCGTAGCTGTTGCCCGTGTGCAGGCCGGTGCGCTTCTCGTTCATGTAGACCGCGTACAGGTCGGTGCGCTTGGACACGAAGTGGTCGTAGCCGAAGCTCAGGGTCTTCAGGTCGGCACCGACATCGGGGCTCATCTTGTTCCACTGCAGCAGCAGCTTGCCGGCACCCAGGGCGTAGTCG
Organism: uncultured beta proteobacterium; assembly: GCA_963844485.1. Lineage (GTDB taxonomy): Bacteria > Pseudomonadota > Gammaproteobacteria > Burkholderiales > Burkholderiaceae_C > Pseudaquabacterium. The sequence continues at coordinate 546,358 of CAWJOQ010000033.1, forward strand.
GCGCCCAGGCCGAGCACCTTGGTGGTGTTGTTGATGGTCTTGTTGTCGCTGCTGCCGTACTGGGCGTAAACCTTGACCGGCGCCAGGTTGTAGGACAAGCCCAGCTGCCAGGCGGTGGTGTCGGGATTGAACGGGCCGGTGCCCTTCTCGACCCGCTGCCAGGCCAGACCCGCCGCCAAGGGGCCACCAAAATACAGCGCGCTGACGCCCAGGTTCCTGCCACCGTTGCCTTCGCCCAGCGCGGCATGGCCGGTGAAGCTGAGGCCGCCGAAGCTGGGGCTGCTGTACTTGACCGAGTCGCTCCAGCCGGTGTCGCCCGACACCTGGAAGTTGCCGCCGCTGATGAAGGTCTGGCGGATCGCCGGCGAGAAGCCGAAGGAATCGCCGAAGGCGTTGAAGATCAGCGTGTTGACGAACAGCGCAGTGGTGTTGCGGCCCAGTGTCAATGTGCCGGCAGCGCTGCTGAGGCCGACGTAGGCGTTGCGGGCCCAGAAGGTGTCGCCGTCGAAGCGGCCGGCCTGGGCGGTGTCGGAGCGCATGAAGCTCTCGATCGCGAACACCGCGCTCATGCCGCCGCCCAGGTCTTCGCTGCCCTTGAAGCCGATGAAGCTGGTCGACATGTTGCCGCTGTTGATGTTTTTGCTGGTCGTGCCGCCTGGCGCCTTGGTCGCGCCGATGGACAGGTCGATCAGGCCGTACATCGTCACCGACGACTGGGCAAGCGCGGCCGGCGCAGCCAGGGCCACCAGGGTGGCCAACAGCATGGAACGGTGGGGTGATGGGAAGCGACGCATGGAAACTCCGGGTTGTGGATGTTGTGAATCCATCCCAGGAAGCAAAGTACATGCCGTGGACGGCGCAGCAGGCGGCAGCGTTTGGCCAGCGTGGCGGCCGGACAGCGGCTGGACAGCGGCCACACGGCGCTGCGCCGATGCGGGGCAGCACGCACCAGGGCGGTGAGCGTGGCTTGGCTGTGTGGCGGCCGCGCAGCGGGTGACCGGCAGGTGACGCGCCAGCAAGTGGCGCCGTGCCACAGTCGCCCAGCCTGCTGCGCTGCCATGTCCACCCCGCCCCTGTCCACCACCACCCCTACCGCCACCGCTGCCGCCACCGCCGTGGCGGCCGTGACAGCCCCAGTGCCGGCAATGTGCACCGCGCCGGCATCCGCCAGCGTGCTGCTGCGCCAGATCAGCGCGCTGGCCGTGCCCACCACGGCCCTGGCACTGCTGCAGGTGGGCGCGCAATTGGCCGAGACCGTGCTGGCCGCACGCCAGGGCACGGCAGCACTGGCGGGCTGGGCCGTGCTGCTGCCGTTTGTGCTGCTGCTGTTGCAGATGTCCACCGGCGCGATGGGCGGTGGTGTGGTGGCGGCGGTGGCACGCGCGCTGGGCGCGCAGCGGCACGGCGAGGCCTCGGCCCTGGTGCTGCATGCGATGCTGATCGCCACCGCCGGCGGCCTGCTGTTTGCCGTGGGGGTGTCACTGGCCGCCGGCCCGCTGTTGCTGGCGGTGGCCGGGGCCGAGGCCGCAGCCCAGGCCGCACCCTTTGCCTGGTGGTTGTTCGGCGCTGGCGCGGTGCCGGCCTGGTGGTCCAACACCTTGGCGTCCGTGCTGCGCGGCGGTGGCCGCCATGCGCTGGCCGCGCGCATCCTGGCGCTGCAATGGCTGGCCTACCCGGTGCTGGCCTGGGCCCTGGCCGAGCCCTGGGGGCCTTGGCCAGGCATGGGCCTGGCCGGCGTGGGTGCGGCCTTTGCCATCGTCCACGCCGCTGCGGCCGTGGTGATGCTGCAGCTGGTGCAGCGCGGCGAAGCCGGCTTCCAGCCCAGCTGGCGCGCCACGCCTGCCTGGGGCATGTTCCAACGCATCCTGCAGGTGGGCGCGGTGGCGTCTGGCCTGGCCCTGCTGGCCAACCTGACCACGGTCATCGTCACCAGCCAGCTGCGCCACCTGGGCCCGACCGCGGTGGCGGCCTACGGCATCGCGGCGCGGCTGGAGTTCTTGGTCATCCCGCTGGCCTGGGGGGTGGGCTCGGCGCTCACGGCGCTGGTCGGCCGGGCCGTGGGTGCCGGTGACTGGGCCCGCGCACGCCGCACCGCCTGGCTGGGCGGCGGGCTGGCGCTGGCCTGCACCGCCGTGGTGGGCCTGCTGGTGGCGCTGCTGCCGCTGCAGTTTGCGCAGCTGTTCAGCACCGATGCCGACGTGGTGGCCATGGCAGCACGGGCGCTGCGCTACACCGGCCTGGCCTTTGGCGCCTTCGGCCTGGGCATGGCGATGTACTTTGCCGCCATGGGCGCGCAGCGCATGGGCGCCCCGGTGCTGGCCGGCTTTGCCCGGCTGGGCACGGCCACCGGCCTGGGCTGGTGCCTGGCAAACGGCTTCTGGGGCCTGGGCGGCTGGGCCGGCATGGGGCCGGACGGCCACTTCTTGGGCGTGGCGCTGGGCTTGCTGGCTTACGGGCTGATCAGCGCCAGCGGGGTGCGGGCTGGGATCTGGAAGCCAGCCCCCTGAAGCCAGGGGTGGGTGATTCCCGTAGACGGCATGCCCGACAGCCGCCCGGGTCCTACAGTCTGCAGTTGCGCACGGCAATGCAGCCAGACCACACCGGCCAGGGCTTGCCGCCCTCCAGGAGACTCCCCATGCACAAGATCAAATTGCGTCCATTCGCGGCCGCAGCACTGCTGGCTGTTGGCAGCTTGACCGGCCAGGTGGCCACCGCCGCCAGCCCCAGCTTCAGCGGCGTGTACTTCTTTGGCGACAGCCTGTCGGACACCAGCAACACCCAGGCCCTGTATGCGTCTTTTGGCTTCGCGGTGCCCAACCCGGCCGACGGTCCCTATGCCGGCGGCCGCTTTTCAGACGGCCCGATCTGGACTGAATATTTGGCAAGCGGTCTCGGCTACGCCGGCGCTGCCGGTTCATTCATGGCGGGCGGCAACAACTATGCCTACGCTGGTGCACGCACCGGCGGCCTGCCGACGCGGGCATCGCCGATTCCCAGCGTGACCTACCAGACCGAGGTGATCTGGGGGTCCGGTGCGCGCCCCGCCGACCCGGACGCGCTGTACGTGGTGGTAGCTGGCGGCAACGACATGCGCGATGCCCGCAGTTTGGCGTCGGGCACCGATGCGTTGAACACCGGCTACCGCCAGCTTGCTGCCGAGGCCGCGATTGCCAACTTGAAGAGCAGCATCGGCCTGCTGGCCCAGCGTGGTGCCAAGAATGTGCTGGTGTCCAACATTCCCGACCTGGGCAACACGCCGGAAGCGAATTTCCTTGAATTCAGCATGCCCGGCATCGTGGCAGCTTCCACCGACGCCACCAACCGCTTCAATGCGCTGATGCCAACGCTGGTGAGCTACGGCCAGTCTGTTGGCCTCACCATGACCTTCCTCGACATGGCAGGTGCGGTGGCTGCGGTGCGGGCCGACCCCGGCGCCTTCGGCATCAGCAACATCAACCTGCCCTGCACCGGCTTTGCCGGCGCCGATGGTTTCATGGGCCTGCCCACCACGGCCTGCAGCGCATCGACCTTTTCAGACAGCCTGCACCCGTCGTCGCGTGGCCACCAGCTCATTGCTGGGGCGGCTTTCCAGGCCCTGGGCGTGACGCCTGTGCCCGAGCCCGAGACCGTGGCCCTGATGCTGGCCGGTCTGGTGCTGGTCGGTTCTGCCGCCAAGCGCCGCAGCCGCAACGCTGCCGCCTGATCCGGCCCACCGCTGCAAACCGGGCCAGTGCACCGCAGGGTGCACTGGCTTTTTTCATGTGTGGTCCGAACACCGTTGGCGAACACCGA
>CAWJOQ010000034.1:0-70137 GCA_963844485.1 uncultured beta proteobacterium
CCAGCTTTTCGGTATCGAGTTCGCAGGCATGAACGATAAAGTCCACGGCCGCACGCGGGCTTGCAAACCAGTGGCGAACGGTGTCGCTGACTGGAAGCACGGCTTCCTCGCCGATCAGCGGTTCCCGCAGGATGCTGGAGAAGAAGCCGGATGCTGCCTTGTTCGGCTTGCCGGGCCGGATGGAGATTGTCGGCAGGCGAATGCCGATACCGTCGAGAAACCCGCGGCGCGAGTAATCGGCCAGCAGCAGCTCGCCGATGGCCTTCTGGGTGCCGTAGCTGGTCAGCGGGGTCAGGCATTGATCGTCCCCGATGACGGCGGGCAGCGGTTCGCCGAAAACGACGATGGACGAAGTGAAGACGACCTTGGGGCAATAGGTTTTGGTTTGCCCGGCAAGTCGGATGGCTTCGAACAGCGCGCGGGTGGCGTCGAGATTGACACGGTAGCCTTTCTCGAAGTCGGCTTCAGCCTCGCCGGAGACGATGGCGGCCAGATGGCAGATCAGGTCCGGTCGCGAGGCGATCAACCGTTCGGCGGTGCCGGGTGCGACAGATCGGCGGCGATGGTTTCGACCTGCCATCGAAGTCCGGCTGCTCGGGCGCTGCGATGTCGGCAGAGCACCAGACGGCTGATGGGTCGGCCAAGCACCGTGCCCCTGGCGATCAGCGCATGGACAAGTTTGCGGCCGAGCATGCCGGCGGCGCCATGATCAATATGTTCATGTCAGACGGACTCCTTTTAGCTGTCCGTGACGGAAGGGGCGCGCCGTCCGCACGGCTTTTTCCTTCATCGACCGCAAGGCTGGTATCGTGGATGCGCAGGATATGCTCGGAGAAGGCCGCCGTACCGCATCGGGATTGCGCATTTTCAGCGCACGAACGATGAAGCGGTGATCCTCGAGGCTCTTTTCGATGGCGCCGGGCTGTGCCATCGCAATGCGCCGGTGGTCGAGCATGTAGGTGTAGAGATCGACGACGAAATCGGCGAGCAGCCGGTTCGGCGACGCGTAGTAGATCGTCAGGTGGAATTCCCGGTCGCAGATGAGGAAGCGCACCGGATCATTGCAGGCCATCTGCTGGGCCGCGATGGAATTTCCAGCCGACGGATGTCGTCGTCGCTGAGATGCTTTGCGGCATCGGCCACCACAGCGGTTTCGACCAGAAGGCGGGCAGCATGCACTGCATCGAGGCTGTAGCCGTTGATCGAGGTCGGGTTGGTGACGCCAATCCGTTGGGTGCTGACCTCGACATCGACCCGTGCCACCCGCGTGCGCGCGCCTTGCGACACCCTTGCCACGATGCCTTCAGACGCCAGACGTTGTACGGTGCCCCGCACGGTTTCGCGGCTGACCATTAACATGGTCGCCAGTTCACGCTCGCTGGGGAGCTCATCGCCCACCTGCAGGATGCCCGAAGCGATCATGGAAACGATCTTGTCGCGGATCATTTCCTTGGCGGTCTGCTTGTAAATTGTTTCATGCAGCAGCGGCGTTACCATGTGCTCACCAAAGACGTAACGTCCCTTGTCCAGAAGTCAAACGGAATATTTCCTGCTGCGCTGGCGGAAAACAAGCGAAGAATTTCCTTATCTCCACCGGACATCATCATGCAGTGCGAGGAGCGGCCGGTTGCTGTCTCAGGAGGGAATGTCATTCGAAAATTATTATCTTTAAAAATGCATATTTTTCAATGATTGATGTTTCCATATTGCGGTTGCGAAAAAAGAGGCTGCCTTGGAATGGCATCGGCATGCTCCCTGGCCAGAAATTTTTGCGCTGCATCTCGTCTCGACGCCGTCCGGTGGATTGCCTTTGAGTAAAAATCAACTGGTCCGTTATAACTACCAGTTGACAAGGCCGTTTCCGGGCAATAGCGTGCCGGTCATCGCAGCGAAAGGGCCATGCTCTTTCGGTTTGCACCCGGTTCGTGGAGGAGCCGGCGATATGTGAGGGAGGAGCATCGATGCACATGTTCGCAAAAGGCCGCTGTGTCCTTTCTGGATCGATGTCATGAGTGTCGCCGACCGCGTTGCATCGCCGCTGCAGGACGACGCACCGCGCGCTGTCCTGGTGGCGCGCAGCATTACCAAGTCGTTTCCCGGTGTGCTGGCCCTCGACAATGTCGATTTCGACGTCCGTTCCGGAGAAGTCATGGCACTCCTCGGCGAAAACGGTGCCGGCAAATCGACGCTGATCAAGATGATGGCCGGCTTCTATGCGCCTGACAGCGGCGAAATCACTGTCGATGGCGCGGTTCTACACGCCGATCCCTCATCTGCGCACCATATCGGCGTCGCGACCATTCATCAGGACGCGCATCTCGTGCCGACCATGTCGGTGGCGGAAAACATCATGCTTGGTCGCTGGCCGACGCGCTATGGTTGGCTGCAGATGAAGCGCCAGCGGGAAAAGGCAGCGGCTGCTCTTGCCCGTGTCGCGCCGCATCTCAATCCATCGACTTCGGCCGGGCGCTTGTCGTCCGCCGACCAGCAACTCGTCGAGATCGCCCGGGCAATTTCCGAGGGTCTCCAAGGTCCTGATCATGGACGAGCCGACGACATCGTTGTCGCCGCCGGAAATCGACCGGCTCTTTGCTGTCGTCGAGGATCTGAAAAGCAAAGGCATGAGCATTGTCTTTGTCTCGCATTGGCTGGACGAGGTGTTTCGCATCGCCGACCGCGTGACGGTCCTGCGCGACGGCCGCCTCGTCGGCAGCAAGCTGATTTCCGAACTCGATCACGACAAGGTCATCCGCATGATGGTGGGTCGCGAAGTCCGCGACACTGTGATCAGCAAGCGGCCTGTAGGCGACGTCGTTTTAAAGGTCAGCAATCTTTCGCTCGAAAACGTTCTGAGCAACATTTCCTTTGAGGTGCGGGCGGGCGAGATCGTCGGCATGTCGGGCCTTGTCGGGGCGGGGCGCAGCGAGCTTGCCTCCTGCATCTTCGGTATCGATCCCTATGACAGCGGTTCGGTCGAGATCGGCGGCGAACCGATCCGCTCGAACGATCCGAAAGCCGCGATCGAGGCCGGGATCGGCCTGGTTCCCGAAGACCGCCGCCGACAGGCGCTGGTCGGCCTGATGAGCGTTAAGAGCAATGTAACCCTCAGCCTGCTGGATCGCATCTCCAGCTTCGGTTTCCTCAATATGGCCAGGGAACAGGAAATCGCTGATCGCGAGATCCGGGCGCTTGCGGTCAAGACGGCATCGTCGAATACGCGCGTTTCGACCCTGTCGGGCGGCAACCAGCAGAAGGTCGTTCTCGCCCGCTGGCTGGCGCGAAAGCCGAAGCTCCTGATCCTTGACGAGCCAACAAAAGGCATTGATGTCGGAGCGAAATCGGAAATCAGCGAACTGATCCTCCGGCTGGCTGAAGGCGGCATGGCGATTTTGCTGATCAGTTCGGAACTACCGGAAATACTGACATTGACCGATCGTGTCCTGGTGATGCGCTCGGGACGGATCTCAGCGTCCTTAACGCGAGAAGAGGCGACCAGCGAAACGATCATGAGCTTTGCCACGACCGGTTAGGGAGCAGCCCTTTGGGCGCGGCCTGAAGGCGAAGACGTATTCACAGCGTGGTGTCTGCATGTCTGCATCGAACAATGCGCGCAGCGACCACATCAGGGAGAACAGGAATGTCAGTGGAGAATTCACCCATGACCGATCTCGTGCCGCGGCGCTCCGGTGGACTTTCAGCCCTGCGCGGCAGGTTATCGTTCATCGACCTCGTGCAGAGCCTCGGTCTCATGGCCGTCATCCTGCTTGGTAGCCTGGTGATGACCACGCTCAGCCCGGTTTTTGCCACTGTGCGCAATATAGAGAATGTGCTGCAATCGGCCACGATCATCGCGGTCGTTGCGATCGGCCAGACCTTCGTCATTCTGGTGTCCGGTATCGATCTGTCGGTTGCCTCTGTTCTCGGCGCTGTTGTCGGTCCTCTCCGTGGGGCTGGTCCAGTTTCAGGGGTTCCCGCCCGAAGTCGCCATTTTCGCCGCACTTGTTGCAGGGCTTGGCGTCGGCATGATCAACGGTCTTGCCGTTACCAAGCTGAGAATTCCGCCATTGATCGCGACGCTGGCGACGATGACGATCGCGCGCGGTTTTGCCTATATCTATTCCGGCGGCACCAATATCGCGCCGGTGCCGAAGATCTTCGTCGAACTGCAGGCGAATCTGATCCTCTGCATTCCCGGTGTCATCGTCCTGACCCTGGTTCTGGCTGCTATCGCGCAGATTGTTCTTTCACGAACCCGGTTTGGCCGCTCCGTTTACGCCACCGGCGGCAATCCGCTCGCCGCACGCCTCGCCGGCATCAAGACGGAACGCGTCATTATTGCTGCCTTCATGATTTCCGGGCTTATGTCGGCCGTTGCAGGGCTGTTGATTACGGCACGTTTCGAAGCGGGAGCGGCAACCGCAGCACAGGGTCTCGAACTTGCGGTCATTGCAGCGGTCGTGATCGGCGGGGTCAGTCTTTTCGGGGGTGAGGGCAATATTGGCAGCATGCTGCTCGGCGTGTTGCTGCTCGGGCTTGTGCAGAATGCCGTCAATCTTCTGAACGTGCCGCCGAACTGGACTCGTGCCGTGAGCGGACTGGTGATTGCAGCCGCAGCCGCCCTTGATGTCTATCGCAGGAGCTATCTGGAGGCGGGCATGCGCAAGAAAGTCATTGCGACGAAGGCAGGCAAACAGCCCAAGCCTTCCTAGCAGAGCATACATGACGCCAGGGTGCAGGGGCGAATACTCGCCCCTGTGAAGCGGGCCGATAGGAAGCGTTCATGAAACGCATGGCCTGATCCTTGAACGTGCCTTTTCGCGACAGCATCGACACCAAGTGCATGGCCGGAAGCGGTCCATGGGAGGAGTGCCTTTGCCTGTCGATCGAAGCAGTGGTCCAATTGGGAGGAGAAAAACCATGGATATCAACAAAACGACAAAGACGACACGGCGTACTTTCATGAACCTTGTCGAGGCTGCGGCCCTGGCGATTGGGGGCGTCGGTTTCGGCACGGCTGCCTTTGCCGAGGACAGCGCCCTGAAAGGCAAGAGCCTTGCCTATATCGCCTTCGGCCTGCAATACGAATACCAAGTGACGCTGGTCGATCACGTGAAGAAGCTTGCTGCTGAAAAGGGCATGACCATCTCCGTCTATGACGGCAAGGGCGATGCCAGCACACAGACGACGCAATTGCTAGATGTCGTCAGCAAGCAGCCGGACATCATCCTGTTGAACCCGGTTGATGCGACCCTGCTGCAAGGCGGCGTGCGCAAGGCGAATGAATCCAAGATCCCGTTGTTCATGCTGGAAAACCCGCCGCCGGAAGGCGAATGGATCGCCTACAACACCTTCGACGATGTTGCCGGCGGTGCTGCCGCTGCCGATGCCGTGGCGAAGGTCACGGGCGGCAAGCGACTGGCGCTGGAAGTGCGCGGCGCGATCGGCTCCGGCCAGTCGGAAAAGCGCTACAAGGGTTTCCATGATCAGATGGCGGCAAAATATCCGGATATCAAGATCGAGACGCTCAAGGCCGAATGGACGGCAGACAACGCTCAGACGCTGACCGTCGATGCTTTCACGCGCGATCCGAACGTCGCGGCAATCTGGGCGCACAATGACGAGATGATCCGTGGTGTCGTCTCGGCACTGCGCCAGATCGACCGGCTGAAGCAGCCGGGCGAAGAAGGCCATATCCCGGTCATCGGCTTCGACGGCACGCCGCTCGGGCTGCAGCGCATCCGCGAGGGAACGCAGACCGCCGATGTCGGCCAGAACCCGTTTTCGATGGGGTCCTCGATCGTCGGCGAAATGGAAAATCATTTCGCAGGCAGGCCGGTTGCCAAGGAACTGGCGGCGCCGCGGCCCTGGCCTGCACCACGCCGGCCTGGGTGGCGGCAATGGCAGCCTGCACGTCGCTGGCATCGAGCCGGCCGATCAGGTCGCCCTGCTGGACCAGGCTGCCTTCGCGCACGTTCAGTTCCACCAGCCGGCCGGTGCCCTTGCTGGCCACGGCGGCACGGCGCTGCGCCACCACATAACCCGAGGCGGTCAGCTCGGCATATTGCTGCGACGGATAGGCCGCCAGCACCGCGCTGGCCTGCACCGCCGTCTTGCGCGGCAGCCAGCAGCCAGCGCGGCGGCGCCGGCGGCCAGCAGCAGCGCCAGCAGCCAGGGCCAGCGGCGGCGCCGGCGCTGCAGCGGTGCGGTGCTGCGGTCGATGCGCAGTGCGGCCAGGCCCAGGGCGGGGGCAGCGGCTTGGCCGGCTGGACTGGGTGCGGTGGGGACAGCGGGCGCGTCGGCCATGGGCAGGGCGGGCAGGTGCCGGAGCAGGGTGGGCGCAAGCATGCCATGGGCGCCGGCCTGGCCCCTTGGCCAGGGTCAAGGCCGGCGCCAGAGAAACTTGCGGGTGCAGCCGCCCCAGGGCGCGCCGCTGCGCAGCGCCGCAGCCAGGGCCGGGCCGTCTTCCACCCAGGTGCCGCCCAGCGCGGTGATGCCGCGGGCAAACAGCGGCTGCGGCAGGCAGCCGGCCCCCGGGCCCACCATCGACCACGGCGCGCGCCTGGTGGCAATGCGCCAGCACCGCATCCAGGCTGCCATTGAGCAGCACGGTGCTGGTCATCAGCACCTGGCTGCAGGCCTGCAGCGCAGCCGGGTCCAGCGTGACCTCGAAGCCGGGGTGGGCGCCGGCCAGGTCGGCGCGCAGCTCCACCACCGTCAGCCGGGCGCCGCTGTCGGCGATCTGGCGCACCAGCGGCGGAAAGAAGCCCACCATGCCGATGTGTTCACCCGGGCGCAGCAGCAGCCCGCCGATGGAGTCGGTGGCGCTGGGTCGGCACGTCGCCCGCCAGGTCCATCAGGTGGCGGCTGAGCGCATTCACTGCCGCAAAACCCAGGGTGCGTTCGGCGCCCTGGCCGTCGCGCCACAGCCGGGCCAGGTCGACAGCGCTGCGGCCCACCAGCCGGCTGCCGTGCACGCCGGCCAGTGCCGCCAGGGTGTCGTCGAGCAGCACATAGCTCAGGCCCAGCGCGCCGCTGTCGAGCTCCACCGCCGCAAATTCACCGGCCTTGCTGCCAGTCCAGGGCGTGGGTGGCAGGTGCAAGGCCCGCACCAGCGGCGGCGCGCCCGGGCCCAGGCGGGCACTGATCTGCTGCAACAGGTCGTCGGCAATGCTGGGCTGGGTGTGCATGGGCGCATCATGCCAAGGACGCCGGGCCTTGAAACCCCGCCTGCCGCCCCAAGCTCTTTGGCGCCAGGCAGCAGCGGCTTCCGCCCGCCCCTGCTGCCGCTCCTTTGTCGAACAACACCGAGACCGCCCATGACCAAGCAAACCCACGCCTTCCAGGCCGAAGTCAAGCAGATCCTGCACCTTGTCACCCACTCGCTGTACAGCAACAAGGAGATCTTCCTGCGCGAGCTGGTGTCCAACGCCAGTGACGCCTGCGACAAGCTGCGCTTCGAGGCGCTGGACAACAACGCGCTGTACGAAAGACCAGCCCGAGCTGGAAGTGCGGGTGCTGTTCGACGCCGAGGCCAAGACCATCACCATCCGCGACAACGGCATCGGCATGAGCGCCGAAGAAGCCGCGTCGCACCTGGGCACCATCGCCAAGAGCGGCACGCGTGAATTCATGTCCCGGCTGGAAGGCGACCAGAAAAAGGACGCCAACCTGATCGGCCAGTTCGGCGTGGGCTTCTACACGCGGCTTCATCGTCGCCGACCGCATCACCGTGGAAACCCGCCGCGCCGGCGCGCCCGAGACCGAGGGCGTGCGCTGGAGCAGCGAAGGCACCGGTGAATACGAGCTGGAGACCATCACCCGCGCCACCCGCGGCACCGATGTCATCCTGCACCTGCGCGACGAGGAGAGCGAGTTCCTCAGCACCTGGAAGCTGAAGTCCATCATCAGCAAGTACAGCGACCACATCTCCCTGCCCATCCTGATGCAGAAGGAAGAGTGGGACGAGAAGGAAAGCAAGCAGGTCAAGCAAGACGAGCTGGGAAACGGTGAACAAGGCCGCCGCGCTGTGGGCGCGCAGCAAGAGCGATGTCACCGACACCGAGTACCAGGATTTCTACAAGCAGATCAGCTACGACCAGGACGCGCCGCTGGCCTACACCCACAACCGGGTGGAAGGCCGCAGCGAGTACACCCAGCTGCTGTATGTGCCGGCGCATGCGCCCATGGACCTGTGGAACCGCGACAAGCGCGGCGGCGTCAAGCTGTATGTGAAGCGGGTCTTCATCATGGACGACGCCGAGGCGCTGATGCCGGTGTACCTGCGCTTCGTCAAGGGCGTGATCGACTCGGCCGACCTGCCGCTGAACGTCAGCCGCGAGTTGCTGCAGGAAAGCCGCGACGTCAAGGCCATCCGCGAGGGCAGCACCAAGCGCGTGCTGGGCATGCTGGAAAGCCTGGCCGACAGCGAGGACGCCGACGAGCGCGCCAAGTACCTGAAGTTCTGGGGTGAATTCGGCGCGGTGCTGAAGGAAGGCATCGGCGAAGACTTTGCCAACCGCGAGCGCCTGGCCAAGCTGTTCCGCTTTGCCAGCACCCATGCCGACGAGGGCGTGTCCTTCGCCGACTATGTGGGCCGCATGAAAGAAGGCCAGGAGGCCATCTACGTCATCACCGCCGACAGCCTGGCCGGCGCCAAGGCCAGCCCGCAGCTGGAGATCTTCAAGAAGAAGGGCATCGAGGTGCTGCTGCTGGTCGACCGGGTCGACGAGTGGATGCTGAGCCACCTGTATGAATTTGAAGGCAAGGAACTGCAGAGCGTGGCCAAGGGCGCGGTCGACCTCGACAAGCTGCTCGACGAGGACGAAAAGAAGGCCGCCGAGGCCGTGGCCGAGAGCTTCAAGCCGACGCTGGACAAGCTGAAGGCGGCGCTGGCCGACCGCGCCAAGGACGTGCGCGTCACCACCCGGCTGGTCGAATTCACCCGCCTGCCTGGTGACCGACGCGGGCGACATGAGCGGCCACCTGGCGCGCATGCTCAAGCAGGCCGGCCAGTCAGCGCCCAAGAGCCAGCCCATCCTGGAAGTGAATGCCGAGCATGCCCTGGTGCAGCGCATGGCGGCGCGATGACGCCCGCTTCGACGACCTGGCCCACATCCTGTTCGACCAGGCCCTGCTGGCCGAAGGTGGCCAGCTCGACGACCCGGCGGCCTATGTGGCGCGGGTGACCAAGCTGCTCAGCGCCTGAGGCACCAGGTCCGGAGCCGCCGCAAGCTCAGTCGACCCAGTCCAGGTCGAGCGGCGGCTGGGCCATCGCGTCGATCTGCTCGCGCAGCTGCACAGTCTGCTGGGCCCAGTAGTTGGGCGTGCCGAACCACGGAAAGGCCGCCGGAAACGCCGGGTCGGTCCAGCGTTCGGCCAGCCAGGCGCTGTGGTGCACCATGCGCAGCGTGCGCAGCGGCTCGATCAGGGCCAGCTCGCGCAGGTCGAAGGGGTGGAACTGGCGGTAGCCCTGCAGCACCACCGCCAGCTGGCTGCGCATGGCGGCCGCATCGCCCGACAGCAACATCCACAGGTCTTGCACCGCCGGGCCGGTGACGGCGTCGTCCAGGTCGACGATGTGCGGGCCACCGGCGGCGCCCGGCTTGGCAGGGATGTCGCGCCACAAGATGTTGCCGGGGTGGCAGTCGCCATGCAGGCGCAGGCTTGCACAGGGCACGGCCGCCAGTGCCGCATCCACCATCGCCAGCGCTTGCTGGCAGGTGCTGCGCCAGGCACCCAGCTGGGCCGGGTCGATGCTGTCCAAGGCCAGCAAGCGCGCCAGCGGCTGGTGGCCGAAGCTGTCGGCGTCCAGCCGGCGGCGCTGGGCAAACGGCTGCTGCGCGCCCACGGCATGCAGCCGGCCGATGAAGCGGCCCAGCCAGCGCAGGGTGTCGGGCTGGTCCAGCTCGGGGCCATGGCCGGCGCAGCGCGGGTACACCGCCAGCCGGAACACCTGGCCGGCGATGGTGGCATGGGCCAGGGTGGCGGGTCCGCCTGTGCCCGCTGCAGCGCCCGCCTTGTCCAGGGGCAGCGGCGCCACCACCGGAATTTCGGCGGCGGCCAGCTCGGCTGCAAACCCATGTTCTTCGGTGATCTGCGCATCGGTCCAGCGGCCCGGGCGGTAGAACTTGGCCACCACCGCGCCGCCGTCTTCCAGCAGCACCTGGAACACGCGGTTTTCGTAGCTGTTGAGCTGCAGCAGGCGCCCGTCGCCACGCTGGCCCACGGCGTCCAGTGCATCCAGCACGGCCTGGGGTGTCAGGTGGTCGAAGGGGTGGCCGCTGGCGGCCGCAGGCAGCGCGCCGGCTTCAGTGCTTGAAGGGCTGTTGCCGGGGTGGTGCTGGGTCATCGGGCACCATACCAGCCGGAACCATGTCGGCTTCGGCCTTGCTGCGTGCCTGGCGTGCATCGCGGGCGTCACGCACCTCGCGCAGGTCGTCGGGGCCGGAGTCCAGCTCGCGGCGTGAGCCCGGCGAGAAGAAAGAGTCGTGGAAGCTCATCGAGTCTTGCCACAGGGTGCTGCGCTCACGCCGGCGCGAGGTGCTGGCGCTGGAGGCTGAGGCGCCCGGCATCGACGCTGCGCCGCCCTGCGCCGGCTGTGGCCCGCGTGAGGCATTGCTGCCCATCGGCACCAGCAGTTGCAGCTCAGGGATCGACGGCAGGTGGTCGGCCGGGCAGCGCAGATAGCGCACCCGGCAAGCCGCCAGCACCGCCTGCTTGATGCGGGTTGACCGGCCCGGCCGGCCGCCGCGGTCGTAGCTCAGGTCGATGGCGGCCAGCACCCGCCCGTTGGCACTGCAGACCGCAAAGGTGACATGGTTGGCGCCCAGCACATCGAACCAGTAGCGCACTTCCTTGGGCTCGGACGGCTGGCAAAAACGCACCAGCGGCAGCTTGGCCAGCACGATGTGGTGCGGCAGGGCGTCGCGCAGCTGGCGGTAGACCCGGCGCTCGTCGGCGGTGAACACCGGCCGCGGCAGCAAGTCCCATTCCACCGGCAGAGGCGGCGGGCCGGCCGGGCGCCGCATGGCCTGCAGCAGCCACAGCACGGCCAGCGTGGCCAGCACAGACAACACCGCAGTGGCAATGAACCAGAGAAAGGACGGCTGCATGGGCCTTGAGGACGGCGGTGGTGGCTGCGGTGTGCCGCCTGCAAAGTGGACAGACGATCCGCTGCAAAAGATGAAAAAAGCGTGAAACCGATATTACATGGCGGTGACACCTGCCGCAGTCCCCCGCTTGCGGTGCTGGCGGGCTGTCAGCGCCCCGCAAGCGAGCGCCCGCAAACCAATGCCCACGCGGTGGCGCCGCAAGCGGGGCGACTGGACGGGGCATGCAAGCAAGTCGCGTGCTGGCGTGCACAGCCGCGTAGCCGCTTGGCTGCGCAGACGTTCAGCGCGGCCACAGGGCCCAGGCTTGCAGCGGCTGCTTCATGCGGCCGGCTTGTTGCTCGGCCACCAGCCCGGCACCCCAGAAATAGTCGATGCGCACCGCGCCGGTGATGGCGCTGCCGGTGTCCTGGGCCATCACCAGGCGGCGCAGCGGCGTGGCCGTCAGCGGCTCGGTGGTGCTGATCCACAGTGGCGTGCCGTAGGGCACGGCCTGCGGGTCGACCGCCACCGAGCGGCCGGCGGTCAGCGGCACGCCCTGGGCGCCACGCGGGCCCAGGCTCTCGTCGGGCAGGGCCTCTTCCTTGAAGAACACCACCCGCGGGTTGGCCCACAACATCTGTTGCAGCCGCGCCGGCCCGGCCTGCTGGCCCCACTGGCGGATGGCCGGCCAGCTGGCGCCGTCGGCGCGCAGCTCGCCCTGGTCGATCAGCCAGCGCCCCACCGACCGGTAGGGCTGGTCGTTGTGGCCGGCAAAGGCCAGGCGCACGGTCTGCACGCTGCCGTCGGGCTCGGTGACGCGCAGGCGGCCCGAGCCCTGGATCTGCAGCACCAGCACGTCCAGCGGGCTGGGCACCCAGGCGATCACCTGGCCACGCAGCGCGGCCTGCGCCGCGGGCAGGGTGTCGATCTGCTGGCGGGTGTACCAGGGCTTGCGCTGCGCCAGGTCTGCCG
Source organism: uncultured beta proteobacterium (assembly GCA_963844485.1). Taxonomy (GTDB): domain Bacteria; phylum Pseudomonadota; class Gammaproteobacteria; order Burkholderiales; family Burkholderiaceae_C; genus Pseudaquabacterium. The sequence continues at coordinate 12,063 of CAWJOQ010000034.1, forward strand.
GCGGGCGGTGCAGCGGCACTGCAAAGCCTGGCTGGGGGCTGCGTGTGGCGGCCACCAGGGGCTCGAAGTAGCCGGTGGCCAGCCCGTCGACCTGGCCGTCTAGGGATTCCAGCCGGTAGGGCTGCAGTTCCCGCTGCAAGAACTGCCAGGCGAAGCTGTCGTCGGGCGGCTGGAAATTCAGCACCCGGGCACACACCGCCGCCCAGCCCGGCGCCGGCTTGGCACAGCCGGCGCGCAGGGCCGGCCACAGCGCGCTGGGCCGGTCGTCGGCCAGGCCGGGCAGGCTGTCCCAGGCCACCGGCACCCAGCGTGCCCGGGGGCGCAGCAGCGGCTCGCTGGCCTGCGGCAGGGGTGGGCCGGGCAGCGCGGGGTCGCGGCTGGCGGCGGCTGCGGGCTGTCGCTGGCCTGGGGCTGTGGCGGCTGCACGGCACAGCCAGCCACCAGCAGCATGGCAGCCAGCAAGGCCGGCATCGCCTGGCCCAGCGCTCCGGCCGCTTTCGCCCGGGATAATCTGGGCATGTGGTTGATCATTGTGGAAGCGCTGGCCGCCGGGCTGATCCTGGTGCTGATCGTCTGGTGGACGATGTTTTCGGGCCGCCGTGGCGGTGAGCGCCACAGCGACGCTGCCGAATCGACGGGCCCCACGGACCCTGCAGACTCTGTAGACCCAGCAGGCGGCCGTGCGCCGCAAGTCTTGCCCGCCACCCCGCCCGACGCGCCCCCCGGCAGCCCATCCGAGCTGCCGCCCAACCCGACACGCCAAGCGCCGCCGCCCTGAGCCCGGCGCGTCATGCCAGCAGCCCCTGGCTGGCCAGCTGCGCACGGGCGCGCTCGGCACTGCCACGCGGCACCCGGCCGGTCAGGGCCAGCGCCGCGCCGCTGGCGGCCATGCTGGTGAACAGCTGGCGCACCGCATCGGCATCCACCGCGTCCATGCGTGCCAGCCAGTCGGCGCGCTGGCGCAGCCGGCCGAGCACCAGGGCGTCCAGCGCGGCTTCTTCCAGCCGGCGGCCGGGCTTTTCCAGCCCGCGCAGGCGGCGCACCCGGATCTGGTTCTTGGCGCGTTCCAGGTCGTCGGCGGCCACCTGGCCGGCCTGGGCCGCCAGCAGGCCGCCCAGCGCCGCCATGCAGTCGTCGAGCTGGGCCGGGCTGGTGCTGGCTTCGATGATGAACTGGCCGCCGCTGTCGATCAGGTCGGCCGAGCAGGCGGCGTAGTACACCAGGCCGCGCTGCTCGCGCAGCTGGTCCATCAGCGGCGAGCTCATGCCTTCGCCCAGCAGCGCGGCAGCCACGGCGGCGGTGGGGTCGTCGGCCTGCATCGGCGCCACCGGAAAGCCCAGCACCAGGTGGGTCTGGCTGCTGCCGGCCATGGCGCGCTGGCGCACGCCGCCCAGCCAGGGCGGTGCGGTCAGCACATTGGGCTGGCCGGCAGGCATGCCGCCGAAGGCCGCTTCGGCCTCGCGCAGCAGCTGGGCGTGCATCCACCGGCCCGGCCACCGCCACCACCAGATTGGCGCCGGTGTAGTGCTGGGCCACATGGTCGACCAGATCGGCGCGGCCAAAGCGCTCGATGTTGGCGCGCGTGCCGATCACCGGCTGCGCCAGCGCGTGCGTGCCCCAGGCGGCGCGGTCCAGCAGCTTGAAGGCGGTGGACATCGGGTCGTCTTCGTCTTCGGTGTATTCATGCAGCAGCACCGAGCGCTCACGTTCCAGTTCCGCCTCGGGATAGGTGGCGTGCAGCACGATGTCGGCCAGCATGCGCAGCAGGCGCGGCGCATGGGCGGCCAGGCCACGCATGTGGAAGGCGGTGTGGTCCTTGTCGGTGTGGGCATTGACCTCGGCGCCCAGGCGCTCGGCGTCCAGGTTGATCTGGCGTGCGTCCCGCGTCGCCGTGCCCTTGAAGGCCATGTGCTCGATGACATGGCCGATGCCGTTGCGGCTGCGCCGCTCGTGGCCGCTGCCGCAGCGCACGAACACGCTGACGCTGCAGGTCTGCAGTTGCGGCAGGTCCAGCAGCAGCACCCGCACGCCATTGGCCAGCACATGCAGCTGGGTCGGCGTCTGGGTCTGGGTCCCGGTCTGGCTGTGCGGATGGTGTGCGGCGTCGTGCTCATGGGGTGTTCTCCGGCAACAAGAAGCTGCGTGGTGCGCGGCGCAGCCGCTGGCGGATGGCAGCGTACAGCCGGCGCCGGTCGGCCAGGGTGATGCCGCGCGAGCGCAGCGCCAGCTTCAGCGCCAGCCAGAAGCTGACGCCCAGGTTCAGCACACCGGTGGCCACCAGGCCGGCCACGCACCACCAGAATGCCGGCTCGGCCAGGATGGTCCAGCCCAGCGTGCTGGCCGCCGCTGCCAGCTGGCCGGTGCCCAGGGTGATGTGGCGCACGTCCAGCGGGATGCCGACAAAGGCCAGCAGCGCCGGCACCACCCCCAGCAGCAGGCCCAGCGAGACATTGGCCGCCAGGCCGGAGATGTTGGCGCGCCACCAGATCGACCAGCGCTGCGCCCGGTTGCGGCCCAGGCGGGCCACGCTGGCCGGGTGGTGGGCCAGCACGCTGTCGAGGCGGTGGTAGACGAACCAGTTCTCCACCCAGCCGGCGATCAGGCTGCTGGCGAACAGCAGCACGCCGGTGAAGGCGGCAAACAGCGCCGTGGGCCCCAGCAGGGTCAGCGACTCCAGCACATAGCGGGCGTTCTGCGTGCCCACCAGCGGTGCGCCCAGCAGTTGCCAGGCCAGCCATTGCGCCAGCAGCACCACCGGGATCACCGCGGCCAGGTTGCCGACGATGCCGGCAAATTGCGAGCGCACCAGGTGGGTCACTTCATCGACGAAGCCGTCGATGGCCTGGTTTTCGCGCGCGGTCTGCGCCCTGGCGGCGTCGGTGTCGTTGGCATCCAGGGTGTCGGCCCTGGCCTCGGCGATGCGCAGGGCGCCCAGCCGCTCGGCCATGGCGGGTGCGGTCATCGCCGGCTGCTTGGTGGCCACGGTCCAGTGCAGCAAGTGCACGATCAGGAAGCTGATGGCGTAGTTCAGCCCGGCGCCAAAGCCGGCCCAGAACGGCGCCAGGCCCAGCGCCAGGATGGCGAACTTGGCAAACGTGGTGCCGCCGATGATGGCGCCGCCGCCAGCGGCGGCCCGCAGCATCGCCTTGTATTCAGCCCAGTTGCGGGTGATGTAGCGCTCGCCGGTCTCGGCATGGCGTTCGGCCACCTTGCGCGCCATCAGCGAATACTGTCGGCCCAGCAGGGCGCGCAGGCTGCTGCGCTGGCGCGACAGGCCCACCAGGGCCACCAGCAGTTGCTGCAGCGCACGCGCGGGCATGTCGGACAAGGCCAGGTCGAGCACGGCTTCCAGCCGGGCGCAGCGCGCCAGCAGTTGGTCGACCTCGAACACGATATTGACCGAGACACCGTGCGCTTCCAGGTGGTCGGACACGCTGGCGGCAGCGGCGCTGCAGCGGTGGATCAGCGCCCGCAGGTAGGTTGCGTTCTGGGCGATGGCCATGGCATGGCCGGCCACCAGCGCATCGACCAGGGCCTGGTTGGCCCGTGCCAGCTGCTCGAAGGGGCGGTCGGCCAGCAGCTCGGCGCCCATGCGCTGGCGCAGCGCGGGCGTGAAGGCGGCTGCGCTGATGCCACCGACCAGCCAGGTCATGGCCTGCAGCAAGGGGGCGCGCCAATCGTCCAGCTGGCCCGGTGCATTTGCCAGGTCTGGTGCTGGTGCTGGTGCTGGGCTGACCGGGCCGGTGCCACCGCGGGCGGCCGACAGCAGCGTGCTCAGGCGGGCCAGCGTGGCGGCGTCGATGGCGGCCAGCCAGCTGGCGTCGTTGTCGCTGTGGAACAGCAGCTGGAACAGTGCGGCGCCGTCGTCGGTGTCGGGTGTGCCGGGCAAGAAGCGCAGGGCCAGGCGTTCGGCCACTTCGCCCCACAGATCACGCCGGGCGGTGAAGCCGAAGTCGGCCAGCAAGGCGGCCAGGTCGGTCTCGCGCCAGAAGCGGCCCAGCAGCGCCACGATGCGGGCGCGTGGCACCGGGTTGCGCTCCAGCATGTTGAGCAGGTGCTTCAGGCGCAGCACCGGCTTGGGCGTGCTGGTGGGCGCAGCCTCGGTCTCGGCATGGCCCTGGCGCAGCCATTCGATCAGCCGCACCAGCCACAGGTGGCGTTCGGGGCGGCTGGCCTTGGGGTCGGCGGCGTTGAGCAGCGCCGTCAGATCCCAGCGGGCCGCCGTCATCGCTGCGGGTCCGCCGGTGTGGCCGCTGCTGCCCGTCTGTGGCCGGTGGCCGCCGGCCCCTGGCGCCGCGGGCGCCGCAGGCGCTGCATCAATGCAGCGCGGCCGTGTCGGCCAGGGCGAATTCGGGCACGGGCGATTCAAACCAGTGCGCGTCTTGGGTGATGCAGAAGAAGCGGCCCTGCATCGACCCCTGGGGCGTGCTGATCTGCGCCCAGCTGGTGTATTCAAACTGCTCGCCGGGCTTGAGCAGCGGCTGGTGCCCCACCACGCCCAGGCCGCGCACTTCTTGCACACCGCCGCGGTGGTCGGTGATCAGCCAGTGCCGCCCCACCAGTTGCGCCGCCACGTCACCGGTGTTGCGGATGGTGACGGTGTAGGCAAAGCCGTAGAGCTGCTGCGCGGCATCGGTCTGGTCGGGCAGCGGGCGCACGGCCACGGTGGAGGTGAAGCTGGCTTGGGACATGGCCTGTATTCTAGGAAGCAAGTGAGAATCCCTGCCAATCCACGACACCGCAGCCCATGTCCCGCACCTTCCGCATTGCCCCCAGCCTGCTCTCGGCCGACTTCGCCCAATTGGGTGCCGAGGTGAAGAACGTCGTCGCAGCCGGCGCCGACTGGATCCACTTCGACGTGATGGACAACCATTACGTGCCCAACCTGACCTTTGGCCCGATGGTGTGCCAGGCGCTGCGCCCGCATGCGGTGCGCGCTGACGGCAGCCGTGTGCCCATCGACGTGCACCTGATGGTGCAGCCGGTGGACGCGCTGGCCCAGGCCTTTGCCGCCGCCGGCGCCGACCTGATCAGCTTCCACCCCGAGGCCAGCGCCCATGTCGACCGCACGCTGCAGTTGATCCAGGCGGCCGGCTGCCAGGCCGGGCTGGTGTTCAACCCGGCGACTTCAGTCGATGTGCTGGAGTGGGTGATCGACAAGGTCGACCTGGTGCTGGTGATGAGCGTGAACCCCGGCTTCGGCGGCCAGCGCTTCATCCCGGCGGCGCTGCGCAAGGTCGAGAAGCTGCGCAAGATCATCGACAGCTCGGGCCGCGACATCCGGCTGGAAGTCGACGGTGGCATCAAGACCGACAACATCCGCGCCGTGGCCGATGCCGGTGCCGACACCTTCGTGGCCGGCAGCGCCATCTTCGGCGCACCCGACTACAAGGCGGTGATCGACGCCATGCGCCAGCAACTGGCCGGCTGAGCCAACGCAGCGCCGGCGCGCCAGCCGTGCAGCACGTGCGCACGATTTTTGCCTGGACCAACCGATGACACCGTCGCTGCCGCCTGCCCCGTCCCCGATCCAGGCCTACCTGGACGCGCTGCACCGCGAGTTCAGCGGCCTGACCGACGGCGAGGTGGCGACCTACATCCCGGAATTGGCCAAGGTGGCGCCCGACGGCTTCGGCATCGTGCTGGCCACGGTGGACGGCCAGGTCTACGAAGCCGGTGACGCGCGGCAGCTGTTTTCGATCCAGTCGGTGTCCAAGCCCTTTGTCTACGGCGTGGCGCTGGAAGACCGTGGCCGGGCCCGGGTGGAGCAGGCCATCGGCATGGAGCCCACCGGTGACCCCTTCAATGCCATCAGCCTGGAGCCAGGCACCGGCCGGCCCCTGAACCCGATGATCAACGCTGGCGCCATCGCCGCCGCGGCGCTGGTGGCCGGCGACAGCGACGCAGACCGCCTGGCACGGGTGCTGGGCGCGCTGTCGGCGTTTGCCGGCCGGCCGCTCGATGTCGACCAGGCCATTTTTGAGTCCGAGCGCGACACCGGCCACCGCAACCGCGCCATCGGCCACATGCTGCGCAACTACAACATCGTCGACGGTGACCCCGAGCCGGCGCTGGCGCCTGTACTTCCGCCAGTGCGCGGTGCGGGTGGATTGCCGTGACCTGGCGCTGATGGCCGCCACCCTGGCCAACGGCGGGCTGAACCCCAGCACCGGCGCGCGTGCGGTGCGCAGCGAGTTCATCGAGCCGATGCTCAGCCTGATGACCACCTGCGGCATGTACGACTATTCAGGCGCCTGGGTCTACAAGGTCGGGCTGCCGGCCAAGAGCGGTGTGGGCGGCGGCATCATCGCCGTGCTGCCGGGGCAGTTGGGCATCGGCGTGTATTCGCCCCGGCTGGACGCCCGCGGCAACAGCGCGCGTGGCGTGGCGGTGTGCGAGCGCATCTCGGCCGACCTGGGCCTGCATTTCTTGCAGCCGCCGCGGCCGTCGGTGGCCACGGTGCGGGCCCGCTACAGCTTGCAGGACATGCGCTCCAAGCGCCGGCGCACACCGGCCGAGGAGCAGTTGCTCGACAAGCTGGGCCAGCAGGCCGAGGTCTTTGAATTGCAGGGCGACCTGCGCTTTGCCACGCTGGAGCCGGTGCTGCGTGCCATCGTCGCCGGCCGTGCGCAGATCACGGTGCTCGATTTCAAGCGCGTGGGCCATGTCGACAACGGCGCCGCCCGCATGCTGGCCGGCTTGGGCAGCCGCTGCGCCGCCCTGGGCCAGCAACTGCTGCTGAGCCGGGTGCGCCGGGGCGAACTGCTGGCGGCGCTGGACAGCATGCTGGCGCCGCAGGCGATTGCCGTCGTCAGCTTCCAGCCGGCCCTGGACGCGGCGCTGGAATGGTGTGAGCGGCGCCTGCTGGCCCGGCCCGCCCGGGACGGCGCCGCGCCCGTGGCGCAGCCGCTGGCCGGCAACCGCCTGTGCCGTGGCATGTCAGACAGCGACGTGCTGCAGTTGCAGGCCCAGTTGCAGTACAGCCAGCATGAGTCAGGCAGCCTGCTGGTGCAGCGCGGCGATCCGGCCGATGCGGTCTATCTGCTGGCCGCAGGCGAGGTCAGCGTGGTCGTGCCCTTGCCGGCCGGCGGCCACAAGCGGCTGTCCACGCTGTCGGCAGGCATGGTGTTTGGTGAATCCGCCGTGATCGCCGGCGGCCAGCGCTCGGCCGATGTGCGGGCCGACACCGCAGTCGATTGCTGGGTGCTGCGCACCGAGGTCTTCGAGCGCATGAAACTGGCGCAGCCCCATCTGGCCATCACCTTGCTGCACAACCTGCTGGCCAGCGCCAGCGAGACCATCGGACGGTTGACGGCAGAGGTGGCGGCGCTGGAGGGTTGAGGGCCGCTTGGGGCGCGTTGCTGCCCTTGTGCTGAAGCGGTTTTCCGAAGGCTTCGCCGGTGCGGTGCAGCGCGCCGGGTCTCGCCCCGGCAGGCGACCAGCCTTTTGTCGCGCCAAAAGGCTGGCCCAAAACGCGCTTTCCAAACTGCGCGATCGACACCCAGCGCTTGTTTGGACCCAGACGCTGCGCCTCGCCTGTCCGGCTCGAACAGCGTCAGCCGGAAGCAGTGCGGCACATTCCACGGCCGTGCCACCCCGGTCAGGGCTGTGAGGCGCAGACCGCGGCCAGGCACGCATGGCATGCGGCAAGCTGTTCAGATGGCGGTCTGCTGAGCCTCACCAGCGCCCAAGCGACTGCGGTCGTCTATAGCAAGGTGTTCGAGCCGGACAGGCGAGGCGCAGCGCCCGGTCCGTTGCAAGCACGCGGTGGTGTACGCCCAGTTTGGCAGGCGTTTCTTTGGTGCCTTTCTTGTCGCCGGACAAGAAAGGTACCCGCCAGCCGGGGCGGGACCCGGCGGGCTGCAACGCACCGGCGACGCCCAGGCAAGGCGTCAATCAACAACACCCCCAGCGGCAGCAAGGCGCCCAATCCCGCCGTCAACATCATTCCCCGATCACCACCACGATCTTGCCCGTCACTTCGCGCCGCGCCATCGCCGCCAGCGCTGCCTTGGCCTCGGTCAGCGCAAAGCGGGCGCCGATGTTCGGGCGCAGCACACCGGTTTCCGCCAGCCGGTGCACCGCCGCCAGGTGCTCGACATGGTGGGCCGGGAAGTGGCGGCCGTATTCGCCGGCGCGCACGCCCACCACGCTGAAGCCCTTGATCAGCGGCCGGTTGCTGTCGATGCTGGCAATGCGGCCGCTGGCAAAGCCCAGCACCAGCAGCCGGCCGCCAAAGGCGGTGCAGCGGCTGCTCTCGTCGAACACATCGCCGCCCACCGGGTCGGCCACCACGTCGGCGCCCCGCCCGTCGGTGGCCGCCAGCACTGCCGCGCGGAAGCCGGTCGACGGCAGCACCTGCACGCCTTGGGCGGCGAGGTCGGCCAGCCGCTCCGGCTGGGTGGCGGTGGCGATCACCCGGGCGCCCAGGTGCAGGCCGATCTGCACGCAGGCCTGGCCCACGCCGCCCCGGGCGCCGTGCACCAGCAGGGTTTCGCCGCGCTGCAGCCGGCCCACCCGCGCCAGCGCCACCCAGGCGGTGAGGCCGGTCACCATCACGGCGGCGGCAGCGTCCAGCGCCAGCCCGGCGGGCAGGGTGCGCAGGCTGGCGCCGGGCACCACCACCTGCTCGGCCATCAGGCCGTGCTTGCCGCCCAGGCCCACCCGGTCGCCCACCTGCCAGCCGCTGGCCGGTCCGGCTTCCAGCACCACGCCGCTGCCTTCCATGCCCGGGATGTAGGGCAGGGGGGGCTTGAACTGGTAGAGCCCGCGGGTCATCAGCAGGTCGGGAAAGTTCAGCGCCACGGCGGCCATGGCCACCCGCACATCGGCCGGGCCCAGGGCAGGCAGGGGCCAGCGTCGCAGTCGCAGGCTGGCCAGGTCGTCGGCCAGGTGTTCACAAACCAGGGCCAGGGTGTCGGTGGGTGGGGGCATGCGCGGCTCTCGGGGAATGGCGCCAGATTCTGAAAGTGCAGCCGCGCCCGCCGGGTCACCCAGGCGACCCCGGCGCACCGGCCGGGTGCCGCGCTTGGCCGCGGGGTACAGTGCCCGCGACACCATGCCCGACCACGACGCCCCCCCCAATTCCCCGATCGCGCCCATCGACCCGATCACCCCCGCCTCGGCGGCCCCCGTGCCGCGGCCGGCGCCCCATCCGCTGCCCAACCCGCGCCATGTGGCGCGCCTGCCGCCCGGCACCGCGCTGGACGGGCTGCACCGCATCCGCAACGCCGCCTACCAGCTGCCCCAGGTGGTGGCGGCGCACGACATGCCGGTGGACCTGGTGGCCGAGCATGCGCCCGATGCCGACGCCCGCATGGACGCCCTGGGCCTGCTGCTGCTGCAGAAGGGTGTGCCGGGCCAGCGCCCCAGCCGCTGGCTGGCGCCGTCGCTGATCGACACCGCGCTGCAGCATTTGGCGGCGGTCGGCACCGGCCCCAAGCTGCGGGCGCTGATGACCGAGCGCAGCGGCGTGCTGGAGGCGCTGGGCATCAGCCGCGCCGGCCCCGACAGCTGGGAGCGCCAGGCCACCCACATGCTGCACCTGGCGCAGGACAGCTGGCGCGTGCCGGTGGTCTTTCTGACCCCGCTGGACGCCGCGCCGGTGTGGCGTTTCTTCCGCGATGGCGACAAGGCCGCGCTGCTGCTGGCCTTGCGGGATGTGCCCGACTACCCGCATGCCGCGGCCATGCAGGCCGCGCTGGACACCCTGGTGGCGCAGGCCGGCCACATCAACCCCGGCCGCATCGACAGCTTGCTGCCCGGCCTGCAGGCCGAATGCAGCACGCCGCAGCCGCTGGACGGCCTGCGTGCGGCCTGCACCCGCGCCCTGGACCGCTGGGCCAACCGCGTCAATGAGCTCGACACGCTGGACGACCTGAGCAGCGAGCTGGCCTTCCAGGGCTACCCCGACAGCTTCATGACCGCGCGCCGCGCCGACCGCAAGGTGACGCTGTTTGTCGGCCCGCCCAACAGCGGCAAGACCCACCATGCCTTCGAGCGCCTGGCCACCTGTGCGCGCGGCGTCTACCTGGCGCCGCTGCGCCTGTTGGCGCTGGAAGGGCGCGACCGGTTGATGGCGCGCGGCGTGCCCTGCAGCCTGCGCACCGGCGAAGAAAGCGCGCCGGTCGACGGTGCCCGCGTTGTCAGCAGCACCATCGAGATGATGGGCACCGGCGACCTGCTGGACGTGGCGGTGATCGACGAAGCCCAGATGATCTTCGACCCCAGCCGCGGCTGGGCCTGGACGCAGGCGATTGCCGGCGCGCCGGCCAAGGAGCTGCTGATCATCTGCTCGGCCTATGCCGTGCCGGCGATCGAGAACCTGCTGGGCCTGTGTGGCGAGCGCTGCGAGGTGCGCCACTTCGAGCGCATGCAGCAGGTGCAGCTGCTGCCGGCGGCGGTGCCCATCGCCAACCTGAAGCTGGGCGACGCGGTGGTGGCCTTCAGCCGCAAGGACGTGCTGATGCTGCGCGACCAGGTGTCGGACAACGGCAAGTCGGTCAGCGTGATCTACGGCGCCCTGCCGCCCGAGGTGCGCCGCCGCGAAGCCGAGCGCTTTGCCACCGGCCAGACCGAAGTGCTGGTGGCCACCGACGCCATCGGCATGGGCCTGAACCTGCCGATCCGCCGGGTGCTGTTCTCCACCCTGACCAAGTTCGACGGCGTGGGCGACCGCACCCTCGACGAGAGCGAGGTGCACCAGATCGCCGGCCGCGCCGGCCGCTACGGCATCCATGAAGAAGGCTTTGCCGGCGTGCTGGCCGAGGCCGAGCCCAGCGCCGGCCGCACCCTGCGCGACCTGATGGCGCTGCAGCCGCGTGCGCCGCGGCACTTCAAGGCGCCGGTGGCGCCCAACTGGTGGCATGTCGAGACCATCTCGGCCAAGCTGGGCAAGCGCAAATTGCGCGAGGTGCTGGCGGTGTTCGTCGAGCAGCTGACGCTGGACAACGCCCACTTTGCGGTGGCCGAACTGGCGCAGATGCTGGAAATTGCCGGCCACTTAGACGAGCGCGCCGCGCCGCTGAGCCTGCGTGAACGCTTTTTGTATGCCCAGGCGCCGGTGGACACCCGCACCGAGCAATTGATGCAGCAGTTCCTCGGCTGGACCGAGCGCCACGCCTGGGACGGCCAGGCCGGCGAGCCTGGTTTCTTGCACGAGGTGAGCGAACACAGCCGGCTCGACCGCATGGAGCAGGTGCTGCGTGCCTGCACCCTGTGGCTGTGGCTGGACCAGCGCTTCCCCAATGTGTTTGGCTATGTGGAAGAAGTGCAGGCCCAGCGCGAACGGCTGAACGACGGCATCGCCAGCCAATTGCGGGCCCGCCGGCCGCTGTGGCAAGCCCGTGCGGGCCGGCCTGGCGGCCGCCAGGGCGGCGGGCCGCGGCGGCCGCGCTAGGGTTTCCTGCCGCGCTGAGCGGCCCAGGCCGGGTCAGCGCAGGTCAGGCGGCTCCTGGCGCCGGCGTGGCTGCTGGCGGGCATCGGCCGCAGTCTCGGCGGCCCGGTCCATGTCTGCGGCCGGGGCCGGTTCTGCGGCTTGCGGCCCGGTCACCCGCTGGGCGATGGCACCGAACAGGCTGTGGCCGTCGCGGCCGCGCATCTCCAGGTGCACCACATCGCCGAAGGCCAGGTAGGGCGTGGCGGGCGCGCCCCGTGCTGCGGCCTCCAGCGCGCGCCGCTCGGCGATGTTGCCCACACCTTTGCCGGCGTCCTGGTTGCTGACCGGGCCCGAACCGACCACCGTGCCGGCGCGCACATGGCGTGTCTTGGCCAGGTGGGCCACCAGCGCGCCGAAGTCGACCTGCATGTCCGGCCCGGTCTCGTTCAGGCCCAGCTTGCTGGCCGTTGAGGGCCGACCGCAGCGCCAGGTGCACCCGTCCGCCATGCCAGGCGTCGCCCAGTTCATCCGGTGTCACCGCCACCGGGCTGAAGGCTGTCGCCGGCTTGCTGTGCAGCAGGCCACAGCCCAGGGCTTGCTCGGCCGGGGCCAGCGCACGCAGGTTCCAGCTGTTGGCCAGCAGCAGCAGGCGCACACCGTCCAGGCCCTGCGCCGCATTGGCGCCCATGGCCACGTCGCCGGTGATGACGGCCAAGCCGGCCTCGAAGTCGATGCCCCAGGCGGTGCTGCCGAACCAGGCGTCGCTGCAAGGGCCCAGAAAATGGTCGCCGCCGCCCTGGGCCATCTGCAAGGCGGCGCTTGGCGCGCCTTGGGTCCGATCCAGGTGCGACGGGTAGGCCGCGCCGCTGGCCCATTGGTAGGCCCGCGGCAGCGGCGCCATGCACTGGCCCGGGTCGAACGGGAAGGCGTGGCGCGCCTTGCCCTGGTTCAGGCTGACAAACAGGTCCTGCAACTGCGGCGACAGAAAATTCCAGTCGTCCAGCACCTGCTGCAGCCGGGTGGCGATGTCGGCGGCGTGGTGCGCCGTGCGCAAGTCACGCGAGACGACGACCAACTGGCCGTCGCGGGAGCCGTCGCTGTAAGTGGCGAGTTTCATCGGGGAGGGGGATCGGTGGTGGCACCGGCAGCGGCTGCGGTGGCAGCATTGTCCGATGGCCGCATCTGTTGCCCCTGCCGACCCCGCTGACTGGCGCCGCGCTGCGCCCTGGCTGCCGCAGCGCCGCCCGGGGCGCTGGCGGCTGGCGCTGTTGCTGGTGCTGCTGGTGCTGGCCTGGCACGCCTGGTTGGCCGACCGGCTGCTGCCGGCCCTGCCACCCCTCGGCCCATCTGTCGGCGTCTGTCGGTCCACCTGTCGGCCCACCTGCCGTGCTGCCACGGCCTGGCCTGGTGCAACTGCGCAGTCTGCCGAGCGCCCCACAGCTGCTGCCGGGCGCGCCGGCGCAGCCTGCATTGTCTGCACGGCCTGCCCCGCCGAGCCCGGCGCGGCAGACGGCAGTGCCGCTTGCCGGCCTGCCAGCACCCGCGCCGTCCGCGCCGTCGACGTCGTCTTCGTCTTCGTCGGTGGCCCGCCAAGCTGCCATGCAGGCTGCATGGCAAGACACGCCGCCCACGGCAGGCCAGTCTGCCGTGCTGGCTGCCGACCCAGCGCCCGAGGCGGATCCCGGTGCCGATGCCAGCGCCGCTGGCGAGCCGCCGCCGGTCTACCGCACCCAGCTGCCGCCAGCGGCGCAGCGGCGCTATGCCTTGCGCCTGAACGACCAGGTCGGCGAGGCGCTGCTGGTCTGGCAGCACGACGGGCAGCGCTACCAGCTCAGCCTGGTCGGGCCAGGATGCAGGCGGTGCGCCGCTGCTGTACCAGGCCAGCGACGGCCAGGTCGACGCCCATGGCCTGGCCCCGGACCGGTACCAGGACCGCCGGCGCAGCGGCCGGCTGCAGGCGGCCAACTTCCGGCGTGACATCGGCCGCATCGGGTTTTCCGGCCCGCCGCAGCAATATCCGGCCTGGCCCGGGGCGCAAGACCGCTTGAGCTGGCTGGCGCAGCTGGCCGCCATCCTGGCGGCGGCCGACGGCCCGGGGCCGGACGCGCTGCGCCTGTTTGTCACCGATGCGCGTGGCCATGCCGGCCTGTGGCAGCTGCAGCGCCAGCCCGACACCCGGGGCGACACGCCCTGGGGCGCGGCGTTGCTGCAGCATTGGCAGCGCCTGCCGCCCCGGCCTGAGGGCCTGCAAGTGGATGTGTGGCTGCCTGCGGCTGCCGGCAAGCCCCAGGACAGCGCCGCTGGCATGCCCGATGCCTGGCCAGTGCGCCTGCGTTTGCAGGTGCCACGCTCGGGCGATGTGGTCGACCTGCAACTGCTGGCCGCGCCTTGAAACCGGGGCCGGTGGCCCCAGCTGTGAATCTCAGGAGGCTTGCATGCAGACGCTCTACAACTCAGACAGTTTCGTGGTCGTGTCCTTTGATTTGCCTGCTGGCAGCAGCGGGGCAGACGCACAAGCGCAGCGCGGCGGCTATGAAATCGTCGACAAGCTCGCCCGCAAGGAAATCTTCATCGAAGGGGCGCTGGCCGAGCATTTCAAGCTGGGTGTGCAGGCCCTGGTCGCCGAACAGACGGCAGACGACAGCGAGGACCTGCAGGTCCGCATCGACGACTTCATCGCCGGTTACACCGCGCTGGCGCAGCAGCCCGTGCTGCTGCACTGACCGGCACGCCAGCCCGCCGCAGCGCTGCGCATTGCAGCCGGATCGCGGCGTGCGGCGGCACCAGGCCGCTCAAGCCTGGCGCAGGCCTGCCGACAAGCTGGCATGCCGATCTGGTTTCAAGCCGACACACTGCCCACCTGGGTCTTGCCGACCCTGCTGGTCCTCGTTCCGGGGCTTGCCCTTGCGCTGGGCGGGCTGGTCTGGCAGCGCGGCCAGCTGCTGCACCGGCTGGCGCAGTTGCGCAGTGCGCTGACAGGTGCTTCGGCCGTGCCCGGCTTGTTGTCCGGCGACCGCGTCAGCCAGGCGCTGGACGAGGCGGTGGCGCGCTGTGACCACGAAGACGGCAGCCTGTGCCTGCTGCTGATCAACCTCGACAACCTGCAAGCCGTCAACGACGGTTATGGGCACCTGCAGGCTGATCTGCTGATCGCCGAGGCGGCCCAGCGCCTGCGCCTGCTGGCCGGGCCCGACACCCGGCTGGCGCGCATGGGCGGGGTGGAATTCATGCTGCTGGTGCATGCCGACCTGGCCAGCGCCTGTGACCTGGCGGGCGCGCTGTGCCAGGCGATGGCCATGCCATATCCGGTGCCGGGCCGGACCGACCTGGCCATGAGCTGCAGCATCGGCCTGGCGGTCTACCCCAGCCATGGTGCGCGGCCCCGCCTGGTGGGCCATGCGGCCATGGCACTGCGCCAGGTCAAGCAGGCCGGCGGTGGTGATTACATGGTGTTCGACCCCAAGATGGCGGTCGATTGGCGCGAGCAGGCCGAATTGCTGGCCGACCTGCGCCAGGCGGTGGTGCTGGGCCAGCTGGAGCTGTACTACCAGCCCAAGGTGGACGCACGCAACCTGCAGATCACCGCCGCCGAGGCACTGCTGCGCTGGCACCACCCCCGGCGCGGCATGGTCAGCCCGGCGCTGTTCATCCCGCTGGCCGAGCGCCACGGCCTGATCGGTGCCATCGGCAACTGGGTGATCGATGACGCGGCGCGCCAGGCGGCGGTGTGGCGGGCGCTGGGCTTGCGCATGCGGGTGGCGATCAACATCTCCGCTTACCAGATGCGCCAGGACGACCTGGTCGACCGGCTGGAGGCTGCCCTGGCGCGCCACAAGCTGCAGCCCGGGCGCTTCACTTGCGAGATCACCGAATCGGTGGCGATGGAGGACACCCAGGTCACCCAGCGCAGCTTCGAGCGCTTGCGCCGCGCCGGCCTGCATGTCTCGATCGACGACTTCGGCGTTGGCCAGGCCAGCCTGAGCTACCTGCGCCGCCTGCCGGCGGCCGAACTGAAGATCGATGCGTCCTTTGTGCAGGACCTGGGCACCGTTGGCAAGGGCGGCGATGACGCCCGCGCCATCGTCGATGCCGTGGTGCAGCTGGCCCATGCGCTGGGCCTGCGCGTGGTGGCCGAGGGTGTGGAGACCGAACTGCAGCGCGACCTGCTGGTGCAGTTGCAGTGTGACGAGCTGCAGGGCTTTCTGTTCGCCAAGCCGATGGCAGCCGGCCAGCTGGCGGTGTGGGCGCAGCTGGCCGAAGAGCGGCCGCCGCCGCAGGCGGTCGACTTCCGCGCTTCGCTGTTCATGGACACCATGCCGGCCGAGATGTGACAGCGCCCCGGGCTGCCCTGCGTGCAGGCTGCACTTCTACAATCTGGTGATGAGCACGCCTGGTTCGACCCACCCCCCCGCCGACAAGCCCCAACGCAGCTACACCCGCGCCGCCAGCCTGCCGGCCCTGCTGGCGCAGCGCATCGCCATCATCGACGGTGCCATGGGCACGATGATCCAGCGCTACAAGCTGGGCGAGGCCGATTTCCGCGGCAGCCGCTTTGCCGACCATGGCAAGGACCTGAAGGGCAACAACGACCTGCTGCAGCTGACCCGGCCCGACGTGATCCGCGCCATCCACCGCCAGTACCTGGCGGCCGGCGCCGACATGGTCGAGACCAACACCTTCGGCGCCACCAGCATCGCGCAGGAAGACTACGGCCTGGGCCACATCGCGCGCGAGTTGAACGTGGAAGCGGCCCGGCTGGCCCGTGCGGCCTGCGACGCCGTCAGCACGCCCGAGCATCCGCGCTATGTGGCCGGCGCGCTGGGCCCCACGCCGCGCACCGCCAGCATCAGCCCCGATGTGAACGACCCCGGCGCGCGCAATGTCAGCTTCGACGAATTGCGTGCCGCCTACCTCGAGCAGGCCAGCGGCCTGCTGGAAGGCGGCTGCGACCTGTTCCTGGTCGAGACCATCTTCGACACGCTGAATGCCAAGGCGGCGATCTTTGCGCTGGACGAGCTGATGGAGCAGACCGGCGAGCGCCTGCCGGTGATCATCAGCGGCACCGTCACCGACGCCTCGGGCCGCATCCTGAGCGGCCAGACGGTGCCGGCCTTCTGGCACAGCGTGCGCCATGCGCGGCCGCTGGCGGTGGGGCTGAACTGCGCGCTGGGCGCGGCGGTGATGCGGCCCTACATCGAAGAGCTGGCCAAGGTGGCAGGGGACACCTTCATCAGCTGCTACCCCAATGCCGGCCTGCCCAACCCGATGAGCGAGACCGGCTTCGACGAAACCCCCGAGGTCACCGGCCGCATGCTGGCTGAATTTGCCCAGGCCGGCTTTGTCAACATCGTCGGCGGCTGCTGCGGCACCACGCCCGAGCACATTGCCGAGATCGCCCGCCGGGTGGCCGCCTACCGGCCGCGCAGCCGGACCGATCCCTTGTTCTCCGGGCTGCTGGCAGCCTGATCGCGGCTGGATCGCCGCTTGCAGCCGATGGCTGTGCGGCGCGCAGCCGGCTGATCAGGCCGGCACTGCAACGCTGGCCGCTGGCGGTTCCAGGTCGGCCCACAGGGCAGCGGCCGGCACATGCAGGTCCACGCTGGCCAGGTGCACGGCCTCGTCGGCGCCGCTGGGATACAGCACCCACAGGCCATCTTCGGCGCGCTTGCGGAACAGGTCGCAGCGCTGGCCTTGCACATCCACCAGCAGCACTTCCTGCAGGCTGGGCAGCTGGCGGTAGGCTGCAAACTTGTCGCCCCGGTCGAGGGCGGCGGTGGACGCAGACAGCACCTCGACCACCAGCACCGGTGCACGCTTGACCAGGCGGTCGGCCAGGTCGGCGGTGCTGCAGGTGACCATCAGGTCGGGGTAGAAAAAGCAGTCGGCCGCGTCGACGCGCAATTTCACGTCGCTGCCATACACGCGGCAGGGTGTGCCGCGCAGGTGCTGGCGCAGGGCGATGTAGAGATTGCCTGCCACCGTGTCATTGCGGTCTTCACCGCCCGCCATGGCAAACACCTCACCGCGCACAAACTCGTGCCGCAGGGTCTGGCCGGCATCCCAGGCCAGGAACTCGGCAGCCGTCATCGGCTGCTGTTGCAGTGCATATCCCACGGCGGCCTCCGATGCAATCCAAACCATGGCCAAAGTCTAGCCTGCCCGCCTCTAGAATGCGGGCTTTCCCGAGGAGCGTTGCGACGGTCGGCTGCCTGCAGCCCGCCGCCAGGCTCGGGACGGTGCGGCCCCGGGCTGCGCCTGGCAACGGCGCTCACCCACCGCCTGCACGAGGCGCCCGGGTGAGCCGGGCGCGCGCTGCCGGCTGATTGACGCCCTGCGAGCCGCCCGCCATGACATCTGCACACACCTCCGTTCCCCCGATGCGCCTGGCCGGCCTGGAGCCGGTGGCCATCGGCACCGGCAGCCTGTTCGTCAACATCGGCGAGCGCACCAATGTCACCGGCAGCAAGGCCTTTGCCCGGATGATCCTGGAAGGCCGCTATGAAGACGCGCTGAGCGTGGCGCGCCAGCAGGTGGAAAACGGCGCCCAGATCATCGACGTCAACATGGACGAAGCCATGCTCGACAGCGTGGCGGCGATGGAGCGCTTTCTCAAGCTGATCGCCAGCGAGCCCGAGATCTCACGGGTGCCGATCATGGTCGACAGCAGCAAGTGGAGCGTGATCGAGACCGGCCTGAAGTGCCTGCAGGGCAAGGGCATCGTCAACAGCATCTCGCTGAAGGAAGGCGAGGCCGAGTTCCGCCGCCAGGCCACGCTGCTGCGGCGTTACGGTGCGGCCACCGTGGTGATGGCCTTCGACGAGCAAGGCCAGGCCGACACCTACGCGCGCAAGATCCAGATCTGCGAACGCGCCTACAGGATCCTGGTCGATGAAGTGGATTTCCCGCCCGAGGACATCATCTTCGACCCCAACATCTTTGCCATCGCCACCGGCATTGAAGAGCACGCCAACTACGCGGTCGACTTCATCAACGCCACGCGCTGGATCAAGGCCCACTTGCCGGGCGCCAAGGTGTCGGGCGGCGTCAGCAATGTGAGCTTCAGCTTCCGTGGCAACGAGCCGGTGCGCGAGGCCATCCACACCGTGTTTCTGTACCACGCCATCCAGGCGGGCATGGACATGGGCATCGTCAACGCCGGCATGGTGGGCGTCTACGACGACCTCGATGCCGACCTGCGCGAGCGGGTCGAAGACGTGGTGCTGAACCGGCGCGCCGACAGCACCGAGCGCTTGCTGGAAGTGGCCGAAAACGTCAAGGGCGCGGCCAAGGACGACAGCCTGCGCCTGGCCTGGCGCAACAACGGTGTCGACGAACGCCTGAGCCACGCCCTGGTGCATGGCATCACCGACTTCATCACCGAGGACACCGAGGCCTGCTGGCAGCGCATTGCCGCCACCGGCGGGCGCCCGCTGCATGTGATCGAAGGCCCGCTGATGGCCGGCATGAACGTGGTGGGCGACCTGTTCGGCCAGGGCAAGATGTTCTTGCCGCAGGTGGTCAAGAGCGCCCGCGTCATGAAGCAGGCGGTGGCCCACCTGCTGCCCTACATCGAGGCCGAGAAGAAGCTGCTGCAAGACGCCGGCGGCGATGTCAAGCCCAAGGGCAAGATCGTCATCGCCACCGTCAAGGGCGATGTGCACGACATCGGCAAGAACATCGTCACCGTGGTCTTGCAGTGCAACAACTTCGAGGTGGTGAACATGGGCGTGATGGTGGCCTGCCAGGACATCCTGGCCAAGGCCCGGGTCGAAGGCGCCGACATCATCGGCCTGAGTGGCCTGATCACCCCCAGCCTGGAAGAGATGCAGCACGTGGCGGCCGAGATGCAGCGCGACGACTGGTTCCGCATCAAGAAGATTCCGCTGCTGATCGGCGGCGCCACCTGCAGCCGGGTGCACACCGCGGTGAAGATTGCGCCGCACTATGAAGGCCCGGTGGTCTACGTGCCCGACGCCAGCCGCAGCGTGGGCGTGTGTGCCGACCTGTTGAGCGACGAGCGCGCCGCCAAGTTCATCGCCGACCTGAACACCGACTACGACAAGGTGCGGGCCCTGCATGCCAGCAAGAAGGCCACGCCGCTGGTGACGCTGGCCGCTGCCCGCGCCAACAAGACGCCGATCGACTGGGCCGCCTACAGCGCCGCCGGTGCCCAAGTTCATCGGCCGCCGGGTGTTCAAGAACTTCGACCTGGCCGACCTGGCCGCCTACATCGACTGGGCGCCGTTCTTCCAGACCTGGGACCTGGCGGGCAAGTTTCCCGACATCCTGAAGGACGAGGTCGTCGGCGCCGAAGCGGTGCGGGTGTTCTCCGACGGCAAGCGCCTGCTGCAGCGCGCCATCGACGGCCGCTGGCTGCAGGCCAATGGCGTGGTCGGCTTCTGGCCCGCCAACACCGTGGACCACGACACCATCGCCATCTACACCGACGACAGCCGCAGCCAGGTGCTGATGCACTGGCGCCCGCTGCGGCTGCAGACCGAGCGGCCGGTGGTCGACGGCGAGAACGGCCAGAAGATCAAGCGCGCCAACCGCAGCCTGGCCGATTTCATCGCGCCGCGCGCCGACGCCGGCGGCAAGCCCGACTACATCGGCCTGTTCGCCGTCACCGCCGGCCTGGGCGCCGACAAGAAGGTGGCCCAGTTCGAGGCCGACCACGACGACTACCAGGCCATCATGCTCAAGGCCCTGGCCGACCGCCTGGCCGAAGCCTTTGCCGAGCGCCTGCACCAGCGGGTGCGCACCGACCTGTGGGGCTATGCGCCCGACGAAGCACTGAGCCAGGTGCAACTGATCGCCGAGCAGTACCGCGGCATCCGCCCGGCGCCGGGCTACCCGGCCTGCCCCGACCACAGCGTCAAGCGCGCCATGTTCGCCGCCTTGCAGGCAACCGAGATCGGCATGGGCCTGACCGAGAGCCTGGCGATGACGCCGGCGGCCGTCGGTCAGCGGCTTCTACCTGGCCCACCCGGATGCCACCTACTTCAACGTGGGCCGCATCGGCAATGACCAGGTGCAGGCCTGGGCCGAAGCCGAGGGCCTGGGCCTGGCCGATGCCGAGCGGCACCTGGCGCCACTGTTGTGACAGCGCGGCGCCGCCACACGCCGACAATGTCAGCATGACCTGCCCACACGCACCGTCTTCGCTGCCTCACACGGGGGCTGTCCGTGCCTGCAGGGCAGCCGGGCGTGGCTGACATGCACCCGCCCGCCCGCACCGTCGTCTTGTTGCTCAATGTGGCGCATGCCTTCGACCACCTGTTCCTGCTGATCTTTGCCACCGCGGTGGCGGCCATCGCGGCCGACTTCGGCTTTGCCCGCTGGGAAGACCTGATGCCCTACGGCGTGGGCGCCTTCCTGATGTTCGGCCTGGGCTCGCTGCCGGCGGGCAAGCTGGGCGACAGCTGGGGCCGGCGGCCGATGATGCTGGTGTTCTTCTTCGGCATGGGCGCGTCGGCGCTGCTGGCCGCCGCCGACCCAGAACGCCTGGCAACTGGCCGCCGCGCTGAGCGCTGCTGGGCGCGTTTTCGGCCATCTACCACCCGGTGGGCATCCCGATGCTGGTGCAGGGCGCCAAGCGGCCAGGCGCCACCATCGGCGTCAACGGGCTAGCGGCAACCTGGGCATTGCGGTGGCGGCCCTGGCCACCGGCTTCTTGGTGCACCTGGCCGGCTGGCGCGCGGCCTTTGTGGTGCCGGGCCTGGTGTGCATCGCGCTGGGCTGTGCTGTTTGCCTGGCTGGTGCCGGCCGAAGACCGAGCCGCCGTCCCGCCGCAAGGCCGGCCAGCGGTGGCGCTGGCACCTGGCCAGCTGGCGCGGGTGCTGGTGGTGATGACGGTGGCATCGGCCACCGCCGGGCTGCTGTTCAACCTCACCACCAACGGCAACGGCGCAGCTGCTGGCGCGAGCGCCTGCAACGGCCTGGTCAACGACCCCGCCACCATCGGCCTGCTGCTGGCGGGCGTCTATGCGCTGGCCAGCCTGTCGCAGGTGGTGGTGGGCCGGCTGCTCGACCGGGTGCCGCTCAAGCGCCTGCAGCTGGGCATCGTGCTGTGCCAGGCGCCGCTGCTGGCGCTGGCCAGCCAGGCCCAGGGCTGGTGGCTGTATGGCGCGCTGCTGGGCGTGATGGTGCTGATCTTCGGCGCCATCCCGTTCACCGACGCGGTGATCGTGCGCTATGTCGACGACCGCATGCGCATCCGCGTCGCCGGCCTGCGGCTGACGCTGTCGCTGGGCTTCAGCTCGCTGGCGGTGTGGGCGCTGGGGCCGGTGGTCAAGGCGGCCGGCTTCGGCACGCTGTTCCTGTGGATGGCGGGCATCTCGCTGTGCACCGCAGCAGCGCTGCTGGCCATGCCCGGCGAGCCGCAGCGCGCGCTGGCCTGACCAGCTGCGTCCACGAGCCAGCCGCACGGGCTTGACCCGCCCGACCCGCCTGGCCCGCAGCGCCCGTCAGGCGTCGGGCAGCGCGCGCCGGTACTGCATGGCCTCGGCCAGATGGGCGATGGCAATGCGCTCGGCGCCGGCCAGGTCGGCCACCGTGCGCGCCACCTTCATGGCCCGGTGCAGGCCGCGGCCTGACCAGCCCAGGCGCGCAGCAGCCTGCTGCAGGAAGCGGCTGGCCGCCTCGTCCAGCGCTGCATGGGTGTCCAGCGCGCTGGGCTCCAGCTGCGCATTGCTGCAGCCTTGCCGGGCCAGTTGCCGGGCATGCGCCGCAGCCACGCGGGCAGCCACGGTGGCCGTGGTGTCGCCTTCGGCCTGGGCCAGCAAGGCCTGTGCTGGCACGGCCGCCACCTCGACTTGCAGGTCGATGCGGTCGAGCAGCGGGCCCGACAGCTTGCCCTGGTAGCGCGCCACCTGGTCGGGTGTGCAGCGGCAGGCACGGCCGGCCTGGTGTGGCGACGACCCGGCGCCCAGCCAGCCGCAAGGGCAGGGGTTCATCGCCGCCACCAGCTGGAAGCCGGCCGGAAACTGCGCCGAATGCGCAGCCCGGGCGATGGTGATGCGGCGCGTTTCCAGCGGTTCGCGCAGGGCCTCCAGCGCCGCGCGTGGAAATTCCGGCAGTTCGTCCAGAAACAGCAGGCCACCGTGCGCCAGCGAAATCTCACCCGGCCGGGGTGGCGAGCCGCCGCCCACCAGGGCCACCGCACTGGCTGAATGGTGCGGCGCGCGCAGTGGCCGCTGGCGCCAGCGGCTGGCGTCGAAGCCGCCCGGCGCCAGGCCGGCCAGGGCGGCGCTGGCCAGGGCGTCGTCTTCGTCCATGGGTGGCAGCAACCCGGCCAGGCGCTGCGCCAGCATGCTCTTGCCGCTGCCGGGCGGCCCGACCATCAACAGGCTGTGCTGGCCGGCAGCGGCCACTTCCAGTGCCCGCTTGGCGCCCGCCTGGCCGCGCACGTCGCGCAGGTCGGGTGCCAGTGCGGCGGGCAGGTCGGCCGGCGGCTGCACCCGGGGCAGCGGTTCGGCCGCATCGCCAGGCAGCAGGGCGCGCACCACGGCCAGCAGGTCGGATGCACCGCACACGCGCACCTGGCGCGCCCGCGCGGCTTCGGCTGCACTGGCCTGGGGCAGCACCAGGGTGGGCGCTGGCGCCCCGGCCAAGGCCTCGCGCTGCAGCGCCAGGGCCAGCGCCAACGCACCGCGCACCGGCCGCAGCGCGCCGGCCAGGCTCAGCTCCCCGGCAAATTCACAGGCCGCCACCCGCGCCAGGTCGAGTTGTCCGTCGGCCGCCAGGATGCCCAGCGCGATCGGCAAGTCGAAGCGCCCGCTTTCCTTGGGCAGGTCGGCCGGCGCCAGGTTGACGGTGATGCGCTTGTTGTGCGGAAAGCTGAAACCCGAGTTGGTGAGCGCAGCGCGCACCCGTTCGCGGGCCTCTTTCACCTCGGTGTCGGCCAGCCCCACCAGGGTGAAGCTGGGCAGGCCATTGGCCAGGTGCACCTCCACCTGCACCGGCGGGGCCGACAGGCCGTCGAGTGCGCGGCTCTTGATCACTGCCAGGGACATTGCGGCCCATCCTTCCTGTGGCCAGATTGTGCGCGCCAGACGCTGAGGGGCGGGGCTGATGGAAATTGCACCGAAGCGGTGCGCAACTGTGTTTTGCGCTGTTGTGGTGCGGCGCCATGCTGCGCCTTGGTGTGTTGCCGTGGGCCAGGTCACCGCCTTGGGGCGCTTTGCCTGGGTAGCGTGCAGGTGGCATGGAAGCTGCAGATAGCCAGGCGTCACCAAATACCCATTCCCCCCCTGGAGATCATCGCCATGAAAAAAACATTGCTCGCCATCGCTGTTGCCCTGGCTGCATCGGCCGCCCCCACCATCGCGTCGGCACAGCTGGCATTCAATGCAGCAGCCACCACCGACTACCGCTACCGCGGCGTGTCGCAGTCGCGCCTGAAGCCGGCCGTGTCGGCCGGTGTCGACTACGCTGCCGGCGCGTTCTACGTCGGCGCCTGGGCCTCGTCGATCAAGTGGGTCAAGGACAGCCGGCGGCGACACCAACATGGAGCTGGACCTGTACGGCGGCTACAAGGGCGAGCTGGCCAAGGACCTGGGCTACGACGTCGGCGTCCTGACCTATGTCTACCCGGGCAACGACCTGGCCACCAGCGCCAACACCACCGAGATCTACGGCGCACTGAGCTACGGCCCGGCCACGCTGAAGTACTCGCACAGCGTGACCAACCTGTTCGGCTTCGCCGACAGCAAGAACAGCGGCTACGTCGACCTGTCGCGCCACCTTCCCGGTCGGCCCGGCTGTCGATCACCCCGCACATCGGCTACCAGAAGGTCAGTGGCTCGGGCAACGACCGGCTCCTACACCGACTACGCGCTGACGGTGGGTTACAAGGACCATGCCCGGCCTGATGCCTGAGCGCTGGCCGTGGTCGGCACCGACGCAACAAGCTGTATGTCTCGCCGGCCGGCAAGAACCTGGGCAAGATCGGCCCTGGTGCTCGGCGTCAAGTACAGCTTCTGAACCCCCCGAAACGGAGCTAACCATGAAGATGGTGACCGCCATCGTCAAGCCCTTCAAGCTTGATGAAGTGCGTGAGGCCCTCAGCGCCATTGGCGTGCAGGGCATCACGGTGACCGAAGTCAAGGGCTTCGGGCGCCAGAAGGGCCACACCGAGCTGTACCGCGGCGCCGAGTACGTGGTCGACTTTCTGCCGAAGGTGAAGATCGAGGCAGCGGTCGACGAGAGCATCGTCGACCGCGTGATCGAGGCCATCGAGGCCTCGGCCCGCACCGGCAAGATCGGTGACGGCAAGATCTTCGTCTCCACCCTGGAGCAAGTGGTCCGCATCCGCACCGGCGAAACCGGCAAAGACGCTCTCTGACCTGAACTGCTGCGCTGGCTGACCCGACGCGCGGCTGCGGCCGCCGTTGCGGGATCGCCACGTCCATCCGCGCCACAAGAATCCGCAAGGAAAAAATACCATGAGAAAGCTCCTCGCTTCCCTCGCCCTGGGGCTTGCCGCCCTGGGCTTTGCGGGCGGCGCGATCGCGCAGGACCCTGCTGCGTCCGCACCCGCTGTCACCGCCACGGCAGCGCCTGATGCCGCGTCGGCTGCACCCGCCGCTGCTGCGGCACCGGCTGAAGCCGCGCCCGCCGCTGCCGAAGCAGCACCCGCTGCCGCGCCCGTCGCCAACAAGGGCGACGTGGCCTGGATGTTGGTGGCCACGCTGCTGGTCATCATGATGACGGTGCCCGGCCTGGCACTGTTCTACGGCGGCCTGGTGCGCAGCAAGAACATCCTGTCGGTGCTGATGCAGGTGATGGTGACCTTCTCGCTGATCGTGGTGCTGTGGGCCGTGTACGGCTACAGCCTGGCGTTCACCGAGGGCAATGCCTTCGTCGGCGGGCTCGACCGCTTGTTCCTGAAGGGCTTGTTCGACAGCGCGACCGGCACCTTCGCGATGGGCGCCACCTTCAGCAAGGGGGTCTACATCCCTGAGCTGCTGTTTGCCGCCTTCCAGGCCACCTTTGCCGGCATCACCTGCTGCCTGATCGTCGGCGCCTTTGCCGAGCGCATCAAGTTCAGCGCCGTGCTGCTGTTCAGCGTGCTGTGGTTCACCTTCAGCTACGCGCCGATCGCGCACATGGTCTGGTTCTGGATGGGCCCGGACGCCTACACCAGCGCCGACGTGGTCGACGCCATGAACGCCAAGGCCGGCCTGATCTGGCAGCACGGCGCGCTGGACTTCGCCGGCGGCACGGTGGTGCACATCAATGCGGCCGTTGCTGGCCTGGTGGGTGCCTACATGATCGGCAAGCGGGTGGGTTACGGCCGTGAAGCCATGGCCCCGCACAGCCTGCCGCTGACCATGGTGGGTGCTGCACTGCTGTGGGTGGGCTGGTTCGGCTTCAACGCCGGCAGCGCGCTGGAAGCCGGCAATTCCGCTGTGCTGGCCTTCATGAACACCTTCACCGCCACCTCTGCCGCCGTGCTGGCCTGGTGCCTGGGTGAGGCGATGATGCGCGGCAAGGCCAGCATGCTGGGTGCAGCCTCGGGTGCGGTGGCCGGCCTGGTGGCCATCACCCCGGCCTGCGGCAACGTCGGCCTGATGGGCGCCATCGTGATCGGCTTTGTCGCCGGCTTCGCCTGCCTGTGGGGTGTGCACAGCCTGAAGAAGCTGCTGGGTGCAGACGACTCGCTGGACGTGTTCGGCGTGCACGGCGTCGGCGGCATCGTCGGTGCGCTGCTGACCGGCGTGTTCAACACCCAGGACCTGGGCGGCCCGGGCCTGGTGACCGACTGGGTCACCGCCACGGTGGGCAGCAACGGCATCGGCGCCCAGGTGTGGATCCAGCTGAAGGGTGTGCTGCTGACCATCGTCTGGTCGGGTGTGGTTGCGGCCATCGCCTTCAAGATCACCGACCTGGTGGTGGGCTTGCGTGTCTCGGAAGAAGAAGAGCGCGAAGGCCTGGACATCAGCTCGCACGGCGAGACCGCCTACAGCAAGTAAACAGCCGCCGCCGGCTCTGCCGGCCGGATGCCAAGGGCTGCCCAGGGGCAGCCCTTTTTCATGCCGGCTTGCCAAGCAGCAAGCCGGCTGCATCTGCCAGAATCAATTCACACCCCAGCATCCAGGCAAAACCCATGGTCCCGCACCTCATCACCGCGCTCACCGGCCCGATCAACGAGCTGGAGGCGCGCATCCTTGACTCGATGCCGGCCATCGAGCGCTGGTTCCGGCTGGAATGGATGGAGCACACGCCGCCGTTTTATTGCTCGGTGGCCCTGCGCAATGCCGGCTTCAAGCTGGCGCCGGTGGACACCAGCCTGTTTCCGGTGGGTTTCAACAACCTCACGCCCGAAATGCTGCCGCTGGCGGTGCAGGCGGCAATGGCGGCCATCGAGAAGATCTGCCCCGAGGCCAAGAACCTGCTGCTGATCCCCGAGTCGGCCCACAGCCGCAACACTTTCTACCTCAGCAGCGTGCAGCAGCTGACGCGCATCTTCACCCAGGCAGGCCTGAACGTGCGCCTGGGCACGCCAGACGACAGCATCAAGACACCCACGCCGGTGGCCTTGCCCGACGGCAGCGAACTGGTGCTGGAGCCGCTGCTGCGCACCCGCGGCCGGCTGGGGCTGAAGGATTTCGACCCCTGCACCATCTTGCTGAACAACGACCTGTCGGCCGGCGTGCCGCGGGTGCTGCAGCACCTGCATGAGCAATACCTGCTGCCGCCGCTGCATGCCGGCTGGGGCGTGCGCCGCATGAGCCAGCACTTCCAGAGCTATGAAGAGGTGGCCAAGAAGTTTGCCAAGCTGCTGGGCATGGACCCCTGGCTGATCAACCCGATGTTCGGCCAGCGCTGCGACCTGAACCCGGGCAACAGCGCCGATTTCGACAGCCTGCAGACCAACGTCGATGCACTGCTCACCAAGGTGCGGCGCAAGTACAAGGAATACGGCATCAACGAGAAGCCCTTTGTGGTGGTCAAGGCCGACAGCGGCAACGACGCCCTGGGCCCGGTCACCGTGCGCGACGCCAAGGACCTGGGCGATGCCTATGCCCGCGCCCGCAGCCGCGCTGCTGCGGCGGCCGCCAGCGACACCCCGCTGACCGAGGCGGCCCAGGTCATCATCCAGGAAGGTGTGCCAACCTACGAGCGGGTGCACGACGCCGTGGCTGAACCCGTGGTGATGATGATCGACCGCTATGTGGTGGGCGGCTTCTACCGGGTGCATGCCGAGCGCGGCGTCGACGAGAACCTCAATGCCCCGGGTGCACGCTATGTGCCGCTGGCCTTTGCCGGCAGCCACAACCTGCCCCGCGCGGGTGAAAAGCCCGGCGCCAGCGCGCCCAACCGCTTCTACATGTATGGCGTGATCGGCCGCCTGGCCATGCTGGCCGGCAGCTATGAGCTGGAAGCCACCGACCCCGACGCCGAGGTCTACGAGTGAGCCGCGCCGGCGTTCTGTGCCGCTAAATTTGTTGCACTGCACAAAAGCGAGCGCAGAATAGCGGGCTTGCAGACACATGGCCCCGCTGGCGGGGCCTGGCAATGAGCACGGCAAACGCCCCCAAGACCCCTGCCGCCCTGGCCGCGCTGACCCTTGGCGCGCTGGGCGTGGTGTACGGCGACATCGGCACCAGCCCGCTGTACGCCTTGAAAGAGGTGTTCCATGCCGGCCATGTGGACACCACTGCCGACAACATCCTGGGGGTGCTGTCGCTGATCTTCTGGACGATGACCATCATCGTCTCGTTGAAATATGTGCTGCTGATCCTGCGCGCCGACAACAACGGCGAGGGCGGCCTGATCGCCATGCTGGCGCTGGCCACCACGGCGGTGAAAGACCGGCCGCAGTTGCGCAGCGTGTTGATGACGGTGGGCCTGTTCGGCACCGCCGTTTTTTATGGCGACGGCGTCATCACCCCGGCGATCTCGGTGCTGTCGGCGGTCGAAGGCCTGGAGGTGGCGGCGCCCAGCCTGCACAACTGGGTGATCCCGATCACCCTGCTGGTGCTGACCGGGCTGTTCTCGGTGCAGCGCTTCGGCACCGGCGGCATCGGCAAGTTCTTCGGCCCGATCACCCTGGTGTGGTTCATCGTGCTGGTGGCGCTGGGCCTGCCGCACATCCTGGCCAACCCGGCGGTGCTGGTGGCGTTGAACCCGCTGTACGCGGCGCAGTTCTTCATCGCCCAGCCCTTGGTGGCCTTCATCGGCCTGGGCGCCGTGGTGCTGTGCGTGACCGGCGGCGAGGCGCTGTATGCCGACATGGGCCATTTCGGCAAGCGGCCCATCCGCATCGCCTGGTTCGGCTTTGTGATGCCGGCGCTGGTGGTCAACTACTTCGGCCAGGGCGCGATGCTGTTGCAGAACCCCGAGGCGATCAAGAACCCGTTTTTCCTGATGTCACCGGAATGGGCGCGCCTGCCCCTGGTCTTCCTGGCCACGGCGGCAACGGTGATCGCGTCGCAGGCCTTGATCTCGGCCGCGTTCTCGGTCACCAAGCAGGCCATCCAGCTGGGCATCCTGCCGCGCATGCAGGTGCGCCACACCTCGGTGCGGGACACCGGCCAGATCTATGTGCCCTTCGTCAACTGGGGCTTGTTTGTCTTCATCGTGCTGGCGGTGGGGCTGTTCAAGACTTCGTCGAACCTGGCGTCGGCCTACGGCATCGCCGTCACCCTGGACATGACCATCACCACGGTGATGACCTTCTATGTCATCCGCTACGGCTGGAAGTACCCGCTGTTGCCCTGTCTGCTGGCCACCGGCTTCTTCTTCGTCATCGACATCACCTTCTTCGCCAGCAACCTGCTCAAGCTGTTGGCGGGCGGCTGGTTCCCCATCGTCATCGGCATCGGCATGTTCACGCTGATGCTGACCTGGATGCAGGGGCGCAAGCTGATGGCGGCGCGCCTGCGCGACGATGCGATCGACCTGGTCAGCTTTCTGGAGGCGATCTTCGTCAGCCCGCCGCTGCGGGTGCCGGGCACGGCGGTCTTTCTGTCCGGCGATATCGGCCTGACGCCCAACGCGCTGCTGCACAACCTCAAGCACAACAAGGTGCTGCACCACTACAACCTGTTTGTATCGGTACAGCACCATGAGGTGCCGTGGATCGGCTTGAGCAAGCGCATCCAGATGGACAGCCTGGGCCACGATTGCTGGCAGGTGGTGCTGCACTTCGGTTTCAAGAACGACCCCGATGTGCCCGAAGCGCTGCAATTGCTGGTGGGCCGCGGCATCCCGCTGCCCGACATGGACACCAGCTACTTTTTAAGCCGCGACATCGTCATCCCCACCTTCGGTGAAGGCATGTCGATGTGGCGCGAAAAGCTGTTTGCCAGCATGCACCGCAACGCCGCCGGCGCGGCCGATTTCCTCAACCTGCCCAGCAACCGCATCGTGGAGCTGGGGGCGAAGGTGGAGATTTGAGCGGCGGCTTGGGGCTCTGCGCTGCTGCTGGAGTGTTGTTGTTTGCCGGCCCGGGCTTCGCCGGTGCGGTGCAGCGCGCCGGGTCTCGCCCCGGCAGGCGGGCACCTTTCTTGTCCGGCGACAAGAAAGGCACCAAAGAAACGCCTGCCAAACTGGGCGTACACCACCGCGTGCTTGCAACGGACCGGGCGCTGCGCCTCGCCTGTCCGGCTCGAACACCTTGCGATAGAAGACCGCAGTCGCTTGGGCGCTGGTGAGGCTCAGCAGACCGCCATCTGAACAGCTTGCCGCATGCCATGCGTGCCAGGCCGCGGTCTGCGCCTCACAGCCCTGACCGGGGTGGCACGGCCGTGGAATGTGTCGCACTGCTTCCGGCTGACGCTGTTCGAGCCGGACAGGCGAGGCGCAGCGTCTGGGTCCCGACAAGCACTGGCTGTCGATCGCGCAGTTTGGAAAGCGCGTTTTGGGCCAGCCTTTTGGCGCGACAAAAGGCTGGTCGCCTGCCGGGGCGAGACCCGGCGCGCTGTACCGCACCGGCGAAGCCTTCGGAAAACCGCTTCAGAACTAGGGCAGCTCAGAGCCCGGAGCAGGCGGTCAGTGGTGCAGCGTCACCCCACGCGCGTCCAGCCGCACCCAGCTGTTCGCTGGCACGGCCTGCCAGGCTTCCGGGTGCGCATCCAGCGGCTCCGAGGCCACGATGTGGCCGCCCAGGGCACTGCCCACATACAAGGACGGCGGCGCTGCGTCGCTGGCAAAGCGGAAGGCCAGCAACTGCTCGCCGTCTGACAGCGCGGCAGCAAAGCGCAGCGGCTCGGCAATGCCCAGCTGCGCCATGCGCGCCTGGGTGTCCTGCAGCACGGCTTGCATGGCGTCAGCGGGCGCCGCGCCAGCGTCGATGCGGGCCAGCGCCAGCAGAAACAGCAGTTCTGAATCGGTGGCGCCGCGGCGCTCGGCAAACAGGCCATCGGGCAGTTGCGCTTCCAGTGCCCGGCGCACGCCGGCATAACCACCGATTTGCCCGTTGTGCATGAACAGCCACTTGCCGTGGCGGAACGGGTGGCAGTTGTGGCGGGCAATGCCACCGCCGGTGGCCGCCCGCACATGGCCGAAGAACAGGCGCGAGCGCACCGTGGCGCACAGCGCCAGCAGGTTTTCGTCTGACCAGGCCGGCATCACCTCGCGGTAGACACCCGGTTCGGCACGCTCGCCATACCAGCCCACACCAAAGCCGTCGCCGTTGGTCACCGTGTGGGCCTCTTCGGCCTTCAGGGCCTGGCGCACCAGCGAATGGCGCGGCGTGCACACCACCGCGTCCAGGTAGATCGGTTCACCAAGGTAGGCAACAAGTCGGCACATGGCGGGGTGGGTTGGCCGGCCCGCTGGGTACGGGTCTGCTGCTTGGTTGTCGGCGCAAGCAGCGCCAACTTGAGCCGCCCGGCTATGCTGCCGCTCGGCCCTGCAGTGGGGTGGCAGGGGGGCGGTGATGGCGCAAGGCAAACGGGCAGCGTGGTGGCGGGATGTGTCGGTGTCGGCCGTGGTGGCCGGCTTTGTCGCGGTGCTGGTGGGCTACACCAGCTCGGTGGCCATCGTCTTCCAGGCCACCCAGGCATTGGGCGCCAGCACCGCGCAGACCGTGTCGTGGATGTGGGCCCTGGGCCTGGCCATGGGCATCAGCTGCATCGCCCTGTCGCTGCACTACCGCTTGCCGGTGCTCACCGCCTGGTGCACGCCCGGCGCGGCGCTTGCTGGCCGCCACCCAGGGCGTCAGCCTGCCCGAGGCCACCGGCGCCTTCGTCGTCTGCGCGCTGCTGATCATCGCCAGCGGCGCCACCGGCCTGTTCGAGCGGGTGATGGACAAGCTGCCGATGGCGGTGGCCGCCGCGCTGCTGGCCGGCGTGCTCACCCGCTTCGGGCTGGACGCGGTGCTGTCGGTGCGCACCGCGCCAGTGCTGGTGCTGGTGATGGTGGCGGCCTTTCTGGTCGGCCGCCGCTGGTGGCCGCGCTATGCCGTGCCCGGTGTGCTGCTGGCCGGCGTGGCCGTGGCCTTGCTGCAGGGCAGGGTGGCGCTGGGCGGGGTGGACTGGGCCTGGGCCACGCCGGTGTGGGTGACGCCGCAGTTCTCCTTGGGCAGCGTGGTGGGCGTGGCGCTGCCGCTGTTCATCGTCACCATGGCCTCGCAGAACCTGCCCGGCGTGGCGGCGCAGCGGGCGGCGGGCTTTGCCATTCCGGTGTCGCCGGTCACCACCGCCACCGGCGTGATCACCCTGGTGCTGGCGCCGTTTGGCGCTTTTGCGGTCAATCTGGCCGCCATCACCGCCGCCATCTGCATGAGCCCCGAAGCCCATGCCGACCGGGCCAAGCGCTACACCGCGCCGGTGGTGGCCGGCCTGTTCTACATCGCCATGGGCCTGGCCGGTGGCGCGGTGGTGGGCTTGCTGGCAGCGGTGCCCAAGGAACTGGTGGCCGCGGTGGCCGGGCTGGCCTTGCTGGGCACCATCGCCGGCGGCCTGGCCCAGGCGCTGGCCGAGCCGCGCCACCGCGATGCGGCGGCGCTGACCTTCCTGGTCACGCTGTCGGGGGTGACCGTGGCCGGCATCGGCGCGGCCTTCTGGGGCGTGCTGGCCGGTGCCGCCTGCCTGGCTGTGCAAAACTGGAGAAAGTGACGCACCGCCGGCGCCTTGCCCCGCGCCGCCGCGCCCCGACACCCCCAGACACGCCCCGCTCGACACAGGTGACCCACCATGCAACTGCTCTTCATCGCCGACCCGCTGGAGACTTTCAAGACCTACAAGGACAGCACCTTCGCGATGATGCGCGAGGCCGCCGCCCGCGGCCACACGCTGATGGCCTGC
This sequence comes from uncultured beta proteobacterium, assembly GCA_963844485.1. Taxonomy (GTDB): domain Bacteria; phylum Pseudomonadota; class Gammaproteobacteria; order Burkholderiales; family Burkholderiaceae_C; genus Pseudaquabacterium. Next base: position 44,697 of record CAWJOQ010000034.1, read on the forward strand.
GGCCCGCAGGATGTGCGCTGGCAGCGCGGCGAGAAGGTCACCGCCTTTGTGCGCGACATCCACCTCACCGGGGACGCCGACGACTGGTTCCGCGCCGACCAGCAGCGGCCCGATGAGCGGCCCCAGGTGCTGGCCGAGGTCGACGCCGTGCTGATGCGCAAGGACCCGCCCTTCGACCCTGAATACTTCTACGCCACCCACTTGCTGAGCCAGGCGGTGCGTGAAGGCGCGCGGGTGTTCAACGACCCGGCAGCGCTGCGCAACCACCCCGAGAAGCTGGCGATCCTGGAGTTTCCGCAGCACATCGGCCCCACCCTGGTGACGCGTGATGCGGCCGATGTGCGCCGCTTCCATGCCGAGCACCAGGACATCATCCTGAAACCGCTCGACGGCATGGGCGGCATGGGCATCTTCCGCGTCGGCCCCGACGGCCTGAACCTGGGCAGCATCACCGAGACCCTCAACGCCGATGGCGCGCAGACCCTGATGGTGCAGCGCTACCTGCCGGAGATCGTGCATGGCGACAAGCGCATCCTGGTGATTGCCGGCGTGCCGGTGCCGTTCTGCCTGGCGCGCATTCCGCAGGGCAGCGAGATCCGCGGCAACCTGGCGGTGGGTGGCAAGGGCGTGGCCCAGCCGCTGAGCGACCGCGACCGCGCCATCGCCACCAGCCTGGGGCCGATCCTGGCCGCGCGCGGCCTGCTGCTGGTGGGCCTGGACGTGATCGGCGACAGCCTCACCGAGATCAACGTCACCAGCCCCACCGGCTTCCAGGAAATCACCCAGCAGACCGGCTTCGACGTGGCCAAGGTCTTCATCGACGCCCTGGAAGCGGCGCTGCGATGAGCCTGGTGCAGCTGTTGGACGACGGCGCCCGGTATGCGCCCGAAGACGCCGCCGGGCTGGGCAACCCGCTGCCGATGGCGCTGGCGGCGCTGCAGCGTCTGGGCGCCGATGCTGCCCGCCTGCAGGCCTTTGCCGCTGCCTGTGCGCCGCGCCTGCTGCCGGCGCCCGCCGCGCAGGACTGGCCGGCCGGTGATGCCTGGCCCGGCCGCTTTGGCGACCCGGCGGCCTGGCCGGCCTACCGCAGCCTGTTTGCCGACTGGCTGGCTGCCGAAGGCGCGGGCGATGTGCTGGACCAGACCCTGCCGCTGCTGATGCCCGGTTGCGGCGCGGCTGCCTTCCATGCCCTGGTGCGCACGGCCCATGCGCTGCAGGCGGGCCACGCCGCTGAACTGGCCGATGGCCTGGCCCATTGGGCCTGCCGCCACCTGCCGCTGGGCGCGCTGCCTGCCCGCAGCGGCCGCCAAGCCGACCCACTGCCGCTGCTGCGCCGGCTGTGGGCGGTGTCATCGCGCCATGCACTGCCCGCCCGGCGCATGCAGGCGGCTGCGGCCAGCCCGCAATTGCAGGCCACGGTGGCCGCCTTGGCCATCGGTGGCCACACGCTGGAGCGCCTGGCGCGGCTGTCGGCCCTGGCCTATGCCGGCAGCGGCAGTGCCACCGCGCTGCAACTGCTGACCGGCTGCCACGCCATGCGGCTGCTGCTGCCCTACCTGGCCGAGGCAGACCTCGCCACAGACGCGGACCCAGCAAGCGATGCGACTGGCGCCAGCGATGCTGCTGGCCAGGCCGCCGGCACTGCGGCCGGCACCGCGCCCCCGGCGCTGCGCTGGTTCTGGCAAGCCTGGGCCACGGCGGTGGCGGCTGGCGGCCTGCAACAGCGCCCGCGTGTGCCGCTGCAACCCTGGCCGGCCATCACCGCTGCGGCGCTTGCCAGTGATGACCCGCAGCTGATCCTGCTGGTCGACAGCTGCCTGGCCGAAGAAGCGGCCTATGGCGGCGACGACTGGCGCCAGGCCGCCAGCCGCGGCGTCACCCCCTGACCCCACCCCTGATCTGCAAGGACACGCATGAAAACCAAAGCCGCAGTCGCCTGGAAAGCCGGTGCCCCGCTCACCATCGAAGACGTCGACCTGCAAGGCCCGCGCGATGGTGAGGTGCTGGTCGAGATCAAGGCCACCGGCATCTGCCACACCGATTACTACACCCTCAGCGGCGCCGACCCCGAAGGCCTGTTCCCGGCCATCCTGGGCCATGAAGGCGCGGGCGTGGTGCTGGAAGTGGGCGCCGGCGTGCCCTGGCTGAAGCCGGGTGACCATGTGATGCCGCTCTACACGCCTGAATGCCGGCAGTGCAAGTTCTGCCTGTCGCGCAAGACCAACCTGTGCCAGGCCATCCGCAGCACCCAGGGCAAGGGCCTGATGCCCGACGGCAGCGCGCGCTTTTCCATCGGCGGCCAGCCCATCCTGCACTACATGGGCACCAGCACCTTTGCCAACCACATCGTGGTGCCGGGCATCGCGCTGGCCAAGATCCGGCCCGACGCGCCCTTCGACAAGGTCTGCTACATCGGCTGCGGCGTCACCACCGGCGTGGGCGCCGTGCTGTTCACCGCCAAGGTGGAGGCCGGCGCCAATGTGGTGGTGTTCGGCCTGGGCGGCATCGGGCTGAACGTGATCCAGGGCGCCAAGATGGTGGGCGCCGACAAGATCATCGGCGTCGACCTGAACCCGGCGCGTGAAGCCATGGCCCGCAAATTCGGCATGACGCATTTCCTGAACCCCAAGGACCATGCCAACATCGTCGACGCCATCGTGCAGCTGACCGACGGCGGCGCCGACTACAGCTTCGAGTGCATCGGCAACACCAAGGTCATGCGCGACGCGCTGGAATGCACCCACAAGGGCTGGGGCCGCAGCATCATCATCGGCGTGGCCGAGGCGGGCGCCGAGATCAGCACCCGGCCCTTCCAGCTGGTGACCGGCCGCAAGTGGGAAGGCTCGGCCTTTGGCGGCGCCCGTGGCCGCACCGACGTGCCGAAGATCGTCGACTGGTACATGGACGGCAAGCTCAACATCGACGACCTGATCACCCACAAGCTGCCGCTGGCGCGCATCAACGAAGGCTTCGACCTGATGAAGCGCGGCGAATCGATCCGCACGGTGGTGGAGTTTTGAGCGTGGCCTGGGAGACGCTGTCTGCGCACGCCTGCTTCGGTGGCGAGCAGCGCTTCCACCGCCATGCCTCGGCAACCATCGGCCTGCCGATGCGCTTTGGCCTGTACCTGCCGCCGCAGGCGCTGGCCGGCACGCCGGTGCCCTTGCTGGTCTACCTGGCCGGACTCACCTGCAACGAAGAAACCTTCGCCACCAAGGCCGGTGCCCAGCGCCTGGCGGCTGCACTGGGCCTGGCCCTGCTGACGCCCGACACCAGCCCGCGCGGCGCCAATGTGCCGGGCGAGGCCGATGCCTGGGACTTTGGCGTGGGCGCCGGCTTTTATCTCGACGCCACCCAGGCGCCCTGGTCGCGCCACTGGCGCATGGAAAGCTATCTGCTGACCGAGTTGCTGCCCCAGGTGTGGGCCCAGGCGCCGGTGCGGCAGGCCGCCACCGGCCTGTTCGGCCATTCCATGGGCGGCCATGGCGCGCTGACCCTGGCGCTGCGCCACCCCGGTGTGTTTGCCAGCCTGTCGGCCTTGGCGCCGATCTGCGCGCCGATGCAGTGCCCATGGGGGGTGAAGGCCTTCAGCGGTTATCTGGGTGAAGGGCAGGCGGCGACCGCAGCAACTGGGCCGCCCACGACGCCAGCGCGCTGATGGCGGCGCAAGCCGCCGTGCCCTACCCGCAGGGCATCCGCATCGACCAGGGCCTGGCCGACAAATTCCTGGCCGAGCAGCTGCATCCCGAGGTCTTCGAGGCCGCCTGCGCCGCGGTGGGCCAGCCGCTGACCGTGCACCGGCATGCTGGTTACGACCACGGCTACTACTTCGTGGCCAGCGTCGTCGACGCGCACCTGCGCCACCATGCGCAGCAGCTCGGCATCTGAATCGGCGCGCAACTGGGCGCTGGCCGGTGCGCTCAGGGTGACCAGCACGGCGGCGGCGGCGAGGGAAATCTTCTGCATGGGAGGGTCCTTGTGTGGGGGGCTGATGCGGTTGATGCCGCAGTTGGCTGTGGATCTCTGCGGCCGTCTACTGCAGTGACTGTGCCCTTGGGTTTTCCCGGGGGCAAACGGTTGTCTCGATGTCCGGCGGCCTCGAAGGTTGTCATGCGGCTGACTTTGTGCAGCGCTACGAGGGGGCGGCCGCATGCCAGGATCAGCCGGGTCGCCGCCTGGCGGCGCCTCGCAGCCGCCAGGCGGCGACAATCCCGACCATGGCTCTCCTCTCCCTCTCCAACGCCCACCTCGCTTACGGCCATGTCGCCCTGCTCAATGCCACCGGCCTGGCCGTCGAACCCGGGGAGCGGCTGGGCCTGATCGGCCGCAACGGCGCTGGCAAGTCCTCTTTGCTGAAGGTGGTCGCCGGGCTGGAAAAGCTCGACGACGGCCTGTTGCAGATGACCCAGGGCCTGCGCATCTGCTACGTGCCGCAAGAGCCGGTGTTCGAGGCCGGCCACACCGTGTTCGAGGCGGTGACCGAAGGCGTGGCCGAGGCGCGTGCGGTGCGCCAGGCCTATGAAGACCATGCCGATGGGGTCGACCTGGACGCGCTGCAGACCCGCATCGAGGCGCTGGACGCCTGGACCTGGGAGCAGCGGGTCGACACCACGCTGGCCCAGTTGCACCTGGACGGCAGCCGCGAGATCGGCCAGCTCTCCGGCGGCATGAAGAAACGTGTGGCCCTGGCCCAGGCCCTGGTGGCGGTGCCCGACGTGCTGCTGCTCGACGAGCCCACCAACCACCTGGACCTGGATTCCATCGACTGGCTGCAACAGTTGCTGGTGGGCTTCAAGGGCAGCGTGATGCTGATCACCCACGACCGCGCGTTTCTCGACGGCGTGGCCACCCGCATCGTCGAGCTCGACCGCGGCATCTTGCGCAGCTACCCCGGCAACTTCAGCGCCTACGAGCGCATGAAAGAAGAGCAACTGGCGTCCGACGCGCTGGCCAACGCCCGCGCCGACAAGCTGCTGGCGCAGGAAGAAGTGTGGATCCGCAAGGGCGTGGAAGCGCGCCGCACCCGCAGCGTGGCCCGCATCCAGCGGCTGGAAGTGCTGCGTGACCAGCGCCAGAAGCGCCGTGATTCACTCGGCCAGGTGCGGCTGGAAATCGACGCCGGCGCGCCCAGCGGCAAGATCGTGGCCGAACTCAGCGACGTGGGCATGGTGTTCCCGGCGCCGGCAGGCGACAAGCTGATCGCCCAGGGCTTCAGCGCCACCATCCTGCGCGGCGACAAGATCGGCCTGGTCGGCCCCAACGGCGCGGGCAAGACCACGCTGCTCAAGCTGATCCTGGGGGAGCTGCAGCCCAGCAGCGGCAAGATCCGCCAGGGCAGCAAGCTGGAAGTGGCCTATTTCGACCAGATGCGCGCCGGCCTCGACCTGGACGCCACGCTGGCCGACACCATCAGCCCGGGCAGCGAGTGGGTCGAGTTCAATGGCCAGCGCAAGCATGTGATGAGCTATCTGAACGACTTCCTGTTCTCGCCCGAGCGTGCCAACAGCCCGGTGCGCACGCTGTCGGGCGGTGAGCGCAACCGGGTGCTGCTGGCGCGCTTGTTTGCCCTGCCGGCCAATGTGCTGGTGCTCGACGAGCCCACCAACGACCTGGACATCGACACCCTGGAACTGCTGGAAGAATTGCTGCAGAGCTACCCCGGCACTGTGTTCCTGGTCAGCCACGACCGGCGCTTCCTCGACAACGTGGTCACCAGCCTGATCTGCTGGGAAGGCGACCTGCAGCCCGGCCGCTGGCGTGAATACGAAGGTGGCATCGCCGACTGGCAGGCCCAGCGCGCACGCATGCTGGCAGCGCAGGCGGCGGCCAATGTGGCGCCCAAGGCTGCGGCGCCGGCGCTGGCCACGGCGGCACCAGCCGCCGCCCCAGCGGCTGCCAAGCGCAAGCTCAGCTACAAGGAACAGCGGGAACGTGACGAGCTGCCGGCCCGCATCGCCGCACTGGAAGCCGAGCAGGCCAAGCTGGCCGCCAGGCTGGCCGACGGCACGCTGTTTGCCAAGGCGCCGGCCGAAGCCACCGCCCTGAGCCAGCGCCACGCTGCCATCGACGATGAACTGCTGGCAGCACTGGAACGGCAGGAATTGCTCAGCGCCGGTTGATCGGTTGATCGGCTGATCGGTTGACCTAAGGCCGCCAAGCGGTCGCCGCCGAACCGGTTGTGCCTGGCCACTGGCAGCGCCCCTTTGCGGCGCAGCACTGCGGGTGCGTTGGCCTTGGGGTCAGTACCCCGTCCAGCCGTCGTTGGTGGCGGCCGGGTGGCTGCGGCTGACGATCAGCCCGGACTGCAGGTACAGCGCGTTCAGCAGCCGCATCGCCCGCTCTGGCCCCACGCCGGGCCAGTTGGTGATTTCACGCAGGTTGCAGGTCTGGCGGCGCAGCCGGGTGATGCAGCTGGCCATGGCGCCGGGCACCACCAGGCCACCCAGGCTGAGGCCTGGTGACACCCGGTAGGCCGCCTGGCCGGCCAGCTCGGGCAGCAAGGCCTGGCGCGCACCGCGCAGGGCCACCGCCCACAGCAGCGGGCCGAGCGGGGTGTACAGCGCAGGCTGGTCGATGCGGTGGGCCTCGGTGCTGCCGGGCGTGCGCCAGCGTGCGGGCTGCACTTCCAGCACGTCCAGGCCGGACAAGTCGCCCGCCAGCACATCGGCCAGTGGCTGGGCGCAGTGCACCTGGCGGTCGGTCGGGAAGACGCTGATCACCAGCAGGGGCTGGCCGGGCATGCCCACGGTGATCGCCAGCGCCTGGGTGTGGCGCACGCAGGCGGCCAGCACTTCCAGCAATGCCCGCTGCGGGCCGGCGGGCTCAAAGCGCAGCAGGTCTTGCAGCAGCGACGGATTGAGCGAGCTCAGCGCCGTATGCGTGGTATGCGCGGTGTGGGCCGTGGCAGCGGGGTCGGGCAGGCTGTCGGCCGCATCCATGGGGCGGGTACTGGGAAACATGCGGTCGGGTGCGGTGTCCTGGATCAGTTATCGCACAGCCGCGCCGCCCTGGGCCAGCCTGGCGGCGGCGAAGGCCTGCCAAAAGCGTGCATCCTGGGCAGCGGCAAAGTTCACCCGCATCAGCGTGGTGGACCGCGGCGCCGCCAGGAACAGCCGGCCCGGCGCCAGCAGCCAACCGGCCGCCGCCATGCGGGCAGCCAGGGGCTCGGTGTCCACACCGGTGTCGACCCAGCCGAACAGGCCTTGCGGTGGCGTCACGAAGCGGCAGCCGCTGTCTTGCGCCAGCTGCACCACCCGCTGGCGGGCGGCGTCCAGCTGCGCCACCACCCGCTCGGCATGGCGGCGCAACAGGCCCTGGTCCAGGCACCAGGCCACGGCGCGCTCCAGCAGGGCGGGCGTGGTCAGCAGGCCCAGCAGCTTGCTGTCGACCAGGCGCTCGGCCAGCGCCGGCGCTGCCGCCACCACGCCCACCCGCCAGGCCGGCGCCAGGATCTTGGAAAAGCCGCTGATGTAGACCGTGCGCTGCAGGCCGTCCAGCGCTGCCAGGCGCGGTGCATGCGGCGGCGCCAGCCAGGCATAGGTGTCGTCTTCGACGATGGTCAGCTCGTGTTGCTCGGCCAGCTTCAGGATCTGGTGCGCCGCCGCCAGGCTGAGCGATTGCCCGGTCGGGTTGTGCAGCACCGACACGGTGACATACAGCCGCGGCCGGTGGCGGGCCAGCAGTTGCGACATCACCGCCAGGTCGGGCCCGTCGGCACCACGTGGCACGGGCAGCAGGCGCATGCCCATGCGGGTGAGCCGGGCAAATTCCACCGCCCAGCCGGGCTCGTCGACCAGCACGGCGTCGCCCGGCTGCAGCAGGGTGCGGGCCACCAGGTCCAGTGCATGGGTGGCGCCGATGGTGGTGACGATCTGGCTGGCCTGGGCGGCGATGCCCAGCTCGCCGCCCAGCCGGCGTGCCATCGCCAGGCGCAGGGCCTCGTCGCCGGCCGGGTTGCCGTAATGCAGGGCGTCGCTGCCGCCCGCACCACTGCCCGCAACACTGCCCGGTCCGCCGCCGACACCACTGCCGACACCACTGCCGGTGGCCGGCCGGCCCAGCGTGCGGCGCAAGGCCCGGTCCAGCAAGGCCTGGTCCAGCCAGGCCGCCGGCAGGGTGCCCATGCCGGGGCCGCTGGGTGCCGAGCCTTGCTGGAACATGCTGCGGATCAGCGCGGTGGCGTCCAGCGGCGGGCTCAGCGCGGCCCCGGGCGGGGCGCTGCTGGCGGCCATGCCCCGCGCAGCGGCCAGCGGCTCGCGCACAAAGAAGCCACGCTGGCGCCGCGCCTCTACCAGGCCCAGGGCCTGCAGCTGGTCATAGGCCGACACCACGGTGCTGGGGCTCACCCCGTGCAGATGCGCAGCGGTGCGCACCGACGGCAGCCGCGCGCCCGGCGCCAGCGCACCGCTGCGGATGCGCTCGGCCACGCGGTCCGCCACTTGCTGGCCGCGGGTGCCGGCAGGCGCCGGGGTGGCGCTGGTGTTGGCGCTGGTGTTTTTGCTGTTATCGGCGCTGGTGTCGGCAGACTGGGTGGGTGCTGTACTGGTCATGTGGTCAATACAGTCGATCAAACTGTATTGGTGATTGTATTGGGCCTGTGCCGGTGGCGCCTCTAGACTGTTGCCATGTCTCAGCCCTTGCAACCCCTCTTGGCCACGCTGCCGCGTCTGTCACCCCAGGCGCTGGGCTGGTGGCTGGGCTTGCTGGGGGTGCTGGTGTTCGCGCTGACCATCCCGATGACACGGCTGGCGTCGGGCAGTCTGGACGCGCCGCAGCTGCCGGCGGTGTTTGTCGCCATTGGCCGGGCGGCGCTGGCCGGGCTGCTGGCCGCCGCCTGGCTGCTGGCCACCCGGGCGCCGCGGCCGCGGGCCACGCAGTGGCGGCAACTGGCCCTGACCGCGCTGGGCGTGGTGTTCGGCTTTCCGCTGTTTCTGGGTCTGGCGGTGCAGCGGGTGGACGCGGCGCATGCCGCCGTGGTGTCGGGCCTGCTGCCGATCGCCACCGCAGCCATCGGCGCCGTGCTGCTGCGCCAGCGGCCGTCGGCGGGCTTCTGGGCCTGTGCGCTGGCGGGCACGGCGCTGGTGCTGGGGTTTGCCGCCTGGCAGGGCGGCGCCCGCCTGCAGCCGGCCGACGGCCTGCTGCTGCTGGCGGTGGCCTGGGGTGGCTTTGGTTATGTGATGGGTGCGCGCTTGTCGGCGCCCCAGGGCGATGGCTGCGCGCCCATGCCGCCGCAGCAGGTCATCAGCTGGCTGCTGGTGCTGTGCCTGCCGGTCACCGTGCCGGTGGCGCTGGCCACCTGGCCCGCTGGCCCGGTGCGGGCGGCTGCATGGGGCGGGTTTCTCTATGTCAGCGTGTTTTCGGTGTGGCTGGGCTTTTTTGCCTGGTACCGCGCCCTGCAGCTGGGTGGCATGCTGCGGGTCAGCCAGATCCAGCTGCTGCAGCCGTTTTTGTCGATCTTGCTGGCGGTGCCGCTGCTCGGTGAGCCACTGCAGCTGGGGACGCTGGTGTTCGCACTGTTGGTGATGTGCACGGTGTTTCTGTCGCGGCGCATGGCCGTGGCCAGCCTTGTTCCACGTTGATGCCCCTTGGAGGCCCCATGACTCTCTGGCACCTGGCCCGCCGCAGCGCGCGGCTGAACCCATCCATCATCCGCGAGATCCTCAAGGTGACCGAGCAGCCCGGCGTGCTGTCGATGGCCGGTGGCCTGCCGTCGGCCGACACCTTTCCGGTGCAGGCCATCCGCGAGGCCTGCGACCGGGTGCTGACCCAGGCCCCGCGTGAGGCGCTGCAGTACGCCGCCAGTGAAGGCTTCGGCCCGCTGCGCGAGTGGGTGGCCGCGCATCTGGCAGGCCTGGGCATGCAGCTCAACCCGGGCCAGGTGCTGATCACCACCGGCTCGCAGCAGGGCCTGGACCTGGTCGGCAAGGTGATGGTCGACGCCGGTGCGCCGGTGGCGGTGGAAACGCCCACCTACCTGGGTGCGCTGCAGGCCTTCAATCCGTACGAGCCGATCTACACCAGCCTGGCCGGTGATGCCGACGGCCCGCTGCCCGAGGCCATCCGCGCGCTGCCGCACGATGCACCCGGCACCCGCTTTGCCTACTTGCTGCCCAACTTCCAGAACCCCACCGGCCGGGTGCTGCCCGAAGCGCGGCGCCTGGCCTTGCTGGCTGCGGCCCAGGCCGTGGGCATGCCGCTGGTGGAAGACAACCCCTATGGCGACCTGTGGTTTGATGCGCCGCCGCCCGCACCGCTGGCCGCGCGCTGGCCCGAAGGTGTGCTCTACCTGGGCAGCTTCAGCAAGGTGCTGACCCCCGGCTTCCGCCTGGGCTACCTGGTGGCGCCGCCGGCGCTGTACCCCAAGCTGCTGCAGGCCAAGCAGGCGGCCGACCTGCACACCCCCGGCATCAACCAGCGGGTGGTGCACGAGGTCATCAAGAACGGCTTCCTCGACCAGCATGTGCCCACCATCCGCGCCCGCTATGCGCGCCAGTGCGCGGCCATGGCCGACGCGCTGCAGCAGCACATGCCCGAAGGCACCGAATGGCAACGGCCGCAGGGCGGCATGTTCTTCTGGCTGCGCCTGCCCGCGGGTTGCGACGCCCTGGCGCTGCTGCCGCAAGCGGTGGCGCAAGGCATCGCCTATGTGCCGGGCTCGGCCTTCTATGCCCATGCCGCTGATCCCCGCACGCTGCGCCTGAGCTTCGTCACCCTGTCACCCGAGGACATCGCCAACGCCGTGGCCACGCTGGGCCGGGTGCTGCGCGCGCACCTGGACGGCACGCGCGAGGACACGCCATGACCGCCCCCAGCGGGCGGCCGCTGCAGCGCCTGCAGGGCCGCTGCCACTGTGGCGCGGTGCGCTTCGCCATCACCACCGACTTCCCCGAGCTGACCACCTGCGATTGCTCGATCTGCCAGCGCAAGAACGCGCTGATGGTCAAGGTGCACCAGTCGGCCTTCAGCCTGCTGGCTGGTGCCGAGCAACTGGCCAGCTACCAGTTCCACACCCACACGGCCGTGCACCACTTCTGCAAGATCTGCGGCATCTACCCGTTCCACCGCAAGCGGGTGACGCCCGACTTCTACGGCATCAACGTGCACTGCCTGGACGGCTTCGACCCCACCGGCATCCCGGTGCGCGCCACCGTCGGCGCTGCCATGTCCTGACCCCTGACCCAGCCATGACCGAACGCCGCTTCTCCCAGCTCGATGTCTTCACCACTGTGCCGCTGCGCGGCAACCCGCTGGCCGTGGTGCACGACGCCCAGGGCCTGACCGACGCACAGATGGCCGACATGGCCCGCTGGACCAACCTGTCGGAGACCAGCTTCCTGCTGCCGCCCGACGACCCCGAGGCCGACTACCGGGTGCGCATCTTCACCCCCGGCGGCGAGCTGCCGTTTGCCGGCCACCCCACGCTGGGCAGCTGCCACGCCTGGCTGGCCGCCGGCGGCGTGCCGCGTGACCCCGGCGTGGTGGTGCAGCAATGCGGCGTGGGCCGGGTGCGGGTGCGGCGCGACGCCACACCGACCGGTCAGCGGCTGGCCTTCGCCGCGCCCGCGCTGCGCCGCACCGGGCCGGTCGAGCCCACGCTGCGCGCCCAGGCGGTGGCGGCACTGGGTCTGGCCGACGCCCAGGTGCTGCGGCTGGAATGGATCGACAACGGCCCGGGCTGGATGGGCGCGCTGCTGGCCGACGCCGCCACCGTGCTGGCGCTGCAGCCCGACTTCGCCGCCATGCGCGGCCTCAAGCTCGGCGTGGTGGGCGCCGCATCCGGCGGGCGCCGAGTGCCAGTTCGAGGTGCGCGCCTTCGTGCCCGGCCTGGGCGTGCCGGAGGACCCGGTCACCGGCAGCCTGAACGCCGGCCTGGCGCAGTGGCTGATCGGCGCCGGCCTGGCGCCCGCCGCCTATGTGGCGGCGCAGGGCGCGGCGCTGGGCCGCGCCGGCCGGGTGCATGTGCAGCGCGAAGGCGCCGATGTGTGGATCGGCGGCGCGGTCTGCCCGGTGGTCTCGGGTATGGTGCAGCTATGAGCTGCGACATCGACCACCTCGTCATCGGCGCAGCCAGCCTGGCGCAGGGCGTGGCCTGGTGTGAAGCCACGCTGGGTGTCGCGCCCGGCCCGGGCGGCACGCACCCGCTGATGGGCACGCACAACCGGCTGCTGCGCATCGACGGCCCGGGCTTTGCCAACACCTACCTCGAGATCATCGCCATCGACCCGGCCGCAGCGCCGCCCGGCCGGGTGCGCTGGTTCGGCCTGGACGACCCGGCGCTGCAGGCCCGGTTGGCCCAGGGCCCGCAGTTGTTGACCGCCGTGGCGCGCACGCCCGATGTGGCGCAGCTGCGCGCGGGCTTGGTCGCCCTGGGCCAAGACCCAGGCCCGGCATTGGCAGCCCAGCGCCCCAGCGCTGAAGGCCTGCTGGCCTGGCGCATCCTGGTGCGCGACGACGGTGCGCTGCCGGGCCAGGGGCGCCTGCCGGTGCTGATCGAATGGCAGGGCCGCCACCCCACCGAGGCCATGCCAGCGTCGGCCGTGCTGCTGCAAAGCCTGTGCTTTGGCAAGCTGCAGCCGCCCGAGGCCAGCCTGCTGGGCCTGCGCGGCGCAGCGCCGGCGGCTGGCGGCCCGGCGGTGGCTGTCAGCCTGCAAACCCCGAAAGGCAGCATCACGCTGGCCACCGCATGACCGACGAACTGTTCCGTGACGATGCCACGCTGCTGCAGTGCAGCGCCACCCTGGTGGCGGTGGACGCCGCCGGCCTGCAGCTGGACCGCACGGTGTTTTATCCCCAAGGGGGCGGCCAGGCCGGTGACACCGGCCGGCTGCTGCGGGCCGACGGTGCCAGCCTGGCCATCATCGACACCCGCAAGGGCGCCGAGCCAGGGCAGATCCTGCACCTGGTGGCGCCCGGCACCGATGTGTCAGGCTGGGCCGCCGGCCAGGCGGTGGTGGCCGAGATCGACGGCGCGCGCCGTGCCGCGCACCGGCGCTTCCACACCGCCACCCACCTGCTGTGCGCGCTGGTGCCGCACCCGGTGGACGGTTGCAGCATCACCGCCAGCTATGCCCGGCTGGATTTCCACATGACCGACCCGCTGGACAAGGATGTGCTCACCGCCGGCATCGCCCGTCTGGTGGCCGCTGCCCACCCGGTCAGCACCCGCTGGATCAGCGACGCCGAGTTGGACGCCAACCCCGGCCTGGTGCGCAGCATGAGCGTGCAACCCCCGCGCGGTGCCGGCCGTGTGCGGCTGGTGGAGGTGCAGGGGGTCGACCTGCAGCCCTGTGGCGGCACGCATGTGGCCAACACCGCCGAAATCGGCGCGGTCGTTGTCACCAAGATCGAAAAGAAGTCAGCCAAGACCCGCCGGGTTGTGCTGGGCTTCGCGCCGCAGCAATAGGCGGCCCCAACGCACGCAAGCCCGCCGAAGCGGGGCTTGAAGCAAGTGGGGCCCGCGGAACCGGCTTCGCCGGGCCGCTGGGGGCGAGTGCCGCAGGCGCTTCGGGGGTCAGTTGCTGTACTTCTCAGCCCGGAAGTCGTCGTGGCAGGCCTTGCAGCTGCCGCCCACCGCGCCCATGGCGGTCTTGATGGCGTCCAGGCTGCCGCTCTTGGCGGCCGTGTCGAGCTTGGCCACCTCGGCCACCATCTTGTCGCCCGCCGCCTTGAATTTGGCCGCGTCGCTCCAGATTTCCGGCTTGGCGCGGTTGGGTGCGCCCTTGTCGGTGCCCGGGCCAAAAGCAGTCAGCGGCAGGGTCGCCAAGGTGTTGACGATGTGGGCACTCTCGGCTGCGGCCTTGGCGTCGAACGGGGCCCGGCCACTGGCCATCGCGCCGATGCGGCCGACATGGTTGCCCATCACGGTGTACGCCGCCCTGGCGGTACTTGATCGCGTCTTCCGGTTTCTGGAACTGGGCGGCAGCGGGCAGGGTGGCCAGCACGCCAAGGGCGGCCGCAGTGGCCATGAGCAGTCGTTTCATGCAAGCACTCCAACAAAGGTTTGACACGGGCGGCTTGCATGCGTTGGCAAGCCACCGCCAGTCTACGGGTGGCGTGCCGGTTTGACACCGCCGCGTGCATTGGTGCGGGGGGTGTCTTCGGCTATGGTTGGGCATCTGTGCAACCGACCCTGCCCGATCGATGAATAGCGATGCCGATCACCCGCCGGTGCGGGTCTGGGATTTGCCGACACGCGCCTTCCACTGGTTGCTGGCATTGGCGGTGCTCGGCCTGGTCATCACCGCCAAGCTGGGCGGCAACGCCATGGTCTGGCACATGCGCCTGGGCCTGGTGGTGCTGACGCTGCTGTTGTTTCGCATCGTCTGGGGCTTGGTGGGTGGGCGCTGGTCGCGCTTTGCCAGCTTTCTGTACGGGCCGGCGTCGCTGCTGCGCTACTGGCGTGGTGCGCCCCGGCCAGGCGACCACTTCGAGGTGGGCCACAGTCCCTTGGGGGCCTTGTCGGTGTTTGCGCTGATCAGCTTGCTGCTGGTGCAGGTCGGCACGGGGCTGGTTGCCGACGACGAGATCATGACCATCGGACCGCTCAACCGCCATGTGTCCAATGCCACCGGCCTGCTGGCCACCGCCTGGCACACCGGCTACGGCCAGTGGGGCTTGCTGGCACTGGTGGCCCTGCACATCGGCGCCATCCTGGTCTACAGATTGCGCGGCAAGAACCTGGTCACCCCGATGCTCACCGGCGACAAACTGCTGCCGCCTGGCGTGCCCGCCACACAAGACGGCCTGGCCAGCCGCAGCCTGGCCGCCGTGCTGCTGGCCGCCTGCGCCGCATTGGTCGTGTGGATCGCCCGCCAGGGCGGCTGAGCCGACCCGCCCATGGCTGCACCCGATATCAGCCTGCTGCCGCCCGATTCACCGGCCACGCTGGACGCGGCCCGGCTGCTGTTCCGTGAATACGCCAACGGCCTGGGTGTCGACCTGTGCTTCCAGAACTTCGAGGCCGAGCTGGCGGCATTGCCCGGCGACTACGCGGCGCCACAAGGCGGCCTGCTGCTGGCCTGGGTCGACGGTGCGCTGGCCGGTTGCGGCGCCTTCCGCCCGCTGCCCGATGTCGACGTGGCCAACGCCTGCGAGATGAAGCGCCTGTACGTGCGGCGTGCCTTCCGCCGTTTCGGCTTGGGCCGCTTGCTGGCGCAGGCGCTGATCGACGGCGCCATGCAGGCCGGTTATTCGGCCATGCTGCTCGACACCCTCGACGACATGGAAGCTGCACGCGGCCTCTACGCCACGCTGGGCTTTGTGGAAGTGCCGCCGTACTACTTCAACCCCATCCCCGGTGCGCATTACCTGCAAGTCGACCTGGATTGACCGCCTGTGTGGCCGATCCATCGGCCCTCACACCCACCCCCACCTTGCCTTGCTGCCAGACCGGCAGTCCTTGTAGAACGCCGATGACCGACATCACTGCCATTCCGGGCGCACCATCGCTGCTGGGTGAATCGCCGCTGTGGCACCCCGACGAGCAACAGCTGTACTGGGTCGACATCCCCGGCCAGCAACTCAGGCGCTTACCACCCGCGCAGCGGCCAGCAGGCCAGTGGCCGCTTGCCAGCGAGCCGGGCTGCATCGCGCCCCTGCTCGGCGGCGGCCTGTTGATGGCCATGCGCGACGGGCTCTGGCATTTCGACACCGACCAGGGTGACGCGCAGCCTGGTGGCCAAGCCGCCGTACGACCCCGCCGGTCAGCGCTTCAACGACGGCAAGGCCGACGCCCAGGGGCGCTTCTGGGTCGGCACCATCGACGACAAGCGCGCAGCCCCAGGCGGCGCTGTATTGCCTGGCCGATGGTGAGTTGCGGCGCGTGGCCGGTGGCATCACGGCCAGCAACGGCCTGGCCTTCAGCCCCGACGGCGCCACCCTGCTGTGGGCCGATACCAAGGCCCACCAGGTGCAGGCCTTCGACCTGGATGCAGGCGATGGCAGCCTGTCGCGCCAGCGCTTGTTTGCGCAGTTTGCGCTGCGCGACATGGCCGCTCCGATCGATGGTTATGGCGGCCGGCCCGACGGCGCCGCCATGGACAGCGAAGGTGCCTACTGGGTGGCGATGTTCGAGGGCCAGCGCCTGTTGCGCCTGGCGCCGGATGGCAGCGTGCTGGCCGAGCTGCGCCTGCCGGTGCGTTGCCCCACCATGCCCTGTTTTGGCGGCCATGATCTGAAGACGCTGTACATCACCACGGCCAGGGACAAGCGTCCGGCCGACGAACTGGCCGCGCAACCGCTGGCCGGCCATGTGCTGCAGTGCCGGGTGGATGTGCCTGGCCTGCCGGCCCATCTGGCACGCTTGGCAGGCCTGCACCCGGCGCCGCAGTGAGCAGCGCGCACCCGCGCCAAGCCGAACCAGCGCCGGCCTGAGGCCTGGGCGCCCGGGATTGCCCCGACGGCGCCCAGCCGGAAGCCAACGGGTTTCCACGTATACTCATGCGGTTTGACGCAACCAGGTGTGCTCACCCAGCCATGACCGAACGGCCAATGCAACAACGTCGGCCACCGGGCCGGGTGGGATGACACAGAAGATGGTGCTGCGGACCCAGGCTTCAAGCCGCTGAATCGAGAAGAGGCAGCGGCCTTGCGGGCCCAGGAGCCGCCGGTGTCACCCTGGCGGGTCATTGCCGTGCAAGCGGTGGTGGGTGTGGTGGCTCGCCCTGGTCGGGTGGCTGGTCACCGGTAGGACGGAATTGGCTGGTCGCTGCTTTATGGTGCGGCCACCGTGGTTTTGCCGGGCGCCTTGTTGGCGCGTGGCATGACCAGCAAGCTCTCCAGCATGGCGCCCGGCGCATCCGCTGTCAGCTTCATGTTGTGGGAGATGGTGAAAATTGGTGTGTCGATCGCGATGCTGGTGGTCGCGGACCGCATCGTGCAGCCGCTGGTGTGGCCGGCCTTGTTGGTCGGCCTGGTGGTGTGCATGAAGGTGTACTGGGTGGCGCTGCTTTGGCGGCGGCGCCCGATCTGAGACAAGACGGAACTGGACAAGACCCATGGCAGCCGAGAACACGCCGCAGAAGGTGGACGCACCGCCGGTGAATACATCATTCACCACCTGACCCATCTGCAGAACCACAAGCAGACGTCGATCGTCGACTTCTCGGTCTTCAACCTCGACAGCATCTTCTGGGCCACGCTGCTCGGCGTGATCGGCAGCTTCGTGCTGTGGCGCGCCGCCAAGTCGGCCACGTCGGGTGTGCCCGGCCGCTTCCAGGCAGCGGTCGAGATGCTGGTCGAGATGGTCGACAGCCAGGCCAAGGGCATCGTGCACAACGCCAACAGCCGCCGCCTGGTGGCGCCGCTGGCGCTGACGGTGTTCGTCTGGATCTTCCTGATGAACGCGATGGACCTGCTGCCGGTCGACCTGCTGCCGGTGTTGGGCGAAGCAGTTCGGCATCCACTACCAGCGTGTGGTGCCCACGGCCGACCTGTCGGTCACCATGGGCCTGGCGCTGTCGGTGCTGCTGATCTGCCTGTTCTACAACGTCAAGATCAAGGGCTTCGGCGGCTGGGTGCATGAACTGTTCTCGGCTCCGTTCGGCGACAAGTTCTACCTGTACCCGGTCAACTTCCTGATGCAGATGATCGAGTTCGTGGCCAAGACCGTGTCGCACGGCATGCGGCTGTTCGGCAACATGTATGCCGGCGAACTGATCTTCATGCTGATCGCCCTGATGGGCGGCGCCTTTGCGCTGACCGGCACCGGGATCGCCCTGTTCCTCGGGCACATCATCGCCGGCACGGTGTGGGCCATCTTCCACATCCTGATCATCACGCTGCAGGCATTCGTGTTCATGATGCTGACCCTGGTTTACCTGGGTCAAGCACACGACGCTCACTGAGCCGGCTGGCTCTTTGTGCAAGGGGGCTTCACGGCCCCTTGTATTTCCCAGGCCGGCAGGCTTTGGTTTTTCCCGCTTCACTCTCGCAACTCAACTAACTCACTGGAGTCATCATGGAAGTCATCAGCTTTGTCGCCCTCGCCGCTGGCCTGATCATTGGTCTGGGTGCCGTCGGCGCCTGTATCGGCATCGGCATCATGGGCAGCAAGTACCTCGAATCCGCTGCCCGCCAGCCTGAACTGATGGGCGAACTGCAGACCAAGATGTTCCTGCTGGCCGGCCTGATCGACGCGGCCTTCATCATCGGCACCGGTATCGCGCTGTGGTTCGCCACTGCCAACCCGTTCCTGGCCCAGATCGCAAATCTGCCCAAGTAACCCATGGCCCCTAAAGCGGACGCCGCGGAACCGGCTTTGCCGGGCCGCTGGTGTCGCCCCCTCGAGGGGGAGCGGCGCAGCCGCAACGGGGGTGGAGGAATGACATGAGTATCAACGGTACCCTCATCGCCCAGATGATCGTCTTCGCGATCCTCGTCTGGTTCACGATGTCATTTGTCTGGCCGCCGATCGCCACCGCCCTGGACGAACGTGCGAAGAAGATCGCCGAAGGCCTGTCGGCTGCTGACAAGGCCAAGAGCGAACTCGCCGCAGCCAACCAGCGGGTCGAGCAGCAACTGGCCGCCGCCCGCACCGACGCGGCCAAGCGTCTGGCCGATGCCGAGCGCCTGGGGCAGCAACTGATCGAAGAAGCCAAGGCACGGGCGACCGAAGAAGGCGGCAAGATCGTTGCCGCTGCCAAGGCTGAAGCCGAGCAAGAGTCTGTGAAGGCCCGCGAAACCCTGCGCGAGCAGGTGGCTGGCCTGGCGGTCAAGGGCGCGGAAGCGATCCTGCGCCGCGAGGTCAACGCCGGCGTGCACGCCGAGTTGCTGGGCCGCCTGAAGGCGGAACTCTGACCATGGCTGAGCTTGGCAACCATCGCACGTCCCTACGCCGAGGCGCTGTTCAAGGCCGCCGCCGGCAGTGACGCGTCTGTCTGGAAGAGCCAGATGGACAACCTGGTGCAATTGACCGCCGATGCAGATCTGCGCCAGTTCGCCGACAGCCCCAAGGTTGGTCCGCTGCAGATCTTCGATCTGGTCGCCGGCATTGCCATGCAGCAGGGTCTCAGCCTGGACAAACGGGTTGCCAACCTGCTGCAGACGGTGATCGCCAACGGCCGCCTGGTCGGCGCTGCCCGAGATTGCCGCGCAGTTTACCGCGCTGGTGAACGCGCAGTCGGGCTCGTCAGACGCCACGGTGTACAGCGCCTTCCCCATCGACGACGCAGCGCTGGTCGACGTGGTCGCAGCGCTGGAGAAGCGCTTCGGTCGCAAGCTCAAGGCCCGGGTCGAGATCGACGCCGAACTGATCGGTGGCATCCGCGTGGTGGTGGGCGACGAAGTGCTCGACACCTCGGTGAAAGCACGCCTCGAACAAATGAAAGTCGCCCTGACGGCCTGACGGCCCGGGGCCCAACACACTGTCCGGCCCGCCGCCGTCGTGCTGTCGCAAGGAGAACCATATGCAACTGAATCCCGCAGAGATTTCTGAACTCATCAAGTCCCGCATCGAGGGTCTTGGCGTGTCGTCGGACATCAAGAACCAGGGCACTGTCGTGTCCGTGACC
This sequence comes from uncultured beta proteobacterium, assembly GCA_963844485.1. GTDB lineage: Bacteria > Pseudomonadota > Gammaproteobacteria > Burkholderiales > Burkholderiaceae_C > Pseudaquabacterium. Next base: position 64,205 of record CAWJOQ010000034.1, read on the forward strand.
GACGGCATCGTGCGTGTGCACGGCCTGTCGGAGGCCATGGCCGGCGAAATGCTGGAATTCCCCGCCACCGCCAGCGGCCAGCCGACCTACGGCCTGGCGCTGAACCTCGAGCGTGACTCGGTTGGCGCGGTGATCTTGGGTGAGTACGAGCACATTTCCGAAGGCGACACCGTGAAGTGCACGGGCCGCATCCTGGAAGTGCCGGTCGGCCCCGAGCTGATTGGCCGCGTGGTCAATGCGCTGGGCCAGCTCCGATCGACGGCAAGGGCCCGATCAACGCCAAGATGACCGACGTGATCGAGAAGGTCGCCCCGGGCGTGATCGCCCGCAAGAGCGTTGACCAGCCGGTGCAGACCGGCCTGAAGTCGATCGACTCGATGGTGCCCGTCGGCCGTGGCCAGCGCGAGCTGATCATCGGCGACCGCCAGACCGGCAAGACCGCGGTGGCGATCGACGCGATCATCAACCAGAAGGGTCAGAACATGACCTGCGTCTACGTGGCGATCGGCCAGAAGGCGTCGTCGGTCAAGAACGTGGTGCGCGCACTCGAAGCCAACGGCGCGATGGACTACACCATCGTCGTGGCCGCCACCGCGTCTGAGTCCGCCGCCATGCAATACGTGTCGGCCTACTCGGGCTGCACCATGGGCGAGTACTTCCGCGACCGCGGTCAGGACGCGCTGATCGTCTATGACGACCTGTCCAAGCAGGCCGTGGCCTACCGCCAGGTGTCGCTGCTGCTGCGCCGCCCGCCAGGCCGCGAAGCCTTCCCTGGCGACGTGTTCTATCTCCACAGCCGCCTGCTCGAGCGTGCAGCCCGTGTCAACGCCGACTATGTCGAAGCCTTCACCAAGGGTGAAGTCAAGGGCAAGACCGGCTCGCTGACTGCGCTGCCCATCATCGAGACGCAAGCCGGCGACGTGTCGGCCTTCGTGCCGACCAACGTGATCTCGATCACCGACGGCCAGATCTTCCTGGAGACCAGCCTGTTCAACAGCGGCATCCGCCCCGCCATCAACGCCGGTATCTCGGTGTCGCGGGTGGGTGGTGCGGCCCAGACCAAGCTGATCAAGAGCCTGTCGGGCGGCATCCGGACCGACCTGGCCCAGTACCGTGAACTGGCCGCGTTTGCGCAGTTCGCGTCCGACCTGGACGACGCCACCCGCAAGCAGCTGGACCGCGGCGCCCGGGTGACCGAGCTGCTCAAGCAGGCCCAGTACAGCCCGCTGCCCATCAGCCTGATGGGCGCCACGCTGTTCGCAGTGAACAAGGGCTTCATGGACAGCGTCGAAGTCAAGAAGCATCCTGGCCTTCGAACACGGCCTGCACCAGCACCTCAAGAGCAGCCACGCTGCCCTGCTGGCCAAGCTGGAAAACGACAAGGCCATGGACAAGGCTGCCGAAGAAGAACTGACGGCTGCCTGCACGGCCTTCAAGAAGTCTTTCGCCTGAGCATGGCCCACCCCCGAAGCGCCTTCGGCGTCCTTGCAGGCCGCGCATGGCCAGAGGCCACGCTCTCGGCAGGCACAACGGCATGCCGTCTGTGTCCGGCCTCAGCCCCCTCAAGGGGGCGCCGCCTGCAGCCCGGCCCGGCCGGTTCTGCGGCGTCTGCTTGACTGGAGAGTTTGATGGCAGTCGGTAAAGAAATCCGCGGCAAGATCAAGAGCTTCGAGAACACCAAGAAGATCACCAAGGCCATGGAAATGGTCTCGGCCTCGAAGATGCGCAAGGCGCAGGAACGCATGCGTGCGGCCCGGCCTTACGCCGACAAGATCCGCAACATCACGGCCAATCTGTCGCTGGCCAACCCCGAGTACAAGAGCGCCTACATGCGCCAGGGTGGCAACGCGAAGGTGACCGGCTTCATCGTCGTCACCGCCGACAAGGGCCTGTGCGGCGGCTTGAACACCAACGTGCTGCGCGCGGTCACCAACGAACTGCGCGACGTGCAGGCCGCAGGTGGCTCGGCGCAGGCGGTGGCCATCGGCAACAAGGGCTTCAACTTCCTGAACCGCATCGGCGCCAAGGTGGTGAGCCACGCCACCCAGCTGGGTGACGCGCCGATGCTCGAGAAGCTGATCGGCCCGGTCAAGGTGATGCTGGACGCGTTTGTCGAAGGCAAGGTCGACAAGGTGCAGCTCTGCTACACCCGCTTCATCAACACGATGAAGCAGGAAGCGGTGATCGAGCAGCTGCTGCCGCTGTCGGCCAGCCGCCTGGAGCAGACGGCCGCCGAGAAGCCGCAGTACGGCTGGGACTACATCTACGAGCCCGACGCCGCGACCGTGATCGACGAGCTGCTGACCCGCTACATCGAAGCGCTGGTGTTCCAGGCCGTGGCCGAGAACATGGCCTCGGAGCAGTCGGCCCGCATGGTGGCCATGAAGGCCGCCACCGAGAACGCCGGCAGCCTGATCGGCGAGCTGAAGCTGGTCTACAACAAGACCCGCCAGGCCGCGATCACCACCGAGCTGTCCGAGATCGTCAGCGGCGCCGCCGCCATCAGCGGCTGATTGCCGCACGCACAGAACACTGATTGAAGGATGAACGAAATGGCCAATACACAAGCACAAGGCAAGATCGTCCAGTGCATCGGCGCCGTGGTGGACGTGGAGTTCCCGCGCGACGCCATGCCCCGCGTCTATGACGCGCTCAAGCTCGACGGCTCGGCGCTGACGCTGGAAGTGCAGCAGCAGCTGGGCGACGGCGTGGTGCGCACCATTGCGCTGGGCTCGTCCGACGGCCTGCGCCGCGGCCTGATGGTCAGCAACACCGGTGCGGCCATCACCGTGCCGGTGGGCAAGGCCACGCTGGGCCGCATCATGGACGTGCTGGGCACGCCGATCGACGAGCGTGGCCCGGTCGACCAGGCGCTGACCGCGTCGATCCACCGCAAGGCCCCCACCTACGACGAACTGAGCCCCTCGCAAGAGCTGCTCGAGACCGGCATCAAGGTGATCGACCTGATCTGCCCGTTTGCCAAGGGCGGCAAGGTGGGCCTGTTCGGTGGCGCCGGCGTCGGCAAGACCGTGAACATGATGGAGCTGATCAACAACATCGCCAAGGCGCACAGCGGCTTGTCGGTGTTTGCCGGCGTGGGTGAGCGCACCCGTGAAGGCAACGACTTCTACCATGAGATGGCCGAGTCGGGCGTGGTCAACCTGGAGAACCTGGGCGAGTCCAAGGTCGCCATGGTCTACGGCCAGATGAACGAGCCCCCGGGCAACCGTCTGCGCGTGGCGCTGACCGGCCTGACCATCGCCGAGTCGTTCCGCGACGAAGGCAAGGACGTGCTGTTCTTCGTCGACAACATCTACCGCTACACGCTGGCCGGTACCGAAGTGTCGGCACTGCTGGGCCGCATGCCGTCGGCCGTGGGCTACCAGCCGACGCTGGCCGAGGAAATGGGCCGCCTGCAAGAGCGCATCACCTCGACCAAGGTCGGCTCGATCACCTCGATCCAGGCCGTGTACGTGCCTGCGGACGACCTGACCGACCCGTCGCCTGCCACCACCTTCGCCCACTTGGACGCCACCGTGGTGCTGTCGCGCGACATCGCCTCGCTGGGCATCTACCCGGCGGTCGACCCGCTGGACAGCAACAGCCGCCAGGTGGACCCGAACGTGGTGGGTGAAGAGCACTACAGCACCACCCGCGCCGTGCAGTCGACCCTGCAGCGCTACAAGGAGCTGCGCGACATCATCGCGATTCTGGGCATGGACGAACTGAGCCCGGAAGACAAGCTGGCCGTGGCCCGCGCCCGCAAGATCCAGCGCTTCCTGTCGCAGCCTTTCCACGTGGCCGAGGTCTTCACCGGCTCGCCTGGCAAGTACGTGCCGCTGAAAGAAACCATCCGCGGCTTCAAGATGATCGTGGCCGGCGAATGTGACCACCTGCCCGAGCAGGCCTTCTACATGGTCGGCACCATCGACGAGGCCTTCGAGAAGGCCAAGAAGATCAACTAAGGAGCCGCCATGGCCACCCTTCAAGTCGAGGTTGTCTCGGCCGAGTCGAGCATCTACTCGGGCCAGGCAAAGTTCGTTGCCCTGCCGGGCGAGAACGGCGAGCTGGGCATCCTGCCCCGGCACACGCCGCTGATCACCCGCATCAAGCCGGGTGCAGTGCGCATCCAGCCGGCCGATGGCGGCGAAGAGGTGTTTGTCTTCGTGGCTGGCGGCATTCTGGAAGTGCAGCCGGGCACGGTCACCGTGCTCGCCGACACCGCCATCCGCGGCCACGATCTGGACGAAGCCAAGGCCCTGGAAGCCAAGAAGCTGGCGGAAGAGGCCATGAAAAACGCCAAGACCGACATCGACTTCGCCAAGGCCCAGGGCGAGTTCGCCACCATGGCCGCGCAGATCGCCGCCATCTCCAAGTTGCGCAAGAAGCGCTGAGCCCGCGCGTGGATCGCCGACAGGCGATTCACGGCTGGCGAAGGCTCTGCCCGCATGCTTGCGGGCAAGCTCTTGAGCCCAGTCCGACGGCAGTGCCGCGATGCCAGCCCAACAAGAGCCTGCCAGGTGCACACCCGGCAGGCTTTTTCTTGGCCGCACCAGATGCCGGCTAAGCTTGCAGCCAGGCAAACAACGGGAGTCTGCATGGGCAAGGGCAAGGCGGCAAGCGCGAGGACAAGTCGACAGCGAACAAGACCGAGGCCAAGGCTGCGGACAAGGCCGACAAAGCGGACAACAGTGGCAAGCAGTCCGATGGCGGCATGTCCAAAGGCGACTACCAGGACGACCTGGAGCCGCTGGAGCTGGCGACTCAACAACCTGGCGCGCTGGCTGCAGCACACCCAGCGGCGCCTGGTGGTGGTGTTCGAAGGGCGCGACACCGCCGGCAAGGGTGGCGCCATTGCGGCCATTGCCGACACCCTGAACCCGCGCCTGTGCCATGTGGTGGCGCTGGCCAAGCCCAGCGAGCGCGAGCAGGCGCAGTGGTACTTCCAGCGCTATGTGCCGCACTTGCCGGCGGCTGGCGAGATGGCCTTGTTCGACCGCAGCTGGTACAACCGCGCCGGTGTCGAGCCGGTGATGGGCTACTGCACGCCGGCGCAGGCCCAGGCCTTCCTGCAGCAGGCGCCGGTGTTCGAGCGCATGCTGGTCGACGACGGCGTGCTGTTGCTGAAGTACTGGCTGACGGTGGACCAGGCCGAGCAGGAGCAGCGCTTTGCCGAGCGCCTGGAAGACCCGCTCAAGCGCTGGAAGCTGTCGCCGATCGACCTGCAATCGCGCGACAAATACGCCGCTTACGGCACGGCGCGCGACGCGATGCTGAAAGCCACCCACAGCAGCCATGCGCCCTGGACGCTGGTGGATTTCAATGACCAGCGGCGCGGCCGGCTGGCGCTGATCCGCCACCTGCTGGCCCAGCTGCCCGACACCCATGTGCCGCCGGCACCGCTGGACATGGCGCCGCTGCCAGGCCCGCTGCTGACCGAACAGCTGCCCAAGGGCTTTCGGCCGATCTGACCTGCGCGGCGCGGTGCGCGCTGCCGGCTCAGCGCATCAAGGGCCGGTTCGGCAACTCGTTCGGGTTGGTCTGCGTCGCATCCAGCGGATGGTGGCTGCGCAGTAGGGCGTCGATGGCCGCCACCGCCTCGGCCAGCCCGCTTCGAAGCGGCCCTGGCGGAAGGCGCTCGCGCATCGGCGCGATCAAGGCCTGCCAGTGCGGCTGCGTCCACATGCCGGTTCAGCCCGCGGTCGGCGACGATCTCGATCGCATGCTCGGCCAGCAGCAGGTAGACCAGCACGCCGTTGTTGGCCTCGGTGTCCCACACCCGCAGCTTGCCGAACAGGCGTGATGGCGCGGTCGCGGGCCGACAGGTCCTGCCACAGGTAGGACAGCGGCAGGCCGGCTTCGACCACCACGCGGATCTCGCCGCTGTGGCCGGTCTCGCTGGCCGCCACCCGGGCCTCGATTACTCGGACAAC
>CAWJOQ010000035.1:0-19251 GCA_963844485.1 uncultured beta proteobacterium
TGGTGCAGCATGCACTGCAGCTGGCCGTTGATCCGCAGGGCGCTGAACTGCAGCAGCGGCTGGCGCGCCGCTTCACCGGCCTGCAATGGCTGGGCGAAGGCAGCCGCGCCCTGGTCTACCAGGCCTGCGACACGCAACTGAACCGGACGGTGGCGATCAAGGTGCTGCGCGACCTGCGCCAGCGCGAGGCCTTCCGCAGCGACGTGCTGGCAGCGCTGCGCACCAGCGGCGAACCCAGCTTCGTGATGGTGTACGACGCCGAGTTCGGCGCCAGCAGCAGCTGGTGCGTGGTGCAACATGTGCAGGGCCAGTCGCTGCGCACGCTGCTGCAAACCTGGGCGCGGCCCGGCGCCATCCAGCCCGATGCCGACCAGTTGCGGCACCTGTTCATCAAGCTGGCGCGTGCACTGGAGCGGGCCCACTGCCTGGGTTTGCGCTACGGCAACCTCAAGCCGTCGAACATCATGGTCGACGCGCAGTTCGAGCCCTTCATCCTGCCGGCAGGCCGCCAGCCCCAGCCCGGCCAGGTGGCGCAAGGCCTGCCCGAATTGCTGGCGCGGGTGGCCCAGGCCAAGCTGCCCGGTGCGCCGCCCGACGACGCGGCCACCGAGGACCTGGCCTACCTGGTGCCCGAGCAGGTCGCCGGGCTGGAGCAAGAAGACGACGGCGAGCTGGCCGACCAGTACATGCTGGGCCTGCTGGCCTGGGAAATGGTCACCGGCCAGCTGCCGCAGCGCCTGCTCGACCCACTGCGCCTGGCCGAGGACGGCATCGACGCGTTTGCGCCACTGCCCCTGGTGTGCAGCCAGCGCCGGCTGTTCCCCGAGCGCTTCGACGCACTGCTGCAGACCATGACGCAGGCCGACCCGTCGGCGCGCCTGCAGGGCAATCCGGCGCGGCGCGGCGCGGCAATGGCGGCCGTGCTGGCCGAACCCGACCTGCACGACGACCCATCCTTGGTGCTGGTGCGCGACAGCTGGCGGCGCTGCACCCGCACCGAAGGCTTCGACAGCCGCTTCTTCACCGACTTCTATGCCCGCCTCGTCCACCGCAAGCGGGCTGCCGCCAGGCTGCTGGCGGCCATCCAGGGGCCTGAGCGCTGGCAGCGGCAGCACCGCATGCTCAAGCAAGCGGTCTCGCTGCTGATCGCCTTCAGCCAGCGCCAGGCCGACCGCGACGAGCCGACACTGCTCAGCCACGTGGCCGCCAGCCATGCCGGCATGCCGCCCGGGCTGTATGCGCCCTTCGGCGCCTTGCTGGTCGACATGGTCTGCGGCCTTGCCGACCCCGACCCTGCACAGTCGATCGCGCCCTGCGACCCGGTGTGCCAGCACAGCGGCACCGCGCGCCGGCTGCGCAGCCACTGGCAGCGGGTGCTGGCGCCTGGCATCGACTACCTGACCCGGGCCGAGCTGCTGCGTGATGCCGAGATGACCGCCAGCCTGCGGGTGCGCCCCGCTGTCGACCTGTACCTGGACCTGGGTGCCGGGCCCCTGGCAAGCCCGGTCAGCCGGTCGTGAGCAGCCCGCGGGTCTCGATGAAACGCACCACCGCGTCCAGGCCGTCGCGGGTCTTCAGGTTGCTCATCACATAGGGCCGGCGGCCGGCGTGGTCGGGCCGCATGCGCTGGGTGTCGGCCTCCATCACGCCCAGGTCGGCACCCACATAGGGCGCCAGGTCGGTCTTGTTGATGACGAACAGGTCGCTCTTGGTGATGCCGGGGCCGCCCTTGCGCGGGATTTTCTCGCCGGCGGCGACGTCGATCACATAGATCGTCAGGTCGCTCAGCTCGGGGCTGAAGGTGGCGGCCAGGTTGTCACCGCCGCTTTCGATGAACACGATGTCGGCATTGGGGAACTTGGCCAGCATGCGGTCGACCGCCTCCAGGTTGATCGATGCGTCTTCGCGGATGGCGGTGTGCGGGCAGCCGCCGGTTTCCACGCCCATGATGCGCTCGGGCTCCAGCGCGCCGGCCACGGTCAGCAGGCGCTGGTCTTCCTTGGTGTAGATGTCGTTGGTGACCACCACCAGGTCCCAGCGGGCGCGCATGGCCTTGCACAGCATCTCGACCAGCGTGGTCTTGCCCGAGCCCACCGGGCCACCCACGCCCACGCGCAGCGGCGGGAGTGGTTTGCTGCGGCCGGTGATGTTGTGCAGAGGGTGCATGGATGCCTGCTGGGAAAGTGTGGGGGTGGGGAGCTGCGGGTCAGCTGCGGAACAGCCGGGAGTATTGCGCCTCATGCCGGGCCGACAGGATGGCCAGCATCGGCGCCAGGTTCTGGCGTGCGCCGTCGCCGGCAGTGGCGGTGGCCAGGGCGGCATCCACCACGGCAGGCAAGGCCTGGGCCAGGGCGCCCAGCAGGCGCTGGCCGGCACTCTGCCCCAGCGGCACCGACTTGACCGCCGCACCGACCTGGTTTTCGGCCCAGCTGAAGCCGAAGGCCAGCAGGGATTCGCGCCGCGGTGCACCGGTGGTGGTGGCGGCCAGGGCAAACGCCAGCGGCCAGGTCGGCGAGGGTTGCAGCGCTGCCAGCAGCGGCAGGCGGTCGTCGTCCGGGTGGCGCTGGCGCAGCCAGTCGGTCAGCGAGCGGCCCATCTGCTCGGTCTGCTGGCGCATCTCGAAGGTCTCGCGTGTCTGCAGCGCCCAGTCGTTGAGGGCGCGCAAGCGCTCGCCATCCCGGCGCTGCCAGGCGTGCATGGCGCTGGCCAGCAGCGGCAGGTCGGCCCGCTGCAAGCTGAGCTGCAGTTGGTCCTGCAGCCAGCGTGATGCGCTGGCCTCGTCGCTGACCAGGCCTTGGTCGACCGCTGCCTCCAGCGCTTCGGAATAGCTGAAGCCGCCCACCGGCAAGGCCGGCGAGGCCAGCCACATCAGCTGCAACAAGGCGGCAGCGGGCAGCGGCTGGGGGCTGGGGCGGACGCGCGGCATGGCCGGTGGCAGCAGGGTGGATAGCAGGGTGAAATCAGTGGGAATGGTCGGGGCCGTGGCCGTGGTCATGGCCGCAGCCCGGGCCGTGCACATGCGGCGCTGGCGCAGCCGCCACCACCGGCACCGCCAGCGGCCTGCCACGGGTGGCGGCTGGGGTGGCCGTTGTGGTGGCCGCTGTGGCGCTTGTCGCGCTGGTCACGGCCGCTGCTGGGGTGGCGTGGTCATGGCCATGGCCAGCGCCATGCTGGTGCGCATGGTCGTGTGGGTGGTCGTGGTCATGGTCGTGCCCACCATGCCCATGTCCATGCCCGCCCGCCGCCGCATAGGCACCGCCCTCGGGTTCGAAGGCCGCATCGGTGGCGGTCACGATCAGGTGCTGCTGGCGCAGCATGTCGGCCAGCACATGGTCGGGCTCCAGCTTCAGGTGGTCGGGCTGGAGTTCCAGCGCCACATGGCGGTTGCCCAGGTGGTAGGCGGCGCGCAGCAGGTCGAAGGCGCTGCCGTGCTGGGGGCAATGGCGCACTTCCAGCACCGGCTGCGGCGCGGCCAGCACCTGCACCAGCGAGCCGTCGTCGGCCACCAGCACATCGCCGCCGCGCACCAGGGTGCCGCGCGGCAGAAACACGCCCAGCCTGCGGCCCTGGGAGTCGGTGGTGTCGAAGCGGCTCTTCTGGCGCACGTCCCAGTCGAGTTGCACGCTGGCAGCGCGGCGCAGCAGCACGGCGGCCAGGCCACGGCCTTGGGGGATGAGTTTGTTGACGGTCAGCATCGGGCGATTGTCGGGCTTGCGCGCGGTGGCGTGGTGTCTGGGCTGGCGGGCCTGCCGCAGCCGGCGCGGCGGCGGCGCTTTGCCCTCAGGTGCGCCACACCCGGGGCGGCTGGGCGTCCAGCCCCCAGTGCAACTGGCGCCAGGCGCCGCGCACCGCCTGCAGCAGCGCCATCACCGGTTCGACCCGGTGGCCCAGGGCGCGCAGCACCAGCAGGCTGGGGTGCGGCGCGCTGACACCGGCGGTGGCCGGCAGGGCGCTGGCGTCGATCAGCGCGCGCGCGGCGTCCAGCAAGGCCTCGGTGCGGGGGCGGTCCAGGGTCTGGCCGGGGCCGATGCCCTCGGCCAGCCACAGGCTGGCGGCCACCGTGTGCCCGGCCAGGCCCAGCGGGCTGTGCAGCAGCAACTGGTCGCTGCCGTCGTAGCAGCCACGCTCCTGCCAGACACCGGGCAGGGTGATGTGCTGCTGGTAGCGGCCGGCATCAAACGGGGTGCCGGCCGCCGGCAGGCCCAGGGCCAGCACATCCCAGCCCATGGTCTGCGCGCCCGGCGCCAGGTCGATCTGCAGGCTGGTTCTGCACCTGGCAGCCGCGGTAGGCAATCGTCTCCATCGGCAGCCATTCCAGCCGGGCGCCAGCAGCCACGCGGGCTTGCACGGTCTGGCGCGCCAGCGGCCCGTCGCTGCGGTAGAAGCGGGTGGCGCCAGGGGTGGTCAGCAGCGCATGGCTGCCCGCTGCCAGGTCGGCCTGCAGTTCCAGCACATCACCACCCACCACGCCGCCGGGCGGGTGCACCAGCACATGGTGGCAGATGCCAGGGCCTTCCGGGTACAGGCGCTGCAGCACCCGCAGCGGGCCGTGGTGGCGGTCGTGCGCGGTGGTGCGCTCACCGTCGTGGTGGTACTGCAGTTGCAGGTGACCGAGCCAGCCCATGCCGGGTTTGCGCACGCCTTCAGTGCCCGCCTTGCGAGCCGCGGTGGGCCCAGCCGGTGATGCGCCGCTCCAGGATGGAGAAGAACTCGTACATCGCCATCGCCATCGCGCCCACCACCACCAGGCCGGCAAAGGCCAGGCCCATCTGCATGCTGCTGCCGGCGCTGACCAGCAGGTAGCCGATGCCCTCGTTGCTGGCCGTCATCTCGCTGACGGTGGTGCCGACGAAGGCCAGGGTGATCGCCACTTTCAGGCTGCCGAAGAAATACGGCATCGACCGCGGCAGGCCCACCTTGACCAGCACGTCCCAGCGCCTGGCGCCCAGCACCCGCAGCACGTCTTCGAGCTCGGGCTCCAGCGTGGCCAGGCCGGTGGCGATGTTCACGGTGATCGGGAAAAAGCTGATCAGGAAGGCGGTCAGCACCGCCGGCCCCGCACCGATGCCGAACCACACCACCAGGATCGGCACGAAGGCCGCCTTGGGCAGGGCGTTGAAGCCGGTCATCAGCGGGTAGATGGCGGCATAGGCCAGGCGGCTGCTGCCGATCAGGAAGCCCAGCAGCACACCCACCACGATGGCGATGCCAAAGCCCAGCATCGTCACCCAGTAGGTGCGCCAGGCATGCTTGGCGATCTCGCCGCGGTACTCCATGAACTGGTCCCAGATGCGCACCGGGCTGGGGAAGATGAATTCGCTGACGTTCAAGGCGCTGCAGATGGCCTGCCACAGCAGCAGGGTGGCCACCAGCAGGATCCAGGGCGACCAGGCTTCGAGTTTGCGGCTGGCCATCACGGTGCCCCGGTGGCCGGTGTGGCCACAGTGTTGCCAGCGTGGCTGGCTGCCGGGTTGCCGGCCTGGCTGCCGAACTGGTTGCGCACCGCACCGATGTGGCCACGCAGTTCATGCACGATGGCGCTGAACTGCGGCGTGTAGGTGACTTCCAGGTCGCGCGGGCGCGGCAGCTCGATGTCACGCCGCACCACGAAGCGACCCGGGCTCTTGCTCATCACATACACCGTGTCGGCCAGGAACACGCTTTCGCGCAGGTCGTGGGTGACCAGGATGACGTTGAACTTCTGTGCCGCCTGCAGGTCGCGCAGCGCGCACCACAGCTCTTCGCGGGTGAAGGCGTCCAGTGCGCCGAAAGGCTCGTCGAGCAACAGCATCTTGGGCTCGTGCACCAGGGCGCGGCAGATGCTGGCGCGCTGCTGCATGCCGCCCGACAGCTGCCAGGGGAACTTGTCTTCGTAGCCGCCCAGGCCCACGCTCTGCAGCAGGGTGCGGGCCTTGGCCTCGTACTGCGCCTTGTTCTGCTTGAAGCTGCTGCGGTAGGGCTCGACGATTTCCAGCGGCAGCATCACGTTCTGCACCGTGGTGCGCCAGGGCAGCAGGCTGGGCGCCTGGAAGGCCATGCCGGTGATCTTCAGCGGGCCGGTCACCGCCTGCCCGCCGATGACCACCGTGCCCTTGCTGGGCCGCTTCAGGCCGGTGGCCAGCTTCATGAAGGTGCTCTTGCCGCAGCCCGACGGGCCGACGATGGCGATGAACTCGCCCTCGTTGACCTGCAGGTTGATGTCTTCGACGGCGAACTGGCCCTGGGCCAGCAGCGCATCGTTGTAGGCCAGCCAGACCTGGCTGAAGTCAACAAAGGCGGTCATCCCTGGCCTTACTTCTTGGCTGCGGGCAGGATGTTCAGCTCGGCCTTGCTCGGCAGGAAGCTGCCGTTCCACACTGCGTCGGGGTTGATGCGGCTCTTGGTGGCGTAGGCATCGGCCACCTGGCTGGCCATCAGGGCCAGGCGCGGGCCGACCACCGCACCAAAGCCTTCGGCGCGGGCGTCGGGCGTGGCGATCGCCGAGTCGATGGCCAGGCGCAGGCGGCGCTCTTCCAGCGCGGCATTGACCAGGCCGTCACGCTCCTTGACCACGGCAGTGGCCGCCTTGGGGTCGGCCATCACCTCCTTGGCGCCCTTGGCGAAGGCGCGCAGGAAGGCCTTCACTGCCTCTGGGTTCTTCTTGAGGAAGTCCTCGCCCACGATGATGGCGTTGCCGTAGAGCTTGACGCCGTGCTGCGGATACAGCTGCACCGCGATGTCCTCGGCCTGGATGCCGCGGGCTTCCAGGTTGAGCAGGCTGGTGAAGTAGAAGCCGGTGATCGCGTCCACGTCGCCCTTGACCAGCATGGTCTCGCGCAGCGGCGGGTCCATGCTGATCCAGTTGACATTGCCGATGCCATTGGCCTTCTGGAAGATCGGGAAGCCGCGGCGGCCGGCGTCGAACACCGGCGCGCCCAGCTTCTTGCCCGCCAGGTCGGCCGGCTTGGTGATGCCGGTCTTCTTCAGGCTGAACACCGCCGCTGGCGTGTTGTTGTAGACCATCATCACCGCCACCGGCTTGTTGGGCGCGGTCGGGTTGTTGGCGTGGAATTCCATCAGCGCGGCCAGGTCGGCAAAGCCCATGTCGTAGGTGCCCGAGGCCACCCGGTTGACCGCATTGCCCGAGCCATTGCCGGCATCGACGGTGACATTGAGCTTTTCGGCCTTGAACTGGCCCTTGGCCACCGGCAGCAGGAAGAAGGCGCTGGGCCCTTCGAAGCGCCAGTCGAGCTGGAATTTGACGGCGGTGTCCTGGGCCGTGGCGGGCGCACTGGCCAGCAAGCCAAAGGCCAGGCTGGTGGCCAGCAGGGTGCGTCGGAGCAGGCGGAGGGGCTGGGTCATGGTGTCGATGGCAGTCAGTGGATCGGCGGGCGGAGCATACGATGGCACAGGCATTGCAATGTCCAGGCCAGACCCGGGGCCAGCCCGGGCGCTGCCCGGCAAGCCAGCGGTCATCCCACCGATCTGCGCCCCTGCCAGCGGCCCCCACCACGCCACCGGAGCCCACCATGCCGTCCACTGCCAAGCACCACCCCAACTTGCCACGCCGGGGCCTGCTGCGCCGCCTGGTGCTGACTGGCAGCGCCCTGGCGCTGGCGGCCGGCCCGGCGGCGGCCTGGCCGGACAAACCGGTGCGCATCATCGTCACCTTTGCCGCTGGTGGTGCCAGCGACATCGTGGCGCGCACCATTTCGGAGCCTCTGGCCAAGGCCCTGGGCCAGCCGGTGGTGGTCGACAACAAGCCGGGCGCAGGTGGCACCATCGGTGGCGCTGAAGTGGTGCGGGCGGCGCCCGATGGCTACACCCTGATGCTGAGCAACAGCACGCCGCTGTCGATCGGCCCCTGGACCGTGCCCAAGATGCCCTACGACCCGGTCCGGCAATTCACCCACGTGGCGATGCTGGGCATGGCGCCGGTGGCCATCATGGCCAACCCGAAGACGGGCCCGGCCACCCTGAAAGACCTGCCCAAGCTGGCCGGCGGCCCGCAAGGTGGCAGTTTTGGCAGCGGCGGGCCAGGCTCCATCGGCCACATCGTCGGCGAGATGGCCAAGTCGGCGATGGGCTTCAACATGATCCATGTGCCCTACCGCGGCGGCGCGCCGATGACCACCGACCTGATCGCCGGCACCATCCCGGTGGGCATCGATGTGATCACCGCCTATGTGCCGATGATGAAGAGCGGCCAGCTCAAGGGCCTGGCGGTCACATCGCGCAGCCGGTCGCCGCTGGCGCCCGAGGTGCCCACGGTGCTGGAGCTGGGCCTGCCGCAACTGGTGGCCGAAAACTACTTCGGTGTCAGCGGCCCGGCTGGCATGCCCAAGGACGTGAGCGACAAGCTGGCCGCCGCGCTGGCCGTGATCGTGGCCGACCCGGCGGTGGTCAAGCGCTTCGAGGAGCTGGGCATCACGCCGCTGAAGCTGAGCAGCGCGCAGTTCAGCGACTACGTGGCCAAGCAGATCGCCGACTGGGCGCCGGCAATCAAGGCCGCTGATCTGAAGTGAGGCCCGGCCGCGCCGGCGGATGGCCGGGCCTGGCGCAAGCTGCAGGCCTGCAGGTCCGCAGGCCGGCAGGCCGCAGCTCAGCTTGGCTTGGCCGCCTTGGGGCGGCGCAGCGCCAGCAGGGCCGCGCCCAGGGCGGCCAAGGCGGTGGCGGCAGTGGCCCAGGCCAGCGGCGGCAGCCAGGCCGGCAGTGGGGCGGGCTGGATGGTGCTGGGTGCCGGCACGATCAGCAGCTGGCCCAGTTGCTCGGTGCCCAGCGCCAGGGTGATCGCCTGGGCGCTGCGCTGGGTGTCTTCGGGCACCGGGTCGCCAATGCGCAGCTGGTCGGTGCGGCCGGACAAGGCCACCACCCGCTGGCGCACATTGACCACCGCCGCACCATCAAAGTAGCCCAGCGACGAATACGAGGACAGCGCCGTCTGCACGTCGCCATAGTCGCCGGTGGCCATGGCGCTGCTGATGCCGCGCAGCAAGGTCTTGTCCGACAGTGTCTGCAGCCTGGCGACCTGGGCTTCACGCACCGCCGTGCTGCGCTTGAGCTCGGGCACGGCGGCGGCCGCCAGCCACAGGCCCAGCAGCGCACTGCAGCCCAGCAGCAGCACCGACAGCCGTGACAGCAGGCGCGCGCCGGCTGCCGGCGCGACCTCGGCGCCGGGCCAGGCCGCTGCCTTGCCGGGGTCGGCCATGGCTTGCGCTTGTGCTGCTTCGGTCGATCGCATGGCCGCGCTGCACACCAGGCGCAGCAGGGTCTTGTCGGATTCGCTGATCGCGTCGCAGCGCTCATGGAACTGCGCTTCGGCCAGCACCACATTCGGTTCTTGCAGGCGCCAGGCGATGCCCCAGCGCCGCGGGCTCAGCTTGTGCAGCAGGGTCTCTTCGTCAGACGCATGGGCGAGCAGGTTGATCGCGGCGGTGGCCGCCGGAAACGAGCTGTCGATCGGCTTGTCGACCCGGTTCTCGGTGACATCGCCCTGCTCTGAAATCGTCCAGGCGCCCTGGAAGACCATCGAGTCGACATTGACCACCGACGCCCGGAAGGCCACCACGCCCAGCTGGCGGAAGCTGCGGGCGATGTCCTGCGACAGGCTGACCGGCACGGGGGCCTGCACTTGTGCGGTGGAGTCCTCGAAAGGCCCTTCGGAATAGGACTCGGACGAGGTGGACGGCGCGCCCAGCGTGGAGCGCCACAAAACTTTGGCCATGCTGCCTCGATCAGTTGATGACGCCCATCACACGGCGTGTGGGGGCGACATAGGGGTCCAGTTCGCGCAGCACGGCATCGTCGGCATCGACCATGCCGGTGATGCCGGTGGCCTTGACGAAGGCGGCGCCCTCGTCCTTGTCGGCGATGAAGGCCTTGAACTGGGTTTTCAGGCGGGCGATGCGGGCAGCGCCCAGGCGCGGGTGCGCCACGATGATGAAGTTGGGGATGCGGGCAAAGGCCTCGACCGTGCGCAAGCGCGCGGCTTCATCTTGCGGCAGGGCGCGGAATTCGCCGTTGCTCATGATGGCGCCGCTGACCTCGCCGGTCAGCAGCAGGCGGCCCACGCCCATGTCGGTGCGGGCGCCACGCACTTCAAAATCCTTGCCGGGCTCCAGGCCGGCCTGGCGGAACCACTGCAGGCCATACAGCGCCACCAATGAGCTGGGGTTGGCAAAGCCCAGGGACTTGCCGCGCACGTCGGCCGGGCCGTTCAGGCCGTCATCGGGCTTGCCGATGAACAAGGCGTTGATGCGCGGCTCGTACATCACCACCGGCACCAGGCCGCGGTCGACTTGCGCCACCCGCGCAAAGTGCGGCGCGGCCACCGACAGGTCGTAGTCACCGCGCATGGTGTTGTCGAAAAACACCTTGAAATTGGCCGGCACGGTGATGCGCACCTTGGTGCCCTGGGTGCGCTCGAACCAGCTCTTCAGGTTCTCGTACTGGGCCTGCAATGCGGCGGTGCCGATGTTGGGCAGGACGGCGATCACCAGGCTGTCGTCGCTTGCCGGCGCCGGTGCCACGGCGGGTGCATTGGCCAAGGCTGCGGCAGCAGGGGCCGGGGCGGGGGCTGGGGTGGGCGCAGCCGCTGGTGTAGGCGCGGCCGCAGGCGCGGCGGCGACCGTGGGCGCAGGGGCGGGCGCCGGCACAGCGGCGGGGGCAGTGGCTACAGCCACCGGCCTGCCGTCCATCAGGCGCAGGTAGCGGCTGCCGCCGGGTTCGGTGACCAGTTCAAAGCGCTGGCCGATCTGGATGCGGTTCGGATCCGCCAGGCCTGACAGGCGCGGGTTGTAGAGCTGGGCCCAGTTGCGCGGTGACCCGAGCACCCGTGCGGCAATGGCCGAAAACGAATCACCCGGCGCCACCTCGAACGGGCCGTTGCCGGCAGCCGGCTGTGCCCATGCCGGTGCGCCCGCCAGGCCGCTGGCCAGCACACAGGCCAAGGCCACCCGTGACCAGGTTTGCTGCCAGCCGCTGCGTGGCGCTGTGTGGATGTGGGTCATGCAATGGCTCCTGGTGTGGGCGGTGGCGGCCCCGGCTGCGGGCCACACCCGCTGCGGCCCGTGCCGACTGGCGCCGATCTCCGCGCACTATAGGTGTGGAAGTGCTGACAATTCGTCACAGCTCGGCCTTGGGTGGGTCTGATTTCCCCCTGGGTTGGGGGGGCAGCCATGGGCTTTGGCACGCCCGTGCATGGCCATCGGCCGGCCCGGGCGCAGGTCCGGGCGCAGGGATGGGCGCAGGTGCGGTGGCCGCTGCGGGCGTCAGGCGCTGGCGCTGGCTGTGCCCTCGCTGGCGATGTGGCGCAAGGCCTTTTCGAACAGGTCCACCGGCTGGCCGCCGCTGATCAGGTGGCGGTCGTTGATGATCACCGCCGGCACCGACGAAATGCCCTGCTGGTGGTAGAACTGCTCGGCCGCGCGCACATCACTGGCGTAGGCATCGCTCGCCAGAATGCGGCCCGCTTCGGCGGCGTCCAGCCCGGCCGCTGTGGCCGCCTGCAGCAGCACGCCATGGTCGCCCGGGCTCAGCCCGTCGGTGAAATAGGCCTTGAACAGCGCATGCTTGAGCGCGCGCTGCTTGTCGGTGTCTTCCAGCCCCGCCCAGTGCAGCAGGCGGTGGGCGTCGAAGGTGTTGTAGACCCGGCGGCGCATGCCCCGGCCGAAGGTGAAGCCCACGTCGGTGCCGCGCTGGCGGATGGCCTCGGTGTTGGCGGCCACCTGGGCCGCGTCGATGCCGTACTTCTGCGACAGGTGTTCCACCGTGTCCTGGCCTTCGGCGGGCATCTTCGGGTTCAGCTCGAAAGGCTGGAAGTGCAGCGTGGCGCGGATCTCGGGCGCCACGCGTTGCAGCGCCTGCTCCAGCGCGTTCAGGCCGATGGCACACCAGGGGCAGGACACGTCGGACACAAAGTCGATCTTCATGGTGGGGCTCCTTGGAAAGCGGGTGACGGGTGTGGGTGTGGGTGCGGACCAGCCGGCTGCTGGCGCCTGGGTGCTGCAGGTGCCCGCCGTCCAGGTTCGGGCAGAGCGCAGATTCTCGCGGCTGTGGCGCCCCAGCGTTGCAGCGCCAGCAAGCCGCCGGTTTGCGCCGGCCCGGATAATCTGTCCATGCAAGCGACCCCACCTCAAGACGACCCCCTGGGCTTGCTGCGTGCGCTGTATGCCTGCGCGGTGGCGCGGGCGCTGCCTGCCGATGTCATGGCGGCCCACCTGCCGCCGCCGCCAGACCCGGCCAAGGGCCGCACCCTGGTGCTGGGCGCTGGCAAGGCCGGCGGTGCGATGGCGGCGGCGGTGGACGCGCTGTGGCCGGCCGACGCGCCGCTCAGCGGCCTGGTCGTCACCCGCTATGGCCATGTGCCCCCGGCCTACCTGGCCCAGCCCGGCCGCATCGAGGTGGTGCAGGCGCGCCACCCGGTGCCCGACGAGGCCGGCCGCCAGGCGGCGCAGCGCATCGCCGACATGGCTGGCGGGCTGACGGCCGACGACCTGGTGCTGTGCCTGATCTCTGGTGGTGGCTCGGCCCTGCTGAGCCTGCCCGCACCCGGGCTGGACTTTGCCGCCAAGCAGGCGATCAACAGCGCCTTGCTGCAATGCGGCGCGGCCATCGACGAGATGAACACCGTGCGCAAGCACCTGTCGGCCATCAAGGGTGGCCGGCTGGCGGCGCTGTGTGCGCCTGCGCGGGTGGTGACGCTGCTGATCAGCGACGTGCCCGGCGACGACCCGCAGGTCATCGCCAGCGGCCCCACCGTGGCCGATGCCAGCACCTGCGCCGACGCGCTGGCGATCCTGGCGCGCTACGGCATCGCCATCCCCGACGCGGCGCGTGCCGGGCTGGAGCGCGGCGCCTTCGAGACCCCCAAGCCGGGCGATGCCTTGTTTGCCGGCCACAGCGTGCGCCTGATCGCCACACCCCAGGCCAGCCTGGAGGCCGCCGCCGCGCTGGCGCGCCAGCATGGGCTGGCGGCGCACATCCTCAGCGACGCCATCGAAGGCGAAAGCCGCGAGGTGGGCAAGGTGCATGCGGCGCTGGCGCGGGCGGTGGTGCGCCAGGGCCAGCCCTTCACCCGGCCCTGCGTGCTGCTGTCGGGCGGCGAGACCACGGTCACGGTGCGCAACCAGGGCGGCCGCGGCGGGCGCGCCAGCGAATTTCTGCTGGGCTGCGCCATCGCGCTGCAGGGCCAGCCCGGCGTGTGGGGCCTGTCGGCCGACACCGACGGCATCGACGGCATCGAGGACAACGCCGGTGCGGTGATCACGCCCGACACCCTGGCCCGCGCCGCAGCGCTGGGCTTGAAGCCGGCACGAGTTTCTGGACCGCAACGACGCCTACAGCTTCTTCCATGCGCTGGGCGACCTGGTGGTGCCCGGGCCCACCTTCACCAACGTCAACGACTTCCGCGCGCTGCTGCTGCTGTAGCGCCCGGGTTTAGCCGCTGCGCTGCAGCGCTGGGCCTGGGGCATGCCCAGGCGGCCGTGCTGCCCTACAAACTGGCGGTGATGCCGCCGTCCACATACAGGATGTGGCCGTTGACAAAGCTGCTGGCGGCGCTGGCCAGGAACACGGCGGCACCGCCCAGTTCCTGCACTTCGCCCCAGCGCCCGGCAGGGGTGCGCTTGGCCAGCCAGGCGCTGAAGTCGGCATCGGCCACCAGGCTCTGCGTCAGCTCGGTCTTGAAGTAGCCGGGCCCCAGGCCGTTGACCTGGATGCCATGGCCGCCCAGGTCGATGGCCATGCCCTTGGTCAGCATCTTCACCGCGCCCTTGGTGGCGGCATAGGGCGCGATGTTGGGCCGGCCCAGCTCGCTTTGCACCGAGCAGATGTTGATGATCTTGCCGGCCTTGCGCGGGATCATGCGCTGCGCCACCGCCCGGCCGACGAAGAACACGCTGTCGATGTTGGTGCTGGTGATCTGGCGCCAGGCGTCGGTGGGAAATTCTGCAAACGGCCCGCGGTGCTGCATGCCGGCGTTGTTGACCAGGATGTCGATGGCGCCGATGTTCGACTTCGACCGCCGCCACGCCGGCATCCACCGCTGCAGCATCGGTCACGTCGAAGGGCGCGGCATCGGCGGTGATGCCCTGCGCGCGCAGCGTGTCCACCGCCTGCGCCAGCGCATCGGCACCGCGGGCGTTCAGCACCACCCGGGCGCCGGCCTGGCCCAGCGCTGCGGCCAGGGCAAAGCCGATGCCCTTGCTGGCGCCGGTGATCAGGGCGGTGCGGCCGCTCAGGTCGAACAGGTTCACAGCGTGTCTCCTCTGGGGCTGGGTTTGATTGGCCATATCATCACACCAAAACTTGCCGCCGTTGAGGAGACGACGATGCGCTACCGCTGCATGTGCCTGGTGATCCACGCCCCCGACGACCTGCGGGTGGACGTGCAGGAGGCCGCCGACCCCGGCCCCGGCGAGGTGCTGGTGGCGGTGGGCTTCGGCGGCATCTGCGGGTCCGACCTGCACTACTTCCACCACGGCGGCTTCGGCACGGTGCGCATCAAGCGGCCGATGGTGCTGGGCCATGAGGTGGCCGGCACGGTGCGCGCCGTGGGCCCGGGCGTCACGGCGGTGCAGCCGGGTGACCGCGTGGCGGTCAACCCCAGCCGGCCCTGCGGCCACTGCGTGCACTGCCTGGAAGGCCTGCCCAACCAGTGCCTGGACATGCGCTTCTACGGCAGCGCGATGCGCGACCCGCATGTCGAAGGCGCCTTCCGCAACCTGCTGCTGTGCGACGCCGTGCAGTGCGAGCCGGTGGCCGCCGGCGTGCGACTGCAGCATGCCGCGCTGGCCGAGCCGTTCTCGGTGGCGCTGCACGGCGTGCAGCGCGCCGGCCCGCTGCTGGGCAAGCGGGTGCTGGTGTCGGGCTGCGGGCCGATCGGCGCGCTCAGCGTGGCGGCGGCGCGCATCCACGGCGCGGCCGAGATCACGGCGGTCGACCTGACCGACCAGACCCTGGCCATCGCGCGCGCCATGGGTGCCGATGTCACCATCAACGTGGCGCAGGACAGCGGCTGGCTGCAGCGCTACGCCGCCGACGGCGCCACCCGCAAGGGCACGTTCGACGTGATGCTGGAATGCAGCGGCAATGCACTTGCCCTGCGTGCCGGCCTGGAGGCCATGCGCCCGCGTGGCGTGGTGGTGCAGCTGGGCCTGGGCGGCGATGTGAGCATTCCGCAGAACATGGTGGTGGCCAAGGAGCTGAGCATCTGCGGCAGCTTCCGCTTCCACGCCGAGTTCAAGCTGGCGGTGCAGCTGATCAACAGCGGCCGTGTCGACATGGCGCCGATGGTGACGGCGACCTTCCCGCTGGCCCAGGCGCGGCAGGCTTTCGAGCTGGCCAGCGACCGCAGCCGGGCGATGAAGGTGTTGCTGGACTTTGCCGACGCTTGAGTGGCGGGGCGCGGCGGCGGTAGCCGCAGCCACACCCGTAGACCCGCAGGCCCGCACGCTTGGCATGGCTTCAACCGGCTGCTGCAAGCAAGCGCCCGGCCGGCCCTACAGCGCCAGCATGTGCCCCAGCCGCGGGTCGCCCTGGCCCGCCAGCACCAGGGCATAGGCCTGTTGCACCGCTGCGGCGCCCTGGTGCTGCTGCACCACGATCCAGGGCGGCTCACTGGCCACCACCTGGTCCCGAAAGCCATGCCAGGCTGCCACCAGGCGCTGGCCGAAGACGGCCGGGCCCCAGTCTGCGCTGCGCTTCTTGACCTGCGCCGGCGCAAAGAACAGGGTGCTGCGCGGGCCGGGCAGGTCCTTGGCGCCGCCCAGATCATCGACATGGGTGCCGCCGATCGCGCAGCTGTAGGCCAGCCGGGTGAAGCGGGTGTGCACCGCCTGGCGCAGCGGCCCGCTGCCGGCGAAATCGACATACACGCAGGCCGTGTCGGCGGGCAGGCTGTCCAGCTGGTCATAGCGCAGCACGCGGCTGTAGCAACCCAGGCTGTCGCAGAAGGCCACATGCGCTGCCGAGGTCAGGCCCACCACCTCGACATCGGGCCGTTGGGCCAGCATGGCGGCGGTGGCGCTGGCGGTCTTGCTGCTGGCTGAACTGAGCAGCAGCACCGCGCGCTGCGCCGCCCGCCTGGCTGCCGAAGAAGGCGTTGTCGGCCAGGAAGTCGTCGATCAGCCAGGCGGTGAGGAACAGCGGGCGCAGCAGCGCCTGCAGGGCTTCGGTGTCGGCGGTGTAGAAGGGGTCGCGGGCCACCCGCTGGTACTGGTTGTAGACCGCATGCAGGGCCGCGCGGTGCGGCGCGCCGTCGCTGAAGCTGGTGGCCGACAGCTTGTCCGGCTGCAGCACCGCCTTGCTGGCCATCGGCCAGTAGCCGTACAGCCGCTCGCCCACCACCACGCCCGGGTGCCTGCTCTGCACCACCGTGCCGAAGCCCCAGACCGGGATGCAGCCCCAGGCCGTGCCGTCGGCCTCAGCCGGCACCGGGAAGAACTGCCAGTACTGCATCGCCTCGCCGAAGGCGGCGTAGGTGATGTTGTTGACGGTGAACGCGAAGTGGTCGACCGCACCCGCACCTGGCCATCGGCCAGCGGTGCATCGGCGGTC
Source organism: uncultured beta proteobacterium (assembly GCA_963844485.1). GTDB lineage: Bacteria > Pseudomonadota > Gammaproteobacteria > Burkholderiales > Burkholderiaceae_C > Pseudaquabacterium. The sequence goes on from CAWJOQ010000035.1 coordinate 16,537, forward strand.
TCGGTCAGGCGGGTGGTGGCCAGTTGGTCCTGGCGGACTTCAAAGGTGGTGGTGGTCATCGGTGCGCGCCGGGCTGGGCAGCAGGTTCAGGATGGATCGTAGGGGCCACGCGCCAGGAAGGCGCCGCCCTGCAGATCACGTTGCGGGCCGGCCGGCTGCAGCAGATGCTGCACCTGGGCTGCATGGGTCTCGGCATTGTCCTGCGGCTGGTAGCCCAGCCGCGCCCAGGTGCCGTCGTCGCGCCAGAAGGCGCGGGTGTTGGCCGACATGCCCCAGGCGATGGTGCAGCCCACGCCAGGCGCGGTGAGCGATGCGCTGACCAGGCGCACCAGGTCGGGCAGGCTCAGCCAGGTGGCCAGGGCGCGGGCGTCGGGCGGCGTGGGCGTGGCCGTGCCGATGCGCAGGCACACGGTCTCGATGCCGAAGCGGTCCCAGTACAGGCTGGCGAGGCCTTCACCAAACAGCTTGCTCAGGCCGTAGTTGCCGTCGGGCCGCGGGCGGTCGGCCAGCGACAAGCTGCTGCGACCGGGGCCAGCAGCCGGTCACATGGTTGCTGCTGGCGAAGACGATGCGCCGCACGCCCTGGCGCCGCGCCGCCTCGTACAGATGGTGCAGGCCGGCGATGTTGGCCGCCAGGATCGGCGCCATCGGGCCTTCGACACTGATGCCGCCCAGGTGCACGATGGCATCCACCCCTTGCAGCAGCGCATGCACCTGGGCGCTGTCGGCCAGATCACAGGCCATGGCCTGGGCACCGGGTGGCAGCGGCATGGCCGCCAGCGGCGCCGCCAGGTCGGACAGCCGCAGCTGCGTGGCCAGCCCGGCCAGCGCCGGCGCCAGCACGCGCCCCAGGGTGCCGGCGGCGCCGGTCAGCAGCAGGGTCTGGAAGGGCTTGGGCATGGGTGTGCGGCGTGGGTGGGCAAGCCTGCGGGGGGCGGGTGCGTTGCTGCGTAGACTAGCGCTTGCGGTCGGCAAGGCAGCCAGGGGATTCCATGAGGCGGGCCGCGCAGTGCGGGCTGCAGCCGGGCCCGGTGCATGCGGTGCGATCCAAAGTGGCAGCGGTGGACCAGCCACGGGTGGTGTGTGCCGGCGACTGCAGGCTGGAACTGCAGGGCAAAACCTTTGGCGCTGTGCAGCAGATTTTTGGCGCCTACCCGCCTTGGGTCTGCAGGTGGCCAATGCCATCGCACTGGGCAAGGACGGCGCGCCATGCCGCAGCTGCGGATGCGCGTCTTTTCAACGTTAGCAGTGCCACCCTGGTGCAGACCAGCAGGGCCTTGGCCTTGACAGCAAGGGTGACACGCGTTCACGATGTTGCGAAGCAAGTGGGCCGCTGTCGCTGCGCAAGCTGCGCTGCCCGGGCCCTGCATGCCTGGCAGTGCATGCCAGGATGGGACCCTGGGTCAGCACCCTGGTGTTGCCAGTGGCCCACTGTTGATGAGCCCTTGGGCCAGCGCTGCCGATCCGCCTGGTCGGTGTGCTGCTGGCAGATGATGAAAGTGATGGCCATGCGCACCCATTCGATGCCCGCCTTTGTCGACACGGTCGACGCCCCTTCCGCGCTCCGCAGCCGGATCACCGCAGCCTACCGGCGCCCCGAACCCGAAGCTGCTGCCGCCCTTGCTGGCCGAGGCGCGCCAGGCGCCCGAGACCGCCCGCGGCCGTGCAGGCGCTGGCGCACCAGATCGCCGACCGTCTGCGCAAGCGCAAGAGCGCGGGCGGCCGCGCCGGCCTGGTGCAGGGCCTGCTGCAGGAATACGCGCTGTCGTCGCAGGAAGGGGTGGCGCTGATGTGCCTGGCCGAAGCCTTGCTGCGCATCCCCGACAAGGCCACCCGCGATGCGCTGATCCGCGACAAGATCGCCCACGGCCAATGGCAGGCGCACGCCAGCCGCAGCGCGTCGGTGTTCGTCAACGCCGCCACCTGGGGCCTGCTGGTGACCGGCAAGCTGGTGGCCACGCACAGCGAAGTCAGCCTGTCCAACACCTTGACGCGGCTGATCGGCCGCGGCGGCGAGCCGCTGATCCGCAAGGGTGTCGACATGGCCATGCGCATGATGGGCGAGCAGTTCGTCACCGGCGAGACCATCCAGGAGGCGCTGGACAACGCCCGCACCCAGGAGGCCGAGGGCTTTCGCTATTCCTACGACATGCTGGGCGAGGCGGCGCTGACGGCGCACGACGCGCAGCGCTACCGCGCCGCCTACGAACACGCCATCCAGGCCATCGGCAAGGCCTCGGCCGGGCGCGGGCCCTACGACGGGCCGGGCATCTCGATCAAGCTGTCGGCGCTGCATCCGCGTTATGTACGCGCCCAGCGCGCGCGCGTGATGGACGAGCTGTACCCGGTGCTGCGTGAACTGGCGCTGCAGGCGCGCCGCCACGACATCGGCCTGAACATCGACGCCGAAGAAGCCGACCGGCTGGAGCTGTCGCTGGACCTGCTGGAGCGCCTGTGTTTCGAGCCCGAGCTGGCCGGCTGGAAGGGCATCGGCTTCGTCATCCAGGCCTACCAGAAGCGCTGCCCCTTCGTCATCGACCACGTCATCGACCTGGCGCGGCGCAGCGGCCATCGGTTGATGATCCGCCTGGTCAAGGGCGCCTACTGGGACAGCGAGATCAAGCGCGCGCAGGTCGATGGGCTGGCGGGCTACCCGGTCTTCACGCGCAAGGTCTACACCGACGTGTCGTACCTGGCCTGCGCGCGGCGCCTGCT
>CAWJOQ010000036.1:0-10936 GCA_963844485.1 uncultured beta proteobacterium
GCGAGGACGTGCGCCAGCAGCGGCTGACGCGCCGGCTCGCAGGCACGGCCGTGGCCCTGATCGTGCTGGCTGCCGGGCTGGCAGTGTGGCAGGCGGTCGTGGCCACGCAGCAGCGGGACGACGCACTGTCACGCCAGCTCGCCGCGCAGTCGGGCGCGCTGCTGGTCGAAGACCCGGTGCGGGCCCTGCTGCTGGCAGCGCAGTCGCGTGCAGTGGCTGCCACGCTGGACGCCGACAGCGCCCTGCTGGCGGCGGTGGCCGCGCTGCCGCTGCAGCGGCTGCACCAGCATGGGCTGGGGCTGCAGGCGCTGGCGCTGCGCCCGGGCACGGCGGACCTGGCCTGGTCCGACCGCGCCGGCAATGTCTTCCAGGGCACGCTGCAGCACCCTGCGCAGCAGCAGGTGGTGGCGCAAGCGCCTGGCCTGGCCCTCTACCACCAGGTGCATGCCCTGGCCTTTGCGCCCGACGGCCAGACCTGGGCCCATGCCGGGTCGAGCCGGGTGATCAGCGTGCGCCAGGGCCAGGCCGCGCGCAGCATCGACGACGGCGACAAGATCGGCGAGAGCACGCCGGTGTTCATCTTCGGCCTGGCCTTCAGCCCGGACAGCGCCACGCTGGCCTCGGTCTCCAGTGCGGGCAGCCTGTTCCTGCACGACTTGGCCAGCGGCGCCCGGCGCCGGCTGCCCGTGGTGGTGCGGGCCGGGGCAACGCAGGCTGGGGCAGGGCAGGCCGGGGCGGCGCCGCCGGATCTGACAGCGGTCGCCTTCAGCCCGGACGGCGCCTGGCTGCTGGTCGGCGGCGACAGTGGTCTGCTGCAGACCGTGGCCGTGGCCGCTGGCCGGCCAGCACCGCGCCTGCAGCACGATTTGCGCGCCGGCGTGCACACGCTGGTGTTTGCGGCAGCTGGCCAGCAGCTGTTTGCCGCCACACGGGCCGGGCAGGTGCACATCTTCGATTGGCAGGACGGCCAGCTCCGGCCGGTGCAGACGCTGAGCGCGCCAGAGTTTGGCGCCATGCAGACCCTGGCGGTGTCGGCCGACGCCCGCTTCATGGCCACCGGCCACAGCACCGGTGTGGTGCTGCTGTGGCATGCCGGGTCGGCTGCGGCGCCCTGGACACGGCAGCCGCTGCTGCGGCATGCGGCTGCAGTCAGCGGGCTGGCCTTTGGCGCCGATGGGCGCAGCCTGGTCTCGGCCGGCCGCGACGGCCGGCTGTTTGTCACCCGGCCGGTCGACCAGGGCGCCTGGCAGCGCCATGCCGGCGCCGGCACCGGTGCACCCACCCCGCCAGCGCCAGGCCGGGCTGTGCGCAGCCCCGACGGCCGCTGGATCGCCGTGCCCGGGCCAGCGGCTGCTGCCAGCCAGCCCTTGCTGCTGGACTGGGGTGGGCGTGCGCAGGCGCGCAGCCCGCGCCTGAGCTTGTTCCATGTCGCCCAAGGCCAGTGGCTGGCAGACGACGCCGCGCTGCCCGGTGTGCCGGGCGATGCGATCCAGGGCGCCCCTGTGTTTGCGGCCGACGGGTCGCTGCTGGCGGTGCAGCTGGCCGACCGGCGCACCGATGCACCGCCCAGCGTCGACCGCCTGGCCTTCTGGCACCTGGAGGCCGGCCGGCCGCTCGGCGCCTTGCTGCCGCTGCCGGTGGCCACGCACTTGCTGGCGGCCCAGCCCAGCGGTGCCGGCTGGGTTGCGGCGCGGGCGCGAATCGGCAGCCAGCGCAAGCGCTGGGCCGCCGCAGCACTTCGTGTTCAACGCCGATCCGCGGCACTGGGTCCAGACCGTGTGCGCCCTGGCGGGCCGGCCGCTGACGCAGGACGAGTGGCGCTTGCACATGGGCGCCAGCCGGGCCTATGCGCCGGCTTGCAACGGAGGCCAAGGCGCTGTCCGGGCCGCGCTGCCGCCGCCACGCCTGCGGCCAGGGCCGCCGGTTGCGGTGCCTTAGGAGTGTGGGCGGCAACTCGCCCCGGCGCGAGCCTGGATTTCTGCCGCCCACACTCCTAGACTTTGGCGACTGGGCAACACACCGACCAAGGAGCTGGCGCTTGACCGAGATTGCAAACCTGTTGTCCATCGACCGCTGGCCCCCACAGCCAGACCTGCTGTTCTGGCTGGCGCTGACCCTGGTGGCCGGGGCCTTGCTGGGGGGCGCCGTATTCCGCCTGCTGGGCCTGCCGCGCATCGTGGGCTACAGCGCCGCCGGCATGGCGGTGGCGGCGCTGGGCGGCGGCCTGGGGGACGGCCAGTTGCAGGGCAACGACCGGCTGATCGTCGATCTGGCGATGGCCTTGCTGCTGTTCGAGCTGGGCAGCCGCGTCAGCCTGCGCTGGCTGCGCGTCAACCCGGCCTTGCTGCTGACCAGCGCGGCCGAGTCGCTGCTGACCTTCGGCGCGGTGTTTGCGGTGCTGTACGGGTCTGGCCTGGAGACGCGGCTGGCGGCAGCCGGTGCTGCGCTGTTCGGTGTGTCGGCCGGGGCGGTGATCGGCCGCGTCGTGCGCGAGTTCAAGACCGCCGGCCAGGTGAGCGAGCGCGCGCTTGTGCTGAGCGCACTGAACACGCTCTATGCCGTGCTGCTGCTGAAACTGGTGGTGGGCTGGCTGCATGTGGACCAGCGCAGCGACTGGGTGGCGGGGGTGTCGCAGCCGGTCTACACCTTCTGTGGGTCGGTGCTGCTGGCGGCGCTGCTGGCCTCGCTGGTCGGCTGGGTGCTGCGGCGCTTCGACCTGAAGGAAGAGAACGCGGTGCTGCTGTTGCTGGGCCTGGTGCTGCTGGCGCTGACCAGCGCGCGCATGCTGGCCCTGTCGACCTTGCTGGTGCCCCTGCTGGCGGGTGTGGTCTTGCGCAATGCCAGCGACCGGCCCTGCATCTGGCCACGCCACTTCGGCACGGCGGGCGGGGTGCTGGTGCTGATGTTGTTCGTCATCGTCGGGGCCGCCTGGTCGCTGCAGGCGCTGGCCGCCGGCATCGCCACCGCGCTGCTGCTGCTGGCTGCGCGGGCGCTGACCAAGGGCCTGGTGCTGGTGGGCCTGGCCCGCGTCAGCGGCATCGAGGCGCGCCAGGGCCTGGCGCTGGCCATGTGCCTGACGCCGATCTCGGCCACCTCGCTGGTGTTGCTGGCTGAACTGCAGGCCAGCCACCCCGAGATTGCCGCCACGCTGGCGCCGGTGCTGCTGGCGGCGCTGGCGGTGATGGCGCTGCTCGGGCCGGTGCTGGTGCAGGCCGGCCTGCGGCTGGCCGGTGACTACCAGCCGCCCCGGTCGGCCAGGCCTGTGCCTGCGTGCCGGTGCCGGTGCCTGTTCCGGTCAGTGCGCCTGCCCCCACGCCGGTGCGGGGGCAGCAGGCATGAGTGCCGCCCGGGGCCCCTCGCTCGCGCGCTTTGCCGATTCGCGCTCGCTGACCGTGGGCGTCGAGCTGGAGCTGCAGATCGTCAACCGGCATGACTACGACCTCACGCCAGCGTCCCGGGATCTGCTGCGCCTGATGCAGGGGCACAGGCTGTCGGGCCAGGTCACGCCCGAAATCACCGAAAGCATGATCGAGCTGTGCACCGGCGTCTGCGACAACCACACCCAGGTGCTGGCCCAGCTCCGCGCAACCCGCGATGCGCTGCTGTCTTGCGCGGCGCAGCTGAACATCGGCCTGTGCGGTGGCGGCACCCATGCCTTCCAGGACTGGAGCCAGCGGCGCATCTTCGACAAACCGCGCTTCCACGAGGTGGCGGCGCTGTACGGCTACCTGTCCAAGCAGTTCACCATCTTCGGCCAGCATGTGCACATCGGCTGCCCGGGGCCCGACCAGGCCCTGGTGCTGCTGCACGGCTTGTCGCGCTTCATTCCGCACCTGATCGCGCTGTCGGCGTCCTCGCCCTTTGTGCAGGGCACCGACACCGGCTTCCAGTCGGCGCGGCTCAACTCGGTGTTTGCCTTTCCCTTGTCGGGGCGCGCGCCCTTCGTGCAGCGCTGGGACGATTTTCTTGTCTACTTCGACAAGATGACGCGCACCGGTGTGGTCAAGAGCATGAAGGACTTTTACTGGGACATCCGCCCCAAGCCCGAGTTCGGCACCATCGAAGTGCGGGTGCTCGACACCCCCTTGACGGTCGAGAAGGCCGCCGCGCTGGCCGGCTACATCCAGTGCCTGGCGCGCTGGTTGCGCATCGAAAAACCTTTCGAGCCGCACGAGGACGACTACCTGCCCTACACCTTCAACCGGTTCCAGGCCTGCCGTTTCGGCCTGGACGGCACCTTTGTCGACCCGTCCACCGGCGCGCACAGTCGGCTGCGCGACGACATCGAGGCCAACCTGCAGGCGCTGGAGATCCACGCGATGGAGCTGGGCGCCGAGGACGCGCTGACCTACCTGCGGCAGGAACTGGCCGGCACCGGCAACGACGCCTGCTGGCTGCGCAGCCTGCATGCGCGCGAGCCGCTGCTGCCCGAGCTGGTGCGCCAGCAGTGCCAGCGCTGGGCGGGCGACACGCCATGAGCAGCGCCGACACCCGGCCGCTGAAGATCGGCATGTCGGCGCGGCTGATGCACCAGCCGCCGCTGGAGCTGGGCTTCCGCAACAAGACGCTGCAGTACCTGGAGCAGGCCGCAGCGCACTGGATCATGGCCCACGGCGCCATGGTGCTGATGCTGCCGACGCTGGGCTTCGACGCCGAGGTGGCGCGCCGCCGCGTCTCGGTGCGGCACTATGTCGATGTGCTGGACGGCCTGGTCATGCAGGGCGGCGCCGATGTCAGCCCGGCCAGTTATGGCCAGCAGCCGCTGCGGCCGGAATGGGGCGGCGACATCGTGCGTGACCGCTACGAGATGGAATTGCTGGAAGGCTTTCTGGCCCAGGGCAAGCCGGTGCTGGGCATCTGCCGGGGTTGCCAGCTGCTGAACGTGGCCTTTGGCGGCACGCTCTACCAGGACATCGCCACCCAGCGGCCCGACGCCCAGCCGCATGTGGATGCGCTGCTCTACGACCAGCACCACCACCTGGTCGACTTCGAGCCCGGGTCCAGGCTGGCCGCGCTCTACGGCGCGCAGCAGGGTGGCCGCGTCACCAGCATCCACCACCAGGCGGTCGACCGGCTGGGGGCCGACTTGCGGGTCGAGGCACGCTCAGCCGCCGATGGTGTGATCGAGGCCATCCGCGCCAGTGGCTCGCACTTCGTGGCCGGGGTGCAGTGGCACCCGGAATTCCATGCCGTCAACCCGGGGCTGCTGAGCGGCGAGCCCTTGCTGGACGGCTTTCTGGCCGCCGCCCGCGCGTCGCAGGTTCATCCTTAGCGCTGCCGTGCGCCGGGGCCAGGGCCGGCGGCGCCTCACTTCCAGCCGGCGCGGTCGAACACCTTCTGTGCCAGCACCGTGGACTTGGCCAGGTCGCCGATGGGCAGTGCGTCGGGCTTGAAGCTGCCCAGCGCCACCAGCGTGGGGTTGGCCGCCACGCTGCCCTTGACCACCGGCCATTCATTGTTGCCGTCGGCAAAGTAGGCCTGGGCGGCATCGCTGGCCAGGTACTCCATGAACTTGACCGCGTTGGCCTTGTTCGGTGCGTGCTTGAGCACGCCGGCGCCCGACACATTCACATGCGTGCCCCAGGTGGCCTGGTTGGGCCAGACGATGCCCACCGCGTTCATGGCCTGCTGGTCTTCGGGCTTGGTGCTGCGCAGCATGCGCGCCAGGTAGTAGGTGTTGCTGATGGTCACGCCACATTCACCGGCGGCCACGGCCTTGATCTGGTCGGTGTCGCCGCCCTTGGGGCCGCGCGCAAAGTTCGCCACCAGGCCCTTGGCCCAGCTTTCGGCCTTGGCCTCGCCGTCATGGGCGATGACGGCCGCACCCAGGCTCAGGTTGTAGGGGTGGCTGCCCGAGCGCATGCACACCTGGCCCTTCATCGCCGGGGCGGCCAGGTCGGCATAGGTCTGCACCTGGGCCGGCTGCACAGCGGCCTTGTTGTAGACGATGACCCGGGCACGGGTGGAAAACGCCACCCAGGTGGGCGTGCGCAGGCCGGCGGGGATGCGCTCGTCCAGCAGCTTGCTCTGCAGCGGCGCGAACAGGCCCAGGTTGTCGGCCACTTCCAGCCGGGCCGCGTCCACGGTGATCAGGATGTCGGCCGGGCTGGCCGTGCCTTCGTTGCGGATGCGCTCGACCAGTTCGTCTTCCTTGCCGTCGAGCCGGTTGATCTTGATGCCGGTGCTCTTGGTGAAGTTGGCGTACAGCGCCTCGTCGGTCTGGTAGTGGCGGGCCGAGTACAGGTTCAGCACCTGGGTCTGGGCTGCGGCGGGCAAGGGGCCGAGTGCGGCGAAAGCCGTCAGGCCGGCGGCCAGCAGTGCAGCACGGCGGGGCAGGGCAGGGAAGCGGGTGGACATGGGCTGGATCCGGAATCTGGTGCGAAGGTCGCAATCATAACAAGAACGATTCGCAATCAGTTGATGCCGATCAAAGCCCTGCCGGGCCTGCGGTCACAGCCAGCCCACGCGCCGGAAGCGCCAGTACATCAGCGCGCAGGTGCCGCTGATCACCGCCAGCGCCGCCGGGTAGCCCCAGGGTGATTGCAGCTCGGGCATGAATTCGAAGTTCATGCCCCAGATGCCGACAAAGAAGGTGGCCACCGCAAAGATGCCGGCCCAGGCCGCCAGCCGCTTGGTGACTTCGTTGTCTTCGATCGCCACCATCGACAGGTTCACCTGGATGGCGGTGCCGATGGTGTCGCGGATGGTGTCGATGCTGGTCTGCAGCCGCGCCAGGTGGTCGGCGACGTCGCGGAAGTAGTCGGTGCTGGCCATGCACACCGGCGGCACCCGGCCGCCGTACAGCTTGCCCATGGCGTCGAGCAGCGGCACCACCGCATGGCGCAGCGTCGTCACCTTGCGCTTGAGCTCGTACAGGCGCTCGATGTTGGCGCGGCCGGCGCCGCGGTCGAAGATCTGGCCCTCGATGGTCTCCAGCTCGGTCTCCAGCGCGTCGACCAACGGGAAAGTAGCGGTCGACCACCGCGTCCATCAGCGCGTACAGCACGAAGCTGGCGCCCTGGCTCAGCAGCTCGGGCTCGCGCTCGCAGCGTTCGCGCACGCCCAGGAAGCCCTGGCTGCTGCGGTTGCGCACCGACAGCACGAAGTTCGGCCCGGCGAACACGTTCACCTCGCCCAGGCGCAGCTCGTCGGTGGGGGTGTACTCGATCAGGTGCAGCACGGTGAACACCGTCTCGCCGTATTCCTCGATCTTGGGCCGCTGGTGGCCGTGGCGCGCGTCTTCCACCGCCAGGTCGTGCAGGCCGAACTCGTCGCTGCATCACGGCCAGTTCGTCGTCGCTGGCGTCGCGCAGCGCCACCCAGACAAAGCAGCCCGGCTCGGCGCAGGTAGTCGCTGATCTGGTCGATCGGAGATGTCGGCCAGCTTGGCGCCGGCTGCTGGTAGGCGACGCAGTTGATCAGCATGGCGGGTGACGGGAGGTGGTGGCTGCAGGGCGCCCGCATCTTGGCATGGCTGGCGCAGGGGTCTAGAGTCCGCCCCAAGGTCAGCCCCGATGTCTGCGCTCGAAAAGCCCCTCTACTTTGTCAGTTACGCACACGAAGACCGTGACTGGCGAGCGCTGCTGTTCGAGCGCAGCATCGGCACCACCAGGGGCGATTGCCTGGTGTGGAGCGACGAGCAGCTGCGCAGCGGCGACCGCTGGCGCGACGAGATCCGCCAGCAGCTCGGTCGCTGCAGCGTGGCGGTGCTGCTCGTCAGCCCGCACTTCCTGGAATCCAGCTTCATCGCCCGCGATGAGCTGCCCGAGATCCTGGCGCGCGCCAGCCTGCCGGCCAGCGACGCCAGGCATCTGCGGGTGGTGGCCATCCCCGTCGGCGACGGGCTGCGTGCGCTGGCTGCCAGCAGCGCCGGCCAGCATCGGCAGCTGGCCGATCTGCAAGTCGCCCTGGCCAGCCAGCCGGAGCTGCCAGCACGCCCGCACGACTGCCCCCAGGCCACGCTGGAGCAGGTGCGCCAGCTGCTCAAGCGCCTGCGCATCCTTGGACTGATCAAGCATGTCGCAAAACCTATCGCTACTATCTGACACGCATTGGAATGTCCGGTCGCAACCTGTGAAAAACTGACCGAGTTCACCATCGTGCAAACCCTTGCTACGGCTCAATAATCATCAAAGTCTTGTCATTATTTGACATCATTTAGCTGGTAAGAGAGCAATCAAAAAATTTCCATATTGTAAGCGTCTCGAGTACAGTTGCGTATTGCTTATGCTTTTTTTCCGCTTTTGCAAATGAAAAAGGCACTACCTTAATTTTCAATAAAACATGGAAACAATGGGGTGCTTCCAATCTAAAAACCAGGTGATTTGGTCAAGAATTATGGTAAATCAAACCGTCGCAGGAATCTTCAGAAAAATTAGAATATATAGTATCTCTAACAAAGGAAAAGTTTGTTGGAAACTGGGCACTCTAATATAGATTTACAGTAGAATAATTGGAAACGTACAAGCGTATAATTTTTAGCTAGCTGGCAGTTATTTCCGGAAAGATGTTTTTGATAATGGAGTTGCGCTAAAAGCGGTAACTATAAAATCGAAAGCATTAGAATGGACAAGCATTTTAGTATTAGTATTAATTGATAAGTCGATTAATGAAGCATTTACCACGCAGTATCGAATCGTTCCAAATGAGGAGTTAATTGCTTTAGAATCCAACGAAATTGCCAATCAAGTTCAAGCAAACATCGGCCAATGTTACAACATTAAATATCCTTTTTTACAAAGACAATTTGCAAGTACTCCATGTGATTGCGTTGGGTAGCTGCCAAACGGCTACGTGGAGACATTTACACGAAGGATTTGATAAGAATGGCAAGGAATTCAAAAATATTGAGGTATACCATAAACAGTTAATGTCCTTCTGGCCTCTGTTGCAGGAGTTGCCATAAGGCCTACTAAGGAAGGTGTTATTAGACGCAGAAGCGCTTAGTGCGATAGGTGGAACAACACGATATGGAATTAGACAATGAACCAACCAATTGAGTTACTAGCAAGGCAAGCACAGGGAATTAGAAAACGCTTAAAGAGCTAAGTATGATTATTTTACGAAGCCAAACTGAATTTTAAGCCTCAAATTGGTCAAGTCTGTGACTCTATGAAAAAGAGATGATCCATACTTCATAGCTGCAGAATGGGGAACCCATGGTCCATTCAAACAATTTGTATCTTCTGCTTAAATTATTAGCAGACCATACTTGGGTTGAAGTCTAATAAATAAAAAAAGAAATAAAAAATCCCGGTCAGTTTCTTCGACTACAATTTTATTTGATAAGGAGTTTTGTTAATTAGCAAGACGCTTGCTTAACTCGTATCAATTATAAGAATTCTTCTGTATATAAATAATGTTCTCCCGTGGTTTCTCTCCATAAATACAAACCAGCAAGATCCTTGGTCATTTTACACCGGGCTCAACTACATCTTTGCACATTTTTTACCTATTAAAGTGGTACAGAAATTAATTAAGGCTTCGTTTATCAAATCTACACAAATCTAATACCTCCTTGTCATGCAAAAATAGAAGCAATAGGGTTGGTGGATGTTGGATTTTGCCTTTTGGTGTACTTGGTGCTGGTGCTGCTGGTATCATAGGTCATAGGGCAGCTTGTTTACCATTACGGTTCATCGGGGGTTATACAAGTCAGACGTCATTAATCCCAAAGAACCAAATCCTCGCAACAGTGTCACTTTGTACATCGCCATCATAGCTTTTACATACCCCAAACAAAATTTCCATTCCATTTCGATGCGTAACTAGCCATTTGTGCCCTACTTCGTTACCGTTGGTCTTGCTGACCGCCCGCGCGGCGTTCGGCCTGCGCACGGTCGAGGTCGTCCGGGTGCACGGCCGCGGCCCAGCTGCCGGCGTCGGCGATCCACTGCTCGGGTGTGCGGCCGAGCAGCCGGATGAACGGGCTGACATAGAGCACGCGCCCGCTGTCGTCGGGCACCGCACGGTAGATGATGGCCGGCATCTGCTCGGCCAGCTCACGAAACTCGCGCTCGCGATGGCGCAGCACGTCGTCCGCCCGCTTGCGCTCCGTGACGTCGGTGAAGTAGATCGACAAGCCCATCGCCGACGGATAGACACGGTTCTCGAACCAGCGCTCCCAGGGTTCGTAGTAGTCCTCGAATCGAACCGGCTGCTGGGTGCGCATAGCGTCCAGATAAGCCTGGTGGAAAGGCTGACCGACACCCTCCGGGAACTCGGTCCAGATGTGGCGCCCGACCAGATCTTCGGGGCTCTCGCGGCCGAACATCGTCGCCGCCTTGGCATTGACATAGGTGTAGTTCCACTCGTTGTCGAGGGCGACGAACCCGTCGTCGACGCGCGCCAGCACGTCGCGCAGCAGATCGCGGGCGGCGGCCACTTCGGTCAGGGCGGCTTCGCGTTCGCGCGCCAGAATGCGCCGCTGCGTCACGTCGTGCACGACCATCAGCCTGGCCCGATGGCCTTCGACGTCGACGTCGCTCGATGCCACTTCGACGTCGATCAGGCGCCCGTCCTTGGCCTGGTGGATCCAGGGCCGCTTTTCGCCCGGCGCGAATTGCCGCTCCAGCAGCCCGTCGGCCAGCGCCTGACGCAGGCGATCCCGTTCCTGGGGCGGACGCAGGTCGATGATGGTCATCGACAGGAATTCCTCGCGCGTGTAGCCGTAGTGCGCCAGGGCCGCGTCGTTGACCGCGACGTAACGCAGCGTGTCGCGATCGAAGGCCCACATCGGCAGCGGGCAGGACTCAAACATGAAGCGGTACTTGCGCTCGCTTTCCTGCATCTGGCGTTGCGCGGCCTTCCAGAACGTCACGTCGCGCGAGATGCCGAACATGCCGACGACGGTCCCGTCAGCGTCGCGCAGCGGCCCCTTGGTGGCCAGGAAGGTCAGCCGGCCGTCGGCCGTGTCCAGTTCTTCCTCGAAGGTCTC
>CAWJOQ010000037.1:0-60918 GCA_963844485.1 uncultured beta proteobacterium
GTTTCCAGTACTCCCCAGCGCCAGTGACGACGTTTCGAGTTGTCGACCTTTGCCGACCAGGCCGTGGCGACGGTGTGCGCCGGCCGCACCGACGCCGGCGTGCATGCCTTCAACCAGGTGGTGCACCTCGACAGCCCGGTCGAGCGCGACCCGTTCTCCTGGCTGCGCGGCACCAACCGCTACCTGCCGTCCGACATCGCGCTGCAGTGGTGCCAGCCGGTGCCGGCCGACTTCCATGCCCGCTTCCACGCCCGCGGCCGGCGCTACCGCTATCTGCTGCTGGAGTCGCCGATGCGCCCGGCGCTGGAGGCCGGCCTGGTGGGCTGGACCTTCCGCCCGCTGGACGGCCAGGCCATGCGCGCCGCGGCGGCGCTGCTGGTCGGCGAGCATGACTTCAGCTCCTTCCGCTCGTCGGAATGCCAGGCCAGGAGCCCGGTGAAGACGCTGCGCGGCATCACCATCAGCCGGCACGGCGCCTACTGGCGCTTCGATTTCGACGGCTCGGCCTTCCTGCACCACATGGTGCGCAACATCATGGGCTGCCTGGTGGCGGTGGGCAGCGGCCGGCCAGCCGCCGGGCTGGCTGGCCGAGGTGCTGGCCGCGCGCAACCGCGACGTGGCCGCGCCCACCTTTGCCGCCGACGGCCTGTACTTCGCCGGGCCGTACTACGATGCCGCACTGGGCTTGCCCGAGCACACGCCGGCGATGGACTGGCTGCCCTGAAAGCGTCCGCCATGAGCTTCCACCCCCGCACCCGCATCAAGATCTGCGGCCTCACCCGCGAGGCCGACGTCGACGCGGCCGTCGAGGCCGGCGCCGACGCCATCGGCTTCGTGCTGTACGCCAAGAGCCCGCGCGCGGTCAGCGTGGCGCGTGCGGCGGCGCTGGCGCGGCGCCTGCCGCCCTTCGTCACCCCGGTGTGCCTGCTGGTCAATGCCGACGCCGCGCTGCTGCAGGCCACGCTGGCGGCCGTGCCGCAGGCGCTGCTGCAGTTCCACGGCGACGAAACCCCGGCCGACTGCGAGGCGCTGCACCAGGCCACCGACCGCCCCTACTTGCGGGCGGCCCGCATGGCACCGGGCTTCGCTTTGCTAGACTTCGCGGCTGCGCATCCCCATGCTGCGGGCATCTTGCTCGACGCCCATGTCGACGGCTACGGTGGGGGTGGAAAGGCATTCGATTGGTCGCTCATTCCCGCCCACGTGCCCCGTCCGGTCGTTTTGTCTGGTGGGTTGCACATTGCCAACGTGATCGATGGCATCACGCAGGTGCGGCCCTGGGCGGTTGACGTCTCCTCCGGCGTCGAGATCGCCAAGGGCCTGAAGGATGCGGCGCTGATGCGCCAGTTCTGCGAAGCGGTGCGCGAGGCCGATGCCCGCATCGCCGACCGCGACACCTGAGCCCACCCCGGATACACCCACCGCCTGGCGCCATTGCCGGGCCTGAAGGACCACCATGCTGGATTACCAACAACCCGATGCCCGCGGGCATTTCGGGCCTGTCAATGGAATGAACTACGGCGGCACCTTTGTCGCCGAGACCCTGACCCATGCGCTCGACGCGCTGAAGGCGGCCTACGCCCACTACAGCCAGGACGCGGCCTTCATGGCCGAGTACCGGCATGAACTGGCGCACTTCGTCGGCCGGCCCAGCCCGATCTACCACGCCGCCCGCATGAGCCGCGAGATCGGCGGCGCCCAGATCCACCTCAAGCGCGAAGACTTGAACCACACCGGCGCGCACAAGATCAACAACACCATCGGCCAGGCGCTGCTGGCCAAGCGCATGGGCAAGCCGCGGGTCATTGCCGAGACCGGCGCCGGCCAGCATGGCGTGGCCACCGCCACCATCTGCGCACGCTACGGCATGGAATGTGTGGTCTACATGGGCAGTGAAGACGTCAAGCGGCAAAGCCCGAACGTCTACCGCATGCACCTGCTGGGCGCCCGGGTGGTGCCGGTCGACAGCGGCAGCAAGACCTTGAAGGACGCGCTGAACGAGGCCCTGCGCGACTGGGTGACGAATGTGGAGAACACCTTCTACATCATCGGCACCGTGGCCGGCCCGCACCCTTATCCGATGATGGTGCGTGATTTCCAGCGTGTGGTCGGCGATGAATGCCTGGTGCAGATGCCGGCGCAGATTGCCGAGCTGGGCGGTGCAGCAGGCCGCCAACCCGACGCGGTGATTGCCTGCGTGGGGGGTGGCAGCAATGCCATGGGCATCTTCTACCCCTACATCCAGCATGAGCAGGTGCGCCTGATCGGCGTCGAAGCCGCCGGCCTGGGCCTGGACAGCGGCAAGCACTCGGCCAGCCTGTCGGCCGGCAGCCCGGGTGTGCTGCACGGCAACCGCACCTACTTGCTGCAGGACGACAACGGCCAGATCACCGAGACCCATTCGATCTCGGCCGGTCTGGACTACCCCGGCGTCGGCCCCGAGCATGCCTACCTGAAGGACATCGGCCGCGCCGAATACGTGGGCATCACCGACGACGAGGCGCTGAGCGCCTTCCACCGGCTGTGCCGCACCGAGGGCATCATCCCGGCGCTGGAATCCAGCCATGCCGTGGCCTATGCGATGAAGCTGGCCGCCACCATGCGGCCCGACCAGCACCTGCTGGTGAACCTGAGCGGCCGGGGCGACAAGGACATCGGCACGGTGGCCGACCTGTCGAATGCCGAATTCTTCTGCCGGCCGTCCTGCAAGGGGCAGTCGGTCAAGGGCGGCATGGCGGGCGGGTTGCAGCCGGTGGAGTTCACACGATGAGCCGCATCAGCAGCACGCTGGCCGCGCTGAAGGCCCAGGGCCGCCAGGCCCTGATTCCCTATGTCACCGCCGGCGACCCGTTTGTCGACGCCACGCCGGAGATCATGCAGGCCCTGGCCGATGGTGGTGCCGACATCATCGAGCTGGGCGTGCCCTTCAGCGACCCGATGGCCGACGGCCCGGTGATCCAGCAGGCCAGCGAGCGGGCCTTGGCACGCGGCATCGGCCTGACCCAGGTGCTGGGCTTTGTGCGCAGCTTTCGCCAGGGCAACACCAGCACCCCGGTGGTGTTGATGGGCTATGCCAACCCGGTGGAGCGCTACGACCAGAAGCATGGCGCAGGCCGCTTCATCCGCGATGCGGCCGAGGCCGGTGTCGACGGCCTGCTGGTGGTCGATTACCCGCCCGAAGAATGCGAAGCCTTCTCGGCCGACCTGAAGGCCGCCGGCCTGGACCTGATTTTTCTGCTGGCGCCCACCAGCACCGAGCAGCGCATCCGCGACGTGGCGCGGGTCGCCACCGGCTATGTGTACTACGTGTCGCTCAAGGGTGTCACCGGCGCCGGCCACCTCGACACCGACGCCGTGGCCGAAGCCGTGCCACGCATCCGCGCCCATGTCAAGGTGCCGGTTGGGGTAGGCTTCGGCATCCGCGATGCCGCCACGGCCCAGGCCGTGGCCCGGGTCTCGGACGCCGTGGTGATCGGTTCACGCCTGGTGCAATTGCTGCATGATGCGCCGCGGGCGCAGTCGGCTGCGGTGGCGCGGGGCTTCATGGCCGAGATCCGCGCCGCGATCGATGCACCGCTACACCCGCTGGAGAGCACACCATGAGCTGGCTGGAAAAACTGCTGCCACCCAAGATCCAACACACCGACCCGACCGAGCGCCGCTCGGTGCCGGAAGGTCTGTGGGTCAAGTGCCCGTCCTGCGAGACGGTGCTCTACAACACCGACCTGGCGCAGAACATCAATGTCTGCCCGAAATGCGGCCACCACCACCGCATCGGCGCGCGCGAGCGCGGCTCGATGCCTTCCTGGACGCTGAAGGCCGCTGGGAGATCGGCCAGGAAGTGGTGCCGGTCGACCCGCTGAAGTTCAAGGACAGCCGCAAGTACCCCGAGCGCCTGAAAGACGCGCTGGAATCCACCGGCGAGACCGACGCGCTGGTGGTTTTTGGCGGCGCGGTGATGAGCATGCCGCTGGTGGTGGCCTGTTTCGAGTTCGACTTCATGGGCGGGTCGATGGGCTCGGTGGTCGGCGAGCGCTTCGTGCGCGGCGTGCATGCTGCGCTGGAGCAGAAGCTGCCCTTCATCTGCTTCACCGCCACCGGTGGCGCGCGCATGCAGGAAGGCCTGTTCAGCCTGTTCCAGATGGCCAAGACCAATGCCGCGCTGGGCCGTCTGGCCAAGGCCAAACTGCCCTACATCAGCGTGCTGTGCGACCCCACCATGGGCGGTGTGTCGGCCAGTTTTGCCTTTGTGGGCGATGTGGTCATCGCCGAGCCCCGGGCGCTGGTGGGCTTTGCCGGGCCGCGGGTGATCGAGAACACGGTGCGCGAGAAGCTGCCTGAAGGCTTCCAGCGCGCTGAGTTCCTGATCACCAAGGGCGCCATCGACCAGATCGTCGACCGGCGCCAACTGCGGCCCACCATCGCCAGCATGCTGGCGATGCTGCAGCGGCAGAGCGCCGACGCGGTCAGTTGACGCCCCCCGGCGCCTGGCGCCGGCCCCCGAGGGGCTGACCAGACCGGCCCGGCAAAGCCGGTTCCGGTCTGGCCCCTTGACCACCAGCCCACTCCCCCGGCCGCTGCGCGGCCTGTCCCCTGCCGGGGACCGATGCACGCGATGACCCTGCCCACCACCCTGGACCAATGGCTCGCCCACTGCGAGCAACTGCACCCCAAGACCATCGACATGACGCTGGAGCGGGTGCGCCTGCTCTGCGACCGGCTGGGCCTGCGCTTTGCGGTGCCGGTGATTGCGGTGGCCGGCACCAATGGCAAGGGTTCGTCCTGCGCGATGCTGGAGTCCATCGCGCTGCAGGCCGGCTACCGGGTGGGGCTGTACATCAAGCCGCACCTGGTGCACTTCAACGAGCGCTGCCGCATCAATGGCGAGATGGCCAGCGATGCCCTGCTGATCGAGCACTTCCAGGCGGTGGAGGCGGCGCGCGCCGGCACCACGCTGACCTGGTTCGAGTACACCACCCTGGTGATCATGCGGGCGCTGGCGCAGGCGCCGGTTGATCTGGTGATCCTGGAAGTGGGCATGGGCGGGCGGCTCGACGCCGTCAACGCGGTGGACGCCGACGTGGCACTGATCACCAGCATCGCGCTCGACCACACCGAATTCCTGGGTGACAACCGCGAGGACATCGGCCGCGAGAAGGCCGGCATCATGCGGCCCGGCCAGGCGGTGGTGGTCAGCGACCCGCAGCCACCGGCCAGCCTGCAGCTGCGCGCCACCGAACTGGGCGCCGATCTGCGCCAGCTGGGTGTCGACTTCAATGTCCAGGGTGACAAGCAGCAATGGGGCTGGCGCGGCCGCCACCAGCGCTTCAACGGCCTGGCTTACCCGGCGCTGCGCGGCGCCAACCAGCTGTTGAATGCGGCTGGTGCGCTGGCGGTGTTCGAGGCGCTGCGCGAGCGCCTGCCGATCAACGCCCAGGCGGTGCGCAACGGCCTGGCGCTGGTGGAACTGCCCGGGCGCTTCCAGATCGTGCCGGGCGAGCCCACCCTGGTGCTGGACGTGGCCCACAACCCGCAGTCGGTGGCGGCGCTGGCGCTCAACCTCGACCAGATGGGCTTCTACCCGGCCACCCATGCGGTGTTTGGTGCCATGCGCGACAAGGACCTGGCGACGCTGCTGCCGCACCTGGCGCCGCTGGTCGACCACTGGCACCTGACCGACCTGCCCACGCCGCGCGCCGCCCGTGCGGCCGAGCTGGCCGTGCTGGTGCAGGCAGCCTCGGCTGGCCGCACGGTCGGCATCCACACCCACGCCACACCCGACGCCGCGCTGAAGGCGGCCGCTGCCGCTGCCGACCCGGCTGATAGAATCGTGGTCTTCGGATCGTTCTTCACCGTGGGCGGTGTGCTGAAAGATGGCCTGCCCCGTCTGGCGGCCCGGCAT
Organism: uncultured beta proteobacterium; assembly: GCA_963844485.1. Taxonomy (GTDB): domain Bacteria; phylum Pseudomonadota; class Gammaproteobacteria; order Burkholderiales; family Burkholderiaceae_C; genus Pseudaquabacterium. Next base: position 5,903 of record CAWJOQ010000037.1, read on the forward strand.
CTGGGCGGATAAGCACCCAGACAGGGCCCCCGGCGGCCGCAAACCACCCTTCTTCACCACTGGCCGCGGCCCTCGCCTGCATGGGTCTGCTGTCCTTCTTCCAACGCCAAACCGATGCCACCGCCGCAGCGCCAGCGGCCGAGCCCGATGCCGTGGCTGCGGCCCGGATCCGCGCCCGGCGGCGCCTGATCGGCGCGGCGGTGCTTGCTGGGCATCGGCGTGGTGGGCTTTCCGCTGCTGTTCGAGACGCAGCCGCGGCCGGTGGCGGTGGACATTCCGATCGAGATCCCGCGCAAGGACGGCGCACCGCCGCTGGCCCCGCCCGGGCCCAGCCCGGCCCTGTCGGCCGCCTCTGCGGCGGTGGTGGCCGATGGCGAGTTGTCGCCGGAATCGCCTGCCGTCCGCCCGCCTGAGATCACCGAGCGGGCCGCCGATGCCGGCCGCGAGGTGCCGCCGCCCACCACGCGCCCAACGCCTGAGCGCCCAGCACCTGCCGAGCGTGAAGCGGCAGCCGCTGCGCCCCGGCCGTCTGCGGCTGCCTCCAAGCCGGCCACCGCTGTGCCGACGCCGCGCGCTGACACAGCGGCGGCCGCCAAGCCAGCCGGCGGTGATGGCGCCCGGGCCCAGGCCCTGCTGAACGGCCAGCCGGCCAGCGCCGCCGCGGCCAGCCGCCTGGTGGTGCAGGTCGGCGCCTACACCGAGCCGGCCAAGCTGCGGGAAGCCCGGCAAAAAGTGGAAGCCATGGGCTTCAAGACCTACACCCAGGTGGTGGACGTGGGCGGCAGCAAGCGCACCCGGGTGCGGGTCGGTCCGTTTGCCAGCAAGGCCGAGGCCGACCAGGCCGCCGCGCGCATCAAGGCCAGCGGCCTGCCGGTGGCCATCCTCACGCTGTGACCGTGCTCGACACCGTTCCCGCGCTGGGCTGGGTCGACTGGACGCTGCTGGCGGTGCTGGCGCTGTCGGTGGTGGTGGGCTTGTGGCGCGGGCTGGTGTTCGAGCTGATGTCGCTGGTGGGCTGGGTCGTGGCCTATGTCGCTGCCCAGCTGTATTCGCCGCTGCTGGCGGCGCAGCTGCCCATCGGCGTTGCCGGGGTCGGCGCTGAACCTGGGCGCCGGCTTTGCGCTCACCTTCATCGGCGTGCTGATCGGCTGGACCCTGCTGGCCCGCCTGGTGCGCCTGCTGCTGCATGCCACGCCGCTGACCCTGGTCGACCGCACGCTGGGCGCGGCCTTCGGCCTGGTCCGCGGCGCGTGCTGCTGCTGGTGCTGACCACCCTGGTGGCATTCACCCCGGCAGCGCGCTCCCAACCCTGGCAGGATAGCCAGGGCGCAGCCTGGCTGCGGGTGGCCTTGCAGGGCATCAAGCCGGTGCTGCCGGCCGAGGTGGCGCGGCACTTGCCAGCTTGAACGCCGCGCACCGGGCCTCCCACCGACACTCCCATCACTTGCCCCCCACTGCGCGCCACCCGCCTGTTGTCTGCCTGTCGTGCGCTGCTGCCTGCTTTCGATCCGCTTGCCGTTCTGCTGTCTGACCTGATCTGCCCTTTCTCCGCCCACGGCGCCTTCCACCTTTTCCAGCCCCAGGACCCTCCACCATGTGCGGCATCGTCGGCGTCATCTCCAAGGCGCCGGTCAACCAGCTGATCTACGACGCGCTGCTGCTGCTGCAGCACCGTGGTCAGGACGCGGCGGGCATCGTCACCATGCAGGGCACGCAGTGCTTCATGCACAAGGCCCGCGGCATGGTCAAGGACGTGTTCCGCACCCGCAACATGCGCGCGCTGCCGGGCACGGTGGGCCTGGGCCAGGTGCGCTACCCCACCGCCGGCAATGCCTTCAACGAAGAAGAGGCCCAGCCCTTCTACGTCAACGCGCCCTACGGCATCGTGCTGGTGCACAACGGCAACCTGACCAACGCCCATGCGCTGAAGACCGAGCTGTTCGACGTCGACCGCCGCCACATCAACACCGGCAGCGACACCGAGGTGCTGATCAACGTGCTGGCCCACGAGATGGAGCGCTGCGGGCGCGACGTGCCGCTGACGCCCGAGCTGGTGTTCCGCGCGGTGCGGGCGGTGCACAAGCGCATCCGCGGCTCGTATGCGGTGATCGCGCTGATCGCCGGCCACGGGCTGCTGGCCTTCCGCGACCCCTACGGCATCCGGCCGCTGGTCTATGGCGTGGCCGACCTGCCGGCCAGTGAAGGCGGCGGCCAGGAAATCATGCTGGCCAGCGAGACCGTGGCACTGGAAGGCACCGGCCACACCACCGTGCGCGACGTGGCGCCGGGCGAGGCGCTGTTCATCGACCTGGCCGGCCAGGTGCATGCCGAGCAATGCGCCGACCAGCCGACGCTGCACCCCTGCATGTTCGAGTACGTCTACCTGGCGCGGCCCGATTCGGTGATCGACGGCATCTCGGTCTACCAGGCGCGGCTGAACCTGGGCGAGACCCTGGCCCAGCGGGTGATCAACACCATGCCGCCCAGCGACATCGACGTGGTGATCCCCATCCCGGAAAGCAGCCGGCCCAGCGCCATGCAGCTGGCGCAGAAGATCGGCAAGCCCTACCGCGAGGGCTTCGTCAAGAACCGCTACGTCGGCCGCACCTTCATCATGCCGGGCCAGCAGGCGCGCAAGAAGAGCGTGCGCCAGAAGCTCAATGCCATCGGCGTGGAGTTCAAGGGCCGCAACGTGCTGCTGGTCGACGACAGCATCGTGCGCGGCACCACCAGCAAGGAGATCGTGCAGATGGCGCGCGAGGCCGGTGCCCGCAAGGTCTACATGGCGTCGGCCGCGCCGCCGGTGCGCTACCCCAATGTGTACGGCATCGACATGCCCACGTCCGAAGAGCTGATCGCGCACAACCGCACGCTCGAAGAGATCCGCCAGTTCATCGGCGCCGACGCGCTGATCTACCAGGACGTGGACGCCATGAAGCGGGTGGTGGGGGCGCTGAACCCGGCCATCGTCGGCTTCGAGGCCAGCTGCTTCGACGGCCAGTACGTCACCGGCGACGTCAGCATCGCCGACTTCGCCGCCATCGAAGCCCAGCGCACCGAAGCCCGCAAGGACGACGAAGACAGCAACGACCGCACCCGCCTGACCCTGCAAAGCCGGGCCGAGCCCGCCTGATCACCATGACCGACAGCCGCCAGAAGAATCCGCCTGCCCCGCAAGGCCCTGCCACCGGGCCTGCGCCCCGACACCCTGGCCGTGCGCGAAGGCATGCCCGCCAGCCAGTACGGTGAGAACAGCGAGGCGCTGTTTCTCACCAGCAGCTTTGTGCAGCCCGACGCCGCCACCGCCGCGCGCCGCTTCGCCGAAGAAGAAGAAGCCTTCACCTACAGCCGCTTCGGCAACCCCACGGTGATGATGCTGGAGCGCCGCCTGGCCGCGCTGGAGGGCACCAGCGGCTGCATGGGCACCAGCAGCGGCATGTCGGCCATCCTGCTGCTGCTGATGGGCCTGCTCAAGGCCGGCGACCATGTGGTGTGTTCGCGCAGCGTGTTCGGCTCCACCATCCGCCTGCTGCAAAGCGAGATGGGCAAGTTCGGCGTCGAAACCAGCTTCGTGTCGCAGACCGATGTGGATGAATGGCGCCTGGCCATGCGGCCCAACACCCGCTTGCTGATGGCCGAATCGCCGACCAACCCGCTGACCGATGTCTGCGACATCGCAGCGCTGGCCGACATTGCCCACCGCGGTGGCGCGCTGCTGGCGGTCGACAACTGCTTTTGCTCGCCCGCGTTGCAGAAGCCGGTGCAGTTCGGTGCCGACTTCGTGCTGCATTCCGGCACCAAGTACCTGGACGGCCAGGGCCGGGTGATTGCCGGCGCGCTGTGCGGGCCCGAAGACCTGCTGCAGACCAAGATGCTGCCGGTGATGAAGTCGGGCGGGCTGACGCTGTCGCCCTTCAACGCCTGGGTGGTGCTCAAGGGGCTGGAGACACTGTCGGTGCGCATGCAGGCCCACAGCGCACGCGCGCTGCAGGTGGCGCAATGGCTGGCCGAGCAACCGCAGGTGGCGCGGGTGCATTACCCCGGGCTGGCATCGCATCCCCAGCATGCGCTGGCCATGGTGCAGCAAAACGGCAGCGGCGGCGCGGTGGTCAGCTTCGATGTCAAGGGGCAGGGCGCTGACGACCTCCGCGCCCGGGCCTTCCAGGTGATCGACGCTGCCCAGGTGGCCAGCATCACCACCAACCTGGGCGATGTGAAGACCACCATCTGCCACCCGGCGTCCACCTCGCACGGCCGCCTCAGCGAAGCGCAACGCCAGGCAGCCGGCATCGGCCAGGGCCTGGTGCGCTATGCCGTCGGCCTGGAAGATGTCGAAGACCTGCAGGCCGACCTGCTGCGCGGCCTGGAGCAACTGGCATGAGTGCACCCACCGTCCCCACCATGTCCACCAAGCCCACCGTGCGCACCCGCATTGCGCCATCGCCCACCGGCTTCTTGCACCTGGGCACGGCGCGCACGGCGCTGTATTCCTGGGCCTATGCGCGGCACTTTGGCGGGCAGTTTGTGCTGCGCATCGAAGACACCGACGTGGCCCGCGGCACGCAGGCATCGGTCGACCAGATCCTGGCATCGATGCACTGGCTGGGCCTGGGCTACGACGACGGGCCGGTCTACCAGATGCAGCGCCTGGCGCGCTACCACGCGGTGGCCGAGCAGATGGTTGCTGCCGGCACCGCCTACCACTGCTACTGCAGCCCCGATGAACTGGACGCCATGCGCGAGGCCCAGAAGGCCCGCGGCGAGAAGACCGGCTACGACGGCCGCTGGCGCCCGGCGCCCGGCAAGCAGCTGCCGGCGGTGCCGCGCTGGCGTGCAAGCCGGTGGTGCGCTTTGCCAACCCGCCCGACGGCGTGGTGACCTGGAACGACCTGGTCAAGGGCCCGATCAGCATCGGCAATGTGGAGATCGACGACCTGATCATCCTGCGGCCGCCGCCTGCGGACGCGCCCGACGGCACCCTGGGCATCCCGACCTACAACTTTGCGGTGGTGGTCGACGACTGGGACATGGCCATCACCCATGTCTTCCGCGGCGACGAGCACATCAACAACACGCCCTGGCAGATCAACATCTTCCAGGCCCTGGGCGCGCCGCTGCCGCAGTTCGGCCACTGCCCGGTGATCCTGGGCGACGACGGGCAGAAGCTCAGCAAGCGGCGCGGCGCGGTCAGCGTCACCGCCTACCAGGACAACGGCTACCTGCCCGAGGCCATGCTGAACTACCTGGCCCGCCTGGGCTGGAGCCATGGCGACGAGGAACTGTTCAGCCTGGACCAGATGGTGGCCTGGTTCGACGGCAGCCACCTCAGCAAGAGCCCGGCGCAATGGGACGCCGCCAAGCTGACCTGGGTGAACGCGCACTACATCAAGCAGGCCGACGACAGCCGCCTGGCGGCCCTGGTGGCCGCGCAACTGGGCAGCCGCGGCCTGGCCGTGCCCGCCGATGCCCGCCTGGCCGCGATGTGTGCGCTGTTCAAGGACCGCTGCAACACCACGGTCGACCTGGCCGACTGGCTGCAGATGTACTTTGCACCGGTGCGCCCCAGCGCCGACGACCTGGCGGCACACCTGACCGACGCCGTGCGCCCGGCTCTGGTCAGCCTGCGCGACCGCCTGGCCGCGCTGGGTGAGGCGGGCCAGCCCTGGGACAAGGCCGGCATCGCCCAGGCCTTGAAAGACACGCTGGCCGAGCACAAGCTGAAGATGCCGCTGCTGGCCATGCCGCTGCGCGCACTGCTGTGCGGGCGCACGCAGACACCGTCGGTGGATGCGGTGGTGGCGCTGTTCCAGCAAACGACTGTGCTGGAGCGCTTGCAGCACGTCTGAAAGGCGTGCTATAGTCATGGACTCGCTTGAACAGCGCCTGGGGGTATAGCTCAGCTGGGAGAGCGCTTGCATGGCATGCAAGAGGTCAGCGGTTCGATCCCGCTTACCTCCACCAAGTTTTTGTTTGGTGGCGCTGTTCAAGTCGTTGGATGTGGAGCACGTTGGTTGCATGAAGTACGTGAAATTCAGTCCCCTTCGTCTAGAGGCCTAGGACACCACCCTTTCACGGTGATTACAGGGGTTCGAATCCCCTAGGGGACGCCAAATACACCAACTGCAGTGCGCTGCAGCGGTGGCAGACAAAGAGCACTTCGGTGCTCTTTTTTTGTTTCTGGCCTGCGCTTGTTGCCGGTTGCTTGTGGTCTGTCGCTTGCGGGTTGTCTCTCGCGGCCCTGTCGCCTGCGGGCTATCGCCAGCCGGTGTGCGCTGCATCATGGTGGCTCCACCACCAGCACGGGCGCCGCCATGACCCATCCTCCGATTCCCGCTGCGCTTGCGGCGGCCACCGCCAGCCCGCCAGGCATGCCGCAAGACAGCGCACCAAACAGCGCACCAGAACAGCGCCAGCCCCCTGGATCTGGCCGCACTGGTCGACGACCTGTTCCGGCTGCTGCGGCTCAAGACCACACCGATCGGCATGCAGTTGTTCGCGCGCATCGATGACATGCTGGCGGTGCCCAAGATCCGCCGGCCCAAGGGCACCGTGCACACCACCGACCAGATCGTGGGCCAGGCGGCGCGCCTGGGCTTCACCGTGGGCATCACGGTCGATGACCTGGTCGGCCAGCAGTGCGGCGCGGTGATCGGCCTGGCACCGCAGGACGCCAGCTTCCAGGCGGGCAAGGCCTTTGCCGGCGTCTGGTTTGCCACCGAGGCCGATGCCGCTGCGCACCAGCAGGCGATGACCTGCGTGCCGCATGGCCGCTACACCGCGATGGCGGTGTCGCCGCTGGCCGCCGGCCGCCTGCCGGCGCCCGACATCGCCCTGGTCTATGCCAACCCGGCGCAGATGATCCTGCTGATCAACGGCCTGCAATGGGCCGGCTACAAGAAGCTGGAATGGGGCGCGGTGGGTGAATCGGCCTGCGCCGACAGCTGGGGCCGGGCGCTGGCCACCGGCGAGCCCAGCCTGGCGCTGCCGTGCTTTCCCGAGCGGCGCTACGGCGGCGTGCCCGACGACGAACTGCTGATGGCGCTGAAGCCGGCACAGCTGGCGCAGGCGGTTGCCGGCCTGAAGCGCCTGTCGGCCAACGGCCTGCGCTACCCGATCCCGCCGTACGGCGTGCAGAACGATGTGCGCGCCGGCATGGCCGCCAGCTACGGCGCCCGGTAGTTCAGCCGGTCGGCGCGGGAGGGCTGGCGAATCCGGGCTCAGGTTCGGCTGCGGGCTGCCGATACACCAGGCAACCCAGTGGTCTGTGCGCGCAAGCGACCCGTGCACGCAGATTGCCCCACTACCCCGGCCGTCCCGTTTTGAGCGGGCGACCCACCAAGTTCGCCCATGTCCACTGTGCAAACCCTTCATTTCGCCGACGCCGACCTGATGCCGGCCCTGCAGCAGAGCAGCGATGCCGATCTGGATGCGCTGGAGTTCGGCCTCATCGGCATCGACGCCACGGGCCTGGTGCGGCGCTACAACGCGCTGGAGTCGCGCCTGGCCGGGCTGTCGCCGCAGCGTGTGCTGGGCCATCCGCTGTTCACCGTGGTGGCGCCCTGCATGAACAATTTCATGGTGGCGCAGCGCTTCGAAGACGCACTCACCTCGGCCAGCCCGCTGGACGTCACCATCGACTATGTGCTGACCCTGCGCATGCGGCCGGTCAAGGTCAAGCTGCGGCTGCTGGCCCAGCCCGGCGAGGGCATGCGCTACGTGCTGGTGTTGCGCCCTTCCTGAGCACGCCGCCATGGACGACGACATCGCCCAGGAGCACGAGGCCCTGCTGCAGTTCCTGTACCTGGCGCCGATCGGACTGGTGCAGGCCCGTCAGAACGGCGACATCCTGATGGTCAACCCCTTGTGCGCCCAGCTGCTGATGCCGCTGGCGCCCGATGGCGCACTGGACAACCTGTTCACCGTGCTGCAGGCCGTGGCGCCCGACCTGGCCCACCGTGCAGCGCACTTTGCGCCCAGCCACGGCATGGTCTGCGAGGCCCTGCAATTGCCGATCGGCACTGGCTCGGCCAGCAGGCCGCAGATCCTGTCGCTGACCCTGCTCAAGCTCGACGCCGAGCGGCTGATGGCGGTGCTCAGCGATGTCACCCAGTCGGTGCAGCGCGACCGTGAACTGCGGCAGAACCAGGCCTGGATCCACACCATCACCAGCGGCATCAGCGACTACGCCCTGATGACGCTGGACGCCGACGGCCGGGTGGTCGACTGGAACCCCAGCATCGGCCGCCTGACCGGCTTCGACGCCCAGCAGCTGGCAGGCCAGACGGTGGCCGCGTTCTACCCCGACGGCCAGTTGCCGCCGCAGCGCCTGAGCGACCGCCTGTGCGAGGCCGACCAGCATGGCTGGACCCTGGACGAAGGCTGGCGCTGCCGCGCCGATGGCAGCCGTTTCTGGGGCAGCAGCCTGATTGCGCCGCTGCACGCGCCGGGCGATGACCTGCACGACGAGCGCGGCTACAGCCTGATCCTGCGCGACATCACCGACCGGCGCGAGGCCAATGAAGCCTTGCGGCGTTCGATCCTGTGCGACCACCTCACCGGGCTGGCCAATCGCCGCGCCTTTTTTGAAGCGGCCGAACTGGAGCTGCTGCGCTGGCAGCGCCAGCCGCGGGCGCTGTCGCTGGTGTGCTTTGATGCCGACCACTTCAAGCAGGTCAATGACCGCCACGGCCATGCGGCGGGCGATGCCGTGCTGCGCCACCTGGCGGCCGGCTTGAGCGCCACCTTCCGCAACCTTGATCTGGTGGCCCGCAGCGGCGGTGAAGAATTCACCGTGCTGCTGCCCGGCACCGGTCTGGACGGCGCGCTGGCAGCGGCCCAGCGCCTGTGCCAGATGGTGGCCGCGCAGCCGGTGGAAGTGGACGGCGTGCCGATCCACTACACCGTGAGCGCTGGCGTTGCGGTGATGGAGCCCGATGTGGACGGGCTGGATGCCCTGCTCAAGCGTGCCGACCTGGCGCTCTACGAGGCCAAGGCGCAGGGCCGCAACCGGGTGGAAGTCTGGCGCCCCGGCTTGCGCCACGGCGGCGCGCTGACCAGCGACGTGGCGGCTGCCGTCACGCCGGCTGTCACCACCGGCGTGACCACCGCCGCCTGAGCGGGATGCCCCCATGACGACGGATGTGGTGGCCCAGGAGGCCCTGATCGAATTTCTCTACCGTGCGCCCATCGGCCTGCTGCAGGCCCGGCCCGACGGTGAGATCACCATGCTCAATCCGATGTCGGCCCGCCTGCTGATGCCCTTGGCGCCGGCTGGTGACATGGGCAACCTGTTTGCCGTGCTGGCGCCGCTGGCGCCCGGGCTGCGCGCGCTGGTGGAATGCCACAGCGCGCCGGGCAGTGTGGTCTGCGATGCACTGCGCCTGCCGCTGGACCTGGTGGCGCCCGGCCAGGTCCAGCAGACGCTGGCATTGAGCCTGACCCGGCTCGACGACGCCACGCTGATGGGCTGCCTCAGCGATGTCAGCCACACGGTGCGCGAAGAGCAGCAGCGCCTGGCCACCCAGCTGCACGATGTCAACCGCACCGATGCGTTGACCGAGCTGCCCAACCGCGCGGTGGTGCGAGAGCGCATCAGCCGCGCGCTGGCCAGCCAGCAAGCCGACCCCGAGCAGCGCTTTGCGGTGCTGTTCGTCAATGCTGACCGCTTCAACCAGATCAACCTGGTCCATGGCACGGCGGTTGGTGACGCCTTGCTGCGCCGCATGGCACAGCGCCTGCATGCCACGCTGCGCCCGGGTGACGCCGTGGGCCGGGCAGTGCCCACCGCGTCCACCGCTGCCCGTCTGGGCGGCGATGAATTTGTGGCCGTGGTCGAAGGCCTGCGTGCTGCCGATGACGTGCACGGCATTGCCCGGCGCCTGGTCGACAGCCTGTCGCGGCCCTATGCGCTGGACGGCCTGCAGCTGCAGCTGGGCGTCAGCGCCGGTGTGGCCGTGGGGGATGCCGCCGTGGCCGACGCCGACAGCGTGCTGCAGGATGCCAGCATCGCCATGCGTGAAGCCAAGCGTGCCGGCGGTGCGCGGCATGTTGTGTTCGATGCGGCGATGAAAGTGCGTGCCACCCACCGTGTCATGCTCGAAAACGAATTGCGGCGCGCACTGGCCGACGGCGAGCTGTTTGTCGTCTACCAGCCCATCGTGCACCTCAGCGGCAGCGCAGCCATCAGTGTCGAGGCGCTGGTGCGCTGGCGCCACCCGCTGCGCGGCACGGTGCCGCCGCTGGCCTTCATCGAGGTGGCCGAGCAGACCGGCCTGATCGGCGCGCTGGGCGCCTTTGTGCTGGACGCTGCCTGCCGGCAGTTCATGCAGTGGCAACAGACGCTGGGCGCGGGCGCGCCGCAAGGCCTGTCGGTCAACCTGTCGCGGGCGCAGCTGACCGCGCCCGGCCTGGTGGCCCAGGTCGACCAGATCCTGCGCGCCTGCGGCATGCCCGCCCAGGCCTTGCAGCTGGAGGTGACCGAGAGTCTGGCCGCGCAGGACGACCAGGTGCGCGCCCAGCTGCAGGCCCTGAAGGCGCTGGGCCTGACGCTGGCGCTGGACGATTTCGGCACCGGCTATTCATCGCTGTCCAGCCTGCACCAGATGCCGGTGGACCTGGTCAAGATCGACCGTTCCTTTGTCAGCCAGCTCGAGACCAGCGCGCACCACCGGGCCCTGGTCAAGGCCACGGTGGAAGTGGCCCAGAGCCTGGGCATGGGCACGGTGGCCGAAGGCATCGAGACGCCCGGCCAGGCGGCCTTGCTGCAAGCCCTGCAGTGCCAGAAGGGCCAGGGCTACTGGTTCGCCCGGCCCATGCTGGGCGAAGCGCTGGCGGCCTGGGTGGCCGAGCGTTCCGCCGGCCTGCGGCTGGTGACCTCCGGCCCGGCCTCGGCCCCGGCCACCACGGCACGGTCGGCCTGAGGCCGGCGCCGCGCCAGCCAGCCCAGCACAGCCAGCCCGGCCAGCAGCAGCGCGCTGCTGCCGGGCTCTGGCACGGCGGCCACGGCCAGGCTGCCGTCGGTGTACAGACGGGACGTGTCCCACACCAGGCCAGCTGCCAACGGCGCCTGGGAAAAATCCAGCTGCGCAAACTGGCCCTGGCTGCTGCCCCAATCAAACAGGTCGAAGCGCTGGCCGGCCAGCGGCATGAAACCGTTCCAGGCGACCACGGCCAGCGGCCACCAAAGTGCAGCGTGCCGGCCACCGCATAGCGGTCGAATTCGATCCCGTTGCCCAGTGCATCACCGGGGTCGGTGCCGCCAATTTCGGCCCGGTAGGTGTTGCCTGCGCCAAAGGCCACGCTGCCTGCGTCGCTGCCCAGGCCGGGTGAATTGCCCACCGCCAGGCCACCCTCGAAGTACTTCTGGCCGGTGCCGGTGAAGCGCGCGCCGCCGCGCTGGCTGACCGGGCCGAAGAAGGTGGCCACCGCACCCTGCGACACGCGCAACTCCGCGCCGCCCTGCACATCCACTGCGCCGTAAAAAGTCGTGTTGCCCTGGCCCGACAGAATCGTCTGGCTACCCGCCTGGGCCAGCAGGTTCGCATGCACGGCCGATGGGCCTGACGCCAACAAGATCTGGCCATCCGTCACCAGCGCGCCACTGCGCAGCGTGCCAAAGCCGCTGATGCTGCCCTTGGCGGTGTTGAGCAAGGCCGCGCCGTTGTTGTCAAACGTGCCGCCGTCCAGCTGGATCTGCGCCTCGTTGCGGGCCAGGCCGGCCAGCACCAGCAGCTTGGCGCCGCTGCCGGCGGCAATCACGCCGTTGCCGCTGTGGGCCAATGTGCCGGCAAAGGTCAGCGTGCCACCCAGGGCCTGCAACACGCCGGTGTTGTGCACGTCGTTGCCCACCCGGCCGTGGCCTTCGATCTGCCCGCTGTTGCTGAGCACACCGCCGACCAGCGTGGCGGCGTTGGACGACAACTGGATCTGGCCGCTGTTGTTGAAGGCCTGGCTGACCCGGGTGGTACCGGCATCCACCAGCAGCGCGCCGGCATTGCTGAAGTTGGCGCTGATGCTGCCGCGGCCCAGCACCGTGCCACCCGCCGCGTTGGCCAAGCTGCCGCTGCCGCTGAGGGTGGCGCTGTTGAGCTGCAGGCTGCCCTGATTGGCCAAGGTGGCGCCATCCAGTTGCAGGGTCCAGCCGGTGGCCAGGTCCCAGTTGCCGGTGTTGCGGTTGGGCCCGGTGTTGGACAGCACCAGGTTGCCGCCGCCTTGCACCAGCAGGCCGCTGTTGGCAAAGCCGCCGCTGCCCGCCAATTGGCCAAAACCGGCCAGATGGCCGTCGTTGAGCAGACTGCCGCTGCCGCCCAGCGTGCCGCCTGCCAGCAGCAGCTGGTTGCCGCTGCCCACGGCAAAGGAGTGGCTGAATTCCAGCGCCTTGCCGCCAGGCAGCGTCGTGATGCTGTCCAACTGCAGGGCGCCGACCCCCAGCGTGGCGCCGGCGTTGGTGAAGCGCAGCGTGCCGGAGGCCCAGTTGAACTGGCCCGCGCCTTGCACCTCGGCGTCGTGGACTTGCAGCGTGCCGCCGTTCAGGTCCAGCACACCGGTGTTGCCAATCACCAGTGAACCGGTGGCCGCCGTGGCGCCCGCCCCGATCACCAGCGAGGCGATGCGCGTGCCCGAGGTGCCAATGTCGAGCGTGCCGGCATTGATCCATGCCGACCCCGGGCCCGTCAGGGTCACCCTGCCCACATGGATGTTGCTGGTGCCAGCGCCGCCGTTGCCCAGCGACGCCGAGTTGCTGCTGACTTGGCCGCCGTCGGCAATGCCCAGTGTGGCCTGCGCGTTGAAGCCCATCGCCAGGTGGCCCGCAACCGTCCAGCGGGCGTTGGCACCGGTGACGACCAGGGCGGCACGCCCGTCCTTGCCCACTGTGGCGTCGCCACTGCTGACGAAGCCGCCGTCGGACACAGCGAGTTGGCTCTCGCCGCTGGCGGACGCGATGTCGAGGCCACCATCGATGATCCAGCGCGCGTTGGCACCGCGCACGCTGACACGGCCGCCAGTGCCGCCGATCGTCGCCAAACCGCTGCTGACCAGCGCCCCGTCCAGCACCGAGAGGGTGCCCCGGCCTTGGCCGCCCACGTCCAGTGCCCGGGCCACGGTCCACGCTGCGCCAGCCCCCGTGACCGTGGCGCTGCCGCGGCCCTGGGGCTGCTGGCCCAGCGTGCCGTAGCTGCTGGTGACACGGCCACCGCTGTCAATGACCAGCCTGCCGCCCCCATTGACGCCCACGCGCAGGTTGCCGGTGTCTGCCAGGAGTGAATTTGCGCCGCTGACGGTGACGCTGCCATCGCTGCTGCTGGACCCTTCGCCGATGGCGCCCTGGTGGCTGTTCACCCGGCTGCCGGCGCTGATGTTGAGCGTGGACTGGCCCGACGTGCCCACCACAAAGCTGTTGGTCATTCAGCGTGGTGTTGTTGGCCAGCGTCACGGTGGTCCCATGGGCCAGGTTCAGGTGGCCGTTGACCAGCAGGCCCGCGCTGCCGCCGTCCCACAGCAGGGGTGATGCGCTGCGGCTGGCATCGATGCCCATGTGGATGGTCTGCAGCTGGGCGCTCTGGTTGCTGAGCGCGCCGGTGAGCGTGAATCGGGTCTCCACCGATGGCACTTGGCCGTTCAGCGTGAACGCGCCCGCACCCGCCGCAAACGACAGACCCGACAGCGACAGGCCGGCGCTGTTGTTGCTGTTCACCAGGCCCGTCTGGCCGGCGAAGACCAGCGCGTCACCGTCCCTGGGCACGGCGCCACCGTCCCAGTTGGACAGCCCGAAGAGCTGCGCATTCCAAAGCGCGCCGCCAAAGCTGCCGTTCCAGGTCAGCGTGGCCGCTGTCGCCGGACCCAGCAGGCCGGTGCCCAGCGCCAGGGCCCAGGCCGCGCAGTTGGCGAGCAAGCGGCGGCGCGGGGCGGGCGCTGGCTTGCGGCAGCGTGGGTGGTCCAAATGGGCTTGATGGGCTTGATGGGCTTGATGGGCTTGATGGGCGTGTTGGGCTTGATGGGCAGGTCGGGCATGTCGGGCATGCTGGAGCAGCGGGCCATGGCAGGGGGCATGGGCGCGGCACAGGGTGGGGGCGGGGGATGGCATGCGGTCTCCGGTTTGAATGCGCGGCAAACGCTGCGCCTCCATCAGGCAATCGCAGAACCGGACCCATTCCCGCCACACCCCGCACGGCAAATCCCCGACATGGACCCGCAACGGGGCCAGCATCCCCCGCGATCAAGGGGGGGTGGGCGGGTCCGTGCATTTGCACTGTGCACGGTGCACGGTGCACGGTGCACGGTGCGAGGTGGGTGTTGTGGAGCGTGGGGCCTGGCGCCTGCAGCGGGCGCTGGCACTGGCCCAGACCGGCCACCGCCGCCGCAGGGACTACAGGCGGGTGGCCATCTGCTGGGCGGCGCTGCACCAGCGGACCAACCCGGCCCGGCGGTGCTGGCGGCAGCCCCGGGCAGCGCTTACCAGGGCGCGCAGCCGATGCCCATCACCCGGCGGTACCAGGCATGGAAGTGCTGCATGCCGTCTTCCATCGGGCTCTGGTAGGGGCCCGGCTTCGTCGTCGCCGCGCTCCATCAGGGCGCGGCGGCCGGCGTCCATGCGCAGCGCGATCTCGTCGTCTTCGACGCAGGTTTCCATGTAGGCCGCCTGCTCCGATTCGATGAACTCGCGCTCGAAGGCGGCGATCTCTTCGGGGTAGTAGAACTCCACCATGTTGACGGTCTTCTGCGGGCCCTTGGGGTAGAGCGTGCTGACCACCAGCACATGCGGGTACCACTCGACCATGATGTTCGGGTAGTAGGTCAGCCAGATCGCGCCTTGCTTGGGCGGCTGGCCATTGCCGAGCGCCAGCACCGCTTCGTGCCAGCGCTTGTAGGCCGGCGAGCCAGCCTGGCGCAGTGAATCATTGATGCCCACCGTCTGCACCGAGTGGTGCGGGCTGAACTCCCAGCGCAGGTCGTCGCAGCTGACAAAGCGGCCCAGGCCGGGGTGGAAGGGCCCGACGTGGTAGTCCTCCAGGTAGACCTCGAGGAAGGTCTTCCAGTTGTAGTTGCACTCGTGCACATGCACCTTGTCGAGCACATAGCCGGTGAAGTCCAGGTCGGCCTTGGGCCCCACCTGGCCCAGTTCGGCGGCGATGTCGCGGCCGTTGTCCTCGAACACCATGCCGTTCCAGCTGCGGGTCTTGTAGCGCTGCAGGTTCAGGCAGGGGTCCTGCTTGAACAGCGGGGCACCCAGCAGCTCACCTTGCAGGTTGTAGGTCCAGCGGTGCAGCGGGCAGACGATGTTGCCGCCGCTGTGGCCCGGCTGCGGTGTGGCCGGTGTTGCCGCGCCCGCGCAGCATCAGCGCCTGGCGGTGGCGGCACACATTGCTGAGCAGTTCCACACCCTTGGCGGTGCGCACCAGGGCACGGCCTTCGCCTTCCTGCGGCAGGGCGTGGTAGTCGCCCAGCTCGGGCACCGACAGTTCATGCCCCAGGTAGCGGGGGCCGTGCTGGAAGATCAGTTCCAGCTCACGGCGGAACAGCTCGTCTGAAAAATAGGTGGTGACCGACAGCTGCGACTGTTCAGACCGCGCATCCAGACAGTGCTTGTGCGCCAGAACATCCCCGGACGGGGTCGCCACCGCGCCCCGTTGGGACTGCGCCAGGTGGTTGCGCAGCGATTGCGCGTGCGCTTCGAGCTTGGTACTCAGGTCCGACATGATCCCCGGAATCTCCAGCGTGGATGTCAAGGCCCCCCACCCGGAGGCCCCGCGGATGGGCATGGTCAGTGCAGATGAAAATGGCCACCTTTGGGGGGTGGCCATGGCATCGATTGTAGCCGGCGCCGCCTGCCGCATGGCTGCCGCACCGCAGCCGCGCCGCGCCACCACAGGCCGTGTCTAAAATCGCCGCTCTGCAAAGATGTGTGTCCATTGTCCGGCCACCCGCCCATGAGCCCAGCCGCGCCGCCCGCCGACGACCCCAGCACGCCCCGCTACGAAGATGCCCTGGCCGAGCTGGAACGGCTCGTCAGCGCGATGGAGGGCAGCCGGCTGCCGCTGGATGCGCTGCTCGACAACTACCGCCGCGGTGCCCAATTGCTCGACCTGTGCCGCGCCCGCCTGCAGGCCGTGGAGCAGCAGGTCAAGGTGCTGGAAGACGGCCAGCTCAAGGATTGGGTGGCCGAATGAGCCAGTCCAGCTTCGACACCTGGGTGCAGCAGGCCCTGCAGCAGGTGGAAGCGCGCACTGGCCCGCTGGGTGCCGGCCGACGCCCCGGCCGGCCTGGGGCAGGCCATGCACTACGGCGTGCTCGACGGCGGCAAGCGGCTGCGGCCCCTGCTGGTGCGTGCCGCCTGCGAGGCCGTGGCGGGTGACCTGCAGGCCGCGCTGCGTGCTGCGGTGGCGGTGGAGCTGATCCACGCCTATTCGCTGGTGCATGACGACATGCCCTGCATGGACAACGATGTGCTGCGCCGCGGCAAGCCCACGGTGCATGTGCAATATGGCGAAGCGGTGGCCATGCTGGCGGGCGACGCCATGCAGGCGCTGGCCTTCGAGGTGCTGACGCCCGACGCCAGCGACAGCGGGCCGATGCCGGTGCAGTTGCAGGCCCGGCTGTGCAGCCTGCTGGCGCGTGCTGCCGGCCATGCCGGCATGGCCGGCGGCCAGGCCATCGACCTGGCGTCCATCGGCAAGCCCCTGGCGGAGGCGGCGCTGCGCGACATGCACCGCCGCAAGACCGGTGCCCTGCTGCAGGCCAGCGTGCTGATGGGTGCGGCCACCGGCCCGTGCAGCCCGGTGGCGCAGCAGGCCTTGTCCGACTACGGCGCCGCCCTGGGGCTGGCCTTCCAGGTGGTCGACGACATCCTCGATGTCACCCAGTCGTCGGCCACGCTGGGCAAAAGCGCCGGCAAGGACCTGAACGCCAACAAGCCCACCTATGTCACCGTGCTGGGCCTCGACGAAGCCCGCCGCCAGGCCCAGGCGCTGCACCAGCAGGCGCTGGCCGCACTGGCCCGCAGTGGCTTGGCCGACGCCGAGCACCTGCGCCTGCTGGCCGACATGGTTGTCGACCGGCACAGCTGAACAAGGCCTCCCGCATGCCCTACTCCCTGTTGAACACATTGAACGAGCCGGCCGACCTGCGCCGGCTGTCGCGGGGCGAACTGGGCCGCTTGGCCCAGCAGTTGCGTGATTACCTGATCAACACCGTCAGCAAGACCGGCGGCCACCTGTCGTCCAACCTGGGCACGGTCGAGCTGACGATTGCGCTGCACTATGTGTTCAACACGCCCTGGGACCGCATCGTCTGGGATGTGGGCCACCAGACCTATCCGCACAAGATCCTGACCGGTCGGCGCGAGCAGATGGGCACGCTCAAGCAGATGCACGGCATCAGCGGCTTTCCGCGCCGCGCCGAGAGCGAGTACGACACCTTCGGCACCGGGCATTCGTCGACCAGCATCTCGGCCGCGCTGGGCATGGCCCATGCCGCCAAGCTCAAGGGTGAACACCGCCGTGCGGTGGCGGTGATCGGCGACGGCGCGCTCACCGGTGGCATGGCCTTCGAGGCGCTGAACCACGCGGGTGCGCCGCACGGCGTGGGCCCGGCCGACATGCTGGTGATCCTGAACGACAACGACATGTCGATCAGCCCGCCGGTGGGCGCGCTGAACAAGCACCTGGCACGGCTGATGAGCGGCAACTTCTACAGCGCCGCCCGGGAAGGCGCCAAGAGCGTGCTGAAGAACACGCCGCTGTATGAATTTGCGCGCCGCTTCGAAGAGCACACCAAGGGCATGGTCGTGCCCGGCACCATCTTCGAGGAGCTGGGCTTCACCTATGTGGGCCCGATCGACGGCCACGACCTGGACGCGCTGATCCCGACGCTGGAAAACCTGCGCGACAAGAAGGGCCCGCAGTTCCTGCATGTGGTCACCAAGAAGGGCTACGGCTACAAGCTGGCCGAAAACGACCCGATCAACTACCACGGCCCGGGCAAGTTCGACCCCAGCGTCGGCATCACCACGCCCACCACCGCGCCCAAGCAGACCTTCACCCAGGTCTTCGGCCAGTGGCTGTGCGACATGGCAGCGGCCGACGAGCGCCTGGTGGCCATCACCCCGGCCATGCGCGAGGGCTCGGGCATGGTCGAGTTCGAGCTGCGCTTTCCCAAGCGCTACCACGACGTGGGCATTGCCGAGCAGCATGCCGTCACCTTCGCCGCCGGCCTGGCCTGTGAAGGCCTGAAGCCGGTGCTGGCGATCTACAGCACCTTCTTGCAGCGCGGTTACGACCAGCTGATCCACGACGTGGCCCTGCAGAACCTGCCGGTGGTGTTTGCCATCGACCGCGCCGGCATCGTCGGTGCCGACGGCGCCACCCACTGCGGCGCCTACGACATCGCCTTCGTGCGCTGCATTCCCAACTTCGGCGTGATCACGCCGTCGGACGAGGATGAATGCCGCAAGGCGCTGTCGACCGCATTTGCCCGCAACCACCCGGTGGCGGTGCGTTACCCGCGCGGCGCCGGTGTGGGCAAGCGGCCCGAGGCCAACTTCGACACCTTGCCCTGGGGCAAGGGCGAGATGCGGCGCGAAGCCGGCGCCCAGGCCGCCGTACCCGGGGGCGCCCAGGGCATGGGTGCGGGCCCGCTCGGCCGGCGCGTTGCCATCCTGGCCTTTGGCACGGTGCTGCATGCGGCGCTGGCCGCCGCTGACCGGCTGGACGCCAGCGTGGCCAACATGCGCTTTGCCAAGCCGATCGACGATGCCCTGGTGCTGGCGCTGGCGCGCACACACGACGCCATCGTCACGGTCGAAGAAGGCTGCCTGCCCGGCGGGGCCGGCAGCGCGGTGGCCGAATGCCTGGCCGCTGCCGGTGTGGTGCTGCCGGTGCTGCACCTGGGCCTGCCCGATGAGTTCATCGAACACGGCGACCCGGCCAAGCTGATCGCCCTGGTCGGCCTGGACGCCGCAGGCATCGAGGCCTCGGTGCGCAAGCGCTTTGGTGCCGCGCTGTCGCTGGTCAAGCCCGCGGTCAACGACTGATGCGGCCCGTCGGGCAGCGCACCGCGGGCATGGGCCTGGCATGGTGACCGGCCTGATCGACGCCCAGGTGCATGACGCGCAAGCCATGCGCTGCGCGCCCGCCAGCCTGCTGCAACTGGCGCTGATGGATGCCCGCAACCGCACGCTGGGCTGGCTGTCGGCGTTTGACGGCCTGCACTTCAGTGCCAGCTTTGACGGCTTTGATCCGCCCTGGTGGCTGGCCGGCCAGGCCGGCTGGTACCAGGAATACTGGGTGGCGCGCCATGTGCAGCGCAACCGCGGTGAGGCGGCCGACCCCGGCGGCCTGCGGCTGGCGTCGCTGCACCGCCAGGCCGACGCCTGGTTCGACCCCGCCAGCTGCAGCCGCGCAGCGCGCTGGCAGCAGCCCGGGCCGGGCGCCGAGACCTTGCGCCAGTACCTGGCCGATACCCTGGACACCACGCTTGAATTGCTGGACAAGGCTGGCACGGCCGACCAGGGCGACGATGCCGCCCTGCATGTCTACCGCCAGGCCTTGCAGCATGAAGACCGGCTGGGCGAGCAACTGGCGGTCTTGGTGCAGGCGCTGGACCTGGCGCCCGAGCGCCAGCAAGCCCTGGTCGACCGGGGCCTGTGGCCGGCCCTGCCGGGCCGTGCCCGGCGCGAACCCCTGGTGCTGGGTGGCCAGCGCTGGATGCTGGGCTCGCCGCCCGGTGGCTTTGTGCCACCCGGTGAGCGCTGGGCACATGCGGTGCAGGTGCCGGTGTTCGAGATCGATGTGCAGCCGGTGTGCTGGTCGCAGTTTGCCGAGTTTGTCGAAGACGGCGGTTATGACGACCGCCGCTGGTGGACCACCGCCGGCTGGGACCAGCTGGAGGCCAGTGGCCGCCGTGCGCCACGCTATGTGGAGCAGGTCTCGGGCGGCGTGCTGGCGCGGCGCGCTGGCCGCCTGCAGCGCCTGCCCGGTGCGCAGCCGGTGCTGCATGTGCATGCCCACGAGGCCGAGGCCTGGTGCCACTGGGCCGGCCGGCGCCTGCCGTCCGAGGCTGAATGGGAGCTGGCGGCCACGCTGGCCGGCGCCCGCGGGTTTGCCTGGGGCGAGGTGGCCGAATGGGTGGCCGGCAGCGCCCGGGCCTACCCCGACGGGCCAGCCTGGCCGGTCGATGCCAGCGCCAACCGGGTGCAGCGCGGCGCCAGCGCCTGGGGCAGCCCGCGGCTGCGGCATGCACGGGCCCGCCAGGCGGTGGCGGCCGGGCGTGATGAAGGCTTCGTGGGTTTTCGCAGCTGCGGTCTGTGATCCGCCACTGGCACCCGTCACTGGCAGCTGCCAATGACGCGGCTGCGGTCTATTCGACCAGGCCTTCGCGCACCGCCAGCCGCACCAGGGTGGTGACGCCGGTCACGCCCAGCTTGGCCATCACCCGGCTGCGGTAGGTGTCCACCGTCTTGGGTGACAGGTGCAACTGGGTCCCGATGGCCGCGCTGCTGAGGCCGTTGACCACCATGGTGACGATTTGCCGCTCGCGCGGTGACAGCACCGAGAACGGGTCGGCCGGCACATCGTTGGTCAGTGCCTGCAAGGCCAGGTCGGCCACCTGCGGGCCGAAAAAGCGGCGGCCCGCCGCCACGGTGTCGATGGCCAGCAACAGCTCGGCTGCGCCCGCGTCCTTCAGCACATAACCGGCGGCGCCCAGACGCACAGCCTCGGCCACATGGCGCGGCAGGGCCGACATGGTCAGCACCACCGCCCTGACCGGCGAATCGCGCTTTTTCAGGTCTTGCAGCACCTCGAAGCCCGAGCGCTCGCCCAGGCCCAGGTCGAGCAGCATCACCTGGGCCTGCTGTTGCTGCGCCTCGACCACCGCTTGCGTGGGGTCGCTGCTTTCGCCCACCACCTGGTGGCCGGCGGCTTCCAGCAGGGCATGCAGGCCGTCGCGCAGCAGCAGTTGGTCGTCGACGAGATAAATGCGGGTCATGCTGAGCGTGCCTGCCGGGGTGGCCGGGGCTGCCGGGGCTGCATCTGCAGCGGCCTGTGCTGGGTCCGCATCATGGTGTGTCCTGGGAGAGGCGCGGGTCTGGTGCCGCTTGGGGCGACGATAACAAAAGCGGCTGCAGTTGATCCGATTTGAAGCAAAGCGCGGGAAAACGCGGGCTTGGTGATGGCGCCACACCACGGTCTGATGCGCTCCCAGCGCATCGGGGAGCTCAGGCCCCCGGCTGCCTCTCAGTTCCGCGCATTGCCCGCGTTCACTTTCTTCTCTGTCCATGCACTTCACAACCCCATTGCGTACGGCCCTGGCCACTGCCTGCTTGCTGGTCTGCGCTGCCCCGCCAGCCCTGGCCCAGACCGTAACGGGCACGGCAACGGAGACGGTGGTGGTCACCGGCTCGCCGCGCGCGCAGCGCGTGCTCGACGCACCGTTTGCCATTTCCACCGTCGACGCTGCCACGCTGCGCGATGCCGGGCCGATGGTCAACCTGTCCGAGGCGCTGGGCTCGGTGCCCGGCCTGGTGGTCAACAACCGCAACAACTACGCCCAGGACCTGCAGATCAGCGCCCGTGGCTTTGGTGCCCGCGCCGGCTTCGGCGTGCGCGGTCTGCGGCTCTACACCGACGGCATCCCCGCCACCATGCCCGACGGCCAGGGCCAGGTGGCGCATTTCGACCTGGCAGGCGCGCAGCGGGTGGAAGTGCTGCGCGGGCCCTTCTCGGTGCTGTACGGCAACAGCTCGGGCGGCGTGATCGCGGTGTTTGGCGCACCCGTCACCAGCGCCGTGGCCGAGGCCGGCCTGGACGCTGGCAGCTTTGGCCTGCGCCAGGCGCGCGCCAGTGTGGCCGCGCCGCTGGGCCAGGGCTTCGACCTGCGCGCCAGCCTGTCCAAGCTGGAGACCGACGGCTTTCGCGCACAAAGCGCCGCCGACCGCCGCCTGGCCAACCTGCGCCTGGGCTGGCAGGGCGCCAACGACCGTGTCGTGCTGCTGCTGTCCGACCATGCCCAGAACGCGCAAGACCCGCTGGGCCTGAGCCTGGCCGACTTGCAGGCCGACCCGCAAGGCACGGCTGCGGTGGCCAGCCAGTTCAACACCCGCAAGACCATCGCCCAGACCCAGGCCGGTGTGAATTGGCGCCACCAGTTTGCCGAAGGCGGCGTGCTGCGTGAAAGCAGCCTCAGCCTGCACAGTGGCCAGCGCAGCGTGGTGCAGTACCTGGCCATCCCGGCGGGCACCCAGGCCAATGTGCGCCACGGTGGCGGCGTGATCGACTTTGACCGCCGCTATGAAGGCCTGGAAGCGCGCCTGCAGTTCGGCTGGCCGGGGCTGGATGCGGTGGCCGGCGTGGCGCTGGAGCGCCAGACCGACGACCGCCTGGGCTATGAGAACTTCAGCGGCCCCAGCGCTGCCCCCACGGCGCTGGGCGTGCGCGGCCGGCTGCGCCGCGACGAGACCAACAGCGCCGAAAGCCGCGACGCCTTTGTGCAGGCCGAATTGGCGCTCAGCCCCGCCCTCAGCGCCACCGCCGGGCTGCGCACCGGCCGCGTCGCGATCGACGTGCAAGACCGTTACACCAACGGCCTGAACGGCGACGACAGCGGCAGCTTGCGCTTTGACTACACCAACCCGGTGCTGGGCCTGCGCTGGAAGGCCGACCCCGGCTGGGTGCTGCATGCCAGCCTGGCGCGGGGCTTCGAGTCGCCCACGCTGGGTGAACTGGCCTACAGCGCCGACAACTCCGGCTTCAACAAGACGCTGGAGGGCCAGACCAGCCGCCAGGCCGAGCTGGGCAGCAAGTGGCGCAGCCCGGCGCTGGACGTGGATGCCACGCTGTTCGTGGTGCGCACCGACGACGAGATCGGCGTGCGCAGCAACACCGGCGGCCGCGCATCGTTCCAGAACGTGGGCCGCACCAAGCGCCACGGCGCCGAGCTGGCAGGCACCTGGCGCCCGGCCGCTGGCCTGCGGCTGCAGACCGCGCTGTCGTGGTTGCATGCCGACTATGCCGACGGTTTCAGCACCTGCACCTCGGCGCCATGCCCCACGGCGGGCAACCCGGCGGTGGCGGTGCCCGCCGGCAACCGCATCGCCGGCACCCAGCGCGCCAGCGCCTGGGCCCAGGCAGCCTGGCGCACCGGCCCGCTGGCGGGTGAATGGGCGCTGGAATGGCGCGCCACCGCCCGCACCACGGCCAATGACCTGAACACCGCGGCCGCGCCCGGCTACGCCTTGGCCCATCTGCGCTGGTCGGGCAAGCTGGCGCTGGGCCCCAGCGACGCGCTGGAGCTGCTGGCGCGGGTGGACAACTTGTTTGACCGCAACCATGTCGGCAGCGTCATCGTCAACGATGGCAACAGCCGGTTTTATGAACCCGGCGCGCCGCGCAGCCTGCTGCTGTCGGTGCGCTGGCAACACCGCTATTGAAGGGTCCCTGATGTTGCAACGCCGCTCACTGCTCGCCGCCGGCCTGGCCCTGGCCGGCCAGCCACTGCTGCTGGCCGCCCGGACCAGCGATCCGTTTGAAGGCGACCCGTTCCAGTCGCACCAGTGGCCCGAGCTCAAGAAGGAGTTCCTGGGCGCCAACGCCCGGGTGCTGTTCGACCCCCGGGTCAAGGTGCTGGGCCCCGGCTTCGCCGAAGACCCGATGAACGTGCCGATCACCGTGTCCACCGATCTGCCCGGTGTGCAGCGCGTGGTGGTGCTGGTCGACCGCAACCCGATCCGCAAGGTGCTGGAACTGCAGCCACTGGCAGCGCAGGCGGCGGTCAGCTTCCGCTTCAAGCTGGAGCAGGGCTCACCGGTGCGTGCGCTGGTGCAGACCGCCGACGGCCTGTGGCATGTGGGTGGCACCCTGGTCGATTCAGCCGGCGGCGGCTGCACGGTTGCTGGCGCCACCCGGGCCGACGGCAGCTGGACCCAGACCCTGGGCCAGGTCAGCGGCCGGGTGTTTGCGGGCGAAAGCAGCAGCCCCGGCGGTGACAACGCGGCCCGGCTGCGGGTGCGCATCATGCATCCCATGGACACCGGCCTGGTCGGCGGCATCCCGGCCTTTTATGTCAGCCGCCTGAGCGTGCGCGATGGTGGGGACCGCGAGCTGCTGCGCATCCACACCTTCGAGCCGGTCAGCGAAAACCCGGTGTTCAGCTTCGACTTTGCCAAGGCGCCACCCGGGCCGTTGCGCATCGTGGGTGTCGACAACAATGGCAACCGCATCAACAGCAAGATCGATGGCAGCGCACCGTAAGGCCCCGGCTGCCGCGCCGCGCATGCTGCTGCGCCTGCTGCTGCTGGCGGCCCTGGCCGCACCCACCGGGCTGGTGGCGCAAAGCCCACCGCCGCAGGTCGACATGGCGCGGCTGGACTACGGCCTGCGGGCACGTGCGCTGGCCGATGGCGTGTATGTGGTCGAAGGCGCCAATGCCGACTTTTCGCCGGCCAACGGCTGCAACATCATCAACACCGGCTTCATCACCACCGGCGCCGGTGTGCTGGTCATCAACACCGGCACCAGCCGCCTGTACGGCGAACAACTGCGGGCGCTGATTGCGCGCACCACCCGTGAGCCGGTGGTCCAGGTGCTGCACCTGAACCTGCACCCCGACTATTTTCTCGGCAACCAGGCCTTTGCCGATGTGCCGATCGTGGCCACGGCCGACACCCGCGCCGGCATGCAGCGCGAGGCCGCCAGCTATGAAACCAACCTCTACCGCCTGTGTGGCGACTGGATGAAGGGCACCGAGGCCAGGCTGCCCACGCAGACCATCGGCCCCGGCCCGCTGCGCATCGGCCAACGTGAATTTGAACTGCGTGAATACCGCGGCCACACCGCCAGCGACACCGTGCTGATCGACAAGACCAGCGGCGTGGCCTTCGTCGGTGGCCTGGTGTTTGCCGACCGGGTGCCCACCACGCCCCATGCCGACCCCAAGGCCTGGCTGGCGGCGCTGGACAGCCTGGCGGGCCAGAAGCTGGCCACCGTGGTGCCCAGCCATGGCCCGGTGCACCAGGGCCAGCGCGGCTTGCGGCAGACCCGCGACTTTCTGCAGTGGCTGGACACCAGCTTCACCCGCTGGGCCGAGCAGGGCTGGGAGATGAACCAGGTGCTGCGCGCCGCGCCGCCCAAGGCGTTCACCGAGTGGGCGGCCTGGCCGGTGGAATACACCCGCAACGTGGCCCATCTGTTCCCGGCCTACGAGCGCGCCGCGCTCCAGCGTCCCAAGGCGCCCTGAGCCGTGGCGCCTGCAACAGCTGGCCTGGCGCGCTGTGCAAAGCTGGAACAGCAGGCCTGGGGTTCACCCTGGAAACCGGTGCCCGCCGGGCCTGCAGCAGTGGTGGCACGCTTTGTGCCCTGGAAGATGCCTGAAACCCCGGGGCCTGTTTCCCGGTGTGACAACCACGTAGGAGACCCCCCATGAAACTGAAGCTTCTGAGTTTGCTCGTCACCCTGAGCCTGGCATCGCTGGGCGCCCAGGCCGTCACCCCTGTCACCGATCAGATGATCGAGAACGACGCCAAGTCCACTGGCGACGTGCTCAGCTGGGGCATCGGCCAGGAAGGCCAGCGCTATTCGCCGCTGAAGTCCATCAACACCGGCAACGTCGCCAAGCTGCTGCCGGCCTGGAGCTTCAGCTTCGGCGGCGAGAAGCAGCGCGGCCAGGAGAGCCAGCCCGTCATCCACAACGGCAAGATGTTCGTCACCGCCAGCTACAGCCGCATCTTTGCGCTGGACGCCAAGACCGGTGCCAAGCTGTGGAAGTATGAGCACCGCCTGCCCGACGGCATCATGCCCTGCTGCGACGTGATCAACCGCGGCGCTGCGCTGTACGGCAACCTGGTGATCTTCGCCACGCTGGACGCCCAGCTGGTGGCGCTCAACGCCGACAACGGCGAGGTGGTGTGGAAGGAAAAGATCGACGACTACGCGGCCGGCTACAGCGCCACCGCCGCACCGCTGATCGCCGAGTGGCCTGCTGCTGACCGGTTTGTCGGGCGGTGAGTTCGGCGTCGTCGGCCGGGTCGAAGCACGCGACCCGATGACCGGCAAGATGGTGTGGATCCGCCCGGTGGTCGAAGGCCACATGGGCAAGAAGTTCGACAAGGACGGCAAGGAGTCGGACAACGGCATCTCCGGCACCACCGGCAAGACCTGGCCCGGCGACCTGTGGAAGACCGGTGGCGCCACGCCCTGGCTGGGCGGCACCTACAACAAGAAGACCGGCCTGGCCTACTTCGGCACCGGCAACCCGGCGCCCTGGAACAGCCACCTGCGCAAGGGTGACAACCTGTTCTCCACCGCCACGGTGGCCATCGACGTCAAGACCGGCCAGATCGTCTGGCACTACCAGAACACGCCCAACGACGGCTGGGACTACGACGGTGTCAACGAGTTCATCACCTACGACGACGGTGGCGAGGTGCTGGGCGGCAAGGCCGACCGCAATGGCTTCTTCTATGTCAACGACGCCAAGACCGGCAAGCTGGTCAACGCCTTCCCGTTCGTCAAGAAGATCACCTGGGCCTCGGGCATCGACCTGAAGACCGGCCGGCCGAACTTCATCCCGGAAGGCCGTCCGGGCGATCCGACTCGCCGCTGCCGACGGCAAGAAGGGCAATGTGGTGTTTGCCGCGCCGTCCTTCCTGGGCGGCAAGAACCAGATGCCGATGGCCTATTCGCCGGAGACCAAGCTGTTCTACGTGCCCGCCAATGAATGGGGCATGGAGATCTGGAACGAGCCCATCACCTACAAGAAGGGCGCGGCCTACCTGGGCGCCGGTTTCACCATCAAGACGCTGTCGGATGGTCCGATCGGTGCCTTGCGTGCGATCGACCCCAAGACCGGCAAGATCGTCTGGGAAGCGCCGAACAATGCGCCGCTGTGGGGTGGTGTGCTGACCACCGGTGGCAACCTGGTGTTCTGGGGCACGCCGGAAGGCTTCCTGCAGGCGGCGGATGCCAAGACCGGCAAGATCCTCTGGAAGTTCCAGACCGGGTCGGGCGTGGTGGCACCGCCGGTCACCTGGTCTGAAGGCGGCGAGCAGTACGTCGCCGTGGCCTCGGGCTGGGGCGGTGCCGTGCCGCTGTGGGGCGGGGACGTGGCCAAGAAGGTCAACTACCTCGAACAAGGCGGCTCGGTCTGGGTCTTCAAGATCCCGAAGTAAGCCCTGATTGCAGCGGCCTGGATGGCCGCTGCAGCAGCGCTGGTACAGGCCGCCCCAGGGCGGCCTTTTCACGCCCTCCAGCCTGCTGCGCGCGTTCCCTGCGTACGCGCCTTGTGCACTGCGCCCACCGCGCCCACCCGCCGGCGCGCACTGGGTCCCTGCCCGGCACCATCTGTCGATGGGCTGCGGCGCCTCCTGTTTGAAAGTGAACCACCATGACTTCAGCCCTCCAGCCGCGCCGCATCTTTCTGTTGCGTGCCGCCGCCACCGCTGGTGGCCTGGCCGCCGCCAGCGCCGCCCGGTCCCAGACCAAGGTCGATGAGGCCGACGAAGCCTCGGTCGCCTTGGGCTACAAGCACGACACGAGCAAGGTCGACGGCAAGAAATACCCGGCCCACAAGCCCGACCAGAAGTGCAACAACTGCCAGTTCTGGCAGGGGTCGGCCAGCGATGCCTGGGCCGGCTGCGCCATGTTCGGTCGCAAGCAGATTGCGGCGCCGGGCTGGTGCGTGGCCTACAAGAAGGTCTGAGCCTGGTGGCCGGGCCTGCGGCGCGTGCAGGCTGACAATTCGCCATGTCGCACGCCCCGCTTGCCCGTACCGCCGCCCCCCTGGACCTGCCCCGGCTGGTGATGCGCCGCGCCAGCGTGCTGGGCCTGCTGGTCCTGCTGTTGGCGCTGCTGCTGGGACTGGCGCGCATGGGCGAGGACATCGACGACGAGGTTGACGCTGCCATGGCCCTGGCGCAGGTGATGGCGCAGCTGGGCACGCTGGGTCAGGCGGGCCAGGGCGATGCAGGCAGCGCGCTGCAAGCGCTGCGTGCCATGCAGGCCGACCCAGCCATTGCGGCACCTGTCCTTGCAGGTGCAGGCGCAGGATGGCCGGCTGCTGCTGGCGCCGCAGCCCGCCGACGTGGTGCCTGCGCCGCTGCGCTGGCTGCTGCAGCTGCACCAGCGCTGGCTGTCGCCCGAGGACGCCCGGCGCGTCGCCTGGCCGGTGGTGCTGGCTGACGGCAGCCGCTGGACGGTGTCGCTCTCGGCGTCCCACCACAGCGAGCGCCGCGAGGCCATGGACAGCCTGGTCGGCACCCTGGGTTTGCTGCTGCTGGGTGTGGCCGGCCTGCTGGCGGTGATGCACTGGAATGTGCGCCTGGCCTTTGCGCCGCTGGGCCGCCTGTTGCAGGCGATTGCCGGCATCGAGGGCCATGATGCGCGCCAGGTGCAGGCCCTGCCACCCATGCCCACCCGGGAGCTGGAATCGCTGGCCGCTGCACTGCGCCACCTGGGTGCTGCCTGGTCCCAGGCCGAAGCCCAGCGCCGGCAGCTCAGCCAGCAGGTGCTGAGCTTGCAGGAAGACGAGCGCGGCCGCCTGGCGCGTGATCTGCACGATGAGTTCGGCCAGCGCCTGACTGCGCTGCGGGTCGACGCTGCCTGGCTGACACGGCGGCTGGCCGGCGACCCGGCGCTGCAGGCGGTGGCCGACGGCATGGCCCAGCAATGTGCGCTGGTGCAGCAGGACATCCGCTCCCTGCTGACCCGGCTGCAGCCTTTCGGCCCGCCCACATCCGGCGCCGACCAGGCCGACAACCTGGCGCATGCCGTGGCCCTGCTGCAGGCCCTGGTGGCCAGCTGGCAGGGCAGCGGGCGTGGGCCTGGCCTGGCCTGCAGCCTGGACCTGGCCTGGTTCGGCGCCGATGGCCAGCCCCAGGCCTGGCCGGACCCCGCTGCGGCACAGGCGCTGTGGCTGCCCCGGGCGCTGTGGCGCACGCTCTACCGCATCAGCCAGGAGGCCTTGACCAATGTGGCGCGCCATGCCGGCGCCAGCGCTGCCGGCCTGCGCCTGCACTGCCATGGTGGCCGCCAACCGGGCGACCTGCTGCGGCTGGACTGGCAGGCCTGGGACGATGGCTGTGGCCTGCCGCAGGCCGCGCCGGTGCTGCCGCGCGGCAATGGCCTGGCCGGCCTGCAGGAGCGGGTGTGGGCCCAGGGGTCCGAGCTGCATTGCAGCCCGGCCCGGGCCGGCGCGCTGCGGCCTGGCCTGTGCCTGGACGCCAGCTTCGAGGCCGCCTTGCTGCCGGCGCCCGACAAGCGCTGAGCGCGCAGCGCAAGCGCTGGCTCAGAACATCAGGCGCAGGCCCAGCCACAGGCTGCGTGGCGCACCCGGTGCCACAAACAGGGCGTCCCGCTCGTCGCCGGTGTAGCGGCCCTGTGCGTCGAACACGGTCTCGGCCAGCGCACCGTAGCTCTCGTAGCGCCGGTTCAGTGCGTTTTGCACCCGGGCGAGCACCGTCAGCGTTGGTGTCGCCTGCCACTGCGCGCGCAGGTGCAGCAGGCCATGGCCGGGGATGCGCAGGCGCTGCTGCGCGTGCTGGCGCCGTCTTCGAGCAGGCCGTCCTCGTTGCCTTGCACCCCGCGCGACGACACGATCTGCAGGTCGGCGCCGATGCGCACACCGTGGCCCCAGGTCCAGTCAGCGCCCAGCTTGGCGCTGTGGCGCGGCAAGCCGGCCATGGCGGTGCCAGGACGGATGGTCACATTGCGTTCGCCCATGCGCAGCGTGCCGCTGGCCTGGTAGCTGGCTTGCAGATGGCTGTAGGCCGCACTGACGGCCACCGCGCCGATCTGGGCCTGCCAGGTCGCGTCCAGCCCCTGGTGGCGGGTGCGGCTGAAGTTCTGGAAGTAGCCCAGCTGGCTGGTCGCGCTGACGCTGGTGAAGACGATGTCGTCGCGGTTGTCGGTGCGGAACAGCGCCAGGTCCAGCCGCTGCTGCCAGGGCGACTGGGCCGGACGCCAGCGCAGGCCCAGTTCCAGGCTGGTGGCGCGCACCTGCTTCAGGTAGGGGTCGCTCTGCAGGCCCACGGGCAGGCGGCAGGGCTCGGCCGGGTCGGCGCAGCCCAGCTCGATGACGGTGGGCACCCGGGTGTTGCGTGCCAGGTTGGCAAACAGCGCCAGGCCCTGGGCCGGGGCGCCGACCTGCTGGGTGATGCCGATGGCCGGGTTCAGGCTGGTGTAGCGAAAGCGCTCCCTGGGTTTGACTTCCAGCACGCCGGTGTCGTCGTCCACCGTGGTCAGGGTGTTGCTGACGCGGCTGTGGTTGGCGCGCAGCGTGCTGGTGAGGTGGGTGCCTGCGGCCAGGGTCCAGGTGTCGGTGGCATACAGACCCAGATGCTGCGAATCGCCGATGACCGAGGCGCTGAGTTCGGCCTCCTCGTCGCCTGGCAGCACGCCGCGGCTGGCATCGAAGCGGCCTTCCTGCTCCAGCTGGCGGTAGCGCACGCGGCTGGCATCGGCACTGGCGCCAATCTGCCATTGGTGCGCTGCGCTGCGCTGTGCCAGGCTCAAGGCCAGCCCCCAGGCGGTCTGGCGGGTGGCGCTGGTGTTGAGCGCGGCATTGATGTCGGGCTCGGCCGGGTCGAGGCTTTCGGCGCCATCGCCGTTGACGGTGTCGCGCCGGCTGTTGCGTGCATAGACCAGAGCCTGCAGCCGGCCACCGTCCTGCAATTGCTGGCTGCGTTGGGCACTGATCTGCACCACCTGGTTGCGGCTGCGGTCGGGGTGGGTGAACACGGCGCTGCGCGCGCCGGCATACAGGTCGGGCGTGGCCACACCGTCGTCCAGCGTCACGCTGGGCAGCAGGCCGTTGCCGACCAGGGTGGCGCGCCCGCCCAGCACCGAGACGCTCCAGTCGCTGCCACCCTGGCTGCGGCCCAGCTTGGCCAGCACCAGGGCCTGCTGGCCTGGCGACTGGTCACGCCAGCCGTTTTCGTCAAACAGCGTGCCGCCGACATAGCTGTGCCAGCCGTCGCCATGGCGCTGGCCCAGGCCCAGCTCGACGCGCTTGCGGCCGTGGCTGCCCAGGCCCAGCTCGGCGCGCAGGCCCTCGGCGCTGCGGCCATCCACCGTCTCCAGCACGATCGCGCCGCCCAGGGTGTTGAGGCCGAAGCTGGGGTTGGCCCCAGGCAGCACGGTCATCGACTGCAGCGCAAATTCGGGCACCATGTCCCATTGGATGACATCGCCGAAGGGCTCATTGACACGCACGCCGTCCAGGTACACCGACAGGCCCTGCGCCGCGCCCAGCAGGCCAGAGGCGCGGTAGCCGCGGTAGGTCAGGTCGGCCTGGAAGGGGCTGCCCTGGATGTCGTTGACCTGCATGCCGGGCAGGCGCCGGGCCAGGAAGTCGGTCAGGTTCTCAGCCTGCGCCTGGTCCAGTGCGCCGCGGCGCACCGTCTGGCTGCTGTAGGGCAGCAGCGTGCGGTCGACGCCCAGGCCCGCCAGCGGCGAGGTGCCGATCACCTCGACCTGCTGTGGCGCGGTGGCCTGGGCCCGCAGCAGGCCGGGGGCCAGGGCAGAGGCGGCGGCGATCGCCAGGGCGGTGTGGCGCATGCGTGGGAACATGGTGCAAAGTCTCCTTGTTGTGGGTTTTGAAAGCTGCTGATGTTGTTGCAATCCATGGGCCTGACTGGCCGGGAAAACTTCCCGACCCAGCTGCGGGTCAACGCCCTGTGACACTGCATGTGATGCTGGTCGACGACCATGCCGTGGTGCGGGCCGGTTACCGCCGGCTGCTGGAGCTGGAGCCCGATTGCCTGGTCAGCGCCGAATGCGCCGATGGCGCCAGTGCCTACGCCTTGCTGCTGCGGCGGGACGCACCGCCGGTGGATGTGGTGGTGCTTGACCTCTCCATGCCCGGTGGCAGCGGCTTCGACCTGCTGCGCCGCATCGGCATGCGCTGGCCCTTGCTGCGCCGGCTGGTGTTCAGCATGCATGACAGCCCGGCCATGGTGGCCCAGGCACTGGCCGCCGGTGCCGACGGTTTTGTCACCAAGAGCAGCCCGCCCGAGGTGCTGGTGGACGCGCTGCGCCGGGTGGCGGCGGGCGCCCAGCGGGTCTTGTCGCCCGACATCGCCGATGCGCCAGCTGCACCCTCCGCATTGGCGCCGCACCAGACCCTGTCGCCGCGGGAGTTCCAGGTTCTGCAGGGCCTGCTGGCCGGCGATTCGCTCGATGCGATTGCCATGCGCCTGCACCTGAGCACCAAGACCGTGTCCAACCACCAGACCGTGATCCGCCAGAAGCTGGGCGTGGGCACGGCGGTCGAGCTGCTGCGCCATGCACAGCAGCACCGCTTGTTCACCCCATGACCGGCAGCACCCCCGCAGCGGCGGCGCTGCGCCCACTCCAGGCGGCGACCCCTGCGGCCGGGCACGGCCCTTCAGTGGCGTCCCCTTGCGTCGACCGGTTCGTGCTTGGGGCCGGCGCTTACTCCTGGCGCTGGGCCAGGCCCATGCGTTCGACCACCAGGCGCTCCTGCGCATAGGCCTCGCGCAGGGCGCGGCCGTAGTCTTCGGGCGGCAGGTAGGCCAGCTCCTGGTCGTAGCGCGCCAGTTCGGCCAGAAAGGCGGGGTCGTGCATCGCCGCCTTGAAGGCCTCGTGCAGCACCTGCACCACCTCGGCAGGCAGGCCGGCCGGGCCGACCACGCCATAGGGTGAGTTGGCGACGATGTCGTGGCCCAGCTCTTTGAGCGTGGGCACCTGCGGCCAGCGCCGGCTGCGCTGCGCGCCGAAGGTGACCAGCAGCCGCAGCTGGCCCGAGTCGACAAAGGGCCCAAAGCCGGTGCTGTTGACGCCCACCATCACCTGACCGGCGGCCACCGCGACCATCTGCTCGGACGTGCCTTTGTAGGGCACGTGGATGTAGCGCAGCTGGCGCTTGCCGAACAGTGTGTCCAGCACCACATGCGGCGTGGTGCCGGCGCCGTTGGTGGCGATGGACAGGGTCTCGGGGTGGGCCCGGGCATAGGCGAACAAGTCGTCGAGGTGGTGGAAGGGGCTGTTGGCCGGCACCACCACGCCAAAGGTGACGCCCGAGATCTGCAGGATGGGCGTGGTGTCGCGGATCGGGTCCCACAGCACCTTGCGGGTCCAGGGCGCGCGCAGCGCGGTCTGCGGCAGCTGGGCCAGGGTGTAGCCATCGGGGGCGGCCTGCTGCAGCACCGGCATGGCCAGGGTGCCGGCGGCACCGCCGCGGTTCTCGATCAGGATCTTCTGGCCCAGGCGCCGCGCCACACCCTCGGCCAGCACCCGAAAGCTCAGGTCGGTGGCGCCGCCCGCCGGCCAGGGCAGCCACAGGCTGATCGGCCGCTGCGGAAAACGCTCCGGCGCCTGCGCCAGTGCAGCGCCCCAGGCCGGGCCCAGCAGCAGGGCGCCGGTCAGGCCGCCCAGGCGGCCGATCAGCTGGCGGCGTTGATTCAATGCCATTCGATCAGCTCCAGGGTCAGGGTGCCGCCGGTCAGGAAGGTCGATTTGGCCGGCTCGCTGCGCTGCAGTTTCACCAGGCCCACGCCCTTGCAATACCACTCGGTGGTGGTCAGCGGCAGGTCGCGAAAGCCTGCCACCGGGTCGGCAAACAGTTTCACCACGGCCATGCCCTGCACCCGGATGCAGTCCTTGAACTGGCCGGCCCGGGTGTCGAGCTGTTCGCCCAGGGCCTCGATGCGGTAGCTGCATCAGCACCGGCTTGTGGGTGTGGCGGATCTCGGGCGGAAAGTCGGCATTGCGGCGCAGCAGGTAGGGGCTGGTGCTGGCCTGCCAGCTGGTGCCCACGGCCAGCGGCATCTTCAGCACAAAGCGCGGCGCCTTGTCGGGCTCGGGCGCCTCCTGCAGGTCGTTCTTGCTGGCCACCCGGTAGATGCCGCTGTCGTCGGCGCGCAGCCAGTAGTCGACGCCGCTGTCGCTGCGGCGGCGCCAGGCCGGGCCGCTCGTCGATGGTCTCGCTGCCCAGCGTGCGCAGCACCAGCGGCTCGCGCTCGACGGTGTTGTTCTCGAACTCGGTGATCTGCTCGTAGACCCAGCGGTGGCCGGATTCCAGCGGAAAGTAGGACCTGCCGGCCGGCTGGCCACAGGCGGCCAGCACGCCGCACAGGGCGATGGCGCCGGCAGCGCGGGGCAGCGGCCGGGCCGCAGCTGCCGCAGGGCGATCACGGTGCTGCATGCTCATTTCTCGGGCAGCTGGGGCGCTGGCATGTCGCGGATCTTGACCGCTTGTTCGTCGGCACCCGGGCGCAGCCAGCCGATGCCCTTGCGGCCGGCCTTGGGCTCGGCGGTGCCCATCTGGCTGATGCCCTGGCGCGCCTTCTTCATGCCCTCGTTGAGCAGGGCGTGCAGGTCCTTGGTGTAGGCCAGCTTGTACGACCGTGGCTGGGCCACGGGCTTGCCCTTGTCGATGGCGTTGACCCAGAGGTAGAGCGCCCCGGCGGTCTTGTTGGTGGGCTCCTCGATCACCACCGCCAGCAGCGCAAAGCGCTCGGGCAGGGCATCGGGCGTGGGCCAGCCCGACAGGTTGTGCACCACGTCGTCGCCCCAGAAGTACAGCACGGTGACGCCGGCCAGCAGCAGCGTCTTCATCCAGGCCGGCCAGCGCGACCACAGCAGGGCCAGGGTGCACAGCAGCACCAGGGCGGCAAAGGACAGGGTGAGGGCAAGGGACATGGGGGCTCAGATCCGTTCCACGATGGTCTTGGGCAGGGTGTTGATGTTGGTGACGCTGCCATCGGGCAGCAGGGTGAAGCGCACGGCGGTGGCCTCGTCGCCCTTGCGGGCCACGGTGACGCTGCCGTAGTACACGATCTCGGCGCGCGGGTTGACCTTGACGACCGACACGGTCACGTCCACCGGCTTGCCGTCCTTGCTTTCGTAGTAGTGGGCGTTGACGGTGTACTCGCCCGGGGCGATGCCGCGCAGCGTGACCACCTCCTGGTTCAGCGGGTTCACCACCTGCTTGCCGTTGACCACGATGCTGTCGTTGGCCATGCCGCGGTCGTCGCGGTCCAGGTGCATCAGCCCGGCCTCGCGGGCGCGGAACCACACCAGGTCGCCGCCGGGGTCCTGCACCCAGGCGTCGATGTCGTTGGGGTTCATGTCGGGCCAGCTGACGGTGATGATGTATTCGGCCTTGGCCGGGATGTCGCCGGCCTTCAGCGCCTTCGGGTTCATCGCCAGCAGCGCAACGATGAAGCAGAAGACGAACGCGATCAGCATGTTGAACAACATGTCGTAGAACGGGTCGACCTCGGCTTCGCGGCTGCGGCGGCGGCTGCGCATGGCTCAGTGCCTGGCGGGCTGGCCGATGGCCAGGCCGGCACGCTGGCAGTCGGCCACCAGCGCGTCGGCCACGCGGTCCAGCCGGGTCAGCTGCAGGCCCAGCAGGATGTTGCCGACCAGGCCGACCATGGTGGTCAGCAGGGCGATGCCCAGGCCCTGGGTCAGGCTCTTGAGCAGGTCTTGCGACTGGCTGGCGTCGAAGCTCTGGATGTTGCCGATCTGCAGCGCCAGCACCGAAAAGCCGATCACCTTGCCCAGCAGGCCCAGCTTGAGCTGGATGCCGTTGACCCACCAGGCGGTGTGGTGCGGCCCCTGCGCCATGTCGACCAGCAGGTCCAGCGGCGCGTTGTCATCGACCGGCCGGGCCCGCAGCGCGGCCAGGTATTCGGCGGCCCAGCCTTCGCCGCTGGCTTGGCGCAGCAGCTGGCGCTGGTGCTGCAGTTCGCGGCTGCGCGCGCCGCACCACAGCGTGCTGGCGAAAAACAGCACGATGATCACCAGGCTGATGCCGGTGGGGTCGGACGACAGCAGCAGCGCCCACACGCCGCGCACCCCCAGCAGCCAGCTGCCGAACAGCAACAGGCTGGCCAGCGCCAGCCATTCGAACCAGATCGGTTCGATGGCCAGGCCATGCGCGCGCTCGGATGCCCGCGCTGGCAGCGCGTCGGGGCGGGATCGGTGGAAAAAGGCCATTCAGGGTTCCAGGACGCAGACAGGTGGCCGGCTGGCGCACGCGGCAGCCCGGGCGCGGGGGCCGCATGCGGGGCGCAGCGCTGTGCTGCCCGCAGCCAGGGTGGTGGTGGTGGATGCTGTGGTGGTGGCGCTTGTGGTGTGGCATTCAGCCGCCGCGCTTGGTCAGGGCGCCAAAGCCGCGCTGCGGGTCGTAGCCCCAGGCCGCCAGGCCGAAGCACAGCGCCAGCGTGCCCAGCACGATGACACGGCGACAGGCCGGGGTCCTTGCCGTAGAGCGCAAAGCGCATCCATTCCACGGCGTGGGTGAAGGGGTTGAAGCGGGCGATCTGGTAGACCCAGGCGGCGCCCGACTTCCTCCAGCTTCCACAGCGGGTAGAGCGCGGTGGACATGAAGTACATCGGGAAGATCACGAAGTTCATCGTGCCGGCAAAGTTCTCCAGCTGCTTGATGTGCACCGACAGCAGCAGCCCCAGCGCGCCCAGCATCAGCGCCGACGACACGGCAGCGGCCAGCACCATGCGGCGGTCTGCGGCCCGAGCACCGGCAGCGTGGTGCCCAGCGCCCAGGCCACCAGCACGAAGGCGGCGGCCTGCGCCAGCGTCAGCACCGCGGTGGCGGTCAGCTTGGCCAACAGGATCCACCAGCGTGGCAGCGGCGCGGTCAGCAGCAGCCGCATCAGGCCCATCTCGCGGTCGTAGACCATGGCCAGGCTGCACTGCATGCCGTTGAACAGCAGCACCATGCCGACCAGGCCCGGGCGCGATGTAGACGTCGTAGGGGATGTAGGTGTCGTAGGGCTCGACGATGGCCACGCCGAAGACATTGCGAAAGCCCGCCGCGAACACCGCCAGCCACAGCAGCGGGCGCACCAGGGCCGACACCAGGCGGCCGTACTGGCGGCGCGAACTTCAGCAGCTCGCGCAGGACGATGGCGCGCAGCGCCTGCAGCGCAGTGGGCTCATCAGCGTGCCTTGCAGAGCTTCTCGGGCGCGTCGGCGCCCAGGGTGTCGAGCGCGTTGCGTCGGGTGCAGCATGCCGTCGACCGGCGCGGTGGCGATCACGCGCCTGGCCGTCGCTCAGCAGCAGCGGCTGGCGCAGCTGGCCGTCCCAGGGCGCGAAAGCTCAGCGCCACGCCCTTGCAGCCGTCGAGCTCGGCCTCGGCCAGGGCCTGGGCCAAGGCCGCCGCCGGCCCCTTGGGCGCGGCCACGGCCGCGGCCACCAGCGCCTTGCCGGCCATCCAGGCCGCCCAGTCGTGGGCGTCCATCGGCCGGCCGGCGGCCTTGGCGAAGCGGCGCGTGACCTGCGGTGCGCCGAAGCGCTCGAACTTGGCCGACCAGGCCAGCGCCACCAGGCCGCCGTCGCCCACCACCGGGCGCGGCAGGGCGGTGCGGTAGGGCAGGCTGCGCGGCAAACTCACCGTCGCGTCGACCACCCAGACCACGTCGTAGGCCGCGCCGCCACCGGCGGTGCCGGTCAGCAGCAGCGGGTTGGCCAGGTCGCGCTCACGCGGGTCGGCCGAGAGCTTGAAGGGCTTGCGGCCGACCAGCTTGCAGGCCGTAGCGCTGGATGGCTGCAGCCGCCACGGCGCCACGCTCGGCGTCGGCCGCGTCCTGGCTGACCAGCAGCAGCACGTTGCGCCAGTTGCGCGCCACCAGGGTCTGGGCAATGGCGTCGGCGCGCATGCGCTCGCTGGGGCCGATGTGCAGCAGGTTCTTGCGGCAGTCGGCGCCGCGCAGGCTGTCGGCGGCAGTGGCCGAGGTTGAGCACCGGCAGCTTGCTGCCGTCGGCGGCGGCCAGGGTCCAGGCGGCGGGCAGGTCGGTCAGCAGGGCGGCGGCGCCGGCTTTCTCGGCGGCGGTGGCGGCGGCCTTGGCGGCGGCGGCATCGGCCACCGGCACGGTGTCGAACGCCAGGCTGGCACCAGCGGCGTCGAGCTCCAGCTTGCCTTCCTTCAGGGCCACGGCCAGTGCGTCGGCGGCCGGGCCGCTGGGGTGGCCCAGCGGCGCACGCTCGAGCCGGCTGCGGCTCAGGCGCGGGTCGTCGGCGGGCACCAGCAGCACCGCCTTGAAGGCGGCGGCCTGGCTGCCCGCGCTGGCGATCAGCAGCAGCGCGGCCTGCAAGGCGTGCCGCAGGCGCTTCGGGGAAGGGCTCACTCCACGACCACCACGCTGTGCGGCACGCGGCCCACCTTCACCGTCTTGGTGGCCTTGGCGCTGGCGACGTCGACGATGCTCAGGTCGTCGCGACAGGCCGTTGACCACGTAGAGCGTCTTCTCGGCCTTGTCCAGCGCCACGCCCCAGGCGCGCTTGCCGACCAGCACCAGGTCGGTGGTCTTGCGGCTGGCCACGTCGACGAAGGCCACATGGTTGGCCTTGCCCAGGCCGACGAAGGCGCGCTTGCCGTCGCGGCTCATGGTGATGCCCACCGGCGTGATGTCGGTCGGCGCGCGCGCCCTTCACCGTGAACTGCAGGGTGTCGATGCACGCTGAGCGCCTGGGTGTCGATGATGCTGACGCTGGCGTCGAGCTCGTTGGTCACCCACAGCTGGCTGCCGTCGGGGGTCAGCGCAAAGCGGCGCGGGCGCTTGCCGACGGGGATGTTCTTGGCCACCTTGCCGCTGGCCAGGTCGATCACATGCACCAGGCTGGCCACCTCGGAGGTGACGTACACGGTCTTGCCGTCGGCGCGACAGCTTCACGCCTTCGGGCTCTTCGCCCACCTTGATGGCGCCGGTGCGCTTGCCGCTGGCGATGTCGACGATGCCCAGCTCCGCGTCTTCCTCGTTGGTGACGTACAGGGTCTTGCCGTCGGCCGAGATGTCGAAGAGCTCGGGGTCGTCGCCCAGCGGCCAGCTTGCGCAGGCTCTTGCGGGTGGCCAGGTCGATCATGTCGGCCTGGCCCGCGATCGCCGCAGGCCACCAGCAAGTGCTTGCCGTCGGGCGTGATCTGCAGGTGGCGCGGGCGCTTGCAGGTGGCCAGGGTGCCGGTGACCGTCTGGGTCTTCAGGTCGACGATGGCCAGCGCGTTGTCCTTTTCGCTGGACACATAGGCCACGCCCTGGGCAAGGGTGTTGCAGGCGGCCAGCAGGCCGGCGGTGGCGCCGGCGCGCAGCAGGCGGCAGCGGGTCGTGGGGTCGGTGTCGCATGGGTGGTCAGTGCTGGTCGGCGTGTCGGTGCGTGGGTGGATCAGGCCGTGGCCCGGATGAAGGCGTCTTCCAGCGTGCCGCCGCCCAGGGCGGCAGCCACCGCAGCGGGGTCGCCGTCGGCCAGCAGTTTGCCCTTGTGCAGCACCAGCACCCGGTCGGCAGATTCGGCTTCTTCCACCAGGTGGGTGGCCCACAGCACGCTGCTGCCGCGCTGGCGCACGTCGTCGTGCAGGCGCTGGCGCAGGTCGCGCCGGCTCTTCGGGTCCAGGCCCACGGTGGGTTCGTCCATCAGCAGCAGGCCGGGTCGGTGCAGCAGCGCGCGCACCAGTTCCACCTTGCGGCGGTTGCCGCCCGACAGCTCGCGCACGGCGCGGTCCAGGTCGGCACCGAGGCCGGCGGCGGCGCAGTCGTCGTGCGATGCGCTGGCTGGCCAGCGCCCGCGGCAGGCCGTGCAGGTCGGCATGGAAGCGCAGGTTGCGCGCCACGCTCAGGTCCAGGTCCAGCGACATGGCCTGGAACACCACGCCGATGTGGCGCAGCGCCGCCACCGCACTGCCGCGCAGGCTGTGGCCAGCCACCTGCACGTCGCCGGCATCGGCTGCAAACAGGCCGGTCAGCACCTGGAACAGCGTGCTCTTGCCGGCGCCGTTGGGCCCCAGCAGGGTGGCAAAGCAGCCGGGTTGCAGCTGCAGCGACAGGCCGTCCAGGGCGGCACGGCTGCCATAGCGCTTGCTCAACTGGTCGATCAGCAGGCGCGGTGGGCTTGTCGGGTGGGCAGAAGCGGTCATCGGGCTGCGGTTTGTAGCTGCTGCGCCTGCGCCTGCCCATCTGCGGAATGCCCTGGCTTGTGCCGGCGCCGGCCGGCCGCTCACAACTGGATCTCCATGCCGTCGTAGGCCAGGGCGATGCCGGCCTCGGCCCAGCCTTGCGTGGCACGCTGCGCCGGCCCGTCGGCAAACAGCACCTTGTGGCGGGCCCGCATGCCACGCAGCAGCGCCAGCCAGGGCTGGTCGGCAGCCTCGGCGGCGGCGCTGCCGGCGTCGGGCAGCAGGCTGTCGAGCAGCAGGCAGTCGGCGTCGCGCATCCATTCAAATTCAGTGGCGCCGATCTGCGCCAGGCCGGGGGCGCAGAAGGCCCGCTGGCCGGTGGCCAGGTCTTGCACCGCCAGGGCAATGCTGTCGCCGACCTGGGGCTGCTCACCCCGGCCCAGGTGGGCCAGATGCGGCGGCAAGGCGGTCTGCGTGGCCACGGCGGTGAAGGCCAGGCTGGGCATGCCATCGACCTGGAACGACGCCACCCGGCGGTCACCGGCCACCGGCACCACCCGCCAATGGGCGCCGCAGTAGTGCTGCAGCACCGGCAGCACCGGCAAGGTGTCGGTCAGCTGCTCAAACACCGCCGGTGTGGCGTACAGGTCGACCGGTGGGCCGTCGCGCAGGCTGAGCAGGCCGGCGACATGGTCGACCTGTGCATCGGTCAGCACCACGGCCCGCACCTCGGGCTCGATCAGGCCGGGGTGCTCGTCCAGGCGCGGGTCGCTGTCGAGCTGCTGCGCCACGCCGGGCGACATGTTGACCAGCACCCAGCGGCCGCTGCCGTCACCCAGCGCCAGCACGCCGCGCTCACGCGTGGCGTGGGCCTGGGTGGCCTGGCGGCGCCGCCGCAGGCCGCCACCACCACGCAGAATCACGATCTTCATGGCACCGGGCGGGCCGGCCGGCAGCGCGGCGGCGACTTTGCGGCAACATCGTGCATGCTTGTAGATCCCTTGGGCTTGTTGTGCCGTGCCGCCCTGGTGGCCGGCCGTGCTGTGGCTGTCTTGCTGCAAGACACATGCCGCCGCTGCCGGGGGGTCTGGGCGGGTCTGGCCTGGGCCGGCACACCGGATCAACCCGGCCTCTGCGCGTGCCGCTGTGACACGCCGGGCTTGGGTTGCACCGTGTTGACACAGGGTCAACCCGTAGCTTGCGCCGCCTGCAACAAGGGCCGGCCTGGCGCGGTGCTGCGGAGGGGCGCGCTGGTTTGCTGCATGGTTGGCAGCTTGTCTGGAAGCTTGCGCGGCCTGTTGGCCGCCATGCTTGCTGGTTTGTCGCTGCTGGCCAGTCCGCTGGCCGCTGCGGCGTGCCCCGGCCCGGCGCTGCAATTGCAGCCATTGGCTGCCGGTGTGTGGTGGGTGGCTGCGGCCACGGGCGACAGCAACGCCGACAACCGCGGCCAGGTGTCGAACCTGGTGCTGGTGCGCGATGGCAGCGGCGCCACGGAACGCCTGTGGGCCTTGGGCAGCGGCCCCAGCCCGGCCTGGGGCCGGGCGCTGGACTGCCAGGTGCGCGCCCAGCTGGGCCGCCCGATCAGCGATGTCATCAGCCCCTGGGCCAGGCCGGAGCTGGTGCTGGGCGTGGCCGGGCTGCTGGACGCAGCGCACGCGCTGCAGCCGCAGCCACATCCACACCAGCACACACCAGCACCAGCGCTGCGCCACTGGGCCCATGCGGCCGTGGCCGACGCGATGGCGCAGCAATGCCCCTATTGCGTGGACCGCCTGCGCCTGCGCCTGGGCGCGGCGGCCGACGACCTGGGCGAGCACCCGATCCACCTGCCCGACGCTGCTGTTGCAGGGGGCGCAGGGCCGGCTGGGCCCGTTCGACTGGTGGCGGCTGCCGCGCAGCGACCAGCGCTGGGTGACGGTGTGGCGCATCGCCCCGGCCGGTGCGCCGGCGCTGTGGGTGGCCCATGGGCTGCTGCAGGGTGCCGGGCCACCAGACGGCCGCGACGCCGACCTGGCCATGCTGGCGCTGGCCGCTGCGCAGCTGGCGGCCCTGGCGGCCAGCCGATGGCCCTGCGCTGCGCTTTGTCGGCGAGCAGGGGCCGCTGCTGGCCGCCGATGCGGCGGCGGTGCAGGCGCGCTACTGGGACGCGCTGCTGGCGCAGGCCCGCGCGGCAGTCGAGCGCGGCGATGACGAGACCGCCCCGGCGCCGGGCTGGCCGGGCCTGCCCGCAGGCTGGCAGACCGCGCCCTGGCATGGCATCAACTGGCAGCGCGCCTGGCGCCAGGTGGAGCCAGAAGTGCTCGCCGCGCCGGTGCTGCCGACGACCCCTGCCGCCCCTGCGGCCGCAACTGCCCCGTCTGCCCCAACTGCCGCACCTGCAACATCTGCCCCACCTGCCAGCAGGCCCTGATCCGCAGGGCCTGCGCGCTACTTCGGCTGGTTCCAGCGCAGCTTGCGGTAGATGGTGTTGCGGCTGATGCCCAGGCGCTTGGACGCCTCGGAGATGTTGCCGCCGGCGGCATCGACGGCGCGCACGATGGCGTCGATTTCCATCTCCTCCAGCGATTGCGGCGCCGTGGCGGTTTCACCCGACCAGCGCGGTGGCTCCGGCGCCACCGGCTGCTGGGCCGGGCCCGCTGGGGCGGCGTGGCGGCGTTGGCGGCGTTGGCTGGGCTGGCCGGGCTGGGCGTTTCGGCTGTTCTGGCGGGCCCGGCTGGGTTGGCCGCCGGGGCCGGCGCCAGGCCTGCAGCCGGGTCCACGCCAGCGGCCGGGGGCAAGCTGGCCAGCGCTTCTTCGAGGAAATCGTCGGACAGGTGCCCGCGGGTGATGGTCGGCTCGTTGGCGGCCATCACTGCGGCGGTGCGCAGCACATTGAACAGCTGGCGCACATTGCCGGGCCAGGGGTAATGCTGGAACAGGCGCAGCACGTCGCTGTCGGGCTGCAGCCGGCGCGGCCGGCCGCTGGGCTCGGCCAGCTGGTCGAGGATGCGGCGCACCAGGGCCAGCAGGTCGCTGCGCTCGCGCAGCGCGGGCAGGCGCACGGCCAGGCCGTTCAGGCGGTAGAACAGGTCCTCGCGGAACTGCTTGCGGTCGATCATCTCGCGCAGGTTGCGGTGGGTGGCGCAGATGATCGAGACATCGACCGCCACGCTCTTGCTGCTGCCCAGCGGCGTGACCTGGCGCTCTTGCAGCACCCGCAGCAGGTGGGCCTGCAGCGCCACCGGCATGTCGCCGATCTCGTCGAGGAACAGCGTGCCGCCGTTGGCCTGCACGATCTTGCCCACCGCGCCCTTGCGCCGGGCGCCGGTGAAGGCGCCGTCCTCGTAGCCGAACAGTTCGGCCTCGATCAGGGTCTCGGGGATGGAGGCGCAGTTCACCGCCACGAAGGGCTGCTTGGCGCGCACCGAGTCCACATGGATGGCGCGCGCCAGCAGTTCCTTGCCGGTGCCGGTCTCGCCCAGGATCAGCATCGGGATGTCGCGGTCGAGCACGCGGCGGATCTTGTCGACCACGCTGGCGATCTGCGTGTCGCCGGTGCACAGCTGGGCCAGGCCGCCAGCGGCCGCGCCCGCTGCCATGCGCGGCGCAGCGTCGCCCTGGGCCGCTGTGTCGGCCTGGCCGGGGGTGGCCGCCATGGGCACCGTGCCTGTGGTGGGCGGCTGATTCGGCGACTGCATCGGCGACTGTGCCGGCGGCGTGCCCGCCACGGCCTCG
Source organism: uncultured beta proteobacterium (assembly GCA_963844485.1). Taxonomy (GTDB): domain Bacteria; phylum Pseudomonadota; class Gammaproteobacteria; order Burkholderiales; family Burkholderiaceae_C; genus Pseudaquabacterium. The sequence goes on from CAWJOQ010000037.1 coordinate 49,480, forward strand.
GACAGGCTGGCCCACACCGGCCAGTTGAAGCGGGCATGGATGTGCAGCTGGCGGCCGCCGTTGAGCTGCACCGGCATCGGCGTGGCCAGCGGGCTGCGGAAGCGGTCGACCAGCGCGCCGACGGTGGTGCCGAACAGCGTCGTCAGGCTGTGCATGCGCAGCGCCGCGCCGCTGCAGGCCCAGCTGCTCCAGCGCGCCGCGGTTGGCGCCCACCAGCTTGCCGTCGGCGCTGACCGCCAGGATGCCTTCCATCAGCGTGCCGATGAACTCGACCCGGCTGTGGAAGTGCAGCCGCATCACGTTGCGGTAGTCGTCGGTCAGCCAGTGGTTCTCGATCATGCGCGCCGACATCTTCACCAGCGCCATGGTGTGCTGGTGGAAGCTGCGGTGGTCGCCGGTGACGTCGAGCACGCCCAGGATGTTGCCGCGCGGGTCGAGGATGGGCGCGGCCGAGCAGGTGAGAAAGTGGTTGGCGTGCATGTAGTGCTCGTCGGCGTGCACGAGCGTGGGCACTTCCTCGATCAGCGCGGTGCCGATGGCATTGGTGCCCTTGGTCGGTCTCGCTCCAGTTCACGCCCGGCTGCAGCGCCACCTTGCTGGCGCGGGCCAGGAAATCGTCGTCGCCGATGCTGTGGATGATGGTGCCGGTGGCGTCGCACAGCACCACCATGCTGTCGGTGTTGATGATCTGCTCGTAGAGCATCTCCATCACCGGCGCGGCCTGGTCGTGCAGGCGCAGGTTGCGGTCGCGCACCACTGCCAGGTCGCTGCGGCCCAGCGGGTTGTAGTCGGGCCGCTCGATGCGCGACACGCCCAGCGCGGCGCAGCGCTCGTGGCTCTGGTCGATGGCGTCGACATGGTCCGGGCCGAGCTTCAGGCTCGACGCGATCGGCCGCTCGGGGTCGTCGGCGCCGCGGCGCGTGCCGGTTCCGGGGCTCCCCTGAATGCGGAATGAAGCGGTCCTCGCATGCTGTGTGCTCCTGGGCCGCACTGGGCGGCTTGTCTCCATGGGCGGGCGCCTGGGGCGCCGTGTTCTTGTCTTGCGCCGGCTCACCGCCGATGGGCCGCTGGTCTGTCTGCGCACGAGGCAGCTGCCGGTCGCAACACCAGGCCATTGCAAGGGCCGGGCCGCCGTGCCTTGTCTCAATTTTGCACAGTGCCTGTTGGTGCAGCCTGCCATGGTACTGCGGGGCCTGTGCAGCGTTCGATTTTTCAGCAAGGGTGTCCGGCGCTGCCCGTACTGGGGCGGCCGGCGCAGACCGCAGGTGCGGTGGCACGTTGATTGCAGTCTTGGCTGCCAAACCTGTTTCAACCCCGCACGGAGACTCCCCCATGACACACCCCGCAACCGCCGCCACCACGGCAACAGCCACCGCCGGCGCACCGCGCCGTCTGGCCCGCACCCTGCTGTCGGCCGCGCTGGCGCTGGCCACCGGCCTGGCGGCTGCCCATGGCGATGTGACGCCGCAAGCCGTCGACACCACGGGGCTGCCGCCTCTGGGCGAGCAGTGGCGCGCCGAGAACCCCTACCGCGACAACGCCAAGGCCGTCGACCTGGGCAGCTCGGCCTACAACCAGAATTGCGCCCGCTGCCATGGCCTGGAGGCGATTTCCGGTGGCATCGCCCCGGACCTGCGCAAGCTGGACAACGACTGTGCCAGCCAGAAGGACGTCAAGAAGAAGGCCAGCTGCGTGAAAGACAATGACGAGTACTACGCCAGCAGCGTGCGGCGCGGCAAGGTGCGCAACGGTGCGGTGTACATGCCGCCGTTCGAAGGCATCCTGAACCAGGAAGCCACCTGGGCGATCAAGTCCTACCTCGAGACACGCCGCGAGCGGCCGCTGTAAACACGCTGCTGCCCGCTGACCGCGGCCCGTTGCCCATTACCGTTGCCCACTTCCGTTGCCCACCACGACAGCGCCCGGGCAGATGCCTGGCAGCCCGGTCATGCTGGCGGTGTGCCGCCGGCTGGCGCGGGCCACGACCTTTGGAGACAAGCGCATGACACATTCCCCCGACACGCGGCGACGCCGCGCCCTGCTGCAGGCCGGCGCCGCCGCAGCGGCCACGCTGGCCTGGCCGGCCTGGGCCCAGGACAAGCCGGCGCTGCAGCGCATCCGCGAGCGCGGCACGCTGATCGTGGGCATCTACAACGACATGCCGCCCTTCCATGCGGGCGGCCAGGGCATCGACGTGGCGCTGGCCGGCGCGCTGGCCCAGGCGCTGGGGGTCAAGCCCAGCTTGCTGGCCTTCACCGCCGACGAGAACATGAACGACGACCTGCGCAACCTGGTGTGGCGCGGGCACTACCTGGGCTTCGGCCCGGCCGACGTGCTGCTGCATGTGCCGGTGGACCGGCCGCTGATGGCCGGCAACCCGCAGGTGCAGCATCTTCGCGCCCTACTACCGCGAGCGGGTGATGATCGCCCGCGACCTGGCCAAGGCGCCCAAGCTGGACAGCCTGGACGACCTGGCCGGCCAGAAGATCGCCGTGCCGGGCCAGAGCCTGGCCGGCTGGCTGCTGATCGGCACCGACAGCGGCAAGTACCGCGAGCAGCTGACCACCCAGCTGAAGGACGGCACCGAGGCCGCGGCCATGCTGCAGCGCGGCGAGGTGGTGGCCGCCGCCGGCCATGCGTCGGAGCTGGAATCGGTGCTGGCGGGCGATGCCCGCTTTGCCATCGAGCCGCTGCCCGTGCCGCGCATGAAGGACGGCTGGGTGATCGGCATGGCGGTCAAGAAGCAGAACGAAGACCTGGCGCTGGCGCTGCAGGCGGCAGTCAACACGCTGTCCGACAACGGCGAGCTGGGCCAGATGTTTGCCGCCGACAAGGTGCGCTGGCGCAAACCCTGAGCGCGACCGGCGCGCTCAGTTGTTGCTGATCGCCCGCACCTCTTCGATCGCTGGTCAGCCCGGCCAGCACCTTCAGGATGCCGTCCTGGCGCAGGGTGCGCATGCCTTCGTTCATGGCCGCCTGCTGCAGCTGCTCGGCGCGGGCGCTGGTCTGGATCAGGTGGCGCAGTTCGCGGCTGACCACCAGCAGCTCATGCAGGCCCACCCGGCTGGCATAGCCGCTGTTGTCGCAGTGGCTGCAGCCCGGCGCGTGGTGGTGCAGCAGCCGGCCTTCGACGCCGAAGCGCGCGGTCCAGTCGGCCAGCAGGGCGTCGCCGTCGGGCCGCTGGCTGGCGTCGGGGTAGGACGAACAGGTAGCCGTCGACCAGGCCCTGCAGGTCTTCGGCGCGTGGCCGGGCGGCTGGTGACGCAGTGCTTGCACAGCCGGCGCACCAGGCGCTGGGCCAGCACCGCCAGCAGGCTGTCGGCAAAGCTGAACGGGTCCATGCCCATGTCCAGCAGCCGGGTCACCGTCTCGGGTGCGCTGTTGGTGTGCAGGGTGCTCATCACCAGGTGGCCGGTGAGGCTGGCCTCCACCGCCATGCCGGCGGTTTCGGCGTCGCGGATCTCGCCCACCATCACCACGTCGGGGTCGGCGCGCAAGAAGGCGCGCAGCGCCTTGGCGAAGGTCCAGTCGATCTTCGGGATTGACCTGCACCTGGCGCAGGCCGGGCTGGGTGATTTCCACCGGATCTTCGGCGGTCCAGATCTTGCGCTCGGGGGTGTTGATGTGGCCCAGCGCGGCATGCAGGGTGGTGGTCTTGCCGCTGCCGGTGGGGCCCACGCACAGCACCATGCCGTAGGGCCGCTCGACCGCCGCCTTCAGCTTGGCCAGGGTGTCGGGCTGCATGCCCATGCCTTCCAGCGGCAGGGTCTTGGCGCTGGCCAGCAGGCGCATCACCACGTCTTCCAGGCCGTTGGCGGTGGGGATGGTGGCCACCCGCAGCTCCAGCTTCTGGCCCTGCGACCAGCGGCCGAAGTTGATCTTGCCGTCCTGCGGCTTGCGGCGCTCGGAGATGTCGAGGTCGCACATGATCTTGATGCGCGCCACCAGCGCGCTGCGGTAGGTGTGCGGCAGCTCGATGTAGGGCTTGAGCACGCCGTCGCGCCGAAAGCGCACCTGCACCTTCTGCGTGCCGGGCTGGCATTCGATGTGGATGTCGGACACGCCGCCCTGCTTGGCCTCCAGGATCATGGTGTTGATCAGCCGCACCAGCGAGTTGTCGCTCTGCTCGATCGGCGTCTCGTCCTCGCGGCTGCCGTGCGCTCTGCTCCTGCTCCAGGTTGGCGAGCAGCTTGTTGGCGTTGTCGCACCGTCGACGTCGAAGTTGAAGCGCCGCGACCAGGTCGGCCGAGGGCTCGATGCTGTCCTTGCCCAGGCGCTGGTAGACCCGTTCGATGGCGCACGCCAGGGTGCCGGCGCGGGCCAGCACCGGCAGCACCTTGCACTGGGCGCTGAACTCGATCTCGTCGATGGCCGTCGCGTGCCGACGGGTCTTCCAGCGCCACCACCAGGCGGCCGGCGCGCATCATCAGCGGCAGCGCCGTCAGGCGGCGCGCCACCGGTCAGCGGCAGGCGCAGCGCGGCTTCGTTCTCGACCGGGAAGGCCTCGACGTCGACGATCGGGATAGCCCATCTTGCGCGACAGCGCGGTCTGCAGGTCGGCGCGGCGTCACCAGCCGCTTGCTGACCAGCAACTCGCCCAGCGGCAGGCGGCGGTCGGCCGACTGCAGCTTCAGCGCGTCGGCCAGTTGCAGCCTCGGTGATGAAGCCCAGGCCCACCAGGGCCTCGCCGATGCGCACCATCGGCATCTTGGCCTGCTGGTCGATGGCCTTGGCCAGCTGCTCGGCCGTGCTGATCTTGCCGCCGCTGAGCATGTCGCCCAGCGTCGGCGGCTGCGCTGCCTGCGCACCGGGCAGCTCGTCCAGCGCCATCGGCGCGGTGTCTTGCTGGTCGTCGCCGGGCGGCGCACCGGCGGGCGCGGCTTCCACCGCCACCAGCATCGGCCGCGGGTACAGGCTGCGCAGCAGCCGGCCGTCCCGGTCGATGGGGCTGAAGGTGAACAGGCCCAGCGGCTTGTCGAGCAGGCCGACGCTGGAGACCTGGGCGGTGCTGCCGTCCTTGAAGCGCAGGCGGTAGGGCTGCAGCAGGTTCTGCGGCAGCAGCGGGGTGGTGGCCTCGTGGCTGTGGCTGCTGTCGGGCAGGGGTTCCAGCGGGCGCAGCAGGCTCAGGCGGCGAAATTGGGTGAAGCGCAGCGTCAGCGGGGTGCGGCCGGGCGGAATCAGCACCTGCACCTGGCCGGCGTCGAGGTCGATGGCCAGCAGCCTGCCGGCGTTGACCTTGCCATTGGGGCCTTCCAGCTCGCAGGGTTCTGGCGCACCCAGGGCTGCCGGCAGTGCATAGCCGATGCAGGGCGGGGCCGGCCAGGGCAGGGTGCTGACGGCCCGCCGCGCGGTCTGGCCTGGAGCCGGCTCTTGCGCGGGGGCGGGCAGGGCATCGGCATCCAGCGTCGGCAGGGGCACCAGCGACAGCGGCGGCAGGGACAGATCAGACATTCAAATTCCTCGGGCGGTCCGCTGCCCCATGCCGCCCGGGCCGTGGCGACATGTCAGCTGCCTGCATGCTAGGCAGCGGCGCCGGCCGGCATCCCGCGATATGCCGGGTGTTTGGCCCCTGTTTGGCCCCAGTTTGGTGCTGGCTTGATGCGACGGCGGCGCTGCCGGGCAGCCGCTGCCGCAGGCTCACATGCGCGCGGGCAGTGCGGTGACGATGCCGGGGAACAGCCAGATCAGGCTGACTGCCAGCAGCATCAGCATGAAGAACGGCAGCGTCACCTTGGACAGCCAGCTGATCTCGCGCTGGGTCATGCCCTGCAGCACAAACAGGTTGAAGCCCACCGGCGGCGTGATCTGCGCCATCTCGACCACCAGCACCACGAAGATGCCGAACCACACCAGGTCGATGCCGGCCTTCTGCACCGTGGGCAGGATCACGCCCATGGTCAGCACCACCATGCTGATGCCGTCGAGAAAGCAGCCCAGCAGGATGTAGAACACCATCAGCGCCGCCAGCAGGCCCACCGGCGCCAGGTTCAGGCTGCCGATCCATTCAGCCAGGTGGCGCGGCAGGCCGATGTAGCCCATGGCCAGGGTCAGGAAGCTGGCGCCGGCCAGGATCAGCGCGATCATGCAGTACAGCCGGGTGCCGCCCATCAGCGACGCTTTGAAGGTGGACCAGCTCAGCGAGCCCTGCAGCGCCGACAGCAGCAGCGCGCCGACCACGCCCACACCGGCGGCTTCGGTGGCGGTGGCCACGCCGGTGTAGATGCTGCCCAGCACCGCGGCGATCAGCAGCACCACCGGGATCAGGTGGCGGCTTTCGCCCAACTTTTGCCGCAGCGACATCGGCGGGTCGGCCGGCGGCACGCGCCCCGGGTTGAGCAGCGCCCACACGCCCAGGTAGCCCGAGAACAGCCCGGCCAGCAGCAGCCCCGGCAGCACGCCGGCCATGAACAGCTTGGCGATCGACACATCGGCCGACACACCGTAGACGATCATGATGATCGACGGCGGGATCAGCAGGCCCAGGGTGCCGGCGCCGGCCAGCGAGCCGATGGCGATGTCGTCGGGGTAGCCGCGGCGCTTCAGCTCGGGCAGGGTCATCTTGCCGATGGTGGCGCAGGTGGCGGCGCTGCTGCCGGAGACCGCGGCAAAGATGGTGCAGCCGATCACATTGGTGTGCAGCAGCCGCCCGGGCAGGGCCTGCACCCAGGGCGCCAGGCCGCGGAACATGTCGCTCGACAGCCGGGTGCGGAACAGGATCTCGCCCATCCAGATGAACAGCGGCAGCGCGGTCAGGGTCCAGCTGCTGCTGGACCCCCAGATGGTGACCGCCATGGCGTCACCCGCCGGGCGGCTGGAAAACAGCTGCATGCCGATCCAGGCCACGCCCGAGAGCGTCAGCCCGATCCACACCCCGCTGCCCAGGATGGCGAGCAGGGTGCCGATCAGCAGCGCGGTGATGGCCAGGTCATTCATTGCGCAGCATCTCGCCGTTGTCTGGCCGGGCGCGCAGGCCGCGCCATTCCAGCACCAGCTCATCCAGCAAAGGCGACCAGCAGCACCCAGGTGCCGATGGCCATGCTCAGCTGCGGCAGCCACAGCGGGGTGGCGTCGTTGCCGGTGGAGATGTCCTGGAAGGCATGGCTCTGCCACACCAGCCTGGCGCTGTAGAAGGCCAGCAAGCCCGGCCAGGCCGGTGGCCGCTGCCAGAGACCACAGTTCCAGCGCCCGGCGGGCGCGGCCCTGCAGGTGGCTGAGCAGCAGCGTGACGCGGATGTGCTCGCCGCGCTTGAGCGTGTGCGCCAGCGCCAGAAAGCCGGCGGCTGCCATCAGGTAGCCGGCATAGGCGTCGGTGCCGGGCAGGTGGAAATGCAGCGCGCGCCCGGCGATGCCCAGCATCACCATCACCAGCAGCAGCACCAGGCACAGCGCGCCCAGGGCGGCCGCGCCGTCGTACAGGTGGTTCAGCGCGCGCCGCACGGGGCCGGCCTCACTTCATGAAGGCATCGACCATGGCCTTGCCTTCGGGCCCGGCCTTGTCCAGCCACTCCTTCAGCATGGTGTCGCTGACCTTCTTCATGTCGGCCTTGAGCTGGGCCGACGGCGCGAGCACGGTCATGCCGTTTTTCTTCAGCAGGTCCAGGTACTCGGTGTTCTTGGCCTGGCTGGTGGCCCAGCCGCGGGTCTCGGCGTCGGCGCCGGCCTTCAGCAGGCCGGCCTTGGCGCCGGCGTCCAGCGCGTCGAAGGCGGCCTTGTTGACGATCACCGCGTTCTTGGGCAGCCAGGCCTGGGTGTCGATGTAGAACTTCAGGTGTTCGTAGGTCTTGGTGTCGTAGCCGGTGGCGCCGCACGACATGTAGCTCTCGACCACGCCGGTGGCCATGGCCTGGCTCAGTTCGGCGGCCTGCACGGTGACGGGCTGGGCGCCCACCAGCTCGGCGATGCGGCCGGTGCTGGGGCTGTAGGCGCGCCACTTCACGCCCTTCAGGTCGGCCGCGCTGTTGATCGGCTTCTTGGCGAAGATGCCCTGCGGCGGCCAGGCCACGGCGTACAGCAGCTGCATGCCCTGCTCGGCCAGCTTCTTCTCGAGCAGCGGCTTCTGCACCTTGTAGAGCTTGGCGGCCTCGTCGTAGCTGTCGGCCAGGAAGGGCAGGCCGTCGGCGGCGTAGATCGGCCATTCATTGCTGAAGTTGGCCAGCAGGATCTCGCCGATCTGCGCCTGGCCGCCCTGCACCGCGCGCTTGATCTCGGGCGCCTTGAACAGCGCCGCATTGGCATGCACCGTGATCTTGAGCTTGCCGGCGGTGGCCTTGTCGACATCGGCGGCGAACTGCACCAGGTTTTCGGTGTGGAAGTTGCTGGCGCTGTAGGCCGCCGGCAGGTCCCACTTGGTCTGGGCCTGGGCGGCGCTGGCGAGCAGGCCGCCGAGGCAGGCCGTGGCCAGCAGGGTGCGGCCGAGGCGGCGGTGGATGGCTGGGAAGGACAGCATGCGAACTCCTGCGTGGGGTGGGCGGTGGGGGCAGAGCATATCGGCAAGACTGCGTGCATGCGCCGTGCCAGGCCCCGAACAAACCCGGCCGGAGATACTGCGCCGATGCAGCACGACCGAGAGCATTTCGATGGCCACCACCACCCCCCGCTGGCAGTTCTGGATCGACCGTGGCGGCACCTTCACCGACATCGTCGGCCGCCGGCCCGACGGCAGCCTGGCCACCGCCAAGCTGCTGTCCGACAACCCCGAGCACTATGCCGACGCCGCAGTGGAAGGCATGCGCCGCCTGCTGGGCCTGGCCGCCGGGCGACGCCATCACGCCCGACGCTGGTGGACAGCGTGAAGATGGGCACCACCGTGGCCACCAATGCCCTGCTGGAGCGCAAGGGCGACCGCACCGTGCTGGTGATCACCCGCGGCTTCGGCGACGCGCTGCGCATCGCCTACCAGAACCGCCCGCGCCTGTTCGACCGCCACATCGTGCTGCCCGAGCTGCTGTACGCGTCGGTGGTCGAGGCTGACGAACGGCTGGACGCGCAGGGCGCGCTGCTGCAGCCGCTGGACGCTGCCGCGCTGCAGGCCGCGCTGCAGCCGGTGTTCGATGCCGGCGTGCGCGCCTGCGCCATCGTCTTGATGCATGGCTGGCGCAACCCGGTGCATGAGCTGGCGGCCGCCGCCGTGGCGCGCGCCATCGGCTTTGCCCAGGTCAGCGTGTCGCACCAGGTCAGCCCGCTGATCAAGCTGGTGCCGCGTGGCGACACCACCGTGGTCGATGCCTACCTGAGCCCCATCCTGCAGCGCTATGTCGACCGCGTGGCCGGCCAGATGCCGGGCGTGCCGCTGTACTTCATGCAGAGCTCGGGCGGGCTGACCGAGGCCCACCGCTTCCAGGGCAAGGACGCGATCCTGTCCGGCCCGGCCGGCGGCATCGTCGGCATGGTGCGCACCGCCGAGCGGTCGGCCGCCGACCTGGCGCTGGCGCCAGACCAGGCGCCGGGCGCGCCCGCAGGTCTGCGGCTGATCGGCTTCGACATGGGCGGCACCAGCACCGACGTCAGCCACTACGCCGGCGCCTTCGAGCGCGCCTTCGACACCCAGGTGGCCGGCGTGCGCATGCGCGCGCCGATGATGGCCATCCACACCGTGGCCGCTGGCGGCGGGTCGATCATCCGCTTCGACGGCGCCCGCCTGCGCGTGGGGCCCGAGTCGGCCGGCGCCAACCCGGGCCCGGCCGCCTACCGGCGCGGCGGGCCGCTGGCGGTGACCGACGCCAATGTGCTGCTGGGCCGCATCCAGCCGGCGCATTTTCCGGCGGTGTTCGGTGCCGACGGCCGAGCAGCCGCTGGACGCGGCGGTGGTGCGCCAGCACTTTGATGCCCTGGCCGCGCGCATCAGCCAGGCCACCGGCACGCCGACCACGGCCGAGGCGGTGGCCGCCGGTGCGCTGCAGATCGCCGTGGCCAGCATGGCCAATGCGATCAAGCGCATCTCGGTGGCGCGCGGCTATGACGTGACCGGCTACACCTTGCAGTGCTTCGGCGGCGCCGGCGGCCAGCATGCCTGCGCGGTGGCCGACGCCCTGGGCATGCAGCAGGTGCTGATCCACCCGCTGGCCGGCGTGCTGTCGGCCTACGGCATGGGCCTGGCCGACCAGATCGCGATGCGCGAGGCCTCGATCGAACTGCCGCTGGACGACGCCGGCCTGCACGGCCGCGCGCCAGCGCCTGGCCACGCTGGCCGACGCCGCCGTGGCCGAGGTGCTGGCGCCAGGGCGTGCCGCGCGGCCGCATCCGCCGCGGTGCAGCGCCTGCAGCTGCGCTACCAGGGCACCGACACCGCGCTGCCGGTGGCGCTGGCGGCGCTGCAGCCGGCAGCGCTGCGCGCCGCCTTCGAGGCCGGCCTACCGCCAGCGCTTCGCCTTCCTGCATGCCGGGCCGGGCGCTGGTGATCGAGGCGGTGTCGGTCGAGGCCATCGGCGCCGGCCGAGGCGCCTGGCCGACGCGCGCGGCCGCCGATGCGCCGCAGCAGCAGCCGACGGCGCCAGCCGCTGCGCCGGGTGCCCATGCACTGCGGCCGACGAGGCAGGCCGACGCCTGGCGCGAGGCCGGCCTGTACCAGCGCGAGGCGCTGCGGCCGGGCGCCACGCGTCGCCGGCCCGGCCATCATCGCCGAGCGCAACGCCACCACGGTGGTCGAGCCCGGCTGGCAGGCCCGCGCCAGCCGCGCGCGGCGACTGCTGCTGCAGCGCGTGCGCCGCGCGCAGCAGCCGCCAGGCCGTCGGCACCGCGGCCGACCCGGTGATGCTGGAGGTGTTCAACAACCTGTTCATGAACATCGCCGAGCAGATGGGCCTGCGGCTGCAGAACACCGCCCACTCGGTCAACATCAAGGAGCGGCTGGACTTCTGCTGCGCGCTGTTCGACGCCGACGGCGCAGCTGATCGCCAACGCGCCGCACATGCCGGTGCACCTGGGCTCGATGAGCGAATCGATCAAGACGGTGATCGCCGCGCAACCCCGGCGATGCAGCCCGGCGATGTGTACGTGCTCAACGACCCCTACCACGGCGGCACGCACCTGCCCGACGTGACGGTGGTCACGCCGGTGTACCTGGATGACGGCCGCCAGCAGGCCCGCAGTTCTACGTCGCCAGCCGCGGCCACCATGCCGACATCGGCGGCATCACGCCGGGCTCGGTGCCGCCGTTCTCCACGCCCATCGACGAGGAGGGCGTGCTGATCGACAACCAGCTGCTGGTGCGCGACGGCCACCTGCTGGAGGCCGAGCTGCGCGCGCTGCTGGCCAGCGGCCCCTGGCCGGCGCGCAACCCCGACCAGACCGTGGCCGACCTGCGCGCCCAGATCGCCGCCAACGAGAAAGGCGTGCAGGAGCTGCGGGCCATGGTGGCGCAATGGGGCCTGCCACCGTGGCCGCCTACATGCAGCATGTGCAGGACAACGCCGAGGAGTCGGTGCGCCGCGTCATCACCGC
>CAWJOQ010000038.1:0-61614 GCA_963844485.1 uncultured beta proteobacterium
CAGTGATGCGTGCGAAATCGGCGCAGGCGCTGCAGACTTCGGCCGTGGCCGAGGTGGCCACGCCTTCGGCCATCGCGCCGCCGGCGGCCGTCAGCGAACGGGCGCCAGCAATGGTCAAGCCCGGGCAGACCACAAGGGCGAACCGCATGCCCAGACCGCACACGAGGGCACGAAGCCGGACGACATGCGCGTTGGAGTCCGGTGCGCGGCGCCGGGCCTGGAGCAGCCCAGGCTGATGCCTCACATCCGGTCGAGCGCTTTCCCCACAGCACGCTCGAGCCAGCGGGCGCCGTCATCCGACTGCAGGTGCGCGTAGTGGGCCCTCACGGTTGCCTCCTCGTCATGCAAGACCAGGGCGGCAGGCGTCCTGTTCGGGAGGCTGTTGCGACAGCAGCTTGCGCAGCGCCGGAGTGGACACATCGTCGATGTGGCGGAAGGCTGGCGCGGCCTTGTCGATTTCCGCCGCCGGCACGCCGAAGCGCTCGAAGTAGACCTTCCACTCCCGCACGACGCGCCAGACGTCGGCCATCATCCTGCAGGCCGCGGCGCGCGACAGCGTGAACATCTCGTGCGCCTCGATGGCGTTGTCGAGCGTGGCCAGCCGCCCCTGAGGACCAACGCCCAGGTGCAGGAAGCGCTCGGTGGCGTGGCTGGCGCGCGGCAACACGTCGTAGAGCGGACTCAGGCGCCAGCCAGCGAGGCGCGGGTCCCAGATGAAGGCGTGGTTGCGCAGGTGGTCGTCGTCGTTGCTGACCAGGATGTTGTAGACCATGCGCTTGAACAGCTCAGCGTTGTCGGCGCGGATGACACCCGGGTGGCAGTGACTGCGCACCGCTTGCGCCAGGTCCGTGTAGGCCTTGGTTCGCGACTCGGTCTCGTCGCAGCCCACCAGCGTGAGGCCGCTCACGAAAGCCAACCGGTGCTCGGCCCTTCCGTGCCCTGGTTGGGTCGCCATCAGGTCGTCTTCGGCGCCAGGCGTCTTGCCCGGCTCGGCCCAATAGCGGTCGAAGCGGCGGATGAGCATGACCTTGCGTGCGCCCATGGTGCGGACCTCCACCGGTGGCACCGTGAGTCCAGCCGCAGCCGCCAGCCGCAGTGCGGCGCACTCGATGGCCGGAATGTCGAAGCCATCCCTGCGGCTGCTGAACTTGGCCAGCCAGAGCACGCCGTGCTCGTCGCGCACGGAGGCCTTGGGCCGGGCGCCACCGAGTGCCGTCCCGTCCACGAAGATGGCCTCCAGGTGGGCCGGAATCGGCAGCCCGTCCTCGATGCGCTCAGCGGCGTCCATCAGGTACTCCAGCGCATGCGGGGCGTTGTTGCCCGGTGTCGGCCCGTCGTTGATGGCCCCACGGACGTCGAGCGCGCCGACCCGGTCGCTGCCGGCGTGCAGCAGGTACTGCGACTCCGGCAGGCTGTTGGCCGGCACCTTGAGCTTCGCTTCGATGACCCGCCGCCCCCAGGCGTCGGGCGCAGCGTCGCGGATGCCGCCGAACAGCGGCAGCCCGTTGGCCGGCAGAAGCCGTTTGCCCAGCACCTGCTCCCGGTCCGCAATGCCCAGGCTCACCGGGTCGACCTCCAGCGCGTCGGGGCGACGGAGGTAGTTCAGGCCGTAGGCAAAGCTCGATGCGAGGACGTGCTGGCCTTCTTCCGTCATCAGCAGCTGGCCGCAGGGCGCCCAGTCCTGGCCCAGGTGCGCAAAGACCATCAGCTTCGACTCAGTGGCGGCCATTCTGGTCTGGCCTTCAGAACCGCAGTTCGTCGAGTTCCGCCGCGGTCATGTCCCGTACGCGCTGGGTCTTTTCGCGGGCCTCCAGGGTGCGCAGCGCTGGGTCGGTCTCGGCCAGCAGGTCCAGCAGCGAGGTGCCCGGCGCGATGGCGTCGAGGTAGCGAAGGATTTGGCCGAGCGCCAAGCCGGGCTCGCCTTTTTCAAGCCGGTAGACCGTGTTGCGCGACAGACCAGAGCGCAGCGCGGCATCGGTCTGCTTGACCTTGCGGGCGGTGCGCAGCCGCGCGAGCCGCGCTCCCAGGCGCGCGCACTCCTGCCGCTGGCGTGGGGAGAGCATGGCTGACTGCGTGACCTTCATGAGCGATTAAACGAGGATTAGAGGGAGAAAGCTCGATTTCACGAGCATGATAGCTCAGCTTGCCTCAGAATCCCAGAACAGCTCGTCTATTCGAGCACTAAGCGCTTAATCCTCGATTTAAGATGCCTAATGAGAGCCTGCCCGGCTCCGACCGAAGATGGTGCCTAGCCTATAGCGGGTGCCGGTGGGACTGCACTACACTCTGCCTGCACCGCCTCGCGTCTGACGCTGAATCTGACGTTGGCGATGTCCAGCAGGTGCGCAAGGCTGCTCTCGACTGCTCATGAGTGCGCTCCAAGTGCCTGATTCGTAATGGATTTGCGTGTGGTGACAGCCACCGAAAAGCGTGGATAGGCATTGAAAATCCGCGTGTCGGTGGTTTGATTCCGCCCCAGGCCACCAAAGCTTTCCTTGGTGTGACAAGCACTTAGAGGCGACGGCGGCCCCAGAAGGGTCGCCGTTTTGCTTTGCGGCGATGGTTTCTGGCAATCCCCTGGCAGCCGCGTCAGGCGGCGACTGCACACAGCGCGCCAGCCACTGCGCCTGATTGCGGGCCACGGCGGCTGGCTGCACGAGCCAGCCGCTACCAAATTGGCGTCTCACCCTCGGGGTCGACGCTGCCCGGGTAGGGGCGCGACGGGCCGCACCTGACCCGGCTGGACACCCACAGCCCAGAGCACCGTGACCGAGTTGACGGGCATGAAACAGACCGCAGTTGCAGCGACCAGGGCGATCGCGAGCTGCGGACGCAGTGACCGGCGACGCCCGACGGCGACCGCTGAGCCAACGCCCCGGCGCGGCGCCGGAGACCGGCTGAACAAGGCCGCGTTGTGCGAGAGTGCGGGTCAGTTGCGGTGACACTGGGTCTGCCCAGGCTGTCGCCACCAGGCCTTCAACCGGAGCATCCCCTTGACCATTGAGCTGTATGCGTTTGACACCCCCAATGCCCGCAAGATCAGCGTGGCGCTGGAAGAAATGGCGCTGCCTTATGCGGTGCACGTGGTCGACATCACCCAGGGCGAACAGCATGCGCCTGACTTTGTCGCGCTGAGCCCGAACCACAAGATCCCGGCCATCCTCGACCCCGACGGCCCGGGCGGCCAGCCGCTGGGGCTGTTCGAGTCGGGCGCGATCTTGGTCTACCTGGCCGAGAAGACCGGGCAATTTTTGCCGGCCGACCCGGTGCGGCGCCTGCGTGCGCTGGAATGGCTGATGTTCCAGATGGGCAGTTTTGGGCCGATCCCGGGCCAGGTGCACCACTTCATTGGCCTGGCCAATGACGACGACAAGCGCTACGGGCTGGCGCGCTACATGCAGGAAACCCGGCGCCTGTACGGCGTGATGGACAGCCACCTGGCCGCCCACACCTGGTTTGCCGATGAGATCAGCATTGCCGACTTCGCCATCCTGGGCTGGGTCTGGCGCCATCCGCGGCACCAGGTTGATCTGGCCGATTTTCCGAACGTGCAGCGCTGGTATGCGGCCTGCACCGCACGGCCAGGGGTGCAGCGGGGGCTGGCGGTCGCGCTGCGCCGCTGACCCAGGCCGGCGGCCCGTTCAGTCGCCCAGGCCCAGGCCGATGCGCGTGATCTTGCCGCCTTCGACCTCGCGCACGGCCAGGGTGCCCGTGCCGATCTGCACCGTGTCACCGGCCACCGGTGCGCGGCGCAGTTCAACCGCCATCCAGTCGGCCAATGACAGCGACGGGTCGGCCGGCACCGGGAAGCCATAAAACGCGCAGACCTGGCCGATGCGGGTGTCCGGGTCGAGCGGAAAGTCGCGGAACACGGCGCGCACCTGGGTTTCGTCGCTGGGGTCGGGCAGGGCCACCCCCAGCCAGCGTGCGGTGTGCGCGATGGTGCTGCCCTGGGTCATCAGCGAGGCCAGCACCACCATGAAAGCGATGTTGAACAGCAGCGCGGCGTGGGGGGTGCCCGCCAGCAGCGGGAACAGCGCCAGGACGATGGGCACCGCGCCGCGCAGGCCCACCCAGGCGATGAACCAGGTCTCGCGTGCCGAAAAGCGAAACGGCCGTAGGCACAGCCACACCGCTGCAGGCCGCGCCACGAAGAACAGTGTCAGCACCACGGCCAGCGCCGGCAGCGCCGAATCGACCAGTGAACTGGGCGTCACCAGCAGGCCCAGCAGCAAGAACATGCCGGCCTGCGCCAGCCAGGCATAGCCGTCCATCACGGTCAATGTCGGTGCCACCAGCGTGGCCGCCCGGTTGGCAACGATCAGGCCGAACAGGTAGACGGCCAGAAAGCCGGAGCCGCCGACCAGCCCGGTGGCCGCAAAGATCGACAGACCGGCGGCCAGGGTCAGCAGCACCAGGATGCCGTTTTCGGCGCGCAGCGCGGTCAGCCGCTGCAGCAGCAGCGCAAAGCCAAAGCCACCGGCCACGCCAGCCAGCGTGCCCCAGCCAAACTGCTGCACAAAGGACACGGCCATGGCCCACCAGGCCGACAGCGGTGCCGCGCCCGACCCGGGGCTGGACGCCAGCAAGGCAATGAACGCCAAGGTGAGGTACACCGCCATCGGGTCGTTCATGCCCGATTCGATTTCCAGCGTCGCGGCCACGCGCTCGTTGAGCGTCACCCCGGACCGGGTCAGCAGCGCAAACACTGCAGCAGCGTCGGTCGAGCCGACGATCGAGCCCAGCAGCAGGGCGGTGCGCCAGTCCAGCCCCACAAACCACATGCCGGCCAGCGCCGTGATGCCCGCTGAAATCAGCACGCCGACGGTGGCCAGCAGCAGCGCCGGGCGCAAGCCGGTGCGAAAGCGCGCATAGGCCGTGTGCATGCCACCGGCCAGCAAGATGACCGCCAGGGCCAGGGTGCCGACCCAGAAGCTCAGCTTGAAGTTGTCGAAGCGAAACCCGCCCGGGCCGTCTTCGCCAGCCAGCATGCCGGCAGCCAGAAACACCAGCAGGAACGAAAAGCCGATGCGTGCCGAGAACAGCCCGGTCAGCACGCTGAAGAAGACCAGCGCTGCGGCCGACAGCATCGGAAGGTTGACAAAATCCATGGCTGGATTGTCGGGGTCTGGCGCCCACGCGTAGCATGGGCCGCGCAGCCGGCTTGAATACACCACGGGCCGTTTGTCCCGACCACCGTCTGCCCCGACAACCGTTAGCCCCGACCACCGTCGGCCCATGCCGCAGCGCGTGCGCGCCGGCCCGGCCAGCCACAGCAGACAGGAGCAGATCCGCATGGGCCTCCAGATCCCTGGCCACTCGGCGCCGGCCGTCGGCTTTGAAGCGCCGCTGGAAATGCTCGCCGCCTGCCATGGCCGCGTGCTGCACCAATGTGCAACGCTGCAGCGGCTGCCGCCGCACCTGGCCCGGCATGGCGCCGATGCTGACGCGCGCACTGCTGCAGCGGCCGTGCTGCGCTACTTCGACACCGCCGCCCAGGACCACCACGCAGATGAGGAGACGGATCTGTTTCCCGCGCTGATCACCTCGATGGCCGGGTCGGACGCGGTCTGCATCCGGGAACTGGTTGCATCCTTGACTGCCGACCACCGCGCACTGGAATGGCACTGGCAGCGCCTGCGTGTTGCCCTGCAGCAGATTGCCGCAGGCGCCGCAGCGCCGCTGCTGCCGGCCGATGTCGACCCGTTCATCGCCTTGTATGCGCAGCACATCGCCCGTGAAGACCGTGAACTGCTGCCCATGGCCGCCCGGCTGCTGGGTGATGCGGCACTGGACAGTGTCGGCAAAGCCATGCGCATGCGGCGTGGCATCAGCGCCGTCGACTGAGCACCTGTCCCGCTCAGCTGCTGAAGATGTCCAGCGGCAGCACTGCGCTGACGATCAGGTTGGGCACGTTCACCACCTGGCTCACTTTCAGGTTGACCGCCACACTGGTCAGGCAATAGGCCTGCACCGGGGTCAGGCCGCGGGTGTCGACCAGGTGCTCGATCATGTTGTGCAGCGCGTTTTGCGCGGCCAGCGTCAGGCTCTCGGATTCATTGCGGCTGCCGTCACGGTGCACCGACGTGCCGGTGGTGGCGTAGTAGCGGCGCGGCGCAGCGCTTGCCGGCATGGCGGCCTGGCCCGGGTAGGCGAACGACGGGTCGCGCTGGTTGCGCCGGCGTGCTTCACCTTTGAGCAGCTCAAAGGTCGCGACGAAGCTGGCGCTGGTCTCGATGGCGGTGCCGCAGGATTCGCCGTCACCCTGCGCAAAGTGCGCATCGCCGGCCGAGAACAGCGCGCCCGGCTGGTACACCGGCAGGTACAAGGTGGCGCCGGCAGTCAGTTGCCGGATGTCGATGTTGCCGCCGGTCTCGTGCGGCGCGATGGTGCGCAAGCCGGTGCTGGCGATGGCCAGGTCGTCCGGCACGGCCGATGTGGTGTCGGGCAGCAGCACGGCACCGCCGCGGCCAAGCAGCTCGGCTTCACGCAGGTTGATGCGCTGCAGCAGGTCATGCGAGGGTGCCACCCCCATCACGCCCATGAAGGGTGCTGCCGGGATGCGCACGCCAGGCAGGTCGGTCGAGGTCGCAAAGCCGCCCGCCAGGTTCCAGTGCACCAGGCAGGGCGTGCTGAACTGCTCGCGCAGGAAGCCGAAGCCCGGCATCACCATGGTGAAGCCGTGGTCGGCGGTGTTGACCGCTTCGATCTTGATCGCCAGCAGGTCGCCTGCTTCGGCGCCTTCCACGTACACCGGGCCGGTCAGCGGGTGGATGCGGCCCATGTCGATGGAGGCCAGGTCGGCGGCGGTGGTGTCCGGCCGGATCTGGCGGTCCAGGCCGTCGATGGTGTGCATCTCGACCGTGGCGCCGGAGGCGATGCGCACGGCGGGCTGGATGTCGGGGTGCCAGCGGTTGTGCCCTGCGCCAGCGCGCTGGTCGGCCAGGATCTTGTCCGGGTCGAGGTGGATGAAGGCATGGCATGGACAGGGCGGCTGGAATGCGGTCACGGTGCAGCTCCGGTGTGGGTGGGTCTGGGGGTGGGGTGGGGTGATGCCGGTGGGCACGCCATCGCCGTGCCGCCGCGC
Organism: uncultured beta proteobacterium; assembly: GCA_963844485.1. Classification (GTDB taxonomy): domain Bacteria; phylum Pseudomonadota; class Gammaproteobacteria; order Burkholderiales; family Burkholderiaceae_C; genus Pseudaquabacterium. The sequence goes on from CAWJOQ010000038.1 coordinate 7,088, forward strand.
GACGGTACACCCGCGCCCATGCGGGCCGGTGTTCAGGCCGGGCGGTGTGCCGCCAGCAGCAGCAAGGTGTTGGGCCCCACCCAGCCCTGCGGCGTGCCAAAGCGCTGCAACTGGGTGGTGATGTCTTGCCAGGCGGCTTGGCGCGCGGCCTCCGGCAAGGGCTGGAGCAGTGCGATCACCGGTGCGGCGGCGCTGCGCAGAAAGTCGACATAGTCTTCGCAGCAGGGGGTGTGGAAGGGCGCCGGCAGGGCCTGCACCACCGGCTCGCGGAAGCCGGCTTGCGCCAGCAGCGCGGCCAGGCGGGCAGGGTCGCCCAGGCTCAACAGGCCGCCCGGCGCGGCCGGGTCGGCAGCGGTGGCGCCGGCATGGCCTTGCGCAATGGCCATGGCGGTGCGCACGCAGGGGTTGTGCGCCGGTCCGGCAAACACCAAGGCGCTGAAACGCCCGCCGGGGGCCAATGCGGCATGCGCCTGCTGCAGCGCCAGCAGGGGCTGCGGGCAGAACATCAGCCCCAGGCGGCAGACCACGGCGTTGAAGCCGCGCATGTCCGGGCCCAGGGCCTGGGCGTCGGCCTGTGCAAACCGCACCTGCGCCAGGCCGGCAGCGCCGAGTTTTTGCGCGGCCAGGCGCAGGATGGCCTCGGAGATGTCGACCGCCAGCACCTGGCCGCCGGGCCCGACGCGGCGGGCGATGTCCAGCGTCTGGTCGCCTGCGCCGGCCGCCAGGTCCAGCACCCGCTGGCCGGGCCCGATGTGCGCCGCATCCAGCATGGCGGCGGTGGCGGGGGCCAGCCAGGCGCGGACCAGGCTGCTGTGGGCGTCCCAGCCCTGGGCGGCGCTGTCCCAGGCAGCGGCGGTGGCCGCCGCAGCGGCCGTGCCGGCAGCGCATGCAGCCGCTGCAGAGGGCGTGGGGCTGCTCATTCGGCACGCACGCCGGTGGTGGCGATGACAGCGCGCCAATGGGGCTGCTCGGCCGCAATGCGGTCGCGCAGTTCGGCGGCTGTGCTGGCCATGGCCAGCATGCCGGCGTCGCCCAGTGTGCTGCGCATGCCGGGCTGTTGCGCCACCCGCTGCACCGCAGACGACAGCCCGTCCACCACCGCTGGCGCGGTGCCGGCTGGGGCGAAGAAGGCGAACCACTCGCGCATCACCAGCGTGGGGAAGCCCTGTTCCACCACGCTCGCCACCTGGGGCATGAAGCTGCTGCGGGTGGGCCCGGACGTGGCCAGCACCCGCAGCTTGCCGGCTGCGAGCAAGGGCCGCAGCAGGCCTTCGGGCAGGGCCAGTGCGGCCAGGCGGCCGGCCATCAGGTCCAGCAGTGCCGGGGGCCCGCCCGGATAGGGCACATGCTGCCAATCCAGCTTGGCCTCGCGGGCCAGCAGGGCAATCATCAGATGCGGCAGGGTGCCCACGCCGGGCGAGCCGTGGCTGGCCTTGCCTGGGTTCTGCCGCACCCAGTCGACCAATTTGGCCAGGTCGGTCACGCTGTCTGGCACGGCCGGCCCGACCGCCAGGCCGAGCACGGCTTCGGCGGCCACCGACACCGGCTTCAGGTCCAGCAGCGGGTCGATAGGCCAGCGTGTCGTACAGGTACGGGTAGATGGTGGCCACCGCCGCCTGGGCCAGCAACAGCGTGCTGCCGTCGGGGGCGGACTGCTTCAGCGCGGCCACGGCAATGCGGCCGGCGGCGCCGCCACGGTTGTCGACGATGACGCTGCCGGCATGGGCGGCGCCCAGTGCTTCGGCATAGCGCCGTGCGACCAGGTCCGGGATGGTGCCGCCCGGGGCGGTGCACAAGATGCGCAGGTTGTTGGGCAGCTTGGTATCGGCCGCTTGCGCACTGGCTGCTTGCGCACCGGCTGCATGCGCACTGGCTGGTTGTGCGCCGACCAAGGGCGTGGCGCACCACAGCGCGGCGGCGGCCAGCATCTGGCGGCGGTTGGTGACAGGGTCTGGCATGCGGCGCTCCTGGTGGTTCAAGAAGAACGGTCTTCAGGAACGCAAGCTTGCGCGCAGCGGCCTTAGCGATGGGGTAGCGATTCAAGCGCCTGCGCGGCCAGGCGCGCGGCGGCCGCATTGGCCGCATCGGCCAAATCGACCGCATCGGCCGGATTGGCCGCATGGCCCGCGGCCTGCAGCTGAAGCGCTGCGCGCAGCAACTGCTGCTGCAGCGTGCGCTGCAGCGCCAGCCGGCGTGCTGCCACCGGCGCCAGGGCCACACCCGGCAGCAGCGGGCCGGCGTTGAGCGCCAGCACGGCCCGCAGTGCCGCCGGCAGGCTATGGGGCTGCGCCTTGTCCAGCTGCTGCAAGGCGGCTTCCAGCGCGCACACGTCGGTCCAGCAGCGCTGCGGGTTCAGCCGCAGCGCGCCGTGGCGCAGCAGGATGCGGTCGTCGCCGCCCAGCCATTTGCGCAAGCGGTGCAGGGCGTTGTCCAGCGCATTGCGGGCGGCGTCACCGTCGGCGTCGGGCCACAGCGCATCGGCCAGCGCATCCTGGGCCACCGGCGTCTGGCCGCTGGCGACCAGCAGGTGCAGCAGCTCCAGCAGGCGGCGGCTTTCCTTGCGCCCGCTGGGCAGCGGGCCATCGGCGCTGGCAATCCGCCAGGTGCCCAGTGCGTGCACCCGCAAGGCCCATGGCCAGTGGGCGTCGGCCTCGGGCGGCGCTTTCAAGGCATTGCGCAGCACGATGTCGCGCGTGATCTCGGGTTCGATGTGCTCGGCCAGCGCCAGTGCTGACAGCCTGGCCATCATGTCGCCGCAGCAAAACAGCATCGGCCCATGGCGGTAGCCACAGTCACGCGCCACCGCCAGCGCCTGCTGCAGGTGGCCCAGGGTCGCCGGCGTGTCGCTGCGGCGCAAGGCCGCGTAGGCCGCCACCAGGTGGCCGACCCAGTGGAACCAGCGTGCCCCGGCATGGAAGGGCTGGGCAAACACCTGGGCCAGCAGCTGCCGGGCCTCGGCATGTTCGTCGCAGCAGGCTGCGGCCAGGGCGTTGGCGATGAGGGCGATGTGCTCGCGCATCAGGTAGCCGCCGGCCTGGCCGCTGCTGACGGCGGCACGCATCAGCCGCAGCGCGGTGGCGTGGTCGCCTTCCAGCAGGGCCAGGATGCCGCGCTGGTGCTCGTAGATGCTGCGGTCGACGGCGTTGTCGGGGTGCAGGTGCAGGGCGGCCCGCTCCATGTGCTGGCGCGCCGCCGTGGCGTCGGTGCAGGCCAGCGCCACGATCATGCGCAGCAGTTCGGCACTGGCCCGTTGTGCGCTGGCGGCTGGGTCGCTGGCGACCAGGGCCAAGGCCCGCTCGGCGTCGGCCAGGGCGGATGCATGCTGGCCCAGCAAGGTCTTGACCAGGATGCCCACGCCCCACCAGCGCATCAGCGTGGCGGGGGCGGCCAGGGGCTGGGCACACAGCGCGTCGATGCGCAGCACCACCCGCTCCAGCCGGTCGACCTGGCCCCGCCACAGCAGATGCAAGGCCAGCGACGCCAGCAACAGGCGCTGGCCGGGTGCCGATTCGCGGTGCAGCAGGCGCTCGGCACGCACGGCCAGGCCCTCGGCCAGGGCGTGCCAGGGGGCGCGGTACACCACGGCCGCCAGCAGGCCGGGCACCCGGCGCAGCTCGGTGTCTTCGGTCTGGCGCAGCGCGGCCTGCTCGGCGTGGGCATCCAGCACCGCCAGCCAGCGGTCCAGGTCGACGAAGCGCCCGGTCGACACCAGCGCCGTGCAGGCGGCTGCGGCGGCGTCGAGCTGGCCGGGTACATCGCCCGCTGCCAGCCGGCTTTGGTAGGCCAGGGTGATGTCTTGCAGGGCCCCGCCGGGGTCGCTGTCGAGTTGGCTCAGGCCGCGCCAGTAGCGCAGCGCGGCTTGTTCGCTGCCGGGCAGGGCGTCGATGCGCTGGCGCAGGGCGTCGGTGCGCCCGCTGGCCAGGAAGTCGGGTGCGCTGCGCAGCAGCAGGGCCTGGGCGTCGGGCCAGTGCGCGCCATCGATCAGGCTGCGCAGTGCAGCGTCGACCTGGCCATCGTCGGCCAGCAGCTGGCCGGCCTGCCGTTGCAGGGCGCGCAGGGCGTCGCTGCCGTGCTGCTGCTGGTGGCGCCGGCGCAGGAAGTCGCTGAACAAGGCGTGGAACACATAGACCGTGGGGCTGCCCTCGCGCCGGTCGGTGAACAGGCTTTGGGCGGCCAGACGCTCCAGCAGCGCAGCGGCAGCTGGCAGGCCGCTGATGGCCACCGCCTGCGCCGCTGTGGCGCGCGGCAGGTGGGCGATGGCGCCCAGGGCTTGCTGCTCATCGTGCGGCATGCGCCCCAGCACTTCGCCGGCAAAGTAGTCGAACAGCTGCTGGCGCGCCGCCAGGCTGGGCCACGGCGCCTGGGCCGACGACCCCAGCAGCATCAGCGTCAGCCCGCCGGCCCAGCCCTGCGCCGCCGCCAGGGCCGGCGCCACGGTGTCGGCATGCCCGTGCAGGCGTGCCAGTGCCCGTGTTTCCTGGTCGTCAAAGCGCAGCAACTCGCCATCGACGCTGGCCAGCTGCTGCTGCAGCAGGGCGCGGGCATAGGCCGCTGGTGGTGGCGACCGGCTGATGAACAGCCACTGCACACCGACCGGCAATTCAGCCAGGCCCTGGGCCAGCGCGCTGTGCAGCAAGGAATCGGCCGGCACGTCCTGGTAGTTGTCCAGCACCAGCACCCAGGGTGGTGCGATGTGGTGCGTGAACAGCCGCAGGCGGCGGCGCAGCCAGCCGGCGATGTCGGCCTCGTCGTCGGCCGAAAAGGGCGGCAGGTCCAGCGGCGACGCGGCAACGCGCTGCAGCAGCGCGTCCAGCGACTGCATGAAGGTGGCCGGGTCGCCGTCGCCGGCATCGAGCTGCCACCACAGCGTGGCCACGCCGCGTTGGCGCAACCAGGTGGCCACCAGGGTCGATTTGCCGGCCCCGGGCGCGCCGGCCAGCCACTGCGCCGGCAGGTCGGCAGCGCTGTCCAGCACGGCAAACAGGCGCTGGCGTGCAAATACCCGCCCGAGCCGGGGCGGGGCCAGCTTGCCCTGGGCCACAGGGTGTCTTGTTGCCGCAGTTGCCATGGCGTGGTGCAGGTTGGATGCGCGCGGTGCGCCCGCGCATTGTCGGCCTGCGCCCGCTGTGGCGTCGGCGCCTGCAGCCATGCGCCTAGGATGCAGGCTCCATTCCCGCTGGCCACCGGCCACCCACCCCATGCAAGCCTTGCGCGTCCATGCTTTCGACCAGCCGCTGCAATGCGACAGCCTGCCCACGCCCGAGCCCGCTGCTGGCGAGGTGCGGGTGCGGGTGCAGGCCTGCGGCATCTCGTTTTTCGACCTGCTGATCGCCCGCGGCGGCTACCAGTGGCGCCCGGGCCTGCCGTTCACCGTGGGCAGTGAATTTGCCGGTGTGGTCGAGGCCTTGGGCCCGGACACGGACGGCAGCCTGGCCGTCGGCGACCGGGTGGGCGGGTCGGTGTCGATCGGCGCCTGGACACAGCAGCTGTGTGTGCCTGCCAGCGCGCTGCATGCGGTGGCGCCGCAGGCCGCGCTGGACGAGGCGGCGGTGCTGTTCATGCCCTATGGCACGGCGCTGTATGCGCTGCGGGAGCGTGGCGGTCTGCAGCCCGGTGAAACCCTGCTGGTGCTGGGCGCCACCGGCACCGTGGGCGCGGCGGCCGTGCAGCTGGGCCGGGTGCTGGGCGCGCGGGTGATCGGCGCGGCCACCGGCGCCGCCAAATGTGCTGCGGTGCTGGCCGCCGGCGCCGACGCGGTGGTCGACCTGGCCCAGGCCGACTGGAAGGACCAGGTCAAGGCCCTGGCCGGCCCGCAGGGGGTCGATGTGGTGGCCGACCCGGTGGGCGGTGCCGCCACCGACACCGCGTTCCGCACCCTGGGCTGGGGTGGCCGGCACCTGGTGCTGGGCTTTGCCAGCGGGCAGATCGGCAGCCTGCGCGGCAACCTCACCATCGTCAAGGGCGGCGCGCTGGTCGGTGTGGACTTGCGCCAGTTCCGCGAGCGCCAGCCCGCCGCTGCCAGGCAGTTGATGCAGGACGTGGCCGCGCTGCACCGCGATGGCCAGCTGCGGCCGCTAATCAGCGCCCGCTGGCCGCTGGCCCAGCATGCCCAGGCCTGTGCCCAGGCCGGTGACCGCGCCACCGTGGGCCGGGTGCTGTTGTTGCCCTGACGGTGTCTAGCCGTGCGGGCGCGCAGGCCCGCGGCCGTGCAGGTGGGCTGGTGGCAGCTGCGCCGGTGCTCAGCGCAAGGTCCGGAAGAACGCCCGCAGGTCGTCGACAAACAGCGCTGGCTGCTCAAAGGCCGCAAAGTGCCCGCCGCGCGGCATGGCCTGCCAGTGGCAGATGTTCTGGAAGCCGGCGGCTTGCATCCAGCGCCGCACCGGCGGCACGATCTCTTGCGGGTACACCGCCACGCCGGTGGGCACGGTGACCGGCAGGGCCTGGCGCTTGCCGGCGCCAAAGCTTTCCCAGTACAGCCGGGCAGACGAGGCGGCGCTGGCCGTCACCCAGTACAGCATCAGGTTGTCCAGCAGTGCATCGCGGTCCAGCAGCTGCAAGGGGTCGCGTGGCTGGTGGCCGCTGTCGCCAAGGTCGGCGGCGCCGCTGATCGCGTCGCCGCAGTCGGTCCAGGCCCAGAACTTCTCCAGGATCCAGGCCGCCTGGCCGGTGGGTGAATCGGTCAGCGCATAGCCCAGGGTCTGCGGCCGGGTGGCCTGCTGCTTGGCATAGGCGCTGTCCCAGTCGCGGTAGTAGCGGGCGCGCTGCAGCGCATGCAGTTCATCGGGCGCTGGCGTGTCGGTGGGCAGCGGCCGTGCGCCCATTGCCAGCGTTACATGGATGCCCAGGCAATGCGCCGCATCCTGCGCACCCAGTGCGCTGGTCACGGCCGACCCCCAGTCACCGCCCTGGGCGGCGTAGCGCTGGTAGCCCAGCCGCGCCATCAGCAGCGCCCAGGCGCTGGCGATGCGGTCCACGCCCCAGCCGGTGGTGGCCGGCTTGGCTGAAAAACCAAAGCCCGGCAGTGACGGGATCACCAGGTGGAAGGCGTCGGCCGCATTGCCGCCATGGGCGCTGGGGTCGGTCAGCGGGCCGATCACTTTCTGGAATTCAACCACCGAGCCGGGCCAGCCATGGGTCAGCAGCAGCGGCATGGCGCCGGCATGCGGCGAGCGCAGGTGCAGAAAATGGATGTCCAGTCCATCGAGCTGGGTGATGAACTGCGGATGCCGGTTCAGCAGCGCCTGGCGCTGCGGCCAGTCGTAGCCGCTGGCCCAGTGCTGGCAGATGGCCTGCAGCCAGGCCAGCGGCACGCCTTGTTGCCAGCCAGGCACAGGCGCGGGCTCGGGCCAGCGGGTGCGCTGCAGGCGCTGGCGCAGGTCGTCGATCACCGGCTGCGGCACGTCAATCTGGAAGGGGCGGAGGCGGTCGTCGCTGGCCATGGTGGGGATGGGTGGTCGGGCGTTGCAGTGGCGCGTGGCTGGGGGGCGCCTCGGGGCGATGGCCGGGCGTCAGCGCGTGGCGCGGGCCGGTGCGCAATCCGCATGCGTGCGCAGGCCGGGCTCGCTGCGGCAGATGCGGTCGATGCAGCCCGCCAGGGCCTGCGGGTTGCGGCCCTCGCAGCGCTCGGCAGGGCCCAGCGCACGGGTCTGCAGCAGCACGGGCTCGGCCTCGCGTGCAGCAAGCCGGGGCGGCTGCACCGGGGTGTCGGCAGCGCGCAGCGCTGCCACGGCTGGTTCGCGCAGCGCTGCCACAGCTGGCTCGCGCAGCGCTGCCACGGCTGGGGGCGTGGTCGGGTTGACCGCCACTGGCACTGTGGGTACCGCTGCGGACGCCAGCGATGCACTGGGCGCCGGGCTGGCGGCGGCTTGGCGCGCCGGGTCGGGCGGCGTGGCGGCGGTGGCAGGCACCGGCGCCGGGTCTGGCGGTGGCAAGCGGGTGATCGACGTGGCCAGGCCGGGTGGGCCGCCGGCGCGGGCGGGCGCGTCGCTGGGCACGGCCGGCGTGCGCCCGGCGGTCGTGTCCTGCCGGGTGGGCAGTGGGGCTGCCGTTCCCGCAGGGCGGTTGGCGGTGCGCGCGCCTTCGGTGCGGGTTGCTGCAGTGTTTGCTGCAGCGTCGGGCGGCGTGGCTGCCGCTGCGGCGCTGCTTGCTGAAGTGGTGGCTGTAGTGGTGGCTGTAGGGGTGGCCGCTGTGGTGGCTGTGATGGCTGCGGTTTCAGCTGTTGTGGCGGACGTGGCGGGCGTGGCCGAGGCTGCGTCTGCCGGGGCCGATGCCGGCGTCGCTGTGGCCTGGGCGGTGGTGGGCGCTGGCTGCAGCGCCGGCTTGAACAGCAGCCAGCCCAGCAGCGCGGCCAGCAGCAGCGCCACCACCACGCCGATCAGCAGCAGCGGCACCTGGCGCTCAGCCGGGCGCGGCATCGGGGTGTCGCGCGTGGCCTGCAGCGGTGGCGTGCCGTCGCCCGCCGGTGGCCGGGCGCTGCCGGGTGGCGGCATGCGCAGCGTGGGGGCGTGGTCGCCGTGCCAGTGCGGTCCGTCCGATGCCATGTCGTCCAGCGGCAGCAGCAGGGTCACGCCGTCCGGGTGCGGCGCCGGCTGGCCAGACCCGTCCCGGCGCGGCATCAGGATGGTGGGTTCGTCACGCAGGGGTGCTGCGGGTGCGGCCTGGCGTGGTGCCTGCACCGCAGGCGCGTCGCGCCGCGGGATCAACACCGTGGCTTCGTCGCGGCGCGGCAGCAGCACGGTCGCGTCGTCGTCACGCCCAGGCGTTGCGGCTGGTGTGGGCGCTGTCGGTGACGGTGACGATATCGGCGTGGGTGGCTGTCTGGGTGGCAGCGCTTCCAGCTGCGACAGGTCGAGCACGCTGCGGTCGTCGTCTTCGTCCGGCGCTGCCGGCTGGGGCGCCAGCGCCGCGCGCAGTGCGGCCACGCTCTGTGGCCGGTCGGCCGGGCGTGGCCGCAGCATCCAGTCGACGGCCTGCAAGAAGCCGGCAGAGCAGGTGGCCAGCAGCGCGGGCTGGCGCGCCAGCGGCGGCATCTCGTCTTCCACCGCCCGGGTGGTGGCCGGCGGTGGCGCGCGGCCCAGCAGCAGAAAGTGCAGCGTGGCACCCAGGGCGTACAGATCGGTCCAGGCGCCCTGCTTGACGGCACCGGCTTCGGCGTACTGCTCGATCGGCGCATAGGCCGGTTTCAAGATGGCGGTGAGCGCCACGCTCTTGTCGGTGATCACCCGGCGGGCGGCGCCAAAGTCCAGCAACACCGGCTGGCCGTCGGGCTGCAGGATCACGTTGTCGGGCGAAATGTCGCGGTGGTAGATGCCGGCGCTGTGCAGGCGCGCCAGCGCGTCCAGCAGCGGCTCCAGCAGGCGGCGCAGCCAGGCTTCACCCGGGGCTGTTTCCATGCGCCTGCGCACGGCGTGCAGGGTGCTGCCGGCATAAAACGGCATGGCCATGTAGGCGGTGTTGTTGGCTTCCCAGTAGCGGTGCACCTTCACCAGGCCGGGCGCGTCGAAGCGGGCCAGCAGGCGCGCTTCATTGACGAAGGAGCGCAGCCCCAGGTCGAAAGAGTCGGCATGCGTGTCGCCGTGCAGCGACACCTTCTGCCCGTCGCTGCGGCCCACCAGTGCCGACGGCATGTATTCCTTGATCGCCACCTCGCGTTCCAGCGCATGGTCGAAGGCCAGGTAGACGATGCCAAAACCGCCGATGCCCAGGACCCGGCGCAGTTCGAACTCGTCCAGCCGGGTGCCTGGAGGCAGCGCGGCGGGTGGGCGGTTGTTGTCGGTGGCGGCCATGCGCGTTGCAGGATAGCAGCGCCCCCGCTCGCCCGGCGCAGCGCTGCAGCGCGCCTGCAGCCCGGGCTCAGCGTGCGGCCTGCAGCGCCTGGACGATGGCCTGGTTGGCCGCGCTGGTCAGGTACAGCACCAGCCTGGCGGTCGACGGGCCGTCCAGGTCGAGCAAGGCTTCGAGCCGGCGCGCCGGCGCGTCTCCCTGCAGCCGCTGCCCCAGCGCCAGCAAGGGCTTGAGCGGGTCGTTGCTGGGGATGGGCCCGTCCAGCGGCGCCAGGCGCAGCCGGGCAAAGTGGGCGGCCGGCACCAGCGCTTCATCCAGATTGATGAAGGCCTGCTGCGCATGGGCATGCACCAGCGCGGCGGCCGGCGCGGGCGCCAGTTCCATCAGCGGCGACAGCGTGGGCAAGCCACCGGGCGCGGCGAAGGCCGGCGCGCGGGCGCCGGTGGCATCGAGCACGCTGAGGTTCAGCGCCATCGCCAGCGACAAGCCTTCTTGCCGCTGGGCCAGATAGGTGGCGCGCACGGTGGCATCACCCGGGCCGGTGCCAGCCGGTGTGCGCGGCACCAGGCGCATGCCACTGGGGGCCAGCGCCAGATAGCGCCGGATGCTGCCGCCCTGGCTGTGCACCAGTTGCACCGCCGTGTCGGCCGTGCTGCCGGGCGTGCTGGCTGCATGCACCGCGCCATGGGCCTGCACCACGGCGGCTGCGTCGGCCAGCACCAGGCCGGCGGCTTGCAGCCGTGCCTGCAAGTCGGCCCAGGCATGGTCGGTCAAGGCCTGCAGCACAGCGGTGTCGGGTGCGGCGCGGTAGGCCAGTTGGGCCTTGCCTTCGGGCACCGCCATGCCCAGCAGCCGGCCGCCGCGTACCGGGCCGGGCTGCTCGCCGGCCAGGTCGAACAGCAGCAGGTATTCGGCGATGTGCACCTGCTTGCCACGCAGGTCCAGCGTACCGCTGGTGCGCGCTGCGGGGGTGGTCGCGCCGGGCAGCCGCGCCAGCGCGGCCTCGGCCGACACCATCGACAGCGGCCGCAGCGGTGGCAATTCAGCCACCTGCGCCCGGCTGTTGGTGGCCAGTAGCAAGGCGGCTGCCAGCGCACTGGCCAGGCCTGGCCAGCGGCGCCCGGGCGCCAGGCGCAGCCTGGGCGCGAAAATGCAGCAAAGGGCGCGTGTCATCGGCGGATTGTCAATGCCGCGCCCTTCTGAACAACCCCCTTGTGCCCGCCATGCCCACGCCATTTGTGCCCCTGCAAGCCGCCATCGTCGACCTCGATGGCACGATGATCGACACCCTGGGTGACTTCGAGGCCGCGCTGCATGCCGCGCTGGCCGACCTGCAGCTGCCTGCGGTCAGCCGGGCGTTCATCGCACGCACCGTCGGCAAGGGCAGCGAGCACCTGATCCGCAACACCCTGGCCGAGGTGGCTGCCGACCCCGCGCTGCAAGACACGGCCTGGGCGGCGTTCCAGCGCCACTACCAGGTGGTCAACGGCCAACATGCGGCGGTGTACCCCGGCGTGGTGGCTGGCCTGCAGCGGCTGCAGGCCGCCGGCCTGCGCCTGGCCTGCCTGACCAACAAGCCCACCGCCTTTGCCCGGCCGCTGCTGGCTGCCAAGGGCTTGGACGGCTTTTTCCAGCAGGTGTTTGGTGGCGATGCGTTTGCCCGCAAAAAGCCCGACCCGCTGCCACTGCTGGAAACCTGCCGCGCCCTGGGCACGCCGCCGGCCGCCACGCTGATGCTGGGCGACAGCAGCAACGACGCCCAGGCCGCGCGCGCCGCCGGCTGCCCGGTGGTGCTGGTGGGCTATGGCTACAACCACGGCCGGCCGGCGGCCGAAGCCCGGCCCGACGCGGTGATCGACCGGCTGGACGCGCTGGACTGGCCGGGCTTGCCTGCCAGCGCCGGGGTGGCCGGGCCTGCAGGCGGCTGGCTTGCAGGTGCAGGATGACCCGCTGCTACACTGATTTGATGCCATCCACGCGCCATCTCAGCACAAGGTCGATCGACCGGGGAGCCTGGCCCTGGCGACGCTGCACCGCTTCGGTCTGACTGGCCGCAGGGCGCAGCAAGCAGGGGGCTACAGCCCCGCCGCCAGCCGCCACTGCAGGCCCCGCCACCGGGTGGCGCGCGCACCTGCTGCACCGCCCGCACCGCTGACATCAGCACCGCCCGGCCTGCGCCCCCACGCCCTGCATGGCGACCGCGCACCGGGCTCCCCAGGAGTTGTGCACCGTGATCACCGAACTTGAATTCAAGAGCCTGGCGACCCAGGGCTTCAACCGCATCCCGCTGCTGAGCGAGGCCTTTGCCGACCTGGAAACACCGCTCAGCCTGTACCTGAAGCTGGCGGGCGGCGCGCCCAACAGCTTCTTGCTGGAATCGGTGGTGGGCGGCGAGCGCTTCGGCCGCTATTCCTTCATCGGCCTGCCGGCGCGCACCTTGCTGCGGGCCAGCACCCAGGACGACGGCAGCGCCCTGACCGAGGTGGTGACCGATGGTGCCGTGGTCGAGCGCCACAGCGGCGACCCGCTGGACTTCATCGCCGCCTACCAGGCCCGTTTCAAGGTGGCGCTGCGGCCCGGCCTGCCGCGCTTTTGCGGCGGCCTGGCGGGCTATTTCGGCTACGACGCGGTGCGCTTCATGGAGCCCAAGCTGGCCGGTAGGGTCAAGCCCGGCGGGCTGGACACGCCCGACATCCTGCTGCTGCAGACCGAGGAACTGGCGGTCATCGACAACCTGTCGGGCCGCTTGTACCTGATCGTCTATGCCGACCCCAAGGTGCCCGAGGCCTACTTCCGCGCCAAGCGCCGGCTGGCCGAGCTGGGCGACAAGCTGCGCTATTCGGTCACCGCGCCGCCGGTCAAGCGCGGGCCGGCCCATCCGGTGGAGCGTGAATTCCGCAAGGACGACTACATCGCCGCCGTGCTGCAGAGCAAGGAGCTGATCGCCGCCGGCGACATGATGCAGGTGCAGATCGGCCAGCGGCTGAAAAAGCGCTACACCGAGAGCCCGCTCAGCCTGTACCGGGCGCTGCGCAGCCTGAACCCCAGCCCGTACATGTACTTCTACGACTTCGGCGATTTCCAGGTGGTGGGTGCGTCGCCTGAAATCCTGGTGCGGCACGAGAGCACGCCCGAGGGCGACAAGATCACCATCCGCCCGCTGGCCGGCACCCGCCCGCGTGGCACATCGCCCGAGCATGACAAGGCTACCGAGGCCGAGCTGCTGGCCGACCCGAAAGAGCGCGCCGAGCACCTGATGCTGATCGACCTGGCGCGCAACGACATCGGCCGCATCGCCAAGACCGGCTCGGTACAGGTGACCGAAGCCTTTGTGGTCGAGCGCTATTCGCCATGTGATGCACATCGTCAGCAATGTCGAAGGCCTGCTGCAGGACGGCATGCGCAACATGGACGTGCTGCGCGCCACCTTCCCGGCCGGCACCCTGACCGGGGCGCCCAAGATCCGGGCGATGGAGATCATCGACGACCTGGAGCCGGTCAAGCGCGGCATCTATGGCGGCGCCTGCGGCTACCTCAGCTTTGCCGGCGACATGGACGTGGCGATCGCCATCCGCACCGGCATCGTGCAGAACAACACCCTGTATGTGCAGGCCGCCGCCGGCGTGGTGGCCGACAGCGTGCCCGAGCTGGAATGGCAGGAGACCGAGCACAAGGCGCGCGCGCTGATCCGCGCTGCCGAGCTGGTGGAAGAGGGGTTCTGAAATGAACCACCCCCGTAGCGGCTGCGCCGCTCCCCCTCAGGGGGCGACCCCGGCGCCGGGCTGAGCCCGTCCGCGGCGTCCACTTGCTTCGACCAGTTCGTGCGATGGGCTGGCGCGTCGGCGCCATGGAGAACTGAGATGGGCCACACACCAAGTCGCCTGCAGCAGCCGGCCCGCCAACGCGGGTGCATGCCGCAAGCCAACCGGGGCAGCCATGCTCTGATGATCGACAACTACGACAGCTTCACCTTCAACCTGGTGCAGTACTTCGGCGAGCTGGGGCAGCAGGTCCAGGTGATCCGCAACGACGCCATCACCCCGGCTGAAATCGCTGCGCTGCAACCCAGCCACCTGGTGCTGTCGCCCGGGCCCTGCTCGCCGGCCGAGGCCGGTGTGTGCGTGCCGGCCGTGCGTGAACTGCTGGGCAAGCTGCCCATCCTGGGCGTGTGCCTGGGCCACCAGAGCATCGGCGCGGCCCTGGGCGGGCGCATCGTGCGCGCGCAGCAGCAGATGCACGGCAAGGCCAGCACGCTCAGCAACGACCAGCAGGGCGTCTACCTGGGGCTGCCACAAGCCTTCAGCGTGATCCGCTACCACTCGCTGGTGATCGAGCGGGCCAGCTGCCCGGCCGAACTGGTGGTCACCAGCAGCAGCGAGGACGGCGAGATCATGGGGGTGCGCCACCGCGACCTGGCCGGCACCGACACGCCGCTGGAGGGTGTGCAGTTCCACCCGGAGTCGATCCTGTCGGAGCACGGCCACGCCATGCTGCGCAACTTCCTGAACCTGGGCCGTTGAAGCCCGGCGCTGCCATGCACACCATCGACTTGCGAAGCGACACCGTCACCCGGCCCACCCCGGCCATGCGCGAGGCCATGCACGGTGCCGCGCTGGGCGACGATGTCTACGGCGACGACCCCACGGTGAATGCGCTGCAGGCGCGCGTGGCCGCGCTGCTGGGCAAAGAGGCGGCGCTGTTCATGCCCACCGGCACGCAGAGCAACCTGTGCGCACTGATGGCGCACTGCCAGCGCGGCGACGAATACCTGGTGGGGCAGCAGGCCCACACCTTCAAGTACGAGGGCGGAGGCGCCGCGGTGCTGGGCAGCATCCAGCCCCAGCCCATTGCCCACCAGGCCGACGGCACGCTGGCGCTGGGCGACATCGCCGCTGCCATCAAGCCCGACGACATCCACTTTGCCCGCACCCGGCTGCTGGCCCTGGAAAACACCTTGGGCGGGCGGGTGATGCCGCTGGCCTGGCAGCAGGCGGCCACGGCACTGGCCCGCCAGCACGGCCTGGCCACCCACCTGGACGGTGCGCGCCTGTTCAACGCGGCGGTGGCCACTGCGGCGCAGCATGGTGGGGATGCAGGTGCCGCGGCGCTGGCCATCGCCGCCGCGTACGACAGCATTTCGGTCTGCTTCAGCAAGGGCCTGGGCACGCCGGCAGGGTCGGCGCTGGTGGGGTCGGCCGCGCTGATCGCCAGCGCCCGCCGCTGGCGCAAGATGCTGGGCGGCGGCATGCGCCAGGTGGGCGTGCTGGCCGCAGCGGCCGACCATGCGCTGACGCACCACATCGACCGCCTGGCCGACGACCACGCCCATGCCCGCCAGCTGGCCGAGGGCCTGGCCGGCTTGCCCGGTGTGACCGTGGTGGCGCCGGACACCAACATCGTTTTTCTCGATCTGGACCCGGCGATGGACGGCGCTGGCCTGGTGCGGCGCGCGGCGGCGCAGGGGGTGTTGCTGTCCGGCGGCCAGCGCTTGCGCCTGGTGACGCACCTGCAAGTGCAGGCGGGCGATGTGGACCGAGCCGTGGCGGTGCTGGCGGGCCTGTTGCGCAGCTGAACACCGGACGCGCCGCAAGCGGCGCGTCCTTGGGCATGGCTGGGGCTGGCTGCGTTCGGCCGAGGCTGGCCAGGCTGGTCGGCTTGCCCAGCGCCCAACCGCGTGGCCTCAGCCGCGTGCGCGGCGGCGCAGGGCGGCCAGGGCCAGCACACCCAGGCCCATCAGCGCATAGCTGGCGGGTTCGGGCACCGGGTTGGCCGACCATGCGCCGGTGCCAAAGTCGTTGTGGTCGAACAGCGTGCAGGAGCCGCTGTAGTAGCTGGCAGGTCCTGGTGCGCAGGCAAACCAGTCCCCGGCCGTGGTGGACTCGAAGCCGATGCCGTCTGCAAACCGGATGCGGAATGCAGCCGCACCACCGGCGGCAGGGATGGCGCCGCTGACCGTGTCGAAATCGCCATGGAACCTGAACAGGCCGTTGTCGAAATCCGTCTGCAACCCCGGCCCGACGGTGAAGGCGTCGACCTTGTCGGAGCCCGCATAGTGGAAGGACTGGAGCTGGCTTTGCAGAATGGCGTCGCCGGCTGTGTAGCCTTGCAGCACCAGCGTTGCTGCGGGTGCTGCAGCCAGCGTGCAGTCGCTGCAACTGGCGGTGAAATAAAACGTGGCGCTGGCCGCCGGTGCGGCAGATGCCGGTGTGTGCGCGGTCAACATCAGACCGGTACTGAGCACGCCCAGGCCGACCAACAACTGCCGCCATGGCGTTTGGGATCTGGGCGATTGGGGCATGGCTTGTCTCCGTTTTGAGGTGCTGTCCATTGGGAGCATGCGCCCGCCGGGCGTCAAGTCTGCAATCTGGGGGGGCGGCACGGCCATGGGCCGGCTCGTTAGACTCGGTATTCCGCCTTGTTCGCGCGCTGCCATGCCCATCACCGACAACGAAGCCCTGACCCGCGCCATCGAGCACCGCGAGATCTTCCACGACGAGATGCTGGCCTTGATGCGCCGCATCATGGGCGGCGAGATGTCGCCAGTGATGATGGCTGCGCTGCTGACCGGCCTGCGCGTCAAGAAAGAGACCATCGGCGAGATCACTGCCGCCGCCCAGGTGATGCGTGAGTTTTCCACCAAGGTGGAGGTGGCCGACCGCCGGCATCTGGTCGACATCGTCGGCACCGGCGGCGACGGATCGCACACCTTCAACATCAGCACCTGCAGCATGTTTGTGGCGGCGGCGGCCGGCGCGCGGGTCAGCAAGCATGGCAACCGCAGCGTGTCCAGCAAGAGCGGCAGCGCCGATGTGCTGGAAGCCCTGGGCGTGCCGATGACGCTGAGCCCGCAGGCGATCGCCCGCTGCATTGCCGACACCGGCATCGGCTTCATGTTTGCGCCCAACCACCACCCGGCCATGAAGAACGTGGGGCCGGTGCGGCGTGAACTGGGTGTGCGCACCATCTTCAACATCCTGGGCCCGCTGACCAACCCGGCCGATGCGCCCAACATCCTGATGGGCGTGTTCCACCCCGACCTGGTCGGTATCCAGGTGCGGGCGCTGCAGCGCCTGGGCGCCGAGCATGCGCTGGTGGTCTATGGGCGCGACGGGCTGGACGAGGTGTCGCTGGGCGCCGCCACCATGGTGGGCGAGTTCAAGGACGGCGCCATCCGCGAATACGAGATCCACCCCGAGGATTTCGGCCTCACCATGGCCAGCGGCCGGTCATTGAAGGTGGAGACGGTGGCGCAGAGCCAGGCGCTGCTGCTGGCCGTGCTGCGCAACGAGCCCGGCCCGGCGCGCGACATCGTCATGCTCAACGCCGGCGTGGCGCTGTACGCGGCCAACGTGGCTGCCAGCATGGCCGATGGTGTGGCCCTGGCCCGCGAGGCGCTGGCCTCGGGCCAGGCGTTGGCGCGCATGCAGCAATTTGTCGCCCGCAGCCAGGCCTTGGCTGCTGCATGAACACACCGGCGCACCGCTTGGCTCAAGCCTGCGGTGCCCAGCAGAAAATCCCGCCATGAGCAACATCCTCGATCAGATCGTCGCCGTCAAAACCCTGGAGGTGGCCGCTGCCCGCGCCCGCGTGGGCGAAGCAGCACTGCGCGAGCAGGCCGCCGCGCAAGATGCGCCGCGCGGCTTTGCTGCGGCGCTGCAGGCCAAGCTGGCCGCTGGCCAGCCGGCGGTGATTGCCGAGATCAAGAAGGCCAGCCCCAGCAAGGGCGTGATCCGCGCGCACTTCGTGCCGGCCGACATCGCTGCCAGCTATGCCCAGCACGGCGCGGCCTGCTTGAGCGTGCTGACCGACGCGCAGTTCTTCCAGGGCCATGCTGATTTTTTGCGCCAGGCGCGTGCTGCCTGCAGCCTGCCGGTGCTGCGCAAGGATTTCATGGTCGACCCCTACCAGGTGCTGGAAGCCCGGGCCATGGGGGCAGATTGCATCCTGCTGATCGCTGCCTGCCTGTCCGACGCGCAGATGGCCGACCTGGAGGCCTGCGCCATCGCCCTGGGCCTGGACGTGCTGGTGGAAGTGCATGACGGCGACGAGCTGGACCGCGCGCTGCGGCTGCAGACCCCGCTGCTGGGCATCAACAACCGCAACCTCAAGACTTTCGAGGTGACGCTGGACACCACGCTGGGCTTGCTGCCAAGGGTGCCGGCCGGCAAGCTGCTGGTGACCGAGTCGGGCATCAGCAACCGCGCCGATGTGCAGCGCATGCGCGCCGCCCAGGTGCAGGCCTTCCTGGTCGGCGAGGCCTTCATGCGGGCCGATGACCCTGGCGCCGCGCTGGCGGCGGTGTTCGGCTGATCGCCCGGCTTGGTCACGTCCACCCCACCTCCACCGCTGCCGGTGCAGCGTGCACCGGCAGACCAACGCCAGCACAAACGCCAGCACAAACGCCAGCACCCCGGCGGCGTTGTCCCCGGCGGCGCCAGCGCCCAACCAGTTGCTGGAGCCGCTGGCCTCGGTGCTGGCAAGGCGTGCCGGCCGATTGGGCGCCGCTGGTGCAGGCCTGGCAGGCATCGCCTGACGGCCAGCGCCTGCAGCAAGCCATCGCCGAGCGCCAGGCGGCTGGCGCGCGCATCTACCCCGCTGCGGTGCTGCAGGCCCTGGCGCTGACACCCCGCGCCCAGGTGCGTGTCGTGCTGCTGGGGCAAGACCCTTACCACGGTGCCGGGCAGGCCGAGGGGCTGGCGTTTTCGGTGCCGGTGGGCACCAAGCCACCGCCCAGCCTGCGCAACATCCTGGGTGAAATCTCCCGCAGCCTGGGTGTGCCGCATCCACCCCATGGCCACCTGGGCGGCTGGGCGCGCCAGGGCGTGCTGCTGCTCAACACGGTGCTCACGGTCGAGGACGGCCAAGCCGGCGGCGCATGCCGGTCGCGGTTGGGAATCGCTGACCGACGCGCTGATCCAGGCCACCGCTGCAGACCCAGGCGCCAAGGTCTATCTGCTCTGGGGCGCGCATGCGCAGGCCAAGGCCGGGCTGATTGCCGCCGCCGGTGCCGGGCGCCACCTGGTGCTGCAGGCCAACCACCCGTCACCGCTGTCGGCCCGCCGGCCGCCAGTGCCCTTCATCGGCTGCGGGCACTTCACGCGGGTGCGTGACTTTCTGGCGGCGCAGGGCACGGCGGCCATCGATTGGTCGGCCTGAGCCAGATGCGAGCTGCCAGATGCGAGCTGCCAGTGCCTGGCTGCCAGCTGGCGCCGAAAGACAGGTTCGCTCCAGAATGTTCAGCCGGCAGCTTTTCTTCTGCTATAGTCCGGAGTTCGCTGCGGAGGGGTGCCCGAGTGGCTAAAGGGGGCAGACTGTAAATCTGTTGGCTTACGCCTACGCTGGTTCGAATCCAGCCTCCTCCACCAAGGCGAATGTTTCAAAAACCCGCAGCAGGCGTTGAATGCTGGCATGTGGCGGGTTGCAGGGCCGGCGACGCGAAGCGTCCAGTCGCGGGAGTAGTTCAATGGTAGAACCTTAGCCTTCCAAGCTAATGACGCGGGTTCGATTCCCGCTTCCCGCTCCAGCGTTCGGGTTGTGGTGTGTTGCAGTAAGTTGGTGTCGTCGTCGACACCGGCTTGGGTTGCTCAGGCAGCCCAGGCCTGTGTCGATGCCCATGTGGCTCAGTGGTAGAGCACCCCCTTGGTAAGGGGGAGGTCGCGGGTCCGATTCCCGCCAAGGGCACCAAATATTCCCTGATTTTTCAGTCATTCCTGTTTGATCGCGAGGAGCGCGCAACATGGCAAAAGGCAAATTCGAACGGACCAAGCCCCACGTCAACGTGGGCACCATTGGCCACGTCGACCACGGCAAGACGACGCTGACGGCAGCGATCACGACGGTGCTGAGCAAGTTGTTCGGTGGCGAGGCCAAGGCCTACGACCAGATCGACGCAGCGCCCGAAGAGAAGGCGCGCGGCATCACGATCAACACCGCGCACGTCGAGTACGAGACCAAGAACCGCCACTACGCACACGTCGACTGCCCCGGGCACGCCGACTACGTGAAGAACATGATCACCGGTGCGGCGCAGATGGACGGCGCGATCCTGGTGTGCTCGGCCGCTGACGGCCCGATGCCCCAGACCCGCGAGCACATCCTGCTGGCGCGCCAGGTCGGCGTGCCGTACATCATCGTGTTCCTGAACAAGTGCGACATGGTCGACGACGCCGAGCTGCTCGAGCTCGTCGAGATGGAAGTGCGCGAGCTGCTCGACAAGTACGACTTCCCCGGTGACGCCACCCCCATCATCCACGGCAGCGCCAAGCTGGCGATGGAAGGTGACAAGGGCGACCTGGGCGAAGGCGCGATCCTGAAGCTGGCCGACGCACTCGACAGCTACATCCCCACGCCCGAGCGTGCGGTGGACGGCGCGTTCCTGATGCCGGTGGAAGACGTGTTCTCGATCTCGGGCCGCGGCACCGTGGTGACCGGCCGGATCGAGCGCGGCATCGTCAAGGTCGGCGAAGAAATCGAGATCGTCGGCATCCGCGACACGCAGAAGACCACCTGCACCGGCGTGGAAATGTTCCGCAAGCTGCTGGACCAGGGCCAGGCAGGCGACAACGTCGGCATCTTGCTGCGCGGCACCAAGCGTGAAGACGTGCAGCGCGGCCAAGTGCTGTGCAAGCCGGGCAGCGTGAAGCCGCACACCCACTTCACCGCCGAGATCTACGTGCTCAGCAAGGAAGAGGGCGGCCGCCACACGCCGTTCTTCAACAACTACCGTCCGCAGTTCTACTTCCGCACGACGGACGTGACCGGCGCGGTGGAGTTGCCGACGGACAAGGAAATGGTGATGCCGGGCGACAACGTCAGCATCACGGTCAAGCTGATCGCCCCGATCGCGATGGAAGAAGGCCTGCG
This sequence comes from uncultured beta proteobacterium, assembly GCA_963844485.1. Taxonomy (GTDB): domain Bacteria; phylum Pseudomonadota; class Gammaproteobacteria; order Burkholderiales; family Burkholderiaceae_C; genus Pseudaquabacterium. The sequence goes on from CAWJOQ010000038.1 coordinate 27,734, forward strand.
CTTCGCCATCCGTGAAGGCGGCCGCACCGTCGGCGCTGGCGTCGTCGCCAAGATCATCGCGTGATGTAACGGGTTCGAGCCGCAGGGGCATAGCTCAATTGGCAGAGCGTCGGTCTCCAAAACCGAAGGTTGGGGGTTCGATTCCCTCTGCCCCTGCCACCAGGCACGGACCACAGCAGCGCGGCACGCGGCGCACACTGACAAACCGGCCCGCAACGGCACGGCCCGCAGGCTTCAAAAAGCCCGGCGGGCCTTGGCGTTTGATGGGCGACCCGTTCCGGCTGGCCTGACAGGCCCGGTCGGCGAAGGCGACGAGACACAATCCATGGCCAGTAGCAACACCCAGATCGAAACGGTTTCCACCGGCGCGGACAAGGCCAAGCTGGCCGTGGCCGCTGTTTTGCTGGTGGGCAGCGTGGTGGCCTATTACGTGCTGGGCAAGCAGGACCTGTGGCTGCGCGTGCTGGCGTTGCTGGTGTTGCTGGCGGCGTCCGTTGGCGCTTTCTTCAGCTCCGAGACCGGGCGCCAGCTGACCGCGTTCGGCCGTGACGCGGTCAAGGAAACCAAGAAGGTCGTCTGGCCCACCCGCAAGGAGGCGCTGCAGATGACCGGTTATGTGTTTGCGTTCGTGGTGGTGATGGCGCTGTTCCTGTTCCTGACCGACAAGACGCTGGAATGGGTGCTGTACGACCTGATCCTGGGCTGGAAGCGCTGAGGCGCGCGCACCGAAAGGCAACACGCAATGAGCGAACTGATTCCCGAAGCCGCCCCGGCTGAGCCGACGCCCGCTGCGCCGGCGTCGCCGCTGCGCTGGTATGTGGTGCATGCCTACTCCGGCATGGAAAAGGCCGTCGAGCGCAACATCCGCGAGCGCATCGAGCGCGCCGGCATGCACGACAAGTTCGGCCGCATCCTGGTGCCCACCGAAGAAGTGATCGAGCTGAAGAACGGCAAGAAGTCGGTCACCGAGCGGCGCTTCTTCCCAGGCTATGTGCTGGTCGAGATGCTGATGGACGACGAGTCCTGGCACCTGGTCAAGCACACCAGCAAGGTCACCGGCTTTGTCGGTGGCGCCAAGAACCGCCCGTCGCCGATCTCCGAGGCCGAGGTGATGAAGATCGTCAACCAGATGCAGGAAGGTCTGGAGAAGCCGCGTCCGAAGGTCGAATGGATGATCGGCGAGATGGTGCGGGTCAAGGAAGGCCCGTTCACCGACTTCAACGGCGCTGTCGAAGACGTCAACTACGAAAAATCCAAGGTCAAGGTCTCGGTCACGATCTTCGGGCGTGCCACCGGCGTCGAACTGGATTTTGCGCAGGTCGAGAAGGTCTAGTTTCCAAGCTGCTGGCGGGTCCGACCCGACGCCGGTGGTATGTATTGATTCGGGTTGTTGAACGAGGAGCCGCAAAGTCGGTGAGATTTCGTCGCGAGGGCGCCGGGATCAGTTCGAGAAGCACAGCCGTACTCCAGTACGGCGAGCATCACAGGACTGAGCCCGGTGGCCGCAGCAGAAAGATCATCGGCTTTGGGCGTTTGAACTCGGAAGGAGCCATCTATGGCAAAGAAAATCGTCGGCTTCATCAAGCTGCAAGTTCCGGCAGGCAAGGCCAATCCTTCGCCCCCCATCGGTCCGGCCCTGGGCCAGCGCGGCCTCAACATCATGGAGTTCTGCAAGGCGTTCAACGCCCAGACCCAGGGTGTCGAGCCCGGTCTGAAGCTGCCCGTGGTGATCACCGCCTACGCCGACAAGTCCTTCACCTTCGTGCTGAAGTCGCCCCCGGCGACCGTGCTGCTCAAGAAGGCAGCCAAGATCGAGAAGGGCTCTGGCAAGGCGCACCTGGAGAAGGTCGGCAAGATCACCCGCGAACAGCTGGAAGAGATCGCCAAGATCAAGGTCAAGGACCTCACCGCCGCCGACATGGACGCGGCCGTGAAGACGATTGCTGGCTCGGCCCGTTCGATGGGCCTCATCGTGGAAGGGGTCTGACATGGCCAAGCAAACCAAGCGCGAGAAAGCTGTCGCCGGCAAGGTGGATTCGCTCAAGCTGTACGCCTTCGACGAGGCGATCGCCATCGTCAAGGATTGCGCCACGGCCAAGTTTGACGAGTCCATCGACGTGGCTGTGCAGCTGGGCATCGACGCCAAGAAGTCGGACCAGGTGGTGCGTGGTGCTGTCGTGATGCCCAATGGCACCGGCAAGACCAAGCGCGTGGCAGTGTTTGCGCAGGGCGCCAAGGCCGACGAAGCCCGTGCTGCCGGTGCTGACATCGTCGGCATGGACGACCTGGCGGCCGAAATCAAGGCCGGCAACCTGAACTTCGACGTCGTGATCGCCTCGCCCGACACCATGCGTGTGGTGGGTACCCTGGGCCAGATCCTGGGCCCGCGCGGCCTGATGCCCAACCCCAAGGTTGGCACCGTCACCCCCGACGTGGCCCAGGCAGTGCGCAATGCCAAGGCCGGCCAGGTGCAGTTCCGCGTCGACAAGGCCGGCATCATCCACGGCACCATCGGCCGCCGCTCGTTTGACAACGACAAGCTCAAGGGCAATCTGGCAGCGCTGCTGGATGCACTGAGCAAGTCCAAGCCGGCGTCGAGCAAGGGCGTTTATCTGCGCAAGGTGGCGGTGTCGTCGACCATGGGCGTGGGCGTGCGGGTCGACATGCAATCGCTGACCGCAGCCTGATGCGCAGCGCCCGGTCTGCCACTGCGGCGGGCCGGACACACAACACCCCGGTGCTTGTCTGGCGCCGGGGCTCAGTTTGGTGGGCTGGTGCCGGTGCAAACCGGTGCCAGGCCATCCAAGACCGCTGGCGGGGCCTGACGGCGCCTTAATGTCGACGGCTGGTGTGGCAACACAGCAGCTGGCGAGGCCAGCGCAGATGGCGGTCCCGCCTGAAGGTTGAATGGGTCGTCGGGGTGCAAGCCCCGCCGGTTCGGACGCTGGAAGGTTTGGTCGCTGCAACCCGGTTGCACCGGCATGCCTTGCGACAGCAAGGCCCGCAGTGCTGATATGTGAGGAGCAGACCTTGAGTCTCAATCGCAACGAGAAGGCGGCCGTGGTCGCGGACGTGTCAGCGCAAGCTGCCAAGTCCCAGACCCTCGCGCTGGCCGAGTACCGTGGCCTCACCGTTGAACACCTGAACAAGCTGCGCCGCGACGCGCGCGAGAAGGGTGTGTATCTTCATGTGCTGAAGAACACGCTTGCTCGCCGCGCCGTGGCCGGTACCCCGTTCGAGGTGGCATCGGAAGGCATGGTCGGCCCGCTGATCTACGGCTTTTCCGAAGACGCTGTCGCCGCGGCCAAAGTCATCTCCGACTTTGCCAAGGGCAACGACAAGCTGATCGTCAAGGGTGGTGCCTACGCCGGCAAGGCCCTGAGCGCTGACGGGGTCAAGGCCCTGGCAGCGATCCCGAGCCGCGAAGTGCTGATCGCCCAGGTGGCCGGCCTGCTGAAGTCGCCGATCCAGCGCTTCGCTGTGGTGCTGGGTGCTGTGTCGGCGCTGCGTGCGGAGCCGGCAGTTGCTGAAGAAGCACCTGCTGCAGCCGCAGCAGATGCACCAGCAGCAGACGCACCAGCGGCCGCCTGACGATCCAACCGACCCCAATCCATTCAATTTAACTCTCTGAATCGAGACACAAATGGCATTCGATAAAGACGCATTCCTGGCCGCCATGGACACCATGTCCGTGATGGAACTCAACGACCTGGTCAAGGCCATCGAAGAGAAGTTCGGCGTGTCCGCCGCTGCGATGGCCGCACCGGCCGCCGGTGGTGGTGGTGGCGCCGCCGCCGTGGCGGAAGAGCAGACCGAATTCAACGTCGTGCTGCTGGAAGCTGGCGCCCAGAAGGTGCAAGTCATCAAGGCCGTGCGCGAACTGACGGGCCTGGGCCTGAAGGAAGCCAAGGATCTGGTCGATGGCGCACCGAAGAACGTCAAGGAAGCCGTTTCCAAGGCCGACGCCGACGCTGCCCTGAAGAAGCTGACCGAAGCTGGCGCCAAGGCCGAAGTGAAGTAATTCACCGCTGCATGCCGAGGCTGGCTGGCCCTGCGGGGCCCGCCAGCCTTTGGTTTTTGAAGGGCTTGCCGCCCTTCAGAACACTTGAAAGCGCCTATCGGGTTATCTCTGTAGGGCTTTTTCGAGTGTTCTCTGAACCGACTGCAGAGAACCAGTTTGGTCGGACTCCGGTGCAATGCCGGGGTTGTCCGCCAGCGGCTGGTAGTGGCCAGCCACCAAGCTTTGGGCCGTTCGAGCGCACACCATGCTGCGCTCCAATCTGTGTGCCCGGTGCCAGTCGCCGACGAGACGCGTGCCCGGGCCCTGGCACGCGTCATCGAAACGGAGTTTCCATGGCGCAAGCAGCAACCCCCTACAGCTACACCGAGCGCAAGCGTATTCGCAAGAGCTTCGGCAAACGCGAGCATGTGCTCGATGTTCCTTATCTTCTGACCATGCAGCGCGAGGCCTATGTCGCCTTCCTGCAAAAAGACCTGCCGCCGTCCAAGCGCAAGCCTGAAGGCCTTCAGGCCGCGTTCCTGTCTGCCTTCCCCATCGTGTCGCACAACAGCATGGTGGAGATGAAGTTCATTGAGTACAACATCGCGAAACCGCCGTTTGACGTGCGGGAATGCCAGCAACGTGGCCTGACCTTCGCCGCGGCCGTGCGTGCCAAGCTGCAGATGATCATCTATGACCGCGAGTCGGCGCCGGCCAAGGTGGTCAAGGAGATCAAGGAGCAAGAGGTCTACATGGGCGAAGTGCCGCTGATGACCGACTACGGCTCGTTCATCGTCAACGGCACCGAGCGGGTCATCGTCAGCCAGCTGCACCGCAGCCCGGGCGTGTTCTTCGAGCACGACAAGGGCAAGACCCACAGCTCGGGCAAGCTGCTGTTCTCGGCGCGCATCATTCCCTACCGCGGTTCGTGGCTCGACTTCGAGTTCGACCCCAAGGACATCCTGTACTTCCGTGTCGACCGCCGCCGCAAGATGCCGGTGACGATCCTGCTGAAGGCCATCGGCCTGAACCCCGAGCAGATCCTGGCGAACTTCTTCGAGTTCGACGGCTTCCGCCTGATGGACGCCGGCGCGCAGATGGAATTTGTGCCCGACCGCCTGAAGGGCGAGGTGGCGCGTTTCGACATCACCGACAAAGACGGCAAGGTCGTTGTCGAGAAGGACAAGCGCATCACCGCGCGCCATGTGCGCCAGCTGGAAGCCAACGGCACGCAATTTGTGTCGGTGCCCGAGGACTACATCGTCGGCCGCATCATGGCGCGCAACATGGTCGACGCCGACACCGGCGAGATCATCGCCAAGGCCAATGAAGAGCTGACCGATGCGCTGCTGAAGAAGCTGCGCGTCGCCGGCATCAAGGACATCCAGTGCCTGTTCACCAATGAACTGGACCAGGGTGCCTACATCAGCCAGACCCTGGCCGCGGACGAAACCGCCGACGAGCTGGCTGCGCGCGTGGCCATCTACCGCATGATGCGCCCCGGCGAGCCGCCGACCGAAGACGCCGTGCAGGCGCTGTTCGGCCGGCTGTTCTACAACGAGGACACCTACGACCTGTCGCCGCGTCGGCCGCATGAAGTTCAACGCCCGCGTGGGCCGCGACGTGCCCGAAGGCGCGATGACGCTGGCCAACGAGGACATCCTCGACGTCGTCAAGATCCTGGTCGAGCTGCGCAACGGCCGCGGTGAAGTCGACGACATCGACCACCTGGGCAACCGGCGTGTGCGCTGTGTCGGTGAACTGGCCGAGAACCAGTACCGCAGCGGCCTGGCCCGGATCGAGAAGGCCGTGAAGGAGCGCCTCGGCCAGGCCGAGACCGACGCGCTGATGCCGCATGACCTGATCAACTCCAAGCCGATCTCTGCGGCACTGAAGGAGTTCTTCGGTGCCAGCCAGCTGTCGCAGTTCATGGACCAGACCAACCCGCTGTCCGAGATCACGCACAAGCGGCGTGTCTCGGCACTGGGCCCGGGCGGCCTGACGCGCGAGCGTGCCGGCTTCGAGGTGCGCGACGTGCACCCGACCCACTACGGCCGGGTCTGCCCGATCGAGACACCGGAAGGCCCGAACATCGGCCTGATCAACTCGCTGTCGCTGTATGCCCGCCTGAACGAATACGGCTTCCTCGAGACGCCGTACCGCCGCGTCGGTGATGGCAAGGTGACCGACCAGATCGACTACCTGTCGGCGATCGAGGAAGGCAAGTACGTCATCGCCCAGGCCAACGCCTCGCTGAGCAAGGACGGCACGCTGACCGACGAGCTGGTGTCGGCCCGCGAAGCCGGCGAGTCGGTGCTGACCTCGCCCGAGCGCATCCAGTACATGGACGTGGCGCCCGGCGCAGATCGTGTCGGTGGCGGCATCGCTGGTGCCCTTCCTGGAGCACGACGACGCCAACCGCGCGCTGATGGGCGCCAACATGCAGCGCCAGGCCGTGCCGGTGCTGCGCCCCGAAAAGGCCTTTGTCGGCACCGGTGTCGAGCGCGTCGCCGCGGTCGACTCGGGCACGGTGGTCACGGCGCGCCGCGGCGGCATCGTCGACTACGTCGACACCAACCGCATCGTGATCCGCGTCAACGACGCCGAGACGGTGGCCGGTGAAGTGGGCGTGGACATCTACAACCTGATCAAGTACCAGCGCAGCAACCAGAACACCAACATCCACCAGCGCGCCATCGTGCGCCGTGGTGACCATGTGGGTGCTGGTGACGTGGTGGCCGACGGCGCATCGACCGACCTGGGCGAACTGGCCCTGGGCCAGAACATGCTGGTCGCCTTCATGCCCTGGAACGGCTACAACTTCGAAGACTCGATCCTGATCTCCGAACGCGTGGTGGCCGAAGACCGCTACACCTCGATCCACATCGAGGAACTGGTGGTGATGGCCCGCGACACCAAGCTGGGCAGCGAAGAAATCACCCGCGACATCCCCAACCTGAGCGAGCAGCAACTGGCCCGCCTGGACGAGAGCGGCATCGTCTACGTCGGCGCCGAAGTGACGCCGGGCGACGTGCTGGTCGGCAAGGTCACGCCCAAGGGCGAGACCACGCTGACGCCGGAAGAGAAGCTGCTGCGCGCGATCTTCGGCGAGAAGGCGTCCGACGTGAAGGACACCAGCCTGCGCGTGGACCAGGGCACCAATGGCACGGTCATCGACGTGCAGGTGTTCACCCGGGAAGGCATCCAGCGCGACAAGCGTGCCCAGCAGATCATCGACGATGAGCTCAAGCGCTTCCGTCTGGACCTGAACGACCAGCTGCGCATCGTCGAGGCCGACGCCTTCGACCGGATCGAGAAGCTGCTCAACGGCAAGACCGCCAACGGCGGGCCGCAGAAGATCGCCAAGGGCACGGTGATCGACAAGGCCTACCTGGCCTCGGTCGAGAAGTACCACTGGTTCGACATCCGCCCGTCGGAAGACGAGGTGGCCAACCAGCTGGAAAGCATCAAGAACAGCCTGGAGCAGACCCGCCACAGCTTCGACCTGGCGTTCGAAGAAAAGCGCAAGAAGCTGACGCAAGGCGACGAGCTGCCTGCTGGCGTGCTGAAGATGGTCAAGGTCTACCTGGCCGTCAAGCGCCGCCTGCAGCCTGGCGACAAGATGGCCGGCCGGCATGGCAACAAGGGCGTGGTCTCCAAGATCGTGCCGGTGGAAGACATGCCCTACATGGCCGACGGTACCCCAGCCGACATCGTGCTGAACCCGCTGGGCGTGCCCTCGCGCATGAACGTGGGCCAGGTGCTGGAAGTGCACCTGGGCTGGGCTGGCAAGGGCATTGGCCAGCGCATCGGCGACATGCTGCAGGGTGAGGCGCGCATCGCCGAACTGCGCAAGTTCTTCGACGAGCTCTACAACCAGTCCGGTGGCAAGGTCGAGAACATCGACGCGCTGAGCGACGCCGACATCATCGAGATGGCCGGCAACCTGAGCAAGGGCGTGCCGTTCGCCACGCCGGTGTTTGACGGTGCCAAGGAGAGCGAGATCCGGGCCATGCTGAAGCTGGCCTACCCGGACGACATCGTCGCCAAGAAGGGCCTGACCGCCACCCGCACCCAGGCCTACCTGTATGACGGCCGCACCGGTGAGGCCTTCGAGCGCCCCACCACCGTGGGCTACATGCACGTGCTGAAGCTGCACCACCTGGTCGACGACAAGATGCACGCCCGCTCGACCGGCCCGTACAGCCTGGTCACCCAGCAGCCGCTGGGCGGCAAGGCCCAGTTCGGTGGCCAGCGCTTCGGTGAGATGGAGGTCTGGGCGCTGGAAGCCTATGGCGCCAGCTACATCCTGCAGGAGATGCTGACGGTGAAGTCTGACGACGTGAACGGCCGCACCAAGGTCTACGAGTCGATCGTCAAGGGCGAGCACGCCATCGAAGCCGGCATGCCGGAATCGTTCAATGTCCTGGTCAAGGAGATTCGCTCCTTGGGCATCGACATGGAACTGGAAAAGAACTGATCGCGGAAAAGGAGAATCACATGAAAGGTTTGCTGGACCTCTTCCGTCAGTTCACCCCTGACGAGCACTTCGATGCCATCAAGATCGGCATCGCCTCCCCCGAGAAGATCCGGTCCTGGTCGTTCGGCGAAGTCAAGAAGCCCGAGACGATCAACTACCGCACCTTCAAGCCCGAACGTGACGGCCTGTTCTGCGCCAAGATCTTCGGCCCGATCAAGGACTACGAGTGCCTGTGCGGCAAGTACAAGCGCCTGAAGCACCGTGGCGTGATCTGCGAGAAGTGCGGCGTTGAAGTCACCCAGACCAAGGTGCGCCGTGACCGCATGGGCCACATCGACCTGGCCGCGCCGTGCGCGCACATCTGGTTCTTGAAGAGCCTGCCGTCCCGTCTGGGCCTGGTGCTGGACATGACGCTGCGCGACATCGAGCGCGTGCTGTATTTCGAGGCCTATGTGGTGGTCGACCCGGGCATGACGCCGCTGAAGAAATTCAGCATCATGACCGAGGAAGACTACGACGCGAAGCGCACCGAGTTCGGTGACGAGTTCGTCGCGCTGATGGGCGCCGAAGGCGTGCAGAAGCTGCTGGCCGACATGGACCTGGACGTCGAGATCGACAAGCTGCGCAACGACGTGACCGGCAGCGAGCTGAAGATCAAGAAGAACAGCAAGCGCCGAAGGTGATGGAAGCCTTCAAGAAGAGCGGCATGAAGCCCGAGTGGATGGTCATGACCGTCCTGCCGGTGCTGCCGCCTGACCTGCGCCCGCTGGTGCCGCTGGACGGCGGCCGTTTCGCCACGTCCGACCTGAACGACCTGTACCGCCGCGTCATCAACCGCAACAACCGCCTGGCGCGCTGCTGGAACTGAAGGCGCCCGAGATCATCGTGCGCAATGAAAAGCGCATGCTGCAGGAGGCGGTCGACAGCCTGCTGGACAACGGCCGCCGCGGCAAGGCCATGACGGGTGCCAACAAGCGCGCGCTGAAGTCGCTGGCCGACATGATCAAGGGCAAGGGCGGCCGCTTCCGGCAGAACTTGCTGGGCAAGCGCGTCGACTACTCGGGCCGTTCGGTCATCGTGGTCGGCCCGACGCTCAAGCTGCACCAGTGCGGCTTGCCCAAGCTGATGGCGCTGGAGCTGTTCAAGCCTTTCATCTTCAGCCGGCTGGAGGCGATGGGCATCGCCACCACCATCAAGGCTGCGAAGAAGGAAGTGGAAAGCGGCACGCCGGTGGTCTGGGACATCCTGGAAGAAGTCATCAAGGAGCACCCGGTCCTGCTGAACCGCGCGCCGACGCTGCACCGCCTGGGCATCCAGGCCTTTGAGCCGGTGCTGATCGAAGGCAAGGCCATCCAGCTGCACCCGCTGGTGTGCTCGGCCTTCAACGCCGACTTCGACGGCGACCAGATGGCTGTGCACGTGCCGCTGTCGATCGAGGCGCAGATGGAAGCCCGCACGCTGATGCTGGCGTCCAACAACGTGCTGTTCCCGGCCTCGGGCGAGCCGAGCATCGTGCCGTCGCAAGACGTGGTGCTGGGCCTGTACTACGCCACCCGCGAGCGCACCAACGGCAAGGGTGAAGGCCTGATCTTCTCGGACATCGTCGAGGTGCAGCGCGCACTCGACAACGCCGCCGTCGAGATCACCGCCAAGATCGCCGTGCGCCTGACCGAGTGGGTGAAAGACGCCGACGGCGAATTCCAGCCGGAAACCAAGCTGGTCGACACCACCGTGGGCCGCGCGCTTGCTGAGCGAGATCCTGCCCAAGGGCCTGCCGTTCTCCAACATCAACAAGGCGTTGAAGAAGAAGGAAATCTCCAGGCTGATCAACACCAGCTTCCGCAAGTGCGGCCTGAAGGAAACCGTGGTGCTGGCAGACAAGCTGCTGCAGGCCGGTTTCCGCCTGGCCACACGCGCCGGCATCTCGATCGCCATCGACGACATGCTGGTGCCGCCGCAGAAGCCGGGCCTGATCGAGCGCGCCGAGAAGGAAGTCAAGGAAATCGAGCAGCAGTACGTCTCGGGCCTGGTGACGGCCGGTGAGCGCTACAACAAGGTGGTCGACATCTGGGGCAAGACCGGCGACGAAGTCGGCAAGGTCATGATGAGCCAGCTGTCCAAGCAGAAGATCATCGACCGCCACGGCAAGGAAGTGGACCAGGAGTCGTTCAACTCCATCTACATGATGGCCGACTCCGGTGCGCGTGGCTCCGCAGCGCAGATCCGCCAGCTGGCCGGCATGCGCGGCCTGATGGCCAAGCCCGATGGCTCGATCATCGAGACGCCCATCACCGCGAACTTCCGCGAAGGCCTGAACGTGTTGCAGTACTTCATCTCCACCCACGGCGCCCGAAAGGGCCTGGCGGACACGGCGTTGAAGACGGCCAACTCGGGCTACCTGACCCGCCGCCTGGTGGACGTGACGCAGGATCTGGTGGTCACCGAGCCGGATTGCGGCACCGAAAACGGTTTTGCCACCCGCGCGCTGGTGGAGGGTGGCGAGGTGATCGAATCACTGCGCGACCGCATCCTGGGCCGCGTGGCCGCCGTGGAAGTGCTGCACCCCGAGAACCAGTCGCTGCTGATGCCTGCCGGCACCATGCTCGACGAAGACATGCTCGACATCATGGAAGCCGCTGGCGTGGACGAGGTGAAGGTGCGCACGCCGCTGACCTGCGCCACCCGCTTCGGCATCTGCGCCAAGTGTTATGGCCGTGACCTGGGCCGTGGTGGCCTGGTCAACATCGGCGAGGCGGTGGGCGTGATTGCCGCCCAGTCGATCGGCGAGCCCGGCACGCAGCTGACGATGCGCACCTTCCACATCGGTGGTGCGGCCTCGCGTGCAGCAGTGGCCAACAGCGTGGACGCCAAGAGCGACGGCATCATCGGCTTCAACGCCACGATGCGCTATGTCACCAACGGCAAGGGTGAGCTGGTGGTCATCTCCCGTTCGGGCGAGATCATCATCTCGGACCAGCATGGCCGCGAGCGTGAGCGCCACAAGGTGCCCTACGGTGCGCTGCTCAACGTCAAGGCCGACCAGCAGCTGAAGGCTGGTACGGTGCTGGCCAACTGGGACCCGCTGACCCGCCCCATCATCACCGAGTTTGCCGGCAAGGCCCGCTTCGAGAACGTCGAAGAAGGCGTCACGGTGGCCAAGCAGGTCGACGAGGTGACAGGCTTGTCGACCCTGGTGGTGATCGACCCGAAGCGCCGTGGTGCCATCAAGGTGGTGCGCCCGCAGGTCAAGCTGCTCGATGCCGCCGGCCTGGAAGTGAAGATCCCCGGCACCGACCACTCGGTGACGATCGGCTTCCCGGTGGGCTCACTCATCCAGGTGCGCGACGGCCAGGATCTGGCCCCCGGCGAGGTGCTGGCGCGCATCCCGGTGGAAGGCCAGAAGACCCGCGACATCACCGGCGGCTTGCCGCGGGTGGCCGAGCTGTTCGAGGCCCGCTCGCCCAAGGACGTCGGCATCCTGGCTGAAAAGACCGGCACCATTTCCTTCGGCAAGGAGACCAAGGGCAAGGTGCGCCTGGAGATCACCGACCCTGAGGGCCTGAAGCACGAAGAGCTGGTGCCCAAGGAAAAGAACATCCTGGTGCACGAAGGCCAGGTGGTCAACAAGGGTGAGCTGATCGTCGACGGCGCGGCCGACCCGCAAGACATCCTGCGTCTGCTGGGTGTGGAAGAGCTGGCCCGCTACATCGTCGATGAAGTGCAGGATGTGTACCGCCTGCAGGGCGTGAAGATCAACGACAAGCACATCGAGGTGATCGTTCGCCAGATGCTGCGCCGCGTGCAGATCTCCAACGCTGGCGACAGCAGCTACATCCTGGGTGAGCAGATCGAGCGCTCCGAGCTGTTCGACACCAACGACCGTTTGCGTGCTGAAGGCAAGCTGCCGGCCACCTATGTGGACGTGTTGCTGGGCATCACCAAGGCCAGCCTGTCGACCGATTCGTTCATCTCTGCGGCGTCCTTCCAGGAAACCACCCGCGTGCTGACCGAAGCCGCGATCATGGGCAAGCGGGACGAGCTGCGTGGCCTGAAGGAGAACGTGATCGTCGGCCGACTGATCCCTGCCGGCACCGGCATGGCCTACCACCAGGCCCGCAAGGTGAAGGAAGAGATGGACGACACCGAGCGCCGCGCCATTGCCCTGCAGGAAGCCGAAGAGCTGGCTGCCGTCCAGATGGCAGCGGTCGACGCCAACACCAGCGCCGAAGCCGGCGACGGCAACCCGGCCTGAACTGGCGACGCTGTTGCACTGCATGCGCCAGTGATGCGCCAGTGATGCGCAATGGATGTCTCGGTCACCGCAGCTTGCGGTGACCGGCACAGCAACAAAGGCGGCCTCGGCCGCCTTTTTTTCGTTTCAGGCCACCGGGTTGGGCGCGGCCCAGTGCGCAGGGGCGGTGATCTGCAGGCCATGCAGACGCGCTGCGCGGCCCACCCGCAGCACGGCACGGTCCCGGCTGAACAAGTACTGGGCCGGCCAATGCCAGGCCAGATCGATGAACTTCTGGTCATCGGCATCGGTGCAACGTGGCGCGCTCGGCAGCTGGGCGGCTGGTGCGTCCACCACCTGGGCAAGCGCCAACAGGGTGGCCAGCACCTGCGCAGCCGGCACTGGCCAGGCCTGGGCAAACGGGCGCTGCAATACATCGGCCAGTTCAGCCAGCATCGGCGCTGTCACCAGCGCGGCGAGTTGACCGCCGTGCAGGGCCTGGCGCAGGGGCTCGGCGCGCAAGTCGCCAAACAGCCAGAGATCGAGCACCACATTGGTGTCCAGCACCACCAGCGGTACTGCAGGGGGGCTGTTGATTCGGTTGTGCGCAGACATGGCCACAGTGTGCCGGGCCTTTGCTGGGGGCGAAGCCACACCCGACTTGCTGCGACACAGCCGTTTGACTATAATCGAAGGCTTTTCGGCAAATTGCATCACCCGCATCGTTGGGTGAATCGTTGAACGGAAGACCTTTGGCGTCGTGGCCCGCACAGCAAGTGCGGCCTGGCGCCGTTTGTGTTTCCGGCAGCGTGCCGAAGTGACGTGACTTCAAACGGGAACAAGTTACCTATGCCAACCATCAACCAGCTCGTGCGCCAAGGCCGCCAGGTCGAAGCCGTCAAGAGCAAGTCGCCTGCGATGCAGAACTGCCCGCAGCGCCGTGGCGTGTGCACCCGCGTGTACACCACCACGCCGAAGAAGCCCAATTCCGCCCTGCGGAAGGTCGCCAAGGTTCGCCTGACGAACGGTTTCGAGGTCATTTCCTACATCGGTGGTGAAGGCCACAACCTGCAAGAGCACAGCGTTGTGCTGGTGCGCGGCGGCCGGGTCAAAGACCTGCCTGGCGTGCGCTACCACATCGTGCGTGGCTCGCTGGACCTGCAGGGCGTCAAGGACCGCAAGCAATCGCGGTCGAAGTACGGCGCCAAGCGCCCGAAGAAGGCCTAACAGCCTGTGTGTTGCCAGGAGGCCGCGTCGGCTTTCTGAACTGGGTGGCCCCGATCGGGCCGTTCAGCTGGTTGTCACCGTCGGCCCCCGGCTGGCGCAGTGATTTTTGCGGTGGGCGCATGAGCGCCGCCGAGTAAGCGAAGGGTCGTTGCGTGATCCTTCCGGTGCGGGCAAGCATGCCGACAGGCAGCCCGGTCACACGCTGAAGCAGACAAAGGAATTGACATGCCACGTCGTCGCGAAGTACCGAAACGGGACATCCTCCCGGACCCGAAATTCGGCTCGGTTGATCTGTCCAAGTTCATGAACGTGATCATGGAATCTGGCAAGAAAGCCATCGCTGAGCGCATCATTTATGGCGCCCTCGAGCAAGTCGAGAAGAAGGCCGGCAAAGACCCGCTGGAGATCTTCATGGTCGCTATCAACAACATCAAGCCGATGGTCGAAGTCAAGTCCCGCCGTGTCGGCGGTGCGAACTACCAAGTTCCCGTGGAAGTTCGCCCCGTCCGCCGGATGGCCTTGGCCATGCGCTGGCTGAAAGAATCCGCCCGCAAGCGCGGTGAAAAATCGATGGCGGCCCGCCTGGCCAATGAATTGCTGGAAGCCAGCGAAGGCCGTGGCGGCGCGATGAAGAAGCGCGATGAAGTGCACCGCATGGCTGAAGCCAACAAGGCGTTCTCGCACTTCCGCTTCTGATCTTTTCCCCTCAAGCCTCTTGGCCGCCCCGCCCGGGTTAGTACTAGCCTGGGGGCGGCCCCTGTATTTGGAGTGACACCATGGCCCGCAAGACCCCGATCGAGCGCTACCGCAACATTGGCATTTCGGCGCACATCGACGCCGGCAAGACCACCACCACAGAACGCATCCTGTTCTATACCGGTGTGAACCACAAGATCGGTGAAGTGCACGACGGCGCTGCCACCATGGACTGGATGGAGCAGGAGCAGGAGCGGGGCATCACGATCACCTCGGCGGCCACCACCTGCTTCTGGAAGGGGATGGAAATGAACTTCCCCGAGCACCGCATCAACATCATCGACACCCCCGGCCACGTCGACTTCACCATCGAGGTGGAGCGTTCGATGCGCGTGCTCGACGGCGCCTGCATGGTGTACTGCGCCGTGGGCGGCGTGCAGCCGCAGTCGGAGACGGTCTGGCGCCAGGCCAACAAGTACAAGGTGCCGCGTCTGGCCTTTGTCAACAAGATGGACCGCACCGGCGCCAACTTCTACAAGGTCATTGACCAGATGAAGATGCGCCTGAAGGCGAACCCGGTCCCCGTGGTCATCCCCATCGGCGCCGAAGACCTGTTCACCGGCGTGATCGACCTGATCAAGATGAAGGCGATCATCTGGGACGAGGCCTCGCAGGGCATGAAGTTCGACTACCGCGACATCCCCGACGACTTGCTTGAAGAAGCCAAGAAGTGGCGCGAAAACCTGCTGGAAGCTGCTGCCGAGTCGTCCGAAGAGCTGATGAACAAGTACCTGGAGTCCGGGGACTTGGACGAGGCTGAGATTCGGACGGGCATCCGCACGCGCACCATCGCCGCTGAAATCCAGCCGATGTTCTGTGGCTCCGCCTTCAAGAACAAGGGTGTGCAGCGCATGCTCGACGGCGTCATCGACTTCATGCCGTCGCCGGCCGACATCCCGCCTGTGCCGGGTACCGACGACGACGAGAAGCCGGTGGTGCGCCACCGCACCGACGAGGAGAAGTTCTCGGCGCTGGCCTTCAAGCTGATGACCGACCCCTATGTCGGCCAGCTGACCTTTGTGCGCGTGTATTCCGGCGTGCTGAAGTCGGGCGACTCGGTCTACAACCCGATCCGCGGCAAGAAGGAGCGCATCGGCCGCATCCTGCAGATGCACGCCAACCAGCGTGAAGAAATCAAGGAAATTCTGGCTGGCGACATCGCCGCCTGCGTGGGCTTGAAGGACGTCACCACGGGCGAGACCCTGTGCGACCCCGATGCCATCGTCACGCTGGAGCGCATGATTTTCCCGGAGCCTGTGATCTCGCAGGCTGTGGAGCCCAAGACCAAGGCCGACCAGGAAAAGATGGGCATCGCACTGGGCCGCCTGGCTGCAGAAGACCCGTCATTCCGTCTGCGCACCGATGAAGAGTCGGGCCAGACCATCATCTCGGGCATGGGCGAGCTGCACCTGGAAATCATCGTCGACCGCATGAAGCGCGAGTTCGGCGTGGAAGCCAACGTCGGCAAGCCGCAGGTGGCCTACCGCGAAACCATCCGCAAGCTGGTCAGCGACGTCGAAGGCAAGTTCGTGCGCCAGTCGGGCGGCAAGGGCCAGTACGGCCACGTGGTGCTGAAGATCGAGCCGCAAGAACCCGGCAAGGGCTTTGAGTTTGTCGACGCCATCAAGGGTGGTGTGGTGCCGCGTGAATTCATCCCGGCGGTGGAAAAGGGCCTGATCGACACCCTGCCGAATGGCGTGCTCGCCGGCTTCCCGGTGGTGGACGTGAAGGTGACGCTCACCTTCGGCTCCTACCACGAGGTGGACTCGAACGAAAACGCCTTCAAGATGGCCGCGTCCATCGGCTTCAAGGACGGCATGCGCAAAGCGTCGCCGGTCATCCTGGAGCCGATGATGGCGGTCGAGGTCGAGACGCCGGAAGACTACGCCGGCTCGGTCATGGGTGACTTGTCCAGCCGCCGCGGCATGGTGCAGGGCATGGACGACATGCCCGGTGGCGGCAAGGTCATCAAGGCCGAGGTGCCGTTGTCTGAAATGTTTGGCTACTCGACCACGTTGCGCTCGGCCACCCAAGGCCGCGCCACGTACACGATGGAGTTCAAGCACTACAGCGAAGCGCCCAAGAACGTGGCCGACGCCATCATCACCTCGCGCGCCAAGTAATTCGTCGCACGCAATACCAAGCCGGTCTTCGGCGCCCAGGGTCCACACGACGGCGCCCTGGTGGGTCTGCTGCCTGTGGCAGACCATGCGCCGGAAACCTTAAACATCCACAGGCAATGCTCTTTTTGAGACGGAGATAGACATGGCAAAAGGCAAATTCGAACGGACCAAGCCGCACGTCAACGTGGGCACCATTGGCCACGTCGACCACGGCAAGACCACGCTGACGGCAGCGATCACGACGGTGCTGAGCAAGTTGTTCGGTGGCGAGGCCAAGGCCTACGACCAGATCGACGCAGCGCCCGAAGAGAAGGCACGCGGCATCACGATCAACACCGCGCACGTCGAGTACGAGACCAAGAACCGCCACTACGCACACGTCGACTGCCCCGGGCACGCCGACTATGTGAAGAACATGATCACCGGTGCGGCGCAGATGGACGGCGCGATCCTGGTGTGCTCGGCCGCTGACGGCCCGATGCCCCAGACCCGCGAGCACATCCTGCTGGCGCGCCAGGTCGGCGTGCCGTACATCATCGTGTTCCTGAACAAGTGCGACATGGTCGACGACGCCGAGCTGCTCGAGCTCGTCGAGATGGAAGTGCGCGAGCTGCTCGACAAGTACGACTTCCCCGGCGACGCCACCCCCATCATCCACGGCAGCGCCAAGCTGGCGATGGAAGGTGACAAGGGCGACCTGGGCGAAGGCGCGATCCTGAAGCTGGCCGACGCACTCGACAGCTACATCCCCACGCCCGAGCGTGCAGTCGACGGCGCGTTCCTGATGCCGGTGGAAGACGTGTTCTCGATCTCGGGCCGCGGCACTGTGGTGACCGGCCGGATCGAGCGCGGCATCGTCAAGGTCGGCGAAGAAATCGAGATCGTCGGCATCTCTGACACGCAGAAGACCACCTGCACCGGCGTGGAAATGTTCCGCAAGCTGCTGGACCAGGGCCAGGCAGGCGACAACGTCGGCATCTTGCTGCGCGGCACCAAGCGTGAAGACGTGCAGCGCGGCCAAGTGCTGTGCAAGCCGGGCAGCGTGAAGCCGCACACCCACTTCACCGCCGAGATCTACGTGCTCAGCAAGGAAGAGGGCGGCCGCCACACCCCGTTCTTCAACAACTACCGTCCCCAGTTCTACTTCCGCACGACGGACGTGACCGGCGCGGTGGAGTTGCCGGCGGACAAGGAAATGGTGATGCCCGGTGACAACGTCAGCATCACGGTCAAGCTGATCGCCCCGATCGCGATGGAAGAAGGCCTGCGCTTCGCCATCCGCGAAGGCGGCCGCACCGTCGGCGCTGGCGTCGTGGCCAAGATCATCGCCTGAGGTTTGCATGACCAGCCGGCGGCCGCACAGGCTGCCGGCTTCATCGCTCTTTACAAGGAATCGTCATGCAAAAACAAAAGATCCGCATCCGCCTGAAGGCGTTTGATTACAAGCTGATCGACCAGTCGGCACTCGAAATTGTCGACACGGCCAAGCGCACGGGTGCCATCGTGCGTGGCCCGGTGCCCTTGCCCACGCGCATGCAGCGCTTTGACATCCTGCGCTCGCCGCACGTCAACAAGACCAGCCGCGACCAGTTCGAGATCCGCACCCACCAGCGCCTGATGGACATCGTTGATCCGACCGACAAGACCGTGGACGCGCTGATGAAGCTCGACCTGCCGGCCGGCGTTGACGTCGAGATCAAGCTGCAGTAAGCAGGTCGCCTTGCGGTAGGCGCAACAAGCGCGCTATACTCGCAGGCTTTTCGCGGCGCGCCATTATTGGCGTGCCACGATGTCTTGAGGTGATCGGCGGGCGCCTGCCCAGACCGGTCACCCGGACAAAAATCCACCCCGGCCAATCGATGTCGGGTGTTTGAAACAAAGGCCCCTTTCAGTGGGGGCTGGAGAAAAGCCATGACGACAGCTGCCAACAGCTATCGCCTCGGTTTGCTGGGCCGCAAGGTCGGCATGATGCGCATTTTCACGGACGACGGCGATGCCGTTCCAGTGACGGTGCTCGACGTGTCGAACAACCGCGTCACCCAGGTCAAAACCGAGCAAACCGACGGTTACAACGCCTTGCAAGTGGCGTTTGGATCACGTCGGGCATCGCGCGTGATCAAGCCGGCAGCCGGACACCTCGCCAAGGCGGGTGTCGAGGCTGGTGAGATCCTGCAAGAGTTCCGCGTGCCGGCCGACGTGGTCGGGCAATACGCGCCGGGCGCCTCGGTGCCTGTGACGCTGTTCGCTGTGGGCCAAACCGTTGACGTGCAAGGCACGTCCATCGGCAAAGGCTTCACCGGGACCATCAAGCGCCACAACTTCAAGTCGCAGCGCGCGTCGCACGGCAACAGCCGTTCGCACAACGTGCCGGGCTCGATCTCGATGGCGCAAGACCCTGGCCGCGTGTTTCCGGGCAAGAAAATGTCGGGCCACCGTGGTGACGCCACCGTGTCGGTGCAGAACCTCGACATCGTGCGCATCGATGAAGCGCGCCAGCTGCTGCTGGTGCGTGGTGCGGTGCCGGGCGCCAAGAGCGGCTTCGTGACCGTGCGCCCCGCCATCAAGGTCAAGGCCAAGAAGGGAGCCCAGTGATGCAGCTCGAGCTCCTGAACGACCAAGGTCAAGCCACCGCCAAGTTTGACGCGCCGGACACCGTGTTCGCGCGTGACTACAACGAGGCATTGGTGCACCAGGTGGTGGTGGCCTACCAGGCCAACGCACGCCAAGGCACCCGCGCCCAGAAAAACCGCGAAGCGGTCAAGCACAGCACCAAGAAGCCGTGGCGCCAAAAAGGCACGGGCCGTGCCCGCGCCGGCTCCACGTCGTCGCCGCTGTGGCGTGGGGGTGGTCGCACCTTCCCGAACATGGCCGACGAGAATTTCTCGCACAAGGTCAACAAGAAGATGTACCGCGCCGGTATGGCGGCCATCTTGTCGCAGCTGGCCCGTGACGGCCGTCTGGCAGTGGTGGACTCGATTTCGGTCGACGCACCCAAGACCAAGTTGCTTGCTGCCAAGTTCAAGGCCATGGGCCTTGAATCCGTGCTGGTGATCGCCGACAACGTCGACGAGAACCTGGCGCTGGCCTCGCGCAACCTGCCCAATGTGCTGGTGATTGAACCGCGTTACGCCGATCCCCTGTCGCTCGTCTTCTACAAGAAGGTGTTGGTGACCAAGGCCGCGATCGAGCAGCTCAAGGAGATGTTTGCATGAGCCACGGTGCAATGAATCTCAAGTTCACCGAAGGCCGCCTGGCCCAGGTGCTTGTCGCGCCCATCGTGTCCGAAAAGGCCACGAGCGTTGCCGAAAAGCACAACCAGGTGATGTTCAAGGTGCTGCGTGACGCCACCAAGCCCGAGATCAAGGCAGCAGTTGAACTGCTGTTCAAAGTCGAAGTGCAAGGCGTGACCGTGATCAACCAGAAGGGCAAGACCAAGCGCTTTGGTGGCCGTATCGGCCGCCGCGACCACGCCAAGAAGGCGTATGTGTCGTTGAAGCCGGGCCAGGAGCTCAACTTCTCCGGGGAGGCCTCGTAAACCATGGCCGTCGTCAAAGTCAAACCCACTTCACCCGGCCGCCGTGCCGTGGTCAAGGTGGTGCACAAGCATCTGCACAAGGGCGCGCCCGAGGCTTCATTGCTCGAACCCCAGAAGCAGAATTCCGGCCGCAACAACAACGGCCACATCACGGTTCGTCACAAGGGTGGTGGCCACAAGCACCACTACCGCGTGGTGGATTTTGTGCGCAACAAGGATGGCATCCCGGCCAAGGTCGAGACCATCGAGTACGACCCGAACCGGACGGCCCACATCGCCCTGGTGGTGTATGCCGATGGTGAGCGCCGCTACATCATTGCGCCGCGTGGTCTGGAAGTTGGTGCCAAGCTGCTGAGTGGCGCTGAAGCGCCGATCAAGGCGGGCAACACCCTGCCGATCCGCAACATCCCGGTTGGCTCGACCATCCACTGTGTCGAAATGGCGCCAGGCAAGGGTGCGCAAATTGCGCGCTCTGCAGGCACCTCGGTCACCTTGATGGCGCGTGAAGGCACCTACGCCCAGTTGCGTTTGCGCTCGGGTGAGGTTCGCAAGATCCACATCGATTGCCGCGCGACCATTGGTGAGGTGTCGAACGAAGAGCACAACCTGCGCCAGTACGGCAAGGCCGGCGCCATCCGCTGGAAGGGCATTCGCCCGACCGTGCGCGGCACCGCCATGAACCCGGTCGACCACCCGCACGGTGGTGGCGAGGGGAAGACCGGCGAGGGTCAAGCTCAGGTGTCTCCGTGGAACACCTTGACCAAGGGCTACCGCACTCGCAGCAACAAGCGGACGCAGGGCATGATCGTCTCGCGCCGCAAGAAGTAAGGGTCCGCCATGGCACGCTCACTCAAGAAGGGTCCCTTCGTGGACCACCACCTGCAAGCCAAGGCCGACAAGGCAGTGGCAGGCAAGGACAAGAAGCCGATCAAGACCTGGTCCCGTCGTTCGACGATCCTGCCGGACTTCATCGGCCTCACGATCGCCGTTCACAACGGCAAGCAGCACATCCCCGTGTATGTGACCGACCAGATGGTCGGCCACAAGCTCGGCGAGTTCGCGATGACCCGCAATTTCAAGGGTCACCCTGCGGACAAGAAGGCCAAGAGGTAAGGCGATGGAAACCAAAGCAATCGTGCGCGGTGTCCGCCTGTCAGCCGACAAGGGTCGGTTGGTGGCTGACCTGGTCCGCGGCAAGAAGGTGGACCACGCCCTCAACATCCTGGCCTTCACCCAGAAGAAGGCCGCTGGCATCGTCAAGAAAGCCCTGGAGTCCGCCATTGCGAACGCCGAGCACAACGACGGCGCTGACATCGACGAGTTGAAGATCACGTCGATCTACATCGAGCAAGGCACCACGCTGAAGCGCTTCTCGGCGCGCGCCAAAGGCCGCGGTAACCGCATCAGCAAGCCCACTTGTCACATTTATGTGACGGTTGGCAACTGAGGCAAAGGGAAGACCATGGGACAAAAGATCCATCCGATTGGCTTTCGCCTGTCAGTCACCCGTGCCTGGGCCTCGCGCTGGTACGCGTCGAACCGCAACTTCGCCGGCATGCTGGCCGAAGACCTGGATGTTCGTGAGTACCTCAAGAAGAAGCTCAAGAACGCAGCGGTGTCGCGCATCCTGATCGAGCGTCCGGCCAAGAACGCCCGCATCACCATCTTCTCGGCACGTCCGGGCGTGGTGATCGGCAAGAAGGGCGAGGACATCGAGAACCTCAAGGCCGAACTTGCGCGCCGCCTCAAGGTGCCGGTCGCGGTCAACATCGAAGAAGTGCGCAAGCCTGAAATCGATGCACAGTTGATCGCCGACTCGATCACCCAGCAGCTCGAAAAGCGCATCATGTTCCGCCGCGCCATGAAGCGCGCGATGCAGAACGCCATGCGCCTGGGTGCCCAAGGCATCAAGATCATGAGCGCCGGTCGCTTGAACGGCATCGAGATCGCGCGCACCGAGTGGTACCGCGAAGGCCGAGTGCCCTTGCACACCCTGCGTGCGGACATCGACTACGGTTTTTCCGAAGCCAAGACCACCTATGGCGTCATCGGCGTCAAGGTCTGGGTGTACCGCGGTGACAACCTGGGTCGCGGCGACGCACCCGGCGCGAAGACCGAGACACCGGAGGACGACCGCCGGCCCCGCCGTGGTCCGCGTCCCAGCGGCCCGGGTGGTGCACCCGACCGCCGTGGTCCGCGCCCTGGTGCAGACCGTGGTCCCCGCAGCGATGCCGCCCCCGCCGACGCCCGTCCGACCGAACTCGGTCCGGACGGCAAGCCGGCCGCCAAGCGCGTGCGCAAGGTGCCCGCCACGGGCACCGGCGCCGCCTGAGGAGTAGAACAACATGCTGCAACCAGCACGTCGCAAGTACCGCAAGGAACAGAAGGGCCGCAACACGGGCGTCGCCACCCGCGGCGCCAATGTGTCCTTCGGCGAATTCGGTCTCAAGGCCACCGAGCGTGGCCGCATCACTGCGCGGCAGATCGAAGCTGCCCGTCGGGCAATTTCGCGCCACATCAAGCGCGGCGGCCGCATCTTCATCCGCATCTTTCCGGACAAGCCGATTTCCCAGAAGCCGGCCGAAGTGCGGATGGGTAACGGCAAGGGCAACCCGGAGTACTACGTTGCCGAGATCGTTCCCGGCAAGGTGCTGTATGAGCTGAACGGTGTGCCCGAAAACCTGGCCCGCGAAGCGTTCACGCTGGCGGCTGCCAAGCTGCCGCTTCGCTGCACGTTCGTCGTGCGCCAGATCGGCACCTGAACCCGGAGCAACCATGAGCAAAGCATCCGATCTCCGCGCCAAGGACGTTGCAGGCCTCGAAAAGGAAGTCACTGACCTCCTGAAGGCCCACTTCGGTCTGCGCATGCAGAAGGCCACGCAGCAGCTGGCCAACCACCAAACGCTGGGCCAGACGCGGCGCGACATTGCACGCGCCAAGACCATCCTGGCCGAGAAGAAGAAGGGAGCCGCCAAGTGAGCGAAGCCCAAACCACACCCGCAGCCGCACCGGCTGCAGTTGTCAAGAACACCCGGACCCTGGTGGGCCGCGTGGTCAGCGACAAGCGCAACAAGACGGTCACCGTGCTGGTCGAGCGTCGGGTCACGCACGAGCTGTACGGCAAGATCGTCGGCCGCTCGCGCAAGTACCAGGCGCATGACGAAAATGGTGAGTACCACCTGGGCGACCAGGTCGAGATCGCCGAAGGTCGGCCGATCAGCAAGACCAAGTCCTGGGTGGTTACACGCCTGCTGAAGAAGGCCGGGCTGGTCTAAGCCTGGCCTGCTGCGGGGCCTTGGCGGCCCGCCAAAAGCCTGAATGGTCGGATCGCTGGGATACTGGCGGCCGGCCTTTTTTCATGGTCGATGCACATTGACACCGCAACACGAGGAGAAGCAAATGATCAAGGTTGGCGACAAGTTGCCTGCGGGCACCCTGAATGAATTCATTGAAGTTGAAGGCAATGGCTGCTCCTTGGGTCCCAACAGCTTCGACATCAGCAAAGAAACAGCCGGCAAGAAGATTGCTGTCTTCGCATTGCCCGGTGCATTCACGCCCACCTGTTCGGCCAAGCATGTGCCGGGTTACATCGAAAATGCTGACGCCCTGAAGGCTGCCGGCGTGGACGAGATCTGGTGTGTCAGCGTGAATGATGCGTTCGTCATGGGCGCCTGGGGGCGTGAACAGCATGCTGGCGGCAAAGTGCGCATGATGGCTGACGGCAGCGCGGCCTTCACCCAGACCACCGGGCTGACACTGGACCTGACAGCGCGCGGCATGGGCCTGCGCAGCAACCGGTATTCGATGTTGGTGGTTGATGGCGTGGTGAAGTCGTTGAACGTCGAAGCGCCCGGCAAATTTGAGGTGAGTGACGCCGCCACCATGTTGTCCCAGGCCAAGAGCTTGCTGGCCTGACAGCGTCCCGCGCTGCGTCAGATAAAGTTTTTGTGCGCAGGGCTTGACCTGGCCAAGTCAAACTTGGCATAATCAAAGGCTTCGCCGAGAGGCTGTGGTTCGCGTTCGCTGAACCCGGGCCTTTCGGATCCGCCCAAACGTGGACGGCTCGGTGGCGCAGCGGCAACGCTGACACCAGGCCAGAGACGACGGGCCCAAGACTGACCGATGGACGCTGCAGCAACGGCGGGCGTCTAACGGGACAAGTTGGGGACACAAATGATCCAAATGCAATCGCGACTCGACGTCGCAGACAACACGGGCGCTAAGTCCGTCATGTGCATCAAGGTGCTTGGTGGCTCCAAGCGTCGGTACGCCAGCATTGGCGACATCATCAAGGTGTCGATCAAGGAAGCTGCGCCGCGCGGCCGGGTCAAAAAAGGCGAGGTTTATAGCGCCGTGGTTGTTCGCACAGCCAAGGGTGTTCGCCGCCAAGACGGTTCGTTGGTCAAGTTCGACGGCAATGCGGCAGTGCTGCTCAATGCCAAGCTCGAACCGATCGGCACCCGCATCTTTGGGCCGGTGACGCGCGAGCTTCGTACCGAGCGTTTCATGAAGATCGTGTCGCTCGCACCTGAAGTGCTGTAAGCCAGGCACACAGGAACAAGGACATTCAGTCATGAACAAGATTCGCAAAGGCGACCAGGTCATCGTGTTGACGGGTCGCGACAAAGGCAAGCGCGGGACCGTGTCCCAGCGCGTTGATGCCGACCATGTGGTCATCGATGGCATCAACATGGTCAAGAAGCACGTCAAGCCGAACCCCATGAAGGGGACCACGGGTGGCGTGATTGACAAGACCATGCCCATCCATCAGTCGAACGTGGCGATCTTCAATGCCGCGACCGGCAAGGCCGACCGTGTTGGCGCCAAAATTCTTGCCGATGGCAAGAAAGTTCGCGTCTTCAAGTCGAGCGGTGAAGAGATCAAGGCCTGAGGCCTGTACAAGATTTAAAGGTTAGCCATGGCCCGTCTGCAACAGTTTTACCGCGAAAAGGTCGTCCCGGACTTGGTGGCCAAATTTGGCTACAAGTCGGCGATGGAGGTTCCGCGCCTGACCAAGATCACGCTCAACATGGGTGTGAGCGAGGCCGTCGCCGACAAGAAGGTGATGGACCACGCCGTTGGTGATCTCACCAAGATCGCTGGCCAAAAGCCGGTGGTCACCATGTCGAAGAAGCCGATTGCCGGCTTCAAGATCCGCGAAGGTCTGGCGATCGGCTGCATGGTCACCCTGCGCGGCGTCCAGATGTATGAATTCCTGGATCGCTTTGTGACGATCGCGCTGCCCCGCGTCCGCGACTTCCGCGGCATTTCGGGTCGGTC
Source organism: uncultured beta proteobacterium (assembly GCA_963844485.1). Lineage (GTDB taxonomy): Bacteria > Pseudomonadota > Gammaproteobacteria > Burkholderiales > Burkholderiaceae_C > Pseudaquabacterium. Next base: position 53,366 of record CAWJOQ010000038.1, read on the forward strand.
GTTTGATGGCCGCGGCAATTACAACGTCGGTGTCAAAGAGCAGATCATCTTCCCCGAAATCGAGTACGACAAGATCGACACGATTCGCGGCATGAACATCAGCTTCACCACCACCGCCAAGACTGACGACGAGGCCAAGGCTTTGTTCGCAGCTTTCCGCTTCCCCTTCAAGAACTGAGGCGATCCATGGCCAAACAATCCCTCATTCAGCGCGAAGAGAAGCGTGAGAAGCTGGTTGCGAAGTTCGCGAAGAAGTACAACGAACTCAAAACCATCGCCAACGACGCGAAAAAGAGCGACGAAGAGCGCTACCTTGCGCGCCTGGAGCTGCAAAAGCTGCCGCGCAATGCTTTCCCGACCCGTCTGCGCAACCGCTGCGAACTGACAGGTCGTCCGCGCGGCACGTTCCGCACCTTCGGCCTTGGCCGCAGCAAGATCCGTGAGCTCGCCTTCAAGGGCGATATCCCCGGTGTGACCAAGGCCAGCTGGTAAGCGGCTCGAGCAGGAGAAATCACAATGAGCATGAGTGATCCCATTGCCGACATGCTGACGCGCATCCGTAATGCGCAGTTGGTTCAAAAGGCAGTCGTGTTGATGCCTTCGTCGAAAGTCAAGGTGGCCATCGCCCAAGTCCTGAAGGACGAGGGTTACATCGACGGTTTCCGGGTCAAGGCCGAAGGTGCCAAGACCGAGCTGGAAGTGACGCTGAAGTACTACGCCGGCAAGCCGGTCATCGAGCGCATCGAGCGCGTCAGCCGCCCCGGCTTGCGCGTGTACAAGGGCCGTGATGCCATCCCGCAGGTCATGAACGGCCTGGGTGTGGCGATTGTCACCACGCCCAAGGGTGTGATGACCGATCGCAAAGCGCGTCTCACCGGTGTCGGTGGTGAAGTGCTTTGCTACGTGGCCTGACCGGCGAAGGAGAGACAAGAATGTCCCGCGTTGGAAAAATGCCCATCACCGTGCCCAAGGGTGTGGACGTGCAAATCACGGCAGATCAAATTACCGTCAAAGGTGCCAATGGCACGCTGGTGCGGACTGCCAATCCCCTGGTCACCATCCAGCAAGATGCCGGCGTGATTTCGCTGGCGCCCGCCAATGAATCGGTGGCGGCCAATGCGATGAGCGGCACGATGCGTGCGCTGATCAACAACATGGTCAACGGCGTCAGCAAGGGCTTCGAGAAGAAGCTCAACCTGGTGGGCGTGGGCTTTCGTGCCCAGGCCACCGGCGCCAAGTTGAACCTGCAGATTGGGTTTTCGCATCCTGTCACCAAGGACATGCCGGCTGGCGTGACGGTGGCTTGCGCAACGCCCACCGAGATCTTGATCAAGGGTGCCGACCGCCAGGTGGTCGGTCAGGTGGCTGCGGAAGTCCGCGCCATTCGCCCGCCCGAGCCCTACAAGGGCAAGGGGATCCGCTACGCCGATGAGCGCGTGGTGATCAAGGAAACCAAGAAGAAGTAAGGAGCCGAACATGCTGACGAAAAAAGAACAGCGCCTGCGTCGCTCCCGCCAGACACGGGCACGCATTGCCAACCAGGGTGCAGTGCGCTTGTCGGTGTTCCGATCAAACTTGCACATCTACGCCAGTGTGGTGTCGGGTGACGGCACGCAAGTGCTGGCCTCTGCTTCCACTGCCGAAAAGGAAGTGCGCGAGCAGCTGGGCAAGGACAAGGGTGGCAACACCTCTGCCGCCGCGCTGGTCGGCAAGCGCATTGCCGAAAAGGCGAAGGCCGCTGGCGTCGAGAAAGTCGCTTTTGACCGGTCCGGATTCGCCTACCACGGGCGCGTCAAGGCGCTGGCCGATGCCGCGCGTGAAGCCGGCCTGGTGTTCTGAGCGCGCTGCGCCCAAAGATTCAGGAATAGCAAATGGCAAAGTTTCAACCCCGCGCCCAGACCGAAGCGAATGACGACGGCCTGAAGGAAAAAATGATCGCGGTGAACCGCGTCACCAAGGTCGTGAAGGGTGGTCGCACACTGAGTTTCGCCGCGTTGACCGTGGTGGGCGATGGTGACGGTCGCATCGGCATGGGCAAAGGCAAGGCCAAGGAAGTGCCGGTGTCGGTGCAGAAGGCCATGGACGACGCCCGTCGCGGCATGTTCAAGGTGCAGTTGCGCAATGGCACGGTGCACCACAACGTGCGCGGTGAGCATGGTGCCGCCAAAGTGCTGTTGGCGCCCGCGCCGGCCGGCACCGGCATCATTGCCGGCGGCCCGATGCGTGCCGTGTTCGAGGTGATGGGTGTCACCGACATCGTCGCCAAGAGCCTGGGTTCGAGCAATCCATACAACATGGTGCGTGCCACGCTGGACGCACTGAAGCGGTCGACCACCGCCGCTGAAGTGGCGGCCAAGCGCGGCAAATCCGTTGAAGACATCTTCAACTGATCCCAGCGCCACGGAGAATTCCATGTCGGACACGACTCAAGAAAAGAAGACCCTCAAGGTCAGGCTCGTGAAGAGCCCGATCGGCTGCAAGCAGTCACACCGCGCCACGGTGCGGGGTTTGGGGCTGCGCGGTGTCAACAGCGAGCGTGTGCTCGAGGACACCCCGGCAGTGCGCGGCATGATCAACAAGATCGCCTACTTGGTGCTGGTGGTTTAAGCCCGCACCCGGCTCGTCAGGAAGCAACATGCAACTCAACACCATCAAGCCGGCCGACGGCTCCAAGAAGGCCCGTCGTCGGGTCGGGCGCGGCATTGGTTCAGGCCTGGGCAAGACTGCCGGCCGCGGCCACAAGGGCCAGAAGTCACGCGCCGGTGGTTACCACAAGGTGGGCTTTGAAGGCGGCCAGATGCCGCTGCAGCGGCGCCTGCCCAAGCGTGGTTTCAAGTCGCAGACGCTGAAGTACAACGGCGAAGTCAACCTCACCGACTTGCAGCGCCTGGACCAGGATGAAGTCGATCTGGTCATGCTGAAGGCTGCTGGCCTGGTCGGTCAGATGATCAAGCACGTCAAGGTCATCAACACTGGCGAGCTGTCGCGCAAAGTGGTGCTCAAGGGCATCGCGGCGACGGCTGGCGCGAAGGTGGCAATCGAGGCTGCCGGCGGCGCCCTCGCCTGACCGTATTTTTTGACCGTCACTGATCCTCGGGCACCGTTTTGGCAACTTCGGCAAACCAGCTAGCGAAGAGTGGCAAGTTCGGCGATTTGCGTCGCCGCCTTGTCTTTCTGTTGCTGGCCTTGGTGGTCTACAGGCTAGGCGCGCACATCCCTGTGCCGGGCATCGACCCCAACCAGCTACAGCAGCTCTTCAAGGGGCAGCAGGGCGGCATCCTGAGCTTGTTCAACATGTTCTCGGGTGGGGCACTGTCGCGGTTCACAGTGTTCGCGCTGGGGATCATGCCGTACATCTCGGCGTCGATCATCATGCAGCTCATGGGCTATGTGGTGCCGACCCTGGAAGCGCTGAAGAAAGAGGGCGAAGCGGGCCGCAGGAAGATCACCCAGTACACCCGTTACGGCACGCTGGGGCTGGCGCTGTTTCAGAGCCTGGGCATTGCATTGGCGTTGGAAGGCTCGGTCGGCCTTGTGATCGAGCCGGGTTTCGGTTTCCGGATGACAACGGTGGTCAGCTTGACCGCCGGCACGATGTTCTTGATGTGGTTGGGTGAGCAGATCACCGAGCGCGGTCTTGGCAACGGCATCTCTATTTTGATTTTTGCTGGCATCGCAGCAGGCTTGCCTGGTGCTTTGGCGGGGTTGTTCGAGCTGATTCGCACCGGGGCGATGAGCATCATCGCCGCCATCTTCATCATCGGCCTGGTGATCGGTGTGACCTTTGTGGTGGTCTTCGTCGAGCGTGGACAGCGCAAGATCTTGGTCAACTATGCCAAGCGCCAGGTGGGCAACAAGGTCTACGGCGGGCAGTCTTCACATCTGCCCTTGAAGCTGAACATGTCGGGTGTGATCCCGCCGATCTTTGCTTCATCGATCATTTTGTTGCCAGCCACGGTGGTGGGTTGGTTCGCCACCGGTGAAGGCATGCGCTGGTTGAAAGACATGTCCTCGGCCTTGTCGCCAGGGCAGCCGATCTACGTGATGCTGTACGCCGCGATGATTGTGTTTTTCTGCTTTTTCTACACCGCTTTGGTGTTCAACAGCCGAGAGACCGCGGACAACCTGAAGAAGAGCGGTGCGTTCATTCCAGGCATCCGGCCAGGCGACCAGACCGCCAGGCACATCGACAAGATTCTGTCCCGTCTGACCTTGGCTGGCGCCATCTACATCACCGCGGTCTGTTTGCTGCCGGAGTTCCTGGTGCTGAAGTACAACGTGCCGTTCTACTTTGGTGGCACGTCGTTGCTGATCATCGTGGTGGTGACGATGGACTTCTGGGCCCAGGTGCAGAGTTATGTGATGAGTCAGCAGTATGAATCGCTGCTGAAGAAAGCCAATTTCAAGGCAACTTGAAGCGGGTTGAACATGTTCAGGCCGAGGCCTGTGTGATTTGGTCGCGCTCATGGCGCTGTGTTTGTCGTGAGTGCTTTAGGAGAAGACGATGAAAGTCTCTGCATCGGTCAAGAAGATGTGCCGCAATTGCAAGGTCATCCGCCGCAAGGGCGTGGTGCGCGTGATCTGTACCGACCCACGCCACAAGCAGCGCCAGGGCTGATGCCCGGCTGCAGCGTTCAGTAGATAGAGGACCACCATGGCACGTATTGCTGGCATCAACATTCCGCCGCACAAGCACGCTGAAATCGGCTTGACGTCGATCTACGGCATTGGCCGCACCACCGCGCAGAAGATCTGCACGCAGGTCGGTATCGCCTACTCCAAGAAGATCAAGGATCTGACGGACAGCGATCTCGAAAAGATTCGCGACGAGGTCAACAAGCTGACGATCGAAGGCGACCTGCGCCGCGAGATCAGCATGAACATCAAGCGGTTGATGGACTTGGGCTGCTACCGCGGCCTGCGCCATCGCCGTGGCTTGCCGATGCGCGGTCAACGCACGCGCACCAATGCACGCACCCGCAAGGGTCCGCGCAAGGGCGCTGCCGCGCTGAAGAAATAAGCCTGCCCACCTGATCGAGACACCACATGGCAAAAGCACCAGCGAATACCGCGTCGCGCCGCGTGAGCAAGAAGATCCGCAAGAACATTGCGGATGGCATCGCCCACGTGCACGCGTCGTTCAACAACACCATCATCACCATCACTGACCGGCAGGGCGGCTCGCTCGCTTGGGCGTCGTCGGGTGGTCAGGGTTTCAAGGGCTCACGCAAGTCCACACCGTTCGCTGCCCAGGTGGCGGCTGAGGTGTGTGGCCGCGCTGCCCAAGAACAAGGCATCAAGAACCTGGACGTTCGGATCAAGGGCCCTGGCCCGGGTCGTGAGTCGTCGGTTCGGGCGCTGGCCGCACTCGGCATCCGCATCAACTCGATCAGCGATGTGACGCCCGTCCCGCACAACGGGTGCCGGCCGCAGAAGCGTCGCCGCATCTGAGCGTCGACCGGAAGTCGGTCAGCGGCTGCCGCTAGGCAGCTGCGATTGAAGTTGTATTGATCAGCCGGCAGGCACCTTGTGTGCCGCCGGCAATGTTGTTGGTGGTTGCCATCGCCGCATTGCGGTTGTGCGCACAACCAGCGACCAAGCCCACCGTCTGCGCGTTCTCACACCATCCGCCAGACTCGCGCGACATTTGCCTCGCGTCAGAACTTGAAGAGGAAGCACCGTGGCACGTTATCTAGGACCCAAGGCCAAACTGGCCCGCCGTGAAGGCACCGACCTGTACCTGAAGAGCGCACGTCGCGCCATCAGTGACAAGTCGAAGTTTGAAACCAAGCCGGGCCAGCATGGCCGCACATCCGGGCAGCGCACGTCCGACTACGGCATCCAGCTGCGTGAAAAGCAGAAGGTCAAGCGCATGTACGGCGTCTTGGAGCGCCAGTTCCGCCGCTACTTCGCTGAGGCGGAGCGCCGCAAGGGCAACACCGGCGCCAACTTGCTGTTCCTGCTGGAAAGCCGGCTGGACAATGTCGTCTACCGCATGGGCTTTGGCAGCACCCGCGCTGAAGCGCGTCAGCTGGTGTCGCACCAGGCCATGATGGTCAACGGCAAGACCGTTGACATCGCGTCGTACCTGGTCAAGGCCGGTGACGTGGTGGGCTTGCGTGAGAAGGCCAAGAAGCAGTTGCGTGTGACCGAGTCGGTCAAGCTGGCTGCATCGATCGGCATGCCCGATTGGGTGACGGTGGACGCCACCAAGCTGGAAGGCATCTTCCGCAAGGTGCCCGACCGCGACCAGTTCGGTGCCGAGATCAATGAATCGCTGATCGTCGAGCTCTACTCGCGCTGATGCCATGCCGGCGCGCAGCCGAGCGGCTGCCGCGCCATGCCCTCGTGTCCGCTTGCCGGGCGTGGCACGAGCTGTATTTCGCCCGGCATGGTCCGTCAGCCTTATCGGTGTAACGAGCCGAGGGTATTGAGAGGAACAGGACTCGATGCAAACCAATCTGCTGAAACCCAAAGCCATCCACGTGGAGCCTTTGGGCAACCACCGTGCCAAAGTCACGCTCGAGCCTTTCGAGCGCGGCTACGGCCACACGCTGGGCAATGCGCTGCGCCGCGTGCTGCTGTCGTCGATGGTGGGTTACGCGCCCACCGAGGTCACCATCGCTGGCGTGCTGCATGAGTACTCCACCATCGACGGCGTGGCCGAAGACGTGGTGCACATCATGCTGAACCTGAAGGGCGTGGTCTTCCGCCTGCACAACCGCGATGAAGTGACGCTGGTGGTGCGCAAGGAGGGCGAGGGCCCGGTGACCGCTGCCGACATCCAGGTGCCGCACGACGTGGAGGTCATCAACCCCGAGCATGTGATTGCCCACCTGGCCCACGGCGGCAAGCTCGACATGCAGATCAAGGTCGAAAAGGGCCGTGGTTATGTGCCCGGCAGCATGCGCCGTTACGGCGACGAGCCCACCAAGTCGATCGGCCGCATCGTGCTGGATGCATCGTTTTCGCCGGTGCGCCGTGTCAGCTACGCGGTCGAAAACGCCCGCGTCGAGCAGCGCACCGACCTGGACAAGCTGGTCATGGAGATCGAGACCAACGGCGCTGTGACGCCGGAAGAGGCGATCCGCTCTTCGGCCCAGATCCTGGTGGACCAGTTGGTCGTGTTCACCGGCCTGCAGCCCGTGGAAGGCCCTGGCGTTTACAGCGGCGGCGGCGATATCCGCAAGGACACGCACGACCCGATCCTGCTGCGTCCTGTCGACGAACTGGAGCTGACGGTGCGCTCGGCCAATTGCCTGAAGGCCGAGAACATCTACTACATCGGCGATCTGATCCAGCGCACCGAGACCGAGCTGCTGAAGACGCCCAATCTGGGCCGCAAGTCGCTCAACGAAATCAAGGAAGTGCTGGCTTCGCGCGGGCTCACGCTCGGCGCGCGGCTGGAAAACTGGCCCCCGCAGGGCCTGGACAAGCGCTGAAGCGCGCTGGTCAACCCAAACCACCGGTCTGCAAGCCAGACCTGAGTGCACACCCCGGTACCTGACACGGCCGGGGTTCGATAAGCAAAGGACATCACCATGCGTCACCGCCACGGCCTCCGTAAACTCAACCGCACCAGCGAACACCGCGCTGCCATGCTGCGCAACATGTGCGTATCGCTGCTGCAGCATGAAGCCATCAAGACCACCGTGCCCAAGGCCAAAGAGCTGCGTCGCGTTGTGGAGCCTTTGATCACGCTGGCCAAGACGCCCAGCTTGGCCAACCACCGCCTCGCCTTCAACCGCCTGCGTGACCGCGACATCGTGATGAAGTTGTTCAAGGAACTGGGCCCGCGCTACCAGACCCGCCCGGGTGGCTACACCCGCATCCTGAAGATGGGCTTCCGTGTCGGCGACAACGCGCCCATGGCGTTCGTCGAATTGGTGGACCGGCCTGAGCCCGCCGCAGCCGTGGATGTCGACGCTGAATAACCAGCGTTGGGGCCTGTGCATGGCGCGGGCTCCGGTTTCAAGTGACCGTTTCACTGCCTCCGGTGTTGCCGGTGCCAGTGAAAGCAGCCGCAAAGCGCACGATGGCGTGGCGGCAGTTGAATAAAGATTAGGTAGCACGAAAACATTGTGCTATAGTCAGAGGCTCAGTCGCGGGGTGGAGCAGCCTGGTAGCTCGTTGGGCTCATAACCCAAAGGTCGCAAGTTCAAATCTTGCCCCCGCAACCATAGATTCTCGATCAAAAACAACAACTTACGAATCGGCCGAAAGCCGCCCCAATGGGCGGCTTTTTGCTT
>CAWJOQ010000039.1:0-148397 GCA_963844485.1 uncultured beta proteobacterium
CCTTCATTTAGTTGTGTTATTTCAATTTTTAGTTTTTGCTTTTTGTATATATTTTGTAATCCGCCTTTTCTTTTTGTACATAGTTTGTAGAAACGAAAATAAATACCAAAATGAGATGAGTGGTCTTGACATTTCATCTTTAATCATTTAGCTTAGATTAACTAAAACTACTAAACATGAAAAAAACAATCTACACAACATTAGCCTCTTGTTTTTGCTCGTTGTTTTTCGCACAACAAAATGTATTGCATTTACAAGGCGCTAATGTCGATTTTACATCAAAGACTACTAACTTGCCACTACAGGTTAGTTTTGACGAGACGAAACACTTATCCGATGTTCAGTTTTCGGATTGGATGAATCAAGAGCTTATTAAGGATAAACGCATTTCATTCAAATCTTTAAAAATATCTCAAGATCATTTGGGCTTTACTCATAATCGTTTGCAAGAGTATTATCAAGAATATGCTATTGATGGCGCTGTGATTTTAACTCATAGTAAAAACAATGAAGTGAAATCATTCAATGGCGATTGGTTTAAAGACATCAAAGTTTCAAATGCTATTTCTATTTCAGAAAAACAAGCTTTGCAATATGCCTTAACCAAGGTGAATGCGAAAAAATACAAGTGGGAAAATAAATCAGAAGAAACTCACATGAAAGAGGTGCTTCATAATCCGAATTTTACTTATGCACCAATAGGTGAGTTATGTATCGTAGCAACAACGGATGAAAAAAATAAAACCACGACGTATCAATACGCCTATAAATTTAATATATATGCTGAAGAGCCTTTGTACAGGGCTTATGTATATGTAGATGCTGCTTCCGGTAAAATTATTAAAGAACAAAATTTAATTTGTACGGTTGATGCTGTTGGATCAGCAAATACAAAATACAGTGGTACAAAACCTATTACAACTGATAGTTATAGTGGTTCATATCGATTAAGAGAAACGGGACGTGGTGGAGGAATTGAAACTTATAATATGAATAATACGCAAACATACGGCACTACTGATTTTACAAATACTACTAATACTTGGACGATTACTACTACTAACCAAGCCGCAGAAGATGCCCATTTTGGCGCAGAAGCAACGTATGATTATTATTTCCAAACGTATAACAGAAACAGTGTTGATGATAATGGTTATAAATTATTAAACTATGTGCATTACTCTACTAATTATGTAAATGCCTTTTGGGATGGTTCTCGTATGACTTATGGAGATGGCAGCACATCTCAAGGATTTAATATTATGACTGCTCTTGATGTATGTGGACATGAAATTACGCATGGCGTGGTTCAAAACACTGCTAATTTAGGCAATGGTGAGGCAGGTGCTTTAAACGAAGCATTTGCTGATATTTTTGGAACATGCGTTGAGTGGTTTGCTCGTCCAACACAACACGATTGGTTAATGGGCTTAGATATTTCAACTACTGCAACGCCAATTAGAGACATGTCAAATCCAAATAACCAACAACAGCCTGATACATATCAAGGAACTTATTGGGATACAAATGGAGAAGTTCACACCAATGATGGCCCATGTATTTACTGGTTTTATTTATTATCAGTTGGGGGCAGCGGAACAAACGACAATAGCAATGCGTATAACGTATCAGCTATTACAATGGCAAAGGCTTCTGCCATAGCATACAGAGCGCTTACAACTTATATGACACCAAGTACAACCTATGCAGATGTTAGAAATTACACCATACAAACAAGGTCGACGTGCTGGTGGCCTCGCTGGCGGTGACACCCGAGCGCGCCAAGCAGGTGCAGTTCTCCAAGCCCTACTCGGCCGCCACCATCGTGCTGTACGGTGCCAAGAAGGCCAACATCAAGACGCCAGCCGACCTGAAGGGCCAGCGCATCGCCGTGGCGCGCGCCAGCACGCAGGACACCGCGCTGACCGCCATCGCACCCGAGGGCACCGAGATCCGCCGCTTCGACGACGACGCCTCGGCGATGCAGGCGCTGCTGTCGGGCCAGGTGGACGCCATCGGCTGCTCGACCACGGTGGCTGCACAGATCGCCAAACGCGCCGGCGACGCCTACGAGAACAAGCTGGTGCTGCGCCAGCAGTTCATGGCGGTGGCCATGCGCCAGGGCCAGCCCGACCTGCTGGCGACGATGAACGACCTGATCACACGCAACACCAGCAATGGCGAGCTGAACAAGCTCTATCAAAAGTGGCTGCAGAGCCCGCTGCCGGCCATGCCGGCCAACTGATCGGCGGCGCAGCAGGCTTGCACACCATGCAGCACCGAACCCATCATCCACATCGAGAAGGTCGGCAAGTGGTTTGGACAATTCCAGGTCCTGACTGACATCGACCTTGACGTGCGCCCTGGCGAGCGCATCGTGATCTGCGGCCCGTCGGGCTCGGGCAAGTCGACGCTGATCCGCTGCATCAACCACCTCGAGAAGGTGCAGCAGGGCCGCATCGTCGTCGACGGCATCGAGCTGACCGGGCACCAGCGCCGCAACATCGAGGCCGTGCGCCGCGAGGTCGGCATGGTGTTCCAGCAGTTCAACCTGTTCCCGCACCTCACGGTGCTGCAGAACTGCATGCTCGCGCCGATGAACACCCGCGGCACGCGCCAAGGACGAGGCGCAGGCCACGGCGATGAAGTACCTGGCGCGCGTGCGCATCCCCGAGCAGGCCGACAAGTACCCCAGCCAGCTGTCGGGCGGCCAGCAGCAGCGTGTGGCCATCGCGCGGGCGCTGTGCATGAACCCGAAGATCATGCTGTTCGACGAGCCGACCTCGGCGCTCGACCCGGAAATGGTCAAGGAGGTGCTCGACACCATGATCAGCCTGGCCGACGACGGCATGACCATGCTGTGCGTCACCCACGAGATGGGCTTTGCGCGCAGCGTTGCCGACCGGGTGATCTTCATGGCCGACGGCCGCATCCTCGAGCAGGCGCCGCCGCAGCAGTTCTTCAGCGCGCCTGAGCATCCGAAGCTGCGCGCCTTTCTGGGCCAGATCCTGAGTTCTCAGCACCATGCCGCCGCTTGAGTCGCGCAGCCCCAGCCTGGACGTCGTCACGCTGGGCGAGGCCATGGTGCTGTTTGTCGCCGACCAGGCCGGGCCGCTGGAGACCGTCAGCAGCTTCACCAAGCGCACGGCCGGCGCCGAAACCAACGTCGCCATCGGGCTGGCGCGGCTGGGCCTGCGGGTCGGCTGGGCCAGCCGGCTGGGCGACGATTCTTTCGGCCGCTACCTGCTCGCCACGATGCAGGCAGAAGGTGTTGACTGCAGCCGTGTCGCCCGCGTTGCCGGCAGCCGCAGCGGCTTCATGCTGAAGGGCCGGGTGCACGACGGCAGCGACCCGCCGATCGAATACCACCGGCAGGGGTCTGCCGCAAGCGCCATGGACGCGACCGACGCCGACCCCGACTGGCTGCGCAGCGCGCGCCACTTGCACGCCACAGGCGTCTTCGCGGCGGTCTCGCCGTCGAGCTTGCAGGCTGCGCGTGCCAGCATCGCGCACATGCGGGCGGCGGGTGGCAGCGTCTCGTTCGACCCCAATTTGCGGCCGTCCTTGTGGGCGTCGATCGACCAGATGCGCCGCGAGGTCAACGCACTGGCTGCGCAGGCCCACTGGGTGATGCCGGGGCTGGAAGAAGGCCGCCTGCTGACAGGGCAGGACACACCGCAAGGCATCGCCGGCTTCTACCGCGATGCAGGCGCCGACCTGGTCGTCGTGAAGCTGGGTGCCGCAGGCGCCTACTTCGAAGCGGCCGGGCAATCAGGCCATGTCCCAGCGGTGCGCGTCGACAAGGTGGTCGATACGGTGGGCGCCGGTGACGGCTTCGCCGTCGGGCTGATCAGCGCCTTGCTGGAGGGCCAGGATCTTGCGCATGCGGCCCGGCGCGGCGCCTGGATCGGCGCCCGGGCCGTGTGTGTGGCGGGTGACACCGAGGGCCTGCCCACACGTGCCCAGTTGCAGCAAGGGCTGGCCTGACGCTGGTGCTGGTGCTGGTGCCGGTGCTGGTGCCGGTGCTGCTGGCGGTGCTGGTGCTGCCTTGGGCTTGGGTCCGCCCGCAAGCATCCGGGCCCGCAGCGACCCGGGTGCCTGTCAATCGGCCTTGATGTTCAAGCGCTTGATCAGGTCGCCCCACAGCTGGGCCTGCTCCAGCGTGGTGGCGCGCAGTTCGGCCGGGCTGCCTGATTTCGCTTCATTGCCGATCTTGCGCATGGCCTCGCCAAAACTGGCCGATGTGGTGATCTTGCGCAGCGCTGCATGCAGCTTGTCGACCACCGGCTTGGGCGTGCCAGCTGGCGCAAACACCGCAAACCAGGTTTCGCCCACCACCGACGGGTAGCCCAGCTCGCGGAAGGTGGGTACCTCGGGCAGCAGCGGCAGGCGCTCTGCGCTCAGCACCGCCAGCGCCCGGTACTGGCCGGCGTTGATGTTGGGCACGGCGCTGGTCAGTGCTTCCACGTTGGAATCGATCACCCCCGCCAGCATGTCCATGGTGGCCGGTGCCGCGCCCTTGTAGTGCACCTGGGTCAGCTGGATGCCCAGCCCGGTGGCCACCAGCTCGCCCAGCAGGTGCACCATGCTGCCTTGGCCGTTGGTGGCGTTGTTCACCTTGCCCGGGTTGGCCTTGCCGAAGGCGGCGAAGTCCTTCAGCGTCTTGCGCCGGAAAGTCCTTTTTCACCACGAAGGCGAAGGGCACGGTGGCCACCGGCGCCACCGGCTCGAAGTCTTCGAGCTTGTAGGCCAGCTTGTCGTTGAAGTTCGGGTTCACCGTGAAGGTGGTGCCGGCCGACAGCAGGATGGTGTAGCCGTCCTTGGGCGCACGGGCCACAAAACTGGCACCGATGGCGGTGGCCGCGCCGGCCTTGTTCTCGACCACGAAGGGCTGGCCCAGTTCGTCTTTCAGGCGCTGCGCCAGCTGGCGGCCGATCACGTCGCTGGTGCCGCCGGGCGGGTAGGGCACCACCAGGGACACCGGCTTGGTGGGCCAGCTGTCCTGGGCCAAGGCCCAGCCCGGCAGCAGGGCCAGGGCGCCGGCCAGGGCGCGTTGTTTCCATCGGGTCTGCATGTCGGTCTCCGGTGTTGTCGGGGCCACCCAAACGCCAAGCCGGGGCCCTTGTGCCACGATGGTAGGCAGGCTTGCCGCCGCGCTTCTTGCGCCTGTGTGACAGCTGCTGCATGCAGGCGGCAGCGCGCTGGTCAAGCGCGTGCGTGCACTTGCTGGTCTGCCGGCCCCGCGCCGTCGCCACGCAGGGCCATGATGGCCTGGTAGTGGGTCAGAAACACCTGCCCTGGCAGCTGGCGCAAGAAGTCGGTGTGCGCCAGGCGGTCCATCACCGGGCCTTTGACCTCTGACAAGTGCAGCGACAGGCCGGCGTGGCGCAGGCGCTGGGCAATCGCCTCCAGGCTTTCCAGCGCGCTGGCGTCGATCGCATTGATGGCCGAGCACTGCAGCACCACGTGGCGCAGTGCGGGCCGCGCGGCCACGGCGTCGTTGACACAGTCTTCCAGCGCACGGGCGTTGGCAAAGTACAGGCTCTCGTCCACCCGCAGGCTCAGGATGGCCGGGTCCACCTGCACTGGGTGGCGCAAGACATTGCGGAAGTGCTCGGTGCCCGGCACCAGGCCCACGGTGGCGATGTGTGGCCGGCTGGTGCGGTACAGGTACAGCGCCAGCGACACCGACACACCCACCACCAGCCCGGTTTCCACGCCCAGGCCCAGCGTGGCCAGCAAGGTGGCGGCCACGGCAGTGAAGTCGGCCCGCGAATAAGCCCAGGTGCGGCGCAGGATGCCGAAGTCCACCAGCGACAGCACCGCCACAACGATGGTGGCCGCCAGCGTGGCCTGCGGCAGGTGGTACAGCGCCGGTGTCAGCAGCAGCGTGGCCAGCAGGATGCCGGCGGCCGTGAACACGCCCGCAGCGGGTGTCTGCGCACCGGCTTCGAAGTTGACCACCGACCGTGAGAACCCGCCGGTCACCGGCAGGCCGCCGGTGAATGCGGCCGACAGGTTGCTGGCGCCCAGGGCCACCAGCTCCTGGTTGGGCTCGATGCGCTGGCGCCGCTTGGCAGCCAGCGTTTGCGCCACCGACACCGATTCGACAAAACCGACGATGCTGAGCAACAGCGCCGGCACCCACAGGGCGCGCCACAGCGCCAGGTCCCACAGCGGCAGGGTGAACGGCGGCAGGCCCTGCGGGATGCTGCCCACCACGCGCAGCCCTTGCTGCTGCCAGTCCAGGGCCCAGGCCAGGCCGGTGGTGACGACGATGGCCGCCACCGGGCCGGCCTTGGTCAGCATGGCGGCCGGTTTGGCGGCCATGCCCAGGCGGCGCAGCAGCGGCTGCAGGCCCTGTGCGCACCCACAGCAAGAAGGCGGTGGTCGCCAGGCCCAGTGCCAGCGTCAGCAGGTGGGTGTTGGGCAGCTGCCGGCCCAGCGCCAGCAGCAGGCCAGCCAGGCTGTCGCCACTGGCCTGCACGCCCAGCAGGGTTTTCAGCTGGCTGGCGGTGATCAGCAAGGCCGACGCGGTGATGAAGCCCGAGATCACCGGGTGGCTCAGAAAGTGGGCCAGAAAGCCCAGCCGCAGCAAACCCATGGCCAGCAGCATGGCGCCCGACAAAAAGGCCAGCGTGATGGCGGCGGCCCAGTAGGCGGGCGTGCCGGTGGCGGCGATCTGGCCGATGGCTGCCGCCGTCATCAGCGATGTCACGGCCGCCGGCCCCACGGCCAGCGCGCGGCTGGTGCCAAACACGGCGTACAGCAGCAGCGGCGCCACGCTGGCATACAGCCCCACCTCGGCCGGCAGGCCGGCCAGCAGCGCATAGGCCAGGCTCTGCGGGATCAGCATCAGCGTGACGATCAGCGCCGCTGCCATGTCGTTGGCGAAGGTGGCGCGGTTGTAGCGCCGGCCCCAGTCCAGCAGCGGCAGCGTGGGCAGGGCCTGGCGCCAGCGGAAGCCGGACGGCATCAGCTGCGGGCCTCTGGCCTTGTGCCGCCGGTCGGGCGCCGGCTGCGTTGGCGGGGTGCCGCCAGCGGCACGCCAAGCGCCACCGCGTGGGCGGGTGTCATGGGCAACACACTGCTGCCGATTCTGGTGTCCATCATGGTGTCTCCGGCAGGTGGCAGTGCATCCAAGGCGGCCAATCGGGTGGCGGCCTCGGTGGCAAGAATGCCTCAGATCGCGTTCAAGGGGATCTTGATGTAGCGCGTGCCGTTGTCTTCTGGTGCGGGCAGCTGGCCGGCGCGCATGTTCACCTGCACCGACGGCAGGATCAGTGTGGGCATGTCCAGCGTGGCATCGCGGGCATGGCGCATGGCCACGAAGGCGTCTTCGCTGATGCCATTGCGCACATGCACGTTGAGGGCGCGCTCGTCGGCCACCGTGCTGATGAACTGCACATCGCGCCCGCCCGGTTGGTAGTCATGGCACATGTAGAGCTGGGTGTCGGGCGGCAGGCTCAACACCTTGTTGATGGACCGGAACAGCGTGCGGGCGTCGCCGCCTGGGAAGTCGCAGCGCGCCGTGCCGTAGTCGGGCATGAACAAGGTGTCGCCGACGAATGCGACCGTCGGGGCCACGCCGGGGACCGGCTCGTCCACGGTGTAGGTCATGCACGCCGGTGTGTGCCCCGGGGTGTGCAGGGCGCGGGCCCGCAGGGCGCCGATGTGGAAGGTTTCGCCGTCGGCAAACAGATGGTCGAACTGGCGGCCGTCACGCGCGAAATCAGGGCCGGCATTGAACAGGGTGCCAAACACCTGCTGCACGGTGGTGATGTGCTGCCCGATGCCGGTCTGGCCGCCCAGCGCTTGCTGCAGGTAGGGCGCTGCCGACAGGTGGTCGGCATGCACATGGGTTTCCAGGATCCACTGGACGCTGGCGCCCAGTGCCTGCACGCGGGCGATCAGCCGGTCGGCGCTGGCGTGGGCCGTGCGGCCCGATTTCGGGTCGTAGTCCAGCACGCTGTCGATCAGCGCGCACTGCCGGGTACCGGTGTCGAGCACGATGTAGCTGACGGTCCAGGTGGCGGGGTCGAAGAAGCCTTCGACCTGCAGCGCAAGGCGGGTGGGCATCACTGGGCTCCTGGTGCGCGGGATCAGCGGCGCATCGGGCAGGTGTTGATGCCCAGTGCGGTGTAGAGCGGGCAGAAGCCGATGGCGCCCGTCAGCAGCGGCACAACGCCGATGTAGCCCCACAGGCCCACCGTGCCAGTGGCTGCCAGGCCGATGAGTGCCAGACCAGCAAGCACGCGCAGCGTGCGGTCCAGCGTGCCTTCATTTGTCTTCATGGTCGGTCTCCAGTGCGTGTTGAACAGATGTGGCCAGCGCCACAGGCTCTTCTATAACAAGTCCTGTGCCAGGCAGGTATTCGGCTCCGCATGGTGTGCCAAGTGACTGTCGTGCAACGTGTTTTTGCTGGGCGCTGGTCAAGCGGCAGCGTCCGGCCCCGCCGCCACACCGGCTTGGCAGTGGGTTTGGCAGTGCGTCTGGCAGCTCGCTTGGCAGAGTCACAGGTAGTTTTGGCAGTTTTGGCAGCCTTGGCAGTCCTGGCAGTGCCGCGCACAATGCCAGCCCAGGCCTGCCCGCCATGCCAGCCATGTCCACCCAGCATCCCACCCACACCACACGCCCCGCCGCAGCCGCAGCACCAGGCGTGGCGCTGCAGGTCCAGGCGCTGATCTCGTACCTGGAGCACGAGTCGCAGCCGATGATCGTGCTCGACCCCGACTACAACATCCTGGCCGCCAACACGGCCTACCAGCGCCAGTTCGGCGTGGTCGACAAGCCTGCCGTCGGCCACAAGTGCTACCGCATCTCGCACCACTACGACCTGCCCTGTGACCAGGCCGGTGAGCACTGTCCGATGAAGAAGGCTTTTGAGCTGAAAGCCCCGGACCGGGTGCTGCACATCCACCACACACCGCGCGGGCCCGAGCATGTGGATGTGGAGCTGCGGCCAATTCTGGACACCGGGGGCAGCGTGGTGGCCTATGTCGAGCGGCTGAGCACTGTGCGCAGCGCCTCGGCCGGGCCCAGTGCCGACGGCCTGGTCGGCAGCGCGCCGGCCTTCAATGCCGCGCTGGCGGCGGTGCAGCGGGTGGCGCCGTCGATGCTGCCGGTGCTGCTGCTGGGTGAGTCGGGCACCGGCAAGGAGCTGTTTGCGCGTGCGGTGCACGAGGCCAGCCCGCGCGCCCGTGGGCCGTTGGTGGTGGTCGATTGCTCCGGCCTGACCGAGACCTTGTTCGAGAGCGAGCTGTTCGGCCACGAAAAGGGCGCCTTCACTGGCGCCAATGCGCGCAAGCCCGGTCTGGTGGAGACAGCCAAGGGCGGCACGTTGTTTCTCGACGAGATGGGCGATGTGCCGCTTGTCGATGCAGGTCAAGCTGTTGCGGCTGATCGAGTCGGGCAGCTTCCGCCGGGTGGGTGCCATCGAGTCGCAGCAGGCGGATTTCCGGCTGGTGGCGGCCACCCACAAGCCCTTGCAGCAGATGGTGGCCGACGGCCGTTTCCGCCAGGATCTGTACTACCGCATCAGTGCCTTCCCGATCCACCTGCCGCCATTGCGGGCGCGCGCCGCTGACATCCCGATGCTGGTGGCGTCGTTCCTGCAGCGTGGTGCCGGCGCCCAGCAGCGCCTGGTGGTGGCGCCCGAGGCCATGGCGCGGCTGCAGGCGCATGACTGGCCCGGCAACATCCGCGAGCTGCGCAACGTGCTGGACCGGGCCCGGCTGTTTGCCGACGATGGCACCGTGCGGGCCGAGCACTTGCCCGAATCGCTGCATCCCGGAGTCCTGCGGCCCATTGACGCGGGATCGACGGCGGGATCG
This sequence comes from uncultured beta proteobacterium, assembly GCA_963844485.1. GTDB lineage: Bacteria > Pseudomonadota > Gammaproteobacteria > Burkholderiales > Burkholderiaceae_C > Pseudaquabacterium. The sequence goes on from CAWJOQ010000039.1 coordinate 9,834, forward strand.
ACGGCGGGATCGGCGCCGGGATCGGCGCCGGACTTGGCATCGGCCGTGGCACCAGCATTGGCCGCAGCGCAGGCACCAGCGGCACCCGCTGCACCAGCCGTACCCACAGGCGCACGCCCGGCGGTGATCAGCGACGCCATGCTGCGCCAGCTGGCCCAGGCTGCCACCGGCACGCGCAAAGTTCTGGCGCGTCAGGCTGGCTTGAGCGAGCGCACGCTGTACCGCCGGCTCAAGGCCATCGGCCTGGTCTGATCAGCGCGCCGCCGGTGCAGCGCTGATCGGCACCGCGTCGGGCGCCAGCAGCGTGCCGCTGCGCAGGCCGCGCCAAGTGGCCAATGCCAGTGCTGTCACCAGCAGCGACGCCATGGCCAGCAATGCCACGCCAGCCAGCCCGGGCGCCAGCTGCAGGGTCAGTGCGGTGAAGGCCGCCAGCGGAAAGGCCAGGTGCCAGTGCACGATGGCAAAGGGCTGGTTGCCGATGCGGCGCAGCAGGGCGGCGACCCACAGCAGCAGCACCAGCGCCATGCCCCACAGCGCCCAGGCCAGCAACAGCGGCGCACCCAGGCGCAGCAGCGACAGGCCCAGCACCGCAGGCGGCGCCACCAGCAATGCGCTGGCGGGCAGCAGCCGCTCGGCCCACAGGCCTTGCTGGCTGATGCGCACCAGCAGCAGCACCAGCACCAGCGGCCAGAGCAGCAGGCCGATGCCCAGGTGCGCAGCGGCCCCGGCCGCCTGACCCAGCGGCACGCCGGCCAGCGGCAGCAGCGCATGGCCAATGGCGGGAAGGCACAGCACCGGTGTCAGGCCGGCCCAGACCAGGCCACCGGCCTGCGGCCCGCGCCACCAGCGCGCCATGGCCCAGGCGGTGGCAGCCAGCTGGCCCAGCGCACCAGCCCACCACAGCCACTGCAGCCAGCCGCCCTGCAGGCCGGCAGCCAGGGCCGTGGCCACCAACAGGCTCAGGGCGGCCGGCATGGCCGCCACCAACCCATGCCGCACCGGGTGTTGCAGGTCATCGCGCCAGGCCTGCGGGTGTTGCTGCAGCCGCAGCAGGCTGGCCAGCGCCAGCACCAGGAACACCAGCGCGGCCAGTGCGCCCAGGGCCATGCCCGCCACGCTGGCGCCATGGCCCAGCACCGGCACGGCGGCATGCCAGGCCAGCGACAAGCCGGCCAGCGCCATCACGGTGGCAAACCAGCCCGGGGCCAGGTGCTTCAACGGGGAAGGGGCATTGGCCATGGCGGGGTGGCTGGCGCGTCGTTCGATGTCTGGCGGGGTGTGTTGGTCGCAGCGTCTGCAGCCGGCGGCGGCACCTGCAGTGTCACCGACTACCTGGGGCGCCACCCTGTTCCGCCACCACCGGCCGGATTTGCAGTGTGCGCAGGGCACAGGCAGCAGCGTTGCAGGGCAGCGCACTGCGCCATCCGCAAGATCGCCTGGTTTGCCTGGCCGCCAGGCAGTTGTTTGGCAGTGGTTTGGCAGATTTTTGGCAGTGATTTGGCAGTGACTTGGCAGTGATTGCGCGGTGATCGCGCAGCCAACCGACGGCATGCACGCTGCAAAGCATCGCAGCCAGCGGTGGCCGGCCGCCGGTGTTGGCGCTGCCGTACGCCCGGTGCAGCCCCCTGCGCAAGGCTGGCTGGCGTTGACTGCGCAGCCGCTGGCACGGAACTTGAGGTTCTTGGCCATGGGCCGGCTGCAAACCGGGCCCGACCGCAGCAGACGGGCCGCGCACCACGCGCCGCCGGCCGCGCTGCATGCCCCAGTCCCACGATCCGGAGCCGACCATGCATCCCAGTGTGCCCATTGCCTGCCCAGCGTCTGTGCAGGCCACGCCGAACGACCCCGACAAGCGCTTGTGGATGATCGGCGCCAGCGCAGCCGGCGGCGTTGCGGTGCTGGCCACGGCCATGCCCTTTGTGTCGACCTTCGCGCCCAGTGCGCGTGCCAAAGCCGCCGGTGGTCCGGTGGAAGTTGATCTGTCGGACATTCCGCCCGGCGGCAGCAAGACGGTGGAATGGCGCGGCAAGCCGGTGTGGGTGGTGCGGCGCACGCCCGCCATGCTGGCCGCGCTGCAAGGCCATGATGCCGAGCTGGTGGACCCCCAATCGGCCAGGGACCAGCAGCCGGCCTATGCGCGCAATGTGCCGCGCGCCATCCAGCCCGAGATCTTTGTGGCCGTGGGCATCTGCACCCATCTGGGCTGCTCGCCCAGCGACGCGCCCGCAGGCGTGGCCAACCCCAGCTTGCCGGCTGACTGGCCGGGCGGCTTCTTTTGCCCTTGCCATGGGTCGACGTTCGACGGTGCAGGCCGGGTCTACAAGAACAAGCCGGCGCCCACCAACCTGGAGGTGCCGCCTTACCGCTTTGCCGGCGCGACGCGCCTGCTGATCGGCGAAGACAAGACCTGAGCACGCTCGGGGCAGGGCACTGGTGCGGGTTCACGCCAGTGCGGCCGCGTGCCGGCCTGGCGCCCGCAGTGTTTCAATCCGGCTTTGCGGCCGACGGCCCCACCTGGCGCGACACCATGCTTCCAATGTCTGACACACCACTGTTGATCGACGATGAACTGCTGCTGCTTGGCAGCCTGGTGCCGTTGGCCGGGCAGCGGATCATCGAACTGGGCTGCGGCGCGGCGGCCCTGGCGCGCGCCTTGCTGCAGCGCCACCCGGCCTGTCAGGTCGTCGGCCTGGAGGTCGATGCCCGGCAGCATGCCAAGAACCTGGCGGCACCCCAGCCGGGCTTGCAGTTTCTGGCCGGCGGTGCCGAGGCCATCCCGTCGCCCGATGCCTGTTTCGACCTGGCACTGATGCTCAAGTCCCTGCACCATGTGCCCGTGCCGCTGCTGAGCCAGGCGCTGGCCGAGCTGCGGCGTGTGTTGCGGCCGCAAGGCCTGCTGTATGTGTCCGAGCCGGTGTATGCCGGCCCGTTCAACGACGTGGTCCGGGTGTTCAACGACGAAGGCGTGGTGCGTGCCGCCGCGCAGGCTGCGCTGGACGCCGCGCTGCGCAGCGGCCAGTGGGTGCAGGTGGCCGAGCGGCGCTTTGCCATGCCGGTGCACTTCCGCGACTTCGCCGACTTTGAGCAGCGCCTGATGCGGCCCAGCTTTGCCGACCACGGCATCGACGGTGCCAAATTGGCGGCCACGCGCACAGTGTTCATGCCGCACATGGCCGCGGACGGCGCGCGCTTTCAGCGGCCCATGCACGTGCGCCTGTTGCGGCGCAGCTGACACGCCGGCCAGCGCTCAGCGCGGCGTGGCGCGGGTCAGCCGCTCGGCGCGCGGCAGGCTGTCGTCGTCCAGCTCCATGGCCACCTGGGTGCACACAGCGCGGCACAGCGTGGCCACCCGATCGCTCTGCAGCCGGTAGAAGATCTGTGTGCCTTCGCGGCGCTTGCCGAGCACGCCCGCCCGGTACAGCGTGGACAGGTGCTGCGACATGTTGGGCTGGGTGGTGTCGATCTGGGCGAGCAGTTCGGACACATTGCGTTCGCCGTTGCAGACCGCGCTGATGATTTTCAGCCGCACCGGCGTGGCCAGCAAGCCGAACAACTCGGCTGCCGACTCAAAGACCAGATCGTCTTCGCGCTTGTTGACCACGGTGTGTTTCCAGCTTCAGGAGGTGACATCACTGTATCAGCAGCTGCCGATGGTTGCACCGCGTTGACGCCTACTTGAAGCGGTAGTGGTCGCGGTTCAACACGGCTGAAATGGCGGTCACTTCGTCCGGAAACAGCGCCAGATTCAGTGTCAGGTTGCACTGCTCGACCATGCCGCGCAGTGCTGACGGTGACTGGATGCGACCCTGCGGCCGATAGATGGCCGTGCCGTCGCCACCGGTTTTGCGGCTGTGGCATTCGGCACAGCGCTGGTCGCGGATCAGTTGCGCACCCAGTGCCAAGTCAGCGCCCGCATACAGCTGGGCGGCGGTGGGCGCAGGCGCCTGCTGGGCCGCGACCGTGGTGGCCGCCAGCAGGCCGCTGGCCGCCACGGCGAGGGCGGCGGCCGCTGCACGGGTGGCCGTCATGGCCGTTCGCTCCGGCAGCACACCAGCAGGCACCATTGCTGCAACATGCGGCGATGGTATGGGGCCTGCGGTCGGCCGTCATCTGGGATATCCCGCGATGACCGGCGATGACCGGGGCAGGGCGGCGCAGTGCGGCGCGGTGGTGCGCGGTGTTGCGCGGTGGTGCGCAGGACCAAGGCCACAATCGCCGCATGCAAGAGTCGGACATCGCAGCCCTGACGGCCACCGTGCTGTGGTCGGCCTTCGGCTTGTCGGCGCTGTTCGGCGCATTGGCGCAGCGCACCCACTTCTGCACCATGGGGGCTGTGGCCGACGTGGTCAACATGGGCGACTGGTCGCGCATGCGCATGTGGGTGCTGGCCATCGCGGTGGCGGTGCTCGGCTTCAACAGCATGGTGGCTGCCGGCTGGATCACCGCGCGCCAGAGCATTTATGCCGGGCCACAACTGCTCTGGCTGTCGTCCCTGGTGGGCGGTCTGCTGTTCGGCTTCGGCATGGTGCTGGCCTCGGGCTGCGGCAGCAAGAGCCTGGTGCGCCTGGGTGCGGGCAACCTCAAATCCGGCGTGGTGCTGCTGGTGCTTGGCGTCTCGGGCTTTGCCACGCTCAAGGGTGTGACAGCGGTGCTGCGCGTCAAGACGGTGGACACCGCCGTGGTGGTGCTGCCCCCGGGGCAGGATCTGCCCGGTCTGCTGGCGGCCTGGCTGGGCCTGCCGGTGCCGCTGGCCGCGGCCGGGCTGGGGCTGGCCGTGGCGGCAGTTTTGCTGGCTTGGGTGCTGCGCCGGCCGGAGGGCCGCAGTGCCGAGGTCTGGCTGGGCGGCGCCGGGATTGGCGCGGTGGTGGTGGCGATGTGGTGGGTGTCGGGGCGGCTGGGCTTCGTGCCCGAACACCCGGTCACGCTGGAGGCCAGCTTCCTGGCCACCAACTCACGCCGGATGGAGGCGCTGAGCATGGTGGCGCCGGTGGGCTACGCGCTGGACTGGCTGCTGTACTTCAGCGACAGCTCCAAGGTGTTGACGACAGGCATCGTCAGCGTCTTTGGCGTGCTGTCCGGGTCAGCGGCGGTGGCACTGTGGACCCGCAGCTTTCGCTGGGAGGGTTTCGGCAATGTGGAAGACCTTGCCAATCATCTGGTGGGCGCGGTGCTGATGGGCGTGGGCGGCGTGGCCGCGCTGGGCTGCACCGTCGGCCAGGGGCTGTCGGGCATCTCCACACTGGCGCTGGGCAGCATGCTGGCGCTGGCGGCCATCGTGGCCGGCGCTGTGGCGGCGCTGCACTACCAGTCCTGGCGGCTGGACCGCCTGGACTGAGTACGGTACCGGCTCAGGCGGGCCGGCGCTGCAGCTGCTGGGCCAGGGCCATCACGTCGTCGGCAGCCATCTCGCCGGGGATGGCCTGCAGCAAACGGCCCTGCCGGTCGAGCAGGCAGGTCATCGGGATCATGCGGCGCATGGTCAGTCGCTGGCGCAGCTGGCCGTTGTCCAGCGCCACCGGGAAGCGCCAGCCGTTCTGCTTCACCGTCTGGCGCACCGCCTGGGCATCGGTGTCCATCGCAACGCCCAGCACCCGCAGCGCCGCCGGCCCGCGGGTGGCGCCGTACAGCGCATCCACATGCGCGTTGTGGCGTTTGCAATAGGCGCACCAGGTGGCCCAGAACACCACCACCGCCGGCTGTTGTCGCCAGGAGTCGGGCGTGAGCGTGCCGCCGTCCAGCAGCGTGATGGCGGGCCAGTCGACCCCCTGGGCGGGCTGGGCGGGCTGGGCTGGCTGGGCGGGCTGGGCTGGCTGGGCATTAGCGCTGCGCGCCAGCGTTGCAGCGGCGACACCGGCCAGCAGCAGCGGGCGCCGCCTCATGGCTTGGCGGCCGTGCCGCCCTGCTGTTCCAGCAGCAGGTAGGTGTTGTAGGCGTTCATGCGGTTGGCAACGCGGAACAGCGGCAGGTGGTCAAAGCGCGACCAGTCGGCCCGCGCATAAGCCTCGTCGAATGGCTCCAGATTGGCGGCCGCTTCGGCCATGGTCTGGCGCAGGTGCACCAGGTAGTCACGCGTGAGCTGCAGGTCTGCGCGCGGCTGCTCGGACACCGGACCGTGGCCCGGCACGATGCTGCGCGGCTGGAAGTCGATCAGCCGACCGAGCGAATCGATCCACTGCTGGCTGTCGGCTTGGCCGACGAAGGGGATGCGACCCCGGAAGACCAGGTCGCCCGAGAACAGCACGCCGGCGCGTTCGGCATGCACCACCAGGTCTTCGGGGGTGTGGGCTGGGCCGACATGGTGGATGTGGAAGGTCTCGCCGCCCAGCGCCAGGGTGGTGTCGGCGTCCAGCCAGCGGTCGGCCGGCACCAGCTGGGTCTGGGCATCGACCCAGGGTGCCAGCGCACTGCGGCTGGCTTGCAGCCGCAGCTGCGCGGTCTCCGAATGCAGGTAGCTGCGGCCACTGGCATGGGCAATGATGGTGGCGCCCAGCGCCTGAAACGCCTGCAGGCCATACACATGGTCGGCGTGGTAGTGGGTGACGATCAGGTAGCGGATCGGCTGCGGCGTCACCGTCCGGATGGCGGCGATCAACGCATCGGCCAGCGCCGGCGCGCCCAGCGCGTCGATGACCACCACGCCCTGCGGTGTCACCACGAAACCAGCGTTGGAGATGAAATTGCGGTTGGCCGGCGTGCCCAGCGCAGCCTCGCCCTGCACGAACCACACGTTGTCTGCCACACGTTGCAGCGCCAGCGGCGCGGCAGCGGCCGTGCCGGCTGTTGCCGACACGGCGCCAGCGGCCAGCACCGCCAGGCACACGGCGCCGCGCAGACCATGCAGGCAAACCAGCCAGCGGCTGGGCATGTCAGGGAATACGCTTGATTTGCATGCACAAATATAAGCTGAGAATTGTATTGTGCCAAGCGGGCAGATCCTTGGGCACACTGGCATACCTGCCCCAGCAACGGAGACACCACCATGACAACTTGGACGACTGGCCACCGCCTGCGTGCTGGCCCTGGCGCCGCACCTGGCCCAGGCCCAGGACGCGCACCTGGCCCGCAACCTGGCGGCCACCTGCGCCAACTGCCATGGCACCAACGGCCAGGCGCTGGGCGACATGAAGCCGCTGGCCGGCCTGTCGGCCGAGAGGATCATCGCCGCGATGGCCGACTACAAGAGCGGCGCCCAACCCGCAACCATCATGCACCAGATCGCCAAGGGCTACACCGACGAGCAGATCCGGCTGGTGGCCGGCTATTTCGCCGCCCAGCCGGCCAAGAAGTGAGCGACGCCATGCACCACGACACCACGGGCATGAACACCCACCGCCGCCGCCTGCTGACCGCCGGCGCCGCCTGGGCGGCCTGGCGCTGGCCGGCTGCGCCACCACCACGCAGGGCCCGTCCATCGGCCGGGTGGTCGTGGTCGGCGGCGGCTTCGGCGGCGCCACCGCGGCGCGCTACCTGCGCCTGTGGGGCGGCAACATCGACGTCACGCTGGTCGAGCGCAACGCCAGCTTCGTCTCCTGCCCGATCTCCAACCTGGTGGTCGGCGGCTTCAAGCAGATGGCCGACATCACCCGCGGCTACGACGGCCTGAAGGCGCTGGGCGTGAAGGTGGTGCAGGGCGACGTGGTCGCCATCGACGCCGCCGGCAAGAAGGTGCGCCTGGCCGGCGGCAGCGAGCTGGCCTACGACCGGCTGATCGTCTCGCCCGGCATCGACTTCATGCACGAGCAGGTGGGCGGCCTGGCCGCCGCGCTGGACAGCGGCCGCGTCGTGCACGGCTGGAAGGCCGGGCCGCAGACGGTGGCGCTGCGCAAGCAGCTCACCGACATGCCCGACGGCGGCGTGTACGCCATCAGCATCCCCAAGGCGCCGTACCGCTGCCCGCCCGGGCCCTACGAGCGCGCCTGCCTGGTGGCCGCCTACTTCAAGCAGGCCAAGCCGCGCAGCAAGGTGCTGGTGCTCGACGCCAACCCCGAGGTGCAGAGCAAGAAGGCGCTGTTCGAGCGTGCCTTTGCCCAGCACTACAGCGGCATCCTCGAGTACCGGCCGAATGCCGAGCTGAAGGAGGTGGCGGGCAACGTGGCCAAGCTGGAGTTCGAGGACGTCAAGGCCGACGTGCTGAACGTGGTGCCGCCACAGCGCGCCGCCGACCTGGCGCGCAGCGCCGGCCTGGTGAACATCAACAACCGCTGGGTCGGTGTGAACTGGCTGACCATGGAATCGACCGCCGTACCGGGCGTGCATGTGCTGGGTGACGCCACGTTCTCGGCACCGCTGATGCCCAAGTCGGGCCACATGGCCAACCAGCATGCCAAGGTGGCTGCGGCGGCGGTGATCCAGTTGCTCAAGGGCGAGGCTGTGAATGCCACGCCGGTGGTGATGAACACCTGCTACAGCTTCGTCACCGCGCGCGACGTGATCCACGTGGCCTCGGTGCACCAGTACGACGCGGCCGACAAGACCTTCAAGACCGTGCCTGGCTCGGGCGGTGTGTCGGCGGCGGCCAACCAGGTGGAAGGCCGCTACGCGCTGTCCTGGGCCGACAACATCTGGCACGACATGTTGGGTTGATGGCCCACCCCCGAAGCGCCTGCGGCGCTCCCCCTCAAGGGGGCAACGCCAGCGGCCCGGCGAAGCCGGTTCCGCGGCGTTCGCTTGGTGAATGCGCTGCGCCACTGTCCATCACTTCAATCCGCTGATGTAGGCGGCGACGGCCTTCAGTTCCAGCGCGGTCAGCTTGCCGGCGATGCCGTGCATCACCGCGTTGTCGTTGGTGCGCGTGCGCTTGTTGAACTGCGTGAGCTGGTTCTCGGTGTACTGCGCATGCTGGCCGGCCAGGCGGGGCAAGGTCTCGGTGCCGTGGGCGTCGCTGCCATGGCAGGTGGCGCAGGCAGCCACACCCGATTGCGGGTTGCCGCCCAGGTAGATCAAGCGGCCCATCTGCGCCAGGTCAGGGTCGGCCACGGCATGGCCAATGGTGGGCCGGCTGGCGAAGAAGGCGCCCAGGGCCTGGAAGTCGGCCGGCGTCAGGTCCTCGACCATCGGCTGCATGGTGCTGCTCTTGCGCTTGCCACTGCGGTAGTCGGCCAGCTGGCGCGCCAGATAGGCTGCGTTCTGGCCGGCCAGCCGCGGGAACAACGGGCTGGCGCTTTCACCGTCGGCGCCGTGGCAAATGAAGCACTTGCCCTGCACGATCTCCTCGGCCCTGGCCAGGTCGGCTGCCACGGACCAGGCGGGCAGCAGCAGCACGGCCAGGGCGGCATGGCGCAGCAGCGCGCGCAGCTGGGCGATTCCGTTGCCAGTGCGCATGTGCTTGCCAATGCGCTTGTGCTTTCCAAGGCGGTTGCCTGGTGGGTGGCTGTTGGCTGTCGGTGCCACGTGCATGGGGCAGGGCTCCAGTGGGTGTCAGCAGCAGCGATTGGGTGCAGGCCGACGGCCGCCAGCGACGCCGTGCCGTTGACCCGACACGCCACCGCCACCGTTCTGGCCCTGGTGTTCAACCCAGGGTTTGAACGGCATGCTGGGTTCGTTCACAACTTTTCAGGGCTTGATGTAGGCGTGGCCCATGCCTTGCAGCTTGGCGAGGCGCACCACGCCAGAAGGCGTGAAGTCGGCTTCCTGGATGAACTGTTCCTTTTTCAGGCCACGGTTCCTGAGCGTGATCTCGCAGATCTCGAAGTTGACGCCGCGGCTCTTCAAGGCAGACACCAGCGGTGCGTACTCGGCGCCGTTGGCGGCCTTCGCGCCTTCCATCAGCATGTCCACGCCTTCGGCATGGGTGACCACCGTGATCTTGGCGCCGGGGTCGGTATCGATGTGGTTGCGCAGGTTGCGCAAGCCCTTCAGGCCTTGGGCCACGGTGTTGTCAATATGGTAGACAACCTTGTCTTGCGCCAATGCCGCGCCGGCGGTCAGCACCAGCACCAGGGCTGCGAGGAAAGATGTTGTGCGCATGGGTTTTCCAGTGGGTTGTTGGTGTTGTCTGCGATGGGATCAGAACTCGATGGCGTCGGCAATGGCTTTGATCCCTGCCAAGGCGCAGGCGTCGTCGGCCTCGCCGCCAGGCGCGCCAGATACGCCGATGGCGCCGAGCACAGCGCCAGCAGCCTCGATCACCTGGCCGCCGCCGATGGCCAACACACGCGGGCTCGCGCGGATGCCGCTCATGGGTTTGCCAGCCTGGGTCTCCAAGGCCAATGCAGCTGTCGGGATGCGAAAGCTCGCTGCTGTCCAGGCCTTGTGCGGTGCTACGTCCAGGGTGTGCGCGCCGGCAAAGCGGTCACGCAGCAACACCTGCACCAGGCCGGACCGGTCCACCACGGCCACGCTGACCTGGTAACCGGCCTGGCGGCAATGCGCCATGGCCGCCTGTGCCGCAGTCAATGCAGCTTCAGGTGTCAGCAGCTTGACGGCGTGGGTGGCGTCCGGTGCGGCGGCCCTGGCCATGCCGTGCAGACACAGCACAACAGCCACCGCGCGGGCGATCGGCAAGAGCATGGTCATGGTGTGCGCCCTCAGGTTGCGGCAATGCCGGGGTTGCCCTGGGTGCCAACCAGCGTGGGCGTGTTGATGCGGCGCGTCTTGACCACGCCGCCTTGGGCTTTCAGCCAGGTCTCCACGTGCTCCCAGACCGGCTTCACGCCGGGCAGTGTCTTGGCCTCCTCGGCCACCGGTGCCCAGCCTGCCACCTTGTACTTCTTGCCGGCGTCCAGCGGCTTGCCGTTCAGTCGCATGTCGGTGATGCGGCTGCCCATGGTCCCGGTCGGGTTCATCGTGTACGCCAGGCCGCCCACCCGCACCATGTCGCCGCCCTGCTGGTAGTACGGGTCGGGGTTGAACAGGTTGTCGGCCACGTCTTCCAGCACGGTCTTGATGGTCTCGCCGCTCATCTCGGTCAGGGTGGCATAGGGGTAGGTGATCGCCACCTGGTCCATCAGCAGCTCGCGGGTGATGGTGTCGCCGGGCAGCAAGCTGGTGCCCCAGCGGAAGCCGGGCGAGAAAGCGATCTCGGCGCCCTGCACATCCATCATCGCGTCGCAGATCAGCTGGTCCCAGCTGCCGTTGAAGTTGCCGCGGCGGTAGAGCAGACCGTCGGTGACGGCCAGCTTCTCGGCCAGTTTGCGCTCGTACGGGGCCCGCACCTTGGTGATCAGCGCCGCCATCGCCGCGTCGGGCTGCAGCTGGTTGGCAAAGATCGGCAGCAGCCGGTAGCGGAAGTCGGCGAGCTTGCCACCCTTGACGTCGAAATCCATCACGCCCAGGAACTTGCCGTTGCTGCCGGCATTGGTCACCAAGGTGGTGCCGCCGGGGTTCTTCACCGGCACGGCCATGGGCACGCCGTCATGGGTGTGGCCACCAAAGATGGCGTCGATGCCGCGCAGGCGGCTGGCCATCTTCAGGTCGACATCCATGCCGTTGTGCGACAGCACCACGACCAGCTGGGCACCCTTGCCGCGCACCTCGTCGACCATCTTCTGCATGTTCTCGTCCTGGATGCCGAAGGCCCAGTCGGCGACCATGTAGCGCGGGTTGGCGATCGGTGTGTACGGGAACGCCTGGCCGATGATGGCCACCGGGATGCCGTTGATGTTGCGCAGTGTGTAAGGCGCAAACACCGGGTCGCCGAAGTCATTGGTCTTGACGTTCTGGGCCACGAAGTCGATGCGGCCTTTGAAGTCCTTGTCGATGATCTCCTTGACCCGGTCCATGCCGTAGGTGAATTCCCAGTGCCCGGTCATCACGTCCACGCCCAGCAGCTTGCAGGCGTCGACCATGTCCTGGGCGTCGGTCCACAGGCTGGTGGCCGAGCCTTGCCAGGTGTCGCCGCCGTCCAGCAGCAGCGCGCCCGGCCGGCTGGCCTTCAGGCGCTTGACCAGCGTGGCCAGGTGGGCAAAGCCCCCGACCTTGCCGTAGCGCCGGGCGGCGGTGTCGAAGTCGAGGTAGGTGTAGGCATGGGCCATGGCCGTGCCGGGGCGCACACCAGCGATCTTGAGCAGGTGCTCACCCACCAGGTGCGGCAGCTGGCCCTGCATGCTGCCGATGCCCAGGTTGACACTGGGCTCGCGGAAGTGGATTGGCAGCAGCTGCGCATGGCAGTCGGTCATGTGCAGCAATGACACGTTGCCGAACGGCGCCAGGTCGTACAGGCTCTGCTCGGCGGTGGCTGCGTCCGCATGGGCATGGCGACCCAGCGCCATGCCGGCCACCGACGCCGACGCCAACACCTGCAGGAAATCGCGTTTTGAAAGAGTCATGGTTTGGCAGTCAGCGAGATGGGTCGACAACCGATGGCCGTCGGGTGGTGGGCCGGACGCAGCGGGCCGCTTGCCGGCCTATTGGTTGACCGGTGACTTCGGGTCCAGCAGCAGGGCCATCACGTCGCGGATCTGCTGCTCGTCCAGCAGCTTGGCGTGGCCGAAGCGCGGCATGTTGGAGCAGGCCGCGTAGGCCTTGCTGTTCCAGAGCTTGCCCCAGGTGTACTGGATGATGGCGGCCGACGCCGGGTCGCTCACGTCCTTCACGCCGCGCAACTTGCCGTAGTTCCACAGGCTGGGGCCGATGGTGCCGAAGGAGATCTCCTTCTTGTCGACCTGGTGGCAGTTGTAGCACTGGGCGCCGTTGGCGCTGGTGGCCGCGGTCTTGTCGGTCCAGGTCATGCCACGCCCGTTCTGCGCCAGGCGTTCGCCCGCGCGCCAGTCGCCGATGTACTGGCCGCCCTGCGGCCAGTTGATGCTGGCCATGGCCTCGGCCTCGACCCGCTGGCCCACGGCCTCGGGCGGTGCGTCAGCGCTGGAGCAGGCCTGCTGGCCCAGATCCTGTTCAAGCCGATCGAGCTTGGCGATGCCCTGTTCGCGAAACGAGGCGCGGATCATCGCCGCTGCCTGCTGGTCCAGGTCGGCGGGCGTGGGGGCAGTGGCGCAACCCACCACAGCGAGCGCTGCCACCAGGGCGGCAGCGGTGAGACGAAGACGGTGTTGTGCTTGCATGCGTGCAATCTCCTGGTTCAGCGCTTGAGCGCCGGGGCGATGGATTCGGCACCCTTGGCATTGACGCCCATGTACACGCCCAGGGCGATGGTCACGTCCGATGCGAAGCCGGGGTACGGAAAGCGCTGCTGGCGGTAGCAGTCGTTCAGGCGGCGCTGCATGCTCCACATCTCGCCACTGGACACGCGGTAGGCCGGCCAGGCCGCAAAGCCGATGCCGTCGCCCGGGTTCTTGGTCAGGTTGGGCAGGTCTTGCAGGCGGATGCGCTTGTTGTCTTCACCGTGGCAGCTGGCGCAAGAGAAGTCCATCGGCCCGCCGCGGAAGAAAAAGGCCCGCTTGCCCAGTTCATAGAAGCGGCGCTCGTCGGCATGCCCTTGCGGCAACGCCATCTTGCGTCCGCGTGATTCGGCCGAGATCCAGGCGGCCAGCGCGGCCAGCGTGGCCTGCTCGCCCTTGTCGAAGCCGGTCTTGATGGTCTCGGCGGCGCTGAAGCCCTGCAGGGTTTCCATGCAGGTCAGCAGGCGGGACTCAAGATCCTGCACCCGGCCTGTGTCGGCAAACCGGCGCGGCAGCTGCACCCAGGCGCCTTTCACCACGCCCGGGCCCAGGCCCAGGTCGCATTGCTGCAACGTGGCATTTTTCGGGCCGCGCGGGGTTTTCCAGAGGTTTTCGCCCTTGGCCTCGAACAACTCGGCCGGGTTGCCGTCTTCCAGCATCTTGCGGTATTCGGCGATGCCTTCGGCGGTGGACTTGGTCTGCGCAAATGCACCGGCGCAGGTGGCCAGCGCCAATGCGGCTGCTGTCAATGTGATGGGCTTCATGTCTCCACTCTCATGTGCTGGGCGCTGCCTGCGGCGGGCGCGGAAGGCCTCGGGTCAGGACACCGTGGCTTCGTCGGTGCGGCTCTCGCCTTTGTTGTCCTTCCAGGTCACGGCGACCTTGTCGCCGGCCTTGGCGCCCTTGACGCTGAACTGCAGAAATGGGTTCTTCGAGACCGACGGCCCCCACTGCGCACTGAGCACGGGCTTGCCGTTGAGCTGGGCGGTCACGTCCTGGATGTACCAGGCCGGGATGGCCTTGCCGGCCGCGTCCTTGCGCAGGCCGGTTTCCATTTCATGGTTCATGAGGACGCGAACGGTGGCCTTGTCGCCAGCCATCTGGGCGCGGATGCGCATCGGATCTGCCATGGTGTTTCTCCTGAAAATTCAATTGGTTGCAGTCAAGCCAAGTGGACGCCGCGGAACCGGCTGCGCCGGGCCGCAGGCGCTACGGGGGTGGGCCGATTCATCCGCCGCAGCCACCCAGGGTGACCTTGACTTCCTTCTGCGCGAACAGCACCTTGCCGTCGCCCATCATGGCCACCGCATACACGTTGGAGGACTGGCCCATCTTCACGCGGGTGGCGAAGTTGGCGTCCACCGCGTCGCTGACGTCGAACATGGCCGACAGCACGCTGGGGTTCTTCTCGACCAGCAGCAGCAGGCGTTTGACGCCGGGCAGCGTGGTGGACACACCGATCGGCACCACGGCGCCGTTTTCGGCGATGTCGGGGCCGGTCACGGTCACGTCCTTGCTTTCGGTGGGGGCGCTACCGCCCAGCAGCTTCACCAGTTCGGCCATGGTCTTCACTTCAAAGGCCTGGGCGTTGTAGGCGGCTTGGGCGAACTGGGGCAGCAGGCCGCCGGCGGCCAGCAGCGCAGCGACCTTGGCGGAATGGGAGAGCAGTGCTCGGCGGTTCAACATGGTGGGCTCCTTCAGGCTTGCAGGTGAGTGAACAGTGTTACGGGCTGGCGGGGCGGCGGGGGTGGCTGGGGTGGTTACTTGCGCGCGCCGGTGGCCAGCCACTGGGCCAGCAGCTTGGCATCGCTGTCCGACAGGCTTTGCGCCGGCATCGGGATCGGGCCCCAGACGCCTTGGCTGCCAGCCTTGATCTTGCCGGCCAGATAGGCCTCGGCGTCGGTGCGCGCGCCATACTTGGCCGCGATCTCGCGAAAGCCCGGGCCGACGATCTTGTTGTCGACCCCGTGGCAGGCGGTGCAACTGCTCTTCTGGGCCAGCGCCAGGGCGGCCGCGCCTGGCGTGCCGGCGCCGGCCTGGGGTGCAGCGGTGGCGGCCGCCACAGCCGCGGCTGCGGCGTTGGCCGACGCTGGCCGGCTGGTGTCAGCGCCGCGCTGCGGGCCCACCAGGCGCTGCTGCTCGGCCAGGTTGCCGTGGTTGTTGCGGGCGAAGTCGGGCAGGAACGAGGCCACCTTCGGCTCGGCGCTGCAGTTGGTCATGCAGGCCACCGGCGCACATCGGGCTTGCCGCCATTGCCCAGGTCCTTGCCCGGCCACAGGCCGTGGTCGGTGCGTCATGCCGTTGCGGTTGGGCAGCAGGCGCTGGGCCTCGGCCATGGTGGCGTCGGACAGCACGAAGTCGTCCGGCACGACGCCGCCCATGTTCAGCAGGTAGGCGGTGACGGCGTACACCTCGTCGGTGCTCAGGGACTTCGGCGCCGTCCAGGGCATGGCGCGGTTGATGTAGTCCCACAGCGTGGAGATGGTGGACACCTTCATCAGCGTGGTGCGGCCCGGAAAGCTGCTGTCGTTGAGCCGGGCCACGTGGCCGGTCTGCACGTCGTCCTTGGTGGTCCCACCCACCAGGGGCGAGAACACCTCATTGCTTTCACCAAAGATGCCATGGCAGGAGGCGCACTTGCCCTCCCAGACATCCATGCCCTTGGCCACCGAGCCGGCGCCCTTGGGCAGGCCCTGGAGATCAGGCCGCACATCGATGTCCCAAGCCAGCACTTCCTTGGGCGTTGCCGCACGGCCCACACCGGGGTAGCTGGCCTGCGCCAGCGCGCCGGTGCAGGCTGCAGCCAGGGCTGCGACCGCCAGCAAGCGCACAGCGGTCTCACGACACCTGGACATTCTTCACCTCGCCGCTCTCCTGCACCAGCCAGGTCTGGATGGCGTTGTTGTGATAAATCGACCGGGTGCCGCGCACGGCGCGCAACTGGCTGTATTGCGGCTGCACATGGCCGGTGTCGTCCATGGCGCGGCTCTGCAGCAGCGTGGGCCGGCCGTCCCAGGCCCAGTCCAGCGAAAAGCGGGTCAGGCACTTGGACATCACCGGCCCCTGCAGCCGTGCGGTTTTCCAGTTCTGCCCGCCGTCCACCGACACGTCCACCCGCTTGACCTGGCCGCGGCCTGACCAGGCCAGGCCACTGATCTGGTAGTAGCCCTTGTCCAGCAGCACCTGGCCGCCCGATGGCGTGGTGATCACGCTCTTGCATTCCTGCGTGCTGGTGTACTGGCGGTGCTGTCCGCCGGGCATCAGATCGATGTAGTGGATGGCCTCGTCCTTGCTGCCATAGGGCTTGTCGCCGACCTCGATGCGGCGCAGGTACTTCACCCAGCTGACGCCCTGCACGCCGGGCACGACCAGGCGCAGCGGGTAGCCCTGCTCGGGGCGCAGCATCTCGCCGTTCTGGCCATAGGCCACGAACACTTCGCCGTTCTCGATCAGTTCCATCGGCACGGTGCGGGTCATCGACGACCCATCCGCGCCCTCGGCCAACACATAGCGGCCACGCTTGTAGTCGACGCCGGCCATGTCCAGCAAGATCTTCAGCGGCACGCCGGTGAACTCACTGCAGCTGAGCATGCCGTGGGTGTATTGGCAGGTAGGCACCGCCACGTTGCCCCACTCCATGCCGGTGTTGGCGCCGCACTCGATGAAGTGGAAGCGGCTCACCGAAGGCAGGCGCATGATGTCGTCGACGGTGAAGACCAGCGGCCGCTTCAGCATCGCTTCGTCCGAGCCGTTGACCATCAGCCGGTGCTTGGACGGGTCGACATCCCACCAGCCCTGGTGGTGGCGCTCGAAGTGCAGGCCGCTGGGCGTGACGATGCCGAACAGGCTTTGCAGTGGCGCAAACGACACCGACGCCTGCGTGGTCTGCGTCAGCCCCGGGCTGGGGCGGCGCTGCACATTGGTTTCGTACTGCGATGGCTTGCCGTAGCCGTCGGTGGCCACCGCCTGGCCCAGGCCGGTGCTGTGCGCCGGCAGCTGCAGGATGTGCGGGTCACCCGCTTCGGCGGGCACTGGCTTGACCTGGGCCAGCACGGCCGGTGCGGCGCTGCCCGCCAGGGCCGCTGCAAAGGCGCCGCGCACAAAGTCGCGTCGGCCCGCCTTGCTTTCGCGGAAGACCTGGCGCACGCCGTCGGGGCCGATGAAGTTCTCCGGTGCCTTGACCAGGCGGCCTGCAGGGCGGTCATGGGAACTCATGGTGACTCCGGAGGTGGGGTGGCACGGCGCTGGTCGCAGCGCGGCTGCCAGGCTGGCGGCCGCGCTGCGCGGTCGCGTCGGTTGTGCCGGCAGGTCGAACAGGTCCGCTGCTGCATGCACACGGTCATCGGGATCCAGGGACATCAGGTTGTGAATCCAGATATGCAAGTAGACCGATATTAGTGATTGCTAATGGATAGATGGCTGGGGCTTACCCTCGTGTGCAGTGCAGCATCGGCTTGGTGGCCGGCTGGAGCGGGCCGACCAGCAAGCCGGGCTTCTTTAAATCATCGTTCTACGATGTTTGCAATTGAACTATGATGGTGCCATGCATCCACCACCACTGTCTGAACATGCGGCCCTGCCCCAGGCCATGCCGGTGCCCGACCTGCAAGCCCGGGCCGGAGAAGCCGCCGCCTTGCTGAAGGCCTTGTCCCATCCGGACCGGCTGTTGCTGCTGTGCCAGCTGGTCGATGCCGAATGCAGCGTCGCCAGCCTGGGCGTGCGCACCGGCATGGGCCAGCCATCGCTGTCGCAGCAGTTGGCGGTGCTGCGTGGTGAGCGGCTGGTGGCCACCCGGCGTGACGGCAAGCATGTGCTCTACCGCATCGCTGCGCCCGGCGCGCTGGCTGTGCTGCGCACGCTGCACGCCCTGTTCTGTTCGGCCGACACTGCGGCCGCGTCCAACCCCATCCTGCAGGAGGCCGCATGACCATCGATTGGCTCCACTTCACGCCCTGGGCGTCCCTGGCCGGCGGCCTGTTGATCTCTGTGGCTGCCGCGCTCTACTTGTTTGGCGCCGGCCGCATCGCCGGCATTGCCGGCATCGTCTCCAGCCCCTTGCGGGCCATGCTGGCCGGCAGCAGCCTGCGGCCCGAAGCCGACCGCCTGCTGTTCGTGCTGGGCCTGCTGCTGGCGCCCTGGGCCTGGCAACTGGTGGCGCCCTTGCCCGCCACCGCCGTGGACGTGGGCACCGCTGGCCTGGTGGCGGCCGGTCTGCTGGTGGGTGTGGGTGTGCGCATGGGCAACGGCTGCACCAGCGGCCATGGCGTGTGTGGGCTCAGCCGCTTGTCACTGCGGTCGCTGGTCAATGTGCTGGCCTTCATGGGGGCGGGCTTCGCCACCGTTTTTGTCTGGAGGCATCTGCTGTGAACCGATCTCTTCTCAGGGTATTTGGCTTCTTGAGCGGCCTGGTCTTCGGCCTCGGCCTGATCCTGGCCGGCATGACCGACCCGCTCAAGGTCAAGGGCTTTCTCGACCTGGCTGGCGCCTGGGACCCCAGCCTGGCGTTGGTGATGGGTGGCGCCATCGCGCTGGGCGTGCTGGTCTTTGCCCGCGCGGCCAGGCGCCAGCAGTCCTGGAGCGGCACGGCGATGGAAATTCCCACCAACCGCCGCATCGATACCCGGCTGGTGGTGGGGGGCCTGCTGTTCGGCGCTGGCTGGGGCATTGCCGGCTTCTGCCCCGGGCCGGCGCTGGTGGCGCTGGGCAGCGGCATGGCCGAGGCCGGCATCTTTGTGGCGGCAATGCTTGCGGGCATGCTGGTGCACGACAAGTTCCTGGCGCCAAAATAAAGCCTGCGCTGACCTGACCGCCAGGCCGCCGACGGATTGCCAGGCAAGCGGCGCCTCGACCGCAGCATCGGGTGGCTGATCGCGCTGCAGCGGATTTCCAGAACCTGCCTGAGAAAGGGCCGCAGATGCTGTGCTTCCGACAACTCTTTGACCCGACATCGTCCACCTACACCTACCTGCTGGGTGACGTGGACGCCGGCGAGGCGGTGCTGGTCGACCCGGTGTTCGAGCATGTGCGCCGCGATCTGGCCCTGCTGCGTGAACTGGGCCTGCGCCTGGTGGCCACGCTCGACACCCATGTGCATGCCGACCATGTGACCGCCGCCTGGTTGCTGCAGCAGCGTGTGGGCAGCCAGATCCTGCTGTCGGCCAGCGCCGGCGCCAGCAATGCCGACCGCCTGCTGCAGCACGGCGACCAGGTGGCGTTTGGTGCCCGCCATCTGCAGGTGCGCGCCACCCCGGGCCACACCAGTGGCTGCCTCAGCTATGTGCTCGATGACCACAGCCTGGCCTGCACCGGCGACGCCTTGCTGATCCGCGGCTGCGGCCGCACTGATTTTCAGCAGGGCAGTGCCGAGCAGTTGTTCCGCTCGGTGCGCGAGCAGATCCTCAGCCTGCCACCGGCCTGCCTGCTGTACCCGGGGCACGACTACCGCGGCATGACCGTCACCAGCGTGGCCGAAGAGCTGCGCTACAACCCGCGCCTGGGTGGCGACGCCAACGCCAGCGACTTTGCCGGCTACATGAACAACCTGGGGCTGCCGCACCCCAAGCTGATGGACCTGGCCGTGCCGGCCAATCTGCGCTGCGGCCAGCCCGAGGCCGGCCACCCTGCGGCGGCCGAGCCCACCTGGGCGCCGCTGACCAGCACCTTCGGCGGCATCTGGGAAATCCAGCCGGCGCTGTTGCAGGAGCGCATGGCGGGCGACCGGGCGCAGGACATCCAGCTCATCGATGTGCGCGAGCCACCAGAGTTCAGCGACGCGCTGGGCCATCTGCCCGGTGCGCGGCTGCTGCCGCTGTCGCAGCTGGCGGCGCGCATCGACGAGATCGACCGCAGCCGGCCGGTGGTCACCGTCTGCCGCTCGGGCACCCGCTCGGCCCAGGCGGTGGTGTTGCTGCAGCGGGCAGGGCTCAGCGATGTCGCCAATCTGGCTGGCGGCATGCTGCGCTGGCGTGCCGGTGGCCTGGCGGTCGATGGTGGGGCCGATTGATGCGGCCCGGGCGCCCGTCGCCCATCACGCGGCCTGCGCAGCCTGACTGACAGGTCCACCCTGCCCACCATGCTGCCGCTGGGGCGCCACCTGTTGCACACCGCCGGGCCGAACCCGCTGCGCTTGACGGTGCTGCCTGGCAGCGCTGGCCTGGTGTTCCTGGCCACCGGCCGCCCCGGGCTGGCCCTGCACTGCACCCAGGCACTGCCCGGCGATGGCCTGGCGCGCTGGCGTGGCCTGGCCTGGCAGCAAGCCAGTGCGCCCCAGGTGTTTGGCGCGGCATTCAGCCAGGCGCTGCTGCCCGCCGCGCTGCAGACGGCGCTGGCTGCGGCCGATGGCGGCCCGCTGCTGTTGCTGGTCGATGCCAGCCTGGCCGACTTGCCCTGGGAGCTGGCCTGCATCGGCGGCCAGTTGCTGGACGACCGTTTCCTCACCAGCCGGCTGGTGCTGGTGGCCGATGCCCTGGGCCAGCCACCGCCACTGGCCGGCCTGGCGCCGGATGCTGCGCTCGACACCGCGCAGGACGAACCATCCGTCACCGCCGGGCTGCACCTGGCGCTGGATGACGACGCCGCTGCCGCTGCCGGTCGCGCCGGCCAGCTGGCGCTGCACCTGCCGCTGCAGGCCCAGGCTGCGCGCCAACTGCTGCACCAGGCGCTGGCCGACGGCGCCAGCCCGGCGCGGGCCGCCCAAGCCATGCGCCAGGCTGCGCGCAGCCTGGGCACGCCGGGCGGCGACGCCTGGCTGCATGGGGAGGCGGTGCTGCACAGGCTTGGTGTGGCCGCCAACGCGGCCACCAACGCAGCCGCCAACGCGACCACCAGCATGGCAGCCGGCGCGGCAGCTGCTGCGTCACTTGCTGCGCCGGGCTTGGCGCCCAGCACTGCGCCGCTTCCCGCACCCGACGACGACGTGCGCCAGGTCAGCATCCTGTCGGTCGACCTGGTGGGGTCCACCCGGCTGATGCATGAACTGGGCGACGAGGAATACAGCGAGCGCCTGACGCTCTACCACCAGAAGGTGGCGCAAGTGGCGCGCGCCCATGCCGGCCTGGCCGACGACCCCCAGGGCGACGACGGCTTCATGTGCTACTTCGGCCACCCGGTGGCCAGTGAAGATGCGGCCGCCATGGCGGTGCGCGCCGGCCTCACCCTGGCAGCGGCGATGGACGACGCTGGGCCTGCAGCTGCGCATCGGCGTGTCCACCGGGCGGGTGGTCATCCGCAACGGCCAGCCGGTGGGCGCGGCGGTGCACCACGCCGCGCGCCTGCAGCAGGCCGCGCCGGCCGGTGCGGTGTACGTGGGGGCCGCCACCCGCCGCATTGCCGGTGAGCGCTTCGACTTTGCGCTGGTCGAGCCCGCGCCGCGCTTCAAGGGCTTCGACGACGCGGGCGCGGTGTGGTGCGCCGTCAAAGAGCGGCCGGTGCTGGGCACCGAGCGCTTTGATGACCGCGCCGACCTCACCCCCTTCATCGGCCGCGACGCCGAGCTGGCCCAGGTGCTGCAGCACTGGCAGCGCGCGGTGGCGGGCGAGCGCCAGGCCTTGCTGCTGCACGGCGAGGCCGGCATCGGCAAGAGCCGCCTGGTGCGCGAGCTGCGCCAGACCCTGGCCAGCCGTGGCTTTCGCACCCTGGAATGCCGCTGCGCGCCCGAACACAGCAGCAGCGCCTTCCAGCCGCTGATCGACCTGCTGCGCCGCCAGCTGCGGGTGCATGAAGGCGACCCGCCGGGGCTGCAGCTGGCGCGGCTGCGGGCCCTGCAGATCACCACCGGCGCCCAGGCCGAGCAGGCGCTGGCCCTGCTGGGCGCGCTGCTGCATGTGCCGGCCCAGGTGCTGCCGCCGGTGCCGGGCGGCGGCTCGGCCGAGCGCCGGCGCCAGCTGACCATGGACCTGCTGGCCCAGGTCAGCACGGTGCTGGCCGACCAGGCGCCGGTGTGCCTGATCCTGGAAGACGTGCAGTGGGCCGACCCCTCCACCCGCGAGCTGATGCACCGGCTGATCGCCGGCCCGCGCCAGGAGCGGGTGCTGCTGCTGCTGACGCTGCGCGGCGGGCCGCAGGAGGCAGCCGACAGCGGCTTGCCGCTGCCGACCCTGCGCCTGGGCGGCCTGGGGCCCGAGGCCGCGCAAGACCTGCTGCTGCGCGCCAGCGGCGGCATGCTCGACGACGCGGCGCTGGCGCAGTGGCTGGCCGCCCGCGCCGACGGTGTGCCGCTGTTCATCGAGGAATCGGCCCGCATGGCGGCGGCCCTGGCGGCCCAGCACCCGGGTGGCGACATCGCCCGCATGCTGCGCGACGCTGGTGCCCGGCACCCTGCAGGATCTGCTGAACGCCCGGCTCGACCAGCTGCCGCAGGCCAAGCGGGCGGCCCAGGTGGGCGGGGCGCTGGGCCGGGCATTTCCGCAGGCGCTGATCGAGGCGGTGAATGCGCATGCGGCCTCGCCCATCCACCTGGCGGCGCTCGACCCGCTGCTGTCGGCCCTGGTGCAGGCCGGCCTGCTGAACGCCGAGCAACAGGGCGCGCAGCGCATCTACAGCTTCCGCCATGCGCTGGTGCGCGACGCCGCCCACCAGAGCATGCTCGAGCGCGACCGCCGCCGCCTGCACGGCGCCATCGCCGCGGTGCTGCAGGCCCACTTCGGCCCGCTGTGCGACAGCCAGCCCGAGCTGCTGGCCCTGCACCAGGAGCAGGCCGGCCAATGGGCCGAGGCGCTGGCCGGCTGGGAGCGTGCGGCCCGCCATGCGGCGCGGCGCAGCGCCCACCATGAAGCCACGGCCCACCTCAAGCGCGCGCTGGGCTTGCTGGCGCGCCCCCACGACAGCGCCAAAGACGGCCCGGACGCCGCACCCTGGCCCGACCGCGACGCCACCGAGCTGCGCCTGCAGCTGCTGCTGTCGGGCCTGCTGATCGCCACCCAGGGCTATGGCGCCGACCAGGTGGGCGCGGTCTACGACCGGGCGCTGGTGCTGGCCCGCAGCGTGGGCGACCAGGGCGCGCTGCACAAGCTGCGGCTGGGGCTGGAGGGCTACCACTTCATGCGCGGTGACTTCGCCCGCGCCCAGGCCATCGCCGACGAGGTGACGGCCAGCCTGGGCGCCCAGCCCGATCCGCAGGCCCGGCTGCAGGCCAGCTGGGCCCATGCCAACATCCTGTTCCACCAGGGCCAGCTGCCGCAGGCCGTGGCACTGACCGACCGCTGCCTGGCCGACTACCGCCAGGGCGGCCACCGCGCCAGCACGGTGCAAGACCCCGGCGTGATGTGCCTGTGTTATTCGTCCTGGGCGCTGTGGGAGATGGGCCGGGCCGACGCCGCGCTGGACCGCGCCCGCCAGGGCGTGGCCCTGGCCGAGCAGCTGCAGCACCCGTTCAGCCTGGGCCAGGCGCTGGGTTTTCTGGCGGTGGCGCATTACTTCCGGGGCGAGCTGGCGCCGGGCCTGCTGGCGGCACGCCGCGCCATCGGCGTGTGCGAGGCCGGTGGCTTTGTGCAGTGGCTGGCCCATGCCCGGGTGTTGCATGGCCGCTTGCGCGCGGCGCTGGGTGAGGTCGACGCCGGCCTGGCCGAGATGGCGCGTGGCCAGGCGCAGTGGGCCGCCACCGGCGCTGTCGTCACCCAGCCGTTTTATGCCGTGCTGCGGGCCGAGGGCCTGGCCCTGGCCGGCCGGCCTGACGAGGCCCTGCTGCTGGTGCGCGACGCGCAGGCGCTGATCGCCCGCCATGGTGAGCGCTACTTCGAGCCCGAGGTGCTGCGCCTGATGGGCCAGCTGCTGCACAGCAGCGGGCGCGACAGCGGCGGCCAGGCCCTGGCCTGGCTGGAAGACGCCCTGGCCAAGGCGCGGGCGCTGCAACTGCCCGGCCTGGCTTTGCGCGCGGCCGTGGCGCTGGCCCCGCTGTGGGCCCAAGGCGGCCGGCGTGCCGAGGCCCTGGCCCTGCTGGACACCAGCCTGGCCGATGCGCCCGAGGGTGCACACACCGCCGACCCGCAGCAGGCCCGCGCGCTGCGGGCGGCGCTGGCTTAAACGGCGGCTAAGCCGCGCTGCTGGCCACGCCGCCTGGCCGGCGCCCGGTGGGCACCAGCGTCAGGCGCTCGGCTCCGCAGCCCCTCAGCCCGCTGCCTGCTTGGCCTGCACCGCTGCAATGCGTTCCAGCAGCATCTCGGTCGAGCCGTCGACAAAGTTCGGCCACCCGCGCACCCATCAGGTGGCGGGCAGAACGGGTGCTGCTCGCGCAGGCCTTCGGCGCCCATGGCCTGGGCCAGCGCCGGCAGTTGCCGGTCGGCCATGCGGCGTGGCCAGCAGCTTGGCCTGGGCGGCCAGCAGCTGGGCGTCGGCGCCGGCGTCGATCGCGTCGGCGGCCTGGGCCACCAGGGCCCGGCAGGCGGCCAGCTCGGTGGCGGCCTCGGCCAGGCGCCAGCGCCAGCCCTGGTGCTGCTGCAGCGGCACACCAAAGCTGTGGCGCTGCTGCGCCGTAGGCCTGCGCCACCCGCAGCGCCTCGCCGACCATGCCGCAGCACATCGCCGCGATGTAGGTGCGGGCACCGTTGATCGAGCCCAGCGCGGCCTTGAAGGCCTGGCCTGGCGGGTGCAGCAGTTCGTCGTCGCTGGCCAGGTAGCCGTCGAGCGTGAAGCCGCCGGTGCCGATGCTGTGCTGGCCACCCAAGCGCATAAGCCGGGCGCACGCACGAAGCCGGCGCGCCGGCCGTCCACCACAAAGCCGGCGATGCCGCGCCCGCCGCTGCCAGGCTCGGTCTGCGCGTACAGCACCACCACGTCGGCCTCGGCGGCGTTGGTGATCCAGGCCTTGGCGCCGTCGATGCGCCAGCCGCCGCCGGGCTGGCGGGTGGCCGTGGTGCTGATGGCGGCGAAGTCGGAGCCCGCGCCGGGCTCGCTGAGCGCGGTGCAGCCCAGGCGCTGGCCGGCCACCAGGTCGTCCAGATAGCGCGCGGCCACCGCCGGCTGCGCCTTGCGCGCCAGCAGGGCCGCCACGTTGTGGGTGTTGATCCACGACATGCAGAAGCCGAAATCGGCAGCGGCCAGCACCTCGGCCACCCGGGCCTTGCAGCCGAAGCTGGCATCCAGCCCGCCATGGCTGGCCGGCAGTTGCAGGCGCGTCAGGCCCAGCGCGACGGCCTCGGTGAGCACCTCGCGGCCGATGCGGCGCTCACGCTCCCAGGTGGCGGCCAGCGGGGCGATGCGGCTGCGCGCCAGCGTGGCGGCCTGGGCGATCAACTGGTCTTCGGCGGCGGTCAGTGGCATGGCGGTCTCGGCTCGGCAAGCTGTTGGGTCGGTGACGCATGCTACGGGCGCGGGCCGGGACAATCTGCCACCCAGGAGACCGCACGATGTCGCTCGTTCCGCCCACCCCGCCCACCCCCACGCCGGCCGCCCCCGCCTTGCCGGGCCCGCTGCCGGCCGCGCTGTTGCCACCCGGCGTGCGCAGCCGCTTCGTGCCGGGCATCAACGGCCTGCGCATGCACCTGCTGGAGGCCGGCTTCGACAGCCCTGGCCGGCCGGTGGTGCTGCTGCTGCACGGCTTTCCTGAACTGGCCTACAGCTGGCGCCATGTGCTGCCGGCGCTGGCGGCGGCGGGCTACCACGCCATCGCGCCCGACCTGCGCGGCTATGGCCGCACCACCGGCTGGGCCGACGGCGCACGATGCGCCCATCGCCCCCTACCGCTGGTTCAGCCTGGTGCGCGACGCGCTGGCCCTGGTGCTGGCCCTGGGCCACCGCCAGGTGCATGCGGTGGTGGGCCATGACTTCGGCTCGCCGCTGGCGGCCTGGTGCGCGCTGCTGCGGCCCGATGTGTTCCGCCGCGTGGTGCTGATGAGCGCGCCCTTCGGCGGCCCGCCGGCGCTGCCGTTCGACACCGCCGCACGCACCGCGCCGCGCCCGCCGCCCGATGTGCATGCCGCCCTGGCCGCGCTGCCGCGCCCGCGCCTGCACTACCAGTGGTACTACAGCCAGCCCGACGGCCGCCGCCGAGATGGCACACCCGCCGCAGGGCCTGCACAACTTCCTGCGCGCCTACTACCACCACAAGAGCGCCGACTGGCCCGGCAACCAGCCGCATGCCGCTGCCCGGCTGGACCGCCGAGGCCCTGGCGCAGCTGCCCACCTATTACGTGATGGACGCGGCCACCAGCATGCCCGCCACCGTGGCGCCGCACATGCCCACGCCGGACCAGGTGGCCGCCTGCCGCTGGCTGCCCGACGCCGCGCTGCAGGTCTATGCCGCCGAGTACGCCCGCACCGGCTTCCAGGGCGGGCTGAACTGGTACCGCAACAGCACCGACCCGGCCGGCCAGGCCGAGCTGCAGCTGATGGCCGGCCGCAGCATCGACGTGCCGGCGCTGTTCATCGCCGGCGCCAGCGACTGGGGCATCCACCAGCGCCCGGGCGCCTTCGCCGCCATGCAGGCCGGCGCCTGCAGCCAGCTGCGCGGCTGCCACCTGCTGCCCGGCGCCGGCCACTGGGTGCAGCAGGAGCAGCCCGAAGCGGTCAACCGCCTGCTGCTGGGGTTTCTGCAGGCGACTTGAGGCGCCGGCTGGTGGGCGGCGCCACCACCACGGCGCCGGCCGCTGCGCGGGCGCGCAGCTGGCCGCAGCCGCCTTCCACATCCTGGCCGGCCGAATGCCGCAGCTTGGTGAGGATGCCGCGCCGGTGCAGGTGGCGCGCCATGGCGGCGGCGCGCTCCCAGCTGGGGCGCTGGAAGGGCATGCCGTCCACCGTGTTCCAGGGGATCAGGTTGAGCACGCCGAAGCGGCCGGCCAGCAGGCGCTCGATGCCGGCCAGCTCGTCGTCGCCGTCGTTCACGCCGGCCAGCAGCGTCCACTGGTATTGCACCGGGTAGCCGCTGGCGCGCGCATAGGCGTCGGCCTGGGCCACCAGCTCGTCGGGTGTCAGCCGGGGCGCGCGCGGCAGCAGGCGCTCGCGCAGCGCGGCGTCGCTGGTGTGCAGCGACAGCGCCAGCGCCGGGCGCACGTCGCCCTTGTCCAGCGCCTGCAAGTGGGCCGAAGGCACGGGGGTCGCCCACGGTGGAGAACACCAGGTTCTTGTGGCCGATCTGGCCCACCGTGCCCAGCAGCTGGATGGCCTCCATCACGTTGTCCAGGTTGTGCGCCGGCTCGCCCATGCCCATGAACACCACCTTGTTGCACCGGCCGCAGGCGGCGCGCCAGCGCCACCTGGGCCACGATCTCGGCGCTGCCCAGCTGGCGCAGCAGGCCGCCCACGCCGGTCATGCAGAACTGGCAGCCCACGGCGCAGCCCACCTGGCTGCTGACGCACAGCCCGCGGGTGCGGCCGCCGTTGCGGTCAGGCGGCAGCAGCACGGCCTCCACCGTCTGGCCATCGGCCAGGGCCAGCAGCAGGCGCAGCGCGCCGTCGTCGGCCGGGTGGCTGCTGTGCAGCCGCACCAGGGCCGCCAGCGCCGGCGTCCAGCGCCGGCAGATCGTCCAGCACCGCCTTGGGCAGCCAGTGCTCGGGCTGGCGCTTGCTCTGGGTGTGCGGCAGCGCATGGGTCCAGTGGCGCAGCAGCCGCTGCTGGTGCACCGGCTTGGCGCCCAGGGCCTGCAGGCGTTGCTGGATGTCGGCGATGCGCATGCCGGCGCTCAGGTGCCGATCAGGCCGCCGTCGCGCTTGCGGATCACCACCGTGGCCGAGCGCGGGCGCTGCGCGCCGGCGCCGTCAGGCCAGGTAGAAAACCGCGTGGGCTGGGCGGCGTCGCTGCGCTCGCTGGGCGATTCACCCGGGTGCTGCACATTGATGAACATGGTGCGGCCATCGGGCGTGAAGGCGCAGCCGGTGATCTCGCAGCCCACCGGGCCGGTGAGGAAGCGGCGCATCTCGCCGCTGCGCGGGTCGCAGGCCAGCATCTGGTTGTTGCCCAGGCGCGCCAGTTCACCCTGGTGCATCACCGACGAGGACACGTCGGTCTGGACCCACAGCACACCGCGGGCGTCCATGGTCACGCCGTCGGGGCAGGCAAACAGGTCGCCGCGCACATTGCCCTGGGCCTCTGGCCGGGCGTTGGCCGGGTCGCCGGCCAGCACCAGGTGGGTCCAGCGCATGGTGGTGCCGTCAAAGTCGCCGGTGCTGCCTTCACCGTCGACCCAGCGGATGATCTGGCCCATGGTGTTGTTGGCGCGCGGGTTGGCGGCGTCGGGCCCGGGCTGGCCGGCTGCGCCGCGGCTGCTGTTGTTGGTCAGGGTGCAGAACACGGTGCGGCTGACCGGGTCGATGGCCAGCCATTCCGGCCGGTCCATCTTGGTGCCGCCCAGCAGGTCGCTGGCCTGGCGCGCCTTGACCACCACCGCGCCCTGGTCGGCAAAGCCGTTGGCCGCCGTCAGCGGGCCCTGGCCGTGCACCAGGGGCAGCCAGTGGCCGCTGCCGTCGGCATCGAAGCGCGCCACGTACAAGCGTGCCGTGGTCCAGCAGCGTGGCATTGGCCTGGGCTTTGCGTCAGCGTTCCCGCCGCCGGGCGCGATGCGGTCGCGGCTGACGAATTTGTAGATGTACTCGAAGCGGGCGTCTTCGCCCGAATACACCACCGCCCGGCCGTCGCGGGTGGTGGCCACCCAGGCGCCTTCATGCGCGGCGCGGCCCAGCGCGGTGCGCTTGACCGGCGTGCTGGTCGGGTCCATCGGGTCGATCTCGACCACCCAGCCGAAACGGTTGGGCTCGTTGGGGTGCCTGGCGGCGTCGAAGCGCTCGTCGTGCAGGTGCCAGCGGTAGTAATCGGTCTTGCGGATGCCCCAGCGCTTCTGGTGTGCGTCGGCCTGGTCGGGGCCGTTGAAGTAGCCGGCCCAGTTTTCCTCGCCCGACAGATAGGTGCCCCAGGGCGTCATGCCGGCGGCGCAGTTGTTCAGCGTGCCCAGCACGGTGCGGCCGGCGGGGTCGGCAGCGGTCTGCATCAGCGGCATGGCCGGCGGCCGGCCCGCCCAGCGCAAACGGCGTGTTGGCGGTGAAGCGGCGGGCATGGCGCGACGGACGCACCAGTTGCCAGCCGTCTGCGCCCAGCGCGACCTCGACCACCGACACGCCATGCGCTGCCTGGGCCTTGCGCACCTTCTCGGCCGACCAGTCGGCCAGGCCGCCGGGGTGCAGCAGGCCGTCGTCGGTGTATTCATGGTTCATCACCAGCAGGCCGCGGCGGCTGCCGGCCGCGCCGGCCTCCAGCGGATAGAAGTGCATGCCGTCGTGGTGCATGCCCAGTTGCAGCGCCTGGTCGGCCGCGCTGTTGCCGGCGTCGGCCTGCCAGGCCGGCATGGCGCCCGGGATGCCCACCGGGCTCGCCCCAGGGCGCGATGACCTGGGCGGTGTAGCCCTCGGGCACCACCACGCTGTCGGCACGGGATGTCGGCACCGGCGCAAAGCCCAGCATCGGCCCCTGCGCGGCGGCGCTGGCTGCCGGCTGCCCGCCTGCTGTTGCGCCCGCGCTGCCCACACCGGTGTGGCTGCTGGCGCAGCCCGCCAGGCCGGCGCTCAGCGGTGCCAGCGCAGCCGCCAGTGCGGCGCCCAGGCCGCCGTGCAGCCATTGCCGGCGTGCCGGGTCGCTGACGGCATGCACCGACGCATTGCTGCTGCGGTTGCTGTCTTCCAGGGTGTCGAAGTCTTTGGCCATGGGGTGTGCGCTGTGCAAGCGGCAGTCTGCCGCGACAGCCCATTCTGGCCGAGCCGCAGGCCCGTCCCTGATGACGGGCCTGCGGTCCCCTGCTGTGGGCAGGGCCGGGTCAGCCGCGCAGGTGGCAGGCCACCAGGTGGCCGTCGCCGGCAGCCGGTTTGAGCACCGGTGACTGCACATCGCACAGGCCCTTTTGCGCGATCGGGCAGCGGGTGTGGAAGTGGCAGCCCGTGGGCGGGTTGATCGGGTTGGGCACGTCGCCCTGCAGCGGGATGCGCTTGCGCTTGATCTGCGGGTCGGGGATGGGCACCGCCGACAGCAGCGCTTCCGTGTAGGGGTGCTGGGGCCGGGTGTACAGGTCTTTGGAGGAGGCGATCTCGACGATGCGGCCCAGGTACATCACCGCCACCCGGTCGCTGATGTGCTCGACCACGCTCAGGTCGTGGGCGATGAACAGGTAGGTCAGATTGAACTGGCTCTGCAGGTCTTCCAGCAGGTTGATCACCTGGGCCTGGATCGACACGTCCAGCGCGCTCACCGCCTCGTCGCAGACGATCAGCTTGGGGTTGACCGCCAGCGCCCGGGCAATGCCGATGCGCTGGCGCTGGCCGCCCGAGAACTCATGCGGAAAGCGCCGCAGGTGGTCGGCCGACAAGCCCACTGTCTCCAGCAGATCGACGATGCGGGCCTCGTAGGCGGCGGGGTCGGGCGCCAGCTTGTGGATGGTGAGTGCCTCGCCGATGATGGCCTGCACCGTCATGCGCGGATTCAGGCTGGCATACGGGTCCTGGAAGATGATCTGCATGTCGCGCGCCATGGCCCGCAATGCGGTCTTGTCCATGGTGGTGACGTTCTTGCCTTCAAACCACACCGTGCCCGCCGTGGGTTCGATCAGGCGCAGGATGCAGCGGCCGGTGGTGCTCTTGCCGCAGCCCGATTCACCGACCACGCCCAGCGTCTCGCCGGCCTGCAGCTCAAAGCTGACGCCATCGACGGCATGCACCTTGTCGACGGTGCGGCCCAGCAGGCCGCCCTTGATCGGGAAGTGCTTGACCAGCCCTTCCACCTTCAGCAAGGGAGCGCTCATGCTGCGGCCGCCTCCAGGATGCAGGCCACCTTGTGCCCGGGCTTGACTTCCAGCAGCGGCGGCGTGGCGCTGCGGCAGGCGGGCATGGCGTGGCGGCAGCGGTCGGCAAAGCGGCAGCCTTCGGCCGGGTTGATCAGCTTGGGCACGGTGCCGCCAATGGCTTCCAGCCGCACCTTGTGGGTGGCGGCCATGTCGATGCGCGGAATGCTGCGGATCAGGCCCTGGGTATAGGGATGGCGCGGGTGGGCGAACAAGTCTTCGACGCTGGCTTCTTCCACCACCTTGCCGGCGTACATCACCACCACGCGTTGGGCGGTTTCGGCCACCACGCCCATGGCATGGGTGATCAGCAGGATGGCCATGCCCAGGCGGTCTTTCAGTTCGACCATCAGGTCGAGGATCTGGGCCTGGATGGTGACGTCCAGCGCGGTGGTGGGCTCGTCGGCGATCAGCAGCTTGGGGCTGCAGGCCAGGGCGATGGCGATCATCACCCGCTGGCGCATGCCGCCCGAGAACTGGTGCGGATAGTCCTTGACCCGGCGCTCGGGCGTGGGGATGTTGACCAGCTTGAGCATCTCGACCGCGCGGTCCATCGCGTCCTTGCGGCTCAGGCCTTCATGCAGGCGGATGGATTCGGCGATCTGCGCGCCCACGGTGTAGACCGGGTTCAGGCTGGTCATCGGCTCCTGGAAGATGATGGCGATCTCCTTGGCGCGGATCTTCTGCATCTCCTCGGGGCCCAGCGGCACCAGGTCGCGGCCCTGCCACAGCACCTGGCCGGCGACGATCTTGCCGGGCGGCATGTCGATCAGCTTCATCACCGTCTTGGCGGTGACGCTCTTGCCGCAACCGCATTCACCGACCACGCACACGGTCTGGCCGGCCTCGATGGCGATGTCGACGCCGTCGACGGCATGCAGCCAGCCGTCGTCGGTCTTGAAATGGGTTTTCAGGCCCCGGATGTCGAGTAGTGGCATGTCAGCAGCGCCCGGCCGCCCGAAGCGGCTGACAGCGCCCCCAGGGGGCAAGCAACAAAAGGGAGGGTGGGGGCAACATGTCAGAGCACGCGCCGGGGGTCGAGCGCGTCACGCAGCCCGTCGCCGATGAAGTTGATGGTCAGCACCGTCAAGAAGATGGCGATGCCCGGGAACAGCGCCCAGTGCATGGCCAGGTCCATGTAGTCGCGCCCGTCGTACAGGATGCGGCCCCAGGTCGGCACATCGGGCGGGAAGCCCAGGCCCAGAAAGCTGAGCGTGCTCTCGGCAATGATGGCAGCGGCGATGTCGATGGTGCCGGCCACGATCACCGGGCCCAGGCTGTTGGGCAGGATGTGGCGGATGACCTGGCGCGGCACGCTGGCGCCCAGCGCACGGGCGGCCTCGACAAATTCTTTCTCGCGCAGGCTGAAGAACTGCGCCCGCACCAGCCGTGCCACCGGCATCCAGCGGAAGCCGCCGATCACCACCACGATCAGGATGAAGATGCCCACCTCCAGGCCGAAGGCGGCTTTCAGCGGCTCGCGGAACAGGAAGATCAGCAGCAGCAGCAGCGGCAGTTGCGGCAGGCTGAGAAACAGGTCGGTGACCCACATCAGCGCGGCATCAACCCAGCCGCGGGCCATGCCCGCCACCGCGCCGATGAACACGCCCACGGTCACCGCCATCAGCATGGCCGCCAGGCCCACCGCCAGCGAGATGCGCCCGCCGTACAGCACCCGCGCCAGCAGATCGCGGCCCAGGTCGTCGGTGCCCATCGGGTGCTGCCAGGACGGCGTCGCCAGCTTGGACGAAAAATCGACCTCGTTGATGCCGACCTTGTAGAACAGCGGCCCCACCAGCACGGCCAGCACCAGCGCGCTGAGCAGCCACAGGCTCCAGTAGGCCAGGCGGTGGCGCTTGAAGCGGCGCCAGGCCTCGGTCCAGGGGGAGATGCTGGCCCCTCGGGTGGCGGGTACGCCGCCCGGCCCCCCGAGAGGGCTGCCCGCCGGCTTGGGGCGGCCCGGCGCTCGGCCGGCCGCGCCCTCGTCGGTGGGGTCAGCGGTAGCTGATGCGGGGGTCAAGCCAGCCATAGAGCACGTCGGCAACCAGGTTGAAGAAGATCACGAGACAACTGAACACGAAGGTGACCGCCATGATCACCGGCGTGTCGTTGCGCAGGATGGCGTCGATCAGCAAGCTGCCGATGCCGGGAATGCGGAAGATCTGCTCGGTGACGATGGCGCCGCCAAACACCGCCGGCATCTGCAGCGCCACCAGGGTGACCACCGGGATCAGCGCGTTGCGCACCACATGCTTGTTGATCACCGCGCCTTCAGCCAGGCCCTTGCTGCGGGCGGTGGTGACGTAGTCGAGCCGGATCACGTCGAGCACGGCCGAGCGCACATAGCGCATCCAGCTGGCGGCCTGGAACAGGCCCAGCACCATGATGGGCATGATCGACTGCTTGAACTGGTCGACCCACCATTGCCAGCCGGTGGACGCCAGGTCAGACCGGTAGACAAACGGCAGCCAGCCCAGCTGCACCGAGAACAGCAGGATGAACAGCACACCGGTGAAGAAGGTCGGCAGTGAAAAGCCGATGAAGGCCACCGTGCTGGCAATGCGGTCGAACCAGCTGTAAGGCTTGACGGCGGCCAGCACGCCCACTGGCAGCGCCACCAGCAAGGCCACCAGCTGCGACATGCCGATCACCGCGATGGTGACGCCGATGCGCTGGTTGATCAGGGTGTCGACGTCGATGCGGCTGACGAACGAGAAGCCCCAGTCGCCCTGCAGCATGCTGCCCAGCCAGCGCAGGTAGCGTTCCCAGATCGGGTCGTCCAGGCCGAACTGGGCCCGCAGCGCCATGCGCACTTCCGGCGGCACATTGGGGTTGTTGGCCAGGTCCTCGAACGGGTCGCCCGGTGCCAGCGCCAGCACGGTGAACAGCACCAGGCTGATGCCCAGCAGGCTGGGCAGCGCAATCAGCAGGCGGCGGAGGATGTAGTAGGTCAAGGGGAGAGCGCGTTTGGGTGTGCGGGCGCAAGGCCGTCAGGCGCCACCGTCAAGCAAGCGGCCGCCGCGGAACCGGCTCTGCCGGGCTGCTGGTGGCGCCCCCTTGAGGGGGAGCGCCGCAGGCGCTACGGGGGTGGGCTTAAGCGTCGCGGGTCCAGTAGCCCAGCGACCAGGTGGTGTTGTCCCAGGCCGAGAACACCGGCTTCATCTTGGTCAGCACGCCATAAGGCCGCGGGCGGGCAAACAGCGGAATGATGTGCTTGTCATTGACCACCAGGTCGTTCATCTTGATGAACATGGCCGCCCGCTTGACGCCATCAAACTCGACCTGCGAGGCCTTGTGCAAGGCGTCGAACTCGGGGTTGGTCCAACGGGCCAGGTTGCGGCTGGACCACTTGTTGGCCTTCTGCGACAACTGCTCGGTGACAAACTGTTCCATGAACACCTGCGGGTCGGGGCTGCCCATGGTGGTGGTGAACATCTGCATGTCGGCCCAGAACTTCTGGTACGTGTCGGGGTTGGCGGCATCGCTGCCGAAGAACACCGCCGCCACCACGCTCTTGAGTTCCAGGTCGATGCCGGCCTTGGTGCAGGCGTCCTTGATGATGGCCTGGCACTTCTGGCGCGGGCCGCTGACCGAGGTCTGGAAGACAAACTTCAGCTTCACGTCGCCCTTGGCACGGATGCCGTCCGCGCCCTTCTTCCAGCCGGCTGCTTCCAGCACCTGGTTGGCCTTTTCGATGTTGAATTCGTACTTGGTGTTCGGGCTGCGAAAGCGTGGCGGGTTGTTCAGGAAGTTGCTGGTGACCACCGCGCCGCGGCCATAGATCTGCTCGCCGATGTTCTTGCGGTCGACCAACAGGCTCATGGCTTCGCGCACGGCCTTGTCGGTGAAGGCCGGGTGCTTGCTCTTGGCGCTGGCGCGCTCGCCGTCCACTTCCTTCCAGGGGTCGGTGACGTTCAGGCTGACAAACTCGATGTCGCTGCCGGCGAAGAATTCCATGCGGCCCTTGCCGGCGGCTTCCAGGCGCTTGAGCAGTTCGTCTTCGACGGCCAGGTTCCAGGCCACGTCGTATTCGGCGGTCTGCAGCACGGCGCGGGCAGCGCTCAGCGCGTCACCACCGCCCTTGACTTCCAGCCGGTCGAAGAAGGGCTGGTTGGCCACGTGGTAAGCCATGTTGGCCTCGGCCAGCAGGCTGTCACCCGGCTTGAAGTCGACGATCTTGTAAGGGCCGGTGCCCACCGGCTTGGTGTTGGCGGCGGCCTCGCGTGACTTGGCACCGATGAAGCCTTCAAACACATGCTTGGGCAGGATGCAGCCGACGATGCCGGTCAGTGCCTCGGCCCAGAAGGGTGTGGGCTTGGGGTAGGTGACCTTGACGGTGTGGGCGTCGACCTTCTCGACCTTCAGGTCCTTGTAGGTGGCCACGGTCACGGTGCTGGTGGCCGGGTCGCCGACGTAGGCGGCGGTGAACACCACGTCGTCGGCGGTGAAGGGCTTGCCGTCGTGCCAGGTGACGCCCTTCTTCAGCTTCCAGGTGACGGTACTTGCCGTCGGCGCGCCACACCGCCGTTTTCCTTCGACGGAATCTCGGCGGCCAGTGACGGAATCAGGTTGCCCTCGGTGTCCCAGCCGGCCAGCGGCTCGTAGAAGATGCGGCTGGCGTCCTGGTCCTTGGTGCCGCCGGCAAAGTGCGGGTTCAGGTGCACCGCAGCCTGCCAGTAGATCATCTTGAGCGTGCCGCCACCGCCGCGCTTGGTGCCCTTGTAGGGGATGGTGGTCTGCGCATTGGCGACGCCGGCGCTCATCAGCAGCATGCTGGCCATCGGCGCTGTCAGGCCCAGGCCCACCATCTGCGAGATGAAATTGCGGCGCGGCAGCTTGCCGTCGCGCACTTCAGAAATCAGGTGGCGAAGTTGCGATTCATGCTTGTCCATGCGGAGCTCCAGGTGTCGGGTGCGGAAATCTGGCGGACGGGCCAGCGGCCTGTCAGGTGCGCCATGCTATCGGTTGCAAAAGGGCAATCTATCCGGGTCGCCCCGAACAGGTGCATGCCAAGAAGGCGCCTGGGCGGATACTGCCGGCCATGACCATCGATGACGTGCTGTGCATCCACGGGCCCCGGCTGGCAGCCTTGCCGCTGGTGCTGGACTCGCCCCATTCGGGCACCCGCATGCCGGCCGACTTTGGCGCGGCGTTGCCTGAATCCGACCTGCGGGATGGTGAAGACTGTTTCATCGATGAGCTGTACCTTCCGGCCGCCGAGCGCGGCATTCCGCTGCTGGCGGCGCTGTTTCCACGCACCTACCTGGACCCCAACCGCCACGCCGGCGACATCGACACCGACTTGCTGGACGCGCCCTGGCCGGACGGGCTGGTGCCCAGTGGCAAGGCGCGCATCGGCAAGTCGCTGGTGTGGCGCACGCTGGATGACGGGCGGCCTATCTACAACCGCAAACTCACAGTGCAGGAACTGCGCCAGCGCATTGCGCGCTGCCACACGCCTTACCACCAGGCCCTGCAAGGCCTGCTGCAGGCGGCCCACGCCCGGCACGGGCAGGTGTTCCACATCAATTGCCACTCGATGAACGCGGTGGGCGGCAGCATGGGCGAAGGCGGCGCCGGCAAGCCACGCGCCGACATGGTGCTGGGCGACCGCGATGGCACCAGCTGCGCGCCTGCGTTCACCGCTTTTGTGCGCGACCATCTGGCAGCGCTGGGTTACCAGGTGGCGGTCAACGACCCGTTCAAGGGGGTGGAACTGGTGCGCGCCTATTCAAACCCGGCAGCCGGCTTCCACAGCCTGCAGCTGGAGGTGAACAAGCGCCTCTACATGGACCAGGCCAGCCTGTCCAAACACGCCGGCTTTGTGCAACTGCAGGCCGATCTGATGGGCTTGCTGGACGCCATAGCGCTGCGCTTCGGCCGCTGAGGGCTGCTTGGGGCGCGTTGCTGCCGCTTAGGTGTTGCTGTTTGACGCCTTGCCCAGGCTTCGCCGTTGCGTTGCAGCCCGCCGGGTCCCGCCCCGGCTGGCGGGTACCTTTCTTGTCCGGCGACAAGAAAGGCACCAAAGAAACGCCTGCCAAACTGGGCGTACACCACCGCGTGCTTGCAACGGACCGGGCGCTGCGCCTCGCCTGTCCGGCTCGAACACCTTGCTATAGACGACCGCAGTCGCTTGGGCGCTGGTGAGGCTCAGCAGACCGCCATCTGAACAAGTTGCCGCATGCCATGCGTGCCTGTCCGGGATCTGCGCCTCACAGCCCTGACCGGGGTGGCACGGCCGTGGAATGTGCCGCACTGCTTCCGGCTGACGCTGTTCGAGCCGGACAGGCGAGTCGCAGCGTCTGGGTCTCGACAAGCACTGGGTGTCGATCGCGCAGTTTGGAAAGCGCGTTTTGGGCCAGCCTTTTGGCGCGACAAAAGGCTGGTCGCCTGCCGGGGCGAGACCCGGCGCGCTGCACCGCACTGGCGAAGCCTTCGGAAAGCCGCTCCAGGACAAGGTCAGCAACGCGACCCTAGCCGCCGCAGCGCTCACAAGCGCTCTGTCTCGCCGCCCTTGGGCTGCCACTTCATCAGCCGCTTCTCGATGCGGCCCACTGCCGCGTCCAGCGCCAGGGCGAAGCCGGTCAGCACCAGGATGCCGGCCATCACGGTGTTGATGTCGAACACGCCTTCGGCCTGGTGGATCAGGTAGCCCACGCCGCTGGCCGAGCCCAGGTATTCACCCACCACCGCGCCCACAAAGGCCAGGCCCACACTGGTGTGCAGGCTGGAAAACACCCAGCTGGTGGCGCTGGGCAAATACACATGGCGCAGCAACTGGCGCTGGTTGGCGCCCAGCATGCGGGCATTCGCCAGGATCACCGGGCTCACCTCCTTCACGCCCTGGTAGACATTGAAGAAGACGATGAAGAACACCAGCGTGACCCCCAGCGCCACCTTGCTGGCGATGCCCAGGCCGAACCAGACCGTGAAGATGGGCGCCAGGATGATGCGCGGCATGCTGTTCAGCGCCTTGATGTAGGGCTCCAGCAGCGCACTGGCCATGGGCTGCAGCGCCAGCCACAGCCCGCCGGCCAGGCCGGCCGCCGCGCCGATGCCAAAGGCCAGCAAGGTCTCGACCAGGGTCACGCCCAGGTGGGCGTAGATGTCGCCCTCGGTGACAAACCAGCGCCAGATGCGGCCGGCCACCTTCAGCGGTTCACCAAAGAAGAAGGCCGCCTGCTGGTCGTTCTCGAACATCAGCGGCGGCACCAGGCCGGGTGTGGTCAGCACATGCCAGACGGCGAAGATGGCCGCCAGCAGCCCCAGCTGCCAGGCGCGCAGGTTGCGCGGGTTGGGTTGCATGGATTTCCACATCTCAGGCTGCCTGCGCCTTGACCTGCAATTGCTGCTGGTAGCCCTTGAGCACCTCGTCGCGCAGCACGTTCCAGATGGCCTGGTGCAGGGCGATGAAGCCCGGCGTGGTGCGCACCTCGGCCACGTCGCGCGGGCGCGGCAGGTCGACCCGGAAATCGCCGATGGGGTGCGACGCCGGGCCGGCGCTCAGCACCACCACCCGGTCGCTCAGGGCGATGGCTTCGTCCAGATCATGGGTGATGAACAGCACCGCTTTTCGGCCGTCGCCACCCCCGGCCGCTTCGCGTCCGCCCCCCGAGGGGGCTGGCAGCTTGCTTGGGGCGGCCCGGCGCGCGCTGCCCGCTTGCCAAAGTGCCAGCAACTCGTTTTCCATCAGCTGCCGGGTCTGGATGTCGAGGGCTGAGAACGGCTCGTCCATCAGCAGGATGTCGGGGTCCAGCACCAGGGTCTGGGCCAGGCTGGCGCGCTTGCGCATGCCGCCGCTCATCTGGTGCGGGTAGCGGTCGCCAAAATCGCCCAGGCCGACCCGGCGCAGCCAGTCCTCGGCCTGGGCCCGGGCGTCTGCGGGCAGCACGCCGCGGAATTCCAGCCCGGCCATCACATTGCCCAGCGCGGTGCGCCAGGGCATCAGGCTCTCGGCCTGGAACATGTAGCCGGCGCGTGCATTGATGCCGGCCAGCGGCTGGCCGAACACCTGCACGCTGCCGGTGCTGGGCTGCAGCAGGCCGGCGCCCACGTTCAGCAGCGTGCTCTTGCCGCAGCCGGTGGGGCCCACCACCGAGACAAATTCACCGGCCGCCACCGTCAGTGACACGTCGGCCACGGCGGTGTAGCGGGCCGCCGGGTTGCTGCGGTCGATGAAGGTGCAGGCCACATCCTGCAGCTGCAGTGCGGGCGCGCTCACGTGGTCGGGTACTTGGCCAGGGCCGCCTTGGCAAAGTCATTGGTGTAGACCGCCTGCAGGTCGAGTGTGTACTTGGCGATCTCGGGGTCGATGCTGGCCAGCGCGCGGTAGGCGGTGTCGGGGCCCTTGGCCGGGAACAGGCCATCGGGCGACAGCGCGCCCTTGGCCGCCAGGAAGGCGTCGATGTAGACCGCGCGGTCGCCCAGCAGGTAGTTGTCGGGCACGGTCTTGATGATGTCGCCCGGACCGGCTTTCTGGATCCACTGGTTGGCCCGCACGATGGCGGTGGCCAGCGCCTGCACCGTGCGCGGGTGCTTGTCGATGAAGCTCTGCGGCAGGTACAGGCAGCCGGCCGGCATCGGCCCGCCGAACACCTTGTCGGCCTCGGCCACGATGCGGGTGTCGCTGATGATCTTCAGGTCGTTGCTGCGGGTCAGCAGCGAGACCACCGGGTCGAGGTTGGACATCGCGTCGATCTGGCCCGAGCGCATGGCCGCCACCGCGCCGGCGCCCGCACCCACGCCGATGATGCTGACGTCGCTCGGCTTCAGGCCGGCCTTGGCCAGCACGAAGTTGGCCATCACATTGGTGCTGCTGCCCGGCGCGGTGACACCGATCTTCTTGCCCTTGAGGTCGGCCACGCTCTTGTAGTTGGGCATGGTCTTGGGGTTGATGCCCAGCACGATCTGCGGGGCGCGGCCCATCAGCGCAATGGCGCGCAGCTTCTGGCCCTTGTGCTGCATGTTCACCGTGTGCTCGAAGGCGCCGCTCACCACGTCGGCGCTGCCGCCCACCATGGCCCGCAGCGCCTGGCTGCCGCCGGCAAAGTCGACGATCTTCAGGTCCAGCCCCTCGGCCTTGAAGTAGCCCAGTTGCTCGGCGATGGTCAGCGGCAGGTAGTACAGCAGGTTCTTGCCGCCCACGGCCAGGCTGAGTTGGGGCTTTTCCAGGGGCTGGGTCTGGGCATGCAGGCCGGGGGCGGCGGCCAGCAGGCTGGCGCCGGATGACAGCAGAAAGTGGCGGCGGTTGGTCATGGTGTGGGCAGGCGTGGGTTCAGAGGGCGGGGGGCAGGGCAGGGTCAGGCCGGGATCACCACCGGCAGGTGGCTGAAGCCGCGCACGAAGTTCGACAGCGTGCGCTGCGGCGGGCCCACCACCTCGATGCGCGGGAAGCGCTGCAGGATCTCTTCCCACAGGATCTTCAGCTGCAGCTCGGCCAGGCGGTTGCCCACGCAGCGGTGGATGCCGAAGCCGAAGCTCAGGTGCTGGCGCGGCCGGGCGCGGTCGATCACCAGGTCGTGCGGGCGCGTCGATCACGGTCTCGTCGCGGTTGCCCGACAGGTACCACATCACCACCTTGTCGCCCTTCTTGATCTGCTTGCCGCCGATCTGCGGTGTCGGCCAGCGCGGTGCGGCGCATGTGCGGCAGCGGCGTCTGCCAGCGGATGATCTCGGGCACCAGGCTGTCGACCAGGGCCGGGTTGGCGCGCAGCTTGGCCCATTCACCCGGGTGCTGGTGCAGCGCCAGCACGCCGCCGCTCATGCTGTTGCGGGTGGTGTCGTTGCCGCCCACGATCAGCAGCAGGATGTTGCCCAGAAATTCTTGCGGCGACATGTGGCGGGTGGCCGGGGCATGGGCCAGCATCGAGATCAGGTCCGGGCCCGGCGCCGCATTGACACGCTGGTTCCACAGCCGGCCGAAGTAGGCGGCGCACTGGCCCAGTTCAGCCAGCCGGGCCTCGGGGCTGGCGGTGACCTTGTCGGTGCCGGGCACCGAGGTGGCCACGTCCGACCAGCGGGTCAGCAGGTGCCGCTCCTCGAACGGAAAGTCGAACAGCGTGGCCAGCATCTGCGTGGTCAGCTCGATCGACACCCGCTCCACCCAGTTGAAGGGCTCGTCGCGCGGCAGGCCGTCCAGCACGCGCCCGGGTGCGCTGCGGATGGTGCCGGCCAGCGCCGCCAGGTTGGCCGGCGCCACGATGGGCGCTCACGGTCTTGCGCTGCTCGTCGTGCTTGGGCGGGTCCATCGCGATGAACATCTGCAGCCGCGCGTCCATCGGGCCGTCGAACAGGCTGATGCCGCCGTGGGTCCAGTCGGACGAGAACACCGCGTGGTTGGTGTCGACCGCCATGATGTCGTTGTAGCGGGTGACCGACCAGAAGCCGCCGTAGTAGGCGTTCTCGTGCCAGTGCACCGGGTCGTCGCGGCGCAGCCGTTCGAAGTAGTGGCCGATGCTGTCGTCCTGGAACAGCCGGGGCTTGGTCACGTCGATCTGCGTCCAGCGGCATGGCAAAGGCCTCGGCACGGGCGCGTGCACTGGCGGCTTGCTGCTCGGCCAGCCAATCGGTGTGGATGTTGGCGCTGGAGCCAGGGCTGGAGCTGGTGGCAGGCGTGTCGGGGCTGTGCATGGCGTGGACGTGGGTGTCTGGAAGGGGGCGTGCCGGACAGCGCGGCAGGCGCTGTGGCCATGCCAAGATCTGCCGGGCAAGAGGCCCCGAGTCTCGCCCACGCAGCGCACTCGGCACAGGCCGGATTACCCGGCATCGCGCCGCTGCGCCCATCCACGCATTTGCCCATCCAATCCCCCGAGCCTGCGCCATGTCCACACCCACCAACGCATCCAACCCCGCATCCAAACCCGCATCCAAACCCGCAGCCGCCTCCGCACCCGTCTTGCTGATCACCGGCGCCAGCCGTGGCATCGGCGCGGCCACCGCCCGCCTGGCCGCCCGCCGCGGCTGGGACCTGGCCATCAACTACGCCCGCGACAGCGCGGCCGCCGAGGCCGTGGCGGCCGACGTGCGCCGCGCCGGGCAGCGCGCCATCACGGTGGCCGCCGATGTGGCCGACGAGGCTGCGGTGCTGGCGATGTTCGCCCGGGTCGATGCCGAGCTCGGTCCGCTGGCCGGCCTGGTCAACAACGCCGGCATCGTGGCGATGAAGGTCGCGGCTCGACCAGATGGACGTGGCGCGCTGGCAGCGCATGTGGGCGGTCAACCTGACCGGCAGCCTGTTGTGCGCGCGCGAGGCGGTGCGCCGCATGAGCACGCGCCACGGCGGTGCGGGTGGCGCCATCGTCAACCTGGGCAGCGTGGCGGCGCGCCTGGGCGTCGCCCGGCGCTGTATGTGGACTACGCCGCCAGCAAGGGTGCGATCGACACCTTCACCGTCGGCCTGGCGCAGGAATTGGCGGCCGAGGGCATCCGGGTGAATGCGGTGCGCCCCGGCATCATCGACACCGACATCCATGCCGACAGCGGCGACCGCGGCCGGCCGCAGTCGGCAGCCGCTGTGATCCCGCTGGGCCGGGCCGGCACGGCCGACGAAATTGCAGCGGCGGTGTTGTGGCTGTTGTCGGCAGAGGCCAGCTACACCACGGGCGCGATTCTGGATGTGGGGGGTGGGCGCTGACTTGTTGACCGGCTGGCGCTGGCGCGCGCGACGTCCTTGTTGCAAGCCGCGCCAGCCCCAACTGCAGCAGCCCGAGCAAGCAAGCAAGCAACCGTCAAGTCACGCGCTGGCCACCAAGCTCGCCACCGCGCGGTCCAGCGCGCCTGGGCCCACCGGGATGCCCTGCACCTGCAGCGCCGCCTGCACCGCGCCCAGGCAGCCCAGGATGGTGGCGGCATTGCTGTCGCCCAGGTGGCCGATGCGGAAGGCCTTGCCTTGCAGCGGACCCAGCGCACCGGCCATGGCCACGCCGAAACGGTCGCGCGCCACCGTGCGCAGGGCGTCCACATCGGTGCCCTCGGGCACGGTGATGCAGGTCACCGACACCGAGCGGCTGGCCGGCACCTGGGCAAAAAAGCCCAGCGCGCCAGCCTCGGCCCAGCCGGCCACCGCCGCCTGCACCGCGCCGGCCAGGCGCTGGTGGCGCGCCAGCACCGCGTCCAGGCCTTCGCGGTCGATCAGGTCGAAGGCCGCCGCCAGGCCGGCCAGCAGGGTCTGCGGCGGCGTGCCGCAGAACTTGCGGTAGCTCAGCGGGCTCTGGCGCAGGCGCCAGTCCCAGTAATAGCGCGGTGCCGGGTTGCGCGCGCCCACCGCAATCGCCCGCGCATCGGCCGCCAGCCAGCCCACGCCCGGCGGTGTCATCAGGCCCTTCTGGCTGGCGCCCAGCACCAGGTTGGCGCCGATCTCGGCCATGGCCACGCGGGTGCAGCCGGCCGAGGCCACTGCATCGACCACCAGCAGCGCCGGGTGGCCGGTGGCGTCGATGGCGGCGCGCAAGGCCGCCATGTCGCTGGTGATGCCGCTGGCGGTGTCGGTGTGCACCGCAAACACCGCCACGATCTGGTGCTGCGGGTCGTCGCGCAGGGCTTGCGCCACGTCGGCCGGCGTCGATCGGCCAGCCCGGCCGCCAGGGCGTGCGCACCACGCGCCGGCCCAGGGCCTCGGTCTGCACCGCCCAGCTTTCACTGAAGTGGCCGGTGCCGGGGATCAGCACCGCCGCGCCCGGCGGCAGCAGGTTTTCCACCGCCACCTCCCAGGCGCCATGGCCGTTGGTGGCGTAGAAGAACACCTCGGCGTCGGGCGCATGCAGCAGGCGGCGCAGGCCCGATTCACAGGCGGCGATGGTCTCGTCGACCCGCGGGTCGCCCATGTCCATGGGTTGGCGCGCCATGGCGTGCAGCACCTCGTCGGGCACCGGTGACGGGCCGGGTGACTGCAAAAAACGGCGGCCGGGGATGCGGGAGGTGGTGGACATGGACGCGGGCTCGGGCAAGGAGGTGGAAGAACAGGGGGTGACGGAACAGGGGGTGGGCGGGCAGCAGCTCGGGGGCAGGCCGGGCGCAGCTGCTCAAGGCCGGGCGGCAAACGGCCGCAGCCAGCGCCGCTCGGCCAGCTGGAAGCCGCCCAGCAGCACGGCGGTGATGGCCAGGTAGCACAGCGCTGCGGTGA
This sequence comes from uncultured beta proteobacterium, assembly GCA_963844485.1. Lineage (GTDB taxonomy): Bacteria > Pseudomonadota > Gammaproteobacteria > Burkholderiales > Burkholderiaceae_C > Pseudaquabacterium. The sequence continues at coordinate 53,759 of CAWJOQ010000039.1, forward strand.
CAAAGGCTTCGAACGGCAGGTAGTGGATGGAATTGACCTCGCGGGCCACGCCGGTCAGGTCGTGCAGGGTGACAACGCTGGCCAGCGCGGTGCCGTGCAGCATCAGCACCACTTCATTGCTGTAGGCCGGCAGGCTGCGCCGCAACGCCGACGGCAGCACGATGCGCCGAAACGCCAGCCAGCGGCCCATGCCCAGGGCGCGCGCGGCCTCCACCTCGCCGGCCGGCACCGCCTTGATGGCGCCGTGCAGGATCTCGGTGGTGTAGGCGCAGGTGTTGATGGCAAAGGCCGCCACCGCACAGAACCAGGCCGATTTCAGCCAGGGCCACAGCAGGCTGTCGCGCACCGCATCAAACTGCGCCAGGCCGTAGTACAGCAGGAACAACTGCACCAGCAAGGGCGTGCCGCGGACCACGTAGGTGAACAGCCACACCGGCCGCCAGGCCCAGGCCGATGGCAGGCTGCGCAGCACCGCCAAGGGCAGCGCCACCGCCAGGCCCAACACCAGGGCCAGCAGCAGCAATTGCAGCGTGACCCCGGCGCCGGCGGCATACAGCGGCAGGCTGTCCCACATCAGCTGCAGGTTCATGCGGCGGTCCTCAAAGCAGGCCCGCTCACAGCGCCGCCTTGCGGGTGCCGATGGCCAGGCGCCGGGCGGCCCAGGCAAAGCCCAGCTCAGACAGGCTGGTGAAGGCCAGGTACATCAGCGCCGCCGTGGCGTAGAACAGAAAGGGCTCGCGGGTGGTGCCGGCGGCCTGGGCGGCGCGGTTCATCAGGTCGGACAGGCCGATCACCGAGACGATGGCGGTGGCCTTGAGCAGCACCAGCCAGTTGTTGCTGAGCCCGGGCAGGGCATGGCGCAGCATCTGCGGCCCGACGATGCGCCACAGCACCTGCCAGGGCCGCAAGCCGCAGGCCACCGCCGCTTCGCGCTGGCCGGCCGGCACCGCCAGAAAGGCGCCGCGGAGCACCTCGGTGAAATAGGCGCCGAAGATGAAGCCGATGGTCAGGATGCCGGCGGCCCAGGGGTCGATGTCGATGTAGTCCCAGCCCAGGCGCTCGCCCAGGTGGTTGACCGCCATCTGCCCGCCGTAGAAGACCAGCAGCATCAGCACCAGGTCGGGCACACCGCGCACGACGGTGGTGTAGGTCTGGGCCACAGCCGCGCAGCAGGCGCCAGCGCGACAGCTTGGCCACGGCGCCGGCCAGGCCCAGCACCAGCGCGATGGCCAGCGACAGGAAGGCCACCGACAGCGTCAGGCCGGCGCCCTGCAGCAGGCTGAACGCGTAACCGTGCAGCATCAGCCACCCCTGCGCGCAGCGGCCGCATGCCGGCCATCACGGGGCGCCATCGCGGCGCGGCGGCGGGCCAGGCAGCTCACTTGCCGTAGACGTCGAAGTCGAAGTACTTGTCGTTGATCTTCTTGTACACGCCGTTGGCCCGGATCGCCGTGATGGCGGCGTTGAACTTGGCCTGCAGCGCGGTGTCGGCCTTGCGCACCGCGATGCCCGAGCCGGCGCCGAAGAACTTGGGGTCGTCGTAGATCGGGGCCGAAGAACGCGAAGCCCTTGCCCTGCGGTGTCTTGAGGAAGCCGAACTGCACCGCCAGCATGTCGCCCAGCACCGCGTCGACCCGCCCGGCGGCCAGGTCGAGGTAGACCTCGTCGGCCTTGGCGTAGCGCACGATCTCGGCGCCGGCGAAGCTGGCGGTGGCGTAGCGGTCCTGGATGGTGCTGCGCTGCACACCGATGCGCTTGCCCTTCAGTCCGGCGGCGCTGGCTTGCAGTTGGTGCCGGCCTTGGCCACCAGGCGGCTGGGCGTGTTGTAGTACTTGTTGCTGAAGTTCACCACCTTCAGCCGCTCTTCGGTGATGGACATCGACGCGACGATGGCGTCGAACTTGCGCGACTGCAGCGCCGGGATGATGCCGTCCCACTCTTGCGCCACCAGGCTGCAGTCGGCCTTGCATCTCGGCGCACAGCGCCAGCGCGATGTCGATGTCGAAGCCCTTGAGCTTGCCGTCGGTGCCGACCTCGCTGAAGGGCGGGTAGGCGCCTTCGACGCCGATGCGGATCTTCTTCCAGTCAGGCGCCTGGGCCTGGGCGGCGGTGGCCAGCGCGGCGGCCAGGGTGGCGGCCAGGGTGGCGGCCAGCAAAGAGGGCAGGGCCAGGGCAAGTAGGCGGCGGTGCATGGTGGCGGGCTTCGGTGGCGGACAGGATGGCGAGGTTAACGCGGCCATGCGCCGCTTGCAGCCTATTGCGCAAACGCCGGCCACTGCGGGTCCAGGCACAGCGCCAGGTCGGCTGGCAGCCCGGGCACTTGCTGCAGCAGCCAGCGGCGGATGAAGACCGGCGCGGCCCAGGGGCCGCTGTCGCCGCTCCAGACACCGGCGGTCTGCACCTGCAGGCCGGCGGCGGTGAGGCGCAGCGGCACGATGGCGGGGTCCAGCGGCGCGGCCGGGGCGGCTGCCGTGGGGGAGGCCGCCGGGCCGTCCCACAGCACCTCGGCCAACAGCCAGGCGCCGCTGGCGTCCTGCAACAACTGCAGTGGCCGGGCCCGCTGCGATGCCGGCGGGCTGTGGGCGGCCAGCACCTGCTGGGCCGCCTGCCAGGGGGCCGACCCCGCCGGCCAGCGCTGCACACCGCTGCAATCGCGGGACCAGCGCTGCCAGCTGGCCTGCAAGCGGCCGGCCGCATCCACCGGGTGGCCGGCCAGGTCCAGCAGCACACCCTGGTCCTGCGGCAGCAGCCGCACCTGGCTGGCCAGCAGCAGCAGGGGGGCTGCCAGCGCCAGCACCCACAGCGCGCAGCGGCGTGGCCGCAGGCGGGCAGGGGTGGGCGGGGGCGGTGGGGCGTGCATGCGCCAACAGCCTAGCAGCGCCGGCCCGCTTGCACAGGCTTGGGGCCAAGCGCCTACGCACCAAGGCTGTGCCGGGCGCCAGCCTGGTGCGCATGCTGGCCGCCTTGGCGCCCTGCAGGGCGGCATGGTGCTTGCTGGCCTGCTGCATGCCGACCGTTTCTGCCCCTATCCCTGCCCCTGCCGCGGCCGGCGCCGGCCAGGTGGCCGCGATCTGGCGCGACCGGCTGAGCCTGCTGCTGGAATCCACCGGCGAGGGCATCTTCGGCATCGACACGCTGGGCTGCTGTGTCTTTGTCAACCGCAGCGCCGCGCAGATGCTGGGCTGGCCGGCCGACGCCATCATCGGCCGCAACATGCATGAGCTGATCCACCACACCCATGCCGACGGCCGCCATTACCCCGAGGCCGACTGCCCGATCTTCAAGGCGTTCCGCCAGGGCCAGCCCAGCCGCATCGACGACGAGGTGTTCTGGCGCGCCGACGGCAGCGCTTTCGATGCCGAATACACCAGCCAGCCCATCGTCGAGCACGGCGTGGTGCAGGGCGCGGTGGTGACCCTGGTCGACATCACCCAGCGCCGCGAGGCCCAGGCCCTGCTGCGCCGCACCAACGAGCTGCTGGAAAGCCGTGTCGCCGAGCGCACGGCGGCGCTGCAGGCATCGGCCGCGCGGCTGCGCGAGCTGGCCAACCACGGCGAAACCGTGCGCGAGCTAGAGCGCACCCGCATCGCCCGCGAAATCCATGACGAGCTGGGCTCCCTGCTGGTGGCGCTGAAGATGGACGTGCACTGGCTGGCCAAGCGGCTGGACGACCGGCCGCAGCTGCAGTGCAAGTGCCAGGGCATGGGCCGCCTGATCGACACCGCGGTGGACAACCTGGGCCGCATCATCACCGACCTGCGGCCCAGCATCCTGGACCACCAGGGCTTGTGGGCCGCGCTGGAATGGCAGGCGCAGGAATTCTTTGCCCACAGCGCCGACCTGCAGCCCGACCTGCAGATCACCGTGGCCGCCGGCGTGCCACCGCCCGAGGGCGGCCAGGCCATCGCCATCTTCCGCATCTTCCAGGAGATGCTGAGCAATGTGGCCCGCCACGCCCGCGCCCGCAGCGTGCAGGTGCGGCTGTGGGTGGACGACCCGCCCGACCCGGTGCTCTACCTCAGCGTGCGCGACGACGGCGTGGGCGCACCGCCGCAGGCGCTGGACGATGCCCGCAGCCACGGGGTGCTGGGCATGCGCGAACGCGCCGGCCATTTCGGCGGCCGGCTCAGCGTGGACAGCGCGCCCGGCCAGGGCACCCGGGTGCGGCTGGTGATGCCGCTGCAGCTGGACCCGGACCCGGACCCGGTGCCGCCATGATCCGGGTGCTGGTGTGTGACGACCACCTGATCGTGCGCCAGGGCATCAAGCAGATCCTGGCCGACGCCCCCGATCTGGCGGTGGCCGGCGAGGCCGCCAACGGCCCTGACGCGCTGGCCCGGGTGCGCGCCGGCGGCATCGACGTGGTGCTGCTGGACATCGCCATGCCGCAGCGTGACGGGCTGGACGTGCTGAAAGCCTTGAAGAGCGAGTGCCCGCGCCTGCCGGTGCTGATGCTCAGCACCTACCCCGACCGCCAGTACGCGGTGCGCAGCCTGAAGCTGGGCGCCGCCGGCTACCTGAACAAGAGCGCCGACAGCGCGCAGCTGATCGACGCCATCCGCCGGGTGGCGCAGGGCAAGCTGTTCATCACCCCCGGGGTGGCCGAGCTGATGGCCGAACAGCTGGTGCCGGCCAGCAGCCGCAGCGCCGCGCCCGAGGCACCGCTGCACGAGCGCCTGTCGCACCGCGAATACCAGGTCTTCCGCCTGCTGGCCGCCGGCCGCAGCGTGGGCGAAATCGCCGAACAGCTGGTGCTGTCGTCGAACACCGTCAGCACCTACCGCGCCCGCCTGCTGGAAAAGACCGGCGTGCGCAACGACGTGGAGCTGGCGCTGTACGCGGTGCGTGAGGGGCTGTGAGCGGGCTGTGACTGGGCGCCCCCACGACTTGGGGGGTGGACGCGGCATTGCAGCCCGGTAGCCTAGCAGGCCTGGCGTTTCAAACTCGACCTGACACCATGCCGCACCGCACCCTTGCCTGCCACAAGCCGCTGGCCGGTCTCCTGCTGCTGGCCATGTGCACGGTGGCAGCTGCCCAGTTCCAGGAGCGCACCACCACCCGCAGCTTCCGCACCTGGATCGACTTCAACTACCCCACCCACGGATTTGGCGGCGGGCAGTTCCAGATGCCCAGCTTCGACAACACCGGTCGCGACCTGCGCGACATCCGCTTTGACATGCGGCTGGACATCGACGACAGCGGCTGGACCTACACCATCGGCCGGCCGGCCGTGTTCGGCCAGTTGCTGGCCCGTTCCACCGGGCAGATGTCCGTCGATTTCAGCAGCTTCAGCTCGAGCACTGGCACTGCCATGCTGGCCCCGTTTCCCATCACCGCCACCTTTACCTGCTTGAACACGCAGGGTTGCGGCACCTATGCCAATGCCGTGGGTGGTTACCGGCCTGGGCCCTGGTACGCCACCGGCAATCTGCAGGTGCCGGTGGGGCCGTTTGACCCGGCCCTTGGCAGCCCGTTTCCCACCCGCGTGGTGGGCGGTAGCTTCGAGGTCAGCGTGGCGATGACCCATGAGGCTTTTGCGGGCACCTTCCGAGGCGACTCGCGGGTCACCGGGTGGGTGGATACCAGCTTCACCCGGGCGCTGCTGGATGCGCCCGACCATCCGCGCCGCGTGCACAACGACCTGATGCTGGAGTTCTTGCGCAGCCGGGTACGTGAGGCGATCCGCAGCGGGCCGGTGGCCGATCCGCCGCCTGCCATCCAGATCAAGCCCAAGACCGACCCGGGTGGTGTGCGCGGAAGCCTGGACGACCACCTGCGTGGCGGTCAGATCGCCGTGGTCAGCCAGCCGGCCCCCGTGGCCAGCGCAGCAGCCCGCCTGGCTGCGGCACAGTTTGTGGCGGCCGACGTGGCTGACGCCGGTACCTGGGCGCTGGACCTGGTGCAGGATCTGGTGGTGCCCGGCGATGCCGGCCTGTCGTTCCTGGCCGGGACCAAGCTGACCGACTTCGACTCCGGCCACGCGGGCTTTTACTTCGGGTCGCTGCTGGTGGCTGAAGTGGCCTTCGGCGACGTGGGCCCGGTGGGCGACTTCCTGGTGCCGATCGACTGGAGGCCGCTGCAGGGCCAGAGCAGCAGCTTGGTGATGCGCTTCACCGACATGCCCGATGGCGCGCAGGTGGCGCTGCTGCCCACGGTGTTCAGTTTCGACACCGAGGCCGGGTTCAACGCGGCGCTGGCCGACCTGGGTGCGGTGCAGGCACCCGTGCCTGAGCCCGCAGCACTGCTGCTGTGGTTGGCGGGCCTGGCCGGCCTGGCGTGGGTGGTGCGGCGTGGCCGCGCAGGTCAGCCTGCGGCCACCTGAACCGGCGCGACCGGCCGCCGCGCCACCAGCGAGGCCAGCAGCACGCCCTGCGGGTCATGCTGCAGCAGGCGCAGCTCGTCGGCGTTGTCCAGCGTCGTCTGCCAGCTGCCGGCACCACTGACATGCCACTGCAAAGTGATCGGCAGTGCAGAGGTCTTGACGCGCAGCAGCGGCGCCGGTGCATCGGCGCTGGCTGGCACCGGCTGCCCCAGGATGTGCGCCGCGATCGCCGCCGCTTGGCGGGCGATGGGCTCGATGTAGCGGCTGGCGCGGCCGTCGACTGCGGTGCAATCGCCCAGCGCATAGATGCCGGGCTGGCTGCTGGCGCCGGTGTGGCCATGCACCGCGATGCCGCCAGCCCTGGTGTCATAGGCCAGGCCGGCGCTGGTGGCCAGGCGGCCGGGCGTGCGCAGGCCGGTGGCGGCGATCACCTGGTCGACCCGCAGGGGCGCTGCCTGCCCCGCCAGCGTGAGCTGCCAGCGTGGCCCCGGACTGTCTGAGGGCGCCATGCGCTGCACCCGCACGCCGCCCTGGAAGCTGATCGGCAGCCCAGCCCAGGCCTGCAGCAGCCGCTGGCCGGCGGCCGCCGGCAGGGCCGCCGCCAGGGGCCCGGCCTGCAGGTCCAGCAGGGTGATCTGGTGCCCGGCCAGGGCCAGGTCGTTGGCCAGCTCGCAGCCCACCAGGCCGGCACCGACGATGGCCAGGTGCTGCGGGCCGCCTGCCAGGCTGGCACGCAGGCGGCGGTAGGCCGCCAGGTCGTTGATCTGCCAGGCCTGGCCGGGCTGGAAGGGCGGCGGCAGCACCGGCGCCGCGCCCTGGGCCAGCACCAAGTGCTGCCAGCGCAGTGTGCCGCGGGTGGTGCGCAGCCGGCGTGCGGCGGCGTCAACGGCCACCGCATGGGTGTCGGGCAGCAGGCGCACGCCCAGGCGGATGGCGGCTGTGTCAGCGGCTTCCCGCACCAGGCCGTCCACCGCCAAGCCGCGGGCCACCGCCACGCTGAGCTGGGGCTTGTCGTACACATCGCCGCTGCAGGCTGACACCATGGTGATCGGCGCGCTGCAGCCCTGGGCCCGCAGCGCCTGCACCACCTGCCAGCCGGCGCGGCCGGCGCCCACCACCACGATGCCTGCTGCGCGTGCCGCCGGCGCGCTGCCTGCGGTGCGGCCGGCCGGCAGGGCGGCCTTGGCTGCCGCCAATGCCGCCGTGGCATCGTGCGGCTCGAAGTCGGCTTTGCCGACGCCGCAGATCGGGCAGGCCCAGTCGTCGGGGATGTCGGCAAAGCGGGTGCCGGCGGCCAGGCCGCTGTCGGGGTCGCCCAGGGCTTCGTCGTAGACCAGGCCGCACACCCGGCACAAGAAGGTCTGCCACGGCAGCGGTGGGGCGGCACACGCCGGCTGATCTTCTTGCGGCGCAAGCTGTTCTGCGCCCTGGGGCTGGCCCGGCCCGCTCATGCCGGCAAGGCCTGGGCGGACAGCCGCGCCATCTCTTTGCGCAGGTGCTTGATGGCCGGCGAGACGATGGCCACGAAGTGCGATTCACGCACCCGGCGCTGCACGTCCGACGACAGCAGGTAGCCGCGCGCGCCGGCATGCAGCAGGCTGGACTGCGCCGCCCGCAAGGCCAGCTCGCTGGCGTGCGCCCGGGCGTCGAGCACGCTGACCATGTAGTCGGTGCTGGCGTCGAAGGGGCTTGCGGCCAGGGTCTCCACCCGCTGCCACAGCGCGTCCAGTTCGGCCTGCAGACTGTCGGGCCGGTCGTCCAGGAAGCAGTTGACATGGCCCAGCGCCGGCTCCACGGCCCACATCGCGTCGATGGCGCCTTGGGTCACGCCCAGGCCGAAGCCGCATTGCAGCAGGATGAAGCCGGCGCGGATGCGGGCGATCAGCGGCTTGGCGGGGTGGGCGATGACGTCGCCATCGGGCACGAACAGCTCGGTGCAGCGCAGCGCCCAGGTGTTGGTGCCTTCCATCGCGCTGAAACTGGGGCAGTTGCGCAGTTCCACGCCGGCGGCGTCGCAGCGCAGCAGGAACATCACCTCGGCGGGTGCCGCCGGGTCGGCGCCTTCCACCCCCGCCAGCACGCCGGCGTAGTGGTCGGGCCCCAGGTTGCTGACCCAGGGCAGGGTGCCGTTGATGCACCAGCCGCCGTCCACCCGGCGTGCCGACAACAGCAGGCTTTCGATGCCGGCATAGGCCTTCATCGGGTTGCTCATGCCAGTGCCGCCCAGGCGGGCGCCACTGGCATGCAGCGGCAGCAGGCCGTCGACCAGCGCCGGGCTGCCCGATTGCTGCAGGTAGAAGCCGCAGACCTGCTGGCACCAGACCATGAAGCCGGTGGCGCCGCAGACCTCGCGACACCGCCGCGCTGGCGCGGATGGCCTGGGCAAAGTCACCCGCCGCCGCGCCCGGCCCCAGGTGCACGCGGTAGGCACCGGCGGCGCCCAGGGCCTGCATCACGGCACGCGGGTAGCTGCCGCGGTCGATGGCGTCGGCCTGTGCGGCCAGCAGGCCCCTGCGCGATGGCGCGCACGGCGTCCACCATCCGCGGGGGCAGTTGTTCCGGGGCGCCCATGCTGCTCAGGCCAGTTCAATCGCGAAGGCGATCGGGTTGCGCATGCTGTTGGCCACCGGTGAATACAGGTTGGCCTGGGCCACGATCTCGTCGAGCACCGCGCGCGGCGCGTCGCCTTCGACCACCACCTTCACCCGGATGGCCTGGAAGCCCATCTGCGGCGGCGCCATCTCGGCGCCGCCGGCGCCCCAGGCCGCCGGGTTGCCGATGTCGCCTTCCAGAAACAGCTCGAGCTTGCTCAGCCGCACCTGCTTCCAGGTGGCCACGGCGGTGATGCCCACGGCCAGGCAGCCGCCCAGCGCCGACAACACGATCTCGCCCGGGGCCGGCGCGGTGTTTTCGCCGAACAGGTGCAGCGGCTCGTCCACCACCACCGGCTGGTGCTCGCCGACATAGCTGAGCGAGCGGTACTGGCCCTCCAGCACTGTCTTGACCTTGTTGGTGCCGCGCTTGGCGGGGTTGGCGCGGCCGGCGGCGGCGAAGGCCAGCAGGCCGTCGCGGTCGATCGGGCGCAGATGGGTCTTGACAGTGGTGGGGGTGGGTTCGATCACGGCGGACATGGCGGCTTTCTGTGCGTTGTGCAAGGGGCTGGGCAGCGGGTGGTTCAGGCGGCGACCGCCAGCCGGGGGCTGCGGCTCAACACCGGCGGGGCGGTCTCGATCGGCAGCGCCGGGTCGCGCGACCACTCGTTCCAGCTGCCGAAGTACATGCGCACGTCGGTGAAGCCGGCCTGCTTCAAGGCCAGGAAGGTGTTGGACGCACGCGCGCCCTTGAAGCAGTACAGGTAGACGGTGTCGGTGGGGGCGATGCCGGCGGTGGCGCATTCGGCCTGCACCTCCAGCGGGCTCTTGATCTGCGGGCCCATGGCGCTAGGCTTCATGAAGCGGTACCACTCGATCCACTTCGCACCGGGCAGGCGGCCCTTGCGCGGTGCAAAGTCCTTGCCGTAGGGCGACGAGCTTTCGCCGGTCCATTCATCGATGTCGCGCACGTCCAGCAGCACCACGTCGCTGCCCAGCGCCGCGGCCACCTGGTCCTTGGTCAGCATCACGTCGGCGGTGGGGCCCTGCGGGAAGCTGGCCGCTCGGGCGGTCACGGCGTCGGTGCTGGTTGGCAGGCCTGCGGCGGACCAGGCCGAATAACCGCCATTGAGCACCCGCACTTTGGGATAGCCCAACCAGGTCAGCAGGTAGTAGCCGCGGCAACTCTGGCCGTAACCGCTGTTGAGCGCGTCTTCATAAAACACGGCGGTCTCCTCGCCGCTCAGGCCGGCGGCGCCAAAGGCGCTGGCGAAGGTGGTCTGCAGCGCTTCCAGGCCTTCGGCGCTGGACGTGGCCAGGTAAGTGAAGATCTCGCGCATGTGCACGGCGCCCGGCAGGTGGCCGGCGGCGTAGGCCTCGGCATCGCGGGTGTCAATGAGCACGGTCGGCCCGGCCGCCATCAGGGCTTGCAGTTCGGCGGGCGACACAAGGGTGGGGGGCTGGTTCATGCGGGGGCTCCTGGCGTGGGGTGGGTGGATGCAGACCCCTGGCCTACTGCAACCCGCGTGCCACGGCGTGTGGCCCCTGCCAAACGGGGCGGGCGCCAGCTGGGTCGCCCCTGCTGAAACGCCGGCTGGCATGCGCCTGTTGGCCGCTGCCTGCGGGGCACGCGCAGTGCCTGGGTGGCCGACAAAGTGCAGCAATTTGTCGATCAATGTCGACAAAGTGTGGCGGTGCCCACGCCGCGCCAGCCGGGCTGGGCCGGCAGCAGGGCGCGCTCAGCCAGGTGCCTGCGGACCAATCTCGATGCTGACGGCTGCCTCGTCCCGGCCAGGAGGCGCATACAGCGCTTGCACGGTGCCATGTGCGACGAGGTCCGGGCTGATGTCGCCCTCTGGCGGCAGCGCTGCGGCCGTTTCCGCTGGCACGTGGCCGATCTTCTTCCACGCCTTGACCAGGCCCAGCAGGGCTTTGCACTCCAGCCAGACATCGATCTGCGCAAGGTCCGGAGCGACAGCGTCCGGCCGGCGCAATTCGACGCGCGCGCCGACCCGGCACTCGGCACGCAGCAGCGCAGCGCGGTCGGGCATCGTGGTTCCACCCAGGATCGTGAAGATCGACTTGTCGAGCCGGGTCGGCGGCGGCGTGGGTGGCAGCGGCGCGGCCATCGTCAGGCCCCGTCGCCCATGGCTGCCGCGCTGCCGTCGGCTGCAGGGTGGCGGGCGCGGCCTGGCTGCGGCCCCGGTGCAGGGTCTGCTGCGCCCGCGCCCGGCCCGTGCAGCGCCGCCAGCCGCTGGATGCGGCGCAAGGCATCCCGGGCGGCGAGGTAGGCCTGGATCTTGGATTCATGCATGCATGGCAAGCCAGTGCGGCGCCTGGTCTTGCCATGGGTCCGCCCCGCGTTTGTCGCGTGCGAGGCGCCATCTCGTTCGGCCATGATCGACTCCTTGATCAAGCGGATGAAGGTTTCCCGGCGGACGGGCGCCAAAGGCCGCAGGGCCGGCGCGGCCCCTGACGACGGTCGCACGGCCTGCAGTTGCCCGGCGGGATGCAGGGCCTGTTGACCAGGATGCATCCCCGCCTTGCTGCCGTGGTGTCGCCAGCCTGGCCATGGATGCACCTGTCAGCACTGCGCCTCAGGTCCGGCGCGGCAGCGGCGTCAGCCCGCTGTCACGGCGATGCGCCGCGGCTGCGCATGCGCTTGCTTCGGGATGCGCAGCGTCAGCACGCCGTCCTTCAGATTGGCCTCGATGCGCGCGGTGTCGAGCTCTCGGCTGAGGGTGAAGCTGCGGCGGTAGCGCGGCACACGCACTTCGGCGTACACCGCTTCCAGGCCCTCCGGCGTCAGCGGCTGCACGCCGCCTTCGATCAGCAGGGTATCGCCTTCGACCTTCAGCTCCAGCTGGTCCTTCGGCACGCCGGGCATGTCGGCCAGCAAGGTGATGCCTGCGGCATCCTCGAACACGTCGACGGCGGGTGGCACAGCACGTTGCTGCTCGTGGTCGGCGCCGGTGGCAGCACCGGGGCCGCTGCGGGTGACTGGCTGCTTGTTGTCCATGGTGGCTTCTCCTTGGCTGTGGCGCGTCACTGCACCGTGATGCGCTGGGGTTGGGCCGATGCGCGGCGCGCGATGCTGACCTGCAGCACGCCGTCGCGGTAGCTGGCGTTCACCTGGGCGGGGTCCACATCGTCGGGCAGCGCGATCGCCCGGCTGAAACTGCCGGCACCGCGCTCGCGGGTGTAGACCTGCAACTTGGTGTTGCCGTCCGGAATGCCCGACTTGCGTTCGCCGGCGATGCGCAGCACGCCGCGGTCCAGCGTGACCTCGAGCTTGGACGCGTCCAGTCCCGGCGCAAAGGCATAGATTTCCACGCTGCCGGGCGTGCGGCCAATGTTGATGGCCGGGCCGGACCCCGGCGCAACCGAACGGATGCTGCTGGGCAGGCCCGGCACGCCAAACACGTCATCCAGTTCACGACGCAGGCGCTCGAACTGGCTGAACAAGCTGTTCGGGTGATGTAGGGTCGATTCGTACATGGTGTGTGTCCTCCGATTCAGTGAATGACACCGGCAGGAGACCAGGACCAGCCGGCTCAAGGCAAAAAATAGGGCCTGCAAGATTGGTTTCAAGAGTGCCTGGCGCTGATTTCCTGGGCCGGTGGCGGCGCCAGCCCTGCCCAGTCCCTGCGTCCCTGCCCCGCACCAGCCGCAGCCGCAGCCGCAGCCGCAGCCGCAGCCGCAGCGGCCTTACCCGCCGGCCAAGCCCAGCTTGCGCCAGCGGTAGGCAAACTGCCGCGCGCTCAAGCCCAGCGACTGTGCGGCGCGCGACTGGTTGCCGCCGTGGCGCGCCAGGGCCTGCTGCAGCTGCTGCGCCGGGTGTGAATCGGCACGGCGGTAGTCGCGCACCACCGGTGTGTGCAGACCGGCCTCGCGCGGGCCGGTGCCGTGCGCACTGGCATCTGCCCAGTCCGGCGCAGGGCCCAGGGGTCCCGGCAGCAGCGAACCCTGCGCCATGGGCCCTTGCAGCATCGGCTCCAGCGCCTGGGCGCTGACCGCCGGCGTGTCCGACAACAGCACCACCCGCTCCACCAGGTTGGCCAGCTCGCGGATGTTGCCGGGCCAGGCATGCCGGGCCAGCCGCTCCAGCGCGGCGGCGCTGAAATGCACATTGCGCTGGTGCGCCTGGTTGGCGCGGTTCAGGAAGTGCAGCGCCAGCAGCGGGATGTCCGCCGGCCGCTCCCGCAGCGACGGCAGGCGGATCGGAATCACATACAAGCGGTAGAACAGGTCGCGCCGGAACAGGCCCTGCGCGGCCTCCTGTTCCAGGTCGCGGTGGGTGGCGGCCACCAGGCGCACGTCGACCTGCTTCTCGCGCTTGCCGCCCAGCCGCAGGATGGTGCCTTCCTGCAGCGTGCGCAGCAGCTTGGTCTGCAGCGCCAACGGCAGTTCACCGATTTCGTCGAGAAAGATGGTGCCGCCATGCGCCAGCTCGAACCAGCCGGCGCGCTCGCCCTGGGCGCCGGTGAAGGCGCCGCGCTCATGGCCGAACAGCTCGCTCTCGAACAGGCTGTCGGGGATGGCGGCGCAGTTGACCTTGATGAAGGGGCCGTCGCGGCGCGGGCTGGCCAGGTGCAGGGCGCGGGCGAACAATTCCTTGCCGGTGCCCGATTCGCCCAGCAGCAGCACGCTGGCGCTGGCCGAGGACACCCGCTCCAGCGCGCCGATGGCCCGCAGCAGCGGCGGCGCACTGCCGACGATGCCGTAGCGCGCAGCGCTGCTGTGCAGGGCTTCGGTGAGCTGGGCGTTGCGTTCCTCCAGGCCCCGGGTGGTGGCGGCCACCAGGCGCTGCAGTTGCAGCAGGCGGCCAGCCAGCGTGGCCAGGATGCCCAGCAGCGCCACGTCGTCGGCCAGCTGGCGGTCGCGGCTGCGGATGCGGTGGCAGGCCAGCACGCCCACGGTGACCCGGTCGACTTCGATCGGCAGCGCGATGAAGGCCACCGTCTCCGGCGGCAACCGGCTGCGCGGCACGCAGCGGAACAGGAAGCTGGGTTCGGCGTCCACATCCTGCACCAGGGCCGGCTGGCCGGTGGCCAGCACCCGCCCGGTGACGCCTTCGGCCGGGCCGTACTGGCCACGCGCCACGTCGTCGCGGGTCAGGCCATAGGCGTGGTGGATGCGGCTGGCCACCGGCTGGCCACGCGGCACGGCGGCGTCGGCCAGCACGATGCGGCCGCGGTTCAGGCCCAGCAGCTCGCTCATCAGGTGCAGCATGTCGCGCAGCACCGCCTGGTTGTCGACGCTGCGGCCCACGCCGCGCATCACCTGGCTCAGCAGCAGCATCTCGTGGGCGCGCCAATCCATGCGTGCATGGCGCGGGTCGGCGCTGCTGCGGTCGCTGCTGCGCTTGTCGCGGTTGTCGCGGTTGTCGTCGGGGGCGGTGTCCGGCATGGTGGCCCGGGCGCGTGCAAGAAGCCGGCCACCGGGCGGGCCTGTAGTGCCAGCCCTACACCGCGCCGCGCTGGCCCCACAGCGACATCAGCGGCCCCGCGATGGTGCGCACGCTTCCTGCTTTCTACAGTGCACCCAGCCTCAGGAGTTTGTCCATGCGCGACACCACCACCCCCGCTGCACCGCTGCCCGCCGCCGCTGCCCACGACCCCTACGACGCCGACCGGCCGCTGCTGCTGCGCTGCGGCTGCGGTGCCGACCATGCGCCGCAGGCCCATGGCGCGACGGCCCTGCCCGACACCGAAACCATGGGCCGGCAGTTCATGGAGGCCAGCCTGATCAAGGCGATCTTTCCGCAAGAGCCGGTGCGCCGCGCTTTCTTGAAGGCGGTGGGCCGGCGCAGTGCGATGGCGGCCATTGCCGCTGCGCTGCCCGCCGGTGCACTGACCAGCCTGCAGGCCATGGCCCAGGAGAAGGGTCCGCTGGAGAAGAAGGACCTGAAGATCGGCTTCATCCCCATCACCTGCGCCAGCCCGCTGATCATGGCCGACCCGCTGGGCTTCTACCGCCAGCAAGGCCTCAGCGTGTCGCTGCAGAAGACCGCCGGCTGGGCGCTGATCCGCGACAAGATCATGAACCGGGAGTACGACGCCACGCACTTCCTGAGCCCGATGCCGCTGGCCATCAGCCTGGGGGCGGGCAGCGCGGCCATGCCGATGAACGTGGCCACCATCCAGAACATCAATGGCCAGGCCATCGTGCTGGCCAACAAGCACAAGAACAACCGCGACCCGAAGAACTGGAAGGGCTTCAAGTTCGCGATCCCCTTCGACCACAGCATCCACAACTTCCTGCTGCGCTACTACCTGGCCGAGCACGGCATCAACCCCGACACCGATGTGCAGCTGCGGGTGACGCCGCCGCCGGAGATGGTGGCCAACCTGCGCGCCGGCAACATCGACGGCTTCCTCGGCCCCGACCCCTTCAACCAGCGGGCGGTGTTCGAGGAACTGGGCTTCATCCACATCCTCAGCCGCGAGATCTGGGACGGCCACCCCTGCTGCGCCTTTGGTGTGCCCACCGCATTCATCGAGCAGAACCCCAACACCTTTGCCGCGCTGTTCCGCAGCGTGCTGACGGCCGCTGCCATGGCGCGCGAGGCCAAGAACCGCGAACTGATCGCCAAGGTCATTGCCCCGGCGCAGTACCTCAACCAGCCCGAGGCGGTGCTGACCCAGGTGCTGACCGGCAAGTTTGCCGACGGCCTGGGCAATGTGCGCAACGTGCCCGAGCGCGCCGACTTCGACCCGGTGCCCTGGCAGAGCATGGCCGTGTGGATGCTGACCCAGATGAAGCGCTGGGGCTATCTGAAGGGCGACGTGAACTACAAGCAGGTGGCCGAGAAGGTGTTTCTGCTGACCGACGCCAAGAAGCAGATGAAGGCCCTGGGCATGCCGGTGCCCGACGGCGCCTACAAGAAGTTCAAGGTGATGGGCAAGGAATTCGACCCGGCCCAGCCCGACGCCTACCTCAAGAGCTTCGCCATCGCCAAGACCGCCTGATCGGCCCCGTCCATGTCCACCCCCCACGCTGCTGAAGGCCTCAAGGCCGGCCTGCTGTCGCTGCTGATCCTGGCGCTGCTGCTGGGCATCTGGCACCTGGCCACGCTGCGCCCCAGCGCACCGGCGCCGGTGCTGGCGTCGATGACGCCCGAGCAGATCGAGTACGCCAAGCTGATGGGCAAGGACCCGACAGCGGGTGCGGCCCAAACCGCGCCCAAGAGCGGCTTCCCCACGCTGGGCCAGATGGCCGAGGCGGCGGGCAAGAACCTGGCCAGCCCGTTTTATGACAACGGCCCCAACGACAAGGGCTTGGGCCTGCAGCTGGGCCATTCGCTGGGCCGGGTGGCGCTGGGCTATCTGCTGGCGGCGCTGGTGGCCATTCCGCTGGGCTTCTTGATCGGCATGAGTCCGCTGGCCTACCGCGCGCTGGACCCCTTCATCCAGGTGCTCAAGCCGATCTCGCCGCTGGCCTGGATGCCGTTGGCGCTCTACACCATCAAGGACTCGGCCATCAGCGGCATCTTCGTGATCTTCATCTGCAGCATCTGGCCGATGTTGATCAACACCGCCTTTGGTGTGGCCGGGGTGCGCAAGGAATGGCTGAACGTGGCGCGCACGCTGGAGGTGCGGCCGTTGCGCCGCGCCTTCGAGGTCATCTTGCCGGCGGCGGCGCCCACCATCCTGACCGGCATGCGCATTTCCATGGGCATCGCCTGGCTGGTGATCGTGGCCGCCGAAATGCTGGTCGGCGGCACCGGCATCGGCTATTTCGTCTGGAATGAATGGAACAACCTGAGCCTGCCCAACGTGATCTTCGCGGTGCTGGTGATCGGCGTGGTCGGCATGCTGCTGGACCTGATGTTCGCCCGGCTGCAGAAGGCGGTGACCTATGCCGATTGACAACCCAGGCAAGCCGGCGGGCGCGCACTTCCTGCGGGTGGAAGGCCTGGCCAAGACCTATGGCGCAGCGACCGAGCCGGTGTTTGACGCCGTCAACTTCGACATGCACCAGGGCGAGTTCGTCTGCATCATCGGCCACAGCGGCTGCGGCAAGACCACCATCCTGAATGTGCTGGCCGGGCTGGAGCAGGCCAGCAGCGGCCATGTCTTCATGGACGGGCGCGAGGTGGTCGGCCCCGGGCTGGACCGCGGCGTGGTGTTCCAGGGCCATGCGCTGATGCCCTGGCTGAGCGTGCGCCAGAACATCGCCTTTGCGGTGCGCAGCAAGTGGCCCGACTGGCCCACCGACCGGGTCGACGCCCAAGTCGTGCAGTACGTCGACATGGTGGGTCTGCACGCTGCCATCGACAAGAAACCCAGCGCGCTGAGCGGCGGCATGAAGCAGCGGGTGGGCATTGCGCGCGCCTTTGCCATCCAGCCGCGCATGCTGCTGCTCGACGAGCCCTTCGGCGCGCTCGACGCGCTGACGCGCGGCACCATCCAGGACGAACTGCTGCGCATCTGCGCCGAGACCCGGCAGACGGTGTTCATGATCACCCACGATGTGGACGAGGCCATCTTGCTGGCCGACCGCATCTTGCTGATGGCCAACGGCCCGCAGGCCCGGGTGGCCGAGATCGTGCGCAACACCATGGCGCGTGACCGCCAGCGCGCCAGCCTGCACCACGACCCGCAGTACTACCGCATCCGCAACCACCTGGTCGACTTTCTGGTGGCGCGCTCCAAGGACCTGAGCCACGGCCGCGCACCGGCCCATCCGCCCGAGGTCTGCCCCGGCCTGGACGCAGCCACCGAGCCGCCCGACTTCTCCCCCACCGCACCCAATGTGCTGCCCATGCAACGAAAGGCCTGAACACCATGTCCCGTCTCGACGTCACCGAAAAGATCATCAGCACCAAGGTGCAGCAGGGCCTGAAATGGTCCGACATCGCCGCCCGCGTGGGCCTCAGCAAGGAATGGGTCACCGCCGGTTGCATGGGCCAGATGACCTTCAATGCCGAGCAGGCCGGTGTGCTGGCCGAGATCTTCAATCTCAGCCCGGAAGAAAAAGCCTGGCTGATGGTGGTGCCCTACAAGGGCAGCCTGCCCACCAGCGTGCCCACCGACCCGCTGATCTACCGCTTCTACGAGCTGGTCAACGTCTACGGCACCACCTTCAAGGAGCTGATCCATGAAGAGTTCGGCGACGGGATCATGAGCGCGATCGACTTCAAGATGGACCTGCAGCGCGAACCCAACCCCCTGGGCGACCGCGTCAGCATCACCATGAGCGGCAAGTTCCTGCCCTACAAGAGCTACTGATTCCGGCTGCCCTGCCTTCCACCCCGGCATTCCACCCCCGCATTCCTCCCGCACCACACCCCCCATCCCCGCAGATTCCAAGGAACAGCCATGCAAGGTCGTCGCCAACTCCTCAAGGCCGGCATCGCCGGCGCCGCCCTGGCCGTGCCGGCTGCAGCATCGGCCCAAGCCAGCTTCAACTGGAAGATGACCTCGGCCTACACCAAGGGCTCGCCCTTCTACATGGACGGCCCGGGCTCGGCCACCGACCTGGCCAAGCGCATCCGCGAGATGTCGGGCGGCCGGCTCAACATCCAGGTGTTTGGCGCCGGTGAACTGGTGCCGGCCTTTGAAGGCTTTGACGCCGTGCGCGCCGGCACGGTGGAGATGAACCACGCCAACAGCTATTTCTGGACCGGCAAGACCGCTGCGGCGCAGTACTTCACCGCCGTGCCCTTCGGCATGAACTTCCAGGGCATGAACGGCTGGTTCTACGACGGTGGTGGCATCGACCTGTGGAACGAGGTGTACGCCCCCTTCGGCATGGTGGCCATGCCTTGCGGCAACACCGGCGTGCAGATGACCGGCTGGTTCAAGAAGGAAATCACCAGCGTGGCCGACCTGAAGGGCCTGAAGATGCGCATCCCCGGCCTGGCCGGCAAGGTCTACGCCAGCCTGGGGGTGGACGTGAAGGTGCTGCCGGGCGGCGAGATCTTTCCGGCGCTGGAGCGTGGCGTGATCGACGCGGCCGAGTTCGTCGGCCCCTTCCAGGACCGGCGCCTGGGCCTGCACAAGGCCGCCAAGTTCTACTACACCACCGGCTGGCATGAGCCGGCCACGGTGTCCGAGCTGCTGATCAACAAGGCGGCCTGGCAGAAGCTGCCCAAGGACTTGCAGGCCATCGTCGAGAACGCCGCCGCCGCCTGCAACGTCATCAGCGAAGGCTGGTGCCAGAAAGCCAATTCCGACGCGATGCAGGACCTGGTCAAGAACCAGGGCGTGATCGCCCGGCCGCTGCCCGACAGCGTGATCAAGGCCTTGCGCGCCGAAACCGACAAGGTGCTGGCCGAGGCCGTGGCCAAGGACCCGATGACCAAGAAGGTGCACGACAGCTACATGGCCTTCAAGGCCAAGTACGACCGCTGGAGCGAGATCAGCGAAGAGGCTTACCACGCCCATGTCCGCGGCTGACGCTGGCGGCCTGGCCCGTCTGGCGGCCGGCATCGAGGCGCTGATCGACAGCCTGGGCCGCGCCACGCTGTACCTGGTGCTGGCGATGATCGGCCTGGTGGCTGTCAATGTGCTGCTGCGCTACAGCCTGAGCCTGGGCTCGGTGTGGGCGCAAGAGCTGGAATGGCACCTGCTGGCAGCCGTCATCCTGCTGGGCATGCCGCATGCGCTGCAGCGCGGCGACAACGTGCGCGTCGATGTGTTCTACGCCAATTTTTCGCCGCGCAACCAGTACCGGGTCAACCTGGTGTCCGGCCTGTTGTTGCTGGGCATTGCGCTGCTGTTTGTGCGCTTGTCGCTGGCCTATGTGGCGCAGTCCTGGGCGATTGCTGAAACGTCGGCCGACCCCGGCGGCATCCCCTGGCGCTGGGCGGTCAAGGGCCTGATCCCGCTGGGCTTTGGCCTGCTGGCGCTGCAGTGTCTGGCGGCGCTGGCGCGGCTGGTGGTGGCTGAGCGCCTGCGCCAGCACGCCGGCACGGGGGCGGGCCATGTTTGAGCCGCAGACCTACGCCATCCTGATGCTGCTGGGCTTTTTCGGCCTGCTGATGCTGGGGGTGCCGGTGGCGGTCACGCTGGCCACGGTGGGCTTTGCCTTCGGCTGGCTGGGCTTTGGCGACAGCCTGTTCAACCTGCTGCCGGCGCGCATCTATGGCGTGGTGGCGGGCTACCAGTGGATGGCGATCCCGCTGTTCGTCTTCATGGGTGTGATGCTGGAGAAATCCCGCCTGGCCGACGACCTGCTGGACGTGATGGGCCACATCGCCGGCGGTGTGCGTGGCGGCATGGGCGTGGGCATCGTGCTGTTCGGCGTGCTGATGGGCGCCACCACCGGCATCGTCGGCGCCACCATCATCACGCTGGGGCTGCTGACCCTGCCCACGCTGCTGCGCCGCGGCTACAACAAGGGCATCGCCTGCGGCACCATCTGCGCGTCGGGCACGCTGGGGCAGATCATTCCGCCCAGCCTGATCCTGATCCTGCTGTCCGACATCATGCAGCTGTCGGTGGGCACGCTGTTTGCGGCTGCCGTCGGCCCTGGCCTGATGCTGGCCACGGTGTACATCGTCTTCTTGCTGCTGCTGGGCTGGTGGAAGCCTGCGCTGATGCCGCCGCTGCCGCAGGCCGAGCGCGACGCGGTCAGCCGCCGCCAGCTGTGGCTGCGCTTCTGGAAGGTGGTGGTGCCGCCCATCCTGCTGGTGGTGGCGGTGCTGGGCAGCATCGTGGGCGGCATTGCCGCACCCACCGAGGCGGCATCCATGGGCGCGGTGGGCGCGGTGCTGATCACCATCGGCAGCGGCCGCTTCAACTGGGGCGTGCTCAAGAGCGTGGCACTGGAGACCAGCAAGATCACCGCCATCATGATGTTCATCCTGATGATGGCCCAGGTGTTTGCGCTGGCCTTCCGCGGCCTGCACGGCGAAGACCTGATCGTGCGCATGTTCGAGTGGCTGCCGGGCGGCGTCAACACCGACATCTGGTTCATGATGGCCCTGATCTTTGTGCTGGGCTTCTTCATCGAGTGGATCGAGATCAGCTACATCGCGGTGCCGCTGTTTCTGCCGGTGCTGATCAACCAGGGGGTGGACCCGGTGTGGCTGGCCATGCTGATCACCCTGAACCTGCAGAGCAGCTTTCTGACGCCGCCGTTCGGCTGGGCGCTGTTCTATCTGAAGGGGGTGGCGCCGCCCGAGGTGGGCATCCGCGACATCTACAAGGGGGTGCTGCCCTTCATCGGCCTGCAGGCGCTGGCGCTGGTGCTGCTGTTTTTCTACCCGGCCATTGCGCTGTGGCTGCCCAAGGCCATCGGCTGGTGAACGCGGACTGGTGAGCGCGGGCTGGTGAAGCGCGGACTGGTGAACGCGGGCTGGTCAGCGGTGGCTGCGCGGGCTTGGCCGGCGCAGCCCGGTGACCGCAGGCCACACCCCCCAAGTTCAAGGGATCGCCCCGGGGCGGTCGTGACGCTTGCGTGACGCCTGTGCATCAACGATGCCTGCAACGGCCTCGTCGGGTCGCTCAGGAGAAACGCACATGGACCACAGCATCATGCGTCACGCCAAGGCGTGGCTGTGTCTGACCGCGCTGGCGGTGTCGGTCAGCTTGGCTGGCTGCGGTGGCGACCAGGGGCCGCCGCCGGCGGTGGTCGGCAGCGCCACGCTGGGCGCGGCCGGTGGCACGGTGGATGGGCCGGACGGTACCCAACTGGTGGTGGCGCCAGACAGCCTGTCCGGCGATGTCAGCTTCCGCCTGGCCCGCGACGCGTCTGGCGCGCCGCCGCTGGAGGGGCTGAACGCGGTGTCCCCGGTGTATGCCGTCACGCCGCACGGCCAGGCATTTGCTGCTGACGCGCTGTTCAGCATTCCGCTGTCGGCCGTGCAACTGCCCGCCGGCGCAACGCCGGTGCTGCTGAAGGCCGAAGCCGGCGGCAAGTGGCGGGTGATGCGCAACGCGGTGCCTGGCAGCGACCGTCTGGCGGCCGATGTCAGCGATCTGTCTTACTTTGTGGTCGGCACGTGTGCGGCTGTGCCGGCCGCATCCTGGACCATCGGTGCGGTCGGTTGCCCGACCGACCACGCATTGCGCCTGACACTGTTGGACGGCAACAGTGCGGTGCAAGTGCAGCGTGGGCCCAATGGCGTGCAGTTGCCGCTGGCCTATGTCACCGACACACCACGCACACTGGACTTTGTGGTCGATTGGGTGCGCCCGGACAGCCCGCGTGTGGATGCAGTCAGCGTGCTGGGCACCAACGGTGCCTTCAACCCCAACAGCGTCGATGTCAGCGGTGGCAGCTTTTCACGCCGCTTTTCAATGACCATCGACCCGGCGCAGGTGGCCAATGCCGGTGGCCCCCATGGCCGCTTGCTGCGCATCACCGCCAGCGCCAGCTATGCCACAACCGCGTTCCGCGTCGGCCAGGGCAATGTGCCCACCGGCTTCGAATTTGTCACCGACATCCCCATCCTCGTGCGCTACAGCGGCATCTCGCCCACGCTGGTGCAGCAGCCCACGCCGGCCAGCCTGTCGGTGGTTGAAAACAACAGCTTTACCTTGTCGGCGCTGGCCACCGGGCCGGGGATCAGCTACCAGTGGCGCTACTTCGAGAACGCACAAAGCACGCAGCCGATCCCGGCCGAGGGTGTCAACAACCAGCCCGGCTACACCAGCCCGCCTGCACCGCTGGGCTGGAACGGGCGGCGCTACCAGGTGCAGGTGTGCACCAACGCTGGCACGCCCGTGGTGACACGCTGCGGCAGCAGCGCGCTGGTCGATCTGAGCGTCGGCGCGATGCCTGTGGCGGCCACATTCACGTCGCAGCCAACGTCGGCCGACATCCTGGAAGCCGAAGGCACGGCCTTTGCCGCTGCCGTGCGTGGCACACCCAGCCCGACGCTGCGCTGGCACATCGGTGTCAGCTGCGTTGTCCGGCCGATCATCGGCGTGTCCTGCAGCGGCACGCCCCTGGCCGACGGCGCCGGCAGCGGCGTGCTGGCCGGTGCCACCGTCAGCGCTGCGGGCACGGCCAACCTGGCGCTGTCGGCCGTGCCGCTGGCGGCCAACGGCAGCGTGCTGGCGCTGCAGCTCACACAGCCCGGCATCGCCAACGCCGTGTGGAGCGATCGGGTCACGCTGGTGGTGCGCCCGCGGCCCGTGGGCGCTGGCTTCGTGGGCTCGGGCCTGCAATCACCACGCGAGGTGCAGGAAAACGGCAGCGTGGAATTCAGCGCCGCGCTGGTCGGCACGCAACCGATCGACTACTTCTGGTCGATCGACGGCACGCTGGTCCAGCCCGGCACCTTGACCGCTGGCCGTTGCATGGGCGCGGTGGTGGCCTTGCCCGCGGCGGGTGTCCTGCGCCTGAGCAATGTGCCCCTGGGCTGCAATGCTGCGGTCATCGCCCTGGGCGTGCAGAACACTGCCACGCCCGCCGGCACGCGGCCAACAGCCACGGCGCTGTTGAACGTCAATGCCCTGCCCGTGGCGCCCAGCGTGGCGGTGCAGCTGCAGCCGGTCACGGTCCAAGAAGGCCAGAGCGCAACGCTGAACCTGGCCTATGGGGGCAGCCTGCCGATCAGCCTGACGCTGCAGCGCTTTGTCAGCGGCCAATGGGTTGACGCGGGCAGCACCGGCTCGGCCGCTTGCGCCAGTCCCTGCGCGATCAGCACACCCGTGCTGCAGGTGGCCGACAACGGCGCGCAGTACCGCATCCGGCTGGTGAATGCCACCGGCAGCCTGCTGTCGGATGCGGTCAGCGTCACCGTCAACATGCTGCGCTTGCCGCAGTTCAGCACCCAGCCGGCCGCTGTGGCGGTGGACGCCGGCCAGACCGCCAGCTTCGGTTTTGCGGTCGGCAACGACACCGGCAGCTTCAGCTACCAATGGCTGGCCAACGGACAGCCGCTGGCCGACGGCAGCAACAACGCCGCGCTGCCAGGCGCCATGGTCGGTGGCGCCAGCGGCAACGGCAACGCGGGCACGCTGGTGCTGTCCAGCGTGCCGCTGGACGCCAACGGCGCAAACCTGAGCGTGCGTGTGCAGCGCACGGCCGGCACCCAACACACGCAGGCCACCAGTGCGCCGGCGCGGCTGACGGTGAACACCGGCATTCCGGCCGACGGGCTGACCGCCACCCAGGTGGTGGCCGGCCAGGAGTGGAGCCTGGTGCTGCGCCCCGACCGCACCGTGTGGGGCTGGGGCAGCCTGCACCGCAATGACGGCCAGGTGCAGATTGCCAACATGAACCCCGCGCTGCAGGCCACCCGACCGGTGCGCATGTACCCGGCGGTGCTGAGCGACGTGCGCCAGATTGCCGGCTGGTCCAACAGCTTCTGGGCACTGACGGGTGAGCCCGGCAGCGCGGCATCCCGCGTGCTGCACTGGGGCGATGCGCGCAGCGGTGGCGACGGCCGCGGCCGCGACGGCCAAGGCGGCATCACCGGCGCGATGCAGCAGTCGCGCTACAACGAAGCAGCGCCGGTGGTGGTGCTGGAACGCCCGGGCAACACGCCGCAGCCGGTGGACCGGGTGTGCACGATCGCCGGGGGCGCAGCGCGGCTGCTGATGATCCGCGCCATCGACACCAACGGGTTGACCACCAGCTGTGCCGCCGGTGCGGCCAAGTCCGTCTGGCTGGTGGGCTCGCTGACCCAGATCGATGACAGCGCACTCGGCGTGGCGCTGCCCGTGCCGGGCCTGCCGTCCAGCCTGGCCGCCGGTGCGTCACCGCGTGCGGTGTTCGCCACCGCACCGCAAGGCCTTGGTGGCAGCCCGTACACCATCGTGCTGGACGATGGGCGGGTCTATGCCTTCGGGAGCAATTACTACGATGGCCTGGGGCTGGGCAACGCCAATGCCTGGTTCGGCGGCGTGGGTGGGCCGGTGGCCTTGGGCGGTGCCTGGGGCACGGTGCGTGCGACAGCTGGCGGCGGCACTTTCGGCAACTTCTATGCCTTGCGCGCCGATGGCAGCGTGGTGACCGGCGGCTACAGCTCTGCGGGCAGCATGGGTCTGGGCCCGGTGGCCGACAACCAGAATCTCCCGGGCCCGCTGCCGGTGCTGGCCGAAACTTGCACCGCGCTGCCCTGTGCGGGCGTGTTGAACGGTGTCACTGCCGTGGCCGGCAGTGCGGCCAACGTCACGCTGGCGCTGAAGAACGGGCGCATCCTGGCCTGGGGCGCTGCCAACCAGCCCATGCTGGGCAACGCGGCGCGCCGGGACTTCCCGCAGCCGCTGGCCAACAGCGGCGCGGGCTACACCGCGCTGTCGGCCAGCAACATCCATGCGCTGGTCATCGGGCCGGGCAATGCGGTGTATTCCTGGGGCAGCGACCTGCGCAATGCGCTGGGCCGCAGGGTCGACAGCGGTGCGCCCGACACCGTGCCGGGGCTGGTGTCGATCGTGCCTTGAGCTGGCCATGGCCGGCGCAGCGGGCGCAGAATCCACCGCAGCGCCGGCCTTGCAGCACCGTTGAGAAGTCCGTCGCGCTGTGCGAGCACCCAGCCATGAAGACACCGTTGCTGCCGCCGGGCCTGCCACCGGTCCTGCCCCCGGTTCTGCCACCGGTCCTGCCCCCGGTCCTGCATTTGCGCTTGGGCGCCGATGCCTGCCTGCAGCCGCCCGATGGCCGGCCGGTGCTGCTGGAACGCCGGGCTGCCGCGCTGTTGTGCCTGGCAGCGCTGGAGCCTGGTCTCAGCCGGTTGCGGGCAGCGTCGATGCTGTGGCCAGACTCGGCGGACCCCCGCCGCAACCTGCGCCAGCAACTGCTGCGTTTCAAGCAGCATTTCGGCCGCTTGCTGCTGGAGGGCGAGGACACGCTGCGCCTGGCTGGCGATGTGGCTGTCGACCTGACCGGCGACGCTGGCTTGCTTGCCGGACACGACTACACCGACTGCGAGGCATTTGCCGCCTGGCTGGACGGGCAGCGTGCGGCAAGCCGCGCCAGCCAGACCGACGCCTGGCGGCAGCAGATCGCGCAGGCCGAGGCCGAGGGCGACCTCGACCGTGCCTTGCGCGCCGCCGAAGCACTGTGCAGCGCCGCACCAGGCAGTGAGGACGCACAGCGCACGCTGATGCGCATCCACTATTTGCGCGACGACGCCCCCGCCGGCCTGGCGGTCTACCGGCGCCTGAGCCAGCAACTGGCCCAGGAGCACGGCGCGGCGCCGGCGCCGGCCACCGAGCAGCTGGCGCGCGCGCTGCGTGAGACCGCGCCGGTGCGGCGCGCCGCCCAGCCGCGCAGCATCCCGCCCACCCTGTTGCGGCCGCCGCGCCTGATCGGGCGCCAGCTGGAACTGGCGCAGGTCGACGAGGCCATCGCCAGCGGCCAGGCCGTGCTGCTGCTGGGCGAAGCCGGCATGGGCAAGAGCCGCCTGCTGGCCGAGCTGATGCGCCACGCCGCAGCGGGCGCAGCGGTCGGCGTGGCGGCGCGGCCGGGCGACGCGGCCGTGCCCTACGCCACGCTGGCGCGGCTGTTGCGCCAGGTGCTGGCGCTGCACACGCCGCAGCGCCTGGCCGCGCCGGAGACACAGGCGCTGGCCCGGCTGCTGCCCGAACTGCGCGCCGAGGCCGTGCCGCTGCCGCTGCCGGTCGACGGCGCGCGCTTGCTGCTGCAGACATCGGTGCAGTCGCTGCTGGCCGGCGCCGGGCTGCAGCAGCTGGCCGTGGACGACCTGCACTTCGCCGACGAGGCCAGCCTTGAACTGCTGCCGTCGTTGCTGGCTGCCGAACCACTGCGCCACATCGTCTGGTTGCTGGCACAGCGGCCAGCCGAAGGTGCCGCAGCGGCCCAGGCGCTGCGCGACGGTTTGGCGGAGGCGGGGCGGTTGCGCTGCATTGCGCTGGCGCCGCTGAGCGTGGCCGAGACGCTGGCGCTGTTGCGCAGCCTGGAACTGCCCACGGTAGACGCCGACGGCTGGGCGCCGCGTCTGCATCGCCACACCGGCGGCAACCCGCTGTTCCTGCTGGAAACCCTGAAGCAGCTGCAGGCAAGCGATGTGGCCGCCGGGCGCTTGCCGGCATCGGCCACCATCGCGGCGCTGATCGAGCGGCGCCTGAAGGCCCTGGGTCCCGATGCGGTGGCGCTGGCGCGGCTGGCGGCGGTGGCCGGCGCGGACTTCGACCCGGCACTGGCCGAAACCGTGACCGGCAAGACCGCGCTGGCGCTGGCCGATGCCTGGGCCGAACTGGAAGCCGCGCAGGTGCTGCGGGCGCGCGCCTTTGCGCACGACCTGGTGCTGGACGCCACGCTGCGCGGCATTCCGCAGCCGATCGCCGAGCACCTGCACGCGGCGGTGGCACGCCACCTGCAAGCCAGCGGCGGCGAGCCGGCGCGCCTGGCTGCGCACTGGCTGGCGGCACGTGACGAGGCTGCGGCCTTGCCCTGGCTGGTGCTGGCCGCCGACCGTGCCCGTGATGCCATGCGCCGGCGCGAGGAAGCAGCGTTTGTCGAACGCGCCGCCGGCATCGCAGCGCGTCTTGCCGCAGCCGATGGTCCGGCCGCCTGCGATCTTTACCTGCGTGCCTATCTGACGCGTGAATGTGTGGACGGGGTCGGGCCGTCACTGCCGCTGCTCGACCAGGCATTGCTGCATGCCCACGGCGACGATGCGCGCATCCGGGTGCTGTCGGCGCGGGCCAATGGCAGGATCAAGCTCTACGAGCTGGACGGAGCGATCGCCGACTACCGCGACGCCCTGCGTGAGTCGCTGGCCGCACAAGACGATCTGGTCACGATGGACATCGTCAGCGACCTGGCGGCAGCGCTGTCGATGCACGAGCAGCATGCCGAGGCGGTGGCGCTGCTGGAAGACTATTGGCCGCGTGTGGCGGCCCAGGTGGCGCCGCGCTGCAGCTGGTTCAGCCAGTACGCGATGACGCTGGACAACGCCGGGCAGCCGCGCGCTGCGCTGCCCTTGCATGAGCGCGCGATGGCGCTGGCCAAGCAGGGCGGCGAGCATTCGGAAGTCATCATCCTGGGCGCCAACCTGGCCATCAACCGCATCGATGTTGGCGATCTGGGGCGTGCCGCCGCGCTGCTGCAGGAATGCGACCGGCTGCGCGCTGCGCACGATGGCCTGGACGGCATCAACGTCAATTCCTTCGACCTGCAAGCCCAGGTGCTGCGTGAGTTGGGGCACTACCGCAGTGGCCTGCAGGCCAGTGCGCAAGCCTTGACCGCCGACAGCGCGCAGCGCCGCGCGCGGCTGCCGGTGAACCGCCTGCACCGGGCGTGGCTCTGGTACTGGCTGGGGCAGTGGGCCCGTGCGCTGCAGGACCTGCTGCCCGACGCCGACTATGCCGACGTGCCGGGCTGGGTGCTGGTGCGCGCGCTGCAATTGCGCGACCGCATCGCGCGGGCGCGCGGCTTGCCGGTTGGCGATGCGCTGCAGCGCGCTGACGCCGGCCTCGATGGCCGCATGCTGCGCACCATGCACGACTCGGTGGCGCTGGACGCTGCACTGGCCTTTGGCCGCCGCGCGCGCGCCTTGGCGCTGCGTGATGCGGCCCAAGCGGACGGCTTCGACGGTGTGCGCTGGCGCGCCGAGTGGGTCTGCGCACAGTTGGCGCTGGCCGCCGGTGATGCGGCCGCCGCCGGCCTGCATGCCGCCGCCTGCATGGCCAGGCCGGCCCAAAACACGCCGCTTGACCTGGCGCCGGGCAGCTGGTGGCATGGCTTGTGGACCGTCTGGCAAGCGGTCGGCGATGGCGGCCGCGCCGAGGCAGCGCGGGCCGAGGGCGTGGCCTGGATCCACCGCACGCTGCAACAAGACCTGGCGCCTGAGTTCCACCACAGCTTCCGCGACGCGGTGCCGGCGCACCGGGCCCTGCTGTCGGGCTGAGGCCGGCGTGCTCGCCGTCGACCGCCTGCCAGGCGCGGTCGAGGTCCAGACCGATGCCGCACAAGACCTGGCGCGCCTGCGTCAGCCAGCCGCACGGCCAGCAAACCGCAGCCGGTCTGGCTGGGTCCTGTTTCTGGCTGGCCCTATGCACACCCATGCATATCGCGGTGCTGGCCAACAGCGGCAAGAATCGCCCCCGGTTGCGGTGCCCTGGGTGCCGGCCGTCGAGAGCCCCGATGAACACGTTTTCCGAGAGCTTCAGCCTGGCGCTGGCGCTCATCACCCAGGCGCGATGCCACGCTGTGGCAGATCGTTGCCCTGTCGCTGCGCGTCAGCGCCACGGCCTGCGCCCTGGGTGCCGGCCTGGGCCTGCTGCTGGGCGCCTGGCTGGCGGTGGCGCGCTTTCCGGGCCATGGCGGTGCTGGTGGGCGCGCTCAACACGCTGCTGGCACTGCCGTCGGTGGTGGTGGGCCTGATGGTCTACCTGCTGCTGTCGCGCTCGGGGCCGCTGGGCAGCTGGGGCATCCTGTTCACGCCCACGGCGATGGTCATCGCGCAGAGCATCCTGGTGGTGCCGCTGATCGCCGCGCTGTCGCGCCAGCTGGTGGCCGACGCGCTGCGCGAAGGCGGTGACGAGCTGGCCGCCATGGGCGCCGGCCGGCTGCTGTCGGCCGCTGGCTGCTGCTGGCCCATGCCCGGCTGGCGGTGCTGACGGTGCTGCTGACCGCCTTTGGCCGCGCGGTGGCCGAGGTCGGCGCGGTGATGATCGTCGGCGGCAACATCGACGGCGTCACCCGGGTGATGACCACCGCCATCGCGCTGGAAACCAGCAAGGGCGACCTGCCGCTGGCGCTGGCGCTGGGCCTGCTGCTGCTGGGCGTGGTGGCGCTGATCAACCTGGCGGTGGGCCTGATGCCAGCGCCGCGGCGCAGCAGCCCGGTGCCGCTGGCAGCCGGGGCGCCCGCATGAGCGGCATGCCACCGCCGGTGCAGGCAACGGCGCCCTTGCTGGTGCTGCAGCAGGCGGGCGTGCAGTTCGGTCGTCCAGCCGGCGCTGCGCGACATCAGCCTGCAGGTGCACCGCGGCGACCGCATCGCCCTGGTGGGTGCCAACGGCTCGGGCAAGACCACGCTGCTGCGCCTGCTCAACGGCCTGCTGGTGCCCAGCACCGGCCAGCGCCTGCTGCCGGCGGCAGGCCGGCCGCTGGTGACGGCGATGCTGTTCCAGCGCCCGTTTCTGCTGCACTTCAGCGTGCGCCGCAACCTGCAACTGGCGCTGTGGCTGGCCGGCGTGCCGGCGGCCGAGCGGCCTGAGCGGGTGCGCAGCGCCCTGCAGCGTGTCGGCCTGGAGGCCAAGGCGGCGCAGCCGGCGCGCAGCCTGTCAGGTGGCCAGCAGCAGCGCCTGGCGTTGGCGCGGGCCTGGGCGGTGCAGCCCGACATCCTGTTTCTCGACGAGCCCACGGCCAGCCTGGACCCATCGGCCAAGCGCGAGGTGGAAGACCTGATCGACGACTTCGGCCAGGCCGGCATGGCCATGGTGATGAGCACCCACAACCTGGGCCAGGCCAAGCGCCTGGCCAACCGCGTGCTGTACCTCGACGCCGGCCGCCTGCTGGTCGACCTGCCGGTGGACGATTTTTTCAACCGCACCGACCTGCCGCCCGAAGCGGCCCAATTCCTCAAGGGAGAACTGCCATGGACCTGAACCCCGACTGCCCGCCTGGCCGCAAGGCCACCAACCGCCTGCGCCGTGCCGCCATCACCTGGCTGGCAGCCGCCGGACTGGCGGGCGGCCTGGGCCAGGCCTGGGCGCAAGCCCAGTTCATCGTCATGGCCTCGACCACCAGCACCGAGCAGTCGGGCCTGTTCGCCCACCTGCTGCCGGCCTTCAAGGCCGCCACCGGCACCGACGTGCGGGTGGTGGCGCTGGGCACCGGCCAGGCACTGGACACCGGCCGCCGGGGCGACGCCGACATCGTCTTCGTGCACGACCAGGTGGCCGAGGACAAGTTCGTCGCCGACGGCTTCGGCTTGAAGCGCCTGCCGGTGATGTACAACGACTTTGTGCTGGTCGGCCCGGCAGCTGACCCGGCCAAGGTGCGCGGCCAGGACATCAGCCAGGCGTTGCAGCGTCTGGGCACGGCCGGCGCGCCGTTTTTGTCACGCGGCGACAAGAGCGGCACCCACGCCGCCGAACTGCGTTACTGGAAGCTGGCCGGCACCGACATCGCCGCCGCCAAGCCCGCCGGCTACAAGGAATGCGGCTGCGGCATGGGCCCGGCGCTGAACATCGCCGCCGCCACCGGCGCCTATGCACTGACCGACCGCGGCACCTGGCTGAACTTCAAGAACCGGGCCGACCTGGCGATCCTGGTCCAGGGCGACACCCGGCTGTTCAACCAATACGGCGTGATGGTGGTCAACCCCGCCAAGCACCCGCACGTCAAGCAGGCCCTGGCCCAGGGCTTTGCCGACTGGGTGGTGTCACCGGCCGGCCAGGCCAGCATTGCGGGCTACAAGGTCGGCGGCGAGCAGTTGTTCTTCCCGAACGCCGGGCAGTGAGGGCTTGGCCTTGGCCTTGGGGCGCTGGCGCTGGAGGCTGGTAGCGGGCGGGGCGCGGTTGCGGTGTCGGCCCAGTGCTGCGGCTGGGGCCGGCATGGTCGAGGTCAGCAGTGCAGCGAAAGCGGACCCTCTTGGCTTCCCCATCACCGGCTGCTGCCAAACGCATTGCTGCCGTTTGCCGAGGCAGCGCCCTTTTCGTGCAAGCTACTTGCAAGCCAGTAGGCACGGGGTAGGCGGCGTCGATTCAGTTGATCAGGTCAACCTCGCCTTCTTCGAACCAGCCGTACTGCAGGATGGCGTTGCGAGCCAGCGCAGGATCCGGCGAGTAGTAGACGATGGCCAAGCTCTTCTCGGCCCGGCTGCATGTCACGTAGAACAAACGGCGGGTGCGGTCCGAACCGGTCTCTCGGCCGGCGGCTTCGTTTTCAAGGTCAGCCTTTGACTTCTCCTTGGTGCCGAAAAACTTGTCGTAGGCAAAGAGGAAGCCTCGCGCCTCGTCGTCGTTGATCACGACCAGCACGCGTGGGAACTCAAGCCCCTTGACGCCCTGGTGCGTCCCGAACTGCGACTGTCCTCGCGCGTACAGGTCGTAGCGCTCGATCTGGGTCAGGGGGGCTTCAAGCGCTTTGCTCCATGCGCTCAGCTCAGGACTCGTATCTTGGTCTTCGTCTTCGGCTTCTCCTTCCTCGGCGCTCTCCATCTGATCGCCCTGCCCTGCGTCGTCTTCGGACGCTACTGCCTTGGTGTCACCGGGAACGAATGGAGCCAGCGTTTCCGGGATGACAAACAGACCCGCCTGCGCAACATATTCGAGCACCGCTTGAGCAGTGATCTCGGGCTGTTCCGTGATCAGCGCCAGGAGCCCGTCGCACGCCGCCTTGGCCCTGCCGAGCTGCGCGACCTGATTCGATCCAGCCGCTTGAAGCGCTGCGCGGTCGAGAAGCGGCGATGACGCCTTGATGATCGCCGTGGCCCCAAACCGGTCGTTCGCGCGAAGCGCCTTGACTAGCGGCAAAACGTCCCGAATGAAGAATCCAAGACCTGCTCCGGCGCCTTGGAGCAGGCTCGTCCTGAGGTTGTCGATCGCCCAAAGCGGCTCGAAGAATTCCACGAAGCCGAATCGCCGCGCAGACATCAGATGCTCAAGTGCTAGCGTTTTCACCGTGTCAGAGGTCTGCCAGGCCGGGTCGTTGGCTATCGTCGCCATACGTTGGCGCACCGCCGCTTCGATGGCGAAGGGGTCGGCGCCCGCTTGGGATGCAATGAAGACCCGCACCACGCCTTCCTCAGCGTCGCTGCGTGGGACCTGTTCCTCGCCGTCGACATCGTGGCGGATGCTGTTGATGACATCGATGACGCGAGACGGGCACCGGTGGTTCATACGCTTGCGAGGCATGGCCCACCGAGCCGGAATGGCCTTGTCCAGCCGCTCCTTTCCGTCCGAGTAGATACGCTGCATCATGTCACCGAACAGTCCTAGGCTGAACCGTCCGTGGAACTCTTCCTCCAGATGCAGAAACGCGTCCATGAGTGCCTTGTTTGTGTCCTGGCTCTCATCAATGAGCAAGATCGGACACCGGCTGACCAACATCCGCCGCAGCCCAGGCTTGCTGGTCAAGAAGGCAGCCGTCATGGCGATGACCTCCGAGTGATTCAAAGAGTCACGCGCGCGGTTGTCGCTGGTCGGGCTGTAGATGAACTTGACGATGGAATCCAGCCGCGCCAGACGGCGACGCTTGCTCTCCATAGACCGTAGCCGTTCAATGCCCGCTTTCGTGCTGGGTCGCCCCTTCTTGTGTAGTTCCTCGAGCTCAGCAATCTCCTCTTCGAGGTTCTTGGCGACCCACTGACGGATGTCAGCGTTGAAGCCCCCGATCAGCGACCACGAGAACGCGTGGATCGTCATGACCTCTACCCGAGGGTCGAACTCGAGACGTTGCTTGATTTCGTCGCAGGCGGCGTTGGTGTACGTGATGACGCCAATCTTCTTGCCAGTCAGAGTCAGCTGCCGGCCGTGCTCGCCGTCGATGGTCTTTCTGACGGCGCTAACCAACGACCGCGTCTTTCCTGATCCAGCGCCTGCGTACAGGAAGAAGCTTCTTGGCTTGCCCAGGTCGAGACACTCGATGATCGTTGCGTCGGCCTCGGCGTCGAATTGATCGTCGGCGGCAGTCATGGTGTCGCCCCCGGCCCTGGGCCCGCGGCGGTTACTGCTGAAACGGCCGCGGCCGTGGCTGTTGTCAAGATTTCCAGCTGCTTCTTCTTCATCTGTTCCAGCAGCCACTCCAGCCCCTCGGCGATGTACTGCGGCACCTTCAGACTGTTGAAGTTGTCCGCCATCAAGACGTCGAGGGCGAACTCCGCCTTCTTGCCTTCCTTGAGCGCGGTGTACATGCTGGCACCAACCGCGGTTGCACCGCCACCCTTGGCGATGGCAGTCCGAAACTTGGCGTTGAGTCCAAGACCGGCAAACGCCGCAAAGAAGTCCAAGTTCTCGAACACGAGCGCGTCCTCAAACGTGTAGGGGTAAGCGGTCTCCTTGGCGGCGGTGCCCGGCATCGTGACCTCAACGGGTGTCTGGTACGCCGCGCGCACAGCGAACAGCGTGTCGCCGGCATCTGTGATGGTCTTAGCTGCAGGCTTCGCGCCGATGAGGGCGTCGATGTCGTCCAGGGCTGGCACCCAGGTCTTGAGGGTGGCGTTGTTGGTTTTCTGGCCAGCGCCCAAAGCCGGTTGAACTGATGTGCCGCCCGTCGCTGTCAGGCTGTCCAGGTCGGTGACGATCAGCGTCAACAGACCCAGATGATCAATCAACGGGCGCAGACGATGCGCGTGGCTACCGCCAATCTCCAGCAAGGTGACGTAGCTCTGATGCAGCACCTTGTAGTGAGACCGAATGAAGTTGGGGATGAGCATGCGCTCGGCCGGGCCCTCGACGAGGATCGCTGCGTCGGCGAAGAAGAGATCGGCGTGCTGCGCACGCAAGTACCGGGTGACGAAGCGTTCAGTCTCCGTACCCTCCCCGAACACCTGCGAAAGGTTGACCACCGTCGACACCGGCACCTTGGCCACCATGCCGGCCGGCAGCCTCCGGAAGTACCGTAAGCTAGCGAACGCCGTCTCGTGCGCAACGTGGCTCGAATGCGTGCTGACGATCAGCTGCGTGCGTAGGGCGTCGCTTTCTACCAGCTCTGGGCGCCGGCGCAGCACCTCGTAAGCCTTCTTGATGAAGACTTGCTGCACCTGCGCATGCAGGTGGGCTTCAGGCTCCTCCACGAGCACAAGGTGAAGCGGTTCAATGCTCGCAGCTTCAGCACCCTTGGACGCTTTACCGACCCGCATCCAGGCATCGCGGAAGCTCATGAGCCGGAAGATCATCGAGATGAGGTTCTGGTAGCCCAGCCCGTTGCTACCCTCCGGCAGCAGCAGGAGGGGCGTGACCGCGCCCGCATCTGAAACCACGTCGACCTCGAAATTGACTGCCGCGCTGTGGTTCAACCCATCGATCGCACGCAAACGTGTCGATACGCGCGGCCGCGGGTCGCTGACGCCCGGATAGCCCAGGCCCGCCACCTCGGTGAAGCATTCGTTGAAGCTCTCCATCAGCTTCAGGTCGAATGCATCCTCAGCCGCCTCCATGGCCTGTAGTGCCTCCAGGTCCGTGGGGTCCGGCCCCTTGGCGGGATCCAGATGCTTGGCGTAGTAGCTTCTGAGCTGTTCCGACAACCTCGTTCCGCCCGCCGAAGTTTGCAGTTCGCCCTCTTCTTCAACGCCACTCGGGATCTCGCCAAAGCCGCGCTGCGCGGGAATGTCATGCACCTTGATCAGGCCACTGAGAGGATCACCTTCGATCGGCATTGCTGACGTCGGAAGCGTCTGCGGCATGGCCCGCAGCCTTTCAGGGTTGGCGAGTAGCGCTGGATCCAGCGGATAGGCCCGGATCGTGAACATCGAGCTCAGCCGCTTGGTGAGGAAGTCGACCAAGGTTTCAGGCCAGACCGTCAGCTTGAGAGCTGACGCCGCGCCTGCGGCCTTAGCAGCTGCCGCAGCCGCTGCTGCAGCGCGCATGGCATTGGCTTCGGTGATCGCGGTGATGAACTCCTTGAAGAGTGCGTTCAGGTCCTTGGGCTCGTAGCGCAGTCGCACTCCCAGCCGTCCGCCCGTCCACTCCATAAGCGGCACCAAATCTCGGACTCGGTGGACTTCGTCTTCCTCGACCTGCAGCCACAGATCCAAGGCCGGCAGAGCGTGCACCCAGGGATCCAGGGTGAGGTCCGTCACCCCGCCTGCCTGGTTCGCTTGAAGCCATGCTTCGCCGATGTCCACGAGCGCTCGCAAGTGGCACAACGTGAAGTCGTGGATATCGAACGGACAGCGGCGCGGTGTGAGGAAGCGACGCAGGGCCAACATGGCTGAGGTCTTGCCGCTGTTGTTTGCACCGACGAACAGCGTCGTCTTGAGCGACAGATCCACTCTTGCTGACAAGAGCTTCCTGAAATTTGCGATCTCGACGAATTCGATGTGCATTTCGCACCCTCCCTGTTGGATGTATCTTTGTAACGTTAGCCGAATCATGAAGCCACGAATAGCTGCGGCAAGGCCTCGGAGCCAGTTGCGGCTCTCGCCATAGTTCTACGTCTCTTGTTGAACGCAGCTGACATTCGATGCCAAGAATCGAGCGACTGCAGCCAGTCTCAAACGGGTGCTCGCGCCGTGCAGGCCAAGGTCAACATCTGGCCTCGCGCGTGCAAACCCAACCGCACATGCAAGCCGAACGCCAAGCCAATTTGCCATTCGCGTCAACCGTGGCAAGCGCGGCGATGCCGCCCAGGCGAATCCGCCTGCAGATGTACAACGGGATGCACAACCGCATGCATTCGCCGGCAGGCCCCACCCGGGAATTGATTGCAAACGCCGCGCAACGGTGTGTGCAACTGCACCGGCGGTCAGGCCGGGTGGCCGCGCACCCGCCGGCGCGCCTGCTTGTCAGCGGCTGCATCCGCAAGCTGAGTCCACGCGTAAGCACTTAAGCTCGGCGGCGGCTGCATGCCGTGATGGGCCCACCCGAGCGGCATCTTCCGCTCGCCCCGCGCCGCACCAATTCCTGGAGTTCTCGATGGCCGTTGCGCCCGTTCCCCCCATGCCCCTGGGGTCTGGCAAGCCAGGCTGGTGCCGCCCGGTCAGTTGGCTGCTGGCGGCATTGACGTTGGCCTTGGCCGGCTGTGCCAGCCTGCCTGCGGGCATGCAAGGCCGCCCCTCGCAGGCGCTGGCGCCGGTCGACGGCAGCCCGCTGGTGGCGCTGGCGCGCCAGGCCAGCCCGGGTGCCGCATTGACCGGCGTGCGGCTGCTGCCGCTGGGCACACATTCCCTGGACGCGCGGCTGCAGCTGATCGCGCGCGCCACCCAGTCGCTGGACTTGCAGTACTACGTGCTGGACAACGACAGCAGCGGCCGCCTGCTGCTCAGCCGCCTGGCGGATGCCGCTGCACGCGGTGTGCGGGTGCGTCTGCTGGTCGACGACCTCTACACCGCCCAGACCGATGCAGTGCTGCGTGCGATGGCTGCGCTGCCGAACGTCGAGGTGCGTTTGTTCAACCCCTTCACGGCGGCCCGCACCAGCGGCCTGGTGGGCCGATTTGCGGCCTCGCTGTTCGACATCCGGCGGCTCAACCACCGCATGCACAACAAGCTGATGCTGGCCGACGGCGCCTGGGCCATTGCCGGCGGACGCAATATCGCCAACGACTATTTCCAGCGCGGTACCCAGCACAACTTCATCGACCTGGACGCCCTGCTCACCGGCGCGGTGGTGGCCGATCTGGCGGCCTCGTTCGACCTGTACTGGAACAACCCGGTGGTGCTGCCGATCGAGGCGCTGTCGCCGCATGGCGACACGGCCCAGGCGCTGCGCATGCGCTTTGCCGCGCTGACCGCCGACGCCCGCAGCGCCGCGCTGCCCGACCTGCCGGTAGCCGACGCGCTGGGCCACGGCCCGATCGGCGCCGAATTCGACAGCGGCCGGCCGCAGCTGATCTGGGGCCCTGCGCTGATGCTGGTCGACCCGCCCGACAAGCTGGATCGCGACGCCGACAAGGCCTGGGCCGACAGCCTGGCCTTCCAGGCGCTGATGAAAATCTGGACCGCCAGCGAGGAAGTGACCATCACCTCGCCCTACCTGATCCCGGGTCCGCTGGGCATCAGCGCGTTCGAGGCGCTGGGCCAGCGCAATGTCAAGGTGACGGTGCTGACCAATTCGCTGGCCGCCACCGACGAGCCGCTGGTCCACACCGGCTATGCCCGTTACCGGCCCCAGCTGCTGGCCGCAGGGGTGGAGCTTTACGAGCTCAGCCCCAGCCGCAGCCAGCGCCATGCCCGGCTGGGCCTGTTTGGCTCATCCACCGGGCGTCTGCATGCCAAGACCGCTGTGGTCGATGGCGACAAGACCTTCATCGGCTCGATGAACCTGGACCCACGCTCGCGCACCCAGAACACCGAGCTCGGCATCTTCATTGAAAGCCGCGCACTGGCTGACGAGATGCAGCGCGTGATCCGCATCAGCCGGGTGCAGAACGCCTACCGCGTGCGGCGCGGCACCGACGGCGCGCTGCAGTGGGTTGCCGTCGATGACGATGCAGAAATCGTGCTGCACAGTGAACCTGAATCGTCGCTGTGGCAGCGGCTGCAAAACGGCCTGCTCAGCGGCTTTGTGCCTGAACAATTGCTCTGATGTCCCTTGGCGCTTGGCGCACGGATGCGGTGCTTGCGCTTGGCAGCGGGTGGTTGACGGCCGCATCAAGCCAGCGGCGCCGTATGCGCAGCGACCATCTGCCGGTGCCCGCCAGCGCATTCAGGCGCCAAGCCGCAGCGGTCAGAAACTGTGGGCGATGCCCGTACCCCAGGCGCTGCGGGCCGGCTGGGTCTGGGTGTCGATGCGGCCCGCGCTGATGTAGACACTGGTGCGCTTGGACAGCGCATGGCTGGCGCCCAGCCCCAGAAAGTCGGTGGATCGGCCGTCCAGGTCCTGGTGGCCGTAGCTGCCTTTCCAGGTCGTGGCGCCCAGGGCATAGGTGGCCCCCACGGTGTAGACCCTGGACACTGAATCGGTGGTGGCCTTGTAGACGCTGCGGTCATAGGCGGCCATCAGCGCCCAGCTGCCCTGGTCAAACCTGGCGCCGACAAACTGCACCGTGTCGCCGCTGCTGTTGCGTGCAGCCGCCAGCATGCCCTTGAACCCGCCACCGGCGTAATTCAGCGACAGGCCGCCGTTGTTGCTGCGGCCGGCGCCGGGGGCGGTGTCCTGCTCGAACGACCCGCTGGCGTGCAGCGTGAAGCCAGCCAGGGACGGCGCTTCATAGAACACGCCGTTGGCCAGCCGGCCGTATTCCGCGCTGCCGTTGTTGCTGGTGCGGCTGCTGGCGTAGTTGTAGTGCCACAGGTTCCAGGCCGGCGAAGCCACACGGTCAAAGTTTTGCCAAGGGTCGTAGGACCAGTCCAGCCCGTAGACCACGTCCAGCGCCCGGCCCACACGCAGATGGCCGAAGCCGCCCTTCAGGCCGACGGTCGATTCACCCTGCCAGAACGGCTTGCTGCCGGCGCCTTCCAGCGCGCCGGTGTCGGCGTCGAGGCGGTGCGACAGCAAGAAGGTGGCGGCCAGCCCAGCGCCCAGATCTTCCGTGCCGCTGACAGCGATATTGCTGCGCTGAATGGTGCCCAGATGCTTGCGCCCATCGAAGCCGCGGTAGACGCCCAGGTCGATCAGACCATTGACCTGGACATGGGACTGCGCTTGGCTGGCGGCAGGGCAACCCAGGGCGAGGAGCAGCGTCAGGGCGGATGCGGCGCTGGTGCGGGCGTGTGGTTGGCGCATGTGACGGCGTGCCCTTTGAAAGCGAGCGTGGAAGGAAACAGCGGCGCCAGTCAGGCAGGCACCGGTCAGGGGAAGGGGAGGGGGTTGCTCAAGCATCCTATCGCCCAGATCTGTCAACGGCGCCAGTGCGCCAACAGCGCCAGCCAGCGCCAGGCGGCAGTGCGCGCAGCCGGACAGCGGTGGCAAATGCAAGCCATTCTCATTGGTGCAGGTCGGCCGTATCAGCCTGGGACAGCTGGCCGTGTTTCCATATCCGACCAAGGGTTTAGCCCAGGTTTCTGTGGGCAGCCGCTATGAAGATCATTGCATAGCCGATCACCAGCGTTGCGTGCGCAGGTGGCTGCCCCAACCTGAACCAGTCCTTGCGGAGAAGAACCCCATGCAGAAAAGCCTGCACATCAACCCGGAGAAATGCACCGGGTGCCTGCAATGCGAAATGGCCTGTTCCTTTGAGAACTACGGCACCTACGCACCGGCCAAGTCGCGCATCAAGGTGTTCGACTTCCACCACACGGGCCGCAAGGTGCCCTACACCTGCACCCAGTGCGACGAGGCCTGGTGCCTGCACGCCTGCCCGGTGGAGGCCATCACGGTGGACAAGGCCACCGGCGCCAAGGTGGTCAGTGAATCCACCTGCGTGGGCTGCAAGGTCTGCACCATCGCCTGCCCCTTCGGCACGGTGAACTATGTGCAGGAAACCGGCAAGGTGCAGAAGTGCGACCTGTGCGGTGGCGAGCCCGCCTGCGCCGAGGCCTGCCCCACCGGCGCCATCACCTACATCGATGCCAACTGGACCGGTCTGAACAAGATGGCCGCCTGGGCTGACAAGCTGGGCAACCAGCCTGGCGTCTGAGTTTCAAGGAGCACACACATGTCCTGGGCTGGAAAAATCCTCCGCGTCAACCTGACTGCGGGCACCGTCGTCGTCCGAACCCCTCAACATGACCTGGGCCAAGCAGTACCTGGGCTCACGCGGTCTGGCCACCAAGTACCTGGTCGAAGAGATGGACGCCAAGACCGACCCGCTGTCGGCCGAGAACAAGATCATCTGGGCCACCGGCCCGCTGACCGGCACCATGGCCAGCACCGGCGGCCGCTACACCGTCGTCACCAAGGGCCCGCTGACCGGCGCCATCGCCTGCAGCAACTCGGGCGGCTACTGGGGCGCCGAGCTCAAGATGGCCGGCTGGGACATGGTCATCTTCGAAGGCAAGTCGGCCAAGCCGGTGTACCTGTCGATCAGCGACGACATCGCCGAACTGAAGGACGCTGCCCACCTGTGGGGCAAGAGCGTCTGGGAAACCGAAGAAATCCTCAAGAAGCAGGCGCAAGACCCGCAGGTGCGCGTCAGCTCCATCGGCCTGGCCGGTGAGAACCAGGTGCTGTATGCCGCCGTGGTGAACGACCTGCACCGCGCGGCCGGCCGCTCGGGCGTGGGCGCGGTGATGGGCAGCAAGAACCTCAAGGCGATTGCCGTGCGTGGCACCAAGGGCGTGGGCAACATTGCCAACCCCAAGGAGTTCATGAAGGTCACCTACGAGAAGAAGAAGATCCTCGCCGACAACGCCGTCACCGGCCAGGGCCTGCCGACCTACGGCACCCAGGTGCTGATGAACGTGATCAACGAGATCGGTGCGCTGCCCACCCGCAACCACCGCGACAGCCAGTTCGAAGGCGCCAAGGACATCTCCGCCGAGGCCATGGCCACGCCGCGTGAATCCGACGGCAAGAAGCAGCTGGTCACCAACCAGGCCTGCTTCGGCTGCACCATCGCCTGCGGTCGCATCTCCAAGATCGACCCCACCCACTTCAGTGTGGTCAACAAGCCGCAGTACTGGGGCGCCACCGGCGGCCTGGAATACGAAGCGGCCTGGGCCCTGGGCGCGGCCAACGGCGTCAACGACCTGGAAGCGCTGCAGTACGCCAACACCATCTGCAACGAGCAGGGCATGGACCCGATCACCTTCGGCGCCACCATCGGCGCGGTGATGGAGCTCTACGAGATGGGCGTCATCACCCAGGAGATGCTGGGCCTGGAGGCACCGTTCGGCAGCGCCAAGGCGCTGTGCGAACTGGCCGACATGACCGCCAACGGCGTGGGCTTCGGCAAGGAAATCGCCCAGGGCAGCAAGCGGCTGACGGCCAAGTACGGCCACCCCGACCTGAGCATGAGCGTCAAGGGCCAGGAATTCCCGGCCTACGACGGCCGTGGCATCCAGGGCATGGGCCTGGCCTATGCCACCAGCAACCGCGGCGCCTGCCACCTGCGTGGCTACACCGTGGCCTCTGAAGTGCTGGGCATTCCGGTCAAGACCGACCCGCTGGTGGCCGACGGCAAGCCTGAGCTGGTGATGGCCTTCCAGGACGCCACCGCTGCGTTCGACTCCGCCGGCATCTGCATCTTCACCAGCTTCGCCTGGGGCCTGGCCGATGTGCAGCCGCAAGTGGCAGCCGCCTGTGGCGAAGAGTTCACGCTGGAGAACCTGTCGCTGATCGGTGAGCGCATCTGGAACATGGAGCGTGATTTCAACAACCGCGCCGGTTTCACGGCGGCTGACGACAACCTGCCCAAGCGCCTGTTGAACGAAGCCGTCAAGACCGGCCCGGCCAAGGGCCTGGTCAGCAAGCTGCCCGAAATGCTGCCCAAGTACTATGAAATCCGCGGCTGGGACACCGGTGGCAACCTGACCGAGGCCACGCGCAGCAAGCTCGGCCTGTAAACCCGCACAGCGGGTTGCACACGCAAGGCGGTTTTCGGACCGCCTTGTTCATTTCTGGAGAACACAGTCCATGAAGCACGTGATCCTGGGCGCCGGCCCGGCCGGCGTGATTGCCGCCGAAACCCTGCGCAAGCATGCACCGCACGACGAGATCACCCTGATCGGTGACGAGCCCGAGGCGCCTTATTCGCGCATGGCCATTCCCTACCTGCTGATCGGCAACGTGGGCGAAGAGGGCACGCACCTGCGCCACACCCCCGGCCACTTTGCGGCGCTGCGCATCACCCTGCGCCAAGGCCGGGCCCAGACCGTCGACATTGAAAAGCGCTGCGTGCTGCTGGAAGACGGCGCGTCGGTGCCGTTTGACAAGCTGCTGATCGCCACCGGCTCGTCGCCAGCGTCGCCGCCCATTCCCGGCATCGACGGCCCGGGTGTGCATGCCTGCTGGACCCTGGCCGACGCGCGCGCCATCATGGCCCTGGCCCAGCCCGGTGCACGGGTGCTGCAGATGGGCGCTGGCTTCATCGGCTGCATCATCATGGAAGCCCTGGCCACCCGCGGCGTGCAGCTCAGCGTGGTCGAGATGGGCGACCGCATGGTGCCGCGCATGATGGGCCCCACCGCCGGCGGCATGATCAAGGACTGGTGCGAGAAGAAGGGCGTGACGGTCTACACCGGTGCCCGGGTCGACGCCATCGAGCGCCCGGCTGCGGCCCCGGCGGCGCGCCAGCCGTCGATGCGCCCGGCGCCCGAGCCGGCTGTCAAGCCCACGCTGTTGCAGAAGCTGGGCAATGCCATCGGCGTGGTGCACCTGCCGGCGGCGCCACCACCGGCGCCCTGGCCCAAGCCCGAGCCGGCCACGCCGGTCGCCGGGCCGATGCAGGTGCGCCTGTCCACCGGCCAGGTGCTGGCGGCCGATCTGGTCATCAGCGCCACCGGGGTGCGGCCCAACATCGGCTTTCTTGAAAACTCAGGCGTGCGCTGCCTGGTGGGGGTGCTGACCGACGAGCACCTGCAGACCAATGTGCCCGGCATCTACGCCGCCGGTGATTGCGCCGAGGCCTTCGACAAGGTCAGCGGCACCACCATCGTCAGCGCCATCCAGCCCAATGCGGCCGAGCAGGCACGGGTGGCGGCACTCAACATGGCCCACCGCGGCCCGTCGCCGCAGGCCGAGCTGAAGGGCGTCACCCAGATCAACGTGCTCGACACCCTGGGCATGATCTCGGCCAGCTTCGGCAAATGGGACGGTGTGCCCGGCGGCGAGCATGTCGAGCTGAGCGACCGCGCCAGTGGCAAGCTGCTGAGCCTGCAGTTCAGCGGCGACAAGCTGATCGGCTGCAACGCCATCGGCTGGACCAACCATGTGGGGGTGATGCGTGGCCTGGTTGAAGGCGAGGTGGTGCTCAGCCCTGAATGGAAGCAGCGCCTGATGGCCGACCCCACGCTGCTGATGGAAGCCTACCTGGCCAACGCCCAGGCGCAGGAGGAGATGGCGCACATGCCCAGCCGCTGACGCGGCTGCCATGCAAGGCCATGCCACGATGAAGATCACGTTCAAGCTGTACGCCAGCCTCACCGACTACCTGCCGCCCGAGGCCCGGCGCGACAACCGCATCACGCTGGACGTGGCCGACGACGCCACCATTGCCCAGATCATCGAGCCGCTGGGCATGCCGCCCAAGCTGGTGCACCTGGTGTTGGTCAATGGTGTGTATGTGCCGCCCGAGCAGCGCGCCACGCGCACCTTTGTCGAGGGTGATGTGCTGGCCATCTGGCCGCCCATCGCCGGCGGTTGAGCCCACCATCACGACCATGCAGAGCCACTATCCCGCTGAATTCCGCCGCGAGCAAGGCTTCACCGAAGCCGACTGGCTGTCTTGCCTGCCTGGCGCCACGCGCGGCGCGGCGCTGTCGTTTCCGGCGCCGGGCCAGGCCAGCGTGCCGGTGGGCAACGGCCACCTGCACCTGGCCTGGCAGGTGATGCCGGC
This sequence comes from uncultured beta proteobacterium, assembly GCA_963844485.1. Classification (GTDB taxonomy): domain Bacteria; phylum Pseudomonadota; class Gammaproteobacteria; order Burkholderiales; family Burkholderiaceae_C; genus Pseudaquabacterium. The sequence continues at coordinate 97,588 of CAWJOQ010000039.1, forward strand.
GCGCCAGATCGCGCTGATGCGCATGCCGGTGCTGGCCACCCACTACCGCTTTGACGGTGTGGACGAGGCCGACCGCCTGGCCTTCATGAAGTTCTTCGACCTCTACACCCAGCGCGGCGGGGGCTGATCCGGCGCGGGCGTGAGCCCGGCGTGCGGCCAGCCCAGCAGTTCAGCCAGGCGGATGCTCACCCAGGTGGCCTCGGCCGGGCTGAAACCGGCGCCCTCGGCGGCCAGGCCGGCTTCGGTGCGCGCCAGGATCAGGTCTTCGCTCAGGCCCTGGTCGTGCAGCCAGGCCTGGCTGCGGTCGACCAGCAGCTGGGCCATGTCCTCGCACAGCTCATAGCGGGCGCGGAAGGCATCGCGCGGCAGTTGCAGCCGGCCGCGTGCATCGCGGTGCACGGCTTCGAAAGACGGCGGAATGTGGATCTGGGATTCGTCGGACATGCGCTGCTTGTAACCGATCGCCCCGGCAGTGCTGCTGGGGCCGCAGGGCCGGCGTCGAAAAATACGCCGGCGCGCCGCTGGGCCGCCCCTCAGGTGGTGCAGCCAGCGTCCACCGCCGCCTGCGCCCGCACCGGCACCGGCTCGGGCACGCGGTAGCCATAGCGCACGGCGGTCAGCTCGGCCAGGATGCTGATGGCGATCTCGGGCGGCGTGCGGGCACCGTTCTTCAGCCCCACCGGACCGTGGATGCGCGCCAGCTGGTCGTCGGTGATGCCGAAGTGCTCTTTCAGCCGCGCCTTGCGCTTGGCCTGGTTGGCGCGTGAGCCGATGGCGCCGATGTAGAAGGCCTGGCTGGCCACCGCCTCCATCAGCGCCAGGTCGTCCATCTTCGGGTCGTGGGTCAGCGCGATGATGGCGGTGTGGCCGTCGGGCTTCATCGCCAGCACGGTGTCGTCGGGCATGCTGCGCAGCAGCGTGGCGCCCGGCACGGTGAAGCCGGTGGCGTATTCCTCGCGCGGGTCGCAGACCAGCACCTGGTAGTCCAGCGCGGTGGCCATCTGCGCCAGGTATTGCGTCATCTGGCCGGCGCCGATCAGCAGCAGGCGCCAGCGCGGGCCGTGGTGGGTGACCAGGTGGCTGTCGTCCAGCGCCAGCTCGTCGGTGGTGTTGCCGGGCTGCAGGTCCACCGCGCCGGTGGCGATGGTCAGCACCCGGCGCACGCGTTCACCGGCGTCCAGCCGGGCCAGCAGGGCGTCGAGCTGGGTGCGTGGCTGCACCGGCTCCAGCACCAGCTCGATCAGGCCGCCGCAGGGCAGGCCGAAGCGCTGCGCGGTGTCGGTGTCGATGCCATAGCGCACCACCTGCGGCAGGCCGGTGGTCAGCGCGCCGGCGCGGGCCTTGTCGACCAGGTCGTCCTCGATGCAGCCGCCCGACACGCTGCCGGCCACCAGGCCGTCGTCGCGCAGCGCCACGCTGCTGCCGGGCGGCCGCGGGGCGGACCCCCAGGTGCGGGTGATGGTGCCCAGCACCACGCGGTGGCCCTGGCCCAGCCAGGTGGTGGCCTGGCGCAGCACATTCAGATCGACGTTGTCCATGGGGTTCTGGTGCAAGAGAGACGGGATGGGAGTGGAACCTACTTGGCGCATGGCCGTGCGGCAATGCAGGGCATTCCCTCAGGAATCCTTGTGCATACGTTGCTGCGCGGCCCTTGGATGTGCCCCTATGTCTCTGGATTCATAGGGGAAAGCGCATCGATGCGCAGCCGGGGCGATCTGCCTAGCATTCGCCGGGCTTGCTGACCGCTGGCCTTGCACACAGCGCAGCGCCGGCCACCGCACACCCACCCCAGGAGTCCCGTCCATGGACATGCAGATCACACTCACCGTCAACGGCGAGTCCGTTACCCGCGCCACCCAGCCCGAGCAGTTGCTGGTGCACTTCATCCGCGACACGCTGCGCCTGACCGGCACCCACGTCGGCTGCGACACCACCCAGTGCGGCGCCTGCACGGTGCACATCGATGGCAAGGCGGTCAAGAGCTGCGGCCTGCTGGCGGTGCAGGCCCAAGGCCGGTCCGTCACCACCATCGAGGGCCTGGCCGCCGCCGACGGCACGCTGCACCCGATGCAGGCGGCCTTCCGCAGCTGCCACGGCCTGCAGTGCGGCTACTGCACCCCAGGCATGGTGATGAGCGCGGTCGACCTGGTGCAGCACCACGGCTGCCGCCCGGACCAGATGAGCGAGACCCAGCTGCGTGAAGCGCTGGAAGGCAATATCTGCCGCTGCACCGGCTACCAGAACATCGTCAAGGCGGTGCAGCAAGGTGCTGCCGCCATGCAGGCCTGATCAGAGGGTCCACCATGAATGCACGCCAAGGTTTCATCGGCCAGTCGGTCGAGCGCCGCGAGGATTCGCGCTTTCTCACCGGCAAGGGCCAGTACACCGACGACATCGTCCTGTCCGGGCAGACCCATGCCTATTTCCTGCGCAGCCCCTATGCGCACGCCAACATCACCGCCATCGACGTGACGGCCGCCGCCCAGGCTCCGGGCGTGGTGGGCGTGCTGACCGGCGACCACTTCAAGGCCGTGGGCGGCCTGCCTTGCGGCTGGCTGATCAACAGCCTGGACGGCCAGCCGATGAAGGAGCCCAAGCACCCGGTGCTGGCGGGTTTTGCAGGCGGCAAGGTGCGCTATGTGGGTGACCGCGTGGCCTTGGTGGTGGCCGAGACGCTGGCCCAAGCCCAGGCGGCGGCCGAGCTGATCGTGGTCGACTATGAAGAACTGACGCCCGTGGTCGACGCGCTGACCGCGCCCCAGGTCCAGTCGTCGGTGCATGACGAGGCCCCCGACAACCGGGTCTACCAATGGGGCATCGGCGACAAGGACGGCACGGCTGCCGCCATGGCCGCGGCGGCGCACGTCAGCACGCTGACCTACCGCAACAACCGGCTGATCCCGAACGCGATGGAGCCGCGCTGCGCCAATGCGCACTACGACGCCAACGCCGACAACTACACCCTGTATGTGTCGAACCAGAACCCGCACGTCGAGCGCCTGCTGATGTGTGCCTTTGTGCTGGGCATCCCCGAGCACAAGATGCGGGTGGTGGCGCCCGACGTGGGCGGCGGTTTCGGCAGCAAGATCTTCTTGTACGGCGAGGAGACGGCCATCGTCTTTGCCAGCAAGCTGCTCAAGCGCCCGATCAAGTGGACCTGCAGCCGCAGCGAGGCTTTCTTATCAGACGCCCACGGCCGCGACCATGCCACCACGGTGCGCCTGGGTCTGGACAAGGACGGCAAGTTCCTGGCGTTGCAGGTGCACACCACGGCCAACCTGGGCGCCTACCTGTCGACCTTTTCCACCAGCGTGCCCACCATCCTGTACGCCACCTTGCTGGCCGGCCAGTACGCCACGCCCAAGATCTGGTGCGCGGTCGATGCGATGTTCACCAACACCGCGCCGGTGGACGCCTACCGCGGTGCCGGCCGGCCCGAGGCCACCTATGTGGTCGAGCGCATCGTCGAAACCGCCGCACACGAGTTGGGCATCGACCCGGCCGAGCTGCGCCGCCGCAACTTCATCACCAGCTTCCCGTATGCCACGCCGGTCGGCCTGACCTACGACACCGGTGACTATGAAGCCACGATGGCACGCGCCATCGAGCTGGCCGACGTGGCGGGCTTCCCGGCCCGCCGGGCCGCCAGCGCCGCCCGGGGCCTGAAGCGCGGCCTGGGCTACAGCGCCTACATCGAAGCCTGCGGCATCGCACCCAGCAGCGTGGCGGGTGCACTCGGCGCCCGTGCCGGCCTGTTCGAAGCCGGTGAAGTGCGGGTGCACCCCACCGGCAAGGTGACGGTGTTCACCGGCAGCCACAGCCATGGCCAGGGCCACGAGACCACCTTCGCCCAGGTGGTGGCCGACAAGCTGGGCATCCCGATGGACGACATCGCCATCGAACATGGCGACACCGGCAAGGTGCTGTTCGGCATGGGCACCTATGGCAGCCGGTCGCTGGCGGTGGGCGGCAGCGCCATCGTCAAGGCGGTCGACAAGATCATCGCCAAGGGCAAGAAGATTGCGGCCCACCTGCTGGAGGCGGCCGACACCGACATCGTGTTCGAGGGCGGTGAATTCAAGGTGGCGGGCACCGACAAGAAGGTGCCGTTTGCCGCCGTCAGCCTCACCGCCTATGTGCCGCACAACTTTCCGCACGACAAGCTGGAGCCGGGCCTGAACGAAAACGCCTTCTACGACCCCAGCAACTTCACCTACCCGGCCGGCACCTACATCTGCGAGGTGGAAATCGACCCCGCCACCGGCCACACCCGCGTCGACCGCATGACGGCCTGCGACGACTTCGGCAACGTCATCAACCCGATGATCGTCGAAGGCCAGGTGCATGGCGGCCTGGCCCAGGGCATCGGCCAGGCCCTGCTGGAGCACGGCGTGTACGACGGCGAGACCGGCCAACTGCTGACCGGCAGCTACATGGACTACGCCATGCCGCGCGCCGACGACCTGCCCAGCTTCCTGGTCGAAACCGCCAAGGGCACCCCCTGCACCCACAACCCGCTGGGGGTCAAGGGCTGCGGCGAGGCCGGCGCCATCGGCTCGCCGCCGGCGGTGATCAATGCCATCTGCCACGCCCTGGGCGTGAAGGATGTGCCGATGCCGGCCACGCCCTACACTGTGTGGAAGGCCGTGCAAGCGGCCGGCCATTGATCTGCGAGGAGACCCAGACACCATGCAAGCATTCGCCTATTCCAAGCCCGCATCGGTGGCCGACGCCGCCCGTGCCGGTGCCGCCGACAACGCCAAGTTCCTGGCCGGTGGCCAGACGCTGCTGTCGTCGATGAAGCTGGGCCTGGCCGCGCCCGAGGCCCTGGTCGACCTGGCCGCCATCGCCGAGCTGCGCGGCATCAGCGTGGCCGGGGGTGTCGTCAAGATCGGCGCCATGGCCACCCATGCCGACGTGGCCGCCCACGCCGGCGTGCAGCAGGCCATCCCGGCGCTGGCCGACCTGGCCGGCAAGATCGGTGACCGCCAGGTGCGCAACCGCGGCACCATCGGCGGCAGCCTGGCCAACAACGACCCGGCCGCCTGCTACCCGGCGGCGGTGCTGGGCCTGGGCGCCACCATCCAGGTGCACACCGCAAGTGGCAGCCGCGACATCGCCGCCGACGATTTCTTCACCGGCATGTTCAGCACCGCGCTGGCCGAAGGCGAAGTCATCACCGCGGTGAGCTTCCCGGTGCCCGACAAGGCCGGCTGGCAGAAGTTCAAGCAGCCGGCGTCGCGCTTTTCGATCGTCGGCGTGTTCGTCAGCAAGGGGCCGCAGGGTGTGCGGGTGGCTGTCACCGGCGCGGGGTCGGGCGTGTTCCGCGCCAGCGGCCTGGAAGCCAAGCTGGCCGCCAACTGGTCGGCCGCCGCGCTGGCCGGCGCCACCATCAGCGCCGACGGCCTGAACAGCGACCTGCATGGCTCGGCCGACTACCGTGCCGCGCTGATCCCGGTGCTGGCCGCACGCGCTGTCGCCTGAACGCCTTGTCTGTTCGTGAAAACGCCGCACCCGGTGCGGCGTTTTTCTTGGAGCTTCGTCTTGTCTTCCACGTCTGACACCACGCTGCCCGGCAGCATCGACGACACCTTGGCCCGCCTGGCCGCGCTGGACTACGTGGCCGACCGCCAGCTGGCCACCTGCGTCTACCTGGCGCTGAAGCTGCAGCGCCCGCTGTTCCTGGAAGGCGAGCCCGGCACCGGCAAGACCGAGATCGCGCGCACGCTGGCGGCCATGCTGGGGCGGCCGCTGATCCGGCTGCAGTGTTACGAAGGCCTGGACCTGGCCGGCGCGGCCTATGAATGGAACTATGGCCGCCAGATGATGGAAATCCGCCTGGCGGAAGTGGCGGCTGGCCAGGCCGGTGCCGGCGTGGGGGCGGGCGCTGCCCAGGCCGCCCGCGACGCCCTGGCGAACGATTTGTTCAGCGAGCGCTTTCTCACCAAGCGCGCCTTGCTGCAGGCCATCGACCCGGCCAACGCCGTGCCGCCGGTGCTGCTGATCGACGAACTCGACCGCGCCGACGAGCCCTTCGAGGCCTTCTTGCTGGAAGTGCTGGCCGACTACCAGATCACCATCCCCGAGCTGGGCACGGTGCAAGGCGCTGCAGCCGCCGATCGTCATCCTGACCAGCAACCGCACCCGCGAGATCCATGATGCGGTGAAGCGCCGCTGCCTCTACCACTGGGTGGATTTCCCCGATGCCAAGCGTGAGCTCGACATCCTGCAGCGCCGGGTGCCCGGCATCGGCCCGGCGCTGGCGGCGCAGATCGTCGCCTTCATCCAGCAGCTGCGCAGCCTCGAGCTGACCAAGCTGCCCGGCGTGGCCGAGACCATCGAATGGACCCGTGCGCTGATGGAGCTGGACGCGGTGGTGCTGGACCCCGACGTGATCCAGAACACGCTGGGCGTGCTGCTGAAGTACCAGGACGACATCGTGCGCCTGCAGGGCAGCGAGGCGACGCGTCTGCTGGAGCAGGTGCGTGAAGAAGCCCGGCTGGCCACACCCTGAGCCAGCTGCTTGGCCGGCATGCTGCGCACCCAGACCTCCCCCGGCCACCTGGCCGAGAACGTGATGCACTTTGCCCGGGTGCTGCGCACGGCCGGCATGCCGGTGGGCGGCGACCGGGTGCACACCGCGCTGGCCGCGCTGCAGGTGGCGGGGCTGGAGAGCAAGCGTGATTTCCATGCCGTGCTGTCAGGCCTGCCTGATCGACCGCATCGAACACCGCGAACTCTTCGACCAGGCCTTTGTGCTGTTCTGGCGCGACCCCGACCTGATGGGCCGCATGCGCGCCCTGCTGCTGCCCAAGGTGCACGCTGAAAGACGGTGCCGAGCCGCCGCCGCCCGAGAACCGCCGCCTGGGCGAGGCGCTGTTCCCGCACCAGCCGCAGCGCACGCCGGACGCGCCCGAGCAAGAGCAGATCGAGATCCACGCCGACCTGACCTGGAACGACCGCGAGGTGCTTGCGCCAGGCCGATTTCGACACCATGACGGCCGACGAATGGCGCGAGGCCCAGCGCCTGCTGGCCCAGCTGCGGCTGGTGTTCGAGCCGCTGCCCACCCGGCGCAAGCGCCGCGCCAACCGCCCGGGCGTGGCCGACTGGCGCGCCACGCTGGCCGCCATGGCCCGCCACGGCGGCGAGCTGTGGGACATGCGCTGGCGCGCGCCGCGCATCCAGCCGGCACCGCTGGTGGTGCTGGCCGACATCTCGGGCTCGATGAGCCGCTACTCGCGCATGCTGCTGCACTTCGCCCATGCGCTGGGCCATGCCGATGCGCCGGTGGAGAGCTTTGTCTTCGGCACCCGGCTGACGCGCACCACCCGGCTGCTGAAGAGCCGCGACCCCGACATCGCCGTGGCCCAGGTGGTGCGCGCGGTGGCCGACTGGTCGGGCGGCACCCGCATCACCACCAGCCTGCATGATTTCAACCAGCACTGGGCGCGCCGCGTGCTGAGCGGCCGCAGCACCGTGCTGCTGATCAGCGACGGCCTGGAGCATGGCGACACCCGCCAGCTGGCCTTCGAGATGGAGCGCCTGCACAAGCGCTGCCGCCGGCTGATCTGGCTGAACCCGCTGCTGCGCTTCAGCCAAGTTCGAGCCGCGCGCCGCCGGCATCCAGGCGATGCTGCCGCACTGCGACCGTTTTTTGCCCGCCCACAACCTGCAGAGCCTGGCCGATCTGGTGGGCGTGCTGTCGTCGACCGACGCCACGCCACGCCGCAGGCATTGATTCCCTTTTCACTCGACCTTCTGGATCCGCCATGGAACTCACCAGCCAGCAAACCCTGCCCGTCGCCCAAGCCCAGGCCTGGGATGCGCTCAACGACATCAGCCTGCTCAAGGAATGCATTCCCGGTTGCGACGGCATCACCGCCACCGGCGACAACCAATACGAGGTGCTGATCACCGCCGCCATCGGCCCGGTCAAGGCCAAGTTCAAGGGCCGGCTGCAGCTGGAAAACCTGCAGCCGCCCAACAGCTACACCCTGCGCTTCGATGGCCAGGGCGGCGCCGCCGGCCACGGCAAGGGCACGGCCGAGGTCAAGCTCGAATCCACCGGCCCGCACAGCACCCTGCTGCACTACACCGCCAAGGCCACCGTGGGCGGCAAGATCGCGCAGCTGGGCTCGCGCCTGGTCGACATGGCCGCGCAGAAGATGGCGACCGACTTTTTCAGCACCTTCAATGCCAAGCTGCAAGAGCGCTACCAGGTGGCCCCTGCGCCAGTGGCGGCGCCAGCCCCGGCGCCCCAGGGCGCCATCGCCAAGCTGCTGGCCTGGCTGAAGCGGCTGTTCGGCGGCTGACAAGGCGGGCGCGCCGACAATCTGCGCCATGCAAGCCCGTGGTGTGCACCTGCAATACAGCTTCGCGGCCACCGGCCAGCGCGGCGCGGCCCTGGACAACCCCTTGTTCGAGCTGCTGCAGGCGGTGCAGGCACATGGGTCCATCCAGCATGCGGCCAAACACCTGGGCGCCAGCTACCGCCACATCTGGGGCGCGCTCAAGCGCTGGGAAGACACGCTCGGCGAGCCGCTGGTCACCTGGGCGCAAGGCCAGCCTGCGCGCCTGACCCCCTTTGCCGACCGCCTGCTGTGGGCCGAAAAACGGGCCCGCGCCCGGCTGACGCCGCACATCGAGGCCCTGCGTGCCGAACTGGAGCGGGTGCTGGCCGACGCGCTGGACGGCAGCCAGCATGTGCTGACCATCTTCGCCAGCCACGACCTGGCCTTGCCGATGCTGCGCGACCTGGCCAACCAGGCCCATGGCCTGCACATCGACCTGCGCTTTGCCGGCAGCGTGGACGCACTGGCCGCCCTGGCCCAGGGCCGCTGCCTGGTGGCGGGTTTCCATGTGCCGGCGCTGCCCGGCGGGTCGCGCCAGTTCGCCGCGGCGATGAAGCCCTTGCTCAAACCCGGCCTGCACAAGCTGATCGGCTGCGTGCGCCGCACCCAGGGCCTGATGGTGCAGCCCGGCAACCCGCTGGGCCTGCGGGGCCTGGCCGACCTGGTGCCGCAGGGCCAGCGGGCGCCGCGCTTCATCAACCGGCAGAACGGCTCGGGCACCCGCCTGCTGATGGACCATTTGCTGGCCGAGCAGGGCCTGGCGGCCGAGGCCATTCCGGGTTGGTTCGGCCCGCCCGAGGACAGCCACCTGGCCGTGGCTGCTGCGCTGGCCAGCGGCGCGGCCGACGCCGGCCCCGGCATCGAGGCGGCTGCGCGTGCCTTCGGCCTGGGCTTTGTGCCGCTGATCGAGGAAGACTATTTCCTGGTCTGTCTGAAAGACGCGCTGGAGCACCCCGCAGTGCTGAAGCTGCGGGCGGCACTGGAAGGTGAGGCCTGGGTCCAGGTGCTGCAGGGCATGGCGGGCTACGTGCCTGCGCGTGGCGGCGAAGTGCTGTCGCTGACCCAGGCCTTGCCCTGGTGGAACTTCCGCCAAGCCAAGAAGCAGGCGGGCTGAGCCGCCGCTGGCGTGCGCGGTGCTTGTGCGGGCGGACGGGCTTGCAGCGCTTTCCGATCTCCTGGCCTGTGCACCGCAGACAGCGGGTTGTCAGCAGGCCGTGATCTGAGCGGCATTGGTATGCTTTGCCCAGATCGCCAGCCGCTGATGTTGGCGCAAGGGGGTTGCATGGCACAGGTGGTCGGCTGCATCTTGGCGGCAGGGGCGGCATGGGCGGCAGCGCGGGTGGTGACACCAGCGCTGATGACCATCATGGTGGCGGTGCACCTGGGCCTTGGCCTGGTTGCGTCGGACGCAGCGGCGCAGCCCGACAAGCCGCCAGCCGAAACGCTGGCGCCGGTGCCAGTGGCCGACTTCTTCCGTCCTGCCAGCATGGCCAACCCGAAGTTGTCGCCGTCGGGCAAGCATCTGGCGGTGCATGTGGGTGGGCCCAAGGGACGGGTGCAACTGGCGGTGCTGAGCGTGGACCCGCCGCGTACGGCAGCTGTGGTGGCCGGCTTTGTCGATACCGACATCCACGCCTTTGACTGGGTCAATGACGACCGGCTGGTGTTCAGCCTCAGCGACGGCGGCGAGGCCGTGGCCAACCGGCGCCCTGGCGGCCTGTATGCGGTCGACCGCGACGGCCGCGACCTGCGCATGCTGGTGCGGCGCGAGTGGAATCTGGTGACCGACACCGTCACCTCAGCCCGCGTGCAGGAGCTCACCCCCAACCACGTCTTGCTGCGCACCTTGCGCGGTGGCACTGCCGACGTGATGATCGTTCGCACTGATTTCGACGCATCGCGCCGCAACCCGGTGGGCAGCACGTTGATGCGCCTGGACACCCGCACCGGCCGCACCCGTTTGGTCGATACCGGCTGGGCCCGCCAGGCCTGGCGCTGGTGGGCTGGCCCGGCCGGCCAGCCCGTGGCACTGGAGGCCCGGCAGGGGGATCAGCGTGAAATCTGGTGGCGCAGCCAAACGGCCGGTGACTGGGTGATGATCGACCGCGGCCCGTTGTTTGGGTCGCAGAGCGACGGCCTCGCTGACCTGTTGATTGGCGACGATGGCGCGCTGTATGCCGAGTCCGATGGCCGCAATTCATCCGGCACATCGGCGCTGTACCGCATCGACCCCACCACGCACCAGCGTGACGCCGACCCGCTGGTGCGGGTGGACGGCTTCGACTTCAGCGGCGGATTGATCTTCAACGGCCGCGACCAATCGCTGCTGGGGGTGCGCTTCCAGAGTGATGGTTGGTCCACGGCTTGGCTAGACGCCGACATGCAGGCGACCCAAAAGCGCATCGACGCGCGGCTGCCCGGTCTGGTCAACCTGATAGACGTGGCCGACTGCGGCTGCAGCCGCTGGATGTCGGTGACATCGTTCTCCGACCGCCAGCCGCCTGTCTATTGGCTGTACGACCGCACGGCTGACCGTCTGGAACCAGTGGGCCGGGAGCATCCGCAGATCGATCCGCGGCGCATGGCGCAGCGTGACTTCATCCGCTTCAAGGCGCGTGATGGTCTGCAGATCCCGCTGCACGTCACCCGCCCGGCCGGCAAAGGGCCCTGGCCGACCATCGTGCTGGTGCACGGCGGCCCCCATGTGCGCGGCGGCGATTGGTCGTGGGACGCAGAGTCGCAGTTCCTCGCCTCTCGCGGCTATCTGGTGCTGGAGCCTGAGTTCCGCGGCAGCACGGGGTATGGCGGCCTGCTGTTCCGTGCTGGCTGGAAGCAGTGGGGCCTGCGGTCGCAGGACGACATCAACGATGCGCTCGCCTGGGCCGTGGCCCGCGGTGAGGCTGATGGCAGCCGGGCCTGCATTGCGGGCGCCAGCTACGGCGGCTATGCCACTTTGATGGGCCTGATCCGCGACGACACGCTCTGGCGCTGTGGCGTCGCCTGGGTGGCCGTCACCGACATCGGCCTGATGTACACGCTGAACCACAGCGACCTGCCCGACCTCTGGCGCGCGCATGGCATGCCGCTGCTGATCGGTGACCCGGTGCAGGACGCCGCCCAACTGGCCGCTACTTCACCGCTGCAGCAAGCCGGGCGGCTCAAGCGGCCGCTGCTGATGGCCGTGGGCGGTGTAGACCGGCGGGTACCGATCGCCCACGGCGACCGCTTCAAGGCGGCGCTGCCTGCGGGCTACACCGGCCTGACCTGGCTGGTCTACCCCGACGAGGGCCACGGCTTCGCAAAGCCAGAGACCCGGGTCGATTTCTGGCAGAAGGTAGAAGCCTTCCTGGCGCGTGAACTGGCGCCACGCTGACGCGTCTTTGCATCGGCCCGCCCCGGGCCGACCATCCCATGCCGCGCGCTGCCGGACAATTCTGCATGGATCAATTGCGCAGCTTTCGCGGCAACAAACAAGGCTTGCCCAGCAAGCCCTGCACGGTGTGCGGCCGGCCCATGGTCTGGCGCAAGGCCTGGGCCAAGAACTGGGCCGAGGTGAAATATTGCTCCGATGCCTGCCGCCGTGGCACGCCACGCGGCGCCACCCAGCATGGCTGAGCCGAAGCGCGCTGCGGGCCCTGGGCCGGGCCCCGGCCCCGGACATGTGCGCCACTTGGTGCTGGTGCTGGGCGACCAGCTCAACCGCGACGCCTCGGCCTTCGACGGCTTCGATGCCGCGCAAGACGCGGTGTGGATGGCCGAGGTCGACGGTGAGTCCACCCATGTGCCCTCGTCCAAGCAGCGCAGTGTGCTGTTCCTGGCGGCAATGCGCCACTTCGCCGACAGTTTGCGCGCCGAAGGCTTGCCGCTGCACCAGCGCCTGCTCGACGACCCCACCAACCGCCACAGCCTGGCGGCCGAGCTGGACGCCGCCATCACCGCGCTGCGGCCCGCCGGCCTGGTGCTGACAGCGCCTGGCGACTGGCGGGTGCTGCAGGCCCTGCGCGGTGTGGCCCAGGCCCATGGCCTGCCGCTGGATCTGCGCGACGACCGGCATTTTTTCAGCACGGTGCGTGACTTTGCCGCCCATGCCCAGGGCCGCAAGCAATTGCGCATGGAGTACTTCTACCGCGACATGCGCAAGCGCCACCAAGTGCTGATGGACGGTGACCAGCCCTGCGGTGGAACATGGAACTTCGACGCCGACAACCGCCAGGCCTTCGGCCGCGACGGCCCAGGCGCGCTGCCACCGCCCAGCCGGTTTGAGCCCGATGCCAGCACCCAGGCGGTGATGGCCCTGGTGGCGCAGCGCTTTGCCACCAACCCCGGCCAGGCCAGCCCCTTTGGCTGGCCGGTCAGCCGCGCCCAGGCGCTGCAGGCGCTGGACCAGTTCATCGCCCAGCGCCTGCCGCAGTTTGGCCAATGGCAAGACGCGATGTGGGCCGGCGAGCCCTGGCTGTACCACGCCCACCTGGGCGCGGCGCTCAACCTCAAGCTGCTGAACCCGCGCGAGGTGGTGGCTGCCGCCGAGGCCGCCTACCGTGCCGGCCAGGCGCCGCTGCCGGCGGTGGAAGGCTTCATCCGCCAGATCCTGGGCTGGCGCGAATACGTGCGCGGCATCTACTGGACCCAGATGCCGGCCTATGCCGCCCACAACGCGCTGGACGCGCAGCAAGCGCTGCCCGCTTTCTTCTGGACCGGCGACACGCCGATGGCCTGCCTGCGCGACGCCATCGGCCAGACCCTGCAGCATGGCTATGCCCACCACATCCAGCGGCTGATGGTCACCGGCCTCTACACCCTGCTGCTGGGCGTCGAGCCGCAGCAGGTGCATGCCTGGTACCTGGGTGTGTACGTCGACGCGGTGGAATGGGTGGAATTGCCCAATGTGCTGGGCATGGCGCTGTTTGCCGATGGCGGGGTGATGGCCAGCAAGCCCTATGCCGCCACCGGCAAGTACATCCAGCGCATGGGCAACCACTGCCAGGGCTGCCGCTTCGACCCGGCGCAATCCACTGGCGACCAGGCCTGCCCCTTCACCACCCTGTACTGGGATTTTCTGGGCCGCCACCAGGCGCGGCTGGCGGCCAACCCGCGCATGGCCCTGCAGGTGAAGAACCTGGTGCGGCTCTCGCCCGAGCAGCGCAGCGCCATCACCGCCCGCGCCGACGCGGTGCGCGCGGGCGCGCTGGACGTTTGAGGCGCCGATGCAAACCAGTGACGACCTGTTTCCGCCCACCCTGGCCGCTGCGCGCCAGCGCATCGCCGCCATCCAGCCAGCGGCTTATGCGCGCAGCCGCAACCACCTGGGCGGTGCAGTCACCCGGCTGTCGCCCTATCTGACCCACGGCATCGTCAGCCTGACCGACGTGGCGGTGGCGGTGGCCAGCGCCCACCGGCTGGACCTGGGCGACAAGCTGGTGGTGGAACTGGGCTGGCGTGCCTTCTTCCACCATGTGGCCCGGCACCGCGGCGACGCCATCCTGCAGTCGCTGCATGCCGGCCCGCGGCCCGACGCCGCCTATGCCGCGCAGCTGCCCGACGACATCCGCCAGGCCCGCAGCGGCGTGCCGGCCATCGACCAGGCGGTGCGCACGCTTTATGCCACTGGCTGGCTGCACAACCATGCCCGCCTGTGGCTGGCCAGCTATGTGGTGCATGTGCGCGGCGTGCACTGGCGCGCCGGGGCCGACTGGCTGCTGGCCCATCTGCTGGACGGCGACCGCGCCAGCAACCACCTCAGCTGGCAATGGGTGGCGGGCACCGGCAGCCACAAGCCCTATCTGTTCAATGCCGACAACGTGGCCCGCTACACCGCCGGCAGCCATGCCGCCTGGGACAGCAGCGGCAGCGTGGTCGACACCGCCTATGCCACGCTGGAGCGCTGGGCCTGCGGCCAGGCGCCGCTGCCGCCGGCCACGCCGTTGCCGGCCGGTGACGGCGTGGACGAGCCCGTGCTGTGGCAGCAGCCGCCACCAGGCCTGGCCCCGCCCGGCTTGCCGCCCGACGCCCTGGCCGGGCGCCGGGTGCAATTGGTGCATCCCTGGGCGCTGGCCGAGCCGTCTGCCGACCCGAGCCCGACCTGCTGCGCCTGGGCGTGTGGCCCGCCGAGCAGCTGGCCCGCTGGCCCTGGTCGGCACGGCGCTGGGCGTTTGTGGCCACCCGGATGGCGGCCATCACCCCGCTGCAGCTGTGGGCCGATGCCGCCCAGTTGCAGCAGCTGCTGCGCCATGCCGCCAGCGTGCACACCACCGACCACCCCGAGCTGCCTGCCGGCTGGCCCGCCGCCTGGCGCCAGCCAGCGCCGCCGCTGTTGCCCGAACCCGACCGGGCCTGTGCCTCGTTTTCACAGTTCTGGCGCCAGGCCACCCGGCGCATCACCCGGCTCGATCAATTGCCAGGCTGGCCGCTGCCGGCGCAGCCTGGGCTGTTCTAGGCGCGTGGGGCACCTGGCCACCAGGCCACCAGCCTAGGATGCGTTCTGGTGTTTGGGCGATTGGGCGATTGGGCGTTTGGGCGTTTGGGCGATCGGCGATGATCGGCCCCGTTGATCCACCACCAAAGCCAACTCTGCCCATGCGCTTGATGCCCAACCGCCGCCAATCCCTGGCCTGGCTGGCCGCTGCCGGTGTGCCGGCCTGGGCTGGCGCCCAGCCCGCCCAGGCGCAGACCGCCCCAGCCGCGGCGCCGGCCCCAACCGCGCCGCAGGAGCCGGTGCAGCCGCCGCGCCTCAACGTCAACTTGCCGGTGCAAGTGCCGCGCCAGCGCACGCTGGCCAACGGCCTGCAGGTGGCGAGCCTGGCCACCGGTGGGGGTGGCACGGTCAGTGTGCAGGTCTGGTACCGGGTGGGTGGCAAGGACGATCCGGTGGGCCGCTCGGGCTTTGCGCATCTGTTTGAACACCTGATGTTCAAGCGCACCAAGCACATGGCCGACGAGATGTTCGACCGCCTCACCGAGGACGTGGGCGGCCAGAACAATGCCTTCACCGCCGAGGACGTGACGGCCTACCAGAGCGAGGTGCCGGCCAACCATCTGGAGCGCATCCTCTGGGCCGAGGCCGAGCGCATGGTGCACCTGCAGGTCGACCAGGCCAACTTCGAGAGCGAGCGCAAGGTGGTGGTCGAAGAACTGCGCGAGCGGGTGCTGGCCGACCCCTATGGCCGGCTGTTCAACGCCTTGCCCGGCCTGGCCTTCGAGCGCCACCCCTACCGCCGGCCGGTGATCGGCAGCGAGGCCGATCTGAACGCCGCCACGCTGGACGATGTGCGCCGCTTCCACGCCACCTACTACCGGCCCGACAACGCGGTGCTGATCGTGGTGGGCGACTTCGACGCCGCCGCAGCTCGACGGCTGGGTCGACCGCCATTTCGGCCCGCTGGAGCGGCCCGCCACGCCGATCCCGCGGGTGACCGAGCGTGAGCCGCCGCGCCTGCAGGACCGCGCAGGCCAAGCGTCACCGGCCCCAACGTGCCGCTGCCGGCGGTGGCCCTGGTGTGGAAGGGCCCGCCGGTCACCCATCCCGACGCGCCGGCGCTGGAGGTGGCGCAGGCCCTGCTGTCGGCCGGTGAGTCGTCGCGGCTGAACCAGGCCCTGGTCTACAGCGCGCGCAGCCGCCCAGGCCGCCGGCTTCAGCGCCGATCTGTATGCCGACGCCGGCCTGCTGGCGGCCTACGCCATCGCCGGCAGCGGCCAGAGCCTGCGCAGGCTGGAAGACGGCGCTGCTGGAGCAGATGACCCTGCTGGCGCGCGGCAAGGTGGGCTTCGACGAGATCGACAAGGTGCGCACCCAGTTGCTGACCGCCGCGCTGCTGCGCCGGCAGACGCCGCAGGGCCTGGCCCAGGCGATCGGCATGGCCATGCTGCAGACCGGCGACGCCCGCGAGGCCGACGCCCGCTTCGCCCGGCTGCAGGCGGTGCGGGTGGCCGATGTGCAGCGGGCGCTGCGCCAGCATGTGCTGGCCGCCCACCGCATCACCATCGATTACACCCAGGGACCCAGCACATGACGCACGATGCCCGCCGCCGCCAGGCCCTGGTCGGCGCCCTGGCGCTGCCGGCTGCCTGGCTGGCCAGCCCGTGCGGCCGCCACGCCGGGGGTGGACGAGCCCCCGCTGCCGCAGCCGGCACGCCCGCTGCAGCTGCCGGCCTTCAGCCAGCAGCAACTGGCCAACGGCCTGGCCGTGCTGGTGGCGCCGCGGTCCGATCTGCCCCTGGTCAGCCTGACGCTGGCGGTGCGCGCCGGGCCCGAGGCCGACCCTGCCGGCCGCCCGGGCGTGGCCGAGATGCTGGCCACGCTGTGGCCCAAGGGGGCCATGCGCGGTGGCGCCAGCGTGGGCGCACCCGACATCGCCCGCCAGGCCGAGGCCCTGGGCAGCGCGCTGGACGCCCGCAGCAGCTGGGGCGCCAGCCAGCTGGCGATGACCGTCACCACCGCCCGCACCGAGGCCGCGCTGGCGCTGATGGCCGATGTGCTGCGCCGCCCGCTGCTGTCGGCCGACGAATTGCAGCGCGCCCGTGCGCAGGTGCTGGACGGCCTGCGTGTCACCTATGGCAGCCCGGGTGAAGTGGCGCAATTGGCCTTGCGCCGCAGCTTCTGGGGCGATGTGCCGCATGGCCGGGTGGCCCCGGCGGCGGCGGTGCAGCGGCTGACACGGGCCGATCTGCAGGCCTTCCAGGCCACTTGGGTGCGGCCCGACCGGGTCGCCCTGGTGCTGGCCGGCGACATCACGCCCGAGGCCGGCCTGGCCCTGGCCCAGCGCCTGCTGGGCGACTGGCAGGCGCCGGCGGCCAGCGCGCCCGACCTGGCGCTGGCGCCGCCGCAGCCGCTGGCGCGGCCGTTGGTGCTGATCGACCTGCCCGGCGCCGGCCAGACCAGCGTGGCCGTGGCTGCCCCGTTTGTCGCCCAGGGCGCGGCAGACCGGCGCATCGGCCTGGTGGCCAATGCCGTGCTGGGCGGTGGTTATTCAGCCCGGCTGAACCAGGTGGTGCGCATCCAGCGCGGCCTCAGCTATGGCGTTGGCAGCAGCGCCGAGGCCTTTGCCGGTGGTGGCATGGTGGCCGCGCAGGCGCAGACCAACCACCCCAATGCGGCCCAGGTGCTGGACCTGCTGCGTGGCGAGATCACCCGCCTGGCCGATGCACCGCCCAGCGCCGCCGAGCTGGCCGCGCGCCAGGCCACGCTGGCCGGCGGTTTTGCCCGCCGGCTGGAAACCACGGCCGACCTGGCGGCGGTGCTGGTCGGCCAGTGGGCCGCCGGCCGGCCGCTGGCCGACCTGGCCGACCATGTGCCGCAGCTGCTGGCGGTGACCCCGGCCCAGGTGCAGGCCTTTGCGCGCCAGCACTGGTCGGCCGGCGCGCTGCGGGCCGTGGTGGTGGGCGACCTGGCAGCGGCCGGTGACGCACTGGGCGCCCAGGTGCCCAACCTGCTGCGCCTGCGCCTGGCTGAGCTGGACCTGGAGCAGCCCGGCCTGCGCAAGCCGGGCTGACCCGCCGCAACCGCCTGCACCACCGCCGCACCACCGCCCACCGCACCACCGCAGCATCACCATGCCCAGCCGCCGTTCAAGTCCCAGCGCCCGCAGGTCCGCCAACACCGCTGCGGCCGCACCCGCCGTGCCGGAGCCGGTACCGATTGCGCTGGCGCTGCAGGGCGGCGGCTCGCACGGCGCCTTCACCTGGGGCGTGCTCGACCGCCTGCTGGACGAGCACAGCCTGCCGATCTGCGGCATCTCCGGCACCAGTGCCGGCGCGCTGAACGCGGCGGTGCTGGCCTGCGGCTGGGTCGATGGCGGCCGGGCCGGCGCGCAGGCCGCCTTGCGCGCCTTCTGGCTGGACGTGGCCACCCAGCACGCACCCTGGCGCGGTGGCTGTTTTGGCGGCGCTGGCGACCTGGCGGTCTACAACCTGGACAACAACCCCTTCTACGCCTGGCAGCAACAGTTTCTGCGGCTGTTCAGCCCCTACCAGTTCAACCCCCTGGGCAGCAACCCGCTGCGCGCCGTGCTGGCCCGCCACGTCGACCATGCCCGCCTGCAGGCCAGCACCATCCCGCTGTTCATCACCGCCACGGCGGTGCGCACCGGCCAGCCGCGGGTGTTTGGCTGTGCCGACCTGGACATCGATGCGCTGCTGGCGTCGGCCTGCCTGCCACAGCTGTTCCGCGCGGTGCAGATCGACGGTGAGCCCTACTGGGACGGTGGCTACACCGGCAACCCGGCGCTGTGGCCGCTGATTTACAACACGCCGTCGATGGACCTGCTGCTGGTCAAGATCAACCCGCTGGTGCGCCCCGGCACGCCGGACACGCCGGCCGAGATCGCCGACCGCGTCAACGAGATCACCTTCAATGCGTCGCTGGTGGGCGAGATGCGGGCGATCGACTTTGTCAACCGGCTGCTGGAGCAGGGCCGGCTGACCGCGGGCGACTACAAGGGCCTGCGGCTGCACATGGTGGCCGACGACGCCGGCCTGGCGCCGCTGCAGGCGTCCAGCAAGCTCAACACCGAGCGCAGCTTCCTGGAGGCACTGCATGCCCTGGGCCATGCCGCTGCCGACCGCTGGCTGCTGGCGCACCGGGCCGATGTGGGCGTGCGCTCGTCGCTGGACCTGCGGGCCAACTTCCTGGCGCCGCGCGGGTCGGCTGGAAGCCTGGGCGCCTGAACCAGGGTTGATCGGCGTGGCGGGGCGTGGCGGCGCCTGGCGCGCCTCGCAAGCTGACAGGCTGACAGGGAGACGACCGCGCAGCGCCGCAGACTGTCAGTACCCCCGGGCCAGGTCGACCGCTGCTGCCGGGCGGCCGCCGGCGCGCAGGGTGGCCAGGTTGTCCAGCGTCTGGCGCACGATCACCGCCGGGTGGGTGCGGGTGGCGATGTGCGGCGTGACGGTGATGCGCGGGTGGCGCCAGAACGGGTGGCTGGCCGGCAGCGGTTCCTGCGCAAAGGTGTCCAGCGTGGCGGCGCCCAATTGGCCGCTGTCCAGCGCGGCCAGCAGGTCGGCTTCGACCAGGTGCTCGCCGCGGCCCACATTGACCAGGTGGGCAGCGCGCGGCAGCTGGCTGAACAGCGCGGCGTCCAGCACGCCGCGGGTCTGCGTCGGTCAAGGGCAGCAGGTTCACCAGGGTGTCGCAGCCCGCCAGAAAGTCGGCCCGCTGCGCATCCCCCTGAAAAAGTGCGATCCGGTCTGTCGCTGCGTCCGCTGACACATGCCCCGTTGCCGGCCCCGCAGGCGCTGCCGCCCCACCGGGCCCGGCCGTGCCTGTGCTGCGGCGCCAGCCGCGCACGCGGTAGCCCAGCGCCAGCAGCGCCTTGGCGCAGGCCTGGCCCAGCACGCCCAGGCCGGCGATGCCCACAACGTGCTGGTTGGTCGGCTGCACCGGCTGCGCCAGCCACTGTTGCTGGCTGGCCTGCTGCAGCAGGCGGCCCATGTGGCGCTGCTGGTGCACCACGGCCCAGGCCACGTAGGCGGCCATGCCGCTGGCCATCTCGGGGTCGACGATGCGGCACAGCGCCACCGCCTGCGGCAGGCGCGGGTCGCTGGTCAGGTGGTCGATGCCGGCAGCCACCGATTGCAGCAGCCGCAAGCCCGGCAGGCTGGCCAGCACCCCGGGCGGTGGCTGCCAGCAGGCGGCCGCTTCGATCGTGTCCAGCGCGCCCAGGTCGGGCAGCAGGCGCAGGTCGATCCCGGGGCAGGCGGCTTCGAAGGCCGGCCGCAGAAAGGCCATGTCGACCGTGCCGCTGAGCAGCGCGATGACCGGTGGGGGCTGCAAGGCAGCAGGGTGTGGGTGGTCGGGCATGGCGCCATGCTGCCATGGCCACTGCGCGGTCTGCTGCCGCCGGGTGAACGCCGCCCAGGCCACCGCAGCGCATGCGGCGCTGCTGACCTGCCGCGCAGCCGTTGCGCCGCCCACCCGTCGGCTGGCCTGGCGCCCTTGAATTGCCGGCCTGGCGGCCCATCTGCCCTGTGTGCCTGCCGACCTTGCCCACACCGCCTGGCCCATGCTCACCGTGGCCGGGGCGGCCGCCCTGGGCGTGGCTGCGCTGTTGGCCCAGCCCTGGTGGCAGGCGCGGCGGCGCGCGGCCATTGCTGCGCAGCCGTTTCCGGCGCCATGGCGCCACATCCTGCGCCAGCGCGTGCCGGCGGCGGCGCGCTTGCCGGCCGATCTGCAGCAGCGGCTGAAGCAGCACATCCTGGTCTTCCTGGCCGAGAAGCCCTTCATCGGCTGCGCCGGTCAGGCCATCACCGACGAACTGCGCGTCACCATCGCCGCCCAGGCCTGCCTGCTGCTGCTGGGCCAGGCGCGTGGCGCTGTGTTTCCGCGCCTGCGCCAGGTGCTGGTGTACCCGGGTGCGTTCGGCGTGTTGGCCGATGCGCCAGCCGACGACGGCCTGGTGTCCGCGCGGCGCCAGGCCCTGGCCGGCCAGAGCTGGGCCCATGGCCAGGTGGTGCTGGGCTGGGCCGAGGTGCTGGCCGGTGCCGCCGACCCGACCGACGGCCAGAACGTGGTGGTGCATGAGTTCGCCCACCAGATCGACCAGGACAAGGGGGCTGCCGACGGCCGCCCCTGGCTGCCCGGGCGCAGCCGCCGGCGGCGCTGGGCGGCGGTGATGGACGAGGCCTTCTGGCGCTTGCGGGCGCAGCCCTCGGCGGTGATCGGCGCCTATGCCAGCACCGCGCCCGCCGAGTACTTTGCGGTGGTCAGCGAGCTGTTCTTCGAGCAGCCGCAGGCCCTGGCCGATGCCGAACCAGCGGTCTACCGCGAGCTGGTGCTGCTCTACCAGGTGCATCCGCTGGCCTGGTGAGCGGGCGGCAGTCGGCACTGCGGTCGCGGGGCCGCGCCTGGCCGATCACCACGGGCGGCCACCTCGGGCCGTCAAACCCGGTGCGGCCCGCACCGGTCGCCGCAGCTCAGGCGCCCGGCAGCAAAAAGGGCGCCAGCGCCGCGCGTGACGCGTCGGGCAGCGTCGCCGGGCGCCGGCTGGCGTGGTCGATCACCACCATCACCGACGTGGCCTCGGCCAGGCAGTCGGCACCGTCGAACACGGCGCTGCGCACGCTGATCGAGCGTGCGCCCACCCGCTGCACGCCGCTGCCCAGTTGCCAGGCGGCGGGCATCGGCCGGCGGCGGTGCCAGCGCAGCGCCACATGCGCCACCATGAAGCCCACCGGCTCGGCCAGGCGCTGCGTTCCGAACACCCGGGTGAGGAACTGCACCCGGGCTTGTTCGGCGCAGCGGGCCAGCGTGTGGTCGCTGGTCTCGCCGCGGGCGTCGGCGTCACCAAAGCGGGCGGGCAGGGCCAGCTGGCAAGGCCAGGCATCCGGGTGCGGCGGTGGTTCGGCCGGGGGCAGCGCAGCGTCGGCCGGCGCGGTGCTTGCCGGGTCGGCCAGCGGCGGCTGGGCGGCCCAGGCGGCCTGCACCTTGCCGGCCAGGTCGGCAGGCAGCGGCACGGGCTGGCCGTCGGCCCACACCGCCAGCGTGGCCTGGTGCAGGCCGGTGCAGACGCCGTGCTGGAACAGTGCCGTGCCCAGCTGGAAGCCGTTGCCATCCAGCCCCAGCAAGCGCACGCCGGTGGCCAGCGGCGCGGGGTAATGCGCCTCGGCCAGAAAGTCGGTGGCGCTGTGCTGCATCGCCAGCTGGGGCGCCTGGTTGCGCCACAAGCGGTCGCCCACGCTGGTCTGCAGCCACTGCTGCAGCAGTTCGCCGTGCAGGCCGATCTGGGCCACGTTGTTCAGGTGCTGCCAGCGGTCGACATCGGTCATGCGGGGCTGCAGCGTGCCCTGCGTCGGGTAGGCGGCGGCCGCGCGGCGCCAGGCTTGGTTCTTCATGCCGGCAGTCTAGAAGTGCCCAGGCTGGCCGGCTGTCGCCTGGGCGTGCGCTGCGCTACTTCATGGCCCAGCCGCCGCTGACCGGGAACACCTGGCCGACGAAGCAGGCCGCCGCCGGGCTGCACAGGTAGGCGGCAAAGAGGGCGTCTTCTTCAGCGCCCACCAGGCGGCCCAGCGGCACCTCGCGCGTCAGGCGTTCCTGGAAGCGTGGGTTGGCCTGCAGGCTGGGCGGGAAGTAGGTCGGGTTCTCGACAAAGTTCTGCGCGATGGCGTTGAACTGGATGTTCTGCGGCGCCAGCTCCAGCGCCACCGACTGCATGTAGGCCAGCTGCGCGCCGCGTGCTGCGCTGTAGCTGCCGGTGCGCTTTTGCCCGCGCAGCGCGGCGGCGCTGCCCATCAGCAGGATGCGGCCAGCCTTTCGCGCCAGCATCTGCGGCAGCACGGCGGCCACCAGGCGCGGCATGGGGTCGACCAGGTGGCTGAACATGCTGCGCCATTCGCCTTCGGTGATGGCTTGCGCGGCGGTGATCGGCGCCGGCACGGCCAGGTGCAGCAGCAGCACGTCGACCTGGCCGGCATCGGCCACGGCGGCGGCGGCGGCTTCGGGGTCGTCGGCCAGCACGCGGGTGTCGGCCACCACGCTGGCGCCCTGGGCGGCGAACACCTGGGCCAGCACCGGGCCCATGAAGGTGTCGGCCTGGGTGATCAGCACACGCTGGCCCTGGAGTTGGGTGGAGGGGGAGCTGTTGGTGGTCATGCCGCCAGCATACGTGGCGGCTGCCAGCCGCTGGCCTAGCGCAAGCCCGCAGGCAGCCGCCCACCAGCCCGCCACCGCCACCCGCCCGCCCGACCCGCACCAGCCGTCCCCCGCTTGACACCGCCCCGCCACAGCCCTGCGGCACACTGAATCATTCCAAAGCCATTGCAGGAGACAGCACACCATGGGCCCCTTGAGCGGATTGCGCGTCATTGAACTCGCCAGCATCGGCCCCGGCCCGCTGTGCGCCATGCTGCTGGCCGACCTGGGGGCCGACGTCATCCGCATCGACCGCACCGAGCCCAGCGGCCTGGGCGTGCCGACCAAGCTGCGCTTCGAAATCACCGGCCGCAACCGCCGCTCGGTGGCGCTGGACATCAAGCAAGCCGCCGGGCGCGACGCCGCGCTGCGCCTGATCGACCGTGCCGATGTGCTGATCGAGGGCTGGCGCCCCGGCGTGGCCGAGCGGCTGGGCATGGGCCCCGAGGTCTGCCACGCCCGCAACCCCGGCCTGGTGTTCGGCCGCATGACCGGCTTCGGCCAGACCGGCCCGCTGGCCCAGGCCGCCGGCCACGACCTGAACTACATCGCCCTGACCGGCGCGCTGCATGCCATCGGTGGTGGCAAGACCGGCACCGACAAGCCCGTCCCGCCGCTGAACCTGGTGGGTGACTACGGCGGCGGCGCGCTGTACCTGGCCTTCGGCATCCTGGCAGCGATCTTCGAGCGCCACCGTTCTGGCAAGGGCCAGGTGGTGGATGCCGCCATGGTCGACGGCGCGTCCAGCCTGATGAGCATCTTCTTCGGCATGGTCGCCAGCGGCGCCTGGAACCCGAAAGAGCGTGCCGCCAACATCCTGGACGGTGGCACGCCGTTCTACGACACCTACGCCACGTCCGACGGCCAATGGGTGTCGATCGGCTCGCTGGAGCCCAAGTTCTTTGCCGAGATGGTGCAGCGCATCGGGCTCGACCCGTCCTACGTGCAGCGCCAGCACGACAAGAGCTGCTGGCCACAGCTGCGCGCCGACATGGAGCGCCTGATCGGCGCCAAGACCCGCGACGCCTGGAGCGCGCTGCTCGAAGGCACCGATGTCTGCTTTGCGCCGGTGCTGCGCCTCGATGAGGTGGCGAACCACCCGCATGCCCAGGCGCGCAAGGCCTACATCGACCTGGGCGGCGTGCTGCAGCCGGCGCCGGCGCCGCGCTTCTCGCGCAGCGAACCGGCCCAGCCCACCGCGCCGGTGGCGCCCGGCACCCACACCGACGCCATCCTGGCCGAAGCCGGCTTCAGCGCCGACGAGGTGGCGGCGCTGCGCGCTGCCGGCGCTGCCGTCGGTGGCTGAATCTGCGGCTGAATTTGTGGCTGAACCAACGGCTGAAAGCACCCACTCCATGACCACCGACAACCGCCCCTACCTCGACCTGCCGGTGCCGGCGACAGCCACCCAAGACCCGCACTGCGGCGTCGCTGATCGTGCTGCGCGACAGCCCGCGCGGGCTGGAGGTGCTGATGATCCGCCGCGCCGAACGCCCTGGCGACCAGAACAGCGGCGCCACCGTCTTCCCCGGCGGCCTGCTCGATGCCAGCGACCGCGGCCACTACGAGCGCTGCAACGGCCTGGACGACGCCACGGCCAGCGCCCGCCTGGGCCTGCCCGCCGACGGCCTGCACTACTGGGTGGCTGCGGTGCGTGAATGCTTCGAGGAAGCCGGCCTGCTGTTTGCCACCGACGCCGACGGCCGCACCGTCGACCTGGACGCCTTGCCGCAAGACGAGGTGGTGGCGCTGCGCCGCGCCCTGCATGCCAACCAGACCGGCATGGCCGAGGTCTGCGCGCGCTTCAACGTGCGCCTGGCCACCGACCGGCTGGCCTACTACAGCCACTGGATCACCCCGGTCGGCCTGCCCAAGATCTTCGACACCCGCTTCTTCGTCACCGAGGCGCCCGCCGGCCAGACGGCGGTGGCCGACGCCACTGAAACCGTCGACCTGCTGTGGATGACGCCGGCCGAGGTGATGGACCGCAGCAACGGCCTGCGCCTGATGAACGTCACCGAGATCACGCTCAAGCACATCGCCGGCTTCCAGAAGGCGGCCGACGCCGTGGCCTGGGCGCGGGCGCAGGCCAGCGGTGCCGCTGAACCGGCCGCGCATCGGCCTGTCGGCCAAGGGCAAGCGGCCGCTGAACCGGGGCGACTGGGCCTATGCCGAACTGGGCCGCATCGACCCCGACGGCAGCGGCACCGCCAGCGTCGAGCTGGTGCCCGGCAAGCCGGTGTGGCTGAGCCCGCGGGTGCTGCGGGTCACCGCCGACAACGGCAGCATGATGACCGGGCCGGGCACCAATGCCTACTTCATCGGCGCGCCAGGCTCCGACAGCTGGGCCCTGCTCGACCCCGGGCCTGATGACGCGGCGCATGTGGCGGCGCTGCTGGCCGCCGCGCCGGGGCGCATCACCCGCATCCTGTGCACCCACACCCACAAGGACCATTCCCCCGCTGCAGCCGCCATCGCCGCGGCCACTGGCGCGCCCACCTTCGGCCGCGTCGCCGACCACCCCGAATGGCAGGACCAGAGCTTCCAGCCGACCACGGTGCTGCACGACGGCGATGTGCTGGCCCTGGGCGATGGGGTCACGCTGCGCGCGGTGCACACCCCCGGCCATGCCAGCAACCACTTGTGCTTCTTGCTGGAAGAAGAGCAGCTGCTGTTCACCGGTGACCACCTGATGCAGGGCAGCACCGTGGTGATCAACCCGCCCGACGGCGACATGGCGGTCTACATCGCCAACCTGCGCCGCCTGCTCGACATCCCGCTGCAGTGGCTGGCCCCCGGCCACGGCTTCCTGATCGACGAGCCGCACGCCGTGGTGCAAAAAACCATCGCCCACCGCCTGGGCCGCGAGGCCAAGGTGCTGGCCGGCCTGCAAAAGCTGGGCAGTGCCGCGCCGGTGGACGAGGCGGCGCTGGTGGCCGAGGTCTATGCCGACACGCCCAAGCCGCTGCACGCCATGGCGCTGCGCTCGCTGCGCGCGCATCTGCACAAGCTGCAGGCCGAAGGCCGGGCGCAGCGGCAGGGCGACGCCTGGCAGGTGGCGGCATGAGCGGCGACTTCAGCGCGGCCCATGCGGTGCTGCAGGGCGAGGTGGACGCGCAGCGCCTGGCCGGCGTGTCCTGCGCCACCATGCGCCATGGCGAGCTGATCGACAGCTTCTGCACCGGCATGGCCGACCTGGAGCGCGGCGCAGCCGCTGCGGCCCGACCACATCCACCGCGCCTTTTCCAACACCAAGCTGTTCACCACGGTGCTGGTGCTGATGCTGGCCGACGCAGGGCCACTGGTCAGCTCGACGACCCGGTCAAGCCTGGATCCCGGCCTTCGGCAGCCTGCGGGTGCTGCGCCCCGGCGCCAGCCACGCTGGACGACACCGAGCCGCTGGCACGCGACATCACGCATCCGCCATCTGATCACCCACCAGTCGGGCCTGCAGCCACGGCGTGTTCGACCCCGAGACGCCTGCTCTACAAGGCCTACCACGCCACCGGCGTGCGCGGCATCGGCACCACGCTGGCCGAGCAGATGGACTTGCTGGCGCAGCTGCCGCTGGCCGTCCAGCCCGGCACGCCTGGGAATACGCGCTGGGCATCGACGTGCTGGCCCGGCTGTGCGAGATCGCCACCGGCCAGCGCTTCGGCGATGCGCTGCAGCAGCACATCTTCGGCCCGCTGGGGCTGGTCGACACCGGCTTCGTGCTGCGGCCCGACCAGGTGCCGCGCCTGGCCGCGCTGTACAAGGGCGACCTGGCCGACCCGATGAAGCCGGGCCTGGAGCGCCTGACCGCACACGCCCTGGCCCGACGCCTACCTGCAGCCGGTGCCGCGCCAGTCGGGCGCCGGCGGCCTGTTCAGCACCCAGGCCGACATGCTGGCCCTGCTGCGCGCAGCTGATGCCGGGCCAGCCCGTCACCGCTGCTGCAGCCGGCCACGCTGGCCGCGATGTTCATCGACCAGCTGCCGGCGGCAGCAGTGCGTGCACGTTCCTGCGACCGGCCCCATCGCCCAGCCTGGGCTACGGCCTGGGCGGTGCGCGTGGTGCGGCGTGCGTCCAGCCTGGAGCCGCCCGGCGCGGTGGGTGAACTGCAGTGGGGCGGCCTGGCCGGCACGCACTGGTTCATCTCCCGGTCAACGGCCTGGCCGGGGTGGTGATGTGCCAGCGCCACTTCGGCTTCTGGCACCCGGCCTGGTTCGCCTACAAGCGCCAGCTCTACGCCGCCGCCGGGCACTGACCCGGGGCCCGGCCTGCCGCAGGCGGGCCGGCATCACTTGTCGGCGGCCTGGATCAGCGTCGGCCACCTCGGCCTGGCGCGGGAACTTGTCGCCCAGCGCCGCCAGCGTCGACAGCTCGCTGCGGGCGCTGGCCTTGTCGCCAGACTGCAGCAGCAGCCGGGCCAGCTGCAGGCGGAAGTTGTGCTCGTCTGGCGCGGCGGCAACTGCCTGCTTCTGCACGTCGATGGCGCGCGGCAGTTGCTGCTCGGCCGCCAGGGCCAGGGCCAGCGTGTCCATCACCGCAGCGGCCTTGGGCGCCTGTTGCAGCGCCTGCTCGGCCAGGGCCACCGCCCCGGGTTTTTTCTGCATGGCCAGCACGTAGGCCAGGTTGTTGAGCGCCAGCACCTGGGTCGGCTGCTTGTCGATCACCTGGCGGTACAGCGCCTCGGCCTCGGCGGCCTTGCCGCTGGCCATGGCCTGGTCGCCCAGGTGCAGGACAAAGGCCATGTCGCCGGGGTGCTTCTTGCGCCAGTCCAGCGCCAGGGCGTCGGCTTCAGCGGTTTTCTTGCCTGCCAGCAATGCGGCATGCAGGCGCTGGGGGGCGTCGCCGGGCTGGGGCCGGGCCACGGCCTGGCGCAGCGCTGCGGCGGCGGCGTCCCAGTTCTTGCGGCGCAGCTCCACATCGCCTTCCATGTTGTAGCCGGTGGCGGCGTCAGGCCGCTGGGCCTGCACCTTGCGGGCAATCGCCAGGGCCTGGTCAAACCGCTTGTCCTGCAGGGCGACCATCAGCTGGGCCTGCTGCACCAGCGGCAGGTCGGGGGCCAGTTCAGCGGCGCGGCGCACCGCCGCTGACGCGCCCGCGCTGTTGCGGGCGGCGGTGTGGGCATCGGCCAGGCGCAGCTGCGCCAGGGCCGAGCGCGGCGCCACGCTGGCCAGCCGGCCGAAGGTGCTGACGGCCTGTTGGGCGTCACCGGCCAACAGCTGGGCACGGCCCAGGCGGTCCAGCAGTTCGGCGTTGTCGGGCAGCGCCACCAGGCCGGCCTGGGCCGCGTCTTGCGCCGCCTTGGCCTGGTTGCCGGCCAGCAGCTGGTCGACCAGCAGCATGCGGGCGGTCGGTTCGCCGGGGTCGGCTGCCACCGCCTGGGTCAACCAGCGCGTCACGTCTTCGGGCTGGCCGCCGGTGCGGGCACTCAGCTCGGCCAGCGCCAGCATGGCGCCGGTGTTCTTGGGGTTGCGCTGCAGCAGGGCTTCGAAGCGGGCCTTGGCGGCTGCGGGTTGCTTGTCGCTCAGGTCCAGCGCCGACAAGCCGGCCATGGCGGGCAGGAAGTCGGCGTTCTTGGCCAGGGCGGCCTCGAAGTGCGCGCGCGCAGCCGGCAGGTCCTTGCGCTGCAGGGCGATGCGGCCGCGCAGCTGGTCGGGCAGGGCGTCGTCTGGCAGCTTGGCGGCCAGCTTGTCGACTGCCTTCAGGGCACCGGGCAGGTCCTGGCCGCGCACCAGCAGGTTGATCAAGGCCAGGTCGGCGCTGGTGCCCTTGTCGGCGGCGGCCACGGCGCGCAGCTCGGCCTGTGCGGCCGCGCCCTTGCCCTTGACCGCATTGGACAAGGCCATGGCCATGCGCACCCGCAGGTCGTCGGGCTTGAGCTTGGCGGCGCGGGCGAAGTTGGCGTCGGCGGCGGCGGTGTCGCCCTTGACCATCTGGGCCTGGGCGGCCAGGGTCAGGGTGTCGGCGTCGGCCTTGTCGCCCAGCAGCGGCGCCAGGGTGGCCAGGGCCTTGTCGGTCTGGCCGCTGCGCAGCAGCAGCTGGGCCAGCTGGCGCCGCGGGCCGGCTGCGTTGGGCGCCAGTTGCACCGCCTTGCCCAGCAGCGTCTCGGCCTGGGCCAGGCTCTTGAGCTGGGTTTCGGCCTGGGCCGCCAGCAGCAGCAGCGGCAGGTTGTCGGGGGTGTTGCGCAGCAGCGCCTGGGTCAGCTCGCGGGTGCGCTTGTGGTCACCCTTCTGCCCGGCTAGCACGGCTTCAAAAAATTGTGTCTGCGCGCTCTTGGGCGCCGCCTTCTGCATGGCCTGCCACTGGGTGGTGGCGGCAGTCACGTCACCGGCGCCCAGTTGCAGGCCGATGATGGCGGCATGCACGGCCACATTGCCGGGCTGGCGTTTCAGTGCCTCTTGGTATGCGGCGATGGCCGGGGCTGTGTCGGCTGCCCGGTTGGCGCTGTCTTGGGTGGCCGGCTTGGCGCCCGCTGCCGCGCTGGCGGTGGGCGTGCGCAGCAGCAGATCGCCCTGCAACTGCCAGGCCTCGGCCAGGTCGGGCTGGCGTGCCAGCAGCGCCTGCACCTGGGCCAGGGCATCGACCAGCGCACCGCGGGCGGCGGCCAGCCGGGCGCGCAGCAGCAGCGCCGGGGTGTGCTCGGGCAAGTCGCGCAGCACGCCGTCCAGCCGGTTGGCGGCGGCTTCGGGGTTGCCGCTGGTGGCATCGGCGATCGCCAGGCTGGTCTGCAGCCGGGCCTGGGCCGCGCTGTCGGCCAGCTGCACGTTGCCAAACTGCTGCAGCAGCAGCGCGCCCTTGTTCTGGCCCAGCAGGCTGGACGCCAGCGGCGGCAGCACCTGCTGCTCGGGCTGCTGCAATTCCAGCGCACGCCGCAGTTCCACTTCAGCGCCGGCCATGTCGCCACTGTCGAGCAGCAGCTGGCCGAGCAGAAAGCGCGCTTCGGCGTTGTCGGGCGATTGCTGCAGCACACCTTTGAGGTGGATGCGGGCGGCCTCACCGTCTTTCTTGTCCAGGGCGCTGCGCGCCTGCTCCAGCAATTTGCCGGCGTCTGGCCCGCCGCAAGCAGCCAGACCAGCCACCAGGGCGGTGGCCAGCGCGATGCGGGCCAGCTGGCCTGCTGCGCCACGCCATGCCTTGCTGCCCTTGTGTTGAACCATGCACCACTCCTGAATCCAGCCACGGCAAGCGGGCTGTTGCCGACCACCACCTGCCAGTATCACCCGCGGCATCGGCCGTGCCCGGGCCGGCAATGCGGACAACTGCGCAGTTGCCGGCCTGCGCCACCGGCGTCCAAGGCCGGCGCTCAGGCGGCGCGGCGCGGCAGCTGTGCCGCCTGTTCGCCCACTTGCCACAGCAGCGCCGCTGTCATGCCCAGGCCCTGGCGCATCAGCGCGGGCAGCACATGTTCATTGGGTGCATGCTGGCTGCAGGCCGGGTAGCTGTGCGGCACCCACACCGTGGGCAGGCCCAGGATGTCGGCAAACACGTCGTTGGGCAGGCTGCCGCCCAGGTTGGGCAGCAGCGCCGGCTTGACGCCGGTGCTGGCTTCCAGGCTTTGCATGGCCAGCCGCACCCAGGCGTTGTCGGGGTCCAGGCGGGTGGCGTGCATCAGTTCAGGCTCGCTCACGGTGATGCCGTGCAAGCCCTGGTCCTGCAGGTGCTGCAGCACCACCGCGCGGAGGCGGTGGGCCTCGGTGCCGACCACAAAGCGCAGTTGCAGCGTGGCGCGCGCCACCGGCGGGATGGCATTGACCGGCTGCGCCGGATTGCCGCAGCCATAGGCCAGCACTTCCAGCGCATTCCAGCCGAACACCCGCTCGGGCGGGCTCAGGCCGGGCTCACCCCAGGCGGTGTCGACAGCGGGGTCGCCCGGGCCGTCGCCGACCTGGATGTCGGCCAGCGCCGCACGCACGGCTGCCGGGATGGGCGGCGGGCGCAGGCCCTGCACCCGGATGCCGCCCTGCGCATCGACCATGCTGGCAATCGCATGGGCCAGCACCGTGCCGGGGTTGCGCAGCAGGCCACCCCAGTTGCCCGAATGGTGGCCACCTTCACGCGCCTGCAGCACCAGGTCGAAGTTGGCCACCCCGCGTGAACCCAGGAACACCGTGGGCCGGTCGGCGCGCAGGCGCGGGCCGTCGCTGGCGATCAGCACGTCGGCGGCCAGTGCACCGCGCTGCGCGCTGCAGAACGCGGCCAGCCCGGGCGAGCCGGTCTCTTCGCCCATCTCCAGCAGCCACTTGGCGTTGAAGCCCAGGCGGCCGCCGCGTGCGGCCAGCACCGCGGCCAGCGCGGCGATGTTGATGCTGTGCTGGGCCTTGTTGTCGGCGGCCCCGCGGCCGTACCAGCGCGCGCCGTTGGGGCCGTCGGCGGGGGTCAGGGTCCAGGGGTCGCGGCCGTCGGCCCATTGGCCTTCATGGCCACGCACCACGTCACCGTGGCCGTAGAACAGCACGGTGGGCAGGGCCGGGTCTTCCAGCCGCTCGGCGGTCAGCAGCGGCGGTGCGCCCGCCACCGGGTTGGGGTGGATCTGCGACGCAAAGCCCAGCGCCGCCAGCGCCGGCGCGATCTGGTCGCTCAGGTAGGCGGCCAGCACCTCGGCACGGTCGGCGTTCTGGCTTTCGGTGCGGCAGGCCACCCGGGCGGCCAGGGTGTCGAAGAAGGCGCCGCTGTCGAACAGCGCCTCGGCATGGGCAACGGCGGCGGCTTCAGGCATGGTGCGGGCCCCGGTCGCTCAGGCCGACTTGGCGACCAGGCTGAAATGCTCCACCTGCGGCGGCTGGGCGAAAAACGGCCCGATGATGGCGCGCCACTGCGGGAACAAGGGGCCTTCGCGGAAGCCCACGGTGTGGTCTTCCAGCGTGGCCCAGACGATCTGCAGCACATAGCGGTCGGGGCTCTCGATGCCACGGGTCACGCTGAAGCCCTGCATGCCCTGGGCCTGGCTGGCGACGGTGGCCAGCGCGCGCTGCACGGCTTCTTCAAAGGCGGCGTTCTGGCCGGGCGTGATGCGGATGTCGGCAATCTCGAGAATCATGGGGGCTCCGGTCGGGTGGGGCGGGGCAGCCAGTTTAGGCGGCCGGCCTGGGCTACAGTGCTTCGGCAAATTCGCCGGCTGCCCCCACCCATACCCATGGCCCACCACACCGAACTGCTGATCATCGACGCGCAGAACGACTTCTGCGACCTGCCCGCCGATTGGTGCGCCACCGACCCGGTCAGCCGCCTGCCGCTGCAGCCGGCGCTGCCGGTGCCGGGTGCGCATGCCGACCTGCTGCGGCTGGCGGCGTTCATCGCCGCCGCCGGTGCCCGCATCGACGGCATCACCGTCACCCTGGATTCGCACCACCGCCACGACATCGCCCACCCGCCGTACTGGCGCCGCGCCGACGGGTCGGCGGTGGCGCCGTTCACCACCATCACGGCGGCCCAGGTGCGCGCCGGTGACTACGCCCCCGCCGTGCCGGCCGAGCTGCCACGCAGCCTGGCCTATCTGGACGCGCTGGAGGCCACCGGCCGTTACACCCTGATGGTGTGGCCGGTGCATTGCCAGCTGGGCAGCTGGGGCCACGGCCTGCACCCGGCGGTGCTGGCCGCCTGCAACGCCTGGGAGGAAGCGCAGCACACGCCGGTGCGGGTGGTCGACAAGGGCAGCTTCCCCTGGAGCGAGCACTACAGCGCGCTGCAGGCCGAGGTGCCCGACCCCACCGAGCCGGCCACCCAGCTGAACCTGCCGCTGCTGCAGCGCCTGGACGCGGCCGACACCTTGCTGGTGGCCGGCCAGGCCAGCAGCCACTGCGTCAAGGCCACGGTCGAGCACCTGGTGCAGCACCTGCCGGGCGGCCGGCCGCAGCGCCTGCTGCTGTTGACCGACTGCATGAGCCCGGTGGCCGGTTTCGAGGCCCAGGCCGCTGATTTTCTTGCGGCCATGCAGCGCCTGGGCGTACGCTGTGTGCCCCAGGCGGAGGCGCTGGCCGCTGCTTGAAATCACCCTGCAGTTCCGCCGATTTGCCCTGCAAGCCTGCGCCAGACTGGCCGGGGCGGTACCTTGCCAGCCGTTGTTTTCGGGCCGCCATGCCTGCCAACCTGCGCCACCCGCGCCAACGTGCGCCACTCGCGCCATTTGCCCATGACCAACGCCATCGTTGAACGCCACAACGTCCACCAACGCGGTCAGGCCCACCCGCCGATGCTGTTTGCGCACGGCTTCGGCTGCGACCAGCAGATGTGGCGCTTTGTCGCGCCGGCCTTCGAGGCCAGCCACCGTGTGGTGCTGTTCGACCACATCGGGTGTGGCAAGGCCGACCTGTCGGCCTATGACGACCAGCGCCACAGCCGGCTGGAAGGGTATGCCGACGATGTGGTGGCGCTGATCGACGCGCTGGACCTGCACGACATGGTCTTTGTCGGCCATTCGGTCAGCGCCATGGTGGGCGTGCTGGCGGCCATTGCCCGGCCCGAGCGCTTTGCCCAGCTGATTCTGGTGGGGCCGTCACCGCGCTACCTGAACGACCCGGACACGGCCTATGTGGGCGGCTTCGAGCGTGCGGACATCGACGGCCTGATCGACATGATGGACAGCAACCTGCTGGGCTGGGCCAACTATCTGGCGCCCGTGGTGATGGGCACCGACAGCCCGGCGGCGCTGACCGACGAGCTCAAGTCCAGCTTTTGCGCGGCCGACCCCTACATCAACCGCCGCTTTGCGCTGGCCACCTTTCTGGGCGACAACCGCGCTGACCTGGCCCGCGTCACGGTGCCCACGCTGATCCTGCAATGCGCGCACGACGCCATTGCGCCGCGCGCGGTGGGCGATTACATGCATGCCCACCTGCCCGGCAGCCGGCTGCAGGTGCTGGACGTGGCCGGCCATTGCCCGCACCTGACGCACCCGCAGATCACCATCGACGCACTGCGCGCCGCCGTGGCCGGTGGCTGATTCGCCGCCGCCACCGGCCAGCTTGCTGCCCACGGCACACGAGCTGCCCTGTGGCCTGGCCACCGTCAACACCGAAGGCTTGCTGCTGGCCGTCAACCCGGCGCTGAGCGTGCTGCTGGGGCGCGATGCCAGCCAGCATTGCGGCGGCCCGTTCGACGCGCTGCTGTCCACGGCCGGCGCGGTGATCTACCAAAGTTATCTGATGCCGCTGTTGCGGCTGCATGGCCATCTGCAGGAGTTTTCCATCAGCCTGAAGTGCGCCGACGGCTTGCCGCTGGAAGTGCTGCTGTATGCCAGCAGCCGCGACAAGGGGCCGCAGCGGGTGCACGACCTGGTGCTGGTGCCGATCCACCAGCGCCGCCGGGTTGAAGAGGAGATGCTGCGCATCAAGCGCGCTGCCGATGAATCGCCCGGCATGATCTTCCAGCTGCTGTGCCTGCCAGACGGCCGTGCGCATTTTCCGTATGTCAGCGAAGCGGTGCGCAGCCTGTATGGCAGCACGCCGCAGGCCGCGCGTGCATCGGCTGACAGCGTGTTCGGCAAGGTGTTGGCCGCCGACCGGGCCACGCTGCTGCAGGCGCTGGACCAGGCCGCTGCGACCGGCGCCGCCTGGCGCGCCACGGCGCGTGTGCGCCGTGACGGTGCCGGTGCCGGTGGCAGCGGGCCGGACAGCGGCAGCGCCAGCGACGACGACAGCAGTCAGCTTGCCTGGCATGAATTCAACGCCTCGCCGCGCCGCCTGGCCAATGGGGTGACGCTGTGGCACGGCCATGTGGCCGATGTGACGCAGCGCCGCGCCATGGAGCAGGCGCTGGCCGACCGTGAGGCGGCGCGCCAGGCCAGCCAGGCCAAGAGCGAGTTCCTGGCGCGGGTCAGCCATGAGCTGCGCACACCGCTCAACGGCATCCTGGGCTTCGCCCAATTGCTGCTCAGCCAACAGGCCGACAACCTGCGTGACGACCAGCGCCGCCGCCTGGCCATCTTGCAGACCGCCGGCCAGGGCCTGCTGCACCTGATCAACGACGTGCTCGACATCACCAGCATTGAAATGGGCCAGCTGAGCCTGCACCCCAGCGCGCTGCCGCTGGCCGCAGCGGTGGACGCGGCGCTGGAAGTGGTGGAGCCGCAGGCCCAGATGGCCGGCGTGCAACTGGCACGCAGCCCCATGGCGGGCCTGGTGGTGCGGGCCGACGCCCGCCGGCTGCAGCAGGTGCTGGTGAACCTGCTGTCCAACGCCATCAAGTACAACCGGCCCGGCGGCCGGGTGGATGTGCGCGCCCAGGCCGAGGCGCCGGCCGACCCCGGCCAGGCGCAGGTCTGCATGGCCGTGGTGGACACCGGCCTGGGCCTCAGCGACGCCCAGCAGCAGGCGCTGTTCCAGCCCTTCAACCGCCTGGGCGCCGAACAAGGCCCGGCCGAAGGCACCGGCCTGGGCCTGGTGATCAGCCGCCAGCTGGTGCAGCTGATGCAGGGCAGTATCAGCGTGCACAGCGTGCTGGGGCAGGGCAGCAGTTTCATGGTGCGCCTGCCCTTGGCTGCGGCCGGGCCGCCAGCGCGTGCGGGGCTGGCCGACGCTGGCGCTGGCCAGCCCGCTGTCGCCACTGCCGGGCGGGTGCTGTACGTGGAAGACAACGCCGTCAATGTGCTGTTGATGGAGGCCATCGTCGGCCTGCGCCCGGGCGTGCACATGCAGGTGCGCAACGACTGCGCCGCCGGCCTGGCGGCGGCCTTGGCAGATCCACCCGACTTGCTGCTGCTGGACATGCAGTTGCCCGATGGCGACGGCAGCACGCTGCTGCAGCGCATGCGCAGCCACCCGGCGCTGGCTGCGGTGCCGGCCGTGGCGGTGTCGGCCGCCGCCCGCCATGACGACCTGACGCTGGCCCGCAGCATCGGCTTTGCCGCCTACTGGACCAAGCCCTTGGCGGTGGACGCCGTGCTGGCCGGGCTGGACGCCTTCCTGGCGCCGCCCGGCCAGTCCCCGCCCTGACAGGTGGCCCCAAGGCCGCGGCCTACACTGGGCTGATGCCGGCACCCGCACCCGCATCGCCCCCCGCAGCAGAAGAATCGCGCCAAGCCTGGGTGGTGGTCTGGGCCTGTTTTGTCGCCCTGGCGGTGATCTTCGGCGTGTCGTATTCGTTTGCCGCGTTTTTTGAGTCGCTGACCACCAGCTTCAACGCCCGGCGCGCCGATGTGGCGCTGGTCTTCGGCCTCTGCGGCCTGGTGTACTTCACCGGCGGGGCGGCGGCCGGCCTGGCCGCCGACCGCTTCGGCCCGCGCCTGGTGTGCGGCGCCGGCATGTTGTGCATTGCCGCCGGCCTGGCCGTCAGCAGCCTGGCCACCCAGTTGTGGATGGTCTACCTGGCTTATGGCGTGGGCATCGGCGTGGGCATCGCCCTGGTCTACACCCCGTCGATCGCCTGCGTGCAGCCCTGGTTCACCCGCCGCCGCGGCCTGGCCGCCGGCATCGCCAGTGCGGGCGTCGGCGCTGGCACGGTGCTGGTGCCCTTGCTGGCCACCGCGCTGATCGCCGCGCTGCAATGGCGCAGCGCCATGCTGTGGCTGGCCCTGGGGGTGCTGCTGCTGGGCGGCAGCGCCACGCTGCTGCTGCAGCGCGCACCTGCCGCCAGCAGCGCCGGCGGGCGCACGGTGGCCGGCCACAGCTTGCGCCAGGCCATCGCCACACCGCACTTCCGCTGGTTCTACCTGATGACCTTTCTGGCCGGGCCGGTGATGTTTGTGCCCTTTGCCCATGTGTCGGCCGCCGCGCGCGACCTGGGTGTGGACGACGCCCGCGCCGTGGGCCTGGTCGGCCTGATCGGCATCGGCAGCCTGATCGGCCGCTTTGCCATCGGTGCGCTGGCCGACCGGGTCGGCCGCCCGCGCACGCTGGCGCTGTCCATGGCGTCGATGGGCCTGTGTTTCCTGGTCTGGTGGGGCGCGGGCGGCTGGGGCGCCATGGCGCTGTTCTCGCTGTGGATGGGCCTGAGCTACGGCGGCATCGTCTCGCTGATGCCGGCCATGTGCATGGACTTGTTCGGCGCCCGGGCGGTGTCGGCCATCATCGGCACGCTGTATTCCGGCGCGGCCGCCGGCAACCTGCTGGGGCCCTGGGTGGCCGGTGCGGTGTTTGACGCCACCGGCAGCTACACGCCGGTGATCTGGAGCTGCCTGGCCCTGTCGGCACTGGCCACCGCAGCCGCCTGGCGCCTGGTGGGCCCGCCGCCGCCGGCGCCGGCCCAGGGCCTGCCCGCCGCCGCATGAAGACCTTGTCCTGCGGCATCCTGGTGCTGAACCCGCAGCATGAACTGCTGCTGTGCCATGTCACCGGCGCCTGGCACTGGGACATCCCCAAGGGCGGCGTCAACCCCGGTGAGACGCCGCTGCAAACCGCACTGCGCGAAACCCGCGAGGAATGCGGCCTCGACTTCAGCGGCCAACGCCTGCTCGACCTGGGGCAGATGGCCTACCGCCCGCGCAAGGACCTGCATCTGTTTGCCGTGCTCAGCGCGCGCTTCGACACCGCCAGCTGCCATTGCGACACCAGCTACAGCGACACCTGGGGCCGCGACCGGCCCGAGATGGACGACTTTGAATGGACCCGCTTCGACCGGGTGCACCGCCGCTGCGCCCGCCACATGGGCGAGGTGTTGACGCAGAAGCTGGCCTTGCCGGCCCTGCTGGCACGTCTGCAAGCCAGTGCCGCCTAGACTTTGCGGTTGTTCATGTCACCCGCCGCCACCATGACCCTGCGCCCGCTGCCCGCCTTAGACCACGTTCGCCACCTGCGCCACCTGCGCCAACTTCGGCATCTGCGCCACTTGGCCGCCAGCCTGCTGCTGGGCAGCGCCGCGCTGGCCACCACCTCGGCCGCCGGCGTGGCCTTCAGCCTGGCGACCCTGGTGCTGGCCCCCAACGCCCAAGCGCAGACCCAGGCCCTGCCCGCCGGGCTGCAGCAGGTCACCCAGGTCGAAGGCATCACCGAGTACCGCCTGGCCAACGGCCTGCAGGTGCTGCTGGTGCCTGACGCCACCAAGCCCAGCACCACCGTCAATGTCACCTACCGGGTGGGGTCGCGGCACGAGAACTATGGCGAGACCGGCATGGCGCACCTGCTGGAGCACCTGATCTTCAAGGGCACGTCCAGCCAGCGCAATGTGATGGGCGAGCTCAGCCGCCGCGGCCTGCGCTTCAACGGCACCACCAGCTTCGACCGCACCAACTACTTCGCCAGTTTCAGTGCCAACGACGACAACCTGCGCTGGTACCTGGCCTGGCAGGCCGATGCCATGGTCAACAGCCTGATCGCCCGCAGCGACCTGGACACCGAAATGACGGTGGTGCGCAACGAGATGGAATCGGGTGAAAACAACCCGGTGCGCGCCACCCTGCAGCAGACCCTGGCCACCATGTACCAGTGGCACAACTACGGCAAGTCGACCATCGGCGCGCGCGCCGATGTCGAGAACGTCGACATCGACCGGCTGCAGGCCTTCTACCGCCTGCACTACCAGCCCGACAACGCCACCCTGGTGGTGGCCGGCAAGTTCGACCCGGCCCAGGTGCTGGGCTGGGTGGCGCAGAGTTTCGGCCCCATTCCCCGGCCGGCACGGGTGCTGCCGCCGACCTACACCGTGGACCCGGCGCAGAACGGTGAACGCACGGTGACGGTGCGGCGCAAGGGCGGCGCGCCCTTCCTGCTGGCGGCCTGGCACGGCGTGCCGGCGGGCCACCCCGACTTTGCCGCCACCGACGCGCTGGCCGCCATGCTGGGCAATGCGCCGTCGGGCCGCCTGCACAAGCGCCTGGTCGACACCAAGCTGGCCGCCAGCAGCTTCGGCTTCAGCTGGTCGGTGGCCGAGCCAGGCCCGCTTGATGCTGGGCCTGCAGCTGGCGCCTGGCCAGGATGTCGAGGCCGCCCGCAACGCCTTGTTTGCCACGGTGGACGCCATCGCCACCGAGCCCTTCACCGCCGAAGAGCTGGAGCGGGTGCGCACCCAGTGGCTGAACGACTGGGACGCAGGGCTTCAGCGACCCCGAGCGGGTGGGCGTGGCACTGAGCGAGGCCATCGGCAACGGCGACTGGCGGCTGTACTTTCTGGACCGCGACCGCATGCGCAAGCTGACGCCTGGCCGACGTGCAGCGCGTGGCCCAGGCCTACTTGCTGCCCGACAACCGCACCGTGGGCACCTACCTGCCCGCGGATGCGCCCCGGCGCGCACCCGACCCGGCGCTGGTGGACGTGGCGCCGCATGCTCAAGGGCTACACCGGCGACGCCGCCGTGGCCCAGGCCGAGGCCTTCGACGCCACGCCGGCCAACCTGGACGCGCGCACCCAGGTCAGCAGCCTGCCCAGCGGCTTGAAAGTGGCCTTGCTGCCCAAGGGCACGCGCGGCGCCACGGTGCAGGCGCGGCTGGTGCTGCGCTTTGGCGATGTCGACAGCCTGCGTGGCCAGGGCATGGCGGTGTCCATGCTGGGCGGGCTGATCGACAAGGGCGGTGCCGGCATGAGCCGGGCCCAGATCAGCGACGCCTTCGACGCGCTGCGCGCCGAGGTCAGCTTTGGCGCCGGTGGCCAGGGCCTGAGCGTGGGCATCACCACCGTGCGCGAGCACCTGCCGGCGGTGGTGGCCCTGGTGGGCCGGCTGTTGCGTGCGCCGGCCTTGCCGGCCGATGCCCTGGACGAGCGCCGGCGCCAGCTGCTGGCCGCCATCGCCGCCCAGCGCAGCGAGCCTGGCGCGGTGGCGGGCAATGCGCTGCAGCGCCACGGCAACCCTTATCCCAAGGGTGACCTGCGCTATGCCAACAGCTTCGACGAGACGGTGCAAGAACTGAACGCCGTCAACGTCGACGCGGTGCGGGCGGTGCACCGCCGATTTGTCAGTGCGGCGCAGGGCGAGTTCAGTGCCGTGGGCGACATCGACGTGCCGGCGCTGCAGGCGGCGCTGGCCCAGGCCTTTGGCGACTGGGCTGCGCCGGCAGCTGGTGCGCTGCCCGGCGCAGCCTTTGTGCGGGCGCCCCAGCCGCTGGTGGCTGCGCCGCCGCTGCGCCTGCTGCTGGCCACGCCCGACAAGCCCAATGCCAACCTGCTGCTGGAGCAGCCGCTGGCACTGAACGACACCCACCCCGACTACCCGGCCATGCTGGTGGCCAACCACCTGCTGGGCGGTAGCGCCAATTCCCGGCTGTGGGCACGCATCCGCGAAAAAGACGGTCTGAGCTACGACGTGCGCAGCTATGTGCTGTGGAACAACTTCGAGCTGGCCTCGCCATGGCAGGCGTCGGCCATCTTCGCGCCGCAGAACCAGCCCAAGGTGGAAGCCGCGCTGCGCGAAGAGGTGGCGCGGGCCCTGCAAGACGGCTTCAGCCAGCAAGAGCTGGACGAAAGCCGGGTCGGCTTGCTCAACCAGCGCCGCCTGGGCCGGGCACAAGACCCGGCGGTGGCCGCTGGACTGGTCAACAACCTGTACCTGCAGCGCCGCTTTGCGCTGCAGCAGGCCACCGACGATGCGATTGCCGCGCTGACGCTCGACCAGGTCAATGCCGCCCTGCGCCGCTACATCGACCCCGCCAAGTGGGTTGTTGTCTGGGCGGGTGATTTCAAGAACTGACGCAGCCCCCACAACCCCTGGAGAACCCGATGACCACCGACAAGCCCGTTGCAGCCAGCGCCCTGGCCGCCTTGATCGACACCGCCGCCGCTGCCGTGCTAGACCGCGTGACAGCCTGGCGGCGTGATTTCCACGCCCACCCCGAGCTGGGCAACCGCGAGTTCCGCACCGCCGGCATCGTCGCCGCGCATCTGCGCGCGCTGGGCCTGGACGACGTCACCACCGGCGTGGCCCACACCGGTGTGGTCGGTTTGCTCAAGGGCGGCCTGCCGGGCCCGGTGGTGGCGCTGCGCGCCGACATGGACGGCCTGCCGGTGGCCGAGGAGGTCGACATCCCGTTCGCCAGCAAGGCCAAGGCCGAATGGAACGGCGAGCAGGTGGGCGTGATGCACGCCTGCGGCCACGACACCCACACCGCCATCCTGATGGGCGTGGCCGAGGTGCTGGCCGGCCTGCGCGCGCAGTTGCCCGGCACGGTGAAGTTCATCTTCCAGCCGGCCGAGGAAATGCCGCCCGAGGGTGAAGACGGCGGCGCCAAGATGATGGTCGCCGAAGGCGTGATGCAGAACCCCCGGCCCGACGCCGTGTTCGGCCTGCATGTCACCAGCCGGCTGCCGGTGGGCGTGATCGGCTACCGCCCCGGCCCCACCATGGCCAGCAGCGACAGCCTGAAGATCACCGTGCGCGGCAGCCAGACCCACGGCGCCATGCCCTGGGCCGGTGTCGACCCGATCGTCACCAGCGCCCAGGTGGTGATGGGCCTGCAGACCGTGGTCAGCCGCCAGGTCGACCTGACGCGCGAGCCGGCGGTGGTCACCATCGGCACCATCCATGGCGGTTTGCGCCAGAACATCATCCCTGACGAGGTGGTGATGACCGGCACCATCCGCACCTTCGACGAAGCCATGCGCGACGACATCCACGAGCGCGTCACCTACCTGGGCGAGGCGATTGCGCGTGGCAACCGCGCCAACTGCGTGGTCTGCATCAACAAGCACTACCCGGTCACCGTCAACGACCCGGTGCTGACCGAGGCCATGCGGCCCAGCCTGGCCCGCAGCGTGGGTGAAGACCGGCTGATGCTGGTGCCCAAGGTGATGGGCTCGGAAGACTTCTCCTTCTTCCAGCGCGAGGCACCGGGGCTGTTCTATTTTGTCGGCGTGGTGCCCACCGGCACCGACCCGAACAAGGCCGCGCCCAACCATTCACCCCGGTTCTATGTCGACGAGGGCTGCCTGATCGTCGGCCTGCGCAGCCTGGCGCACCTGGCGGCTGACTTTTTGCACCACGGCAGCGACGCCTGAATCTGCCGGCGGTCCTTGGGCCGGTCCTGTGGCCGGTTCAAGGTCCGACAGCGCGCCTGCACTTTCCAACGCCACCCCCCAGGAGCCAGCCCCATGGCCATGCCCACCCAGCTGACCGATTGCACCGCCACCGAGCTGTTGGCGCTCTACCGCAGCGGGGCGGCGTCGCCGGTCGAAGCCACCCAGGCGGTGCTGCAGCGCATTGCCCGCCTGAACCCGCAGCTCAATGCCTTCTGCCTGGTCGATGACGCAGCGGCCCTGGCCAGCGCCCGTGCCAGCGAAGCGCGCTGGCAGGCTGGCGCGGCCCAGGGCGCGCTGGACGGTGTGCCGACCTCGGTGAAGGACCTGATCCTGACCCGTGGCTGGCCCACGCTGCGTGGGTCGCGCACGGTCGACCCCGCCCAGCCCTGGGACGTGGACGCCCCGGTGACTGCCCGCCTGCGCGAGGCCGGCGCCGTGCTGCTGGGCAAGACCACCACGCCCGAATTCGGCTGCAAGGGCGAAACCAATTCGCCGCTGACCGGCATCACCCGCAACCCCTGGGATTTGTCGTGCACCCCCGGCGGCTCGTCGGGTGGCACGGCGGCGGCGGTGGCCGCCGGCCTGGGGCCGCTGAGCGTGGGCACCGACGGCGCGGGTTCAGTGCGCATTCCGGCGGCTTTTTGCGGCAACTTCGGCCTGAAGCCCAGCTTTGGCCGGGTGCCGGCCTACCCCCTGTCGCCCTTTGGCAGCGTGGCCCACCTGGGCCCGCACACCATGGGCGTGGCCGATGCGGCCCTGATGCTCAATGTGATGAGCCAGCCTGATGCGCGTGATTGGACGGCGTTGCAGCCCGATGGCCGCGATTACCGCGTGGGCCTGCACGACGGTGTGCGCGGCCTGCGCATCGCCTATTCACCCACCCTGGGCTACGCCCGAAACGTGCACCCCGAAGTGGCCGCCGCCGTGCACCGGGCGGTGCACGACCTGCAGGCCCTGGGCGCAGTGGTCGAGCAGGTCGACCCCGGCATTGACGACCCGCTGGACATCTGCACCGGCCTGTGGTTTTTGGGCGCGCTCACGGTGTGGAGCGGCATGACGCCGGCACAGCAGGCCCTGGCCGACCCGGACTTTGCGGCCGAGGCGGCGCAAGGTGCGCAGTACAGCGCGCTGCAGATCCAGCAGCTGAACCTGCGGCGTGGCGCACTGGGCTCGCAGTTGCGGCAGTTCATGCAGCGCTACGACCTGATCGCCACGCCGGCGGTGGCGGTGCCGGCGTTCGCCGCCAAGCCGGCCGGCCATTCGCCCGCTGAGCCCGGAGGCCATGCTGGGCTGGACGCCGTTTTCCTACCCCTTCAACCTGAGCCAGCAGCCGGCCTGCAGCATCCCCTGCGGCCTGACGGCAGACGGCCTGCCGATCGGCCTGCAGTTGGTGGGCCCGATGTTCGGCGACGCGCTGGTGCTGCGCGCCGCGCGTGCCTACGAGAGCCTGCGGCCGATCGCCCGGCCGGCCATGGCCTGGGCCGACTGACGCGGCGCGGCCGCAGTCACCGCCAGGGCCACGCCAGGTCCAGGCGACCAGCGCCAGCGCCCCACGGCCGTCAGCCCACGCTGCTGGCGCGCCAGCTGGCGCGGTCAATCGCCCAGGAGCCGACCGAGTCCGGTGTGCCGTGGCTGAAAAAATCCAGCCGCAGCGTGCTGGCGTCGGTGCTCAGCAGGCCATAGTTCTGGCACTTCGAGCCCACGCCCACCAGCTTGCACACCGCCGCACCCGAGGCGGTGGCGTCGTGCAGCCAGCGGCCGTCACCCAGGTTGGTGGACTTGAAGCGGTTGGCATGGATGTCGCCGCTGAGCACCAGGATCTTGTAGCGCCGGGCCAGCGCCAGCAGCCAGGCATGGTCGTCAAACAGCGCCCAACGTGCGTCATCGTCGGCCTGCACCACCGAACCCGATGCAATCAGGTGCACGGCGGCGGGTGCTGCTGCCAGCTTGGCCTCGATCTGCGCCCGCTGGTTGGCGCCCAGCATGTCGCGCTTGATGCGCCAGGAGCGGCCGTCGGTCAGGTGCAGGTGCAGGTCGGGCGCCAGCAGCGCGGTGGCGGTAGCCCGGTGGCGGCTCGTTGGGCTGGTTGATGCGGGCGTCGTTGTAGACGGCCGGGAAGCTGCCCGGCGCCAGCCGCGCGTCCAGCGTGCGGCAGAAGGCATTGAACAGCGCGCGCGAGACGCGGATGTTGTCCTGGTAGACCACCTTGCCGATCGCGCCTTCGCCATAGCTCTCGTCCCAGAGAAAGTCATGGTCGTCCCAGATCGCGTCGGTGGGCACGGCCGACACCAGGGCGCGGAACTGCGGCTGGTCGAGCTGGGTGCGCCAGCGCGCCAGCACATGCTGCAGAAATTCCACCGGCGCCATCTCCTTGGGGTGGACCATGCCGATCGGGTAGGGCGGCGCGTCGATGTAGATCGAGTCGCCCAGCAGCAGCAGCCGGTCGGGCTGCTGCGCGGCGATCTGGTCCCACACCGGTTGCTGGGCGAACACGGTGAACGCCATGCAGGACGTGAAGGCGATCTTCATGGTCTGGGGTCCTCAGGGATCGGCCGGGCGGGCGGTGCGCCCGCCCGGCGTGTCGGATCTGCGCACGGGCCGGATGCATGCGCTGGGCGCTGCATCAATGTAGCCCTGTTGCCCCCCGTGCGGCCGCGCCTGGCGGGGTCTGAATTGGGGATGCCGGAGCCCGCCAGCCGGTCCCCGGCCTGCGCACAGCGCACAGGCTGTTACAGGCAGATGGCGCCAATCGCTTCAGTGGCAGGCTGTTCTGCCGATCAGACAGGACGAGGTGTCTGAGGGCGTCGTCCGGCGCCCCGCCTTGGCACTGTCTGCCACGCACATGAAACGTTCCCTGGCTTCGATCGTCCGCAAGTCGCTGCACCAGGCGGCACGCATGGCCTTGGGCTTGTTGCCGCGCCGCCTGCGCTTTGCCTTGTTTCGCAACTTCATCGACTGCGACGACCGGCCCGATGCCCGGCTGGAGCTCAAGATCGCCGACACCCAGGATGAGCTGGAAGCGTGTTTCCGCATCCTGCACGATGCC
Organism: uncultured beta proteobacterium; assembly: GCA_963844485.1. Classification (GTDB taxonomy): domain Bacteria; phylum Pseudomonadota; class Gammaproteobacteria; order Burkholderiales; family Burkholderiaceae_C; genus Pseudaquabacterium. The sequence continues at coordinate 142,470 of CAWJOQ010000039.1, forward strand.
TATGTGGCCGCCGGCTTCATGCAACCCGACCCGTCCGGCATGCGGGTGACGATCTACCACGCGCTGCCGACCACCACCACGCTGTGCGCCAAATGGGACGGGCAGGTGGTCGGCACGATCTCGATGATCCGCGAAGGTGTGTTCGGCTTTCCGCTGCAATCGGTGTTCAACCTCGGCCAACTGCGCACCAAGACCGGCAAGATCGCTGAAATTTCGGCGCTTGGCCATCGACCCGAAGTTCCGCCGCACCGGCGGGCGCATCCTGTTCCCGTTGATGAAGTTCATGTACGAGTACTGCCGCGAGTACTTCGACACCCGGCACATCGTGATCGCGGTCAACCCGAACAAGATCGAGATGTACGAGTCGCTGCTGTTCTTCGAGCGGCTGCAGGCGCAGGTGGTCGACAACTACGACTTCGCCAATGGCGCCCCGGCGGTGGGGGCCACGCTGGACCTGCAGCATGCGCCGGATGTGTTCAACCGGGCTTATGCGCACAGGCGGCCGCGCAAGAACCTGTTCCGCTACTTTGTTGAAACGCAGTTGCCGAACATCCGGGCGCCCAACCGGCGGTTCTTCACCACCAACGACCCGGTGATGACGCCGGCGATGATGGACCACTTCTTCAACCAGCGCACCCAGGTCTTCCAGTCGCTTGAACGACCGCCAGCGCCTGTTGCTGCGGTCGATCTACGACCGCCCGGCCTACCGCGCCGTGCTGCCCGCCCCGTCGCGCGGCGCCGATGAATTGCTGAGCCTGCGCCAGCACCAGCGCTTTTCCATCCGCTGCCCGGCGCGGTTGTCGGTGCGGTCCTACGACACCCGGCTGTGCTACCCGCTGCAGGTGATCGAGCTGTCGCTGCACGGCTTCCAGGCCGAATGTGCGCTGCCGGTGCCCGAGGGCACGCGTGGCTGGGTCGAAGTGGACCTGGGTGAAAACGAGACCGCCTTGGCCGAAGCCACCGCGGTGCGGCGCCTGGAATCAGGCGGCCAGATCTTCTACGGCTTCTCCGTCCCGGCGCCCGATGCCGCCTGGCAGCGCTGCGTGGTGGCCCTGCAGACCGGCAGCACCCATTCCGACCTGGCGGCGGTGCAGCCAAGCCCGGCGCCGCAACCGCTGCGCCCGCGCCCGGAGGCGCATGCCGCCAGCCCCGCCAGCAAGGATCTGGTCACGTCCGATTGATCTTGCGCAGCGCCCACCCGGGTGGCCGATGCAACAATCCACCCAAGGCGTGAGATCGGTCGCAGGCCCCCCGCAGCGGTGGGATTGCCCCCGGGCCCGTGCGGTGCTTAAAGTCGGGTGATCTCGACGGCCTGCATGCAGCTGTCCCTTCGGCCGCTTCTGCGTGGCCTGCGAATTGCCCGGAACCCGGGTTCGGTGTTGCACTGGGTTCCGTCAGGAGATTTCCATGGTCAGAGCTGTTCAACCATTACTTCCACGCCTGGACCTTGCGGCGCATTGCGTTTGACTTTCTGCTGTCGCTGCTGGCCTTGGCGGGTGTGATGCTGGCCCAGGCCGAAAGCCTGCGCCTGGCCATCCCGATGGCCGGCGCCCAGGTGGTGTCGCTCGCCGCCGGCCTGTTCGTCATCAACAGCGCATCGGGCCTGTACCAGCGCGCCCAGGATTGGTCGGTGGTCGAATCCACTTTGCGCGCCGCCTTGGCCTTGGTGCTGGCCTTGCTGCTGACCTACCAGATCTTCCAGGTGTTGCCGGTGGGCTTCGGCAATGTCGATGCCATCCGCGCGTCGGCCATGCTGGTGATCGCTGCGCTGATCTTGCGCCGGGTGGTGATGGGCTACTGGGCCACCAAGTCACGCGCTGGCTCGCGGGTGCTGATCTTCGGTTCGGGCCCGGCCGCCCAGATGGTGGGTGGCACGCTGCGTGCGGCCGACCCGCTGGCCACCATCGTCGGCTATTTTCCCGGCCCGAATGAAAAGCAGACCACGGTGCCCGTGGCCGAGCGCCTGACCGCCGAGCAGTCACTCACCCAGACCGCCAAGCGCCTGGGTGTCGACGAGATCATCGTGGCGCTGACCGAGCGCCGCGCCGGCAGCATGCCGCTGCGCGAACTGCTGGATTGCAAGCTCTCGGGTGTGCGGGTGTTCGACGTCACCACCTACTTCGAGCGCATGCTCGGCCAGATCCGCATCGACTTTGTCAACGCCGGCTGGCTGATCTTTGGCGACGGCTTCGACCAGGGCTTCTACCGCACGGCCGTCAAGCGTGTCTTCGACATCCTGTGTTCCAGCGTGCTGATCATCCTGTCGATGCCCATCATGCTGGTCACGGCCATCGCCATCAAGCTGGAAAGTCGCGGCCCGGTGTTCTACCGCCAGGAGCGGGTGGGCTTCAACAGCAAGCCCTTCCTGGTGACCAAGTTCCGCAGCATGCGCACCGATGCCGAGCAAGACGGCAAGCCGCGCTGGGCCACCGCCAATGACAGCCGTGTCACCCGTGTCGGCAACATCATCCGTTTGATCCGGGTTGATGAACTGCCGCAGCTGTTCAACGTGCTGAGCGGCGACATGAGCCTGGTCGGCCCGCGCCCCGAGCGGCCCTTCTTCGTGGAGCAGCTGACCAATGAGATCCCCTATTACGCCGTGCGCCACAGCCTCAAGCCGGGCGTCACTGGCTGGGCCCAGGTGCGCTACCAGTACGGGTCCACGGTCGAGGATTCGCAGGAAAAGTTGCAGTACGACCTGTATTACGTCAAGAACCACAGCTTGTTTCTCGACTTCGTCATCCTGATCGAGACTGTGGGCGTGGTGCTCACGGGCAAGGGCGCCCGCTGAGGCAGTGGCTGCGCTGCTGGTGCCGGCGTTCGCGTCGGCTTTGACGCCGGTCTCCGGGGTGGCCGCGCGCCGCGTGCGGCAGTTGACGCTGTTGCCGTCGCCATGCTCTGGGTCGACGACTTGCTGAACTTCCAGTTGCCCGGTCTTGACTCGCCAGCCGCTGGCTTGCAGTTTGCCGGCTTCTGCCTGGTGGCGCTGTTGTATGGCGCGTATGCCGTCCATCTGCTGCGCAGTGGTCTGCTGCAGCGGCCTGTCGATCGCGCTGCACCGTGGTTGATGGCGGCGGTGTTGGCCTCCTTGGCCTGGGGCTTGGCCGGCTTGGCCGACCAGGTGTCGACCAAGCGGTTGACCTGGCATCTGGCGCTGGCTTTTGACCAACTGCGCTACGCCGCTTGGGCCGGCTTCATGCTGTTGTTGTTGCGGCCGATGGCCCACCAGCTGGCCCCCAGGCGCGCACGCTGGTGGCCCGCCTTGCCTGGATTGCTGCTGGTGTTTGGCGCAGCATGCAATGCTTTGCTCGGCTTGGACGTCGGTGCCCAGGCGGCGGTGGCCCGTGCGCTGCTGATCAGCCAGATGGCCTGGGCAGTACTCGGTTTGTTGCTGGTCGAGCAGGTGTTCCGCAACCAGGCCGAGCAGGGCCGGTGGGGTGCCAAGCCCCTGTGTCTTGGCCTGGGTGTCGTCTTTTTGTTCGACATCTACCTGTTCAGCCAGGCGCTGATGTTCGGCAGCTTCGACGCCGATGCGCTCACTGCCCGCAGTCTGGTGCATGCGCTGGCCGTGCCGCTGCTGCTGATGGCCAGCAGCCGCAGCCAGCGCTGGCTGGCCAAGGTGCAGGTGTCCAAGACGGCCGCGTTCTATTCGGCATCGCTGTTGCTGATTGGCCTGTACCTGCTGTTCATCGCCGCCGTGGGCTACTACGTGCGCTTCTTCGGCGGCACCTGGGGCGGGGCGCTGCAGGTGGCACTGCTGTTTGCCGCGCTGGTGCTGCTGCTGGTGCTGGTGTTGTCGGGCGCCCTGCGCGCACGGCTGCGCGTCTTTCTGGGCAAGAACTTCTTCAGCTACCGCTACGACTACCGCCTGGAGTGGCTGCGCTTCACCGCCATGCTGTCGACCAAGAGCGCGCCCCAGGAAGTGGGCGCGCTGGTGGTGCGGGGGCTTGCCGACATGGTGGAGTGTTCAGCTGGCGCGCTGTGGTTCAAGGCCCTGGGCGATGACCAGTTCGTGCAGTCGGCCACCTGGAATCTGCCTGAACTGCCGGTGCGTGAGCCCACGGATTCGCCCTTCTCGCGCCTGATGGCCGAGCGTGAATGGATCATCGATCTGGGTGCGGCACGCACCGGCAGCAGTGCTGCCGACGACGCGGCGCTGGTGCCGGCCTGGCTGAACGAACTGCCCAGCGCCTGGTTGGTCGTGCCCCTGCTGGTGGGCGACGAGATGCTGGGCTTTGTGGTGCTGGCCAAACCCCGCACCGACGTGGCGTTGGACTGGGAAGTGCGTGATCTGCTCAAGACCGCCGCGCGCCAGGCGGCCGGCTTCCTGGCCCAGATGCACGCCACCGAGGCCTTGCTGGAAGCGCGCAAGTTCGATGCCTTCAACAAGATGAGTGCCTTTGTGGTGCACGACTTGAAGAACATCATCACCCAGCTGTCGCTGATGATGAAAAACGCCGAGCGCCACCGCGACAACCCCGAGTTTCAAGCCGACATGGTGATGACGGTGGAAAGCTCGCTCGACAAGATGCGGCAGATGATGCTGCAGCTGCGTGAAGGCGAAAAACCCGCAGGCACAGCGTCGGGTGTGGAACTGGCGCCCATCCTGCAGCGCATTGAAAGCGCTGCCCGCCAGCGCGGCCGGCAGCTGGTGGTGCAAGTGGACGACAGGGTGGCCACCCGCGGCCATGCGCAGCGGCTGGAGCGGGTGATCGGCCATGTTGTGCAGAATGCCCTGGACGCCACGCCCAACTCGGGTACGGTGTGGGTGCGGCTGGCCCAAGCGGCGGGCCGTGTGCTGGTCGAGGTGGGCGACACCGGTGTAGGCATGGCGCCTGAGTTCATCCAGCACCGCTTGTTCCGGCCCTTCAACTCCACCAAGACCAGCGGCATGGGCATCGGGTCTTACGAGAGCTTTCAGTACATCAAGGAATTGGGCGGGAGCATCGACGTGAAAAGTGAATTGGGCCAGGGCACGATCATCACCTTGCTGATGCCCTTGTTCGACCTGCGCACTGGCAGTGATCTGCACGCGTCGGGATGGGCGCCATGAGTGCTGTGCCGTCGACCCCGCTGCTGATCGTCGAAGACGATCTGGCGCTGCAAAAGCAGATCAAGTGGAGCCTGGACCGCTTCGACTGCGTGACCGCCAGCGACCGTGAATCGGCGCTGGTGCAGTTCCGCCGCCACCAGCCAGCGGTGGTGACCATGGACCTGGGCCTGCCGCCTGACCCCGATTCCACCAGCGAGGGTTTCAAGCTGCTGGAACAGTTGTTGAGCGCGGACCCCAACGTCAAGGTGATCGTGCTGACCGGGCAGAACGACCAGGCCAATGCATTGCGTGCCATTGCGCTTGGGCGCCTACGATTTTTTCGCCAAGCCCTTCGAGCCGGAATTGCTGGGCTTGACCATCGACCGGGCGTTTCGGTTGGCTGAGTTGCAGGCTGAGAACCGGCGGTTGCAGGCGATTCACCAGCCGGATGCGCTGAGCGGCTTGATCACGCGGGACCCGGAGATGCTGCGCATCGGCCGCATGGTCGAGCGGGTTGCGACCAGCAACGCGACTGTGCTGTTGCTGGGCGAAAGCGGCACCGGCAAGGAGGTGTTGGCCCAGGGCCTGCACCAAGCCAGCAAGCGCAGCGGCAAGTTTGTCGCCATCAATTGCGCCGCCATTCCGGAAGCGCTGCTGGAAAGCGAACTTTTCGGTCATGAGCGGGGTGCTTTCACCGGCGCCACCAAGACCACCGTCGGCAAGATCGAAACGGCAAATGGCGGCACCTTGTTTCTCGATGAGATCGGCGACCTGCCGCACCCACTGCAGGCCAAGCTGCTGCGCTTTTTGCAGGAGCGCAAGATCGAGCGGGTCGGTGGTCGGCAGGAGATTGCGGTGGATGTGCGAGTTGTTTGCGCTACCCACCAGAACCTGAA
>CAWJOQ010000040.1:0-99855 GCA_963844485.1 uncultured beta proteobacterium
CTGCAGGCAAATGCCTACAGGCCAGCGGGCCAGCGTCTGCTGGGACAGCGCCGCGCTGGCAGCGACAGTTACCTTGTCAGCGCAATGTCTGCGCGGCTTCACACCACCGGCCCCCACGGCGGTGCTGTGAACCCCCCACTTCACAGGAGAAGCCATGAACCCCACCCTGAACACCCATACCGACGACGTGATCGGCTCTGAGCGCGTGCAAGGCACCGCCGTCTACAGCCCGGCTGGTGACAAACTGGGCTCGATCGACGGGCTGATGATCAACAAGTTGAGCGGCCATGTGCGCTATGCCGTGCTGGAATTCGGCGGCTTTCTGGGCATCGGCACCGACCGCTACCCGCTGCCCTGGGCCATGCTGAAGTACGACACCAAGCTCGAAGGTTATGTGGTGCCGCTGACGCAAGACACGCTGGAGAAGGCACCGCGTTACGCCAAGGGCGACAGCCCGGCCTACACCGATGCCTACGGCCGCCGCGTGAGCTCGTACTACGGCGTCGACTTCTGATGCACTGCCCGGCAGCGGCGCTTGCAAGCGCTGCTGCCGGGGCCGCGCAGCGACAAGGGAGTGGCCATCTGGCCACTCCTTTTTTTTGGCGGTCGCAGCACGGCCCGCGCCAGCCGCCCGCTGCCAGCGCTTTGCTGCGTGCTGAGGCAAGGGCTGCGCTGTATCATTTCAGCTATAACGCTTTTTGCCCGCAATGCAGCTTTGACATGGCCAGTTCCCGCCCACCCCGCCCGCCCCGGCCATCGCCAACAAACCGGCCGCAAGCGGTGCAAGGCGCCAGCCGCGCCAGCGCGCCAAGCACCAGACAAGCCAGCAGACAAGCACCCAACCCGCTAGCCCCGCGCGCCTGACCGGGCACCTGGAAGTCAGCACCGCAGGCGGCGCCTACCTGGGTGACACCCGTGTGCGGCTGCTGGAAGCCATTGCCGCGCACGGGTCGATCTCACAGGCCGCCAAGCAGGTGCCGCTGTCTTACAAGGCCGCCTGGGATGCGGTGGACGCGATGAACAACCTGGCCGAGCAGCCCCTGGTGCAACGCTCGGCCGGTGGCCGCGCCGGTGGCGGCACCCTGCTGACCGAGCACGGCCGGCGCCTGGTGGCCATGTACCGCGCGGTGGAGGCGCAGTACCAGCAGGCGCTGGACAGCCTGGCCGGGCAGTTTGCCGATGCGCCGGGCGGCGACATGCCGAGCTTCCAGCGCCTGCTGCGGCGCATGGCCGTGCGCAGCAGTGCCCGCAACCAGTTTGCAGGCACGGTGTGTGGTCTGCAGGCTGGCCCGGTCGACGTTGAAGTGCTGGTGCGCCTGGACGACCAGCTGCAGCTCGCCGCCGTCGTCACCCGCACGTCGGCCGAAACCCTGGGCCTGGCCATCGGCAGCGAGGTGGTGCTGCTGGTCAAGGCCTCGTCGCTGTTGCTGCTGACCGACCCCGGCCTGCGCATCAGCGCCCGCAACCAGCTGTGGGGCCAGGTCAGCCGCATCGTCACCGGCCCGGTGACCGCCGAGGTCACGCTCGACCTGGGGCATGGCCGCAGTGCCAGCGCCGTGGTCACCCGTGCGTCGGTGGACAGCCTGGGCCTGGCCGAAGGTGTGCGCGCCTGCGCCGCGTTCAAGGGGTCCAGCGTGATCCTGGCCATGCTCGATTGAACCGCGCACACACGCCACCCCTGGAGTACCCATGTTCCACAGCCGATGCAGCAGCCAATTGAGCGGCAGATCAAGCGGCAGATCAAGCGGCAGATCAAGCAGCCGACCAAGCAGCCGATGTGCCAGTGCCCTGGGCGCCTGCGCCGCTGCACTGCTGTTGTGCCTGCCCGCGCAGGCCGACACGGTGACCGTGGCCGTGGCCGCCAACTTTGCCGGCCCGCTGGCCAGGATTGCCGAAGGCTTCACCGCCGCCACCGGCCACACCCTGCGCACCGCCACCGGCGCCACCGGCAAGTTCTACAGCCAGGTGGTCGCCGGTGCCCCGTTTGATGTGCTGATCGCCGCCGACGACGAGACGCCCAGGCGTCTGGTGGCCGAAGGCCATGCGGTGGCGGGCAGCCAGTTCACCTATGCGGTGGGTGTGCTGGTGCTGTGGAGCGCCCAGCCCGGCCTGGTCGATGACCAGGGCGCCGTGCTGGCCAGTGACAAGTTCAGCAAGCTGGCGGTCGCCAACCCCAAGCTGGCGCCCTATGGCAGCGCCGCGCTGCAAGTGCTGGCCGCACGCGGCCTGCGCGAGGCCATCGCGCCCCGGCTGGTGACGGCTGAAAGCATTGCGCAGGCCTACCAGTTCGTCGCCACCGGCAATGCCGAGCTGGGCTTTGTCGCGCTGGCCCAGGTGGCCGTGCCCGGCAGGCCGGTCACCGGCTCGTACTGGCGCGTGCCGTCCCAGCTGCATGGCCAGATCCGCCAGGATGCGGTGCTGCTCAAGCATGGCGAAAAAAACCCCGCCGCTGCTGCACTGCTGGCCTGGCTGAAGCGCCCCGAGGCCCAGGCGGTGATCCAGGCCTACGGCTACGGCGGCTAGGCCGGCCATGGACGCCGCGACCTGGACCGTGGTGCAGCTCACGGCCCAACTGGCCGGGCTGAGCACCGTGCTGCTGCTGCTGCTGGGCACGCCGCTGGCCTGGTGGCTGGCACGCACACGCTCCCGCCTCAAGCCGCTGCTGGCCTCGCTGGTGGCCATGCCGCTGGTGCTGCCACCCACGGTGATCGGCTTCTACCTGTTGCTGCTGATGGGCCCGCAAGGGCCTGTCGGCCAGTTCACCCAGTGGCTGGGCCTCGGCCGGCTGCCGTTCAGCTTTGCCGGGCTGGTGGTGGCCTCGGTCATTTATTCGATGCCCTTTGTGGTGCAGCCGCTGCAGCAGGCCTTCGAGGCCATCCCGGAGCGCACGCTGGAGGCCGCCGCCACCTTGCGGGCCGGCCCGCTCGACCGCTTCTTCAGCGTCGCGCTGCCGCTGGCCCGGCCCGGCCTGGTGACGGCCAGCGTGCTGGGCTTTGCCCACACCGTGGGCGAATTCGGCGTGGTGCTGATGATCGGCGGCAACATTCCGGGTGAGACACGGGTGCTGTCGGTGGCCTTGTTCGAGCATGTCGAGGCGGCTGAATTTGCCCAGGCGCACCGCATGGCCGCCGGCATGGTGGTGTTTGCCTTGCTGGTGCTGGTCACGCTGTACTGGGCCAACCGGCCCGCGCGCGATGCACGCCTGGGCCCGCCATGATCCACGCCCGCCTGCAGCTGGCACGGCGTGACTTCACGCTCGATGTGGACCTGCAACTGCCCGGCCAGGGCATCACCGCGCTGTTTGGTGCGTCGGGCTGCGGCAAGACCACGGTGCTGCGTGCCATCGCCGGGCTGGAGCGCGCCACCGGCCGCGTGGCCCTGGGCAGCGCACTGTGGCAAGACGACACGCAGCGCCACTTCATGCCCACCCACCAGCGGCCGCTGGGTTATGTGATCCAGGAGGCGGCGCTGTTTCCGCACCTGAGCGTGCGCGCCAACCTGGACTACGGCCGCCGGCGCAGCACCGCCAGCCTGCGGCCAGGCCAGGCCGCTGCGGCACAGGCCTTCGGCCTGGACGCGGTGGTGCAACTGCTGGGCATTGGCGCGCTGATGGACCGCCGCCCGGCCACGCTGTCCGGCGGAGAGCGCCAGCGGGTGGCCATCGCCCGGGCCTTGGCCACGGCGCCCCAACTGCTGCTGATGGACGAGCCGCTGGCCGCGCTGGACGCGGCGCGCAAGGCCGAAATCCTGCCCTACCTGGAACGCCTGCACCGGGCACTGGCTCTGCCCATCGTCTACGTGACCCATGCCCTGGACGAGGTGACCCGGCTCGCCGACCACCTGGTGCTGATGGACGCCGGCCGGGTGCAGGCGGCCGGCCCGCTGGCCGCCCTGCTGGCCCGGCCCGACCTGCCGCTGGCGCGCCTGGACGAGGCCAGCGTGGTGCTGCATGCGCGGGTCGACCACCACGACCACGCCTACGGCCTGACGCGGGTGGCCTTTGATGGCGGCGCGCTGTGGGTCGGCGCCACCGACGCCGCACCAGGGGAGGCGGTGCGCGCCCGGGTGCTGGCGCGTGATGTGAGCGTGGCGCGCCAGCCGCCGCAAGAAAGCAGCGTGCTCAACGTGCTGCCGGTGTGGCTGGAGTCCCTGCAGACCGAGCACAGCACCGCCTTGCTGCAATTGCGGCTGGGCCCGGCAGCGGCTGCCGGGCAGGCTGCAGCGCCCCCGGTGCGGCTGCTGGCACGCATCACCCGGCGCAGCGCCGAGACGCTGGCATTGCGGCCGGGGGATGCCTTGTTCGCCCAGGTCAAGGGCGTGGCCCTGATGTGAGCCGTGCAGCGGCGGGCCGAGCTGGGGCCGCCAGCTGATCTGGCTGCCAGCTGCTCAGGCGGTCAGCCAGCCAGGCCGCGGGGCGCAGCAGCACGCGCCGCCAGCGCCTGGCCGTACAGCGCCAGATAGTCCTGCGCCGGGCCGGCCCAGGACAGGTCTTGCGCCATGCCACGCTGCAGCAGGGCCTGCCAGGCCACGGGGTCGTCGCGGCGCAGCGCCTGGGCGCGCCGCACGGCCGCAGCGAAGGCGGCCGGTGTGGCCGCGTCGAAGACAAAGCCGGTCTGGCTGCCGGCTGTGCCGTCGGCATGGCCGTCGACCACGGTGTCGGCCAGCCCGCCGACCCGGCGCACCACCGGCGCCGTGCCATAGCGCAGGCCGTACAACTGCGTCAGGCCACAGGGCTCGAAGCGCGAGGGCACGGCAATCACGTCGGCCCCGGCCACCAGCTGGTGGGCGCGGTTTTCGTCGTAGCCGATGCGCACCGCCACCCGGCCCGGGTGGGCCAGCTCGGCCATGCGAAAGGCCGCCTCCAGCGCCGGCTCGCCCGTGCCCTGCACGGCAAACTGCACACCATCGGCCACCAGTGCCGGCAAGGCGGCCAAGACCAGGTCCAGCCCCTTTTGCGCCGTGAGCCGGCTCACCACCGTCAGCAGCAAGGCGTCCGGGTCGGCCACCAGGCCCAGCGTGGCCTGCAGCGCCTGGCGGCAGGCCAGCTTGCCGGCCATCTGGGCGGGTCGTAGCGGCTGGCGATGGCGGCATCGGCTGCCGGGCTCCACACCGCCGTGTCGATGCCGTTGAGGATGCCGCTGACGTCGGCACCACGGCCGCGCACCACGCCGTCCAGGCCGCAGCCGAATTCCAGCGTCGCGATTTCACGCGCATAGCTGGGGCTCACCGTGCTCACCTTGTCGGCGAACTTCAGGCCCGCCTTCATGAACGACAACTGGCCGTGGTACTCCAGCCCCGATGGCGCCATGAAGCGCGACCCCAGCCCCAGCAAGGCCCAGTCATGGTGGGGAAACAGGCCCTGGAAGGCCAGGTTGTGCACCGTGTAGACCGAGGCCGCAGCTGACGCCGCATGGTCGGCCATGTAGGCACAGGCCATGGCCGCGTGCCAGTCGTGCGCATGCACGATGTCGGGCACCCAGGCCGGGTCGGCATCGTCGGCGGCCAGGTGGGCGGCCACCCAGCCCAGCAGGGCAAAGCGCTGCAGGTTGTCGGGCCATTCGCTGCCATCGGCGGCCTGGTAGGGGCCGCCGCGCGCGGCGGTACAGGTAGGGCGCGTCGACCACATAGACCGGCAACTGCGTGCCCGGCATGCGCCCCAGCAGCAGCCGCACCCGCAGCGCACCAAAGCAGCTGCCGATGTCGACCACGGTGCGCGCCGACTGCACCGCATCCAGGATTGCCGGCAGGCCCGGCAGCAACAGCCGCACATCGGCACCGGCTTCGGCCAGCGCCGGCGGCAGCGCCGCCACCACATCGGCCAGGCCCCCGGTCTTGACCAGCGGGTAGACCTCGGCCGCCACATGCAGGACTTTCATGCGCTGCCGAGTTCGATCGCCCGCAACATGCCGCGCGTCACCAGGGTCACGCCCTTGTCGCTGCGGTGGAAGCGCCGGGCGTCCTCGGCCGGGTCTTCGCCGATCACCATGCCGTCGGGGATGGTGCAGCCGCGGTCGACCACCACCTTGGTCAGGCGCGCGCCGCGGCCCACCTGCACCTCGGGCAGCAGCACGCTCCAGTTCACCGTGCTGAAGGAGTGCACCCGCACGCTGGAAAACAGCAGCGAGCGGAACACCGTGCCCGAGACGATGCAGCCACCCGAGACCAAGGACTCCACCGCGTTGCCACGCTGGTCGGGCTGGTTGTGCACAAACTTGGCCGGCGGCAACTGGGGCTGGTAGGTCCAGATCGGCCAGCGGGTGTCGTAGAGGTTCAGCTCGGGGTCGGTGGCGGTGAGGTCGATGTTGGCGTCCCAGTAGGCGTCGATCGTGCCCACATCACGCCAATAGGGCTGCAGGCCGGGCTTGGTGCCGACACAGCTCAGGTCGAAGGGATGGGCCACCGCCTTGCCTTCGCGCACCGCCGCCGGAATGATGTCCTTGCCAAAATCATGGCTGGACTGCGGGTCGGCCATGTCGCGCTCCAGCGCCCGGTACAGGTAGCGGGCGTTGAAGATGTAGATGCCCATGCTGGCCAGCGTGCGGTCGGGCTTGCCGGGCATGGACGGCGGCTCGGGCGGCTTTTCGACAAACTCAAGAATGCGGTGCTGCTCGTCGATGGCCATCACACCGAAGGCATGGGCTTCTTCGCGCGGCACCTCGATGCAGCCCACGGTGCAGTCGTGCCCGCGCGCCACATGGTCGGCCAGCATCAGGGCGTAGTTCATCTTGTAGATGTGGTCGCCCGCCAGCACCACGATGTAGTCGGCGCCATAGGCCGCCAGGATGTCCTGGTTCTGGTAGACCGCATCGGCCGTGCCGCGGTACCAGCTGTCTTCGTCCACCCGCTGCTGTGCCGGCAGCAGGTCGACAAACTCGTTCATCTCGGACTTGAGGAAGGCCCAGCCACGCTGCAGATGGCGCAGCAGGCTGTGGCTCTTGTACTGGGTGATGACACCGATGCGGCGGATGCCCGAGTTCAGGCAGTTGCTGAGCGCGAAATCGACGATGCGGAACTTGCCGCCAAAGTACACCGCCGGCTTGGCCCGGCTGTCGGTCAGCTGCTTGAGCCGGCTGCCGCGGCCGCCCGCCAGCACCAGCGCAATGCTGCGTTTGGGCAGGTCGAAATTCGAGGCGAGATCACTGTTGGCCATGTGTTGCTGTCTCCTGCTGCCAAGGACTGCACACCGGCCACATGGGCCAGCAACAACCCGGGTACAAGATGCATGGTGCCATGGCTGGGCGGGGTTTTCAGCCAGGCAAGGCATGAATAATGCTGTCAACCCGCAGCGGCCCCGCCCGCGCGCCGCATGGCGTGCCCGCACACCGCCCTGCCACCCGAAGAGGACCCCCATGAGCACCACCGCCCCGCCCAGCAGCACCGCCCCTGATTCCCTGCAAGCCCGTGTCGAGCGCCACCTGCTGCACAGCGTGGGCGTGGCCCCGGCCGAAGCCGGCGCGGTCGACCTGATGACCGCCGTCGCGCAGGTGGCGCGCGCCGAGCTGTCGCGCCGCTGGGTGGCGGGTGACACGGCCGACCGCGCGGCCAAGGCCCGGCGGGTGTACTACCTGTCGATGGAATTCCTGATCGGCCGCAGCCTGGGCAATGCGCTGGCCGCGCTGAACCTCGACAGCGCCGCTGCCGGCAGCGTGGGCCACCATGCCCGCACGCTGGAAGACATCGAGGCGCGTGAACCCGACGCCGCGCTGGGCAACGGCGGCCTGGGCCGGCTGGCCGCCTGCTTCCTCGACAGCATGGCCAGCGTGGGCCTGCCCAGCTATGGCTACGGCATCCGCTATGAGTTCGGCATGTTTGCGCAAAGCATCGTGCAGGGCCGGCAGATCGAGCACCCCGACCCCTGGCTGGAAGACGGCACGCCCTGGGAATTTCCGCGGCCCGGCACCCACTACCCGGTGCGCTTTGGCGGCTGGGTCGAGCGCGCCGAATCGCCCGACGCGGTGCCGGTGTGGCGCCATGCCGGCGAGGTCAGCGCCAAGGCCTACGACCATGTGATCCCCGGCCACGGCACCGAGCGGGTCAGCACGCTGCGGCTGTGGAAGGCCGCCGCGCCGGCCCACATCGACCTGCACGCCTTCAACTCGGGCGACTACGCCCGCGCCGCCGAGTTCAAGAACCAGTTCGAGAACATCTCCTGGGTGCTGTACCCGAACGACAGCACACCCGCCGGGCGCGAGCTGCGGCTGCGCCAGGAATACTTCTTCACCAGCGCCTCGATCCAGGACATCCTGGCGCGCCACCTGGCCGAGCACGGCAGCCTGGCCAACCTGGCCGACCAGGTGGCCATCCACCTCAACGACACCCACCCGGCCATCGGCGTGGCCGAGCTGATGCGCCTGCTGGTCGACGAGCATGGCTTCGCCTGGGCGGCCGCCTGGGCCATGACGCAGCAGACCTTCAGCTACACCAACCACACGCTGATGCCCGAGGCGCTGGAGACCTGGCCGGTGGGCGCTGATGCAGCAGGTGCTGCCGCGCCACCTGGAGATCATCTTCCGCATCAACCATGAATTCCTGGTGCAGGCCGAGGCGCTGCGGCCGGGCGACATGGAATTCCAGCGCCGGCTGAGCCTGATCGACGAGAGTGGCGAGCGCCGGGTGCGCATGGCCCACCTGTCGATCGTCGGCAGCCACAAGGTCAATGGCGTGTCCAAGCTGCACAGCGACCTGCTGGTCGAGACCATCTTCTCGGACTTTGCCGCGCTGTGGCCCGACCGCTTCACCAACATGACCAACGGCGTCACGCCGCGGCGCTGGCTGACCCAGGCCAACCCCGGCCTGACCCAGCTGATCGACAGCGCCCTGGGCAGCGCCTGGCGGCGTGACCTGGACCTGCTGCGCGGCCTGGTGGCGCATGCCGACGACGCCGGCTTCCGCGCCGAATTCCGGGCCGTGAAGGCCCACAACAAGCAGCGCCTGGCCGCGCTGATCCACAAGACCACCGGCGTCAGCGTGGACCCGGCCAGCCTGTTCGACGTGCAGGTCAAGCGCATCCACGAGTACAAGCGCCAGCTGCTCAACGTGCTGCATGTGGTGACCCGCTACCGCGCCATCCTGGCCCAGCCCAATGCCGACTGGGTGCCACGCACCGTCATCTTTGCCGGCAAGGCGGCCAGCAGCTACACCACCGCCAAGAACATCATCCGGCTGATCCACGACGTCGGCCAGGTGATCAACCACGACGCCCGCATCGGCGACAAGCTCAAGCTGGTGTTCATCCCGAACTACGGCGTGTCGGTGGCCGAGACCATCATGCCGGGCGCCGACCTGTCCGAGCAGATCAGCACCGCCGGCACCGAGGCCTCGGGCACCGGCAACATGAAGCTGGCGCTCAACGGCGCGCTGACCATCGGCACCGACGACGGCGCCAACATCGAGATCCGGCAGAACGTCGGCGACGACAACATCTTCATCTTCGGCAAGCTGGCGCACGAGGTGGCCGCCATCCGCACTGCCGGCTACCAGCCGATGCGCATCTACGAATCCAACCCGCAGCTCAAGGCGGTGCTCGATTCGATCGCCGCCGGTGCCTTCTCGCCCGACGAGCCGGCGCGCTACCGGCCGCTGATCGACAGCCTGCTGTGGGGCGGCGACCATTACCTGCTGCTGGCCGACTACGCGGCCTATGTGGCCGCCCAGGCCCGGGTCGATGCGCTGTACAAGGACCCCGACGCCTGGGTCCGCCAGGCCATCGCCAACGTCGCCGGCATGGGTCCGTTTTCGGCCGACCGCACCATCCGCGAGTACGCTGCGCAGATCTGGCACGTGGACGCGCAGGCCTGAAGGCCAGCACGGCGGCACGCCCACACACCCGACTGCCGCACCGGCCAAGCACTGAACCGTCCAGCGCCCTGTCAGCCCCTTCACGCCCCTTCCACGCCACTTTCACGCCCTAGCCCACGATGCCCAGCCGCACCGCTTTCGACCGGCTTTGCCCGGGTTGCCATGCCAACCCGCTGACCGGCAGCGGCCCGCAGACCCTGCCCTGCGGGCTGGCCGCATGGACCGCCTGACCCCCGCCCCGCTGGTGCTGGAAGCCGGCCAGCCCTGGCCGCTGGGCGCGCACTGGGACGGCCAGGGCCTGAACATCGCGGTGGCCAGCAGCACTGCCCAGGCCATCGCGCTGTGCCTGTTCGATGCCGACGGCCGCCAGGAGACCCACCGCAGCCCATTGCCCGGCCACACGCTGGACGTGTGGCACGGCTACCTGCGCGCCGACCCCGACAGCCCGCTGGGCCGGCCTGGCCAGCTGTACGGCCTGCGGGCCCATGGCCCCTGGCGGCCCGACCGCGGCCACCGCTTCAACCCGCGCAAGCTGCTGCTGGACCCCTATGCGCGCCAGATCGTCGGCCAGTTCGACTGGGGCCCTGCGCACTTCGGCCATGACGGCGACCACCCGCTGCAGCCCGACCCGCGCGACAACGCCGCCACGGCGCTGAAGGCCAGGGTGGTGCACGACAACTTCGACTGGGGCGACGACCGCCCGCCGCGCACCGCACTGGCCGACACCGTGCTGTGCGAGCTGCATGTCAAAAGCTACACCGCGCTGCACCCCGGCGTGCCCGAGCCCTTGCGCGGCACCTATGCCGGCCTGGCGCAGCCGGCCGTGCTGCGCCATCTGCAGGACCTGGGCATCACCGCCGTCAGCCTGCTGCCGGTGCACCACTGGCTGGACGAATTGCGCCTGGTCGGCATGGGCCTCAGCAACCACTGGGGCTACAACACCCTGGGGTTCTTCTGCCCGGCGCCGCGCCTGGCGGCCGACCCGGCCCAGGCCCGGCAAGAGTTTCGCGGCATGGTGCGCAGCCTGCATGCCGCCGGCATCGAGGTGCTGCTGGACGTGGTGTTCAACCACACGGCCGAAGGCGACGAGCGGGGCCCCACGCTCTGCTGGCGCGGGCTCGACAACGCCGGCAGCTACCGCCTGCCGCCCGAGCAGCGCGCGGCCTACGACAACTACAGCGGCTGCGGCAACACGCTGGACATGCGCCAGCCGGCAGTGCTGCGCCTGGTGCTCGACAGCCTGCGCTTCTGGGTGCAGGACATGCATGTGGACGGCTTCCGCTTCGACCTGGCGCCCGCGCTGGGCCGCGGCCTCAGTGGCTTCGAGCGCGAGGGCCCGTTCTTCCAGGCCATCGCACAAGACCCGGTGCTGGCGCCGCTTGCTGGCTGCGGGCAAGCTGATCGCCGAGCCCTGGGACCTGGGACCCAACGGCTACCAGGTGGGCAATTTTCCGCGTGGCTGGCTGGAATGGAACGACAGCTTCCGCGACACGGTGCGCGCGTTCTGGCTGGGCGGTGCGGTCACACGCGGCCAGTTTGCACAGGCGCTGGCAGGCTCGGCGCAGCGGCTGCAGGCGCGCCGGCGCACACCGTCGGAATCGGTCAACTACATCGTTTCGCACGATGGCTTCACGCTGCGCGACCTGGTCAGCTACGACCTGCGCCACAACGCCGCCAACGGCGAACAAAACCGCGACGGCCACGGCCACAACCTGAGCTGGAATTGCGGCATCGAAGGCGAGACCGACGACCCCGAGGTGCTGCAATTGCGCAGCCGGCTGCAGCGTGCCCTGCTGGCCACGCTGCTGCTGAGCCAGGGCACGCCGATGCTGGCCGCCGGCGATGAACTGGGCCACACCCAGCAAGGCAACAACAACCCCTACTGCCAGGACAACGCCATCAGCTGGATCGCCTGGCCGCAGGCCGACACCGCGCTGTGCCGCTTCACCGCCCGGGTGCTGGCGCTGCGCCGCACCTGGCTGCCGCTGCGGCCCAGCTGGTACACCGGCCTGGCCGATCTGCACGGCCTGCAAGACCTGAGCTGGCTGCGCCGCGGCGGCAGCGCGCTGCAGGATTGGGACTGGACACAGGCGGCCTCACGGGTGCTAGGCGCCTGCATCGGTGCGCCGGGGCGCGGCCAGCAACCACTGCTGCTGCTGTTCAACGCCGAGCCGGCCGACACCGCATTCCAGTTGCCGGCCGGCGATTGGCAGCCGCTGCTGGACACCGCCGACGACACGGTCAACGCCGCATCGGCCGCGCCTTGCCGCCACCAGGTCATGCTGCGTGGGCGCAGCGTGGCCTTGCTGGCCAGCGTTGCACCCGCCCTCCCCCCACCGCGCCCAGGAGCCTGAGCACCATGCGATTTCCCCGCGCCAGCGGGGTGCTGCTGCACCCCACCTCCTTGCCTGGCCCGCACGGCAGCGGCGACCTTGGCTTGGCGGCCTACCAGTTCATCGACTGGCTCAAAAGCGCCGGCCAGACCTTGTGGCAGACCTTGCCGCTGGAAGGCATCGGCCCGGGCAACTCGCCCTACATGAGCAATTCGGCCTTTGCCGGCAATGTGCTGCTGATCGACCTGGCCGAATTGCAGCAGCGCGGCTGGCTGGGCGCCGACGCCCTGGCCAGCCCGCCGGCGGCCGACCCGCGTCGCATCGACTTCGCCACCATGGTGCCCTGGCGCATGCAGCGCCTGGCCCTGGCAGCCCAGGCCTTTGCCGCCGGCACCAGCACCGCCGACCGGGCCGACCAGGCCGACTTCCGCGCGTTCTGCCAGCGCCAGGCCAGCTGGCTGGACGACTATGCGCTGTTCATGGCCCAGTGCGACGCCAGCGGCTGGGCCGACTGGACCACCTGGCCCGACGGCCTGGCCCAGCGGGCGCCGCAGGCCATGGCCGCCGCCAGGCTGCGCCATGCCGACGCCATCGGCTTCTGGCAGTTCTGCCAGTGGTGCTTCTTCCGCCAATGGGCTGCCCTGCGCGCCCACGCCCATGCCCAGGGTGTGCAGATCATCGGCGACGTGCCCATCTTCATCGCCCACCAGAGCGCCGAGGTCTGGGCCCGCCAGGACCTGTTCACGCTCGATGCCAGCGGCCAGCCAAACGTGGTGGCCGGTGTGCCGCCCGACTATTTCAGTGCCACCGGCCAGCGCTGGGGCAACCCGCTGTACCGCTGGCAAGCCCATGCAGACGAAGCCTATGCCTGGTGGATTGCACGCATGCGCCGCACGCTGGACCTGGTGGACATCGTGCGCATCGACCACTTCCGCGGCTTTGCCGACTACTGGGAAATCCCGGCCACCGAGCCCACCGCCGAGCGTGGCCGCTGGCTGCCCGGGCCGGGCATGGCGCTGTTCGACGCCATCCATGCTGCGCTGGGCCCGCTGCCACTGATCGCCGAAGACCTGGGCGAGCTGTCCCAGGCAGCGCGCGACTTGCTGCAGGCCAGCGGCTTTCCCGGCATGGCAGTGCTGCAGTTCGCCTTCGACGGCGACGCCAGCAACCTGTTCCTGCCGCACAACCACCGCCAGCACAGCGTGGTCTACAGCGGCACCCACGACAACAACACCAGCGTGGGCTGGTGGGCTGCGGCCAGCGAGCATGCGCGCCACCATGCGCGGGCCTACCTGGCCACCGACGGCCACGACATTGCCTGGGCGATGCTGCGCGCCGGCGCCGCCAGCGTGGCCGACACTGTGGTGCACCCGATGCAGGACATCCTGGTGCTGCCCGGCGACAACCGCATGAACCTGCCCGGCAGCCCCTCGGGCTGGTGGGTGTGGCGCTTCGAATGGAGCCAGCTGCACCCCTGGCACGGCCAGCGCCTGGCCGACATGAGCCGGCTGTTCGGCAGGTCCTGAGCCCCCGAAGCGCCCGAAGCGCTTGCAGCGTCTGCAGCGCCCGCGAAAAAAAGGCGCCTCACGGCGCCTTTTTTCATCTGCAGCGTTGCTGCCTCAGTTCAAGGCAACCTTCTTGCCGTCTTTGTACACGTACAGCGTCATGGCGGGGTTCTTCAGCTCGCCATCGGCCTCAAACGCCACCTTGGTGGTCACGCCCTGGTAGTTGGTGGCCGCCAGCGCGGGCATGTAGACCTTGGGATCGATCGAGCCGGCCTTCACCATGGCTTCGACCAGCACGTGCACGGCGTCGTAGACGTAGGGGCTGTAGACCTGGAACTGGCCCGGGAACTTGGCGTCGTAGCGCGCCTTCCAGGCCTTGCCGCCAGGCATCTTCTCGAGGCTGGCGCCGCCTTCGGCGCAGACCACGCCGCCCAGGCTCTTGGCGCCGCCCGACAACTCGGCCAGCTTGGCGGTGCAGATGCCGTCGCCGCCGAAGAACTTCACGTTCGACAGGCCGAGCTGGTCCATCTGGCGCAGCATCGGGCCGGCCTGCGGGTCCATGCCGCCGTAGAACACGCGCGTCCGGCGCCTTGCCCTTGATGGCGGTCAGGATGGCCATGAAGTCGGTGGCCTTGTCGTTGGTGAACTGCTCGTCCACGATCTGGATGCCCTGGGCCATCGCCGTCTTCTTGAAGACCTCGGCCACGCCCTGGCCATAGGCGGTGCGGTCGTCGATGATCGCGACCTTCTTGAGCTTCAGGTTGTTGGCCGCATGCAGCGCCAGGCCGGCACCCAGCGCGTTGTCATTGGCCAGCAGGCGGAACACGTTCTTGAAGCCCTGCTGCGTCAGCTTGGGGTTGGTGGCCGACGGCGTGACCATCGGGATGCCGCACTGGTTGTAGATGGACGACGCCGGGATGGTGGTGCCGGAGTTGAGGTGGCCGGCCACGCCTGCCACCTTGGCGTCGCACAGCTTCTGTGCAGCAGCGGTGCCCTGCTTCGGGTCGGCGGCATCGTCTTCGGCCACCAGTTCCAGCTTGACCTTCTTGCCGCCGATCGTCACGCCCTTGGCGTTCAGATCTTCGATGGCCATGCGGGCGCCGTTTTCATTGTCCTTGCCGTAGTGCGCCTGGGCACCTGAGACCGGACCGACGTGGCCGATCTTGACCACCATGTCCTGGGCCATGGCGGTGCCTGTGAGCACAGCGAGGGCTGCCACGACGATGGCATTGAGTTTGACTTGCATGCAAAAACCTCCGGATGGGATGGATGGGTTGAGAGTGGAAACGCTGCCGGATAGGCGGTTTCTCAACCGCCGGAACGATACACCGGTTGCAGCCCGCTTCAGGGGCGCTGCCCCTCGGGGCTTGCCCTAGCGCAACAGTGGCGGCCTGGGGTCAACGAGCAAGCTGCATGCCGCGTTACCGCACCGCTTCAGGGCAGCACGTCTGGGCATTGCGCCAGGCACTGCGTCTGCGCACCGCGCCATGGCGCAGCGTTCAGGCAGCGTCCTGCGGGTGGTTCACCGGCGCACGGCCGGCGGCCAGGTGGGCGCGCCAGCGCTGGCGGCCGGCGGCCACTTCGTCGTCGGCCCGTGCCACCAGCTCGATCACCCGAGCGGGCAAGGCTGCACCTTGTGGCGCGTCTTGCGCTGCGCCGCCCAGGCCGCCCGGGCCCAGGTTCACCAGCACGTCGCAGGCGCCAGCGTCTGCCGCCTGCTCGGCCAGCCACAGCGGCGTGGGCGCCAGGTGGGGCGGCGGCGATTCGCCGGCGCGCAAGCGCGCATGGGGGATGAACTCTCCGGGGTCGAAGGTCCACAGCAGCTGGTCCAGCCGGGCCAGCTGCGCCGCGTCGCCGGTCACCACCACCCGCTTGCCGGCGCGGTAGGCCTTGCGCAGCAAGCGGCAGGCATAGGGCAGCTTGTCGGCCAGGCCGGTGTGAAAGTCCACCTGTGCCATCATGCCCTGCCGCCAGCCGCTCACTTGGCCTGGGCCAGCACCCAATGCGTCAGCAGGCCCACCGGCCGGCCGGTGGCGCCCTTGGCAGCGCCGCTCTTCCAGGCCGTGGCGGCGATGTCCAGGTGCGCCCAGCGCAGCTTGGCGGTGAAGCGCTTGAGGAACATGGCCGCCGTGATGGCGCCACCGGCGCGGCCGCCGATGTTGGCCATGTCGGCAAAGTTGCTCTTGAGCAGGTCGTCGTAATCCTCGTCCAGCGGCAAGCGCCAGCAGGTGTCCAGCGCGGCGTGGCCGGCCGCCAGCAGATCGGCGGCCAGGTCCTCGTCGGGCGAGAACATGCCCGAATGCACGGCACCCAGCGCCACCACGCAGGCGCCGGTCAGGGTGGCGATGTCGACCACTGCGGCGGGCTTGAAGCGCTCGACATAGGTCAGCGCATCACACAGGATCAAGCGGCCTTCGGCATCGGTGTTGAGCACCTCGATGGTCTGGCCCGACATGCTGGTGACCACATCGCCCGGCTTCAGTGCCCGGCCGCTGGGCATGTTCTCGCAGGCGGCGATCACGCCGATCACATTGAGCTTGGGCTTGAGCTGCGCCACGGCACGCATGGTGCCCACCACGCTGGCGGCGCCACCCATGTCGAACTTCATCTCGTCCATGCCCTCGCCGGGCTTCAGGCTGATGCCGCCTGAGTCAAAGGTGATGCCCTTGCCGACCAGCACCAGCGGTGCCACGGTCTTGGCGGCGCCGCTGTAGTGCATGACGATGAACTTGGGCGGCTCGTCGGAGCCCTGCGCCACCGCCAGGAAGCTGCCCATGCCCAGGGCGGCGATCTGCTTCTGGTCCAGCACCTCGATCTTCAGGCCCTGGGCCTTGGCCATCTTGCGGGCCTCGGCGGCCAGCAAGGTGGGCGTGCAATGGTTGGGCGGCAGGTTGGCCAGCTCACGCGCCAGGGCCACACCTTCGGCAATGGCCGCGCCACGGGCCAGGCCGGCAGCGGCGGCAGCCGTCGCGCCCTTGTCGGCCAGCAGCGTCAGCTTGGCCAGGGCCGGTGCCTCGGCGGCGCTGGGCTTGGTGCTGCGGTAGACGTAGACCGCGTCGGCGGCGCAGGTGGCCAGTGCCTCGGCCTGGGCTGCGATGTGCTCGGCCGGGGCCTCACCACCGGCCACCAGCACGGCCAGGTGCTTGACACCCAGGCCCTTGACGAGGGCAATGCCGGCCGCCGCCGCCGCCTTGACGGCACGCGCGCTGCTGTCCTTGGCCACGGCCACGGCCACCCGCGGCGCCTTGACGCCCGGCACTTGCCGCAGGTAGGCAGACTTGCCGGGCTTGAGCACCAGGTCGCCATGCTTGATGGCCTCGGCCACGCTGTCGGCCAGGGGCGCGTCCAGCGTGCTGGGCACCGTGCCGCCCACGATCAGCAACAGCAGTGCATCTGCGGCCAGTTTGGCGGTGGCGCCTGGGGCCATCACTTGGGTCTGAAAGTCCATGTTCTGCCTCGTCATAAGATCGAAAGATGTTATTCGATGCAACCCTGCGCCGAGAGCTGGCCCGCAGCTTCGGTGCCACCCTGGTGGTCATCCTCACCATCGTCATCACGATGATGCTGATCCGCACCCTGGGGCTGGCCGCTGGTGGCTCGGTGGCGCCCGAAGACGTGGTGCTGCTGCTGGGCTACACCGCGCTGGGCCACTTGCCGACGATGCTGGCCCTGAGCCTGTTCGTGGCGGTGGTGGTGACGCTGGGCCGCATGTACCGCGACAGCGAGATGGCGATCTGGTTTGCCAGCGGCCTGGGGCTGGGCCGCTTTGTGCGGCCGGTGCTGGGCATGGCCTGGCCGGTGCTGGTGGTGGTGGGCGCGCTGCTGCTGTTCGTCTGGCCCTGGGGCAACCAGAGCAGCGCCGAGCTGCGCAGCCGCTACGAGCAGCGCAGCGACCTGTCGCGCGTGGCGCCCGGCGTGTTCCAGGCCTCGCGTGACGGCAGCCGGGTGTTCTTTGTCGACCGCGCCAGCCAGGAGGGCGTGGAAGGCCACAACGTGTTTGTGCTGACCCGCCAGCCGCCACTGGAAAGCGTGGTGTCGGCGCGCAGCGGCCAGCTGCTGGCCGAGGGCGCCGACCGGGTGCTGCAGCTCGACGCCGGCCAACGCACCGAGACCGACAGCCAGACCGGCGTGCGCACGCTGTCCAGCTTCGAACGCTACCGGGTGGTGGTGGGCGAATCGGCGGCCCGCAGCGCCGCAGGCCGCCGCACCCAAGACGCTGTCGACGCTGGCGCTGATCCGCGACCCCCAGCTGCGCCACCAGGCCGAGCTGGTCTGGCGCATCGGCCTGCTGCTGGCCGCCGCCAACCTGCTGCTGCTGGGCGTGGGGCTGGCCGCCACCCAGCCGCGGCGGGCCACCAACTGGAACCTGTTGCTGGCTTTGCTCAGCTTCGTCGTCTACTTCAATCTGATCAACCTGTCGCAGGCCTGGGTGGCCGGCGGCAAGCTGGGCATGGGCGCGGCGCTGCTGGTGCTGCACGGCAGCGTGTTTGCACTGGGGCTGGCGCTGATCTGGTGGCGCAACCATGCGGCGGTGTTGCGGCTGTTCGGCAGCCGGCCGGCGGCACGCCCGGCCGACATCGGCGGACCCACCCGCCCGGGCCAGGCCTTGCCATGAAAACCGTGCGCCTGCTGCTCTACCGCGACATCGTCTGGTCGGTGGTGTTCGTTGCGGTGGCCTTCCTGAGCCTGTTCTTCTTCATCGACTTTGTCGACGAGCTGGAGAACGTGGGCCGCAACGGCTACACCCTGGGCCAGGCGGTGCTGCGCGGCTTGCTGGAGCAGCCGGGCCACTTGTACGAGCTGTTCCCGATCGCGGTGCTGATCGGCACCATCTACGCCATGGCCAGGCTGGCGCAGTCGTCGGAGTTCACCATCTTGCGCACCGGCGGCCTGGGCCCGGGCCGGGCACTGCGCCTGCTGGCGCTGCCGGGGCTGGTGTTTGCACTGATCACCTTCGTGGTCGGCGACTATGTGGCGCCCTACACCGAGCGCCAGGCCGTGGCGGTGAAGGCCGGCGTGCGCGGCAGCATCTCGCTGGGCAGCGGCGGCGCCTGGATGAAGGAGCGGCGACCCGGCACCGGCGCGCCGGCGGCCGAGACCAGCGAGCGCAGCATTTCGGTCAATGTCAGCGCGGCGGGCGTGGGCGGTGCACTGGCCGGCGTGCGCATCTTCGAGTTCGACACCGACGGCCGGCTGCGCACCCGCATCGAGGCGGTCAGCGGCCAGGTGCTGGGCAACGGTGACTGGCACCTGGCCCAGGTGCAGCGCACCGACTGGCCCACACCCGAGGCCGCACAGGCCAGCCAGCCGCTGCGCCAGCAAACAGCTGGCGGCGCTGGACTGGCCCAGCACGCTGGACGCCACCGTCGTGGCCGCCGCCCTGCTGCCGGCCAAGAACATGTCCACGCTGGACCTGTGGCGCTACACCAGCCACCTGGCCGACCAGGACCAGGCGGTGCAGAGCTACCAGATCCAGTTCTGGAAAAAGGCGCTGTACCCGCTGGCCTGCGTGGTGATGGTGGCGCTGGCCCTGCCGTTTGCCTACCTGCATGCCCGGGCTGGCGGCGTCAGCTACAAGGTGTTTGGCGGCATCATGCTGGGCATCAGCTTCGTGCTGCTGAACAATGCCAGCGGCCACCTCGGCCTGCTGCGCCAGTGGACCCCGTGGATGGCAGCGGCCGCGCCCAGCTTCCTGTACCTGTTGATTTCCATGGGCGCCTTTGCCTGGCTGGTCCGATTCCGATAGCTCCGACAACACTGCCACCATGACAAGCACTCCCTCCCAGACTGGCCTGCTGCTGTTCGCCCACGGCGCACGTGATCCGCAATGGGCCCGGCCCTTCGAGGCCGTGGCCGCACGCTGCCGCGCGCAACATGGGCAATCGCGGGTGGCGCTGGCCTTCCTGGAATTCATGGCGCCCGACCTGGTGGCCGGCGGCAGCGCCCTGGTGGCAGCGGGCTGCAGCGCCGTCGACGTGGTGCCACTGTTCCTGGGCGCTGGCGGCCATGTGCGCAAGGACCTGCCGGTGCTGCTGGCCCGGCTGCAGGAAGCGCACCCCGCCGTGCGCTTCACCCTGCGCCCGGCCGTGGGTGAGTCGACTGTCCTGGTCGATGCCATGGCCAGCGTGGCACTGGACAGCAGCCGGCCGGAGATCGCCTGGAAATGAGCGCCCGGCGCACACCCAGTCCGGTGCCGCCGACGCCCCCGGCCGGTGGTCGGTCCCGGCAGGATCCGGCATGAACCTGCACCAGTTCCGCTTTGTGCAAGAAGCCGTGCGGCGCAATCTCAACCTGACCGAGACCGCCAAGGCCCTGCACACCTCGCAGCCGGGCATCAGCAAGGCCATCCTCGAGCTGGAAGAAGAGCTGGGCGTGGACATCTTTGCGCGCCACGGCAAGCGCGTCCGCCGGGTCACCGAGCCGGGGCAACTGGTGCTGCAGTCGGTCGACATCATCATGCGCGAGGTGGCCAACCTCAAGCGCATCGGCGAAGAGTTCTCCAAGCAGGACGCCGGCACGCTGCGCATCGCCACCACCCACAGCCAGGCGCGCTATGTGCTGCCCGAGCCGGTGGCCCGGCTGCGCCGCATGTTCCCCAAGGTGCAGGTGCAGATGCACCAGGGCATGCCGGGCGACGTGGCCCGCATGCTGGCCGACGATGTGGCCGAGATCGGCCTGGCCACCGAGGCACTGGCCGACGTGCCCGGCCTGGTCAGCCTGCCCTGCTATGAATGGCAGCATGTGCTGGTGGTGCCGGCCCGCCACCCGCTGGCCGCGGTGGAGCGGCCCACGCTGGCGCAGCTGGCGGCCGAGCCGCTGATCACCTACCACCCCACCTTCAGCGGCCGCAGCCGCATCGACGCCGCCTTCGCGCGGGCCCGGCTCACGCCCAACATCGCACTGGAAGCGATCGACGCCGACGTCATCAAGACCTATGTGCGCCTGGGCATGGGCGTGGGCCTGGTGGCCGAGATGGCGGTGCGCGACGACCCGCCCGGCGGCGACCTGGCCTGGCGCCCGGTGGGCCATTTGTTCGGCCCCAACACCACGCGCGTGGCCTTCAAGCGCGGCGCCTACCTGCGCCACTTCGTCTATGCCTTTGCCGAACTGCTGAGCGAACGCCTGAACCGCCCGCTGATCGAGATGGCCATGGCCGAACGCCCTGGCAGCACCCCCACGTCCTACGAGCTCTGACCGCCATGACCGTCTCCACCGCCGCAACGGCCCCGGCTGCCCCAGCCACCACCCACCGCACCCCGCTGCCGCCCAGCCGCCTGCCCAAGGTGGGCACCACCATCTTCACCGTGATGTCGGCGCTGGCTGCCGAGCGCGGCGCGGTCAACCTGGGCCAGGGCTTCCCCGACTTTCGAAGGCGACCCGGCGCTGCTGGACGCCGTGGCCCAGGCCATGCGCGACGGCCTGAACCAGTACCCGCCGATGGCCGGCGTGCCGGCACTGCGCGAGGCGGTGTCGCGCAAGATCGAGGCCTTGTACGGCCGGCACTACGACGCCGGCACCGAGATCACCATCACCGCCGGCGCCACCCAGGCCATCATCACCGCCATCCTGGCGGTGGTGGGCCCGGGCGACGAGGTGATCGTGCTGGAGCCCAACTACGACAGCTACGTGCCCAACATCGAACTGGCCGGTGGCACGGTGGTGCGGGTGGCGCTGCAAGCCGGCAGCTTCCGGCCCGACTTTGACGCCATTGCGGCGGCCATCACGCCGCGCACCCGGGCCATCCTGGTCAATTCCCCGCACAACCCCAGCGCCACCATCTGGCGCCGGGCCGATTTCGACCGCCTGGCTGCCATCCTGCGGCCGACCGAGGTGCTGCTGATCAGCGACGAGGTCTACGAGCACATGGTCTTCGACGGTCGAGCCGCATGCCAGTGCCAGTGCCCACCCCGAACTGGCCGCCCGGGCCTTCGTGGTCAGCAGCTTCGGCAAGACCTTCCATGTCACCGGCTGGAAGATCGGCACCGTGGCCGCGCCGGCGCCGCTTGACGGCCGAGTTCCGCAAGGTGCACCAGTTCAACGTGTTCACCGTCAACACGCCGATGCAGCATGGCCTGGCGCGCTACCTGGCCAACCCGGCGCCCTACCTGGAGCTGCCCGCCTTCTACCAGCGCAAGCGCGACCTGTTCCGCGCCGGCCTGGCGGGCACCCGCTTCCGGCTGCTGCCCAGCGAAGGCAGCTACTTCCAGGTGGTCGACTACAGCGCCATCAGCAGCTTGCCCGAAGCCGATTTCTGCCAGTGGCTGACCACCGAGATCGGCGTGGCCGCGATTCCGCTGTCGGCCTTTTATGACGACGGCCGCAACCAGGGCCTGGCACGCTTTTGCTACGCCAAGCAAGACAGCACGCTGCAGACGGCCCTGGCACGGCTGGCGACCTTGTAGGCAGCAGTCCGGCCGGCAACCTGGTCAGCAGCCGTCTGGCTGACTGCAAGCCCACGTCAGCGCCGGGACGGCAGTGGGTCGCTGTCTGCCGCGTCCAGACCACCCAGATCGGACAGGCGCTTGTCGCGCCGCATGTCGATGTCGGTGAAGGCCGCCGGGCGGGTGAATTCGCGCGGCGCCGGCGCGTAGTCGCTCAAGTCCAGATCCAGCTTGATGCCGGGCCCGTGCGCGGCCGCCGCCCGCTCAGGTGGCTCGGCCGCACCGGCGGCGCGGCGCGCCTGGGCGGCCCGGGTGAACACCCAGTCGGCCAACATCGCCTGGGCGCTGGATTCTTCGGCCAGATGCGGCCGCGGCGCGGTGATGTCGAGCGGCTCTTCCCCCAGTGGCAGCAACAGGTCGACGGTATCGCCAGCCATGGCGGCAGGCGGCGGCGGGGCGATGTTCAGCACCGCCGGCGTGGTGGCCGGTGCGGCGGCAGTGCTTGCCACCGCTGCAGCGGCGGCAGGTTCGGCCACCGGTGCGGCGGGCAGGTCGCGCACCAGCGCATGCAGCATCAGCAGGTCGCGGTAGGCCGGCAGGTCGAAGGGTTCCAGGTCAGCACGGCGCAGCAGCAAGCCTTCCATCTCGGCGACGGCGCGGATGGGCTGTGGCCAGGCCCGCTGCAGGCGGTGCAGCACCTCGGGATAGTCTTCCAGCGTGCGGCCACCGGCCGATTCACCCGACCAATCGGGTGCCTGGGCGTTGAAGCGCTGGTTGAAGCGTTCACGGGTGCGCTCAAAGGCTTCTTCGTCACCCTGCTCGCGGTAGATCTGCAGCAGCTTGAAGTACGGCAGGGCACTGGTGCCACCTGTGGCCCGCACATGGCCCAGCAGCACGTCGATGGCTGACTGCGCCTGGCCCAGCGCCAGGAAAAAATCGACCTGCTGGTCCAGATCCAGCAGTTCTTCCACCGACGCCGGCCGCGGCAGCGCGTGGGTCCCCATGGCGAAGTCGCGGGTGGACAAGGGCTGGCCGCTGCGGTCACGCCGCAGTGGCGTCATGCGCGGTGAAGCACCTCTGGCCGGCACCGGCGCTGGGGTTGGCACTGGGCTTGGGGCCGGGGTTGGGGCCGGGGTTGGGGTCCGGGGTTGGAGCTGACCTGGCCATGCGGACCGGCGCCGGCGCCGGCATGGCCACGGGTGCTGCTGCCGGCACGGCCACTGGCGCGGCGGCGCGCCGGGCGGTGGCCTGCATGGGCAGCGGCGCACGCGGCGCCACCCTGGCAGGCGTGCTGTCGGGCATGGCGGCGGCCACCAGCGCCGCCATGTCGACCGGTGTCATCTCGGCATTGGCCTCTGGCACGGCAGCTGCCGGTGCGGCCGTGGTCGGCTGGGCCCGCTGCTGGCGCCGCAGACGCCAGCCCAGCCACCCCGCCAGCCCGGCCAGGCCCACCAGGCCGGCCATGAAAAATGGCAACCAGGCATTGGCGGCTTCGGCACGGTCCAGCCTGGCCTGCTGGCTGGAAAGCAATTCTTGCTGGCGCCGGGTCTCGTCCAGGATGGCCTGCACCTGGTTGTCGAGTGCACGCAGATCACCAGCCGGCGGCACTGCAGCGGCGGCATCGCCGCCCGTGGCCGCCGGCCGGGGCGATGTGGCGCCCTGGGCGCACACCGGTGCAGCAACCAGCAGACCGAAGGACAGCACAGCCGCAGCGGTGGCGGTCAAAAGGGGTTGGCGTCGCACTGTGCGGAGGGAGGCAGCTGCCAAGCGATGGCCATCTGGTGAAGATCGAGAATCACTCTAGCATGCAGGTCTGCAGCAAAAGTCGGCAGAAACCAGCCAGATGTCTCACTGTCAGGCCCGGTGCGTGGGCGCCCACCCCCGCCCCCGTACGGGCCAGCGCAGGCGCGGCGGGCAGCAGCCCGACAGGCAACACCGAAGGCGGCCCGCCACCACCGTCAAGCTGAACGACAATGGAGCGCGCAGATTGGTGCGGTTGTCGCACCTGGGACAAACCATGAATACCCCGGTTCTTACGATTGAAGAGCGTCAAAACATCGAGTCAGGGGCATGGTTCTCCAAGCTATCGCAGCCGCTGCGGCACGCCATCCTGTCGCGGGCCTATGTGCGCAGACTGAGCGACGGCGGCCCATTGGCGTCGCGCGGCACGCCGGCCGAAGAATGGTGCGGCGTGGCCCGCGGTGCCGTGCGGGTGTCGCTGGTGTCGCTGTCGGGCAAGCAGGTCACGCTGACCTATTGCGAGCCAGGCGTCTGGTTCGGCGACATCGCCCTGTTCGACGGCCTGCCCCGCACCCACGATGCCGATGCCCATGGCGAAACCACCTTGCTGTGCGTGCGCAAGGCCGACTTCAAGGAACTGCTGAGCCAGCATTCCGAGCTGTACGACGCCCTGCTGCGCCTGAACTGCCGCCGCTTGCGGCTGATGTTCAACCAGTTCGAAGACCTGAACACCAAACCGCTGTCGGCGCGCCTGGCCAAGCAGATCATCATGCTGGCCAAGAGCTACGGCATCGAGCAGGGCGAAGAAATCCGCATCGGCCTGCAACTGGCGCAAGAAGACCTGGCCCAGCTGCTGGGTGCATCGCGCCAGCGCGTGAATCAGGAGCTCAAGGGCTTCGAACGCGAAGGCGCAGTGCGGGTCGAACCCACGCGCCTGGTGGTGCTGTCACGCGACAAGCTGCTCGACATCGCCGAAGGCTGATGCCAGCCTGCCCGCGCGCCCCGGCGCGGCGGCAACTCTGGAAGGAACACCTCTGATGGACCAAGCCATCGGCAGCGGCGCGGTGGCGCAGCAGCCTGCCCTGGACCTGGCTGCGCTGGAGCGCTGGCTCAGTGCCAACTTGCCAGGCTTTGCCGGGCCGCTGACCCTGGAGCGGTTTCCGGGCGGTCAGTCCAATCCGACCTTCAAACTGGCCACACCGGGCCGCAGTTATGTGCTGCGGTCCAAGCCCGCACCGCTGGCCAAGCTGCTGCCCTCGGCGCATGCCATCGAGCGCGAATTTCGCGTCATGGACGCGCTGGCCCTGAGCGGCGTGCCGGTGGCACGCATGCATGTGCTCTGTGAAGACGAGTCGGTCATCGGCCGGGCGTTCTACGTGATGGACCTGGTCGACGGCCGGGTGCTCTGGGACCAATCCCTGCCCGGCATGCAGCCTGCCGAGCGCAGCGCC
This sequence comes from uncultured beta proteobacterium, assembly GCA_963844485.1. GTDB lineage: Bacteria > Pseudomonadota > Gammaproteobacteria > Burkholderiales > Burkholderiaceae_C > Pseudaquabacterium. The sequence continues at coordinate 25,209 of CAWJOQ010000040.1, forward strand.
GTCTACGACGAGATGAACCGGGTGCTGGCAGCCCTGCACAGCGTGGAGGTCAAGGCTGTCGGCCTGCAGAACTTTGGCCGGCCGGGCAATTATTTCGGCCGCCAGATCAAGCGCTGGAGCCAGCAGTACCAGGCCTCGGTCACGGCGCCCATCCCCGAGATGGACCGCCTGATGGCCTGGCTGCCGGACAACCTGCCGGCCAGCGCGCTCGATGAGTCCCAGGTGGCCATCGTGCATGGTGACTACCGCCTCGACAACCTGATCTTCCATCCGCACGAGCCACGCGTGATGGCGGTGCTGGACTGGGAGCTCAGCACCATCGGCCATCCGCTGGCGGACTTCAGCTACCACTGCATGAGCTGGCACATCCCGCCAGGTGTGTTCCGCGGCATTGGCGGGCTCGACCTGGCCGCGCTGGGCATCCCCTCCGAACATGCCTACGTGCAGCCGCTACTGTGAGCGCACCGGCCGCGGCGCGCCCGATGCCCTGCTGGCCGACTGGAACTTCTACCTCGCCTACAACCTGTTCCGCATGGCCGCCATCACCCAGGGCATTGCCAAGCGCGTGGTCGACGGCACCGCTGCCAGCGACCAGGCACGCGCCACCGGTGCGGCCACCCGGCCGCTGGCCGAACTGGGCTGGGGCTTCGCCAGCCAGGCCTGAGAGTTTGTGAAGTCTCCCGCCCACCCGCTCGTGCGCCCTAAACGGCGCCGCTCGTCGTTGCAAATGCTCGCCGTAGCTCGAGCTACGGCTGTGCTTTGCGCCTAGATCGACACCATTTCGGACGCCCGCTCGGGCGCGCTGGAATACTTCACAAGCTCTGAGCAGCGCCGCTCACAGCCCGATGTCGGGCGGCTTGGCGGCGGGCAACTCGCTCTGCGCCCAGGCGCTGGGCTGGGTCGTCAGGCCGGCGCCAGCCACATCGCGCCATTCAGCGCCCAGGCGCTTGGCCTCGCGCAAGGCATGCTCGAACACCGAGAACCACAGGGCCAGGTGTTTGGCGTCCGGCACCGCCATGGCGGTGCGCAATGTCAGGCGGCCGCGGCCAATGCTGAGCACCACGGGCAGGTCGGGCTGGGCCATGTCCAGCGACGCAGCCAGGGCATCGTTGAGGGGGCTGTGCAGCCACTGCAGCATCCAGGGCTCGATGCTGCACACCGCGCCATAGCGCTCTTTCAGCCGGCCCAGTTCCTGGGCAGAGATCTTGGAAAACATCACCAGCCAGCGCATCTCGGGCGGCGTGTCGGTCTCGATGCGGGTCTGCACATCGTCGACATAGCGCTCGTACACCGCCTTTTCCATGGCCTCCATGAGCTGGCGGTTCAGCACCATGGCCATCAACTCCTTGGGCAGGTCGAGTGTGGCCATGATGCGCAGCTCCATGCCGCCGATGTAGTCGCGCTGCGGTGCACCCCACTCGAGGCGCCATTCCTGGTGGCCCATGCGGCCGTCGATGACACAGCCGTCAGCGCCGCGCACCCGGCGCCAGTCATGGCCGTGCTCTTCGGCCCATTGCCGCAGCACCGCGGATTCGGGCTGCCTGGACGGCCCGGAGAGCAGCCGGCGCAAGGTCTTGAGCATGGTGTGGATGGGGTGGCCACCAGGCAAGTGCCTGGCACAGGTTTCAGATGGTGAAAGTGTATGCGTCGATCAGGCCATGCGCGCACTTGGCACGGTGCCAGACCGGCATGCCTGGGCCTGCCGCCAGCCCGACCGTGCAAAACCTGTCGAACTCATCGGCAGCGCGCTGTGCCGAGCAAGCGCCACCACGCGATCACACCACCGCGTCGCCCGCTGTCACCCCCCATTTGCGGCGACTGCTGCGGCCACTGTTCGACTTCCCTGGGGATGGACCGGCCGCTGCGTGCCCGACAATGCAGCGACCTGCCGACCCATGCCGCCATGAGCAGCCCCCCGCCCGAACCGACGCGATCGACCCCTGCCCCGCCGCCCGCCGGTCCCGGCTGGGAGCCGACCCAGTGGATGCCTCGGCCCGCCCCGGGGCGTGGCAACGCCCTGCCCGCAGGCGCCCACCTGGCAGAGTTCGAGTTGCTGCGGGTGCTGGGCGAAGGCGGTTTTGGCATCGTCTACCTGGCACACGACCACTCGCTGCAGCGGCGGGTGGCCATCAAGGAGTACATGCCCGCGACCCTGGCCATGCGCGCCGGACCGCTGGACGTGGTGGTCACGGCAGACAAGCACCAGGCGGTGTTCGATGCCGGCCTGGACAGCTTCATCAATGAAGCCCGCCTGCTGGCCCAGTTCGACCACCCATCGCTGCTGAAGGTCTACCGCTTCTGGCGGGCCAATGGCACGGCCTACATGGTGATGCCGTTCTACGAGGGCAGCACGCTCAAAGACACGCTGCGCCAGATGGGCGCGCCCCCGGACGAACACTGGCTGCTGGCACTGCTGGCGTCGCTGACCGAAGCGCTGGCGGTGATCCACACCGAACACTGCCTGCACCGCGACATCGCCCCCGACAACGTGCTGATGCTGGCCGACAGCGGCCGGCCGCTGTTGCTGGATTTCGGCGCAGCACGCCAGGTGATCGGCGACGCCACGCAGGCGCTCACCGCCATCCTGAAACCCGGCTATGCACCGGTGGAACAGTACGCCGAAGTGGCGTCGCTCAAGCAGGGCCCCTGGACCGACCTCTACGCGCTGTGCGCCGTGGTCTACGCCGCCGTGATGGGTGCCAAGCCGCCGGTGTCGGTGGCCCGGTCCGTGTCTGACAGCTACGTGCCGTTGGTGCAGGCGGCGGCCGGGCGCTATTCCCCGCGCTTCTTGCAGGCCATCGATGCCGGATTGCAGGTGCGGCCCGACGCCCGGCCGCAATCGGTGCAGGCGTTTCGCCAGTCGCTGGGTCTGGACGATCTGCCCGCCGGCGCGCTGCCACGGCATGCAGCCAGCGCGTCGGCACCGCAGCTGCGCCCGGCACCCAGCCCGGCCTTGTCGGTCCAGACGCCGCCACGCACACCCCCCCAGCCATCGCCCCAAGCACCGACCCCGCCCCCGCCCGCAGCCCGGGCCGGGGGCATGGCACGGCCAGTGTGGATGGGCGGCCTGGGGCTGGCCGTGCTGGTGCTGGCAGGCGCAGCGTTCTGGGCCGGTCAGCGGCAGCAGGCGGCGGCGCCAGCAGCTGTGCAGCCGGTCACGGCGGCAGCGCCGTCGGCTGTGGCCGCGGCAGACACTGCGGCAGCCCCTGCGGTTGCTGCCAGGCCAGCGGCATTTTCGATCGCGCATGAATTCGACCGCCTGATGCAGGCCAGCAGCGCTGACATCAGCGTGCGCGCCACACCCAATGCTGCGCGCTTGCGCATCGGCAAGGACCGGTTGGGCTTCAAGGTGACGTCCTCGCGCGACGGCCATGTGTATGTGCTGGTGGGCGGGCCCGATGGCTCGCTGCTGCTGCTCTATCCCAACAGCATGGCGAAGGACAGCCGCATCCGCGCCGGCCAGACCCTGGCGCTGCCGCAGTCCAGCTGGCCGCTGGACACCGCCGAGCCGGTCGGGCCAGAGCGCTTTGCGGTGATCGTCTCAGAGCACCCACGCGATTTTTCGCACCTCAGCCAGGAGCGGGTGGCCTGGTTCCTGAACTTGCCCACCGGCCCGGCAGGCAGCGCACTGGCCAGCGGACACGCCGGGCCGGGGTCGATGGTGGCCGGCAAGGCACAGTGCAACAGCACAGGCTGCGACCGCTATGGCGCCGCGCTGTTTTCAGTCGACGTGGTGAACTGACGCAGCGCACTGGCCGACTCCAGTTGCCAGCCCGGCATGCACAACGCGGACGCCAAGCCTTGCTGCACGCACCGCGCTGCCTGCACTGCGCTGCCAATCAACAGGCATGAAAAAAGCCGCCCGGAGGCGGCTTTTCCAGATCGGTTGGAAACCGATTACTTGCTGGCAGCAGCGGCAGCAGCGCCGGCGGCAGCGGCAGCGGCAGCGTCCACAGCGGTGGCAGCCGAAGCGGCGGCGTCAGCCACGCCAGAGGCGGCTGCCTCGACGGCCGAAGCAGCTTCAGCCATCGGCGCGGGCGCGACGACAGGCGCGGGGGCAGCCACGGGCGGCTCTTCCTTCTTGCCGCAGGCGGTCAGGGCGGCGGCGGCAATCAGGGATGCCAACAGAAGCGACTTGTTCATTTGTGTCCTCAGGAGAGAGAGTTGATTAACGTTTAGGAGGCAAAAAAGGATCCGACGCAATCAGCGGGGCCGAGTGTCCAGAACCCAGATTCAGGGCGCTCAAGTCCTGCTGAAGCTAGCCAAAAATTATAGCAAACATAGGGAAGCCACCTATAAACCCAGCGTGGTCGGCGGCCAGGCGGGCTCACAGCGTTGTAAAAAGTCTGCAGCCTGCGTCGCAATGGCGCGTGCGTGCACCGCATCGGTGAAACAGCGCATGCGCCAATCTGGTGCGTCTTGCCACTGCAGCCACAGCGGATCGGCCAGCAAGCCACGCAACGCCGGTGGCAATCGGCCTGCGCTGGGGGCCCAGACTTCGATGGCGTGGTTCCAGTCACGCCGCCAGCGCGCAAGGCGCGGGTGGCTGGACGCCGTGGCATCAAAGCGTTCGCCGACCAGCCGCAGCTGCCGCCCGCCCTGGCGCAACCAGGCCGACAGCGCCGCCAGCACGGCGGGCTCGTCCAGCGGCCAGTCGGCAAAATCCGGGTCGGCCAGGCACAGCAGGCGCGTGCCAGCCAGCGGCACGCTGCCCGCAGCCGCATCCGGCGACAGGCCGAGCAGGGCCTGGCGCAACAAGCCGATGCAGACCTGGCGACCCTGGTGCATGCCCACCGCCGGCCAGGCGACTTGTGGCGCGGAGGCCTGCGCTGCGGATGGCGGCAGGGGTGGCTGGGCGGGTGTCGGCATGGGCGCGGTCAGGGTTCTTCGGCCTGCACCCAGCCGGCATCGGCCCAGTCATCCAGCAAGGCACGGGCCTCGGCGCCCAGCCGGGCCAAGTCGGCCGGCGCCAGGCGGCGCTGGTCGGCCAGTTGGTGCATCAGCCGCGCATCGCGGCCACCGGCCCGGAAGGCCTCGCCATTGATGAACACATGCGCGTCGTCGTAGGCCATGCGGCTGCGCCGGTCGAGCACCGCGCGCGCAGCCGGGCGGCAGCGGCGCACCGGCATCGAACCAGACCTGCGGCTTGGGCTCGGTCATCAGCGCGCCCAGGGCACGGTCCAGCGCCTGCGGGTCGCGCAGGGCGCGCTGCAGGGCGGTCTGGGCAAACGCACGCAGGCTGGCGGGCAGGCGGCCGGGCGTGGCAGTGGCGGGCTGGCGCGCATCGCGGTACAGGCGCGCAGCCGCACGGCGGCTGCCCGCGTTCGGCGTATTCAGCGCGTTCGGCACGGAAGGTGCGGAAGGCACGGTGGCGGCTCCAGCTCATCGGCGATCTGGTGCAGCAGCTCTTGCGCCAGCGCGGTCTCGGGCGCCGCACGGAAGCCGATCGAGCAGGTCATGCACTCGCCTTCGGCCACGCCGTCATGGCCCCACAGCGGCGGCAGATACAGCATGTCGCCTGGCTCCAGCAACCACTCCTCGGTGGGCTGGAAGTTGGCCAGGATGCGCACCGGCAGGTCGGGCTTCAGGCTGCGGTCGGCCACCGGGCCGATGCGCCAGCGCCGGCGGCCATGCACCTGCAGCAAGAACACGTCGTAGCTGTCCAGGTGCGGGCCGACACCGCCACCGTCGGTGGCGTAGGAGATCATCAAGTCGTCCAGGCAGGCCTCGGGCACAAAGCGGAAGGCCTGCAGCATGGTGTGCGCCGGCTGCCAGTGCAGGTCCAGCCCCTGCAGCAGCAAGGTCCAGTTGGGCTGCTTGACCGGCGGCAGTGCACGCCGGCTAAACGGGCCATGGCGCAAGGCCCACTGGCCGTCAAAGGCGGTGAGCAGGCGTGCTTCGACACCGTCGGCACCGGCCAGGTCAAACAGCGCGCTGCGCTGGATCGGCGGCTGCACGCCAGGCCAGGCCTGGCGCACCAGCAAGGGCTTTTTCTGCCAGTGGCGGCGCATGAACTGGGCCGGCGACAGGCCGCCCAGCAAGGGTGTGGCGAGATGGACATCCATAGGCCAGCATTGTCACCGCGCAGCCGCCCTGCCCTGCGGGCGCGTGTGGGCAGACAGCAGGCGTGGGCGGCGAACACCGTCCGGGGCCACCACCCATGGCGGTTCGGGCCGCGCAAGACCCTATGCGATCATTCCGGTATGTTGATCACCTCTCCCTGCGTTGTCAGCCTGACCTGGACCCTGGCCGATGCCCAAGGCGTGACGCTGGACGAATTGACCGATCCGGTGGAATTTTTCTTCGGCGGCGACGACCTGCTGGCCAAGCTGGAGGAAGCCCTGCTGGGCCAGACCACGGGCTTTGGCTGTGAACTGCACCTGGAGCCCGAGCACGGCTTTGGTGACTACGACCCGGCGCTGGTGTGCTTTGAAGCGCGCAGCATCTTTCCTGAGCACATCGAAGAAGGCATGCAATTCGACGGCCTGCCGGCGGGCGCTGTCAGCCCCGACATGCCCGCCGCGCTGATCTACACCATCACCGAGGTGTACCCCGAGCATGTGGTGCTGGATGGCAACCATCCGCTGGCCGGCATGGCCTTGCGCCTGGCGGTGCAAGTGCTGGGGGTGCGGGCCGCCACAGAAGAAGAAATCGACTCGAAATCGGTCGACGATGCCGCAGTCAGCATCTTGTCGACCGGTGTGCCGTCACGGCATCTGCACTGAGTGCACTGAATGCACTGAATGCACGGAAGGCACTGAACAACAGCGCTAGTCGGTTGTGCTGCCCGTGCTGTTCATGCCGCTGGTCAGCTGCGGCCGGTGGACCCAAATCCAGCAACGCCCCGCTCTGAAGCGCCAAAGTCGCTGACGACCCGAAATGCGGCCTGCACCACCGGCAAGACCACCATCTGGGCGATGCGCTCGAAGGGCTGCACGGTGAACGGCGTGCTGCTGCGGTTCCAGCAACTGACCATCAGCGGCCCCTGGTAGTCGCTGTCGATCAGGCCCACCAGATTGCCCAGCACGATGCCGTGCTTGTGGCCCAGGCCCGAGCGCGGCAGGATGACGGCGGCCAGGCCAGGGTCGGCGATGTGCACCGCCAGGCCAGTGGGGATCAGCACCGTCTGGCCGGGTTCGATCACCAGCGCGGTGTCCAGACAGGCACGCAGGTCCAGCCCGGCGCTGCCCGGGGTGGCATAAGCCGGCAGGTGCGCGGCCAGGCGCGCATCCAGGATCTTCAGGTCGATGGGGATCATGGGCTGGGGCGTGTACCGGCGGCCAGACGCTGGGCGATCTCGGCCACCAGCGCCCGCGCCAGGCTCAGCTTGTCGGCCGTGGGCAGCGCGCGCTCGCCGTCGGCATCGACCAGCAGCAGGGTGTTGTCGTCGCGGCCGAAGGTGGCCGGGCCCAGGTTGCCAACGATCAGCGGCACCCCCTTGCGCAGCCGCTTTTCACGCGCATGGCGGGCCAGGTCGTGGCTTTCAGCGGCAAAACCCACGCACCAGGGGCCGCCGGGCAGGCGCGCCACAGCGGCCAGGATGTCGGGGTTTTCGGTGAAACCGATCGCCGGCACCTGGCCCGACCCATCCTTCTTGATCTTCTCGCCCGCCGCCGCCACTGGCCTCCAGTCGGCCACCGCTGCCGTGGCCACAAATACGCCGTGCCGGGCCGCCAGCGGCAGCACCGCGTCATGCATTTGCTGCGCGCTCTGCACATCGATGCGGCGCACGCCGCGCGGTGTGGGCAGGTGCACCGGGCCGGCCACCAGGGTCACGTCGGCGCCGGCCTCGTGCGCGGCACGGGCAATGGCAAAACCCATCTTGCCGGAGCTGAGGTTGGTGATGCCGCGCACCGGGTCGATGGCCTCGAAGGTCGGCCCGGCGGTGATCAGCACCTGCTGGCCGGCCAGCAGCTTGGGCTGGAAGAAGGCGATCAGGTCCTCGCACAGTTCGTCGGCTTCGAGCATGCGGCCGTCACCGGTTTCGCCGCAGGCTTGGGCGCCAGCGCCGGGGCCCAGCAGCGTGGCGCCGTCGGCCACCACCTGGGCGCAATTGCGGCGGGTGGCCGGGTGGTCCCACATCTCGCGGTTCATGGCCGGCGCCAGCAGCAGCGGGCAACTGGCGATGGGCCGGGCCACACACAGCAGGGCCAGCAGGTCGTTGGCGCGGCCCTGGGCCAATTGCGCGATGAAGTCGGCCGAGGCCGGCGCCACCAGGATGGCATCGGCGGCGCGGCTGAGGTTGATGTGCGCCATGTTGTTGGGCTCACGCGCATCCCACTGGCTCAGCACCACCGGCTGGCCAGACAGGGCCTGCATGGTCACCGGGGTGATGAACTGGCAGGCGGCCTCGGTCATCACCACCTGCACGCTGGCGCCGGCCTGGGTCAGCGCCCGCACCAGCTCGGCGCTCTTGAAGCAGGCAATGCCACCAGACAGGCCCAGCACGATGTGGCGGCCGCCCAGTGGCAGCAGGGCATGGGGAACGGGAATCGACATGGCGGGCAATGTAGCGCTTGCTGATGGTCAGGCGCTCAGGCGCCGTGGCACTTCTTGAACTTCTTGCCGCTGCCGCAGTGGCAGGGGTCGTTGCGGCCAGGGGTGGGGGCGACACGGCGGGTCTCGGGCTTGGGCGCATGGTCCAGCCACAGCAGGCGCAAGTCCTGCACTGCGAAGCAGGCCTCGTCGATCAGCTGGTCGCGCTCCAGCACCTCGCCCGGGTAGTGCGCCGCCAGGTGCTCGGCCAGGTCAGCCCGGTTCAGCATCAGCGCAACCACCCGGCTGAAGCAGTCGTCGTACCAGCGGCCTTCTTCGGTGCTGATGTCGAGCTCGGGCCAATCGTCGGCAAAGGCTTCAGTGGCGTCGACAAAGCCTTCGGCCCACAGCGCGCCGGTCAGCAGCAGGTCGGGCGCCTCCTCGGCCGTCATGTGGCCGGCTGCCACCATCTCGGCCCGCGCGTCATCGTCGTACTGGGCCATCAGCGGCGACAGGCGCACCGCTTCCGGGTCGTCGAGCATGGCATCGACATCCAGCTGGCTGGCGATCACGTTCCAGCGCGCCAGCAGCGGCTGCATGGCCTGTTGCACCGCATCCGGGTCGGCAAAGGCGCGGTCGAAGGCATCGCCGAACATCGCCGGCAGCCATTCGGACGGCAGGATCGCCCGGCGGCTGGCCAGCAGGGCGGTGAAGTAGCCGTCCACCCATTCCAGGGACACGTCGGCTCCGAAGCTGGCCAGCTGTTCGCACACCTGCTCCAGTGCGGCAATGTCGGCTTCGCTGCTGTTGCGGGCAACGCGGATCATGGCTGGACCTCCGGGCTGCGCGCCGCATCCCAGCGCGGTGGGCTGGGATGCATGCGCGCCATCGAGAACACATCGACATACTGGCCGTCGCGCAGCGCATAGCCCAGATGGCGGCCTTCCTGCACAAAGCCGTGGCGGGCATACAGCCGGATCGCATGCGGGTTGTCGACGAACACCGTCAGCTCGGTGCGCAGCACCTGGCCCCAGCGGTCGGCCCAGTCACAGAGCGCGGCCATCAGCGCCTGGCCGACACCCTGGCGCTGCACATCGGGGTGCACGCCGATGCCCAGGTTCATCACATGCCGGCGGCGCAGCGCCGCGCCGACCGGGTGCAGGCCGGCGATGCCCACCACCAGCGGCTGGCCGCGGCTGTCTGGCAGCTCAGCCACCAGCAGCAGATCCGGCTTGCCCAGGGCCAGGGTGTCGGTCAGGCGGGCCAGCCACAGCGCCTCGCTGGTGTGGGGCAGTTGCAGCGTGCCTGGCACCACCTCGGGGTGGCCCATCACGCGGGCAAAGGCAGCAGCGTCGCTGACGACAGCGCGGCGGATGTGGATGGCTCGTGACGACATGGTCAGGCTCGGCAAGTGGGGTGGCAGACAATGTAGCCGTTGAACACCCGCCGGAACCATCTGCCATGCCCTCCAAGAAGTTCGAACTGGTGCGCCAGCTCGAGAGCAAGCTCGACAACCAGCGCAAGGCCGGCGGTGTCCCTGGCCGCTTTGCCCAGGAAGCCGCCGCCCTGCCCGACCGCAAGGCCCAGCGCAAGCTGGATGCCGCCGCTGGCCTGGTGCCGTTTGCCTGCAAGCTGCCAGCACCGCTGGCAGCCGCGCTGCGCGACCGTGCGGCCACGCATGCCGACGGCATGAACGGCCTGGTGGCGGAATTGCTGGCGCGCGGGCTGGGATGAAGGGATGGCGCGCTGAAGGACTGCAGCGCTGATCGCCCAGCCTCTCAGCCGCCCAGCGCCAGATCAGACCCGCTCGCCGACCCAGCCGGCCACACCGGCCAGGGCCTCAGCCAGGCGTGACGGGTCGGTGCCACCGGCCATCGCCAGGTCGGCCTTGCCGCCGCCCTTGCCGCCCACTTGCTGGGCGACAAAGTTCACCAGGTCACCGGCCTTGATCTTGGCAGCGGGCATGGCCAGCACATCGGCAGTGACACCGGCGGCCAGTTGCACCTTGCCGCCGTCGACCACCGCCAGCACGATGGCAGCGGTCTTGAGCTTGTCCTTGAGCTTGTCCAGCGTGTCGCGCAAGGTCTTGGCGTCAGCCCCCTGCAGTGTGGCCGCCAGCACCTGGATGCCGCGCACGTCCACCGCCTGGGCCAGCAGCTCGTCGCCCTGGGCGCTGGCCAGCTTGCCCTTGAGCGCAGCGATCTCCTTTTCCAGCGCCCGCACCTGGTCGAGCACCGCGCCCAGGCGCGCCGGGCAGTTCGGCCGGCGTGGCCTTCAAGGCGCCGGACAGCTGGCCGACCGTGGCTTCCAGCTGCTGCAGGTAGGCCAGCGCGTTGTCGCCGGTCACCGCTTCCACCCGGCGGATGCCAGCGGCCACGCCGCTTTCGGCCACGATCTTGAACAGGCCGATGTCGCCGGTGGCTTGCACATGGGTGCCGCCGCACAGTTCCTTGCTGCTGCCGATGGACAGCACGCGCACGGTGTCGCCGTACTTTTCGCCGAACAGCATCATCGCGCCGCTCTTCTGCGCATCGTCCAGCGCCATCACCTGGGCGCTGGCCGCCGCATTGGCCAGGATCTCGGCATTGACGATGGCCTCGACGCGGCGGATCTGCGCGTCGGTCATCGGCACGTTGTGGGCGAAGTCGAAGCGGGTGCGCTCGGCATTGACCAGGCTGCCCTTTTGCTGCACATGGCTCGCCCAGCACCTCGCGCAGGGCCTTGTGCATCAGGTGGGTGGCACTGTGGTTGCGCACGGTCTTGGCGCGCTGCTCGGCATTGACCTTGGCCGCCAGGCTGTCGCCCACGGCGATCGTGCCTTCGACCACCCGGCCCTGGTGGCCGAACACATCGGCCTGGATCTTGGTGGTGTCTTCCACCAGCACGCGGGCCACGGCATTGCGCAATTCACCGCTGTCACCGGCCTGGCCACCGCTCTCGGCGTAGAACGGGGTGTGGTCGAGCACGATCACGCAGTCGTCGCCGGCCTTGACGCTGGGTACGGCCGCACCTTCCAGATACAAGGCCGTGACCCGGCTGGTGTCGCACACCAGGTGGGTGTAGCCATGGAAGCTGGTTGGCGTGCCGTCGTAGGCCAGCCCAGCGGCCAGCTTGAACTTGGCCGAGGCGCGCGCCTGCGTGCGCTGGCGCTGCATGGCCGCGTTGAAGCCGGCCTCGTCGACCGTGACACCCCGCTCGCGGCACACGTCACCGGTCAGGTCGACCGGGAAACCAAAGGTGTCGTGCAGCTTGAAGGCCGTGTCACCGTCGATCTGCGTGACGCCTGCGGTCTCCATCGCCGCAAGCGCCGACTCCAGGATCTCCATGCCGTGCTGGATGGTCTGGAAGAAGCGCTCTTCCTCGGCCTTCAGCACATCGGTGGTCCGGGCGGCACCGCGGCGCAATTCCGGGTAGGCCTCGCCCATCTCGGTGTCGAGTGCCGCCACCAGGGTGTGGAAAAACGGCTTGCGGGCGCCCAGCTTGTAGCCATGGCGGATGGCGCGGCGGGCAATGCGGCGCAGCACATAACCGCGGCCTTCGTTGCCGGGAATGACCCCATCGGTGACGGTGAAGGCGCAGGCACGGATGTGGTCGGCAATCACCTTCAGGCTGGGGCTGTCCGGGTCCACGTCGACGCCGCCAGCAGCGGCCACCGCAGCCTGGGCGGCCTGCAGCAAATGGGCAAACAGGTCGATCTGGTAGTTGCTGTGCACATGCTGCAGCACGGCGGCCAGGCGCTCCAGGCCCATGCCGGTGTCCACGCTGGGCTTGGGCAGCGGGTGCATGACGCCGTCTTCGCTGCGGTTGAACTGCATGAAGACGTTGTTCCAGATCTCGATGTAGCGGTCACCGTCTTCATTGGCCGAGCCCGGCGGGCCGCCCGCCACCTCCGGCCCGTGGTCGTAGAAGATCTCGGTGCAGGGGCCGCAGGGGCCGGTGTCACCCATCATCCAGAAGTTGTCGGACATGTAGCGCCCGCCCTTGTTGTCGCCGATGCGCACGATGCGCTCGGCGGGCACGCCCACGCCCTTGTTCCAGATCTGATAGGCCTCATCGTCTTCGGCGTAGACGGTGACCCACAGCTTGTCTGCCGGCAATTTGAAGTGCTCGGTCAGCAATTCCCAGGCATAGCGGATGGCGTCCTGCTTGAAATAGTCGCCAAAGCTGAAGTTGCCCAGCATCTCGAAGAAGGTGTGGTGGCGCGCGGTGTAGCCGACGTTGTCCAGGTCGTTGTGCTTGCCGCCGGCGCGGATGCACTTCTGGCTGGTGGTGGCGCGGCTGTAGGCGCGCTTGTCAAAGCCCAGGAACACATCCTTGAACTGGTTCATGCCCGCGTTGGTGAACAGCAGCGTCGGGTCGTCGCCCGGGATCACCGGCGAGCTGGCCACGATGGTGTGGCCCTTGCTTTCGAAAAACTGCAGGAAGGTGGAACGGATCTCGGCGGCTTTCATGGGCGGGTTCTCGTCTGTGTTCTTGGAAAAGATGGCAAGCCAGGGGTGTGCCCGGGCTCAGAAATATCGGTGGTGCGCCAACGGCATGCAGCTCCGCTGGCGCCGCGTCGCCCTTGGGCAGGGTGCAGCAGCCGTCTGCAGGCGCGTGCCGCACCGTTGACCACGATGACCCCGTGCCCGCATTGCGCCCTGCATCTTGCTCAGCCCTGGCGCACCAGGCATGCGGTGGCGCCGGTGCGCGAACAGATCCCATGCCGGACCCAAACTTGCTTGAGCGGCCGGATTCTACTGGCGCGGCATCTGCTTGGCCCGGTCGCCAGGGGGGCCTGTCGTCGATGTGGCAGCCAGTACCAGCCCTGATCTTGCTATCGTGCAACTCTTTTGCCCAACCGCCCAGGAGCCGCACCATGGCCAAGCACGCCCAATACAGCTGGGAAGACCCGCTGAACCTCGACAGCCAACTCACCGACGACGAGCGTGCGGTGCGTGATGCAGCCCAGGCTTATTGCCAGGAGCGGCTTGCTCCCCGGGTGCTGGAGGCTTTCCGCCATGAGAAGACCGACCGCAACATCTTCAACGAGATGGGCGAATTGGGCCTGCTCGGCCCCACCATCCCCACCGAATACGGCGGCTCCGGCCTGAACTACGTCTGCTACGGCCTGGTGGCGCGTGAGGTGGAGCGGGTTGATTCCGGCTACCGCTCGATGATGAGCGTGCAGAGCAGCCTGGTGATGGTGCCGATCAACGACTTCGGCACCGAGGCGCAGAAGCAGAAGTACCTGCCCAAGCTGGCCCGCGGTGAATGGGTGGGCTGCTTCGGCCTGACCGAGCCCAACCACGGCAGCGACCCCGGCAGCATGGTCACCCGCGCCAAGCAAGGTCGACGGCGGCTACAGCCTGACCGGCAGCAAGATGTGGATCAGCAACTCGCCGTTTGCCGACGTGTTCATGGTCTGGGCCAAGGACGACGGCGGCCAGATCCGCGGCTTCATCCTGAACAAGGGCGCCAAGGGCCTGAGCGCGCCGGCCATCCACAGCAAGGTCGGCCTGCGCGCGTCCATCACCGGCGAAATCGTGATGGACAACGTGTTCTGCCCCGAAGAAGACGCCTTCCCCGAGGTGCGCGGCCTCAAAGGCCCGTTCACCTGCCTGAACAGCGCCCGCTACGGCATCGCCTGGGGTGTGATGGGTGCGGCCGAAGACTGCTTCCAGCGCGCCCGCCAGTACGTGATGGACCGCCAGCAGTTCGGCCGCCCGCTGGCCGCCAACCAGCTGATCCAGAAGAAGCTGGCCGACATGCAGACCGAGATCGCCCTGGGCCTGCAGGGCGTGCTGCAGCTGGGCCGCATGAAGGACGCCGGCACCGCCAGCGTGGAAGTGACCTCGCTGCTCAAGCGCAACAACTGCGGCAAGGCGCTGGACATCGCCCGCATGGCGCGCGACATGCTGGGTGGCAACGGCATCAGCGACGAATACGGCGTGGTGCGCCACATGGTGAACCTGGAGGTGGTCAACACCTACGAAGGCACGCACGACGTGCATGCACTGATCCTGGGCCGCGCCATCACCGGCATCCCGGCGTTCAGTTGATCCCCCCCGAAGCGCATTCGGCGCTCCCCCCCAGGGGGGCGACGCCGGTGGCCCGGCAAAGCCGGTTCCACGGCGTCCGCTTGGTTCGATTTGTGGCCTGGAGAGGCATGTGAGCGGATTGAAACTGCTGGATGGAATTCGGGTGCTGGACCTGTCTCGGGTGCTGGCCGGGCCCTGGTCGGGCCAGATCCTGGCCGACTACGGCGCCGATGTGATCAAGGTGGAGCGCCCCGGTGGCGGCGACGACACCCGCACCTGGGGGCCGCCGTGGTGGGGTGACCCGGCCGACCGCATGTCGGCCTACTACCTCAGCGCCAACCGCGGCAAGCGCTCGATCGCCATCGACATCGCCCAGCCCGAAGGTGCGGATCTGGTGCGCCAGCTGGCGGCCGAGGCCGACGTGGTGCTGGAGAACTACAAGGTCGGCCAGCTCGCCAAGTACGGGCTCGACTGCGCCAGCCTGCAGGCGCTGAACCCGCGGCTGGTGTACTGCTCGGTCACCGGCTACGGCCAGACCGGGCCCATGGCCCAGGCCGCGGGCTATGACTTCGCGATCCAGGCCACCGGCGGGCTGATGAGCGTGACCGGCGAAAAGGAAGGCTTTCCCGGCAGCCAGCCGCAGAAGGTGGGCGTGGCGGTGGCCGACTTGTTCACCGGTGTGTACGCCAGCACCGCCATCCTGGCCGCCCTGATCGAGCGGGGCCGCACCGGCCGAGGCCGCCACATCGACGCCGCCCTGCTCGATGTGCAGGTGGCCATGCTGGCCAACCAGGCCAGCAACCACCTGGTGGGCGGCATCATTCCGCAGCGCATGGGCAATGCCCACCTGAACGTGGTGCCCTACCAGGTGTTCACCACGCCAGGACGGCCACATCGTGCTGGCGGTGGGCAATGACGGCCAGTTCGCCCGGTTCTGCGAGCTGGCGGGCGACGCCAGCCTGGCGCGCGATCCGCGCTACACCAGCAATTCATCCCGGCTGCAGCACCGCGACAGCCTGATCCCGGTGCTGGCCGGCTGGATGCTGCCAGCGCAGCACCCAGGGCTGGATCGACCTGCTGGAGCCGCATGCCGTGCCCTGCGCGCCCATCCTCACCCTGCCGGGCGTGTTTGCGCACCCGCAGGTGGTGGCGCGTGGCATGCAGGCAGGCTTTGACGGTGGGCGCCGACCGGCCCATGCCGCAGCATCCCCAACCCGATGCGCTTCGACGGCGAACGGGCCATGGCCGACCAGCCGCCGCCCAAGATCGACGCGCAGGGCGACGCCATCCGCGCCGCCCTGGCCGCCGGCACCGGCTGGCCTGCGCGCTAGCCTGCCAAGCCAGCGCCGGCCGACTGAGCTTGGCGCTGGTCTCCCCATCCCACCAAGGACCGCCCCATGACCCGACCCCAGGCCGTGCCCACCGTGCAGATCAACGACGACCGCGTGATCGTCACCGAATGGCGCTTTGCCCCCGGGGCCGAGACCGGCTGGCACCGCCATGGCCACGACTATGTGGTGGTGCCGATGACCCACGGCGAACTGCTGCTGGAGACGCCCGACCGGCAACCGCACCGCGCCACTGGTCATGGGCCAGTCCTACAACCGCCAGATGGGCGTGGAACACAACGTGATCAACAACACCGACCATGAAGTGGTGTTCGTCGAGATCGAGATCAAGCGACTAGGCCTGGAGCCCGCCATGGACATGATGACTTCCCCCCTGGCCACACTGGCCGACCCCGGCCTGTTCAAGACCGACGCCTTGATCGGCGGCGAATGGGTGACCCATGGTGCGTCGGGGCTGGCGCGCTTCGACGTCACCGACCCGGCCACCGGCCTCAAGCTGGCCGACGTGGCCAACCTGGGCCCGGTGGACTGCCACAACGCCATCGTCGCGGCCGACAAGGCCTGGGGCCCCTGGCGCAGCAAGACCGCCAAGGAGCGCGCGGCGGTGCTGATGAAGTGGTTCTGCGCTGATCCACCAGCATGCCGACGACCTGGCCCGCATCATGACGGCCGAACAGGGCAAGCCGCTGGCCGAGGCGCGTGGCGAGGTGGTGTACGGCGCCAGCTTCATCGAGTGGTTCGCCGAAGAAGCCAAGCGGGTCTATGGCGAGACCATCCCGACCACCGACAACAACAAGCGCTTCATCGTCATCAAGCAGCCCATCGGCGTGTGCGCGGCCATCACGCCCTGGAACTTCCCGATCGCGATGATCACCCGCAAGGTGGCGCCGGCGCTGGCCGCCGGCTGCACGCGTGGTGATCAAGCCGGCCGAGGCCACGCCGCTGTCGGCGCTGGCCGTGGCCGAACTGGCCCAGCGCGCCGGCATGCCGGCTGGTGTGCTGAACATCCTCACCGCCGACGCCGAGCAGAGCATCGCCGTGGGCCAGGTGCTGTGCAGCAGCGACGTGGTGCGGCACCTGTCGTTCACCGGGTCGACCGAGGTCGGCCGCATCCTGGCGCGCCAGTGCGCGCCCACGGTCAAGAAGATCAGCCTGGAGTTGGGCGGCAACGCGCCGTTCATCGTCTTCGACGACGCCGACCTGGATTCGGCGGTGGACGGCGCCATGGTCAGCAAGTACCGCAACGCCGGCCAGACCTGCGTCTGCGCCAACCGCTTTTATGTGCAGGCCGGCGTCTACGACAGCTTCGTCGAGAAGCTGGCGGCCAAGAGCCGTGGCATCCAGGTGGGCAACGGCTTCGACGCCGGTGTGCACCAGGGCCCGATGATCGACGAGCAGGCCATCGCCAAGGTCGAGAGCCATGTGGCCGACGCCCTGGGCAAGGGCGCACGCCTGGTGGCAGGCGGCGCGCGCATCGGCGAGCGTTTCTACGCCCCCACGGTGCTGGCCGACGTCACCAGCGACATGCTCTGCGCCAAAGAAGAAACCTTCGGCCCGGTGGCACCGGTGTTCCGCTTCGACACCGAAGCCGAGGCCATCGCCCTGGCCAACGACACCGAATTCGGGCTGGCCAGCTACTTCTACAGCCGCGACATCGGCCGGGTGTTCCGGGTGGGTGAGGCGCTGGAATACGGCATGGTCGGCATCAACACCGGCTTGATCAGCGCGGCCGAGGTGCCGTTTGGCGGCGTCAAGCAAAGTGGCCTGGGCCGCGAAGGTGCGCACCAGGGCATGGACGACTACACCGAGATCAAGTACCTCTGCCTGGGCGACATCCTGAAGTAGTCTGTCGCCAGCCCCTGCGGCCCGCCCACAAGCGGGCGGTCGCAGGCAGGCGGTCAGCCTGGCTCAATCGTCATTCGCGGCGGCCGAGCCACTTGCATGCGGGCTGAGCCCGCTGCGGCCGATGGCCACACCGTCACCTGCCTGGCCCAGCGCCCGGCGCAGCAGGCTGTCGGCATCCTTGCCGTGCTGCGGATACTGGGCCACCCCCACACACACGGCCACTGCCACGTCCTGCCCGGCCACGGTGAAGGGGCGTTGCAGCGATTGCGCCAGCTTGACCGCCACCCGCTCGCTGCTGCCGGCATCGTCGATCCAGGCCAGCAGCACGGCAAAGCTGTCGACCCCCACCGAAGCCACCACGTCACTGGCGCGCAGGCCCGAGCGCAGGCGCACGGCCACCTTGCGGCGCAGCACATTGGCGGATTCCGTGCCCAGGCGCGCCTCGGTCACTGCCAGGCCTTCGATGCGCAGCGCCAGCAGGGCCATCACCGCCGGCTCACGCTCACGCAGCGCCAGCAGGTGGTTCATGTGCTCCATCAACTGGGCATGGTTGGGCAGGCCGGTGGCCAGGTCGGTGGCATAGGCCTTGCGCGCAGCGCGCTCCAGGCGTTTGCGTTCAACGGCCAGGCGCACGGCACGGGCCAGCGCGGCAGGGTGGGCGTCATGCGGTGGCAGCACATCCTGGGCACCCAGTTGCACCAGGCGCAAGGCCTCACCGCTGGCGGGTTCGGGCGCCACCACCAGCAGGGCCGAATCCAGCACAGCCCGGGCCAGGCCGGGCCAGAGCGCCAGCTGGCGCAGCCCATCCGGCCGGCGCTGGTGCAGCACGATGGCGTCGTAATGCTGGTTGTCGAGCGCTGCGGCCACTTCGTCGAAAGACGGTACATCGTGCACCACAAACGGACCATAGGCCGAGGTGGACAGATCAGGCACCGAGGCGCCGAGGTGCAGGAGCTGGATGGGATCGTTCATGAGCTTGCCTGCATGATGCCCCAGCACCCGCTCACCCGCCACGCTGGGAACTACCCGGTTGCCGCCCGGCCGAGCTTGGGCGCAGCAACGGACCAGCGCAGCGCCATGCGCTAGACTGGTGGGGCGTTGCGGGTGTAGTTCAATGGTAGAACGCCAGCTTCCCAAGCTTGATACGTGGGTTCGATTCCCATCACCCGCTCCACGCAGCACACCGTCGCACACAGGCTGCAGCAGTCCTGACAGCGGTAGCTGCGACGGTCCGTCAGCAGCAGCCAGCGGCTTTCGACAGTCCCTTTGGCGCTGCGCGGCAAGCCGGCCGGCACACCCCAGCCTGACCACGCTGTCGCAGCCGTGGTGACTTGGCGCAGCAGGCACCACCCCGACCCGCACTGCCAGCCGAGCACCCGCTTGCGGCAAAAGCCCGCTGCCTGCGGCTGGCAAGCAGCGCAGGATTGCGCCAGCGCAAGCTGTGCTGCATCGGGCCGTGACGCTCTGGCACTGGCAGCGCAACATCAGGCAAACCACTCTGGAGGCTGTTGATGACTGCCCACGCCGCACCCGATGCACTGGCACTGCAGCGCCTGTACCACTGGGAGGCGAACGCGCCCGAACAGATCGCCTTCACACAGCCCACCGGCGCCGGTGTTGTGCGCGACTACCGCTGGGGCGAGGTGGTCGACCAGGCCCGCCGCATGGCAGCGCACTTGCAGTCGCTGGGCATCGGCCCGGGCGACCGCGTGGCCATCTTGTCGAAGAACACCGTGCACTGGATGCTCAGCGACTACGCCATCTTCATGGCCGGTGCCATTTCGGTGCCGCTGTACCCCACGCTGGCGCCAACCACCATCGGCCAGATCCTCGCGCACAGCGGCAGCAAGCTGGTGTTTGTCGGCAAGCTCGACGGCTGGGAGCACATGCTGCCGGGCATTCCTGATGGCCTGCCCTGCATCGCCCACCCGCTGGCCAGCCAGGATGCCTTGCAGCGCTACCCGCACTGGGATGATCTGGTTGCCCGGCAGGCCCCGCTTGCCGGCACGCCCGTGCGCGCAGCCGACGACCTGTGCACCGTCATCTACACATCAGGCACCACCGGCATGCCCAAGGGCGTGATGCACAGCTTCGGCACGCTGGCCTTTGCCGTGCAGACGGGCTTGACGCGCCTGCCGCTGCAGGCCGACTCGCGCCTGCTGTCCTACCTGCCGCTGGCCCACGTGGTCGAGCGTTGCCTGGTCGAGCATGGCCAGCTGGGCATCGGGTTCCGGGTGTACTTTGCCGACAGCCTGCTGACCTTCAACGCCGACATGCAGCGGGCACGGCCTACGGTGTTCTTCAGCGTGCCCCGCCTGTGGGTCAAGTTCCAGCAGGCGGTGCTGCACAAGATGCCGCAGCAGCGGCTCGACCTGCTGCTGGGCATTCCCTTGGTCCGCAGCCTGGTGAAGAAAAAGATTCTCAACACACTCGGCCTGGACCAGTGCGTGATGGCGATCAGCGGCGCTGCCCCGATCCCGCAAGACTTGCTGCGCTGGTATGGCCGCATCGGTCTGCCGATTGCTGAGGGGTATGGCTTGACGGAAAACTGCGCACTCAGCCACCTCACCACGCCGGGCGAAGACATTGGCACCGTCGGCCGCCCCTATGACGGCGTCGCCTGCCGGATCGACCCGGACAGTGGCGAAATCCTGGTCAAGAGCGCCGCGACGATGACCGGCTACTACCTGCAGCCCGAGCTGACCCAGCAGGCCATCACGGCCGACGGTTTTTTGCGCACCGGCGACCAGGGCGTGATCGACGCACGCGGTGTCCTGAAGGTCACCGGGCGGGTGAAGGACCTGTTCAAGACCAGCAAGGGCAAGTACGTGGCACCGGCGCCGATCGAGGACCTGCTGGTGATGCACGGCGCCGTGGAAGCCTGTTGCGTGACCGGCGCCAACCTCGGGCAGCCACTGGCGATGGTGATGCTCAACCAGGAGACCATGCTGGCAGCGGTCGACGCGGAGGCCCGCGGTGCGCTGGAGCAATCGCTGGCGGCCCACTTGCACAGCATCAACGCCAGGCTCGACCCGCACGAGCAGCTGGACTGCATCGTGATCACCCGCGAAGGATGGACCGTCGACAACGACCTGATCACGCCCACCTTCAAGGTCAAGCGCAACCAGATCGAGCTGCGCTTTGCGGCGCATTTCGACGGCTGGCAGCGCGCACACCAGAAGGTGATCTGGCACACCAGCTGAGCCCAGGCGCGTGGGCAGCGGCCACCCAGGCCTGCGCCGCGGCGCCGGCTACCTGAACAACAGCGCCACCACGCCCAGCGTCAGCGACGGGAAAAACAGCAGCAGCAGCAGGCGCAGCATGTCGCTGGCCAGGAAGGGCCAAACGCCCTGGTAGGTCTCGCGCATTGGCACGTCGCGGGCGATGCTGTTGACGACATAGACATTCAGCCCCACCGGCGGCATCGTCATGCCGATGCCCACGGTCATCAGCACCAGAACACCGAACCAGATGGCCTTGCCTTCGGCCGCCAGGCCGAACAACTCCAGGCCCATCACCGCCGGAAAGATCACCGGAATGGTCAGCAGCATCATCGACAGCTCGTCCATCACGCAGCCCAGCAGGATGTAGACCCCCAGGATGGCAGCAATGATCCACAGCGGCGCCACCTGCAAGTGGCCCACCCAATCGGCCACCCGGGCGGGCATCTGGGTCAGTGCCAGGGCCGAATTCATCATGTCGGCGCCGAGAAAGATCATGAACACCATGGCCGAGGTCTCGGCGGTGCCGACAAAGCTGCGCTGGATGCCGGCCCAGCCCAGTTCACGCCGGGCCAGCGCCAGCACGAAGGTGCACACCGCGCCCACCGCCGCGCCCTCGGTGGGCGAGAAGATGCCGCCATAGATGCCGCCGAACACCACCACAAAGATCAGCGCGATCGGCCACACCGCCGCCAAGGCGCGCCAGCGCTGCGGCCAGGGCGCGGGCTGGCTGGGTGGCGCCAGGTCTGGCTTGAAGTGGCAGACCAGCAAGATCACGGCGATGTAGCCCAGCACCGCCAGCAAGCCCGGCACCATGGCGGCGGCAAACAGCTTGCCGATGTTCTGCTCGGTGAGGATGGCGTAGACCACCAAGGGCACCGACGGCGGGATCAGGATGCCCAGCGTGCCGCCGCAGGCCAGCGCCGCGGTGGTGAGCCGGCCGTGGTAACCGTGGGCCTTCATCTCGGGGTAGGCCACCTGGGTGATGGTGGCGGCGGTGGCCACGCTGCTGCCGCACACCGCGCCAAAGGCCGCTGCCGACAGCACCGACGCCATGGCCAGCCCGCCGCGGATGTGGCCGACACAGGCCGCCGCCGCCTGGAACAGCGCCCGGCTCAAGCCGCCCTGGGTGGCGAACTGGCCCATCAGCAGGAACAGCGGAATCACCGACAGGTCGTAGACGGTGAGCCGGGCCACCGCACTGCCCTTGAGCAGGTTGAGCAAGGCCATGTCGTTGGCCATGGCCCAGTAGCCCAGCGCCCCGGGGATGAACATGGCCACCGCGATCGGCGTGCGCAGCGCCATCAGCGCCAGCATGCCGGCAAAGACCAGCAGGCCCACGGTGCTGGGTGTCAGGGCTGCGGCGATACCGGCGGTCAAGAAGGCAGCCCGTTGCCCGGCGCCGGGTTGCCGTCGTCCAGGCCACGCAGCTGGCGCAGGCCCTGCCACAGCGCGATCCAGGCACACAGCGCCAGGCCGGGGGCCAGCATGGCGTAGGCCCACCACATCGGCAGGCCGATGATCATGGTGGTTTCACCGGCGCCCTGCACCGCCAGCGCGCCAGCAGCGGTGCGCAGTGCCAGCAGCAGGCACATCAGCGCCAGCAGCACACTGCCGATGCCGTCCAGCGCGCGGCGCGGGCGCTGCGGCAGCTTCTCGGTGAAGAAGTCGACGATGATGTTGGCGCGCTGCAGCTGACACCAGGGCAAGAACAGCGAAATGCACAGGGCCATGCCCATCTGCATCAGCTCCACATCACCGGGAATCGGCTTGGACAAGGTGGCCCGCAGCAGCACGCTGACGACGGTGAGCAAGGCCAGCCCGCCAGCCGCCGCACCGCCGACCAGCGCAAAGCACAGCGCGATCTGCCGCAAGACAGCGTGCATGCAGCGCGCTTACTTCTTGTACTTGACGAGCAGGTCGCGGGCGTCTTGCAGCATCTGCTTGCCGGGCAGGCCCTTCTTGTCCATGTCGGCGGTGAAGTCGTCGTACAGCGGCGCTGCGGCCTTGACCCAGTTGTCCAGCTCGCTGGCGGGGATCATGGTGAAGGTGTTGCCGCGGTCTTGTGCCGCCTTGCGGCCGGCCGCCTGGCTGTTGTCCCAGGTCTTGCCGATGGCCTGCGAGAAAGCCGCACCGGCATTGGCGTCGATCACCTGCTTCAGGTCGGCCGGCAGGCTGTCGTACTTGGCCTGGTTCATTGCAAAGACGAACACCGCGCTGTACAGCGCCGGGCGGCTGGGGTCGGTCTCGCTGTGGAACTTGACCATCTCCTGCAGCTTCAGGCTGGGCATCACTTCCCAGGGCAGCAGGAAGCCGTCGATGGTGCCCTTGCTGACGGCGTCCACCACGGCCGGCAGCGGCATGCCCACCGGGCTGGCACCCAGCGTGGCCAGCAGCTTGTTGGTCTGGCGCGTAGGCGCCCGCATCTTCAGGCCCTTGAAGTCGGCCAGCGTCTTGATCTGCCGGTCACGGGTGTGCACATAGCCTTCGTCATGCACCCAGATCGCCAGGATCTTGGTGCCGGGGAATTCCTTCAGCGCGTACTTCTGCAGGTAGTCCCAGGCCGCACGCGCACCCACTTCGGCCGAGTTGGTCATGAAGGGCAGCTCGAACACCTCCAGCGACGGGAAGCGGCCGGCGGTGTAGCCCGGCAGGGTGATGACCAGGTCGGCCACACCGTCCTTGACCTGGTCGACCAGTTGCTGCGGCGTGCCGCCCATGCTCATCGCGGGGAAGACCTGGCACTTCAGCTTGTTGGCCGACTCCTTGGCGATCTTGTCGCACCAGGGGCCGATCATGTTGACCGAGGCCATGGCCTGGGTGTTCCAGATGTGGTGGAACTTCAGCGTCACGTCCTGCGCCTGGGCCAGGCCAGCGGCGGCCAGCGCGGCGGCGGCCAGGGCGGTGCGGATCATCTTCTGCATGGGGTGTCTCCAGGGGGTGCGCATGGGGCTGGATGATGCGTGGCCACCTGCAGACTGGCTAGCGGACAAACACCCACGGCGCGGCCAGGTGCGGACCGGCCAAACCGGGCCAGACCAACGCAGCCACAGGCTCAGGACCAGACTTCGCGCGCTGTCTCGACCACCAGGCGCAGCTTGTCGCGCTGGGCTTGCACGGCGATGTTGTTGCCGTGCACCGTGCTGCTGAAGCCGCACTGCGGGCTCAGCGCCAGCTGGTCCAGCGGCGCGTACTGGGCTGCCTCGTCGATGCGGCGCTTGAGCAGGTCCTTGCTCTCCATCGCGCCGAACTTGGTGGTCACCAGGCCCAGCACCACGGTCTTGCCCTTGCCCAGAAAGCGCAGCGGCCGGAAATCGCCCGAGCGCGCGTCGTCGTATTCCAGGAAAAAGGCATCCAGGTTCATCTCCGACAGCAGCGCCTCGGCCACCGGCTCGTAGTTGCCGGCAGCGGCATGGGTGCTCTTGAAGTTGCCGCGGCACAGGTGCATGGCCAGCGTCATGCCGGCCGGCTTGTGGGCCACCACCTTGTTGATGAAGCCGGCATAGCGGTGCGGCAGCTCATTGGGGTCGTCACCGCGCTGGCGGGCGGCCTCGCGCATCTTCTCGTCGCACAGGTAGGCCAGGTTGGTGTCGTCCATCTGCACATAGCGGCAGCCGGCGTCATACAGGCTCTGCAGCTCGGCACCATAGGCCTTGGCCACGTCGTCGTAGAAAGCCGGGTCCAGCTCGGGGTAGGCGCTGCGGCTGATGCCGGCGCGGCCGCCACGAAAGTGCAGCATGGTCGGGCTGGGAATGGTGACCTTGGACACCAGGCCGGGGTCGGCAAAGGCCGCCACCTGGCTTTGCAGATACTCAAAATCGGCGCGCTGGATGTCCTGGACATGGCGCACGGTGTCGACCACGCGGATCACCGGCGGCGCCAGCTCTTCGCTGCCGTCGGGGCGCACCACTGTCACCGGGATGTCGGTCTTGACACCGCCCAGTTGTTCCAGAAAGTCGATGTGGAAATAGGTGCGGCGGAACTCGCCGTCGGTGATGCTCTGCAGCCCCACGTCTTGCTGGAACTGCACGATCTCGGTGATGGCCTTGTCTTCCACCGCCCGCAGCTGCGCCGCCGTGATGCGCTTCTGGACGAAAAATGCATCACGCGCCTCCAGCAGGTACTTCGGGCGCAGAAAGCTGCCAACGTGGTCGGCACGGAACGGGGGCGTGGTGCGCAGGCTCATCAAGGGCTCCGGTGGGTGGCGTGGGGTGGCGTGGGGTTGGCGTGGTAACGGGGTCAGGCCAGGTCGTTCCGCCGTATCTGGCACAGCCGCAGGGTGCGCGGCGTGCTGCCTGCGTATCAGGCCACGCGGGCCAGCAGCTGCTGCAATGCAGCCCAGAAGCCGGCGGGCTGCTCCAGCACCGACAGGTGCGCTGCCTCCAGCACGCTGAGCTGCGCCCCCGGGATGGCACTGGCGATCGCCTCGGCCATGGCCACGGTGGAGCCGGCATCGTGGGCGCCCGCCACCACCTGCACCGGGCAGCTGATCTGGCCCAGTGCCGCGCGCCAGTCAGCGGGCTCGATGGCCAGTGCCGCCAGCGCATAGCCTTCGGCATCGGCCCGCAGCAAATCGGCCCGCACGCTGGCGGCCAGCGCCGGCTGGCTGGCGCGGCTGGCCTCGGACAGGAACCGGTCCCGCACGGCATCGGCCACGGCCGCCATGCCGCCCGCCCGCACTGCGGCTGCACGCTGCGCCAGGCCGGCGCGGCCGGCATCGCCATAGGTGGCGGCGGTGTTGGCCAGCAGCAGGCCACGCACCAGTTGCGGGTAGCGGATGCCCAGGCCCTGCGCCACCAGGCCGCCCATCGACAGGCCGACGAACACCACCGGCCCCTGGCCCCATTCGGTGATGACGCGGGCCGCATCGTCGACCAGTGCGTCCAGGTTGTAGGGCGCCTGCAGCGCCGCTGATCCACCCTGGCCACGGTGGTCATAGCGCAGCACCGGGTGGCGGGGCGCCAGCGCGGCGGCCAGGCCGTCCCACATCTCCAGCCGCATGCCCAGCGCGTGGCTCAGCACCACCGGCACACCCGGGTTGGCCGCATCCACCGCGCCCTGCAGCGCCACCCGCAGTTGCGGCAGGCTGAAGGTGTGGTGGGTTTCGACCCGGTGGCCGGGCAGCAAGGGCGCGGGGTCCAGCGTGATGCCCTCGGCCTGGCAGATGCCCACCGTGATCTTGAACGCGGTGTTGGCCGCCGGCACGCCGCAGTAGATGGCGCCCTGCATCAGCGCTTCCTTGATGGTGGCCAGCGGCACACCACCGCGGATGGCCGCGCGGCAATGCAGCTCAAATTCTTCCCAGCGCGCCAGGCCCATGGTCATGCCCAGCACCAGCAGGCGCCGGGTCTGGCTGTCCAGCCCCGGGCGGCCCCAGATGTCGTGCCAGGCATGGCGCGTCACCTGGCTCTGGAATTCGGCATTCAGGCTGTTGGCCTGGCCGAGCGAGCGCTCGACCCAGGCCTCGCCCAACATGGCGCGCCGGTTGGCGGCGCCACGGTCCAGGTCGTCCGGGCGGTCAGTGCTCATGCGGGTCCTGGGCTGTGGCAGGTTTGCGGCGTTGGCTGGTGGCGGGTTCAGGCGACTGCCGGCGCAGCGGCGGCGGACGCCTGGCGCTCGACATGCCATTCCACCAGGCGCGCCATGTTGCCCAGCGAGATCTGGTGCGCGTGGATCAGGCCCATCAGACCGTTGCGGTTCAGGGCCAGCAGGTCCGCGTCAGGCAGCTTGCCCAGCTTGTCTTCGTCGATGGTGAGGAAGCCGTCGACCGTGAGCTTGCTGCCGTCGGGCAGGGTGGCGTCGAAGCGCATGTCGCGCAGCAGGCCTTTTTCGACCAGCACGGCACCGGCCAGGCGGGTGCGCTCCACCTCTTGCTCGAAAGCTTCCAGCTGCTTCTGCACGTTCAGGGTGAAGTCGCTGGGCGTGCCGTCGTCCTTGAACATGGCCTCGCCCTGGTCGCCGAAGCCAGCCCAGGATTCGTCGATGCAGACCACCATCTCGCTGGGGCCCACACGCCCCAGTGCAAACGGGTACAGGCGCAGCACGGCCGGCACGTAGCGGGTGCGCCAGCCATTGGCGTCGGTGCACAGGTTGATGTTCTGCTGCAGGCCAAACACCGCGATCGGCGCCACCTGGGCCTTGCCGTCGGCATCGGTGCCGGCAGCGACCCACACCACCGGGAATTCCTTGC
The DNA here is from genome assembly GCA_963844485.1 of uncultured beta proteobacterium. Lineage (GTDB taxonomy): Bacteria > Pseudomonadota > Gammaproteobacteria > Burkholderiales > Burkholderiaceae_C > Pseudaquabacterium. The sequence goes on from CAWJOQ010000040.1 coordinate 52,309, forward strand.
AGGCGTCGCTGAATTCAGTGCCGGCGACAAAAAATGCGTTCAGCGCATTGACGGTGCTCAGATCGCGCATGCCGACATCGAGCTTCAAGGCGCGGTGTTTCACGCGGTCGAGTGCGGTGGCTTTTTTGTGCAGGTTCTCGTTGATCATCGGTGTTCAATCCTTGGTCAGGTTGTCTTGTACGGTGCCCGTCAGGGTGCTGACCAGCACCTTGTCGACACGCTTGCCGTCGAGGTCGACCACCTCGAAACGCCAACCGCCCCATTCGACCACATCGGTGGTGCGGGGCAGGCGGCCCAGCAGCAGCATGATCATGCCGGCCAGCGTGTTGTAGCGGCCGCGGTCTTCTTCGGGCAGCTCGCGGATTTCCAGCCGGTCCTTCATCTCGGGCACCGGAATCAGGCCGTCCATCAACCAGCTGCCGTCGGCGCGGTGCACCGCCCAGGCGTCGTCGGCGCTGGGGGTGGAAAACTCGCCGGTGATGGCTTCGAGCACATCGCGCACGGTGATCACGCCCTGCACGGCGCCGTATTCATCGACCACGAACACCAGCTCGGCACTGGCGGCGCGGAAGTGGTCGAGCAATTCCATGCCCGACAGGGTCTCGGGCACGAACACCGGCGCCTGCATCAGCGCGCCCAGGTCGGGCATCTCGCCGCGCGACAAGGGCACCAGCAGGTCTTGCGCCTGGATCACGCCCACCACGTCGTCCAGGCCGTTGCGGCAGACCGGGTAACGGCTGTGGCCGTTCTCGGTCATCTGCGCCAGCAGCTCGGGCAGCGGCGCATGCTGGTCCAGCCAGGTGATTTCAGCCCGCGGAATCATCATCGAGCCGATCTGCCGGTCATCGAGCCGGAACACATTGCGCACCATCTGGTGCTCTTGCGCCTCGATCACGCCCGCGTCCAGGCCTTCTTCCAGGCTGGCGGCGATCTCTTCTTCCGTCACGCTGCGGCTGGGCGCATGGCGGATGCCCAGCAGCTTGAGGGTGGTTTCGGTGGCAGCCGTCAGCAGCCATACAAACGGCCGGGCGGCCGTGGACAGCCAGTTCATCGGCCGCGCCACCAGCACCGCCACCCGCTCGGGGTACATCTGGCCTAAACGCTTAGGCACCAGCTCGCCGAAGATGATGGTCAGGAAGGTGATGATCAGCACCACCAGGGCGGTGCCGGTGATATCGGCCGCGCCGGCGCTGATCATCGGGAACACGCCGCTCAGCCAGGCGGCCAGCGGCTTGGAGAACGCGGCTTCACCAACGATGCCGTTGAGCACGCCGATGGAGGTGATGCCGATCTGCACCGTCGACAAGAACTTGGTCGGGTCGTCGTGCAATTCCTGCGCAGCGGGGGCGCCGGGATCGCCAGCCTCCACCATGACGGCGAGCCGCGCCTTGCGCGAGGCGGTCAGCGCCATTTCAGACATCGCGAACAGCGCGTTCAGCAGGATCAGGAACAGCAGTAGGGCAACGTCCATGCAGTGGCACCCTGCGGGGGTGCCCCAGTAGTTCAACAGGCTGGGCAGCGTAGCAGAATCGAGGTCATGACACCCCCAAGCTCACGTTGTTCGCTGCCCCCCGAGGGGGGTGTCAGTTCCTTCGGAACGGCCGTGCGGAACTGACATGCACTACTTGATTGGTGACCTGCAGGGCTGCTGCGACGCCCTGGACCGCCTGCTTGCCGAAATCGGCTTCTCGCCCAGCCGCGACCACCTGCACCTGCTGGGTGACCTGGTCAACCGCGGCCCGGCGTCGCTGGCCACGCTGCAGCGCCTGCGCGGCCTGGGCGGCTGCCGCCACCTGCCTGCTGGGCAACCATGACCTGCACCTGCTGGCCGTGGCCAGCGGCGGCCAGCGCCCGGGCAAGCACGACACCTTGGACGAGATCCTGGCCAGCCCCGACCGCCCGGCCCTGCTGGACTGGCTGCGCCACGGCAAGCTGGCCGACACCGCCCATGGCTGGCTGCTGGTGCATGCCGGCGTGGTGCCGCAATGGACCACAGCGCAGACCCTGGCGCTGGCCGCCGAGGTACAGGCGGTGCTGACCAGCCCGGGCATGGCCGATTTTCTGCGCGTGATGTACGGCAACCAGCCGGCGCGCTGGCACGACAGCCTGGCCGGCGACGACCGCTGGCGCATGGTGCTCAATGCGCTGACCCGCATCCGCTACTGCACGCCAGACGGCACGCTGGAGTTCAACACCAAGGACGGCAGCGGCGAGGCGCCGCCCGGCCACCTGGCGTGGTTCGACGTGGCCGACCGGGCAACGCGGGGCCAGCCGATCGCCTTCGGCCACTGGTCGACCCTGGGCTTGCGCAACCGGCCCGATCTGCTGGCGCTGGACACCGGCTGTGTCTGGGGCGGCGCGCTGACCGCCGTGCGGGTGGACGGCGGCCGCCGTGAGGTGACGCAGGTGCACTGCCCCGAGGGGCGCACGCCGTTCTGAACCCTGCGCCCGGCCGCAGCCTAGAATGCGGTCGCTTGGAAGCGTGGCAGAGTGGTCGATTGCACCGGTCTTGAAAACCGGCGATGGGAAACCGTCCGTGAGTTCGAATCTCACCGCTTCCGCCAAGACGGTTGTCTCCCGACGTCTCACCCCGTCCCAAAATCCCCTCTAAGCCCTTGTCGGAACTGACGTTTCGCCGCAACGCCTTGTGTCCGGCCGGTTCATCAGGTAGCCTCCCGTCGCAACATTGATGATGGGTAGCATGATGGGTACGGAGTTCGGCGGAGACGCAGCGTGGCGCGCAAGGCCCAGGAACTGGGGCCCCTGGCGGTAAGCCGCCTGGCCGCGCCCGGCCTGCACTTCGTGGGCGGGGTCGCGGGGCTGGCGCTGCAGATCAATGCGCGCGGCGCGCGCAGCTGGGTGCTGCGCATCAAGGTCGGCGACAAGCGCAGAGACATGGGCCTGGGTGGCTTCCCTGACGTGCCGCTGGCCGGGGCCCGAGAGGCCGCACGCGCGGCGCGCGCGAAGGTCAAGGACGGCATCGACCCCGTGGCGCAGGCCCGGGACGCACGCAGCGCCGTCAAGGCCAGCCAGGCCGCCGCCAAGACCTTCAGGTTCTGCGCCCTGGCCTACATCGATGCCCACGAGGCCGGCTGGCGCAATGCCAAGCATGCCCAGCAGTGGCGCAACACCCTGGAGACCTACGCCTACCCGCTGATCGGCGACCTGCAGGTGCGCGACGTGGGTCTGAGCAACATCCTGGCCGTGCTGGAGCCCATCTGGAAGGCCAAGACGGAAACCGCCTCGCGGCTGCGCGGCCGCCTCGAAGCCATCCTCGACTGGGCGACAACCCGGGGCTACCGGTCCGGACTCAATCCGGCCCGCTGGAAAGGCCACCTCGACACCCTGCTGCCAGCCGCGCGCAGCGTGGCCAACGCCGGGCACCACAGCGCCCTGCCCTTCACCGAGGTCGGGGCGTTCATGACGCGCTTGCGTGCCCAGGCGGGCATGGGTGCGCAGGCGCTGGTGTTCACAATCCTGACCGCCGCGCGATCTGGTGAGGTGCGCGGCGCACGCTGGCGTGAGATCGACCGAGGCACGCAGCTGTGGACGGTGCCGGCCGACCGCATGAAGGCCGGGCGCGAGCACCGCGTGCCCTTGTCGGACGACGCCTTGGCCATCCTGGATGCGCTGCCACGCGGCGAGCCGGACAACCTGGTCTTTGCTTCGCCACGCGGCGGCATGCTGTCGGACATGAGCCTGACCGCGGTGTTGCGCCGCATGCAGGTCCAAGCCGTGCCACACGGCTTCCGCTCCAGGTTCAGGGACTGGTGCGCCGAGCGCACGGGCTACCCGCACGAAGTGGCTGAAATGGCACTGGCCCACGCCATCGGAGACAAGGTGGAGGCCGCCTACCGACGGGGCGACTTGCTGGAGAAACGGCGCCGGCTGATGCGCGACTGGGCCGCCTACTGCGCCGCACCGGAGCCCATCACCGGGAAAGTGGTGACGTTGCACGCGACGCGCGACTGACGGTATCTTTTAGAGTACCATCGTGATCGAAATTCGGACCTATCTGACCGCAGACGGCCGCTCGCCCTTCGACGAATGGCTGGCGTCCTTGCGGGACGTGCAGGCCAGGGCACGCATCAGGGCCAGACTGGTGCGCGTCCAGGCTGGGAACTTCGGTGACTTCAAGCCGTTGCAGCAGGGCGTGCAGGAACTGCGCATCGACCATGGCCCGGGCTACAGAGTCTTCCTGAGCCGCCAGGGCAACGTCGTCGTCCTTCTGCTGTGCGGCAGCGACAAGTCGAAGCAGGCCGCGGAGATCAAGCGGGCGATTGCCTATCTGGAAGACTGGCACAAGCGAGGTGCACCATGAATGCACGGGACAAGAGCTACGACGACAGCCTGACTTCCGCACTGCGCGATCCGGTCGAGGCCGCGGCGTTTCTGGATGCCGTGATCGAGATGGACGATCCGACGGCCTTGCTGCTGGCGCTGCGCCAGGTCGCCAAGGCGCACGGCATGGCCGAGGTGGCGCGACGGGCCGAGGTCGGCGAGAAGACCCTGTTCAAGGCGCTGTCCGAGAACGGCAATCCGACCATCGCCACCGTGCACAAGGTGCTGCAGGCCGTTGGGCTGAAGCTGAGCGTGACGCCCGCATAGCGCCTGGCGCACCGCATGGCACGCCGTGGACGGCCCCGAGACCATCATCGGCCCAGGTAAACCGCTGTGATTTGCTCGCGCTCGTGACCCAGGGCGGCCGATATGGCCAGCCTGGCCGCCCGGTCCGCGACCTTCTGGGCCGCACTGAGCTGCCGTGAGGTGGGCCCACCTGCAGCCGGTGCCTTCCAGCCCGTCAGCGCTTCATAACGCGCTTGTGCATAGGCGTGGCGCAGCCCGTGCACATGGTCGATGCCGGCCTTGGCGGTCTGGGCCTTGAACCGGTTGAGTTGGTCCCGGTACGACATCGTGGTCGGAATCAGGCTGCCTGCGCCAGCCAGCGCCTGAGCATCGGCCAGCACCGCACGTTGCGCGTCGGTGGTGATCGGCACGTCGCGCTCGCGCCCGCCCTTGGTCCAGCTGGCTTTCAGGTGCAGGCTGTCGCCCCGGTCGGCCCACTGCGGGCGCAGCTTGATGCTCTCTTCGCGCCGCAGGCCAAAGGCCGCCTGCAGGCGCAGCGACATCGCGGTGTAAGGGTCGGCCACGCTGGCCAGCTTGTCAGCATCCAGCACGGTGGCCTTGCTGTCGTTGCTGACATGCCGCCGGTCGGCGATGCCGTAGGCGGCGTTCTCGCGCGCCACGATGTTCTGCTTGCCGATCTTCTCGGCCAGCCAGCGCGGGGCCGCCATGCGGTTCTTGAAGGTGCCGGCGGCGATGCCCTCGGCATGCCAGCGCTGCACCAGGTGCTCCACATGTTTGGGCTTGAGCCCCGGCGCCCGCAGGTGCCGAAAGCCGCCCTCGGCCAGCTGGTCGGCCACCATGCTGAGGATCACCTCGCGGTCATGCTGGGTCTGGAAGGCGCCGTCGCGGTTGCGCTCGGCCAGGCGCTTGAAGTCGTGGTTCAGGTCGCGCATCGGTAAAAACGCCCTTCTCATCCGCCTGTCTTTGGCTGGCCTGGGCCGTTGTGGATCCAAATCTGTCTCTGTGGTGTGGTGGGGTTCAGGTGAGTGTTTCTGTCCATCCCGTCCGCCGCGGCGGCCGAGAATCACAAGGGACGCGGGACACCACTCCCGTGTTGTGCAAGTTGGGGAACTGCTTGCCGGCGTTGCACGCGCTGTGGCAACCGCGCTGCGTGCCTGGGGGCACTGCGCACGCGGGGACCATTGGCCCAGGGTCCGAGGGGTGTGCATCGCACACGTCTGGGGTGATCCGCTGACGGGGATCAGGCGGCCCACCACGGTCAGGCCGTGGCAGTGCGCGTTGCCTGCTGGTTAGCACAGGCGGTGATGCAACAAGGCAGACCTGCCCTGCAGGCGGAGGCCTCCAGGACCTCTGGCTCACGCGGTCCAAGCCGCTGCGAGCCCGTCACTTCGATCCGTCACTGCCGCGAACGGCGATGTTGTCGAAGCGCATCAACGGTTTACAGGCGTCGTCACTGTCAGCGCTGCTTCCAGTGACGACGCCGCGCGCTCATCCAGCTAAGGTGCCAGGCGAGCGTCCCATCCTGCCGGCATCGACGCAGCCTCCAGGGCTGCGCGGTGCGGCAGGTGTGCACGGCCGGGTCGGCGGTGCTGCTCGGTACAGGGCCACTGGCCGTGGCCAGGGCGCTGCCGTGCGGATCGGCGTGTTTGCGCGGCAACCCGGTCAGGGCGCAGCCTCGTTGCGAAGAACACTCCAAGGCAGGTGACGACTGCGACGACCTGTTGGCGCCACCGACGGGCGCGAGGGACAGGTTCCTCATGGGGAACGGGCAGCAGACTCCATGGGCAGATCGGATGCCCACGCGGTTTTGCATCCAGTTTGCAGGTGGCGTCGAAAGCATGGCGAATTCCATGGGCTCTCGACACCAGCGCGACAACGGCAACGGCACCGCTTGGCCAAGGCACGAAGCGGCGGAGGTTGCATACTGCTTCGATGGAACGTGCGTTGCCTCTTGATCGTCGGACCGTGCTCATGCAGTCGCTGGTGGCGGCCGGTGTGCTGGGTGCCCGAAGCAGCGAGGCGCTGGCCGCCCCCGGACTCCAGATCGAGAACGTCACCCAGCTGTATCCCGTGGAGGTTGCGCGGGTGGTCGCACCGCGAAGCACAGGCGACGTCAGCGCGGCCATCCAGTCCTGGCCCGGCCAGGTCGCCGTCGGCGGCGGGCGCTTCAGCATGGGCGGCCAGGTCGCTGTCCGCGGCGGCCTGCACATCGACATGCGCCAGATGAACGGCCTGGTCTGGCTGAGGCCGGCAGACCGGGCTGTTCGCGTCCAGGCCGGCATGCGCTGGCGGGATCTGCAGGACCTGCTCGACCCGCAGGGGTTGGCAGTCAAGATCATGCAGAGCTACGCGAACTTCACTGTGGGCGGCTCGGTGTCGGTCAACTGCCACGGGCGCTATGTCGGCCTGGGCCCGGTGGGCCATTCGGTCCGCGCGCTGCAGCTGGTGACGGCCGACAGCGCCGTGCTGGAAGTCAGCCCGCAATCACGGCCGGACCTGTTCTCGGCGGCCATCGGTGGCTACGGCGCCGTTGGCATCGTCACGGAGGTGGAGCTCGACGTCGTGCCCAACGTGCGGATTGAGCGGCGGGTGACGCCGGTACCGCTGCCTGACTATGCGGCGCACTTCCGCCAGGCTGTTCTGGCAGACCCCACGGCGGTGCTGCACAACGCCGACCTGTTGCCGCCGGACTTCGCCGCGCCGGTGTGCGTGACCTGGCACCGCGTCGGCGATGACGTCGACCTGACCGAGACCGCGCGTCTGGTGCCGCGGGGCGCGTCGTACGCGCTGGAACAGAACGCCATCTTCGTGATGACCGAACTGCCCGGTGGCGCCCGCTTGCGCGAGAAGGTCGTCCATCCGCTGCTGATGCGTCCGCCGGTGGTCAAGTGGCTCAACCACGAAGCCAGCCTGGATGTCGCCGAACTGGAGCCGCGCACACGCGCCATGTCGACCTATGTGCTGCAGGAGTACTTCATCCCCGAGTCTGGCTTCCTGGGCTTTGCGCGCGAGATGGCCCAGCTGCTGCGGCGGCGAAACGTGGAGGCACTCAACGTGTCGATCCGCCATTCCCCCAAGGACCGGGTCTCCGCGCTGCCGTGGGCAGCGGAAGATGTGTTCTCGTTCGTTCTGTACTATAAGCAGCGAACATGGCCGCGCGCGCGCGACGAAGTTGGTGCGTGGACGCGCGAACTCATCGCGCTGGCGTTGCGGCATGGTGGCCGCTACTACCTGCCCTACCAGCTGCACGCCACAACCGATCAGTTCAACCAGGCATATCCTGAGGCCGCCCAGCTCCGTCGGACCAAGCAGCAGGTCGACCCTGCGGGGAGGCTGTCCAACGAACTCTGGCGGAAGTACCTATGAGCGAAGCTGGTCGAAGCCGACAGTCCACAGCTTGCAGCCCGGGCGGTGGCGTGATCAGCTCTCCTGTCCGGTCTCGAAAGTCCGCTGATTCGGCCAAGAGCGAAACTCCAAGGGAGACTGCTGCCAGGCCGGTGGTCGGGTGTCTGCCAAGAAGGCGCGTGACGCTGAACAGGCAAAATCCTCTACAAACATTTCGCCACTAGACTGTCGCGAGATGTATCCGGCGACAGTGCTCGACGTGCCCGGTGCGCTGCGCGGTACTAGTTTCATAATTGACGGTATTTCACGTCTCCTAGGGAAGGTCTGCACAACTGCGGGCCTGTTGTGCAGACCTTCCCTAACGAAGCACCAGTTTGTCGGGTCGGCGGCCTAGCAGTTTTTTTGGAGTGAACCCCGATAAAAGTGGATTGTACATTGCCTGAGTTTGGCGGAAACCGGCCAACCGCGGCAGTGCACAAGCTAGAGATTTGGTCGAAGCCATAGAAAGCAATCCGCGAGATGCCAGAAATTTCGAAAGAGTCAGTCTCAATATTCGGATATCTTCTGCCAGGCTTCTTGGCGGCCTGGGTGCTGTACGGACTGACCTCAGGCCCCAAGCCAAGCCAGTTTGAGCGGGTGGTACAGGCATTGATTTTTACCTTTGTCGTCCATGCATTGCTCCATCCGCTACAAAATATGCTTCTGTTTGTGGGAAAGAACTTTTTTGCTTTGCGCCCTTGGGATGACGTCTCCCGAGATTTAGCGCGTCTATTCTTGGCTCTTCTTCTTGGCTTAATTTTAGCAATTTACACCAATACTGATTCTATTCACAAGTGGTTCAGAGACAAGGGGCTCACCACTCGCACATCGTATCCGTCGGAGTGGTTTAGTGTCTTCTCGAAAACCGTCACGTTTGTGGTGCTCCATCTAAGCGATGAACGTCGCTTATATGGATGGCCAAAGGAATGGCCAAACGAACCAGACAAAGGACACTTCTACATCATGCAACCGTCGTGGATACAACCGGATGGTGCACAATTGGATCTTCCAGGTGTGCACGGGCTACTTGTGGCGTCAAAGGACGTGAAGTGGGTCGAATTTGTCGGAAAACCTGAAGGAGCAGACAATGCGTAAAGGCTCAAATCCCTTGCCGGGCCAGTATTCTGGCAATGGTGTTAACCCCCAGAACAACAGAAATGTTAATCCGCCTTCCTCACAGTTGAAGCCGCCGCCGCCGCCAAACCCCCCTCCGCCGCAGAAAAAGGGCACCTAACGATCCCAAGGCAGTCCGCCACGCGAGTCACTTCTTGGCGGCTTTTGCAACGGATCGTCTGCACGTCTTGGTCCATTTGACGAGCGGTCTCAAAGCCCGTGGGCCGTGTCGCCCACCTTGTCCTCCCCTTTGAGCACCGCGGCCACCCTTTCGCGATCAGATACCGGCCGTCCGGCACCACCTCTGATGATGGGTCGCATGATGGGTTTTCAGATCAAGCGGCCTGCAGCCCGCATGAACACTGGCGATTCGGAGGACACCGCTTCCGCCAAAGACAAGTACAGGCTGCAGGCTTGCAACAGCGCATCAGTCCTTGGCCGCTACGGCCACGGCGGCGGCGATGGCCAGGCGGATGTCGGCCAGGCGGGCCGGCTTGCCCAGCAGTTGATCGACATGCGCCGGGCGCTCGCCGTCTTGCTGCATGCGGCGGCCCCAGCCGGTGAGCATCAACACCCGGCTGGACGGGCAGGCTGACTTGACCGCCGCTGCCACCTGGTGGCCATCCACGCCCGGCATGCCCAGATCGGTGATCACCAGCGCGAAGGGCTCGCCGCGCCGCAGTGCCGCGTCAAAGGCGTCGATGCCGGCCTGCCCGCCCTGGGCTGCTGTGACCTGGTGCGCATCGATCTGCAGGATCTGGCTGAGCGACTGCAGCACCAGGGGATCGTCATCGACCACCAGGATGCGCTGGCTGCTGGGCGCCAACTGCTGCTGCGCCGTCGTCGGTGCTTCGGGCTGCACGGCAGCCAGGCGGGCCACCGGCAACAGCAGGCGCACGGTGGTGCCCTGCCCTGGCGCGCTGTCGATTTCGATCTGGCCGCCATGGCGCTGCATGCAGCCGTAGACCATGGCCAGGCCCAGGCCGGTGCCGCGCTCGCCCTTGGTGGTGAAAAACGGCTCCAGGCAGCGTTGGCGGGTGGCGTCGTCCATGCCCACACCGTCGTCGGCCACCTCCACCACCAGACGGGCTGCGCTGCCGGTGCCGTCTTGCCGGGTGCGCAGCGTGATGTTGCCGCCCTGCGGCAGCGCATCCACCGCGTTGAGCACCAGATTGGTCAGCGCCTCACGGATCTCGCCATCGGCAGCCTGCAGCAACGGCAGATCGTCGGCCAGCACGGTGCGCACCTGCACCACGGTGCCCGACTGCTGTGCCATGTCGCGCCAGCGCGCCCGGGTCAGTTCCACCACCTGCTGCACCAGGGTGTTCAGCGCCAGCGTGCCGTGCCGGGCATCGGGCGGCTGCGGCCGGTAGAACTCGCGCATGCGCGCCACCGTCTCCGACACATCGTCGATCGAGCGCTGGATGACCTGCAGATACTGCCGCGCCCGGTCGCTGAGGCCGGGCTCACCGTCCAGCAGCGATTCGGTGTACAGCGCCACCGGCGCAATGGCGTTGTTGATGTCGTGAGCGATGCCGCTGGCCATCTGGCCCAGCGCCCGCAGCCGCTCTTGCTGCAAGGCCGTCTGCTGGCTGCGCTGCAGCTCGGCAAAGGTGTGCTGCAAGGTCTGGTGCAGCCGCGCCTGGCTGGCCGCCAGTGCCACCTGCTCGCCCAGCTGGCGTAAAAATTCGCATTCGCCACTGCTGAAGGCCCCGCCCTGCGCCCTGGCCACGATGACCAGGCCGAACACCGTGCTCTCGCCCTGCAGCGGCGCCAGCACGGCGCTGTGCAGGCCGGCGGCCAGCAGGTGGCGCGGCAGGGGAAAGTCCAGCCCGTCCAGCTCGGGCTCGTGCACCAGCTCACCGGCCACGCAGCGCGACAGGCCATCGGGCCGGATGGCCACCGTCGCGCCTTCGGCCAGGCCGGCCGCCTGCGCATGGGCCGCACTGGCTGCGGCAATGCAGCGCAAGCTGATGGCATCGCTGCCGGTTTCGTACAGGGCCACCGCCACAAACGCCGCCGGCAACTGCGCCTGCAAGGTGTCGGCCACCACCCGGAACACCGCATCCAGGTCCAGCCGGTCGCCGATCGCCCGGGTGATGCGGTTCAACAGCTCGGTGCGCGCCAGTTGCGCCTGCACGCTGCGCTCCGCCGCACGGCGCAGTTCGTCGGCCTGCAGCGCGCCCAGGGCGTGCGAGAGATTTTTTCCGATCGCTTGCAGCACCCGCGCATCGTCGGCATGGAAGGCAGAGGGCGCATCCGACACCAGCACCAGGACGCCGAGGACCTGGGTGTCGTTGTGCAGCGGAATGACAGCCGTCGACCGGATGCCATGGGCCCGGGCTGCCGCATGCCAGTCGGCCAGCGCGGCAAGTTCCAGCACGTCGTTGCAGATGCTGAACTCGCCGTCCCGCAAGGCTCTGGCCACCGGCGTCTGGCTGGTCGCGAGCTCGAAGCGGACCTGCCGCATGGCGTCCAGGTAGGCCAGGCCGGGCCCGGCAGCGGCACGCACAGTGGACCCGCGCGCTGATCCGTCGACACAGGCCACCCAGGCCAGGCGCATCAGGCCCTCGTCGACGGCAATGTTGCAGGCTGCGTCCAACAACGCGTCGGCAGTCAGCGCCCGCACGATGGCCTCATTGATGCGGCTTTGCACCGCAAACAGCCGGCGCGCACGCTCTTGCTCCGTGACGTCCAACACAGCGCCCATGTACTGGGTGATCGGCGTCCCCGCGGGCCCGGCAGCAGGCGGGGCATCGGCCACGGCTTCGATCCAGCGCAGCGCGCCATTCGGGGCGAACTTGCGGTAGCGCACGCGCTGCATTCCGGTGCGGGCCTGCAGGCGTTGACGGAAATCGTCCACCACCCAGCGGTCATCCGGGTAGACCAGGGCCTGGTAAGCCGCCAGATCGATCTCCTGACCGTACTGCTGCAGGCCCAGCAGGGCAAATGCGGCTGGCGTGCCGCGCAGCACACCGGCTTGCAGATCGACCGTGTAGAAACCAATGCGCGCGATCTGCTGCGCATGCAGCATGCGCTGGTCCTGTTCATGCTGCGCGGCCAGCATGCGGCTGAAACCAGCGTCGAGCTCGGCGATCTCCACTGACCTGGACGGCGGCGACGCTGCGTCGGCCAGGCGCTCACCGCGCCCGGCCAGGTCCATGCGCCGCAGCAACTGGTTGACGGGCCGCGCCAACCAGTGCAAGCCCAGCCACCAGGCCAGCGCCAGACCGGCCGCAGCGGCCAGCGCCAGCAGGGCGATCTGTCGCCGCAGTTCAGCGTGCGCCGGCGCCAGCGCTGCCTCGTACGGGGTGCTGACGGTGACGTACAAGGGCTGCTGGTTGCCGAAGCGCACGGGGATCACGACGCCCAGCAGGCGTTTGCCCTGCAGGTCGGTCAGCTCCAGCGGGCCGCTGTGCCCTGCCTGCAGGGCCTGGACCAGCGCGGGTTCGGGCAGCGGCTGGCCGATGTCGGCCGGCCCCCCCTTGGCCGACACCAGCAGCCGGCCCTGGCCATCGGCAAAGCGCACGTTCAGGGCCGGCGGCAGGCCCAGGGCCTTGATGCGCTCGTCGGCCCGCGCCAGGTCCACCCCGGCATAGGCCACTGCACGCCGGCTGCCGCCGGGCTCATAGACCGGCATGGCAAAGACCAGCGCCTTGCGGCCGCTGACCCGGCCCAACAGGTATTCGCCGCCCACCATGGCACCGCGCGGCGCTTGCATGGCCGCGCTGAAGTAGGCCCGGTCGGCGCCGTTGAATGCGCGATTTCCGGGCCCGCCCAGGCAGCGGGACTGGCCGCGCAGGTCCAGCACACCAATGCTGGTGTAGGCCGGTGTGGACGCCTGGATATTGGCCAGAAACTCACTGCAGAGCTCGGCCAGTTCCTCGCGCTGCACCGACGGGCCCGAGACCAGGGTGACCAAAATTTGGTGTACGCCTTCGATCAGCTGCGTCTGGCTCGCAGCGGTCAGGCTGCCGATGTCCTGCAGCGCCGACTGCGCCCGCAGCAAGGCCGCGTCACTGGCCTGGCGGTGGGAATGCAGGATCCAGACGGTGCCCGGCAGCACGGCCACCAGCACCACCAGCATCAACAGCCAGCGCAAGCGCAAGGGCGGCAGCCAGCGGGTCATGCGGGCTGCCCCGCCGCCGGCGTGGCCAGTGCCAGCCGGATGTCGGCCAGCCGGGGCGGCTTGCTCAGCAAGCGGTCGACATGGGCTGGCCGCTCGCCGTCTTGCTGCATGCGGCGGCCCCAGCCGGTGAGCATCAGCACGCGGGTGGCGGGGCGGGCTGTCTTGACGGCCTGGGCCACCTGGCGGCCGTCGACATGGGGCATGCCCAGGTCGGTGATGACGGCATCGAAGGGCTCGCCACGCTGCAGCGCGGCATGGAAGGCAGCGATGCCGGCGCCCCCACCCTGGGCCGGTGTGACCAGGTGGGCGTCTGCCGCCAGGATCTCGACCAGCGAGGCCAGCACCAGGGGGTCGTCGTCGACCACCAGCAGCCGCAAGCCGCGGGCGGTCGCCAGCAGCACGGGTGGCGCGGCCAACATGCCCGGCTGCATGGGCAGGGGCAGCAGCAGGCGCACCGTGCTGCCCTGCCCCGGTGCACTGTCGATCTCGATCTGGCCGCCGTGGCGCTGCATGCAGCCATAGACCATGGCCAGGCCCAGGCCGGTGCCGCGCTCGCCCTTGGTGGTGAAAAACGGCTCCAGGCAGCGTTGGCGGGTGGCGTCGTCCATGCCCACACCGTCGTCGGCCACCTCCACCACCAGGCGGTGCACCGCTGCCGACGCCGTCTTGCCGGGTGCGCAGGGTGATGCACCCGCCCTGCGGCAGCGCATCCACCGCGTTGAGCACCAGATTGGTCAGCGCCTCACGGATCTCGCCATCGGCGGCCTGCAGCAATGGCAGATCGTCGGCCAGCACGGTGCGCACCTGCACCACGGTGCCCGACTGCTGGGCCATGTCGCGCCAGCGCGCCCGGGTCAGGTCCACCACCTGCTGCACCAGGGTGTTCAGCGCCAGCGTGCCGTGCCGGGCATCGGGCGGCTGCGGCCGGTAGAACTCGCGCATGCGCGCCACCGTCTCCGACACATCGTCGATCGAGCGCTGGATGACCTGCAGATACTGCCGCGCCCGGTCGCTGAGGCCGGGTTCGCCGTCCAGCAGCGATTCGGTGTACAGCGCCACCGGCGCGATGGCGTTGTTGATGTCGTGGGCGATGCCGCTGGCCATCTGGCCCAGCGCCCGCAGCCGCTCTTGCTGCAAGGCCGTCTGCTGGCTGCGCTGCAGCTCGGCAAAGGTGTGCTGCAAGGTCTGGTGCAGCCTGGCCTGGCTGGCCGCCAGCGCCACCTGCTCGCCCAGCTGGCGCAAAAATTCGCACTCGCCGCTGCTGAACGCCCCGGCCTGCGCCCTGGCCACGATGACCAGGCCGAACACCGTGCTCTCGACCTGCAGCGGCGCCAGCACGGCACTGTGCAGGCCGGCGGCCAGCAGGTGGCGCGGCAGTGCAAAGTCCAGCCCGTCCAGCTCGGGCTCGTGCACCAGTTCACCGGCCACGCAGCGCGACAAGCCGTTGCGCTGAATGGCCACCGTCCCACCTTCGGCCAGGCCGGCCGCCTGCGCATGGGCCGCACTGGCCGCGGCAATGCAGCGCAGGCTGACAGACTCGCTGCCAGCCTCGTACAGCGCCACCGCCACAAACGCCGCCGGCAACTGCATCTGCACCGTGTCGGCCACCACCCGGAACACCGCGTCCAGGTCCAGCCGGTCGCCGATGGCCCGGGTGATGCGGTTCAACAGTTCGGTGCGCGCCAGCTGCGCCCGCACCCGGCGCTCGGCCAGTTTGCGCTCGGTGGTCTCGGTGAAATAGACCGACAGGCCCTGGGGCGAGGGGTAGATGCGGTTTTCAATCCAGCGCTGGGTGGGCTCAACGTACTGCTCGGCGACCACGGGCCGCTGGGTCTGCAGTGCCTCTTCGCAAGCCTGGTGGAACGCCTGCCCAATGCCTTCGGGAAATTCGGTCCAGATGTGGCGGCCGATCAGGTCCTCCGGCCGGTCGCGGCCCAGCATGCGGGCGGCCCGGGTGTTGACATAGGTGTAGCGCCCGTCCAGGTCCAGCGCCACAAAACCGTCGTCCACGCGCTCCAGCACATCCAGCAGGCGCTCGTGGGCAGCGTGGGCTGTTGCCTGCTTTCCCAGGGCCGCCAGCAGTTCGGCTTCGCGGCGCTGGTCGACCTCGCCGCGCGCGGTGATGTCGACCTGGATGCCGGTGGCGCGGTACAGCGTGCCGTGTTCGTCGCGGAAGAACTGCCCGCGTGACCACAGCCAGTGCAGCGACCCGTCGGGCCAGACGACGCGGAATTCAACGTCGTAGACCGTGCCGGCCGCCATGGCCGCCTGGTAGCTGCTGTCCACACGCGCCCGGTCCAGCGGGTGCACATGGGCCAGAAATGTCTCGTAGCCCCATTCCGCCACCGGCTCGGTGTAGCCAAAACACCGGTCGTGCAACAGCGACCGGGTGGTCTGGTTGCTGCGCAGGTCCATGTTCCAGTCGCCGATGCCGGTGGCTTCCAGCGCAAAGCGCAGGCGGTCTTCGCTCTCGCGCCCGGCACGCGTGCTGCTGTCAGGGGCGGCGGCGCTGGTGTCGGCAGGCCCTGCGGCGGTGGGTGGCACATCCAGCGTGGCTGCGACCTCGGTGCCCAGCATCAGCCAGGCCGGGCGCCCGCCGTGGTCCACCGCCGCCGCCTGCAGCAGCAAGGCAAGCGGCGGGCCGCTGGCTGCGCGCAATTGCACCGGCTGCGGCTTGGCGCTGGCCCCAGCGGACAACCAGTCCACCAGTGCCTGCAGGTCGGCGGCGGGTTGCAGATCGGCCAGGGACAGGGCCAGCAAGGCCGCACGGTCGGTCTGCAAGCCTGCGCAAAAAGCGGCATTGGCGTCCAACAAGCGCAGCGACTCGGCATCACAGACCCAAGCCGGCGCCGGCAGGCGTTCAAACAGTTCGCGCTCGGTGTGTGGCATGGCTGGCCGACAGTCTTGTGCCGGCGCTGTCGGCCGTGGTGCGCGGCAGTCTGCCTGAAGTCAGACCGGGCCACCCCCTCCAGTCAGGGCCTGGGCCAGAAAAACACCGCGAATCTCGAAAATACCCACGCTTGGCACCAGGTGATGGCTGCAGACCAGCCGCACAATCCAGCGCAATCTCAGCCGGCGTCTGCGCCGAACCGAAGCCTTTTTTCCGCTGCGTGATGCACACCACCCCCCTCCAGCCGGCGCGGCTGCTGATCGTTGACGACGAACCCGCGCAATTGCGGGCCCTGACCGACACCCTGTCGATCGAAGGCTTCACCGTGATCGGCTGCGCAGACGGCCACAGCGCGCTGGCCGCCTTGCAGCTCAACGCATTCGACATCCTGCTGACCGACCTGCAGATGGACGGCATGGACGGTGTGGCGCTGATGCAGGCCGCCCTGGCCATCGACGCCGACCTGGTGCCGGTGCTGATGACAGCACACAGCAGCATCGATGTCGCCATCCAGGCCATGCGCGCAGGCGCTTTCGACTTTCTACCCAAACCCTTTCGGCTGAGCGCGCTGCGGCCAGTGCTGGCGCGTGCCGTGGAGGTGCGCCGCCTGCGCCAGCAGGCACGCGCGCTGCAAGAGCGGGTGGAACAGCACGCCCTGCAATTGGAGGCCGCCAACCGCGAGCTCGATGTGTTTGCCGCCCGTGTGGCGCACGACCTGCGCAGCCCGATCCAGAACATGGTCGGTTTTGCCCGCCTGCTGCTGCAGGCCGAGAGCCACCCCGAGCCCGAGGCCGTGGCGCAGCGCATCCTCAATGCCGGCCGGCGCGCCGAGACCCTGATCGACGATCTGCTGAGCTTTGCCCGGCTGGGCGAGGCCAGCCTGGTGAAGGGCCAGGTCGACCTGGGGCTGGTGGTGCAGCGGGCGCGCCAAAGCCTGGTGGCGCCCAACCCGGGCCGGCAGGTGCAGTGGCAGATCGACGCCCTGCCCACGGTGTCGGGCGACGCGTCCCTGCTGGAACAGGTGTTTGTCAACCTGCTGGGCAATGCACTGAAGTTCAGTGCCGGGCGCGACCCGGCGCGCATCGAAGTCGGCGCACGGCCGCTGGCCGCCGGTGGTTACGAGATCTGGGTGCGTGACAACGGCGTCGGCTTCGACCCGGCCTATGCCGACGGCTTGTTCACCCCCTTCCACCGCCTGCACAGCCTGCGCGAGTTTCCCGGCACCGGCATGGGCCTGGCCAATGTGCGGCGCATCGTCGAGCGCCATGGCGGCCAGGTGGCCGCCGAAGGCCTGCCCGGCCGGGGCGCAAGCTTCACGCTGAGCTTGCCAGGGCTGAGACTCTGCAGGGCTGCGTCCGGCGCGGCGGCGGCCCTGCCGTGCCCTGACGGCCGGCCCAGCAATTGCACCTCAGTTGCTGCCGCGCGAACGGTCTGTCTGGCCCGCCTGCGGCCGCCGCGCTGCGGCCGCCGATCTGCCGGCAAAAGCGCGCCCTGTTCCGCCCATTCCTCAGCGCCTGAGGCCGCCACACTGGCAAGCAACTGAACAAAACTGCATCCCGGCGCGCCACAGGCTTGGCAGCCGGAGACAACAGCTTGGACTGCCGAGGGAGCAACATGGAGCTGAAGATCGAAGGCGACTACACCGTCGCCCAGGCCGCAGAGCGCAAGCCGCCCTTGCTGGCCGCACTGGCCGCACTGGCCAGTGGTGAAGCGCTGACGCTGGACCTGTCCGGCGTCACCGAGATCGACTGCGCGGGGGTGCAGCTGCTGCTGCTGGCCCAGCGTGAGGCTGGACACCAGGGCAGCAAGCTGCTGCTGCAGCAGCACAGCCCGGCGGTGCTGGACGCCTTTGCGCTGCTGGGCCTGGCGGGGCATTTCGGCGCCCCGCAGGCCGCTGCCGCGCGCTGAACGGGGGCCACTGTGCACAACGAATTTGACGACGCCCTGCCGGCCTTTGTGGTCGAGGCGCAGGAACTGCTGACCCAGATGGAAACCGCGCTGCTGGGCTTTCAGGCCGACGGCGCCGACACCGATGTCGATGCGCTGTTCCGCGCCGCGCACACCATCAAGGGCTCGGGCGGGCTGTTCGGCTTGACCGATCTGGTCGCCTTCACCCATGTCTGCGAGAGCCTGCTCGACGAGGTGCGCGAAGGCCGCATCAGCGTCGACGCCCCGATGGTGGCGCTGCTGCTGGGCTGTGTGGACCACCTGCGCCAGCTGGTGCAGGCTGCGGCAGAAGGCTGCGACGAGGCCGACCGCCAGGTGCTGGTGGCCGCCGGTGAGCCGTTGCTGGTCCGCCTGCGGCTGCGCATGCAGCCCGCGCCGCCTGCACCGCCCGGCGCGGCACCAGCCCGTGCGGCAGCGGCCAACAGCCCGGCTGCGGCCGCCCCACCCGGTGGCGACCACTGGCACCTGTCGCTGCGCTTCGGGCCCGATGTGCTGCGCCAGGGCATGGACCCGATGTCGGTGCTGCGCTACCTGGGCACGCTGGGGCAGCTGCTGGCGGTGGAAACCGTGGCCTCCGGTCTGCCGGCGGCGCAGGACATGGACCCCGAATCCTGCTACCTGGGCTTCGAGATTGCGCTGCAGAGCGATGCCGACAAGGCCCGCATCGACGGCGCCTTCGATTTTGTGCGCGACGACTGCGCGGTGCGCATCCTGCCGCCGCACAGCCGCATTGCCGAATTTGTGCAGCTGGTGCGCGAGCTGCCCGAAGGCGAGGCCCGCATCGGTGAACTGCTGGTGCGCTGCGGCTCGGTGACAGCGCATGAGCTGGACGCTGCCTTGCGCAGCCAGGCCGCCGCCAGCGCCGACCCCGCAGCCGGCCCGCCGCCGCCCATCGGCGCGGTGCTGGTGGCCCAGCAGGCGGTGGCGCCGGCGGTGGTGGAAGCAGCCCTGCGCGGCCAGGGGCGGGCCCGCGACGCCCGCCAGCAAGAGGCACGCTCGGTGCGGGTCGACGCCGACCGCCTGGAGCAGCTGATCAACCTGGTGGGTGAACTGATCACCGCCACCGCGTCGTCCCAGCTGGCGGCGCGGCGCTGCGGTGACGCCGAGGTGGCCGAGTACGGTGCCTTGGTCGGTGGCCTGGTCGAAGAGGTGCGTGACAGCGCACTGGCGCTGCGCACCGTGAAGATCGGCGCCACCTTCAGCCGCTTCCAGCGGGTGGTCTACGACGTCTCGCGCGAGCTGGGCAAGGACATCCGGCTGGAACTGGCCGGCGAAGACACCGAACTCGACAAGACCGTGGTCGAGAAGATCGGCGACCCGCTGATGCACCTGGTGCGCAATGCCATGGACCACGGCATCGAGCCGGCCGAGCAGCGCCTGGCCGCCGGCAAGCCGGCCCACGGCACGCTGTCGCTGTCGGCCGGCATGACAGCGGCAGCATCGTGCTCGAAGTCAGCGACGACGGCCGCGGACTGCAACCGCGACCGCATCCTGGCCAAGGCCGTCGAGCGCGGCCTGGTCGAGCCCGGCAAGACCCTGAGCGATGCCGACGCCTACGCCCTGATCTTCGAGCCCGGGTTCTCCACCGCCGAGCAGGTGACCAACCTGTCAGGCCGCGGTGTCGGCATGGACGTGGTGCGCAGCAACATCACGGCGCTGCGTGGCAATGTCGCGCTGCGCAGCCGCCTGGGCCAGGGCACCACGGTCGAGATCCGCCTGCCGCTGACCCTGGCCATCATCCACGGCTTCCAGGTGGCGGTGGGCGATTCAGTCTTTGTGCTGCCGCTGGAGATGGTCGAGGAATGCATCGAATTTGCACCCGATGCCGCCAGCGAGGTGATCAGCCTGCGTGGCCAGGCCCTGCCCTTTGTGCGCCTGCGCGACCACTACCAGGTGCGCGGGTCGGCAACGCAGCGCCGCCAGAGCATTGTCATCGTGCGCCACCTGGGCCGGCGCGCTGGCCTGGTGGTCGACAACCTGCTCGGCGAATCCCAGACCGTGATCAAGCCGTTGGGCACGGTGTTCAGCGCGCTCAAGGGCCTGGCGGGCTCCAGCGTGCTGGGCAGCGGCGAGGTGGCGCTGATCATCGATGTGCCTGAACTGTTACAGCAATTGCAGGGGCGGCCCCTGCAGCCGCGGCTTGCAGCCGCCGCCTGACCTGGTTGCCCGCGCCGCAGGTTTTCCACCCCCCCATTTTCTGAATTGACACCGGAGTTCCCATGAACAACCTCAAGATCGGCGTGCGCCTGGGTGCCGCCTTCGGCCTGCTGCTGCTGCTGCTGGGCGCGCTGTATGCGGTCAGCCTGACCCGCCTGGCCGAGCTCAACACCGCCATCCAGGGCATCACCCAGGTGCAGATGCCGCAGACCGAACAGGTCAACAGCATGATGACCGAAGTGCGCACCGCGTCGGTGCGGCTGCGCAACATGATCCTGGAGACCGATGAACAGAAGATGCGTGTGCACCGCGACATCTTCGACCGCGCCCGGGTCAATTACGACACCGCCGAGAAAGAACTCGACCGCCTGCTGGCCGACAGCCCGGGCACCGTCGACGGCGAGCGGCAACTGGTCGCCAAGATCAAGGAACACAAGCCAAGCCTGCGCGCATCACAAGACCGCGTCATGGCATTGGCCTTGCAAAACAAGACGGCCGACGCCACCACGCTGCTGCTGGAAGACACCCAGCCCATCGTCGACAAGACCTTGGCGCCGCTGGCTGAATTGGTCAAGCTGGAAAACAAGCTCAGCCTGGAGGCAGCGGCCTCGTCGGCCCTGGCCTATGCGTCGGCACGCTCGATCCTGACCGGTGTGGCCGCCCTGGCAGCCCTGCTGGCGGTGGTGGCGGCGGTGCTGGTGACACGGTCGATCACCCGGCCGGTGGGCGAGGCGCTGGCGCTGGCCAACCGCCTGGCTGAAGGCGACTTGCGCAGCAGCGTCACCACCAACAGCCGCGACGAGGTTGGCCAGATGCTGGCCGCCTTGCAGAACATGACCGAAAAACTGGCCAGCGTGGTGAGCGATGTCAACGGCAATGCCGAATCACTGGCCAGTGCATCGGAAGAAGTGAGCGCCACGGCGCAGACCCTGTCGCAGGCGGCCAGCGAGCAGGCCGCCGGCGTGGAAGAAACCAGCGCCTCGCTGGAGCAGATGACGGCATCGATCAGCCAGAACACCGACAACGCCAAGGTGACCGACGGCATGGCCACCAAGGCTGCCGGCCGAGGCCAGCGAAGGCGGCCAGGCGGTGGGACAGACCGTGGCCGCGATGAAGCAGATCGCCAAGAAGATCGGCATCATCGACGACATCGCCTACCAGACCAACCTGCTGGCGCTGAACGCGGCGATCGAGGCCGCGCGTGCCGGCGAGCATGGCAAGGGCTTTGCCGTGGTGGCCGCCGAAGTGCGCAAGCTGGCCGAGCGCAGCCAGGTGGCGGCGCAGGAGATCGGCACCGTGGCCAGCCAGCAGCGTCGAGCTGGCCGAGAAGGCCGGCGCCCTGCTCGACACCATGGTGCCCGCATCAAGAAGACCAGCGAGCTGGTGCAGGAGATCACCGCCGCGTCGGAAGAGCAGATCCAGCGGCGTCGGCCAGATCAACACCGCCATGACCCAGCTGTCGCAGACCACCCAGCAGAACGCCAGCAGCAGCGAAGAACTGGCCGCCACCGCCGAGGAAATGAGCGGCCAGGCCGAGCAGTTGCAGCAGCTGATGTCCTTCTTCAAGCTGCGTGACGGCGGCACAAGCAGCAGCCCGGCAGCACGCGGCCGGCCCACACCGCGCCGCACCACACCGGCGCGCGCACCGCTGGGCCGCACCCACGCCGTGGCGACTGCCGTGGCCAAGGCCCGCAGCGACAGCGAAGAGCTGGACGACGCCGCCTTTGCCCGCTTCTGACCCGGGAGGCCACGATGTCGAGTCTGACCCTGGAACGCCCGGCCACCCACGCCACTGTGGCTGCCATCGACGAAGACGAACATGGCGGCGAGGAAAACCAATACCTCACCTTCAACCTGGCCGGTGAAGTGTTTGCGGTGGGCATCCTGTCGGTGAAGGAAATCATCCAGTACCACCGGCCCACGCCCGTGCCCATGGCGCCACCGTGGATTGCCGGGGTGCTGAACCTGCGCGGTGCGGTGGTGCCGGTGGTCGACCTGCAGCAACGCTTTGGCCGCGCCCCGAGCGAGCCGACCAAGCGCACTTGCGTGGTGATTGTGGAAGTGGCGCAGGGCGAAGAGTCCCTGGTCATCGGCGTGCTGGTCGACAGCGTCAGCGAAGTGCTGGAAATCCTGCCCGACGCGATCGAGCCGCCGCCGTCCTTCGGGGCCAGGCTGCGGGCCGACTTCATGAGGGGGCTGGGCAAGATCGGCGGCCGCTTTGTCGTCGTGCTCGATGCCAACCGGGTGCTGTCGATCGCGGAGATCAGCGCCCTGGGCCATGCCGACAGCGCCGCTGTGGCGGCGTGATGTCTGAGATGTCCAGCGTGTCGGGCCCCAAGCTATCGGACGCCGAGTTCGACCGCTTCCGCGACTTCATCTTCCAGGCTGCGGGCATCCACCTGTCGGCTGGCAAAAAGTCCATGGTGCAGGGCCGGCTGGCCAAGCGCGTGGCCGCACATGGCCTGCCCAGCTTTGCCGCCTACCACGCGCTAGTGGCCAGCGGCGAAGGCGGCGAAGCGCAAGCCGCCATCGACCTGCTGACGACCAACGAGACCTATTTTTTCCGCGAACCCCGGCATTTCGACTTGCTGCGCACGCTGGCCCGGCAAGCACCGCTGGACCGCCCGCTGCGGGTGTGGAGCGCGGCCTGCTCCAGCGGCGAAGAGCCCTACAGCATCGCCATGGTGCTGGCCCAGCAGCGCGGCGCTGGCGCCTGGCAGGTGCTGGGCACCGACATCAGCAGCCGCATGCTGGCGCGCGCGCGCCAGGCGCTGTACCCGCTGTCACGCTGCCAGCACATCCCGCCCGACTTCCTGAAGCAGTATTGCCTCAAGGGCCAGGGCGCGCATGAAGGCCACCTGCGGGTGCACCGGCCGCTGCGCGAGGCAGTGCAATGGCAGCAGCTCAACCTGCAAGAGGGCCTGGCCAATGCGCAGCCCTTTGACATCATCTTTTTGCGCAACGTGATGATCTACTTTGACCTGGCCACCAAACGCCATGTGGTCGACCTGCTGCTGCAGCGCCTGAAACCCGGCGGCCACCTGCTGGTGGGCCATTCCGAGACGCTCAGCGACGTCAGCACGGCCGTCAAGGCTGTGGCGCCGGCGGTCTACCGCAAACCGGGGGGCAGCTGACATGGCCAACCCGATCCGGGTGCTGGTGGTCGACGACTCGGCCGTGGTGCGCCAGGTGCGTGACCGGCCTGCTGTCGGCCGTGCCCGACATCACGGTGCTGGCATGCGGTGGCCGACCCGCTGCTGGCGATCGAGCCGCATGCGCGCCGACTGGCCCGACGTGGTGGTGCTGGACGTGGAGATGCCGCGCATGGACGGCATCACCTTCCTGCGCAAGATCATGGCCGAACGGCCGACGCCGGTGGTGATCTGCTCGACCCTGACCGAGAAGGGCGCGCACACCACGCATGCAGGCGCTGGCCGCCGGCGCGGTGGCCATCGTCACCAAGCCCAAGCTGGGCCTGCAAGCGACTTCCTGCATCGACAGCGTCCGACGACCTGGTCGGCGCGTGCGCGCGGCCGCCGCGCGCCCAGCGTGCGGCGCGCTGGCGCGCGGCCGCGGCCACCGGCCAGCCGGCCGGTGCGCCGCAAACTCAACGCCGACGCCATGCTGGCCCGCCGCCGCCGCCGGCGCGCCATGGCCGCAGACCACCGAGCGGGTGGTGGCCATCGGCACCTCCACCGGCGGCACGCAGGCGCTGGAAGAGGTGCTGACCGCGCTGCCGCGCGTCGTCGCCGGGCATCGTCATCGTGCAGCACATGCCGGAGAAGTTCACCGCCGCCTTTGCCGCGCGGCTCAACAGCCTGTGCGAGATCGGGGTGCAAGGAGGCCGACAACGACGACCGCGTGCTGCCGGGCCGGGCGCTGATCGCCCCGGCGGCAAGCACATGCTGCTGCAAGCGCAGCGGCGCGCAGTACCACGTGGAGGTGCGTCGACGGCCCGCTGGTCAACCGCCACCGGCCGTCGGTGGACGTGCTGTTCCGCTCGGTGGCGCGCAGCGCCGGCGCGCAATGCGCTGGGCATCATCCTGACCGGCATGGGCGACGACGGCGCCGCGGCCTGCTGGAGATGCGCGAGGCCGGCGCCCGCACCCTGGCCCAGGACGAAGCCAGCTGCGTGGTCTACGGCATGCCCAAGGAAGCCGTCAAGCGCGGCGGCGTGGAGCGCAGCGTGGCCCTGGCGGCCGTGGCCGGTGAAATCGTGCGCTCTGCGGCTTGACGCCAGCGCGGCCGCTGGCCGCGTGGCACTGCAGCCCGGCTGCGCCCGGGTTCAGGCTGCGGCGAGCAGTTGAATCGCCTCGGGCCGCACCGGCCGGCCGAAGAAGTAGCCCTGCGCGGCGTCGCAGCCCAGTTCACGCGCCACGCGGGCCTCGCCTGCGGTTTCGATGCCTTCGACCAGCACCTGGCGGCCCAGGCCATGGGCCAGCTGCACGATGGCGCGCAGCATGGTCACCGCACCGTCGTCGCTTTCCAGGCCTTCCACCAGGCTGCGGTCGATCTTCACCGTGTCGGCATGCAGGCCGCGCAAGCTGCGCAAATGGGCGTAACCCGAGCCAAAGTCGTCCAGGTGCACCTGCACGCCAGCAGCCTGCAGGGCCCCCAGCTGGCGGTTGGCCAGCGCCAGGTCGCCGATGGCCAGCGACTCGGTCACCTCCACCGCCAGCGCCGCCTGGCCAAAGCCGTGTTGCTGCATGGCAGCGGCAATCCTGGCGGGGTAATCCGGGTCGAGAAACTCGATCGCCGACGCATTGATCGACACCGTGGGCACCACCGCGCCCTGCTGCTGCCAGCGTGTGATCTGCGCGCAGGCGGCCTGCAGCACCCAGCGGCCAGTGCGGATCATCGAGCCATTGGTTTCCATCAGCGGGATGAACTCGCCCGGCGAGACCATGCCCAGCACCGGGTGGGTCCAGCGCAGCAGGGCTTCCAGGCCGATGCAGGCGCCGTCGGCCAGGCGCAGCTGCGGCTGGTAGACCAGATGCAGCTGGTCCAGCAGGTCCTTGGCCTGCAACGCCAGCAGCAGTTCCTGGCGCCGCACGGCCTGGCGCTGCAGGCTGTCGTCGAAGATCTGGATGCGGCCGGGGCCGCCCTTGCGTGCTTCGCGCACCGCGGCGGCGGCGTAGACCAGCAGGTTTTCGGCCTCGCCATGCAGCGACGCACTGCTGCTGGCCGCCGTGGCCACCACCGGGCTGATGCCCAGGGTCACGCTGGGCGCCAGCGACAGGCCCGCCGCCTCGATGGGTGCGCACAACAGGTCCTGCAGGCTGGCGGCCATGCGCTGCAGGTCCGCTGCCGGCGGCACCGACAGCAGCAGCAAAAATTCATCGGACCCGCTGCGCGCTGCCGTCTGCACCGCCAGCGGCTGCGCCACCAGCCGGCGCGACAAGGCCTGCAAAAAGGTGTTGCCCAGGTCCGCGCCCAGGGATTCATTGATCTTGCCGAAGCCGTCGACATTGACCATCACGATGGCCAGTTCGGCCCAGCGTGCGCCTGACTCCTGCAGGCGGCGGGTGAGCTCGATGACAAAACTGCGGCGGTTCAGCAAGCCGGTCAACAGGTCGTGGCGGGCCTGGTATTCCAGCCTGGCCTCATGCTCCTTGCGCTGCGACACATTGCGGAAGTAGACCGTCATGCCGTCGGTGACCGGGAAGGCGCGCGCCTCGATCCAGGCGGCCACCTCGGGAAAGTAGTCGGTGAAGGCGGTGCTTTGCTGGTCGCGCAGCACGGCCTCCAAGTGCGACTTGGTCTCGCCATTGAGGGCGCTGGGCAACAAGTCCCACAGGGTGTGGCCCTGCAGCGCGCGCACCGCCGCCCGGCCCAGCAGCTGCAAGGCCTGGGGGTTGGCGTAAGTGACGCGCCAGAAACGGTCGAGTGCGATGAAGGACTCGTCGATGCGGTCCAGCATCTCCAGCGCCCGCTCTTGCTCGAGGCGGTTTTCGGTCACGTCGGTCTGCACACCAACGTAGTAGTCGGGCCGCCCGTCCTCGCCCAGCAAGGGCGTCAGGCGCAGGTCGTTGAGAAACATGCGGCCGCTGCGGTGGTAGTTGCGCAGCAGCACATGGCAGGGTTGGCCTTGCCGCAGGGCGTCGCGCAGGTCCTGCAGCCCCGGCTGCCGGCTGTCACCGCTTTGCAGCATGGCGCAGGACCTGCCGAGCAATTCATCGGCGCTGTAGCCGGTGATGGCCTCGACCCGCGCATTGGCGTAGAGGATGGGCATGCCCGGCTGGCGGGCGTCGGCCACCAGGATGCCGCTGTGCACGCTGTCGAGCAGGCGGCCGAGCAGCGGTTGCAAGGCCTGGCGGGTGCGGTCGCAGTGCTGGTCCAGTGGCGCCAGGCGCGCCGCTGGCAACAGGCTGGGGGCCGCGGCGCGCGGCAGCGTCGGCACAGCTGGGCTGTTGGTCATGTTGCTGTTCGTCATGGGGCGGCTGCTCATGTGGCCACAAGTTCCACCGCGCCCGACCAGGCGAGCAAGGTGTGGATGACGCGCTCGACGTCGATCGGCTTGGTCCAGTGGGCGACAAAGCCGGCGTCCAGGCTGGCCTGGCGGTCTTCCGGCATGGCGTCGGCGGTGAGCATCACCGCCGGCACAGCCGCCAGGTGCGGGTGGCGCGCCCGGATCTCGGCCAGCAGGCCGATGCCATGGCAGTCGGGCAGGTGGGCGTCCAGCAGCAGCAGGTCGGGCTGCAGGCCGGCCGACTGCGCCAGCTGGCTGTGGGCCTCGGCACCGTTGGTGGCGGTGTGCAGGGCCCAGTTCGGCGCGTGGGCCATCACCGCTTCCATCAGCACCAGGTTCACCGGGTTGTCTTCGACATAAAACGCGCAGAAGGGGCGGCCACCCGGGCGACCGGCCTGGACATCACCCTCGACATCAGCAGTTGTGTCGCCGTGCACTGCTGTCGCCTGGGCCGGGTGGCGCGCCAGCTTGGGCGCCAGGGCCGGCAAGGTCATGACAAAGCTGCTGCCCTGCCCTGGCGTGCTGTGGACATGCAGCCCGCCGCCCATGGCCTCGGCAAAGCGCTTGCTGATGACCAGGCCCAGGCCGGTGCCCTGCACCTGGCCGCGCTCCTGCCCGAGCCGCTCGAAGGGCTGGAACAGCCGCGCGATCTGGTCTTCATCCAGGCCCGGCCCCTGGTCGCTGACGATCAGCTGCACCTGCGCGCCGGCCGCTGCGGCATGGCTGTCAGGGCCAGCGACCGGTGCCGCATGCAGGCGCACCCGGGTGCCGCGCGGGCTGTACTTGATGGCATTGCTCAGCAGGTTCAGCGTCACCTGGCGCAGGCGCTGCATGTCGGCCTGCACCCAGACATGGGCGACAGACGCCTGGTCGGTCTCGACCTGCACACCATGTGCCGCCGCCTCGGTCGACAGCAGGTCCAGGGCCTGGTCGATGACATCGGTCCAGCGCACCGGCTCCAGCGACAAGGGCAGGCTGTCGGTTTCGATGCGCTGGATGTCCAGCAGGTCATTGACCAGCTCCAGCAGGTGCTGGCCGGCAGTGTCGATGCGCAGCACCGAATCAGCCACGTCCACCGGCATGTCCGGGCGCCGCCGCAGCAGTTGGGCAAAGCCGACGATGGCGTTCAGCGGCGTGCGGATCTCATGGCTGACACGCGACAAAAACTGCGACTTGGCGGCATTGGCGGCCTCGGCCGCCTGGCGCTGGGCCCGGGCATTGAAGGCCTCACGCTGGTCAGTCACGTCGCTCATCAGGCCGGCGGCTTCCAGCGGCCGGCCCTGGGCGTCACGGCTGATGCGGCCACGCACTGCGATCCACGGAAACTGGCCGTCGTGCGCGCGCAGGCGGAACAACAGCTGCACGCTGCGGCCCTCGCCCTCAATCTGCTGGCGCAGCGCGCTGCGGGTGGCGGCGGCGTCATCGGGGTGCAGCAGCGACAGCCAGCTCTTGTCCGGCGCGGTGGTCTGCTGTGGGCCATAGCCCAGCACGGCCCGGCAAGCGTCGGAGAAGAAGAGACAGCCCCGCGCGATGTCCCATTGCCAGGCGCCTTCGCCCTGGCCACGCGCCGATGCACCGCGCACGCTTTCCAGGTCGCCCACCACTGGCTCGCGGCCAGCCGCCGCCGCGCGCAGCTCGGTCACGTCGCGGAAGATCATCACCGCCTCGCGGCCATTGCTCAGGGGCAGCGCATCCACCTCGAACCACTGCACCGGTTTGCCGGGGCGCACCAGGCCATGGCGGTGGCCGCGCACGATGACCTGCTGGTCCAGCGCCTGGCGCACCGGGTGGTCGACAAGCTGCAACACCCGGCCGGCATCGTCGACCCGGTCGAGCTCGGCCTTGAAGATCGACAGGCCCGCCATGCGCGCCGAAGGCAGGCGCCACAGGCGCACGGCCGCCGCGTTGTGCATCAGCACGTCGCCGGCCATGTTGACCACGGCCACACCGTCGCTGGCCAGTTCAGCCACCGCACGGTGCACTTCGGCGTGGTGGCGCCAGCGCGCCTCGGCTTCCTTGTGGCCGGTGATGTCGATGGCCACATACAGGCAGTCACCGCCTGACAGCGCTTCACGCCGCAGCGACCACCACTTGCCGCGGTGCAGCAACTCCAGCGGCGCACCGCTGGCGGTGTCGGGGTCGGACAGCAGGCGGATGAAGGACTCCTCGCGCCCCTCGGCCTGCACAAATTCATGGCTGCGCACCATGGTCTCGACCGCGTCCTGCCAGCGCTGGCCAATGCCACCGGCCGCGCCGAATACCCGGCGCCAGCTGGCATTCAACAGCACGATGTCGCCGGCAGGGCCGGTCAGCATCACCGCGCCGGCAAAGCCTTCCACCGCCTCGGTCAGCCGGCGTTCGGCGCCGTCGGCGCGCTGGCTGGCACGCAGCCCGCGCAGCGGGTCCAGTGCCGACCCACGCCAGCCAATGGTGGCGCCGGCCGCATCGCAGACCGGCTGCCCGCTGATCAGCAAGCGCTCGGGCATGCCGAAGGCCGGCAACAACATCTGGCGCCAGGGCCGGGCCTGGGCCAGCGCCGCCTGGTAGGCCGGGCTCTGGTCGGCCGGAGCGACCAGCAGCAGCCCGATCACCTGGGCCGCCGGCACACCGGCCACGGCCTCAAAGCGGGCGTCGACCTGGGTGATGCGGCCCTGCGCATCGGCCTGCCAGGACCAGTCGCTGAGGGCTTCCAGCTCTTGCACCGACGCCAGCCTGGCGCGCTGGGCCCGCTGCTCGCGCAGGCGGCCTTCGAGCAGGTGTTCAACGATGCGGGCCGTGGCTTCCAGGGTGGCCTGCAGCCGGTCGCCGTCATGGCGGACCTGGCTGTCGATGGCGCAGACCGTGCCCAGTGGCAGCCCCTGCACAAACACCGGCGCGCCCACATAGGTGCGGGCATATGGCGCCCCCAGCACCATGGGGTTGTCAGCGAATCGGGGGTCCAGCCGCGCGTCGTCAACCCGCAGCGTGCTTTCCTGGACGATGGCATGGCCACAAAAGCTGGTGTCGCGGTCAGACTCCGTCAGCGCCAGGCCGAGGTGCGACTTGAACCACTGGCGTTCTTCGTCGACCAGGCTGATCAGCGCAATCGGCACACCCAAGGCGGCCTGCAACATGCCTGTGACGGCATCGAACACGGCCTCTGGTGGGGTGTCCAGCACGCGCAGCTCGCGCAGCAAGGCAAGCCGAACGGCTTCGTGGCGGTGGGGGGAAGGGGCAATCATGGCAAGCACAACAGACAGAGGCTGCAGCGTACGCAGGCGGGGCCGATCCGGTGCAAGCCGAAACCGGGGGTGCACCTAAGGAATTGGCTTAGGCATCACGCTGACGCTTCCGAGACACTTGCTGCCAACCCGGTCCATTGCGTCCTTGTTTCGCAGTGCTGCAGTGCATCGGCAGACCCCAACCCCATGCGCGCACCTCCCCGACCCTTGACCACCCCTGGCACCAGCCTGCATGCGCGGTTGGCGGTGTTGTGCATCGAAGACAACCCCGATGACGCCGATCTGGCGCGCCTGACCCTGGAGCAGACCGGCGCGCAGCTGGACTGGCGTGTGGCGGAGGACGGCCCGTCCATGCGCCATGCCCTGGCCAAGCCGGTCGACCTGGTGCTGTGTGACTTCCACTTGCCGCGCTTTTCACCGCAGCAAGCCTTGGCCGTCTTGGCCGAGCTGGCGCTGGATGTGCCGCTGATCGTGGTGACGCGCGCCATCGGCGAAGACGCTGCGGTGTCGGTGCTGCGGGCCGGCGCGGCCGATTACGTCGGCAAGGACCGCCTGGCGACGCTGCCGGTGGTCCTGCAGCGGGTGCTGGCCGCACATGCCGGCAGGCGCCGCGAGCGCCAGTTGCTGGACGACCTGCACCGGGCCAATGCGCGCATGCGCCGGCTGTCGGCACAACTGGTCAGCACCCAGGAAGCCGAGCGGCGGGAGATTGCCCGCGACCTGCACGACAGCCTGGGCCAGTTGCTGACAGCCACCCAGCTGCACCTGCAGGCCGCTGCGCGCACCACCGACCCGTGTGTGGCCACGGTGTTCAGCAACAAGGCGCAGGACATCCTGGCGCTGGCCGTGGAGCAGGTGAAGACGCTGTCGTTTTCGATGCGGCCCGCCCAGCTCGACCTGCTGGGGCTGGCAGCGGCGGTGCAAGCCCTGGCCGACCAGATGCTGCCGCCGGGCGGGGTGCAGTTCCAGCTGTCGGTGCGCGGGGATGAACGGCAGGCCACGCCGGTGCAGCAAGCGGTGGCCTACCGCATCGTGCAGGAGACCCTGACCAATGCGGTGCGCCATGCGCAGGCGCGCCAACTGAAGGTGCGGCTGGCCTTTGACCGCCAGAAAGTGCGGGTCATCGTCGCCGACGACGGCATCGGCCTGCCGCAGCCCGCCCCCAGCGCTGGGCTGCGCACGCCCCAAGGATTGGCTAGCATGCAGGAACGCTGCGAGCTGATCGGCGGCCGGCTGCGGGTGCGGTCGTTTCCGGGCCGCGGCACCTTGGTCCAAGCCGAAATTTGAAGGCCGATGCAGATGTCTGAGAGCCCGCCCAAGGTCCGGATCGTGCTGGCAGACGACCATGAGCTGGTGCGCGCCGGCCTGCGCCTGCTGTTCAGCCAGATGGACGGCCTGCAGGTGGTGGGCGAAGCCAGCGGCGGCCATGCCCTGCTGCAACTGGTCGACCAACTGCAGCCCGACCTGGTGGTGACCGACCTGTCCATGCCCGATGGCGACGGCCTGGGCGCGATCGACAGCATCAAGCAGCGCTGGCCCAGCATCAAGCTGATCGCGATCTCGATGTACGACAGCCCGGATTTTGTGCGCCGCGCCGTGCGCGGCGGCGCCAATGCCTATGTGCTGAAAGGCGCCCCGCCGTTTGAACTGGAGCATGCAGTGCGGGCGGTGATGCACGGCTCCAGCTACTTCAGCCCACAAGTGGCCCAGCGGCTGGTGCAGGTGACCGAGCCCGCGCCACAAGACGTGCTGACCCAGCGCCAGCTGGAGATCCTGCAACGCCTGGCCAGCGGGCGCAGCGCCAAGGAAATTGCCTTCGAGCTGAGCCTCAGCCCCAAGACGGTCGACGTGCACCGGGCGGCACTGATGACCCGGCTGCAGATTGGCGACCTTGCCAGCCTGACCTTGTATGCCGTGCGCCACGGCCTGGTCGACCCGCAGCAACCGGGAGCGCTACCAGGCACAGGTGCGGCAGTGAACAAGGGCAGCCCGGACCCGGCCAACCCGGCCGGCAGCGTGGGTGGGGCGGACGGACCCGCTGCACCGGCACAGGCCGATCCAGCGGCCGAGGCGGCAGCGGCTGACGGGGTAGCGGCTGACAGCTACCCGGGCAGCTTCCGTGACAGCCCGGTGGCCATGTGGGTCTACGACGCCGACAGCCTGCGCTTTCTGGACGTCAACCCGGCAGCCTGCCGCCTGTACGGCTGGTCACGCGCGGAGTTTTTGCGCATGACCCTGGCCGACATCCGGCCGCCTGAAGACGTGGCGGCGGTGCGCAGCAGCCTGCGCGGCCTGGGCGACAGCGCAGCCAGCACCGGCCCGTGGCGCCATGTCAGCCGCGACGGCAGCCAGCGCATGGTCGAGATCTTCTCGCAGCCCTTGGCCGCGCCGCGCGGCCACGCCCGGCTGGTGGCGGTGCACGACGTCACCGCGCGGGAAGCCGCCACCCAGGCCTTGCAGCTGAGTGACCAGCGCTTCCATTTGCTGGCCCGAACCATGTCGGCCGCCTTCTGGCTGGCCGACGCCGGGAGCGGCTGCCTGCTGTACTGCTCGCCGGGCTTCGAGCGCCTGAGTTCGGTGGCACCCAGCCTGTTGACCGGCGCACCGGCAGCCTGGCTGTCCCAGGTCGTCGACGAAGACCGGCACCGGGTCTTGCCGCTGGACCAGCCGCCCAGCACCGACGACCTTGAACTGCAGTACCGGGTGCGCGGCCCCGACGGCAGCATCCGCCATGTCAGCGACCGGCGGGTGCGGGTGCCGGGCAGCGGCAGCCAGCAGCGCGTGGCCGGCCTGATCCAGGACGTGACCGACCGGGTGCTGCGTGAGCAGCGCCTGCTGCTGCTGGAAACCGCCGTGGCGCGGCTCAACGACATCGTGCTGATCACCGAGGCCGAACCCTTTGACCAGCCCGGCCCGCGCATCGTCTGGTGCAACGACGCCTTCGAGCGCCGCACCGGCTGGCGGCGCGACGAGGTGATCGGCCAGACGCCGCGCATCCTGCAGGGCCCGGCCACCCAGCGCAGCGAGCTCGACCGCATCCGCCAGGCCATGCAAGCCTGGCAGCCGGTGCGCGCCGAGCTGATCAACTACACCCGCGCCGGCCAGCCCTTCTGGCTGGAACTCGACATCGTGCCGATCGCCGACGAGCAGGGCTGGTACACCCACTGGGTGGCGGTGGAGCGCGACATCACCAAACGCAAGGAGGCCGAGGCGCAGCGCCAGCAGGCCCAGCGCATCGCGTCGCTGGGCCAGCTGACCGGTGGTGTAGCGCATGACTTCAACAACCTGCTGACGGTGATGCTGGGCAATGCCGAGCTGCTGGGCCAACTGCTGGCGCCCGACAGCCGCGAAGCCCGCGTGGCCGGTCTGATCCAGCGTGCCGCCGAGCGTGGTGCTGAACTGACCCAGCGCCTGCTGTCGTTTGCCGGGCGCCAGTCGCTGACACCGCAGCGCGTGGCACTGCCGCAATTGCTGGCCCAGATCGAGCCTCTGCTGCGGCGCACCCTGGGTGAGCACATCCGCATCCGCCAGGTCTGCGAACCTGACTTGCAGGATGTGCTGGTCGACCCCGGCCCCTTGGAAAACGCGCTGCTGAACCTGGCCCTGAATGCACGCGACGCCATGCCCAGCGGCGGCGATCTGCTGCTGGAGGCCAGCAACACCCTGCTCGACGCGGCCTTCTGCGCCCGGCACCCTAAGCTGCAGCCGGGCGGCTATGTGCGCTTGTCGGTGTCGGACACCGGCACGGGCATTGCCCCGGCCGACCTGGCGCGCATCTTCGAACCCTTCTTCACCACCAAGGCGCCGGGCAAGGGCACGGGCATGGGGCTGGCCATGGTGTATGGCTTTGTGACGCAGTCGCAGGGCCATGTCGACGTGGTGTCGGTACTGGGCGTTGGCACCACCGTGCAGCTTTATTTGCCGCGTGATCTGCCGCGTGATCTGCCGCTGGATGCCAGCAGCGTGGCGACCCAGGCCGGTGACAGTGCGGCAGCGCTGCAGCCGCAGGCGCAGCCGGCGCAGCCTGGGTTGCCGCGTGGCCGCAACGAGCTGGTGCTGCTGGTTGAAGACGAAGCGGCGGTGCGCGACTTCGTCGCCGCACTGCTGCCGGCCTTGGGCTACCGCGTGTGCACGGCGGCCGATGGCCCGCAGGCCTTGGCGCTGCTGCGTGCACACGCCGACATCGACCTGCTGTTCACCGACGTCGTGATGCCCGGCGGCATGAGCGGGCGCGACCTGGCGCGCCAGGCCGCGCTGCTGCGGCCCGGCCTGCCGGTGCTGTTCACCTCGGGCTACAGCGGTGACGAGCTCTCGCACGACGGCCGCCTGGACGCCGGCGTGCATTTGCTCAGCAAGCCCTACCGCCGCGCCCAGCTGGCTGCCAAGCTGCGCGACGTGCTGGACCAGCGCTGACGCCCTGCAGTGCTTGCAGCGCCGCGCGTCTGCGCGGCAGGCGCGACCAGGCCACGCTGCACCGGCTGGCCTGATCCCGCGCCAGCGCAGCCTGTTTGCCGCCGACGCCGCGGCGCCATCGACCAGCCCCCACTGGGGGTCAGGCAAATCTGACCCCTCAGCAGGCCACAGCCCACGCCAGACAGCGCAAGACGCTGACTGCGCTGGCGCTGCCCGGGGCCGAAAAATAAGCACACGCAACGAACCAAGGGCCCAGTGCCGGCGGCAGCGGCGCTGAACCCCCACCCCAACCGAAACCGTACGGAGCAAGCCCCATGGCCCTGGTCAAGCACCAAGTCGAAAAGTCCAGCAACGGCGTTGATCACGCCATCGTCAACGGTGCCATGAACGGCGCTTCACGCGCTGCCAGTGGCAGCAACGGCAAGGGCGCGCACCGCGACGCCGACGCCCAGCGCCGCAAGGCCCGCACCTTGGCCAAGCAGCAGCAAGCTGCCGAGCGCGTGGCCTCGGCCACCACCCAGCTGTCCAGCGGCATCAGCGAAGCAGCGTCGGCAGCTGAAGAGCTGAAGCGGGCCATGGACCAGATTGCCAGCGGTGCTGAAGAGGCCTCGGGCGCCGCCCAGGAATCCCTGCGGGCAGTGAACCGCGTGACCGAAGCGCTGGGCAAGGCCAAGAGCAATGCCGGCGTGTCACAGACCAAGGCCGAAGGCCTGCAGACTTTGATTGGCAGTGTCAGCGCCGCCGTCGCCGGCACCGTGACCAACGTGGGCGCCGCCGCCGAGCGCCAGGCCGCGTCGGTGGAGATGGTCACCGAGCTGGAGCGCCAGGCCGCCAACATCGGCGAAATCGTCAAGGCCGTGGTGCGCATCGCCGACCAGACCAACCTGCTGGCACTGAACGCCGCCATCGAAGCCGCCCGCGCCGGCCAGCACGGCAAGGGCTTCGCAGTCGTGGCCGACGAAGTGCGCACCCTGGCCGAAACCTCGGAGAAAAGCGCCCGCGAGATCGAGCAACTGGTCAGCCAGATCCAGAGCGAGGTGCAGGTCATCAGCGAAGGCATCAAGAGCTCGGCCTCCACCGCCAAGGGCGAGGTCGAAAAGGGCCACCTGATCACCACCCAGCTCAACACCGTGCGTGACGAGATGGAACAAGTGGTCAAGGGCGCACTGGAAATCGCCAGCGCCGCCGCCCAGGCCGACCGCGCCGCCGTCGATGCACAAAAGGGCTCGGAAGCGATCGCCGCCGCGTCGGAAGAGCAGAGCTCGGCCGCTGAAGAAGCGATGAAGATGGTCAACGAGCAGACCACCGCGCTGTCGCAGAGCGAGCAAGCCGCGCAAGACCTGGGCGGCCTGGCCGAAGACCTGAAGAACAGCACCGACATCAGCAAGAGCGCCGAAGAAGTGGCGTCCGCGTCTGAAGAGCTGTCGTCGGCGGTGCAGGAAATCAACCGCGCCTCGGCCCAGATCATGGCGTCGCTGACCCAGATCAGCAACGGCACGCGCCAGCAGGCTGCAGCCGCACAGGAGTCGGCTGCTGCCGTGACCCAGATCGACGAGGGCGCACGCATCGCCAATGAGCGCGCCATGGCGGCGCTGAAGTCCTGCGAGTCGGTCGTCGGCCACCGTGACGCAGAACCGCAAGGCGGTCGAAGACCTGGTCAAGGGCATCCTGTCGGCGGTCGACGAGACCCGCAAGAGCCGCGACCAGATCAACAAGCTGGAACTCATCAGCCGCAAGATCGACAAGATCGTCGACGCCATCACCACGGTGTCGATCCAGACCAACATGCTGGCCGTCAACGGCGCCATCGAGGCTGCACGCGCCGGTGAATTCGGCAAGGGCTTTGTGGTGGTGTCGACCGACATCCGCAACCTGGCCCACGACAGCAGCGAAAACGCCGACCGCATCAAGGACATGGTGAAGTCGGTGCAGGACCAGATCGGCACCGTGCGCCGCGACCTCGACGACATCGCCAACAGCGCTGCCACCGAGGTCGAGAAGACCCGCACCATCACCGCCAACCTGAGCACCGTCACCAGCGATGTGTCCGACGTGCTGCGCGGCAACCGCGAGATCGCCGAGGCCGCCACCGTCGTGACCCAGATGATCGGCGAGGTCAAGAAGGGTGTGGAGCAGATCTCCAGCGCCGCCGCCCAGGCCGAGACCGCCGTCAACCAGGCCTCGTCGGCCGCCAAGCAGCAGTCGCAAGGCGCCGAGGAACTGGCCGCAGCGATCGAAGAGATCGCCTCGCTGGCCGACGAACTGCAGAGCGCCTAAAGCGGTCCACCACAGGAGCGATGCACCATGAGTGACATGAGTGAAGTGCTCGACCTGCCGCCGCCGGCGCAGGCCGAGTCTGCCGGGCCGGCGGGCCATGGCCGCGCCAGCGCCAGCGAAGCGCGCCAGTTCGTCACCTTCCGGGTCGGCGACGAAGTGTTTGCCGTGCCGATGGCCCCGGTGCGCGAAATCATCCGCGTGCCCGACCTGATCCGCGTGCCGCTGGCGCCGCCGCTCGCTGAAAGGCCTGGCCAATCTGCGCGGCACCGTGCTGCCGATCGTCGGCCTGCGTGACGTGTTCGGCGCCGAGCCTCGGGTGCATGACGACGCCACCCGGGTGCTGGTCATCAACCTGGGCACACCGGTGGGCTTCATCGTCGACCAGGTGTCCAGTGTGGTCACCGCGCAGCTCGACCAGATCGAGGGCGTCGACCGGATCGAGGCCACCATCAACAGCCAGCTGTTGTCGGGTGTGCTCAAGAAGGTGGGCGGCCACGAGATGGTCATGATCCTGGACTTCCAGCGCCTGCTCGACGAGCAGTTCGCCGGCATCGGCCAGGGCGCGTCGGCTGCGGCCGACAGCGCCGGCAGCGCAGGGCTGGCCGACCTGGCCGCTGCCCACGCATCGACCGAGGACAACAGCGACGAAATGCAGCTCGTCAGCTTTGTCGTCGCGAAGCAGGAATACGCGATCGCCATCGAGAACGTGCAGGAGATCGTGCAGGTGCCGCCCGACATCGTGCGCGTGCCCAACACGCCCAGCCATGTGCTGGGGGTGATGACGCTGCGCACCCGGCTGCTGCCGCTGGTGAGCCTGCGCTCGATGTTCGGCCTGCCGGTGGAACCACTGACCGACCAGAACCGCATCGTCGTGGTGTCGCTGGGCAGTGCCGGCGACAACCAGGTTGCGGTGGGTGTGGTGATGGACTCGGTCAGCGAAGTGCTGCGGGTGCAGCGCAAGCAGGTCGACCCGCTCAACCGCATGCTGGCGCAGGACAACCGCCTGGCCGAGATCAGCGAGATCTGCCGTCTTGACCAGGGCAAGCGTCTGGTCTCCATCCTTTCGGTGCAGAAGATGTTCGAAAACCAGGCCATCAAGACCGCGCTGGACCACGCCGCCGGCGCCCAGCAAGCCCAGCATGCCGGCCTGTCCGGCGCCATGCACGGCGAAGGCGGTGTCGAAGAAGAAGCCCAGATGGTGGTGTTCCGTCTGGCGGTCGAAGAGTTCGGCGTGCCGATCCAGTCGGTGCAGGAGATCGTGCGCATCCCTGAGCAACTGGCCCATGTGCCCCGGGCACCGGGCTTCATCGAGGGCGTGATCAACCTGCGCGGCGCGGTGCTGCCGGTGGTCGACCTGCGCCGCCGTCTGGGCTTGCCCGGCTGCGAGCGCAACGACCGCCAGCGCATCATGGTCTTCACCATCAAGGGCATGCGCACCGGCTTCATCGTCGATTCGGTGACCGAAGTGCTGAAGATCGCGCACCGCCACATCGAGACCGCACCGGCGCTGTCGGCCGAGCAGTCGCAGCTGATCCGCCAGGTGGCCAACCTCGAGAAGGCCAAACGCATGATCATGCTGATGAGCGTCGACGAGATGCTCGACGCTGCCGAGTTGAAGGCGGTTGGCGCCGCCAGCAACGCCTGACCTTCAAAAGGCTGCCACCATGTCTTTGCGACCCACCAAAGTGCTGATCGTCGATGACTCGGCGCTGATGCGCAAGCACCTGGTCTCCCTGTTCCGGGACCAGGGCTTCGAGACCGAGATCGCCCGCAACGGCGCCGAGGCGCTCGAAGTCAACTTGCGCTTCGAGCCAGATGTCATCACGCTGGACATCAACATGCCGGAAATGGACGGGCTGACCTGTCTGTCGCGGCTGATGTCCGACCGGCCCTGCCCGGTGGTGATGCTGTCGTCGCTGACCGAGAAGGGCGCGCTGGCCACGCTGGAGGCGATGGCGCTGGGCGCGGTGGACTACCTGGCCAAGCCCAGCGGCACCATCTCGCTCAACATCGACGTGATCCACCGCACGCTGGTGGACAAGGTGCGGGTGGCCGCCAAGGCCAAGGTGCGGGTCAGCAAGGGCTTGTCACGCCGGCTGCGCGAGCAGAACGAAGTGGCCAGCCGCAGCGCCCCGGCGCTGCCAGCGGCACCGGCGCCGGCGCGCCGCGCCTTCATCGAGCCGCGGGTGCTGCCCCGGCCGACTGCCGGCGTCGCGTCGGTGTCGCTGTCGGGCCTGGTGCTGATCGGTGTGTCCACCGGCGGCCCGCGCACGCTGGAAGAAATCCTGCCCCTGCTGCCGGCCGACTTTCCCTGGCCGGTGGTGGTGGCCCAGCACATGCCGCATGGCTTCACCGGCGCGCTGGCGCGCCGCATGGACGGCATCTGCAAGCTCAACGTGGTCGAGGCCGAACGCATGTGCGACCTGGAGCCCGGCACCGTCTACATCGCCCGTGGCGACGCCGACGTGTCGGTGGTGCGCCGGGGCGAGCGCCTGGGCCTGATGCCGCGCCCGGCCTCGCCGCAGTACCTGTGGCACCCCTCGGTCGAAGGCCTGGTGCGCAGCGCACTGGAATGCATTCCGGCCGAGCGCCTGATCTGTGTGCAGCTGACCGGCATGGGCGACGACGGCGCCGACGCGATGGTCGAGGTCAAGCAGCGCCGCGGCCGGGTGATTGCCGAGGATGAATCGACCGCCGTGGTCTTTGGCATGCCGGCCGCCGTGATTGAACGGGGCGGCGCCACCGTCGCCATGCCCTGCCACCGCATTGCCCAGCAGCTGATCGGCTGGTCGGTCTGACCCCCAGGAGCCCACGATGGGATTGATCAAGGCCAGACCCCAAGAAGCCAGCGCCAGCGCCACTGCGCTGCCGCCGGCCCCCACCGCCGCGCTGGACGCCGACGACCCGCAACAGCGCCGCGACGCACTGCGTGCATCCGTTGGCGACGCCGCCGCGCTGCCCGCTGTCATCGCCCGCCTGCCGCTGGAGCAAGACCCGCATGTGCGCAGCGTGCTGATCTCGACCCTGGTCGAGTCGCAGTCGGACGACGCGGCCCAGGCCCTGGCAGCACTGCTCAGCGTCGAAGACGTGGCCTTGCGCAACCTGGCGATCACCGCGCTGGCTGAGATGCCGACCGCGGCGATGAAGCTGCTGCCCGGCCTGCTGGACAACGCCGACGCCGACGTCCGCATTTTTGCCACCAGCGTGCTGGGGGCCATCGGCGGGCCACGCGCGGCCGAACTGCTGGCCTGGCTGCTGGGCCACGACCCGCATGTCAATGTCATCGATGCAGCCATCAACGGCCTTGTCGAGACCGGCAGCCGCGAGCACATCAAGGCCTTGCAGGCCGCCCGCCGGCGCTTTGCCGACGACCCCTACGTTGGTTTTGCGGTCAAAGCGGCCATTTCGGCGCTCGAGCGCGCACCGCTCGCCCATTGAGTGTCACCCGATGCAAGGTCTCATGTCCGCCGCACCTGAAAAACTGTCCCTGCCTGCCGAGCCTGTGTCCGCGTTGGCACCGGCCGCCAGTTCCATCAGCGAAGAGGACTACCTGCGTTTCAGGGAGTTCTTCTACCGCCAGACTGGCATCTTCTTTGAAAACGGCAAGCGCTACTTCGTCGACAAGCGCCTGATCGAGCGCATCCGCGTCACCAAGAGCGAGAGTTTCCACGACTACTTCATGCTGCTGCGCTTCCAGGACCGCGGGCAGGAGATGCAGGCGCTGGTGAACTGCATGACCGTCAACGAAACCTACTTCTTCCGCGAGGAGTACCAGTTCCGCTGCATGGTGCGTGATCTGCTCAACGAGGTGCGCACACGCCGGCGCCCGACCGACACGCTGCGCATCTGGTCGCTGCCCTGCTCGTCGGGTGAAGAGCCCTACTCGATCGCGATGTACCTGATGGAGCACTGGCCGCACATCGACCAGGTCGACGTCGAGATCATCGGCAGCGACATCGACAGCAAGATCCTGGACCAGGCGCGTGCCGGCCGCTACCACAAGCGGTCCTTGATGCAGTGCCCTGCGGTCTTGCAGAACCGCTACTTCAAGCCGGTGGGCGATGGTGAATTCCAGATCAGTGATGCGCTGCGTGAATCGGTGCGCTTCACCAAGATGAACATCACCGACCCGCTGCAGATGGCCGGCTTTCGCGACATCGACATCGTGTTCTGCCGCAATCTGCTGATCTATTTTGACGATGTCTCCCGGCGCAAGGCGGTCGACCTGATCCTGGAGGCGATGCGCCCCGGGGCCTTCATCTGCC
Source organism: uncultured beta proteobacterium (assembly GCA_963844485.1). GTDB lineage: Bacteria > Pseudomonadota > Gammaproteobacteria > Burkholderiales > Burkholderiaceae_C > Pseudaquabacterium. Next base: position 93,161 of record CAWJOQ010000040.1, read on the forward strand.
TGGGCCATTCGGAGTCGATGAGCCGGATTTCGCCCTTGTTCGCCGTGCGCAAGTTCGCCGACGCCATCGTCTACCAAAAGCCGCTGTGATGCCCGGAGCCCGTGTGATGAAAAACATTCTGGTCGTCGATGACGCCGCGCTGATCAGGCGCTATTACCGCGAGGTGTTGCAAGCCGCCGGTTTCCAGGTCGACGAGGCCATGAACGGTGTCGAAGGCCTGGAGGCCCTGCAGCGCAAGGAATTTGATCTGGTCTGCGTGGACGTCAACATGCCGGTGATGGACGGCTACAGCATGCTGCGGGCCATGCGTGCCGAGCTGCGCACCCGCCACCTGCCTGCCGTGATGATCAGCACCGAAGCGCAGAAGCAGGACGCCACCCGCGCCTACGAGGCCGGCGCCAACCTGTACCTGCCCAAGCCGGTGCGGCCGGAAGAGCTGGTGTCGTTCTGCGAGCTGCTGTGCGGCGAGGCGGCGACATGAACCCGCTGATCCAGCAATTCATCCACGAGGCCCGCGAGCTGCTCGAGGAAGCCGGCGCCAGCCTGCTGGCGCTGGAGCGCACCCCGGGCGATGCCGACCTGATCAACCGCGTCTTCCGCGGCGTGCACACCCTCAAGGGCAATGCCGGCTTCTTCGAGTTCAAGCCGATCAGCGTGGCCGTGCATGCCGGCGAGGACCTGCTCGATGCCGTGCGCGACGGCCGGCTGGAGCTCGATGCCGACATGATGGACAGCCTGCTGATGCTGTGCGACACCGTCGGCGGCTGGGTGGCTGAAATTGCCGAGACCGGCGTGCTCGACCCCGGCCATGTGGACCATGCGGTCGATGTGGCGGCACGGCTGTCGGCCCATGGTGGCGCCCGGGTTGCCAGCAGCGCAGCCGCCGCGCCGGTGGCTGTCGATGCCGCGCCGGTGCCGGTCGACTGGATCCAGCAGTTCGACGAAGCAGCGCTGATGCAGGCCTGGAGCGCCTCGTCCGGCCGGCCGCTGTGCCTGGGCACCTACACACCTGACGCTGCCTGCTTCTTCTCGGGCGACGACCCCTGCCTGACCCTGCTGGGGCTGCCCGGCCTGGTGGCCTCGACCATCGAGTTCAACCGGGCGCTGCCGGCGCTGGACACCTTCGACCCCTACGACTGCAACCTGCGCCTGCACTTTGCCTGCGCCGCGCCGCTGGACGATGTGCGCGACAAGCTGCGCTTCGTCATCGAGCAGGTCGGCCTGCGGGCGCTGTCGCCGGCGGTGCTGCTGCAGCCGCGCGGCTTGACCGGCCAGTGCGAGGCCGGACCGGCCCTGGCGGTCGAGCTGCTGAACGCAGTCGATGAGGGCACCTGGGACGAACTGACGGCGGTGGTGGATGCGGCCCTGCCCACCCTGGCACCGCAGACCCTGGAGGCCTCGCTGCTGCGCTGGCTGCGCTGCGTGATCGGCACGCCGCGCGCCGGTGCGGCGGCGGTGCGGCCGCTGATCCGGGCGCTGGAGCTGGGTTGCCTGCCCGCCGGCGGGCTGCTCGACGAAGCGCCCGCCGCACCCAGCGCCGACCCGCGCACGCGGGCGTTCTGGGCCATCGTGCAGGCGCATGCCGACCGGCTGCAACAAATCGGCACCGCCGCAGCCGACGACGAACGCCTGCCACCGGTGCGGCACGCGGTGCAGATGGCCGTGACCGGGCTCGGTGACAGCACCCGCCTGGCCGCCTGGCAAGCCGCCTGCAAGGCCGCCGACGCCGGCGGCGGCAGTGCGGCGCTGGGCAGCCTGCTGCAGCGCTGGCTGGCCGACCCCCTGGCCGACAGTGGCGCTGCCGCAGCCGCCGCAGCCCAGGCCGCTGCGGCCTCGCAAGACGCCATGGCCGCGTCCGCCTTGTCGGCGGGCAGCGGCGCGCCGGTGTCGACCATGGTGCGGGTCGAGCAGGAAAAACTCGACCGGCTGATGGACCTGATCGGCGAGATGGTGGTGGCCAAGAACAGCCTGCCCTACCTGGCACAGCGCGCGGCCGAGGTGTTCGGCAATGTCGAGCTGGCGCGCGAGATCAAGGAGCGCCATGCCGTCATCCACCGCATTGCACAAGACATGCAGAACGCCATCATGCAGGTGCGCATGATGCCGGTCTCGCAGGTGCTGCAGCGCTTTCCCCGGGTGGTGCGCGACCTGGCCCGGCGCCTGGGCAAGGACGTGCAGCTCGACATCAGCGGCGAAGACACCGAAGCCGACAAGAACATCATCGAAGCCATGGCCGACCCGCTGGTGCACTTGCTGCGCAATGCGGTCGACCACGGCATCGAGCTGCCCAGCGTGCGCATGGATGCCGGCAAGTCCGGCACCGGCACGGTGCGCATCCATGCCTGGCAGGACAGCGACCAGGTCTGCATCGAGATTGCCGACGACGGCCATGGTGTCGACCCGGCCCGGGTCAAGCGCAAGGCCGTCGAAAAAGGCGTGATCAGCGAAGAGCAGGCCCAGGCCATGACCGACGAGGCGGCAGTGCAGCTGATCTTCGCGGCGGGCTTCTCCACCGCCGAGGTGATCTCCGATGTCTCGGGCCGCGGCGTCGGCATGGACGTGGTGCGCAGCAGTGTCGAGCGCATCGGCGGCCGGGTGACGCTGAGCAGCACGCTGGGCCAGGGCTCGTGTGTGCGGCTGAGCCTGCCGCTGTCGATGGCAGTGGCCCACATCATGGGCTTCAAGGTCGGCGGCCAGCGCTTTGGCATCGCCATGGACCGGGTGATGGAGACCCTGCGGGTACCGATCTCGCGGCTGTTCTGCCTCAAGCACCAGGAAGCCTTGGTGCTGCGCGAACGCCTGGTGCCCATCCACCGCATGCGCGGCCTGCTGGGCCTGCCCGAGCGCGCCGCGCAGGCCCTGGCCCTCAACGGTGGTGGCGCCGGCGCTGCCGAGCCCGACCCGGAGCTGGCGGTGCTGGTGGTGCGTGTCAATGGCGAGCCCGTGGGGCTGGTCATCGACGAATTCGACGAAGGCATCGAAACCATCATCAAGCCGCTCGAAGGCGTGCTGGGCGCCCTGCCAGGGCTGACCGGCACCGCCTTGCTGGGCGACGGCAGCGTGCTGCTGGTGGTCGACCCAGGAGCCCTGCTGTGATCCATGAACCCACTGAAGACGGCGTGCTGCGCATCGAAGGCACCGCCAGCGTCGAAGACGCCGAAGGCCTGTTGCTGGCCCTGGCCGCGCGCCCCGGCCTGCGGGTGGACCTGCGGCCCTGCACCCATCTGCACGCGGCCTGCCTGGGCGTGCTGATGGCGGTGCGCCCGCCGCTGGACCCGCCCGAGCCCGGCAGCAGCGTGATGCGCCTGCTGCAGGCCGCCTGGCTGACCGGCAGCAGCGCAGCAACGCCGCAGCCGCCGCACTGCCGCCACTGCCGCCACTGCCGTCTTCCCCCGACAACGCCACCCCCGCCGTCTCTGCCGAACCCGAGGTTCAACCATGACCAAGAAGATCTTCCTCGTCGACGACTCCACCACCATCCTGATGGGCATCGGCGACATCCTGTCGCGTGCCGGCTACCAGATCGAGAAGGCCGGCGACGGCCTGCAAGCCTTGACCAAGCTGAAAGCCGGCCTCAAGCCCGACCTGCTGGTCACCGACATCAACATGCCCAACATGGACGGCCTGACCTTGATCCGTGAACTGCGCAAGCTGGCCGGCCTGCGCTTCATGCCGATCCTGGTGCTGACCACCGAGAGCCAGCAAAGCAAGCGCGACGAAGCGCGCGCGGCCGGCGCCACCGGCTGGATCGTCAAGCCGGTCGGCGGCCAGGACCTGCTGAAGACCATCCAGCACGTGCTGCCGCTGGCCGCTTGAGCACCGAGTCGCCGATGCCCGCCGCCCCCCCCATGGCAGCCGATGCACCCCAAGCTGCCGGCCTGGCTGGCTGGTGGCATGCCCTGACCCGTTGGTGGCAGCGCCGCAACGGCCGCAGCACAACGGCGGCGGTGGCCAGCCCCGACGCCGTGGCCGGCCTGCTGCACAGCAGCATCGCTGCCAGCCGCGAAATCAATGCCGAACTGGGCGAAGTCACACGCTTCACCGAGAACTCGGCGGTCGACATCCTGCAACGGGTGCGCCGGCTCGATGACACGGCGCAAAAGCTGGTCGGCTACCTGGCGCGCACCGAGCAGCAGGGCGAGCGCATGCAGCATGAGCTGGAGGCCAGCACGCTGCTGATCGGCGATATCTCCACCTTCATCGGCCGGCTGCCGCAGCAGATGCAGACCGAGCGCGACCAGACGCAACAGCTGCTGCAGCATGTCTTCGGCCTGGACCAGGCGCTGGAGCGGGTGTCGCTGATCGGCCGCCAGATCAACCTGTTGTCGATCAATGCCGCCATCGAGGCTGCACGGGCCGGTGCACAAGGCCGCGGCTTTGCCGTGATCGCCGGCGAGGTGCGGCAGCTGTCGGTCGAATCCGATGCAGTGGTGCGCACCATCGGCCTGGAGATCGGCCGTGTGCGCGGTGCGGTGGCTGCCGGCTTCAGCGCCGAGCGCAAGGCCGAGGACGCCAAACAGATGGCCGAAGCGACCTCGCTGGTGCAGTCAGTGGGCAAGCTGCGCGAGGTCAATGAAGACATGCGCCAGTTCTACAGCACCGAGATCCGCATCGTCTCGCAGTACAACCAGGCCCTGTCCAACGAGATCGTCGACCTGATGGGCAACATCCAGTACCAGGACATCGTGCGCCAGAAGGTCGAGCGCTACTGCGCCGCAGCCGAGGGCCTGCACGCGGTGCTGGCGCTGGCGGCCGACAAGGTCGTCCAGGGCGACGCGGCGGCGCTGGACCCCGACCCGCTGCAGACAGTGCTGGCCGACTACCGTGAAGGCGAGCGCCAACACGTCGACTCCCACCAGGCCGCCGGCCACAATGACCAGGGCAAACCGCCTGGCATCGAACTCTTCTGAACACCCATGGCCCATATTCTTGTCATCGACGACGACCCGCAACACCGCGCCATGCTGCAGCAGATGCTGGCGCTGGACAGCCACCAGGTCGAAACACTTGAAAACGGCGCGCATGCACTGGCCAGCTGCCGTGCGCGCCTGCCCGATCTGGTGCTGCTCGACGTGCTGATGCCGGTGAAAGACGGCATCGACACCGCCATCGAGCTGCGTGCGGCCTTCTCGTCGCTGCCGATCCTGGCGATGTCCGGCGGGCGGCGCAGCCTGTCGCCAGCCTTCAACCTGGAGTCCGTGGCCCTGGTGGGCGCCGACGCCACGCTGGCCAAGCCCTTCACCCGCAGCGATCTGCAGAAGGCCGTGGCCGACCTGCTGCGCAAGGCGCGCAGCAGCGCCTGATTCCCCAAATGGCGAGGCGCAGAATGGCCGGACCCTTGAAACACACCACCGGTGCGCCGCAGCGCGCCGGTCTGATTTGCTGAAAGTGACCCGCCATGCCCGTGCACCCCACCGACAACCCGATCACCCCGCTGCTGCTGCGCACGGAAGAAGTGGCCGAACGCTGGCTGGCAGGTTTCGTGGCCGAAAACCCCACGCTGCAGCCCAATGAAGAGCAGCGTGAAGACTGGCGCGGCGACGTGGTCAAGCTGTTGCGCGTGCTGCACGAGCTGTGGCCCGCGCCCGGCGCCAGCCTGCCCAGGCTGCTGCAGGCACCGGTGATCGAGGCCATCGGCCGCATTGGCGCTGCCTGGGTGCTGGAAGGCTTTCTTGCGGCCGATGCCGCCCGCTTCCTGCTGTCGGGCAAGCGGGCACTGGCGGCGCTGCTGCCGGCCGATGACGCCGCAGCGGGTGTCTGCCTGGAGCGGCTGCTGGAATCCCTGGCGCTGTCCACCTTCGACTCCCATGGCCTGACCCGCGAACGCGTGATCCAGGACCAGAGCCTGTCGCTGCTGGAGCTGTCGTCGCCGGTCATCAAGCTCTGGGACCGCATCCTGCTGCTGCCCTTGGTGGGTGTGATCGACACCATCCGTGCCCGCGCCATCACCGAGCGCCTGCTCGACGCCATCGCCCGGTCCGAGGCCGAGGTCACCATTGTCGACGTCACCGGCGTGCCGGTCTTCGACACCGGCGTGGCCGGCCACCTGATGAAGACCGTGTCCGCCGCTGAAATGCTGGGCGCGCGCGCCCGCATGCCTCCGGGCACCGGCACCAGGAGCGCGGACCAGCTAATCCTGGCCTCAGCTAAAGGCTCAACCCCTCGCCCCCCACCCAGCACCAACCCTCCAAAGCCACCAAGGGAAGGGTAGGGGAAGAAACAACCACAACCAGCAAAGAAAAAAGAAGGAAGGAGAAGGAAGAAGGAAAGAAGGAAGGAAAAGAAAGAAAGAAAGAAAGAAAAAAAAAAAAAAAAAAAAAAAAAAAAAAAAAAAAAAAGAATGGAATGGAATCAATCGAGTTTTTTTTTTTTTTTATTTTCACCTCCAGTTAGCCAGGATTACAGGCACCAGCCCCCCCCAATTTTTGTATTTTTGTATTTTTTATTTTGTTTTCCAGAATTCAGCAATGTCCAATTTCTATTTTTAAAAAAAAAAAAAAAAATTTTTAAAAATAAAAATTAGCCAAAATTAGCCAAAATTAGCCAAAATTAGCCAGAAGTGCAGGCACCCCCCCCCCCCCCCCCCCCCCCCCCCAGTGTAGAGTGCAGTTTTTTTTTTTTTTTTTTTTTTTTTTTTTTTTTTTTTTTTTTTTTTTTTTTTTTTTTTTTTTTTTTTTTTTTTTTTTTTTAACGGC
>CAWJOQ010000041.1:0-138406 GCA_963844485.1 uncultured beta proteobacterium
TCCATGAGAGCCAGAGCCTGAGCTTCGAGATGCAGCTGGGCCGCCACCCGGGCTTCATCGCCCGGCTCGCGCCGATGATCTGCCAGGCCTTCGGCGACCAGCCGGCGTTTGCGCCGGCCAACCTGCTGCGCCTGGTCACCCGGGTCCAGCCCGGGCCTGATCCGGGTTGATGCCGACGAGCTGACCTACGCCGCCCATGTGATGCTGCGCTACGACATCGAGCGCCGGCTGGTCGAGAGCGAGATCGAAGCCGAGGACATCCCCGCGCTGTGGGACGCCGGCATGGCCGAACTGCTGGGCCAGGACACACGCGGCAACTTCAAGGACGGGCCCGATGCAGGACGTGCACTGGCCCGAGGCGATGTTCGGCTACTTTCCCTGCTACACGCTGGGCGCGATGTACGCCGCGCAGTGGTTCGCCGCCATGCGGCGCGACCTGCCCGGGCTGGATGCCAGCATCGCACGCCGGCGACCTGGCGCCGGTGTTCGGCTGGCTGGACAGCCACATCTGGCAGCAGGCCAGCCGCTGGACCACCGACGAGCTGGCGCGTGCGCGCCAGCGGCGAGGTGTTGAACCCGGCGCATTACCGGGCCCACCTGGAGTCGCGTTACCTGGGCTGAGTACCGGGGCTGAGTACCTGGGCTGAGTACCTGGGCTGAGCCGGCCTCAATGGCCGCGCTGCGCCGGTCTCAGCCGCTGGTGGGGCCGGGCTCAGCCGCCTGTGGCCTTGCGGCGGCGGCGCACGGTCTTGGCCGGCGCATCGGCCGCCGGCGTTGCATCTGCGGCGGCAGCTGGCGTTGCGGCGGGCGCCGCAGGCTTGCGGGCGCGGCGGGCGGCCGGCTTGGGCGTGGTGGTGGCTGGCGTCGCGGCCTCAGCGGTGGCAGCCACCGCTGAGGCGGCGTCTGGTGCAGCTGCTTTGGACTTGCCAGCCGGCTTGGGCGGTGCGGCCTGCAAGCCGTCCCGCAGCGCTTTGCCAGGCCGGAACTTCGGCGCCTTGGCGGGCGCGGGCACGCCCTGCAGCGCGGCCAGCGCCGCTTCCAGTGCCGCCACCCGGTCGACCAGGCTGGCCAGGTCCTTGGCGGCGGGCACGCCCAGGCGGCCCAGCGCACGGGCGGTGCGTTCTTCGAAGATGGTTTCCAGCTTGTCCCACTGCGCGTTGGCCTTGTTGCCGACCTCGCCGGCCATGGCCGACATCTTGCCGGCCACGTCGCCCAGCTTTTCTTCGGCCACGGCCTGGGTCTTGCGCTGCAGGCTGGCGCCTTCCTTGATCAGCGTGTCGAACACCTTGCCGCCTTCGCCCTGGGCCTTGGCGAATGCACCCAGTCCGGCCAGCCAGATCTGTTGCGCCGAATCCTTGACGGTCTGCGCCAGCTGGCTGTCGAGCAGGCCGCTGGGGGCTGCGGCCTGCTTCTCGGCCATCTTCTGAAGTCTCTTCACCATGGGAACTCCTGGGGGATGTGGGGGGCGCGCGCGTCGCTGTGCGCAACCGGTGACAGTGTAGGCAGGCCGAACCGAGCCGTCTGCCTAATCAGCAGCTGTGGCACACCGGGGTTTTCACGGGCAGCGCTGGCCTGTCGGGCGGGTGCACACCGCGGCTGGGCAGCTGCTGCCAGGTGGCCGATGGGGGCCCGCTATCCTCGCGGCCATGTACGTGTCCCTCTTCGGCCTGCAGCACGCGCCGTTCTCCATCGCGCCCGACCCGCGCTATCTCTACATGAGCGAGCGCCACCGCGAGGCGCTGGCGCACCTGCTCTACGGCGTGCAGGCTGGCGGCGGCTTCGTGCTGCTGACCGGCGAGAGTCGGTGCCGGCAAGACCACCGTGTGCCGCTGCTTCCTGGAGCAGGTGCCTGCCGGCTGCCAGGTGGGCTACATCGTCAACCCCAAGCTCAGCGTGGGCGAGCTGCTGCAGACCGTGGCCGAAGAATTCGGCATTGCGCCGCCGCCCGGTGGCGGCACGGGCACGGGCCTGGGCACCGGCACGGCGACCGTCAAGACCTGGGTCGACGCGCTCAACCGCCACCTGCTGGACGCCCATGCGCAGGGCCGCCACTGCGTGCTGATCATCGACGAGGCCCAGCACCTGTCGGCCGAGGTGCTGGAGCAGCTGCGCCTGCTGACCAACCTGGAGACCCATGCGCGCAAGCTGTTGCAGATCATCCTGATCGGCCAGCCCGAGCTGCGCAGCCAGCTGGCCGCGCCGGGCATGGAGCAGCTGGCGCAGCGGGTGATCGCCCGCTACCACCTGCAGGCGCTGGGGCCGGCCGAGACCGGCGCCTATGTCGCCCACCGTCTGGCGGTGGCCGGGCTGGCGGGCGCCAACCCGTTTGACGCCCGTGTGCTGCGCCAGGTGCATGCCCTGACCCAGGGTGTGCCGCGGCGCATCAACCTGCTGTGCGACCGCGCGCTGCTGGGGGCCTATGCCCAGGGCCGTGCACGTGTCGACAGCCGCACGGTGGCGCAGGCGGCGCAGGAGGTGTTCGGACCGGCTGTGCGGCCGTTGGCGCGTAGGCACCGCGCGGCGCTGTGGGCCGGGGTGGCCGTGCTGCCCTTGTTGGGCGTGGCGCTGTGGCTGGCCCTGGCGCCTGCCAGGCGGCCCGGCGCCGCCACACCGGTGCCGGCGGCGCTGGCCGCTGCGGCGGCGGCTTCTGTGGCTTCAGCGCGTTCTGCGGCTGCCGACCGGGCGGCGTCGACCCCTGCAGGTTCGGCCGCCGCGTCAGCAGCGGTGGGCGCGTCGGCGGCTGCGGCTGTGTCGGCGGCTGTGGCCAAGGTCGGGCCGACGCCGCCATTCGACGCGGCCGCCGATTGGCCTGCCCTTGCCAGCGATGAAGCCGCAGCGCTGCGCGCGCTGGGCACTGCCTGGGGTGTGTCGCTGTCGCCTGGCAGCCCGTGCGCCCAGGGCCCGGCGCTGGGCCTGGCCTGCTGGCGCCACCGCAGTGGCAGCTTGCCATTGCTGACCCAGCTGGACCGGCCGGTGGTGCTGAGCCTGGCCGACTCTGCGGGCCGCAACGCCTATGCGCAGCTGGTGGCGCTGGGCCCGGACGGCGCGGTCATCGCCCAAGGCGAGCAGCGCTGGCACCTGTCGACAGCGCGCCTGGCTGCGTTGTGGCGTGGCGAGCTGGTCACCTGGTGGCGGTTGCCGGCAGGCACCGGTACTGCGCTGGCCGGCCCCAGCGCGGTGCTGGGGCCTGGCGCCAGCGGGCCGGCCGTGCTGGCCTTGCAGCAGGCCTTGGCGCAGGTCGACGACAAGCGGGGCGGTCAGGCGGCGGCGCTGCCGGGTGCGCCGGGTGGGCCGGGTGGTGGACCGGCCGCCGGGCCGGCCGCTGTGTCGGCGGATCTGCCGACGGCTGTACCCGCCGGGGTGCCAGGCAGTGCCGCGCAGGATGCCGCCCCTGTTTATGACGCTGCGCTGCGCCAGCGGGTGGCGGCCTTCCAGCTGGCGGCCGGGCTCAAGCCCGACGGCCTGGCCGGCCCAACCACTTACATGTTGCTGAACCGGGCGCTGGCGGTGGACGAGCCGCGCCTGGCCAAGGAGTGAGCACTTGTCCTACATCCTCGATGCCCTGCGCCGGGCCGATGCCCAACGCCAACGTGGCGGCGTGCCCGGTCTGCACGACCAGACCGGGCCGCTGGCGGCAGGTGGCGGCGTGGCCGGCCAGGTGCCAGCGCCCGCAGCGGGTGGCCGGCTGGCGCTGGGCGCTGTGGCGGCCAGTGTGTTGCTGCTGGCGCTGGCCGCTGCCTGGTGGCTGGGCCGCAGTGCGGCCAGCCAGCCGCCAGGCGTGGCGCCCGGCGCTGTGCCTGACCTCAGGTCAGCGGCGGCCGTGCCTGCCCAGCAGCCTGCGTCTGGCCTGGCTGCGGCGCCAGCCACGCTGCCTGCCGGGCTGACGGCTGCCGTGCCGGCCGGCGTGCTGTCGCCGTCGCCTGTGCCGTCCCCTAGCCCATCGCCATCGCCATCGCCATCCCCGGTCCCCGCACCCGCTGCGCAGGTGCCCGCCCAGCGCTTGCCGCCACCACTGCCACCACCGCCCCCGGCGCCCCCAGCGCCCGCAGTGCAGCCCGCCGCAGCGGCGCCCAGGCCGGCCACCACCAGCGGCGCCAAGCCGGCCGCCGCGCCCACGCCCAGACCCACAGCGGCGGCAAGCGCTGCAGCAGCCGAGCCGATGCTGCCCATGCTTGCTGCGCGACCAATGGCTGCCAGCCCAACCACCGCCAGCCCAACCACCGCCAGCCCACCGACGGCCAGCCTGCCCCCCGCCGATGCTGCCAGCGACCCGGTCCTGGCCTGGTCCAGCTTGCCGGCTGCGGCGCGTGCGGCCCTGCCGCCGCTGGCCTGGTCGGGTGTGGTGTATGCGGCGCGGGCCGACCAGCGCCTGGTGGTCGTCAACGGCCAGGTGGCGCGTGAAGGCGAGCAACTGGCCACCGGCCTGCAACTGTTGCAGATCCGGCCCAAGTCGGTGCTGCTGCGCTGGCAGGGCCAGCGCATCGAACTGCCGCTGTAGCCGATCGGCCAAGCGCCACCACGGCGGCCATGCACGCCGGCGGCCGCCAGCGCGGCCAAGCAAGCAGCACAGTGCCCGGCTTGGGGTTAGCGCGCAAGGCTGAGGCCTCGGCCATCGCTAAGAATCGCCAGTCCAAGCCCAGAGGAGAACCTGCATGCATTACTTCGTCACCGGCGCCACCGGCTTCATTGGCAAGCGGCTCGTCAAGTCGCTGCTGTCACGCCGTGGCACCACGGTGCACTTCTTGGTGCGCCCGGGCAGCGAAAGCAAGCTGGCCGACCTGTATGCCTATTGGGGCGTGTCCAAGACCCGTGCCCTGCCGGTGACCGGCGACCTGACCGCCAAGAAGCTGGGCGTGGCCGCTGACACGGTCAAGGCGCTGAAGGGCAAGGTCGGTGCGGTCTACCACCTGGCGGCGGTGTACGACCTGTCGGCCGATGAAGAGAGCCAGGTGCAGGTGAACATCGAGGGCACCCGCAACCTGGTGGAATTTGCCAAGGCCATCGACGCCGGCCATGTGCACCATGTCAGCAGCATCGCCGCTGCCGGCTTGTATGAAGGTGTGTTCCGCGAGGACATGTTCGACGAGGCCGAGGGCCTGGACCACCCCTACTTCATGACCAAGCACGAGAGCGAGAAGATCGTGCGCCAGGAATGCAAAGTGCCCTGGACGGTGTACCGCCCGGCGCTGGTGGTGGGCGACAGCAACACCGGCGAGATGGACAAGATCGACGGCCCCTACTATTTCTTCAAGCTGATCCAGCGCATGCGGCAGTTCCTGCCGCCGTGGATGCCGTCGGTGGGCCTGGAGGGCGGGCGCATCAACATCGTGCCGGTGGATTTCGTCGTCAAGGCGCTGGACCACATCTCGCACAGCAAGCATGCGCTGGACGGCAAGTGCTTCCACCTGGTCGACCCGCAGGGCTACCGCGTGGGCGATGTGCTCGACATCTTCGCCAAGGCCGCGCATGCGCCCAAGATGAATGTGTTCGTCAATGCCGCGCTGCTGGGCTTCATCCCCAAGAGCGTCAAGAAGGGCTTGATGGCGCTGGCGCCGGTGCGGCGGGTCTACCACGCGGTGATGAAGGACCTGGGCCTGCCCGAGGACATGTTCACCTTCATCAACTTCCCCACCCGCTACGACTGCCGCGAGATGCAGGCCGCGCTGAAGGGCAGCGGCATCGAATGCCCCAACCTGCAATGACTACGCCTGGCGGCTGTGGGACTACTGGGAGCGCCACCTCGACCCCGACCTGTTCATCGACCGCAGCCTGAAGGGCAGCGTGGGCGGCAAGGTGGTGCTGGTCACCGGGGGCTCGTCGGGCATCGGCCTGGCCGCTGCCTGCAAGTTTGCCGAGGCTGGCGCCATCACCATCATCTGCGCCCGCGGCGAAGACAAGCTGGCCGAAGCCGTGGCCGAGATCCATGCCCATGTGGCCGCCAAGGGTGGCAAGGACGCCCAGGTGTTCAGCTATTCGGTGGACATCGCCGACGAGGCCGGCTGCGCCGCCTTCGTCAAGACACTGGAAGACCAGCATGGCGGCGTCGATTTCCTGATCAACAACGCCGGCCGCTCGATCCGCCGCGCGATCGAGAACAGCTACGACCGCTTCCACGACTTCGAGCGCACCATGCAGCTGAACTACTTCGGCTGCCTGCGCGTCACCATGGGCCTGCTGCCGGGCATGGTCAAGAAGCGCAAGGGCCATGTGGTCAACATCAGCAGCATCGGCGTGCTGACCAATGCGCCGCGCTTTTCCGCCTATGTGGCCAGCAAGGCCGCGCTGGACGCCTGGACCCGCTGCGCCAGCAGCGAGTACGCCGACCAGGGCGTGAGCTTCACCACCATCAACATGCCGCTGGTGCGCACGCCGATGATCGCGCCCACGCAGATCTACAAGAACGTGCCCACGCTGGCGCCTGAAGAAGCGGCCGACATGATCGCCCAGGCCTGCGTCTACAAGCCGGTGCGCATCGCCACCCGGCTGGGCATCTCGGGCCAGGTGCTGCATGCGCTGGCGCCGCGGGTGGCGCAGATCGTGATGAACACCAGCTTCCGCATGTTCCCCGACAGCGACGCGGCCAAGGGCGCCAAGGCAGGCGACAAGCCCAAGCTGTCGGCCGAAGCGGTGGCGCTGCAGCAGATGATGCGCGGCATCCACTTCTGACCGGCCTGCCGCCTCCAGCAACCGCCGCCGCGGGCATTGGTGCTGGCCCAGGCTGCTAGGCTCCACGCCCATGGATGCTGTCGTACTGTTCTTCATCTTGGGCCTGGCGGCGGGCCTGGCCAAGTCCGATCTCAAGCTGCCGGCGGCGCTCTACGACGCGCTGTCGATCTACCTGCTGCTGGCCATCGGCCTGAAGGGCGGGATGGAGCTGGCCAAGCAGCCCTTTCTGGCGGTGGCACCGCAGGCGGTGCTGGCCATGGGCCTGGGCGTGGTGATCCCGCTGATCGCGTTTCCGGTGCTGCGTGGCCTGGGGCGCCTGCCGCGGGCCGATGCCGCGTCCATCGCCGCGCATTACGGGTCGGTCAGCGTCGTCACCTTCGCCGTCGGGCAGAACTTCCTCAACGCCGCCGGCACGGCCTACGAGTCGCACATGCCCTTGTTTCTGGTGCTGCTGGAAGTGCCCGGCCTGCTGCTGGGCGTGGTGCTGGCGCGCGCCGGCGGGCCGCAGCGCCCGGCCTGGGGCGCCTTGCTGCACGAGGTGATGCTGGGCAAGAGCATCGTGCTGCTGGTGGGTGGCCTGCTCATCGGCTGGGTCGCCGGCCCTGCTGGCCTGGAGCCGATGGCGCCGTTTTTTGGCGGCCTGTTCAAGGGCGTGCTGTGCCTGTTCCTGCTCGAGATGGGCCTGGTGGCATCGGCCCAGCTGGGCGCGGTGCGCCAGGTCGGGCTGTTCCTGGTGGGCTTTGGCGTCGCCATGCCGCTGGTGTCGGCACTGCTGGGGGCGGGCCTGGGCTGGGCCATCGGTTTGTCGCAGGGCGGCACTGTCTTGCTGGCCACGCTGGCGGCCAGCGCCAGCTACATCGCCGCACCGGCGGCCATGCGCATTGCCGTGCCCGAGGCCAACCCGGCCTTGTCGATCACGGCCGCGCTGGCCATCACCTTCCCGTTCAACCTGCTGCTGGGCATCCCGCTGTATGCCCGGCTGGCGCAATGGCTCTACAGCTGACGCGATGACCCTGCATCCTAAAAAACTGGTGGTGCTGCTGTGCGAGGCGGTGCTGGAGCCCATGCTGGTGGCCGATTGCGAGCGCCTGGGCGCCCATGGCCACACGGTGATGGACGCCCGCGGCGGCGGCAGCCGCGGTGCGCGTGCCGCCACCTGGGACGCCGACCGCAGCATCCGCATGGAGGTGATCTGCGACGAAGCCACCGCCGACGCCATCGTCGCCCATGTGCACCAGCGCTACTTTGCGCACTACGCGATGACGGTGTTCGTCGCCGACATCGGCGTGCTGCGGGCAGCCAAGTTCTGACACGGCTTGTTCCTACAATCCGCAAGATTGCTGCAATGCACCATCCACGCTGAGCTAGGACCTGCCATGAGCGCCCCCACACCGCCCGACCATGACCTGACCCACATCACCCCGCGCGACCAGGCCGAGATCCTGGCCCAGGCGCTGCCCTACATCCGCAAGTTCCATGGCAAGACCCTGGTCATCAAGTACGGCGGCAATGCGATGACCGACCCGGCCCTGCAGCAGGACTTTGCCGAAGACATCGTGCTGCTCAAGCTGGTGGGCATGAACCCGATCGTGGTGCACGGCGGCGGGCCGCAGATCGACGGGGCGCTGGCCAAGATCGGCAAGAAGGGCACCTTCATCCAGGGCATGCGGGTGACCGATGCGGAGACCATGGAAGTGGTCGAGTGGGTGCTGGCCGGCGAGGTGCAGCAAGACATCGTCGGCTTGATCAACGCAGCCGGCGGCAAGGCCGTGGGCCTGACCGGGCGTGACGGCGCGATGATCCGTGCGCGCAAGCTCAGGCTGCTGGACCGCGACGACCCGAGCAAGCTGCTGGACGTGGGCCATGTCGGCGAAATCGTCTCCATCGACCCCAGCGTGGTGAAGGCGCTGCAGGACGATGCCTTCATCCCGGTGATCAGCCCGATCGGCTTCGGCGAGGACAACGAGAGCTACAACATCAACGCCGATGTGGTGGCCGCCAAGCTGGCCACGGTGCTGATGGCCGAAAAGCTGGTGATGCTGACCAACATCCGCGGCGTGCTCGACAAGGCGGGCGACCTGATCCCCGAGCTGACGCCCCGGCGCATCGATGAGCTGGTGGCCGATGGCACCATCTCCGGCGGCATGCTGCCCAAGCTGGCCGGCGCCATCGACGCGGCCAAGAGCGGTGTCAATGCGGTGCACGTGGTCGATGGCCGCGTGCCGCATGCCATGCTGCTGGAAATCCTGACCGACCAGGCCTACGGCACCATGATCCGCAGCCACTGACGGTGGGCAATGCCAAGCGCAACGGCCGGCGCCACGACGCCGGCACCGTGTGGCTGTTCGACCTGGACAACACGCTGCACGACGCCGGAGCCTTTGTCTTTCCGGCGCTCAAAGTGTCGATGCAGGGCTACATCCAGCAGCAGCTGCAGGTCGAGGCGGCCGAGGCCCAGCGCCTGAGCCAGCACTACTGGACCCGCTATGGCGCCACCCTGCTGGGGCTGGTGCGCCACCACGGCGTGGACGCGGCGCACTTCCTGCACGACACCCACCGCCTGCCCGGGCTGGAAGCCCGCATCAGCGCCCAGCGCCATGACCTGGCCACGCTGGCGCGCCTGCCCGGGCGCCGCTTCATCCTGACCAATGCGCCGCGGGTCTATGCCCTGCGGGTGCTGGCGGCACTGGGCATTGCCCACCTGTTCGACGGCGTCTTCGCCATCGAGGACATGGCGATGTTCGGCCAGTTGCGGCCCAAGCCCGACGCCCGCATGCTGCGCCGCATCGCCGTGCGGCTGCGGGTGCCCACGCACCGCTGCGTGCTGGTGGAAGACACGCTGGTGCACCAGAAAGCCGCCCGTCGTGTGGGCATGGCCACGGTCTGGATGCAGCGCTTTGCACGGCGCCTGGCGCTGACCGGTGCACCGGCGCCGCGCTGGTCGATGCAGCCGGCCTATGTCGACCGGCGCGTGCGCGCGCTGCGCCAGCTGCAGCGCTGAGCCGCTTGTCGCCACGGCGCGCGGTGTGCCGGCAGCCCCCCGGTTCGGGCGGCTGCCAGTCGCCTGGCGGTTGCCTGCCGGCCCCGGGTGCTGTGCCAGAATCAAATTCAACCTTGCCACCCGCCCACGATGACGCCCGCCGCGATGCCCGACCCCAGCGATTCGTCCGGCGCCGAGGCCATGCCGCTGCTGCCCCCGCCACCGCTGCGGGTGTTGGCCGATGCCAGCAGCCGCAAGCGGCCCAAGCCGGGCGAGCGCCGTGTGCAGATCCTGCAGACCCTGGCCACCATGCTGGAGCAGCCCGGTGCCGACCGCATCACCACTGCGGCGCTGGCCGCCCGCCTGCAGGTCAGCGAGGCGGCGCTGTACCGCCACTTCGCCAGCAAGGCGCAGATGTTCGAAGGCCTGATCGAGTTCATCGAGTCCAGCGTGTTCACCCTGGTCAACCAGATCACCGAGCGCGAAGCGGGCGGTGCGCTGCAGGCCCGGCGCATCGTGGTGATGCTGTTGCAGTTCGGTGAAAAGAACCCCGGCATGGTGCGGGTGATGGTGGGCGACGCACTGGTCTTCGAGCATGCGCGGCTGACCACACGCATGAACCAGTTTTTCGACCGGGTCGAAGGCCAGCTGCGGCAAAGCCTGCGCGCGCCGACCGGCGACCTGGACTCGCCCACGCCACTGGTGGACGCCAACGCGCTGGCCTCGGGGCTGACGTCATTGGTGGTGGGCCGGCTGCAGCGCTTTGCCCGCTCGGGCTTTCGCCGGCAGCCCACCGAGCAGCTGGACATGCTGCTGATGCGCTTGACCGCTTGACCCGGTGAACGCCGGCCGACCGGTCGGGGCGGGGCCGACCGCCTGCAACACCGCTGACGTGGCTGCTGCCGCCGACAGCCCCGGTGGCGCGGCGCCCGCCGCACCCAGCACCAGTGGCTTGGTGCCGGCCTGGTTCACCGCGCCTGGTGGCGGGCGTCTGCAGCTGTGGCCGCACAAGGCAGCGTTCGACCCCGCGCTCGGCTTGCTGTTGGTGGCCGACGCCCACCTGGGCAAGGCCGTGTCGTTCCGCCAACTGGGTGTGCCGGTGCCCGAGGCCACCACCGCCGACGCGCTGGGCCGGCTGGATGCGTTGATCGCCGCCACCGGCGCAAGCGGCATCGTCTTCCTGGGCGATTTGTTGCATTCCGCCAGGGCACATGCCGCCGGCACCATGGCCGCCGTGCTGGCCTGGCGCCAGCGCCATGCCGGCCTGGCGCTGACCCTGGTGCGCGGCAACCACGATGCCCATGCCGGCGACCCGCCGCCCAGCCTGGGCGTGCAGGTGGTCGACGGGCCGCTGCGCCTGGGCCCCTGGGCGCTGCTGCACCAGCCCGCTGCCGTGCCCGGGGCGTATGCCCTGGCCGGCCATGTGCATCCGGGTGTGGTGCTCGGTGGGCGCGGCCCACACCCGGTTGCGGCTGCCGTGTTTTCACTTCGACCCGGCGGTTGGGGTGCTGCCGGCCTTCGGGCCGTTCACCGGTCTGCATGTGCTGCAGACTGGGCCGCAGGTGCAGCAGTTCGTGGTGGCCGGCGATGTGGTGCAAGCGCTGCCGCCCGGCCCGGGCCGGGCGCGGGCGCGAACGTAAACTGGCGCGCACGTTCTCCAGCCCATGCCCATGTCCTCCACCCAATTCGATGCCCTGATCGCCCGCGCCGACCTGCTGCTCCAGCGGCTGGAGCGCATCCTGCCGCATGCCCTGAGCGCGCCCGACTGGAACGCGTCCATCGCCTACCGCTACCGCAAGCGCGGCGCGTCGGGCATGCTGCAAGCCGGTGCGCCAGGTGGCGCCCATCGCCTTGTCCGACCTGCAGGAGGTCGACGGCCAGAAAGAGCGGCTGCTGCGCAACACCGCGCAATTCGTGGCCGGCGCGCCGGCCAACAATGTGCTGCTGACCGGCGCCCGCGGCACCGGCAAGAGCAGCCTGATCAAGGCCTGCCTGAATGAATTTGCCCCGCGCGGGCTGCGCCTGATCGAGGTCGACAAGGCCGACCTGGTCGACCTGCCCGACCTGGTCGACCTGGTGGCCGATCGGCCCGAGCGCTTCATCGTGTTCTGCGACGACCTCAGCTTCGACGAGGGCGAGCCGGGCTACAAGGCGCTCAAGAGCATCCTCGACGGCAGCATTGCCGCGGCCAGCGACAACGTGCTGATCTATGCCACCAGCAACCGCCGCCACCTGCTGCCCGAGTACATGAAGGAGAACCTCTCCTACACCCACACCGACGACGGCGAGGTGCACCCTGGCGAGGTGGTGGAGGAGAAGATCAGCCTGTCCGAGCGCTTCGGCCTGTGGATCAGCTTCTACCCGTTCAGCCAGCCTGAATACCTGGCCATCGTGGCGCAATGGCTGCGGCACTTCGGTGCAGACGAGACCACCATCACCCGGGCCCGCCAGCCCAGCCTGGTGTGGGCGCTGGAGCGCGGGTCGCGCTCGGGCCGGGTGGCCTACCAGTTCGCCCGCGACTGGGCCGGCCGCGACCACGCGGCCGACGAAGCACCCGCTGCACCGGTGGCTGACGACACCGCACCCGACGTGCTGGACCATGCCTGAGGGCCTGCCCGTCACCTCGGTCGACGGCGTGGATCGTGGTGACCGCCCGGTCACCGACGTGGCCGTGGGCGTGCTGATCCAGCGTGATGCGTCGGGGCAGGAGCACGACTTCTTGCTGACCAGCCGACCTGCGGGCAAGGTCTACGCCGGCTACTGGGAATTTCCGGGTGGCAAGTTCGAGCCCGGCGAGACACTGGCCCAGGCGCTGCGGCGTGAGCTGCAGGAGGAACTGGGCATCACCATTGGCACGGTGCACCCCTGGCAGCAGGAACTGTTCGACTATCCCCATGCCCGGGTGCGGCTGCACTTCTGCAAGGTCTATGACTGGACCGGTGATTTCGAAATGCGCGAGGCGCAGCAGATGGCCTGGAGCGGCCTGCCGGTGGCACTGCAACCGGTGCTGCCCGGCACGCTGCCGGTGCTGCGCTGGTTTGCGCAAGAGCGCGGTCTGGCGGGACCACTGACCTTGCACGACGGGGCCTGATGCAGCTTGCCTGGCGGCTTTGGTCTCTGAGCTGCCGTTGGAGTGTTGTTGTCTGACGCCTTGCCAGGGCGTCGCCGTTGCGTTGCAGCCCGCCGGGTCCCGCCCCGGCTGGCGGGTACCTTTCTTGTCCGGCGACAAGAAAGGCACCAAAGAAACGCCTGCCAAACTGGGCGTACACCACCGCGTGCTTGCAGCGGACCGGGCGCTGCGCCTCGCCTGTCCGGCTCGAACACCTTGCTATAGAAGACCGCAGTCGCTTGGGCGCTGGTGAGGCTCAGCAGACCGCCATCTGAACAGCTTGCCGCATGCCATGCGTGCCCGGCCGGGGTCTGCGCCTCACAGCCCTGACCGGGGTGGCACGGCCGTGGAATGTGCCGCACTGCTTCCGGCTGACGCTGTTCGAGCCGGACAGGCGAGGCGCAGCGTCTGGGTCCAGACAAGCGCTGGGTGTCGATCGCGCAGTTTGGAAAGCGCGTTTTGGGCCAGCCTTTTGGCGCGACAAAAGGCTGGTCGCCTGCCGGGGCGAGACCCGGCGCGCTGCACCGCACCGGCGAAGCCTTCGGAAAAGCGCATCAGCGCAAGGGCAGCTCAGAGCCCAAGGCTGCCGGCCGCCATGCCCAGCACCGGCCAGCCGTTCACTGGTTTCTGCGCCATGACAACGGGGCCCCGCAGGGCCCCGTTGGATGCGCGCTGTGGCGTTGTTACTTCACATTCGTGAAGCGGGATGCAGGCCGGTCGTCGGCGCGGTGCAGGGTGGTCACGCTGGCCTTCATGGCCCAGGGCCGCAGCTGGTGGTGCAGTGGCACGTACAGGTACTCGTCGCGTGTGCGCTGCAGGGCTTCACGGATCAGGCCGTTGCGCTTGGCGACGTCGGTCTCTGTCTTCATCGCGTCCACCAACTTGTCGACCTGTGCGTCGCTCACCCGGCCGAAATTGAAGTTGCCATCGGCGCCCGTGGTGCGGGTGCGCACCAGCGACTGCAGGCTGTACTGCGCGTCGAAGGTGGCCACGCCCCAGCCCAGCAGGTAGGCACTGGTGTCGAAGTTTTGCACCTTCTGGATGAAGGTGGCAAAGCCTTCGGCTGACAGCTTGGTCTTGATGCCGATGCGCGCCCACATCGACACCAGGTTCTGGCAGATCTCTTCGTCGTTGACGTAGCGGTTGTTCGGGCAGCTCAGCTGGAACTCGAAGCCATTGGGGTAACCGGCTTCGGCCAGCAGCTTCTTGGCGCGTTCGGGGTCGGGCTTGATGGCTGCGTCCAGCTCGTTGCTGTGGCCGTTGACGCCCGGCGCCACGATGATCGATGCCGGCAGTGACAGCCCGCGCATGGTGGCCCGCTTGATGCCTTCGCGGTCGATGGCGATGTTCAGCGCCTCGCGCACCCGCTTGTCCTTGAACGGATTCTTGCCCTTCACATCGCTGTACTTCAGCTCGGGGTTGAACTGGTCCAGCGCGATGAAGATGGTGCGCACCTCGTTGCCGTCCAGCACCTTCAGCTTGCTGTCGCCGCGCAGCCGGGCCACGTCCTGGGTGGGCAGGTCGGTCACGATGTCGACGTCGCCCGACAACAGCGCCGCCACGCGGGTGGCGTCTGCCTTGATCGGGGTGTAGACCACCTCGGTCACGTTGCTGGCGTTGGCCTTGTCCCACCAGTCGGGGTTGGCGGCCAGGGTGATGCGCTGGTCGGGGGTCCAGCCGGTGATCTTGTAGCTGCCGGTGCCGTTGACATTGCGCGAGGCGTGGTTCTCTTCCTTGGCCTTGTAGTCCTGCACGTTGGTGGTCTTGTTCTTCTCCGCCCAGGTCTTGCTCATGATGAAGAAGTCGCCGATGTTGCGCAGCAGCACCGGGTTGGGGCCCGCCAGGATGAAGTCGACGGTGTGGTCGTCGATCTTCTTGATCTCGGTGATGCCGGCGACGTAGATCGACATGGTGCCTTGCGGCTGCTTGATGCGACCGAAGGAGAACACCACGTCGTCGGCGGTGAAGGGCGAACCATCGTGGAATTTGACGCCCTTGCGCAGCTCAAAGCGCACCTGGGTCGGGCTGATCGTCGTCCACTTGGTGGCCAGGGCGGGCTCGGGCTCGTACTTGGCGTTGTAGCGGGTCAGGCCTTCATAGGCATGCTGCAGGATGGCGTTGGTGGTAGCGTGGTTCTGTGAATGCGGGTCCAGCGTCAGGATGTCGTTCTGCGCGGCCCAGCGCAAGGTGGTGGCCTGCACTGGCGACAGGGCCAGGCCGGCGGCCAGCAGCGCCGCCGCAGCGGCACCGTGCAAGGCAAGCTTCAATGTCATGGAATCGGCTCCCGAAGGGTCAAAAGCCTGGATGCTAGTGGCAAGCCGGGCGCCGCCGCAGAGGATGTTCCCGCAGGCGGTCAAGCTGCTGCGGCATCGGCATGGCAGTCGCAGCCAACGCCGGCCGCGATCCAGCGGCGCGCCAGCCGGCGCAGTGCTGGGCGCAGCAGCCGGGGCAGGGCGGGCCAGGCCGATTCAGGTGCCTGCACCATGGCGCAGCGGTACTGGCCGCTGCTGTCGTCCCAGCGCAGGGCCTGGCACATGCCGTGGCGCCGGCCGCTCACCAGCACGCCCAGCGGGCAGGGCTGCCAGGCGCAGCACACACCGCAGCCATTGCAGGGCGCGCCCACAGCGGGCTTGGCCGGCGCGCTGGTGTGCAGGTAGATCACGGGGTGGGCCATCTGGCCCCGAGTCTGTGCGCCAACAGCAGCGCTTTGTCAGCCAAACAGAAGCTTTGCGGGTGTCTAATCCTGGTCCGGAGCCGCAAAACAACAGTGCTAAAGTCTGGCCCCTCTACCCAACCACGCCCTTTCGTGCCCCTTGCTGAGCGACTGAAAAGTCGTCTGAGACGTCTTCCCAGACCAGCAGCAAGGCGGGTCGCAATCCGCCCACCGGTCGAGCCGGGCTGCGGAAGGTTTTTTACCCATCCATGCCCTGGAAACCGGGGTCAAAGGTGAGCGAACGATGATGCAGCAACACAGGTCCACCTCGTACCTGTTCGGTGGCAATGCCCCGTACGTCGAAGAGCTTTACGAAGCCTATCTCGACAACCCCGGCAGCGTGCCCGACACCTGGCGCAGCTATTTCGACAACCTGCAGAACGTGCCGGCCACCGATGGTTCGGAGGCCCGTGACGTGGCCCACGCGCCGGTGGTGGAGAGCTTTGCCCAGCGCGCCAAGGCCAACGCCTTTGCCCTGAAGGCCAGCTCGGCCGACTTGGCGGTGGCCCGCAAGCAGGTGCATGTGCAGTCGCTGATTGCGGCCTATCGGTTCCTGGGCAGTCGTTGGGCCGACCTCGACCCGCTCAAGCGCACCGAGCGCCCGAAGATCCCCGAGCTGGAGCCGGCGTTCTACGACTTGAGCGAGTCCGACATGGACATCACGTTCAGCGCCGCAAACACCTATTTCGGCAAGTCCGAGAACATGACGCTGCGGGAGATCCTGCAGGCCTTGCGTGAAACCTATTGCGGCTCGATCGGCGCCGAATTCATGCACTGCACCGACCCCGCCGAGAAGCGCTGGTGGCAAGAACGCATCGAGTCGATCCGCAGCAAGCCCAGCTTCACCGCCGAACAGAAAGTGCACATCCTGGACCGGCTGACCGCCGCCGAGGGCCTGGAGCGCTTTCTGCACACCAAGTACGTCGGCCAGAAGCGCTTCTCGCTGGAAGGCGGCGAAAGCTTCATCGCCAGCATGGACGAGGTGGTGCAGCGCGCCGGCACGCACGGCGTGCAGGAAATGGTGATCGGCATGGCCCACCGCGGCCGCCTGAACGTGCTGGTCAACACCCTGGGCAAGATGCCCCGGGACCTGTTCGCCGAGTTCGACCACACCGCACCCGAGAACCTGCCCTCGGGCGACGTCAAGTACCACCAGGGCTTCTCCAGCGACATCTCGACGCCTGGCGGCCCGGTGCACCTGAGCCTGGCGTTCAACCCCAGCCACCTGGAGATCGTCAACCCGGTGGTCGAAGGCTCGGTCAAGGCGCGCATGGACCGCCGCGGCGACAAGACCGGCGCCCAGGTGCTGCCGGTGCTGGTGCACGGCGACGCGGCCTTCGCCGGCCAGGGCGTGGTGATGGAGACGCTGGCGCTGGCGCAGACCCGGGGCTACTACACCGGCGGCACGCTGCACCTGGTCATCAACAACCAGATCGGCTTCACCACCAGCGACCCGCGCGACAGCCGGTCGACGCTGTACTGCACCGACGTCGTCAAGATGATCGAAGCGCCGGTGCTGCACGTCAACGGCGACGACCCCGAGGCCGTGGTGCTGTGCACCCAGATCGCGCTCGACTACCGCCAGCAGTTCAACAAGGACGTTGTCGTCGACATCATCTGCTTCCGCAAGCTGGGCCACAACGAGCAGGACACGCCCAGCCTGACCCAGCCGCTGATGTACAAGAAGATCGCCGCGCACCCGGGCACGCGCAAGCTGTACGGCGACAAGCTGGTGGCGCAGAACGTGCTGCCGGAAGACGGCCCTGACAACCTGGTCAAGCAGCTGCGCGCCGCCTTCGACGAAGGCCGGCACACCATGGACCCGGTGCTGACCAACTTCAAGAGCAAGTACGCGGTCGACTGGGCGCCCTTCCTGGGCCGCAAGTGGACCGACGCGTCCGACACCGCGCTGCCGCTGGCCGAAATCAAGCGGCTGGCCGAGCGCGTGACCACGGTGCCGGCCAACTTCAAGGTGCACCCGCTGGTCGAGAAGGTGCTGGCCGACCGCGCAGCGATGGGCCGCGGCGAGATCAATGTCGACTGGGGCATGGGCGAGACCCTGGCCTATGCGTCGCTGGTGGCCAGCGGTTATGCCGTGCGGCTGTCTGGCGAGGACTGCGGCCGCGGCACCTTTGTGCACCGCCATGCGGTGCTGCACGACCAGAACCGCGAGAAGTGGGACGAGGGCACCTATGTGCCGCTGGAGCACGTGGCCGAGAACCAGGCGCCGTTCACCGTCATCGATTCCATCCTGTCGGAAGAAGCGGTGCTGGGCTTCGAATACGGTTATGCCTCGGCCGAGCCGAACACGCTGACGATCTGGGAAGCGCAGTTCGGCGACTTCGTCAACGGCGCGCAGGTGGTGATCGACCAGTTCATCGCCTCGGGCGAGGTCAAGTGGGGCCGGGCCAACGGCCTGGTGCTGATGCTGCCGCACGGCTATGAAGGCCAGGGTCCCGAGCACAGCTCGGCACGGCTGGAGCGTTTCATGCAGCTGGCCGCTGACAACAACATGCAGATCTGCCAGCCGGCCAGCGCCAGCCAGATCTTCCACCTGCTGCGCCGCCAGCTGGTGCGCCAGTTCCGCAAGCCGCTGATCATCTTCACGCCCAAGTCGCTGCTGCGCAACAAGGATGCGGCATCGCCGCTGTCGGAGTTCACCAAGGGCGAGTTCATGACGGTCGCGCCCGAGACCGACAAGGCGATCGTGCCGGCCAAGGTCAAGCGCATCATCTGCTGCTCGGGCAAGGTGTACTACGACCTGGTGCGCAAGCGCGCCGAGCGTGGCAGCGACGATGTGGTGATCCTGCGTGTGGCCCAGCTCTATCCGTTCCCGCACAAGGCCTTTGCCACCGAAATCAAGCGTTATCCCAACGCCACCGAGGTGGTGTGGTGCCAGGACGAGCCGCAGAACCAGGGCGCTTGGTTCTTCGTGCAGCACTACATCCACGAGAACATGCTCGAAGGGCAGAAGCTGGGGTATGCCGGCCGCGCGGCTTCAGCCTCGCCGGCAGTGGGCTACGCCCATCTGCACCAGGAGCAGCAGAAGGCGCTGCTCGAACAGGCCTACGCCAAGCTCAAGGGCTACGTGCTCACGAAGTAAACCCACCCCCGTAGCGCCTTTGGCGCTCCCCCGCAAGGGGGCGACGCCAGCGGCCCGGCAGAGCCGGATCCGCGGCGTCCACTGGGTTTACCGCATCACATTTCGAGAATTCACAACATGGCAATCGTAGAAGTCAAGGTCCCGCAGCTGTCTGAATCCGTGGCCGAGGCCACCCTGCTGCAGTGGAAGAAGAAGGTCGGCGACGCCATTGCGGTCGACGAGATCCTGATCGAGGTCGAGACCGACAAGGTGGTGCTGGAAGTGCCCGCACCGTCGGCCGGCGTGCTGATTGAACTGGTGCAGGGCGATGGCAGCACGGTCGTCAGCGACCAGGTGCTGGCCCGCATCGACACCGAGGCCGTTGCTGGCGCCGCTGCGCCGGCATCGGCTGCAGCCGCCGCTGCAGCCCCTGCCGCCGCCGCAGCGGCGGCACCGGCTGCCAGCCAGCAAGGCCGGTGTGGCGATGCCGGCAGCAGCCAAGCTGATGGCCGACAACGGCCTGGCCGCTGGCAGTGTGGCCGGCACCGGCAAGGACGGCCGCGTCACCAAGGGCGACGTGCTCGGCGCGGTGGCCGCAGGTGGGTCAGCCGCCGCCGCACCGGCGCCCGCCCCAGCGCCCAAAGCCGCTGCGCCAGCGCCTGCCGCGCGTGCGCCGCTGCAGGCGGTGGCCGCGCCGCAGGGCCCGAACCTGGGCGACCGCCCCGAGCAGCGTGTGCCGATGAGCCGCCTGCGCGCGCGCATCGCCGAGCGCCTGGTGCAGAGCCAGTCCACCAACGCCATCCTGACCACCTTCAACGAGGTGAACATGGCGCCGTTGATGGAGATGCGCAAGAAGTTCCAGGACAAGTTCGAGAAGGAGCACGGCGTCAAGCTGGGCTTCATGAGCTTCTTCGTCAAGGCTGCGGTGGCCGCGCTCAAGAAGTACCCGGTGATCAACGCCAGCGTCGACGGCAACGACATCGTCTACCACGGCTACTTCGACATCGGCATCGCGGTCGGCAGCCCGCGTGGCCTGGTGGTGCCGGTGATCCGCAATGCCGACCAGATGAGCTTTGCCGACATCGAGAAGAAGATCGCCGAGTTCGGCAACAAGGCCAAGGACGGCAAGCTCGGCATCGACGAGCTGACGGGCGGCACCTTCTCCATCAGCAACGGCGGCACCTTCGGCTCGATGCTGTCCACGCCCATCATCAACCCGCCGCAGTCGGCCATCCTGGGCGTGCACGCCACCAAGGACCGGGCTGTGGTGGAAAACGGTCAGGTGGTGGTGCGTCCCATCAACTACCTGGCGATGAGCTACGACCACCGCATCATCGACGGCCGTGAAGCCGTGCTGGGCCTGGTGACGATGAAAGACGCGCTGGAAGACCCGGCGCGGCTGTTGTTCGACATCTGATCCACCTTCTGAAAGGCCGCCATGTCGCTGGCTGACGAACTGGGCAAGCTGGAATCCCTGCGCGAGCGCGCGGTGCTGTCGCAGGCTGAGTTCGACCAGGCCAAGCGCCGCCTGCTCGACGGCAGCCTGCCACCCAGTGGCGCTGCAACAGGCGCGGCATCGGCCATCAACCGCTTGCGCCGATCCCGCAGCGACAAGTGGATTGGTGGCGTCTGCGGCGGCCTGGCCGCCATCACCGGCGTCGAGTCCTGGGCCTGGCGCTTGATGCTGACCGTGCTGGTGCTCTTCGGTGGCGTCGGCGGCCTGCTCTACATCCTGCTCTGGATCTTCGTGCCGCTGGAATAGCGCGGTACTGCAGCGTCCACCGGCACACACCCACTACCTGGTCCTTCCATGTCCCAATCTTTCGACGTCATCGTCATCGGCGGCGGCCCCGGCGGCTACATCGCCGCCATCCGCGCAGCGCAACTCGGTTTCAAGGTCGCCTGCATCGACGAATGGCAGAACGCCAAGGGCGGCCCCGCGCCCGGCGGCACCT
Organism: uncultured beta proteobacterium; assembly: GCA_963844485.1. Lineage (GTDB taxonomy): Bacteria > Pseudomonadota > Gammaproteobacteria > Burkholderiales > Burkholderiaceae_C > Pseudaquabacterium. Next base: position 20,506 of record CAWJOQ010000041.1, read on the forward strand.
GCACCAATGTGGGCTGCATCCCCAGCAAGGCCCTGCTGCAAAGCAGTGAGCACTTTGAGCACGCCGGCCACCACTTTGCCGACCACGGCATCGGCGTGGGCAAGCTCAGCCTCGACCTGGCCAAGATGCTGGGCCGCAAGGACAGCGTGGTCAAGCAGAACAACGACGGCATCCTCTACCTGCTCAAGAAGAACAAGGTCAGCTTCTTCCATGGCCGTGGCGCCTTTGTGAAGGCAGCGGATGGCCTGTATGAAATCAGCGTGAGCGGCCCGACCGCCGAGACCCTGGTGGCCAAGCATGTGGTCGTGGCCACCGGCTCCAGTGCGCGGGCGCTGCCCGGTGCCGCGTTCGACGAAGAGCAGGTGCTGTCCAACGACGGCGCGCTGCGCATGGCTGCCGTGCCCAAGACCCTGGGCGTGATCGGTTCGGGCGTGATCGGCCTGGAAATGGGCTCGGTCTGGCGCCGCCTGGGTGCCGAGGTCACCGTGCTGGAAGCCATGCCGGGCTTCCTGGCGGCGGTGGACGAGGGCGTGGCCAAAGAGGCACTGAAGGCCTTCACCAAACAAGGCCTGAAGTTTGAATTCGGCGTCAAGATCACCGAGGTCAAGGTCGGCAAGAAGGGCGTGTCGGTCAGCTATGCCAATGCCAAGGGCGACAGCGTCAAGCTCGACGTCGAGCGCCTGATCGTCTCCATCGGCCGGGTGGCCAACACCACCGGGCTGAATGTGGACGCCGTGGGCCTGCAGCTCGACGAGCGGGGCGCCATCGTGGTCGATGCCGACTGCAAGACCAACCTGCCGAATGTGTGGGCGGTGGGCGATGTGGTGCGCGGCCCGATGCTGGCGCACAAGGCCGAAGAAGAGGGCGTGGCCGTGGCCGAGCGCATTGCCGGCCAGCATGGCCATGTCAACTTCAACACCATTCCCTGGGTGATCTACACATCGCCCGAAATCGCCTGGGTGGGCAGAACTGAGCAACAGCTGAAAGCCGATGGCGTGGCCTACAAGGCCGGCCAGTTTCCGTTCATGGCCAATGGCCGGGCGCGTGCGCTGGGCGACACCACCGGCTTCGTCAAGTTTCTGGCCGATGCCAAGACCGACGAGATCCTGGGCGTGCACATCGTCGGGCCGTCTGCCAGCGAGCTGATTGCCGAAGCGGTGGTGGCGATGGAATTCAAGGCCTCGGCCGAAGACATCGCGCGCATCTGCCATGCCCACCCGTCCTTGAGCGAAGCGACCAAGGAGGCCGCCCTGGCAGTGGACAAGCGCACGCTGAACTTCTGAGCGTCCCCAAGGGCCGGGCCTTGCCCGTCCCGGCCCCCGAGGGGGCGCAAGCAAGCTTGGGGCGGTCCGGCGTTTTCTTGAGAAGCGCCGTCGCCGCAGCGACGGCAGCACCCGGGCGGGCCGCATATGCTGGCCCGCTTTGCGTTTGAGCACCTTGCATGACTTCCGTCACCGACCTGTACCAGCAGACCCTGCGCACACGCGGCTACACCGCTGATCCGGCACAGCTGCGGGCCGTGGCCTCGCTGCAGCGCTGCCAGGACGAATGGGCGGCTTACAAATCGCGCCGCAGCAATGCCTTGACCAAGATGCTGGTCAAGCCGCCGATCCCGCTTGGGGTGTACATGCACGGCGGCGTGGGCCGGGGCAAGAGCTTCTTGATGGACTGCTTCTTCCAGGCCGTGCCGCTGCAGCGCAAGACCCGCTTGCATTTCCATGAATTCATGCGCGAGGTGCACCGCGAGCTGCAGGATCTCAAGGGCACGGCCAATCCGCTGGATGAACTGGGCCGGCGCATCGCGCGCAAGTTCAGGCTGATCTGCTTCGACGAGTTCCACGTCGCCGACGTCACCGACGCGATGATCCTGCACCGCTTGCTGGACGCGCTGTTCGCCAACCGGGTGTCCATCGTCACCACCAGCAACTTTGCGCCCGATGCGCTGTACCCCAATGGCTTGCACCGCGACCGCATCCTGCCGGCGATCGAATTGCTGAAGCGGCAGCTGGAGGTGATCAACGTCGACAACGGCACCGACTACCGCCGCCGCACGCTGGAGCAGGCGCAGCTCTACCACACGCCCTTGGGTGCGGCGGCCGATGCGGCGCTGGAGGCCACCTTCAACCAGCTGGCCGAGGCCCGCGATGAGAGCCCCTCGTTGCACATCGAGCACCGCACGCTCCAGGCCCTGCGGCGCGCCGGCGGTGTGGTGTGGTTCGACTTCCGCACCCTGTGCGGCGGCCCGCGCTCGCAGAACGACTACCTCGAGCTGGCGCAGCAGTTCCACACCGTCATCCTCAGTGGTGTGCCGGAGATGCCGCCCAAATTCGCCAGCGAGGCGCGGCGCTTCACGCTGCTGGTGGATGTGCTGTACGACCGCCGCGTCAAGCTGGTGATCTCGGCCGCCGTGCCGCCCGAGCAGCTTTACACCGAAGGCCCGCTGGCGCATGAATTTCCGCGCACCGTGTCGCGCCTGCAAGAGATGCAGTCGGCCGACTACCTGGCGCTGGAGCGGCGTGAGGTCGACACCCGCATCACATGAGCAGCGCCCTGGCCACCGCTGCCGCCGGGGCGCTGCTGCTGCTGGGCCATGCCGCGCTGGCCGCGCCCGACGGTGGTGCGACCGAGCGGGCCCGCATTGCCGCCGACCGGCAGGCGGTGGAAGCCCGTTACGCGGCAGCCCGCCAGGATTGCGAGGCCCGCTTCGCCGTCAACCAGTGCCTGGAGCAGGCCCGCCAGGAACGCCGGGCCGCATTGGAGCCGCTGCAGCGCCAGATGCACCAGCTCGACGATGCCCAGCGCCGCGCGCGGGCTGCCCAACGCCTGCAGGCGATCCAGGCGCGTGCGTCTGCAGCCGCCGCTGTGCCGGCGCTGGCCCCGGCCATGCCGGACAGCGCCGCGTCTGCCAGCCCGCCGCCCGCCCCGCCGCCCGCCCCGCCGCCCACCCCGGTGCGCCGTGCGGTGCGGCCCGCAGCAGCGGCGTCGGCCTCGGCCGCTGCGCAAACCGCCCGGCAGCGCCAGGCCCAACAGCAGCAGCGTCTGCAAGAGGCCGAGGCCCACCGGGATGCGGTCCAGGCCCGCAATGCCAGACGTGCTGCGCAGCGGCCACCCGCTGCCAGCCTGCCAATCCCTGTGCCAGGTGCGCCGATGCCCTGACGGCGCCGATTGTTGGTCCCCTGCGCGCCGCAGAACCGGCTGGCCGGACTGCAGGCGTCTGCCCCCTGGAGCGAGCGCGCCGCAGGCGCAGCGGCGGTGGACCGATCAGCTGATCAGCTCGACCTTGACCATCGCCAGCGACAGGTTGTCGCCATGGCCGTTGGCACGCTGGCGGGCACGCGTCACCATCATGTCGGTGGCGTCACGCGGCGCAAAGCTGTTGACATACATGCCCAGTTCACGCGGGCTGAAGTAGTGCCACAGGCCGTCGCTGCAGCACAGCAGCGTGTCGCCGGGCAGCAGCGCGCCGATGTGGTGCAGCGTCACCGGCGGGTCGGCGGATGTGCCCAGGCAGCCGGTCAGCAGATTGCTTTGCGGGTGGCTGTTGGCGCCGTCTTCGGTCAGCTTGCCTTCGTCGATCAGCCGCTGCACATACGAGTCATCCATGGTCCGGCTGACCAGATCTGCACCACGGAAGTGGTACACCCGTGAATCACCGGCATGCGCCACCACACAGCCCAGGCCCGGGCCCAGCAGGAAGGCCGCCACGGTGCTGTGCGGCTCCTCTTCGGCGGTGATGGCCGTGAGCTTGATCATCAGGTGCGCTTCCATCACCACCTGGCGCAACAAGGCGTCGGCGTCATCCTTGAGCGGCACATGGCGGTCAAACAGCTGGCGGGCGGTCAGCAGCACCTGGTCGGCGGCCTTGCGGCCACCGCTCTTGCCGCCCATGCCATCGGCCAGCACGGCCAGCAGGCAGTCCTTGGCGCGGGCGTGTCGCAGGATCTGCACTTGGTCCTGCTGGTAGGGCCGATCGCCCTTGTGCAAGGCGGTGGCTGCCAACAAACGGTAGGCCAGGGGGGGCTGCGGCGGCACGGCACTCATGGGCTGGCACTATAAACTCAGGCCATCCATGGACCTTGAGCCTTCTGCCGACATCAACCTGCGTTCGCCTCAGCGTGCGCTGATCGAATTGCGGATGGCGCACGCCGACCTCGACAGCCTGATCGACCGCGCCGCCGAGCAGGCGCCGGCCGACGACCTGGTGCTGCGGCGGCTGAAAAAACGCCGGCTGCTGCTGCGCGACCAGATCGCGCGGGTCGAAGCCGAACTCGATCCGCCGGAACCCGCTTGATGGCCGGGCCTGCGGTCGCTGCAGCGCCGGTGCCGGCGCCGGTGCCGGCGCAGTTGCCGGGCGACCTGGCCCGCGCCACCCGTGACGCCCTGGGCCCGCAAGGCGCGCTGTCGCAGGCCGACCCGAACTTTGTCGAGCGCGAGGTGCAGCAGCAACTGGCCGCCGCCATGGCCAGTGCGGTGGAAGAGCACGCCACCCTGGTGGCCGAGGCCGGCACCGGCGTGGGCAAGACCTTCGCCTACCTGGTGCCGCTGCTGCTGTCGGGCCGGCGCGCGCTGGTCTCCACCGCCACCAAGAGCCTGCAGGACCAGCTCTTCCTGCGGGACCTGCCGCGCCTGCGCGACGCGCTGCGGGTGCCGGTGCGCATTGCCCTGCTCAAGGGCCGCGGCAGCTACCTGTGCCTGCACCGGCTGCAGCAGGCGCGCGAGACCGGCACGCTTGCCCGACCGCTTTGCGGTGCGCGCGCTGGCCCGCATCGAGACCTGGGCGCCGTCCACCCGCACCGGTGACCTGGCCGAGATCGACGGCCTGGACGAGCGCAGCCCGGTGATCCCGCTGGTCACCTCCACCCGCGACAACTGCCTGGGCCAGGACTGCCCGCAGTTCGCCAACTGCCATGTCGTCAAGGCCCGGCGCGAGGCCATGGCCGCCGACCTGGTGGTGGTCAACCACCACCTGTTCTTTGCCGACCTGTCGCTGCGCGACAGCGGCGTGGCCGAGTTGCTGCCCACGGTGGAGGCGGCGGTGTTCGACGAAGCCCACCAGCTGGTGGAAACCGGCCTGCAGTTCCTGGGCACCTTGGTCTCGTCGAACCAGGTGATCGACTTCGGCCGCGATCTGCTGGCCGCCGGCCTGACCCATGCCCGCGGCCAGGTCGACTGGCAGCTGATCGCGGGCGGTCTGGACCGGGCCGCCCGCGAACTGCGCCTGGCCTGCGCCGGCCCGCTGCGCGACATCAAGGGCATGCTGAAGCTGCGCTGGGACGAGCGCAGCCGCGACGACGCCTTTGTGGCCGCGCTGGACGGCCTGGCCACCGCCGCTGACGCCGCCCGCGACGCCGCCCGGCTGGTGGAGGCCACCGCGCCCGATTTCACCCGCCTGGTCGAGCGCGCCGAGCGCATCGCCCGGCTGGCCCATGGCTTTGCGCTGCCGGCCGCCCCCGACCGGGTGCGCTGGATCGACCTGGGCCCACGCGATGCGCGCCTGGTGGAAAGCCCGCTGCACATCCGCGACCTGTTCACCGAGCAGCGCGCCCTGGCGCCGCGCGCCTGGATCTTCACCTCGGCCACCTTGGGCAGCGACGACGCGCTGAGCTGGTTCACCGAGTCGGCAGCGCTGGAAGACGCCCGCAAGCTGCGGGTGGGCAGCCCGTTCGACTACCCGGCCCATGCCCGCACCTGGGTGCCGCCGCGCTTTCCCAAGCCCAACGAGGCCGGCCACCCGGCGGCGGTGGGCGCGCTGGCGGCGCGGCTGGCGGGCCGGCTGGGCGGCCGCACCTTCGTGCTGACCACCACGCTGCGGGTGCTGCCGCTGATCGCTGAGGCCCTGACCGACGGCCGCCAACGCTGCCGGCACGCCGCTGGTGGTGCTGGTGCAGGGCACCCACCCCAAGCGCAGCCTGCTGCAGCGCTTTCTGGACACACCGGGCAGCGTGCTGGTGGGCTCGGCCAGCTTCTGGGAAGGCATCGACGTGCCGGGCGCTGCGCTGCAGTGCGTGCTGATCGACAAGCTGCCGTTCCCGCCGCCGCATGACCCGCTGGTGCAGGCCCGCAGCAAGGAGCTGGAATCCCGCGGGCGCGACCCGTTCAATGACTATTACTTGTCCGAGGCCGCCATTGCGCTGAAGCAGGGCGCCGGCCGCCTGATCCGCAGCGAGACCGACCTGGGCCTGCTGGTCATCACCGACCCGCGCCTGCGCCAGATGCCCTACGGCCGCAAGCTGCGTGCCGCCTTGCCGCCCATGGGCACACTCGACACCGAGGCCGATGCACTGGCCTGGCTGGACGAGATGGCGGCAGTCAATGCCGCCGCATGACTGTCACCAGAACTGCCACCAGGCCCGCTCGGGCACCCGCACACCGTTCTTGACATAGCGGGTGTTCGGGTAGTTTTGGGTCAGCACCCGTTCGGCGTCGGCGCGCAGCTGCGCCAACCCCAGCTTGTCGTAGCTGGCCGCCATGATGTAGAGCGCCTCTTCCACGGCCGGTGTCTGCGGGTATTCGCGCACCGCCAGCTGCGCCCGGTTGGCAGCGGCCAGGTAGGCCTGGCGCTGGTAGTAATAGCGCGCCACGTGCAGCTCGTAGTCGGCCAGCGCATTGACGATGTAGCCCATGCGGGCGCGGGCGTCGTCGCTGTACTTCGACTCGGGGAAGGCCTGCACCAGTTGCTCGAAGGCCTGGTACGAATCCCGCGAGGCTTGCTGGTCACGTTCAGACAGGTCCTGGCGCGAGATGCCGCTCAGGAAGCCCATGGTCTCGTTGAAGTTGACCACGCCCTTCAAGTACAGCGCATAGTCCAGCGCCGGGCTGGACGGGTGCAGCTTGATGAAGCGGTCCAGCGCCGCGATGGCTTCGACACGCTCGTTCAGGCGCCATTTGGCATAGGCCAGGTCCAGCGTGGCCTGCTGGGCCAGCAGGGTGCCGGCGGCACGGCCTTCAACCCGCTCCAGTTGCTTGACGGCCAGGTCGTAGCTGCCTGAGGACAGATCGTCCTTCGCCTCTGCATACAATTTCTCGACGCTGCCGCGGTCGTCGTCCTTGGTGGTGCTGCCGCAGCCGCCCAGCAGCGCCAGGGCCAGCAGGGCAGCGGCCCAGCCTGCGGTGGGCCGGCGCCCGCCGGCCAGCGGCGTCATCAACTTGAACACATTCATCGGTGTCGTCAGCCGCCTTGCGGCCGGCGTCCTTCCAGGGCAGATATGCAGAAGATTTCATTCTAATGGCGCACCCCAGCGGGCACCCGGCAGCGCCAGCCGACCAGGCGCGCTGCGGCAGCGCACCAATTGGCACGGACCATGACGGCACCGACCAGCCGGCCGATGAGCAGCCCGGCGATGAACCCACGCTGGATGCGGAAGTGCGCCAGGCCAGCATCAGCCCGGCGCAGCATGGCCTGCGTCTGGACAAGGCCCTGGTGGCGCTGGCGCCTGAGTTTTCGCGCAGCTGGCTGCAGCAGCTGATAGCCCGCGGTCATGTCCAGGTCGACGACCAGCCGCAGACCAGCGCCGCGCGCAAGTTGCGCGCCGGCCAACGCCTGCAGGTGGCGCTGGTGCCCACCGCCGAGAGCCTGGCCTTCCGGCCCGAGCCGATGGCGCTGGCCCTGGTCTACGAAGATGAGCACCTGCTGGTGGTCAACAAGCCGGTCGGTCTGGTGGTCCACCCGGCGCCCGGCCACTGGACAGGCACGCTGCTCAATGGCTTGCTGGCCCACCACCCGGGCGCTGCCGCGCTGCCGCGCGCGGGCATCGTGCACCGCATCGACAAGGACACCAGCGGCCTGATGGTCGTGGCCAAGACCCTGCCGGCGATGACCAGCCTGGTGCGGCTGATCGCTGCGCGCGAGGTCAAACGGGTCTATCTGGCGCTGGCACACGGCCACATCCGCTGGGATGCCGACAGCATTGATGCGCCCATTGGCCGCGACCCGGCTGCGCGCCTGCGCATGGCGGTGGTGGCCACCGGCAAGCCCGCGCGCACCGACGTCGAGCGCCTGGCCTGGTGGCCCGGTGCTGCCGGTGACGGCCGCCATGGCGCATCGGCGCTGCGCTGCCGGCTGCACACCGGCCGCACCCACCAGATCCGCGTGCACCTGGCGTCGCGGGGCCATCCGCTGGTGGCGGATGCGCTCTACGGCGGGCGTGCGCTGCTGGGCCTGGAGCGGCAGGCGCTGCATGCCGCCGAGCTGGCGTTTTTGCATCCCGCCGATGGCCGGCCCATGGTGTTCACAGCGCCACTGCCGGACGATCTGGCCCAAGCCTGGGCCACCGTCCTGCCGGGCTGACCCAGCGGCTGGCGCTGCAGTCCATGCCTGCAATGGCAAGCGCGTTGCTGCATTCACAGGCTACAATCGGGCTACAAATGTTGATGGATCGGCTGCGGGATGGACATGCCGCGCTGGTCCCAGCACCAAGATTGCAGGCGGGGTGGCCAGCCGGCCCAAGCTGCCAGCCAGCCCAGGTGTGCAGAAACTGCCACCGACGCCCGGGGTGCAAGCGCTCCGCGCAGGGCCCGGCCCGCCGACCGATGTCCTAGAAAAAACTTGCCCCGGGTGGCAGCCGTTTGACCGAGCGCCTGACTGGCGCCCAAGCGGCACAGCACTTGGGCCACCACGCCCGACTCGATGTCTCCGCCGTTGGCAGCAACGGCTTGCAATGAACAGAGGTTCATGAACACCCACGAGGCCAAGCGCGTCCTCGAGACCGCGCTGATCTGCGCCCAGCAGCCCCTGCCGCTGCGCGACATGCGCAGCCTGTTCGACGACCAGGTCGGTGCAGACACCCTGCGCACCCTGCTGGACGAACTGGTGCGCGACTGGGGCAACCGCGGCGTGGAATTGGTGGCGCTGGCCTCGGGTTGGCGCTTTCAAAGCCGGCCCGAGATGCGCGAATACCTCGATCGCCTGCACCCCGAAAAGCCGCCACGCTATTCCCGCGCGGCCATGGAGACACTGGCCATCATTGCCTACCGCCAACCCGTGACACGCGGTGACATCGAAGACATCCGCGGCGTCACCGTCAGCAGCCAGATCGTCAAGCAGCTGGAAGACCGGGGCTGGATCGACGCCATCGGTTACCGCGAGGCGCCCGGCCGTCCGGCGCTGTATGCCACCACGCGCCAGTTTCTCGACGACCTGGGCTTGCACAGCCTGGACCAGTTGCCGGTGCTCGACGGTCCGCCCACAGCGGCGGTGTTTGACCCTGGGTCCGCCGGCCAGCCGTCACTGCTGGCAGACGGCACGCAGCAAGAACCCTTGCCGCTGGACCTGCCGCCGGCATCCGACGGCGCGCCGCCAGATTTTTCACTTGATGTTTCCCCTGCGGCCGACACGCCCCAGGCCGATGGTTCCTCCCCCGCAGCACCCGCATGACCATGCCCGATTTCGATTTGCCCCCCTCTGACCTGCCAGGCGCTGCTGCGCCCGCCGATGCCGAGCTTGGCGCCAAGCCACGCCGCAAGCGCGCGGCCAAACCGGCCGACGACGCGCCGGCTGCGGCTGGTGCAGCGCTTGCCGACGCAGCTGCCAGTGCGGCGCCAGCGGCGGCGTCCATGGACGCCTCGGCCGACGCCGCCGACACCGCTCCGGTCAAGGCCAAGCGCACGCGCAAGAAGGCTGTTGAGGCTGTTGAGGCGGTTGAGGCGGTGGATGTCGTCCAGACGGCTGCGGCCGCTGACACACCAGCAATTGCCAGTCCTGCGCTGCCGGCAGTGCCGCTGGCGGACAGTTTGGTGCGCGATGCCGCCCTGGTGAAGCCGGCCCGCGCGCGCCGCCGACCGGCTGCCATGCCTGCCGAGGCCGAGGCGTCCGTCGCAGCTGCACTGCCGGTCGCATCAACGTCCACGGCAACAGCGCTGCCACTCGCTGCCGCAGCGCCTGCCAGCCGGCCAGAGGCTGCAGCGCCTGTTGCTTCGACCGCCGAAGCCACGGCCGATGGGGTTGCGTCGGCTGTGTCGGCTGTGCCGCTTGTGGCCGCAGCGGCTGTGGGTGCCGATGGCGCCAGCGACGCTGGTGCCGGCGGCGATGGTGATGGTGATGGCCCGCGCAAGCGCAGCCGCAACCGCCGGCGTGGCCGCCGGGGTGGGGCCGAGCGGGGCCCGCGTGAAGACGGCGCACCGGCTGACGAGGCCCAGTTGCTCACTGTCACTGCTACGTCGGGCGATGAGGACGACGATGGTGACGACGACGACAGCCCGGCCGTGGTGGCCGAGCAGCCGCCGGCCCTGCCCAAGGATGTCGGCGAGACCTTTGCGGCCGTGTTGTCGGGCGATTACGACGCGCTGCCGATCGAGCTGCCCACGGGCGAGCCAGAGCGCCGTGTGCTGGCGGCCGAGCCTGACGCCCCCAAGCTGCACAAGGTGCTGGCGCAGGCCGGCATCGGCTCGCGCCGCGACATGGAAGCCCTGATCGCCGAAGGCCAGGTGATGGTCAACGGCCAGGCCGCGCACACCGGCCAGCGCATCTCGTTCGGCGACCGCATCAGCGTGGCCGGCCGGCAGATCAAGGTGCGCATTGCGCCGCCGCCGCCGCGCATCATCGCCTACCACAAGCCGGTGGGCGAGGTGGTCACGCACGACGATCCGCAGCACCGGCCCACCGTGTTCCGCCGCCTGCCGCGCCTGCCACATGGCAAGTGGCAGTCGGTGGGCCGGCTCGACATCAACACCGAAGGCCTGCTGCTGTTCACCAATTCGGGCGAACTGGCCAACCAGCTGATGCATCCGCGCTTTGGCGTGGAGCGTGAATACGCGGTGCGCGTGCTGGGCACGCTGACACCGGACGCCAAGGCGCGCTTGCTCGACGGCGTGGACATCGATGGCCAACGCGCCATGTTCAAGGCCATCGAGGACGGTGGTGGCGAGGGCGTGAACCATTGGTACCGCGTGGTCATCACCGAAGGCCGCAACCGCGAGGTGCGCAAGCTGTTCGACAAGGTCGGCCTGGGTGTCAGCCGGCTGATCCGCATCCGTTATGGCTGCGTGGTGTTGCCGCGTGGCCTCAAGCGCGGTGTGTTCGTCGACCTGAACGAGGCCGATGTGCGCGAAGTGCGGCGCCTGGCCGGCAATGTGCGCGAGCAGCAAGCGGAAGCGCGTGCGCCCAAGCCGCAGCGCCAGGACGGCCCGCGGGAAGGCCAGCGCGACGGCCCCAGGGACGCAGTGCCCCGAGGCAACAACAACAACGGCAATGGCAACAACGCCAACCGCCGCAACGGCCCGCCGCAGCAGCGTGCCGAGCGCGGCCCGCGCCCGGAGCGGCCGCCGCAAGTGCGCCGCGACCGTGCCGAGCGCCCGCCGGCTGACCGCGACCAGGACGACATCGAGCATCTGAACTTTGCCGCCATCCCCAACCCGCTGATGCAGACCTTCGACAAGCGGGCCATCCGCGAAGCGCGGGCACCGCGGCGTGAGATCTCCGAGGACGGCCCGATCCCCAACCCGCTGGAGCAAACCTACGACAAGCGCTTTGTGCAGAAGCCCAAGGGCTTTGGCATTGCCGGCGGCGGTGGCCGCAAGGGCGGCGGTGGTGGTGGCGGCGGTGGTGGCCAACCCGATCCGATGAAGACCTCGCTGGGTTACATCGGCGCCGATGCCTTTGTGCGCAAGTTCCAAGGCAATGGCGGCGGTGGTGGTGGCGGTGGTGGCGGTGGCGGTGGTCGCCGTGGTGGCGGTGGGGGCGGCGGTGGGGGCGGCGGCGGTGGTGGTGGTCGCCGCGGTGGTGGTGGCCGTTGAGCCACGCCGGGTCTGACACAGGCCCACGCTAGAATGTCGGGTTGACTTCCAAGCCTTTGATTTCAGGAGAAAAAACCATGGCCATCGAACGCACCCTCTCGATCATCAAACCCGACGCCGTTGCCAAGAACGTCATCGGTCAGATCTATGCCCGCTTTGAAGGCGCTGGCCTCAAAGTGGTCGCCGCCCGCATGGCGCATCTGTCGCGCGGCGAAGCCGAAGCCTTTTACGGTGTGCACAAGGCGCGCCCGTTCTTCAACGACCTGGTCAGCTTCATGATTTCCGGCCCGGTGATGATCCAGGCGCTGGAAGGTGAGGGCGCGATCGCCAAGAACCGCGAGCTGATGGGCGCCACCGACCCGAAAAAGGCCGACAAGGGCACGATCCGCGCCGACTTCGCCGACAGCATCGACGCCAATGCGGTGCACGGCTCTGACGCTGCGGAAACCGCTGCGGTGGAGATCGCGTTTTTCTTCCCCGGCATGAACGTCTACAGCCGCTGATCGCCTGCACCTGTGGCAACGCCGGTCAACCTGCTCAACTTCGACCTGGACGCGCTCGCTGCCTGGTGTGCCACGCTGGGCGAGAAGCGCTTTCGGGCGGTGCAGTTGTTCCGGTGGGTGCACCAGAAGGGCGAAGCTGACTTCGCCCGCATGTCCGACCTTGCCAAGTCGCTGCGCGACAAGCTCAGTGGCGCGGCCGAGGTGCTGCCGCTGAAACTGCTGAGCGAGCAGGCCTCGGCCGACGGCACCATCAAGTGGCTGTTTGATGTCGGTGGCGGTGATGCGGTGGAAACCGTGTTCATCCCGGAGGACGACCGCGGCACGCTGTGCGTGTCCTCGCAGGCCGGTTGTGCCGTTGGATGCCGCTTTTGCAGCACCGGCCACCAGGGTTTCAGCCGCAACCTCAGCACAGGCGAGATCCTGGCCCAGCTCTGGTTTGCCGAACACCACCTGCGCCAGCGCCTGGGCAGGGCCGACCGGGTGATCAGCAATGTGGTGATGATGGGCATGGGCGAGCCGCTGCAGAACTACGCCGCCCTGGTGCCGGCGCTGCGGGTGATGCTGGACGACCATGGCTACGGCCTGTCGCGGCGGCGGGTCACCGTGTCCACGTCGGGCGTGGTGCCGATGATCGAGCGCCTGCAGCAGGATTGCCCGGTGGCATTGGCCGTCAGCCTGCATGCGCCCACCGACACGCTGCGCGACCAGCTGGTGCCGCTGAACCGCAAATACCCGCTGGCCGAGTTGCTGGCGGCCTGCCGGCAGTATCTGGCCGCCGCGCCGCGCGACTTCATCACCTTCGAATACTGCATGCTCGACGGCGTCAACGACGGGCCTGAGCAGGCGCGGCAGTTGATCGACCTGGTGACAGGCCAGGCCGGTGCACCGCGGGTGCCCTGCAAGTTCAACCTGATTCCGTTCAACCCCTTCCCGGCCTCCGGCCTGCTGCGATCGCCGCGCGAGCGGGTGCTGGCCTTTGCCAAGCTGCTGCAGGATGCCGGCATCGTGACGACGGTGCGCAAGACGCGTGGTGACGACATCGACGCCGCTTGTGGCCAGCTGGCCGGCGAAGTGCAGGACCGCACCCAGGTGCAGTCGCGCCTGGGCCGACCGGTGATCCGCATCGACGCGGTGCAGCCATGAGCCTGCCGGGCCGCGCCAGGGGCGCTTTGCGCAGTGCGCAGCACGCAACGCGCCCAGTGCGCGGCTGGCCAGGCCGGGCCGGCTTGCTGGCCATCTTGGCAGCGGCTGCGCTGCTGTCGGCCTGCGCCGGCGGTCCGGGCGGTGTGGTGGCAGAACAGCCGGTGACGGTGTTGACGGCGTCGGACCAGACCGAACAAGAGCGCCGCGCCCGGGTGCGGCTGGAACTGGCCACGGCCTACTTCGGCCGCGGCCAGCTGGAAACCGCGCTGGATGAGACCAAGTTGGCCATGCAGGTCAAGCCCGACATGGCCGAGGCCTTCAACCTGCGCGCGATGATCTATGCCGCCATGGGTGAAGATCGCCTGGCCGAGGAGAGCTTTGCGCGGGCTTTGCAGCTCAACCCGCGCGACGGCGCCACCCTGCACAACCAGGCCTGGTTCCTGTGCCAGCGCGGGCAGTTTGCCACTGCACAGGGCCGCTTCGACACCCTGCTGGCGCTGCCGCAGTACCGCGACCAGGCCCGCAGCCTGCTGGCCCGTGGCGTCTGTTACGGCCGTGACGGCAAGTTTGCCGAGGCCGAGACCGCGCTGATGCGGGCCTACGAGCTGGACCCGGCCAACCCCAGCACCGGCCTGAACCTGGCCGAGGTGCTGTACCGCCGTGGCGCCTACGAGCGCGCCAGTTTCTACATCGGCCGCATCAACGAGTCGCCCGACGCCACCAACGCCCAGACCCTGTGGCTGGCCGCCCGCATCGAGCGCAAGCTGGGCCGCGACGCCGCCGTGCGTGTGCTGGGCGACCGTCTGCGCCAACGTTTTGCCCAATCACCTGAGGCTGCGCTGTTCGAGCGCGCCCGTTTCGATGACTGATCTGTCCGCCACTCCCGACCCCAGCAACGCCACCCCTGGCGCTGACGCCGTCCAGGCCGGTGCGCTGCTGCGCGCCGCCCGCCAACAGCAAGGCCTGCACATTGCCGCCCTGGCCGCGTCGATCAAGGTGACGCCGGCCAAGCTGGAGGCGCTGGAATCCGGTCGCACCGATGAGCTGCTGGACCTGACCTTCGCCCGGGCGCTGGCACTCACCGTCTGCCGCGTGCTGAAGATCGACCCGGTGCCGGTGCTGGCCTTGATGCCCGGCGCGCCGCCGGGCAGCCTGGCGCGGGTCGATTCCGGCCTGAACACGCCTTTCCGCGAACGTGCGGGCCATGGTGACGCGGCGGCCTGGCTGCCCTGGCGCCATCCAGCCCTGTGGCTGACCGGCCTGTTGCTGGTCGCCGCCGCGGCTTTTGTGTTGGTGCCCAGCCAGCCCGGTCAACTGCCAGGATTGCCGCTGCTGGACGGTGGTGTGGTGCCGGTGGTGCCGGTGATGCCGCCGGGCGCTGCAGACGGTCTGACGACGACCACCGAGCCGGCCGCCGGCACGGTGCCTGCAGCGGTGGACGCGCCGGCGCCGGCCGCCTCTGGTGCGCTGGGCAGCGCCACCAGCACGGCGCCCGGCGCGGCGGCTGCAGCCGCCTCGGCGGCGCTGGCAGCCACCGCCGCCGCAGCGTCGGCATCGGCCAGCCAGCCCAAGGCCGATGGCGCCCTGGTGCTGCGTGCCGTGCAGGCCACCTGGGTGCAGGCAGTCGACGGCAGTGGCCAGACCTTGATGGCCAGGCTGGTGCCGGCCGGCGAGACCGTGGCCTTGACACCCGCGCTGCCGGTTCGGCTGAGAATCGGCAACGCCCAGGGCACCGAGCTGCTGTTCCGCGGCCAGCCGGTGAACCTGACTGCCACCACGCGCGACAACATTGCCAACATCACACTGCCGTGATCCCAACGCCATGCGCAACCTTGACGACCTGACCCTGATCCCGCCCGCGCTGCCCTTGGCCCGCCGCTCGCTGCAGGCCCGTGTGGTCTGGGGCAGCAGGGTCGTCACCGTGGGCGGCGACGCCCCGGTGCGGGTGCAGAGCATGACCAACACCGACACGGTGGACGTGATCGGCACGGCCATCCAGGTCAAGGAACTGGCGATTGCCGGCAGCGAGATGGTGCGCATCACCGTCAACACGCCCGAAGCTGCGCAGGCCGTGCCGCACATCCGCGACCAGCTCGACCGCATGGGCATCGATGTGCCGCTGGTGGGCGACTTCCACTACAACGGCCACACTCTGCTGACCGAACACCCGGCCTGCGCCGAGGCGCTGAGCAAGTACCGCATCAACCCCGGCAACGTGGGCAAGGGCCAGAAGCGCGACCGCCAGTTCACCGCGATGGTGGAAGCCGCCCTGAAGTTCGACAAACCGGTGCGCATCGGCGTCAACTGGGGCAGCCTGGACCAGGAACTGCTGGCCCAGATGATGGACGACAACGCCCGCAGCGCCCAGCCCTGGGACGCCAAGCAGGTGATGTACCAGGCGCTGATCAAGTCGGCGCTGCAGTCGGCCGATTGGGCCTGCGAGCTGGGCATGGCGCCCGGCCAGGTGATCATCAGCTGCAAGGTCAGCGGCGTGCAGGACCTGATCACCGTCTACCAGGCCCTGGCGCAACGCTGCAACTACCCGCTTGCACCTGGGCCTGACCGAAGCCGGCATGGGCACCAAGGGCACGGTGGCCTCGGCCGTGGCGCTGGGCCAGTTGCTGCAGCAGGGCATCGGCGACACCATCCGTGTCAGCCTGACGCCCCAGCCTGGCGAGGCCCGCACCCAGGAAGTGGTGGTGGCGCTGGAGATCCTGCAGGCCTTGGGCCTGCGCAACTTCAACCCCAGCGTGACAGCCTGCCCGGGCTGCGGCCGCACCACCAGCACCACGTTCCAGGTTTTGGCCAAGCAGATCGACGACCACCTGCGCACCATGATGCCGGTGTGGAAGACCAAGTACCCCGGTGTCGAAAACATGAAGCTGGCGGTGATGGGTTGCATCGTCAACGGCCCCGGCGAAAGCAAACATGCCGACATCGGCATCAGCCTGCCGGGCACCGGCGAGGCGCCCGCTGCGCCGGTGTTCATCGACGGCCAGAAGGCGATGACGCTGCGCGGCGAGGGCATTGCGCAGGAATTCCACAAGATCGTCGAAAGCTACATCGAGCGCCGCTACGGGGTGTCCTCCACCTAGCGCCTGCGGCCCTCCGCCAGGGGGGCGCTGCCAGCGGTCCGGCGCAGCCGCTTGCACAGCGGCCGCTTGACGCGTCTGTTCCACCACAACTGGTCCGCACCCATGGCCGACAAACTGCTTGCCGTCAAAGGCATGAACGACATCTTGCCGGGCAGCGTCCCGCGCAAGGACAAGCTGCCCGACTCCGCCATCTGGCGCTGGTTCGAGCGCACGGTCGACACCGTGCTTTCGCGCCACGGCTACCAGCATCTGCTGACGCCCATCGTCGAGCCGACCGCGCTGTTTGTGCGCGGCATTGGCGAGGCCACCGACATCGTCGAGAAGGAGATGTACTCCTGGCGAGACCCGATGAACGGTGATGCGCTGACACTGCGCCCGGAAATCACCGCCGGCATCGTGCGCGCCATGGTCGAGCACAACGCGCTCTACAACGGGCCCTTGCGGGTGTGGTCCATCGGGCCGGTGTTCCGCCATGAGCGGCCGCAGAAGGGCCGCTACCGCCAGTTCTACCAGCTGGACGTGGAGGCGCTGGGCTACGCCGGCCCGGACGTGGACGCCGAACTGATCCTGATGGTGCGCAGCCTCTGGGAGGCGCTGGGCCTGCAGGTGGGCAGCCATGTGCGCCTGGAGCTCAACAGCCTGGGCGAAGCGGCCGAACGTGCGGCCCACCGCGCCGCCCTGGTGGCCTATTTCAGCGCCCATGCCGACCAGCTGGACGAGGACAGCAGGCGCCGCTTGCAGACCAATCCGCTGCGCATCCTGGACACCAAGAACCCGGCCCTGCAAGCCCTGGTGGAAGCCGCCCCCACGCTGGCAGAACACCTGGGCGAGGCCTCGCGCGCCCACCTGGCCGCAGTGTGTGCCGTGCTCGATGCCGCCGGCCTGCCGTACCGCATCAACCCCCGGCTGGTGCGCGGGCTGGATTACTACAACCGCACGGTGTTCGAGTGGGTCACCGACCTGCTGGGCGCCCAGGGCACGGTCTGCGGCGGTGGCCGCTACGACGGACTGTTTGAGCAATTGGGCGGCAAGCCGACACCGGCCATCGGCTTCGGCCTGGGCATGGAGCGCCTGCTGCTGCTGCTGCAGGCCATTGGCGTGCCGGTGCCTGATGCCGCGCCCGATGTCTACGCCGTGCTGCCCGACGCGGCAGCGCTGCCGCAGGCCCTGGTGCTGCTGGACGCGCTGCGCCGTGCCGGTGTGTCGGTGCTGATGCATGCCGGCGGCGGCAGCCTGAAAGCGCAGTTCAAGAAGGCCGACGCCAGTGGCGCGCGCCATGCGCTGGTCTTTGGCAGCGATGAACTGGCCCAGGGCCAGGTGGTGGTCAAGCCCCTGCGGGATGCGGCTGCGGCCCAGGTGCTGCGCCCGCTGGGCGGCGTGGCCGACTGGGCGCATGAATTGCGCAACGCATAATCCGCCCTTCGATTTCAGAGCACGGGCCACAGGCGCTTCATGGCGAACACACTCAATCTCCAGGACCAAGAACAGCTCGACGACCTCAAGGCGTTCTGGAAGCGTTACGGCAACTTGATCACCTGGTCTGTCACCGCCGTGCTGCTGGCCTTTGCCGGCTGGAACGGCTGGAACTGGTACCAGCGCAACCAGGCGGTGCAAGCTGCTGCCATGTTCGATGAACTGGACAAGGCCGCCACGGCCGGCGATGCCGACAAGGCGGGCCGGGTCTTCAACGACATGAAAGACCGCTATGCCAAGGCCAATCTCACCCAGCAGGCCGGCCTGATCACCGCCAAGCTGCAGTACGACAAAGGCCTGGTGGACGCCGCCAAGGCCAGCCTGGGCTGGGTGGGCGAGCAGGCACCGGAAGACGCCTACCGCGCCATCGCGCGGCTGCGCCTGGCCGGCGTGCTGCTGGACGCCAAGGACCATGCTGGCGCGCTGAAAGCGCTGGACGGCGCCGACGCCAAGGAATTTGCCGCGCTGGTGTCCGACCGCCGGGGTGATGTGCTGCTGGCCCAGGGCAAGACCGACGAGGCCCGCACCGCCTACCAGGCTGCCTACAAGGCCATGGACGACAAGATCGACTACCGCCGCCTGGTGGAAGTGAAACTGATCGCACTGGCTGCGCCGCCGGTGCCGGTGGCCGCTGCGGCCTCGGGGGCTGCCAAGTGATGGCCAGCAAGATGACACCGCAGGGGTCGCCGTGGCCTGGCCGCCCGGTGGGCCAGGTGGCGGCCCTGCTGACAGTGGCACTGGCCAGCCTGGTGGCCGCTTGTGCCAGTGACAAGCCCAAGCCGACAGCACTGGAGCCGATCACCGCCCAGATCGCTGGCCGCCAGGTGTGGAATGCCCGGCTGGAGTCGGTGCAGTTTCCGTTGGCAGTGACTTTGCGGGACGGCAATTTCTTCGTCGCCGGCACCGACGGCACGGTGCTGGCACTGGAGGCCCAGAGCGGGCGCGAAGTCTGGCGCGGCCAGGCTGGCGCCAAGCTGTCAGCCGGCGTGGGCAGCGACGGCCGGCGTGCAGCGGTGGTCACGGTCGACAACGAGCTGGTCGTGCTGGACCAGGGCACCAAGCTCTGGAGCACGCGCCTGGCCTCGCGCACCGCCACGGCACCGCTGGTGGCTGGCGAGCGGGTGTTCGTGCTGGGTGTCGACCGGGTGGTGCATGCCTTCGACGCGATCGACGGTCGCCGTCTCTGGGCCCTGCAGCGCCCGGGCGAGGCACTCACCCTGGCCCAGCCGGGCGTGCTGGCGGCCCACAAGAACACCCTGGTGGCCGGCATCGGCGCGGTGCTGACCGGCGTCGACCCCACCACCGGCAGCGTGCGCTGGGAAATGCCGGTGACATCGCCGCGCGGCACCAACGAGGTCGAGCGGCTGAACGACCTGGTCGGCCCGGTGCTGCGCCTGGGTGACCAGTTCTGCGCCCGCGCCTTCCAGACCGCAGTGGGTTGCGTCAACATCAACGGGCCCGACAGCGCCAGCCTGCGCTGGAGCCGCAATGCCGGCGGCCAGCTGGCCATTGGCGGTGATGCCGACTTCATCTTCGGTGCCGATGGTGCCGACCGCCTCAGCGCCTGGAAGACGGGTGGCGGCGAACTGGTCTGGCAGAACGAGCGCCTGCTGTTCCGCGGCCTGAGCGCGCCGCTGTCGGCTGGCCGCACCGTGGTGGTGGGCGACGTCGAGGGCCAGGTGCACTTCCTGGACCGCAGCGACGGCAAGACCCTGCTGCGCCTGCCCACCGACGGCTCGCCCGTGGTGGCCCAGCCGGTGCTGTCAGGCACCACCATGCTGGTGGTCACCCGCAATGGCGGGCTGTTCGCCTTCCGTCCCGAGTGATGGCCCCCCCCCGAAGCGCCTTCGGCGCCTCCCCCCCAGGGGGGCGACGCCAGTGGCCCGGCGAAGCCGGTTCCACGGCGTCCGCTTGTCACAATCGGCAGCACCTTGTCTGCAGTGAAACCATTGGGCGTTGCGCATGAAGCCGGTGATCGCCCTGGTGGGCCGGCCCAATGTGGGCAAGTCCACCCTGTTCAACCGCATCACCAAAAGCCGTGATGCCATCGTGGCCGACTTTTCCGGCCTCACCCGCGACCGCCATTACGGCGACGCGCGCCACAACGGCCGCGACCTGATCGTCGTCGACACCGGCGGCTTCGAACCCGAGAAGCCCGCCGGGATCGTGGCGATGATGGCCGCACAGACCAAGGCGGCCGTGGCCGAGGCCGACGCCGTGGTCTTTGTGGTCGATGCCCGCCATGGCGTCAGCGGCCAGGACCATGACATTGCGCGCTACCTGCGGGGTGCCAACAAGCGTGTGCTGCTGTGTGTCAACAAGGCCGAGGGCCTGACCGATTCGCCGCTGCTGGCGGAATTCCATGAACTGGGCATGGGCGAGCCGCACCCGGTTTCGGCTGCACATGGCCAAGGCATCCGCAGCCTGCTCGATGCCGCGCTGGTCGACTTCTTCGACCCCGAAGACGAAGACGATCCACTGGCCGACGGCACCGACAAGCCCATCCGCCTGGCGGTGGCCGGCCGGCCCAATGTGGGCAAGAGCACGCTGATCAACACCTGGCTGGGCGAAGACCGGCTGGTGGCCTTTGACCAGCCCGGCACCACCCGCGACGCCATCAGCGTGCCCTTCGAGCGCGGCGGCGTGAAGTTCGAACTGATCGACACCGCCGGCCTGCGGCGCAAGGGCAAGGTGTTCGAGGCGATCGAGAAGTTCTCGGTTGTCAAGACGCTGCAGGCGATCGCCGACGCCAACGTGGTGCTGCTGCTGGTCGACGCCACCCAGGGTGTCAGCGACCAGGACGCCCACATCGCCGGTTACATCCTGGAGAGCGGCCGCGCGGTGGTGGTGGCGGTCAACAAGTGGGACGCGGTCGACGCCTACCAGCGCCAGATGTTCGAGCGCTCGGTCGAGCAGCGGCTGGCGTTCCTGAAGTTTGCGCCGGTGCTGCACATCTCGGCGCTCAAGCGCCAGGGCCTGGGGCCGGTGTGGAAGGCGATTGCCGATGCCCACGCGTCGGCCACCCGCAAGATGCCCACGCCGGTGCTCACCCGCCTGCTGCAGGACGCGGTGCAGCACCAGGCGCCGCAGCGCAGCGGCGCCTTCCGCCCCAAGCTGCGCTATGCCCACCAGGGCGGCATGAACCCACCCATCGTCGTGATCCACGGCAACGGGCTGGAGCATGTGACCGATGCCTACAAGCGCTTTCTGGAAGGCCGGGTGCGGGAGCACTTCAAGCTCAGCGGCACGCCCTTGCGCATTGAATTCAAGTCCTCACGGAACCCTTTCGACGACGACAAGGTCTGACCGGCCGGTGTGCTGGTTTTGAGCCGTCTTCCCAGGGCGGCTACGCACTTTCCCTGGTGTGATAAGGTCATCGCATCACTTACTTTTCAACACGGAGCCATATCGTGAGCAACAAAGGGCAACTCCTGCAAGACCCCTTCCTGAACCTGCTGCGCAAGGAGCATGTTCCGGTGTCGATCTACCTCGTCAACGGCATCAAGTTGCAGGGGCACATCGAGTCGTTCGACCAGTACGTTGTCTTGCTGCGCAACACCGTGACGCAGATGGTCTACAAGCACGCCATCTCGACCGTGGTGCCCGGCCGTCCGGTGAATTTCCACGCCAACGAGCCGACTGACCCGGCTTGAGCCGCCACTGCAGGCACGGCCGCTTCCAGTCGCCACCACCTTGAACGCCCCGACGCGGGATGTTGCGCCGCCGGCCACCGGGCCTGCCGGGCGCAGCGCGTGTGGTGCTGGTCGGTGTCGACTTCGGCAACGGCCAGCACTTCGACCCCACGCTGGATGAACTGGCACTGCTGGCCGAAAGTGCCGGCGACGTGCCGGTCGAGCGGGTGATCGCCCGCCGCAAGGCGCCCGACCCCGCGCTGTTCGTCGGCAGTGGCAAGGCCGACGAAATCAAGATGCTGGTGCAGATGCATGGCGCCGAGTGCGTCATCTTCGACCAGGCCTTGTCGCCGGCGCAGCAGCGCAACCTGGAACGCGCCCTGGGCGTGGCTGTGGCCGACCGCACTGCGCTGATCCTGGAGATCTTTGCCCAGCGGGCGCAGAGCCATGAAGGCAAGCTGCAGGTGGAACTGGCACGGCTTGCAATACCTGGGCAGCCGCCTGGTGCGCCGCTGGAGCCACCTGGAGCGCCAGACCGGCGGTGCCGGCCAGCGCGGCGGCCCGGGCGAGGCGCAGATCGAACTCGACAAGCGCATGATCGCCGAGCGGGTCAAGTCGCTGAAGGCGCGCCTGGTGAAGGTCAAGCGCCAGCGTGACACCCAGCGGCACGCACGCCGCAACAGCGGCAGCTTCCGCGTCTCGTTGGTGGGCTACACCAACGCCGGCAAGAGCACCTTGTTCAATGCACTGGTGAAGGCGCGCGGCCTATGCGGCCGACCAGTTGTTCGCCACGCTCGACACCACCACCCGCTCGCTGTATCTCGAAGCCCTGGGCGGCACGGTGTCGCTGTCAGACACCGTGGGTTTCATCCGCGATCTGCCGCACAAGTTGGTCGAGGCCTTCGAGGCCACGCTTGCAGGAGGCCTGCGATGCCGACCTGCTGCTGCATGTGGTCGATGCGTCCAGCCCGGTGCTGCAGGAGCAGCGCGACGAAGTCGAGCGCGTGCTGGCCGAGATCGGCGCTGCCGATGTGCCGCAGATTCTGGTCTTCAACAAGCTCGACCAGATGGATCCCGCTGCCGCGCCTGCTGCAGGACTGGGTCGAGCGCCCCGGTGCGGCCGCCGTGCCCCGGGTGTTTGTCAGCGCGCTGCGGGGCACCGGCCTGGACACGCTGCGCAGCGTGATTGCCCAGGCTGCGGCCTCGGGCGGCTTGAATCCCCCAGGCCAGTCCCCACCTGACGGATTGCCTGAAGCGCCGGCCGATCCTGCGACTGCCCAGACCCCTGTAGATGCCCCGTTACCATCGGCAATGACATGACCATGCATTCCAACTTTCACTCTGATGCGGCCGCTGCGCCGTGGCCAGCGCGCATCAGTGCAGTGGCCCAAGCGACCCGGGCACTGGCCGTCGGCCTGCTGCGCCGGCCCCGGCCACTGCTGGCCACCGGCGGTGGTGGCCGCAACGACGGCCCGCCCGATCTGGACGAGCTGTGGCGCGACTTCAACCGCAAGCTGACCGGCCTGTTCAATGGCAAGGGCGGTGGCAACGGCCAGCCGCCCCGCCGTGACCCGGGTGATGGCGGCGGGCCGTCGTTCCAGCCTGACATGAAGAGCGCCGGCATCGGCGCTGGGCTGATCGGTGTCGTGGTGGTGGTGGTGTGGCTGGGCAGCGGCTTCTTCATCGTGCAGGAAGGTCAGCAGGCCATCGTCACCACCTTCGGCCGCTACAGCAGCACGGCGGATGCCGGTTTCCAGTGGCGCTTGCCCTATCCGTTCCAGGCCCACGAGACGGTGTCGGTCACGCAATTGCGCACGGCCGAAATCGGCCGCACGGCGGTGACACAGAACACCGGCCTGCGGGATTCGTCGATGTTGACCCAGGACGAGAACATCGTCGACATCCGCTTCACCGTGCAGTACCGGCTGAAGGACGCCAAGGACTTCTTGTTCGAGAACCGCGATCCCGACAACGCGGTGGTGCAGGCCAGTGAGTCGGCGGTGCGCGAGATCGTCGGCAAGAGCAAGGTCGACTCTGTGCTGTACGAAGCGCGCGACGCCATCGCGGCCGATCTGGTCAAGTCGATCCAGGGCCAGCTGGACCGTTTGAAGGCCGGCATCCTGGTGGTCAATGTCAACTTGCAGAACGTGCAGGTGCCCGAACAGGTGCAGGCGGCGTTCAACGATGCGCTGAAGGCAGGTGCCGACCGCGACCGCTTCAAGAACGAAGGCCAGGCCTATGCCAGCGACATCATTCCCAAGGCACGCGGTACCGCCGCACGGCTGAAGGAAGAGGCCGAGGGCTACAGCCAGCGGGTCGTGGCGCAGGCCGAAGGTGATGCGGAACGCTTCCGCTCGGTGCTGACCGAGTACCAAAAGGCGCCGGTCGTGACCCGTGACCGCCTGTACATCGACACCATGCAGCAGGTGTATGCCAACGTCAGCAAGGTGATGGTCGAGTCGCGCAGCGGCAACAACCTGCTTGTACTTGCCGCTGGACAAGCTGATCCAGCAAGTCTCGCCCACCACGACGGCGGTGCCGCAGGCGGCGCCATCGGCCTCGCTGCCCACGGACAGCGGCGCAGCAGGCGCTGCAGGCGCTGACGCCCGCAGCCGTGATGCGGGCCGCGCCCGTGACAGCCGCTGATCCCGAAAGACCCATTCCATGAACCGTATCGGACTCATCGTCGCCGGTGTGCTGCTGGCCCTGATGGCGGCATCGTCCACGCTGTTTGTCGTCGACCAGCGCCAGTTGGCTGCGGTCTACGCCCTGGGTGAGATCAAGGAAGTCATCAACGACGCCAGGCTTGAAGTTCAAGCTGCCGCCGCCGTTCCAGAACGTCGTCTTCCTCGACAAGCGGGTGCAGACCCTGGACAGCCCGGAAACCCGGCCGATCTTCACCGCCGAGAAAAAGAGCCTGGTGATCGACTGGTTGGTGAAGTGGCGCATTTCCGAGCCACGCCAGTTCATCCGCAACAACGGCACCGACATCCGCAACCTGGAGAGCCGGCTCAGCCCGGTGGTGCAGGCTGCCTTCAACGAAGAGATCACCAAGCGCCGTGTCGGCGAGGTGCTTGTCGTCTGAGCGTGACAAGGTGATGCAGGATGTGCGCCGGCGGCTGGAAGATGAGGCCAAGGCCTTTGGTATTGAAATCCTGGACGTGCGGGTCAAGCGGGTCGACTTTGTCGCCGACATCACCGATTCGGTCTACCGGCGGATGGAGTCCGAGCGCAAGCAGGTCGCCAATGAATTGCGGTCGCAAGGCGCGGCAGACGGCGAGCAGATCCGCGCGGACGCCGACAAGCAACGCGAAGTGATCATCGCCGAGGCCTACCGCGATGCCCAGAAGGTCAAGGGTGAAGGTGATGGCAAGGCCAGCGCCTTGTATGCCGATGCATTTGGCCGTGACCCGCAGTTCGCCCAGTTCTACCGCAGCCTGGATGCCTACCGCGCAAGCTTCCGCAACAAGGGCGACGTGATGGTGATCGACCCGTCCAGCGACTTCTTCAAGGCCATGCGTGGCGGCAGTGCGGCCACCGCGCCTGCTGCAGCACCGGCCAAGCGCTGACGCTGGCGCTGCAGGCGGCTGTTTCTGATGTTGGACTGGGTGTGGGGCGCACTGGCGCTGATGCTGGTGTTTGAAGGGCTGCTGCCCTTCCTGAGCCCCACGGCCTGGCGCCAGGTGTTCGAGCGTGCCTTGAAACTGAGCGACGGCCAGATCCGCTTCATCGGCTTGTCCAGCATGCTGGTCGGGCTGTTGTTGCTGCTGGTCTGGCGTTGAGCCGCTGCCTGCAGTGCTGCCCCAGCCGACCGGTACAATGCCGGTTTTAATCCTCCCGGGTTGTTCCATGTCCTCTGCTTGGCTGCTGCCCGAGCACATTGCCGACGTGCTGCCGGCCGAGGCCAGGCGCCTCGAAGACCTGCGCCGCACCTTGCTGGAAATGGCGCGCAGCTACGGCTTCGAGCTGGTGATGCCACCGTTGCTGGAGCATCTGGAGTCCCTGCTCAGCGGCACCGGCCGGGCGCTCGATCTGCGCACCTTCAAGCTGGTCGACCAGCTCAGCGGCCGTTCGTTGGGCATCCGCGCCGACGCCACGCCGCAGGTTGCGCGCATCGATGCCCATTTGCTCAACCGCCAGGGCGTGACGCGGCTGTGCTACTGCGGCCCGGTGCTGCACACCCGGCCGCAATCGGCGCAATCCACCCGTGAGCCGCTGCAGCTGGGCGCCGAGATCTACGGCCACGCCGGCCTGGAGGCCGATCTGGAAGTGCAGGATCTGGCGCTGGACGGTCTGCGTGCGGCGGGCCTGCAAGCGCTGGTGCTCGACCTGGCCGACGCCCGCATCGTGCGCGGCGTGCTGGCTGGCCTTGCTGTGGACGGCGAGCGCCTGAGCGAGGTGGTGTTGGCACTGGCCGCCAAGGACATCGCCACCCTGCGCCGGCTGGCAGCGGGCTTTCCGGCAGACACCCGCGAGGCCTTGCTGGCCTTGCCCGGCTTGTATGGTGACGCTGCGGTGCTGGACGCGGCACGCCGCACGCTGCCGCAGCGCCCGATGATCACCGCCGCGTTGGACGACCTGGCCAAGCTGGCTGGGCATGTGGGCCGCGCCCATCCGGATGTGCAGGTGGGCTTCGACCTCGCCGACATGGGTGGCTATGCCTACTACTCGGGGGCTCGTTTTGCGGTCTACGCACCAGGTGCGGCGGACGCGCTGCTGCGTGGTGGCCGCTATGACGAGGTGGGTGCGGTGTTTGGCCGCAACCGCCCGGCGGTGGGCTTTTCCACCGACCTGAAACTGCTGGCCGCCGTGGCGGCACCCGAGAGCAGGCGCAGCGCCGTGCGTGCACCCTGGGGCGAAGACCCGGCCCTGCGCCAGGCGGTACGCAGCCTGCGCGAGCGCGGCGAGACGGTGGTCTGCATCCTGCCTGGCCATGGGCATGAAGGCGAAGAATTCGACTGCGACCGCGAGCTGACTGCGGTCGACGGCCAATGGGTGCTGCGCACGCTGTGAAGCAGCGGCACCCCAAGCATCAACTGGACACTTTGAACATGCAACAAGGCAAGACCGCGGCTGGTGGCCGCAACGTGGTGGTGGTCGGCACCCAGTGGGGCGACGAAGGCAAGGGCAAGGTCGTGGACTGGTTGACCGACCATGCCCAGGGCGTGGTGCGCTTCCAGGGCGGCCACAACGCCGGCCACACGCTGGTGATCAAGGGCGTGAAGACGGCCTTGCAGCTGATTCCCTCGGGCATCATGCGCGACGGCGTGCCCTGCTACATCGGCAACGGCGTGGTGGTCGACCCCACCCATCTGCTGGCTGAAATCCAGCGCCTCGAGAAGATCGGCGTCGAGGTGCGTTCGCGCTTGTTCATCAGCGAGAGCTGCCCGCTGATCCTGCCCTTCCATGTGGCTGTGGACAAGGCCCGCGAAGCGCTGCGCGAGGCCACGCCGGCCGGCAAGATCGGCACCACCGGCAAGGGCATCGGCCCGGCCTATGAAGACAAGGTGGCGCGGCGTGCCTTGCGCATGCAGGACCTGAAACACCCGGAGCGCTTTGCCAGCCAAGCTGCGTGATCTGCTGGCGTTGCACAACGAATCACTGCGCGGTTTGTTGCAGGGCGAGGCGCTGGAGTTCCAGCCGATCTTCGACCAGGCGATGCTGGTGGCCGAGCAGCTCAAACCGATGATGGCCGACGTGGGCTACCGCATCCACCAGGCCAGCATGGCGGGCGCCAACCTGTTGTTTGAAGGTGCGCAGGGCACGCTGCTCGACATCGACCATGGCACCTATCCCTTTGTCACCAGCAGCAACTGCGTGGCCGGCAATGCCGCAGCAGGTGCGGGCGTCGGCCCGGGCATGCTGCATTACATCCTGGGCATCACCAAGGCCTACACCACACGCGTGGGCAGCGGGCCGTTCCCCACTGAACTGGACATCAACGCCGAGGGCACGGTGGGCCACCATCTGTCCACGGTGGGCCAGGAGCGGGGAACAGTCACCGGCCGTGCGCGCCGCTGCGGCTGGCTGGATGCGGCAGCGCTGAAGCGGTCGATGATCATCAACGGCATTTCGGGCCTGTGCATCACCAAGCTCGATGTGCTGGACCAGTTGGCCGAGATCAAGGTGTGTGTGGGCTATCGGCTGCACGGCGAACTGGTCGACATCCTGCCGCTGGACGCCGATGACATCAGCGCCTGCGAGCCGGTGTGGGAGACATTCCCCGGCTGGACCGAGAGCAGCTTCGGCATCACCCAGTGGGATGCGTTGCCGGCCAATGCGCGTGCCTACCTGCTGCGGGTGCAGCAGCTCATCGGGGTGCCGATCGCCATGGTGTCGACCGGCCCTGACCGCGAGCACACCATTTTGTTGCGCCACCCCTACCAAGCCTGACCCCCGCAAACCGAGGAGACCTGCGCATGCTGACCGACGACGGCAAACACCTGTACGTGAGCTGGGACGAGTACCACATGCTCATCGAGCGCCTGGCGCTGAAGGTGGCGCATTCGGGCTGGGAGTTCGATCAGATCCTGTGTCTGGCGCGTGGCGGCATGCGCCCGGGTGATGTGTTGTCGCGGGTGTTCGACAAGCCGCTGGCCATCATGAGCACCAGCAGCTACCGCGCCGACGCTGGCACGGTGCAGGGGCGGCTGGATCTGGCGAAGTACATCACCATGCCACAGGGCGAACTGGCCGGCCGTGTGCTGCTGGTCGATGACCTGGCCGACTCGGGCGTCACGCTGCGTGCGGTGGTTGACCGGCTGCGCGGCGTGCCCGCCATCCGCGAGCTGCGCACCGCGGTGATCTGGGTCAAGGGTGTGTCGACCTACACGCCCGAGTACTACGTCGAGATGCTGCCCAGCAGCCCCTGGATCCACCAGCCGTTTGAAGATTACGACAACCTGCGCCCGGACGGCCTGGCGAAGAAGTTTTCGGTTTGAGGTGCGGCATGTTCGGCGGCCCCCCGGATCCGTCGGGTGCCATCGGCAGACATGATGCGGTGCGGCCTGGCATGTCCTGCGCCGCCTTGTTCGGCGCAGCAAAGCCCATCGGCGCAGGTGCGAACGATCGACCGTGCCGCGATGAAAACCAGCCGCCGCCCAACAGCACCGGTGACGCCACCACGATCGACGGCGCCACGATCAGGTGCACAGCGATCAACGTCATCACGACCAGCGATACAAGCAACACCATGTGTCGGCCGCAAATTCGAGAGGCCAAAGCAAAAGGCCAGCACACATGTGCTGGCCTTGCTGACTTTGGTGCCCAGAAGAGGACTCGAACCTCCACGCCGCTAAGCGCTAGTACCTGAAACTAGTGCGTCTACCAATTCCGCCATCTGGGCAGGTACCGAAAGCAGGAGTATAGCATCAACAAAATCGAAAAATCAAGCCCGACCGCCGCTGGCGCCAATTTGCCCAATGAAGTGGAAGGCACCGTGCTGGGCCACCGCGACGGCCATGGCTTTGTGCGCCGCGACGACAACGAACCCGACATCTATCTGTCGCCGCAAGACATGCGATCGGTGCTGCACCGCGACCGCATCCGCGTGCGGGTGGTGCGCCTCGACCGCAAGGGTCGGCCCGAAGGCCGCGTGATCGACATCGTCGAGCGCCGCAAGAGCCCGATCATCGGCCGGCTGCTGCATGAAAACGGCACCTGGCTGGTGGCCCCTGAAGATCGGCGTTATGGCCAGGACATCCTGATCCCGAAGAACGCCACGGCCAACGCGGCGGTGGGCCAGGTGGTGGCGATCGAGCTGACCGAGCCACCGTCGATGTATTCACAGCCGGTTGGCCGCATCACCGAGGTGCTTGGGTGAGATCGACGACCCCGGCATGGAAATCGAAATCGCGGTGCGCAAGTACGAGGTGCCACACCGCTTTTCACCCGAGACGCTGGCGCAGACCGCTGCGCTGCCCGACCATGTGCGACCGGTGGACAAGCGCAACCGCATCGACTTGACCGACGTGCCGCTGGTCACCATCGACGGCGAGGACGCACGCGATTTCGACGATGCGGTGTACTGCGAGCCGCTGAAGAAAGGCCGCGGCAAGAGTGCCTTCGAAGGCTGGCGGCTGATCGTGGCGATTGCCGATGTGAGCCACTATGTGAAGCCCGGCGATCCGGTGGACGATGACGCCTACGAGCGCGCCACGTCGGTGTACTTTCCGCGGCGGGTGATCCCGATGCTGCCCGAAAAGCTGAGCAACGGCCTGTGCTCGCTGAACCCCGACGAGGAGCGGCTGAGCATGGTGTGCGACATGCTGGTGTCGTCCACCGGCGAGATCAGCGCCTACCAGTTCTACCCGGCGGTGATCCGCTCGCATGCGCGGCTGACCTACACCGAGGTGGCGGCGGTGCTGGCCAACACCCGTGGCAGCCGAGGCCCAGCGCCGCGCCGACCTGGTGCCGCACCTGATCCACCTGCATGAGGTTTACCGCGCGCTGCTCAAGCAACGTGCCGGGCGTGGTGCGATCGACTTCGAAAGCGTCGAGACGCAGATCGTCTGCGACGACAACGGCCGCATCGAGAAGATCGTGCCGCGCACCCGCACCGAGGCGCACAAGCTGATCGAGGAGTCGATGCTGGCGGCCAATGTCTGCGCGGCCGAATTCATCGAGTCGCACAAGCATCCGGCGCTGTTCCGGGTGCATGAAGGCCCCACGCCCGAGAAGCGGGTGACGCTGCAGAACTACCTGCGTGCGCTGGGCATCGGCGTCAGCCTGAGCGACGACCCCAAGCCGGCCGAGATCCAGGCCATCGCCCAGGCCACCAAGGACCGGGTCGATGCGGCGCAGATCTCATCGATGCTGCTGCGCTCGATGCAGCAGGCGATCTACACCCACAGCAATGCAGGCCACTTCGGCCTGGCCTACGAGGCCTACGCCCACTTCACCAGCCCGATCCGGCGCTACCCCGATCTGCTGGTGCACCGGGTCATCAAGGCGCTGCTGCTGGGCAAGCGCTATCCGCTGGGTGGCGGTGCGATCGAGGCCACCGCGGCCTCGGCCGCCTGCGGCCAAGACCGTGCGCAAGGGCAGCAAGCCGGCCAAGGCGCCCACCAGCGCCCAGGATGCGGCGCTGTGGGAGGCCGCCGGCGCGCATTGCAGCGCCAATGAACGCCGCGCCGACGAGGCCAGCCGCGATGTGGAAGCCTGGCTGAAGTGCCGCTTCATGCGCGACCACCTGGGCGAGGAATACGCCGGCACGGTCAGTGCAGCGACCAGCTTCGGCCTGTTCGTCACGCTCGACCAGCTGTATGTGGAGGGTCTGGTCCACATCACCGAACTGGGTGGCGAGTACTTCCGCTTCGACGAGGCGCGGCAGGAACTGCGTGGCGAGCGCAGCGGCATCAAGTACACCGTGGGCTCGCGGGTGCGGGTGCAGGTCAGCCGTGTCGACCTGGACAGCCGCAAGATCGACTTCCGCCTGGTGCGCGAAGGCGAGACCGATGCCCTGGTGCCCCGCAAGGCCGCCAGCGGCAAGGCAGGGGCTGCTGCCGATGCGCTGAAGGACGTGCAGGCACGTGACCGCACGGCCAAGGCGGCCCGCGCCAAGGCGGTGGCGTCGCGCGGTGCGCCCGCTGGCAAGAAAGCGCGTGGCGGCGCCAAGCCGGCCAAGCGCAGCGCGCGCCGTTGATCAAGCTGCGCCGCTGCGGCGGCCTGCGCTGCTGATTCTTGGTGGCCCGCGCCTAGCGCGGCAGCGACGCGGCCATCGCATCGATCAGATCGGCCGCCCGCAAAGGCAGCCGATCGTCACCCGCTTCCGCCGCGCGGCCATGCAGCCACACGGCAGCGGCGGCCGCCGCATGTGCATCGGCTCCGGCGGCCTGTGACCACAGGCCGCCCAGCCAGCCGGCCAGCACGTCCCCACTGCCGCCCGTGCCCAACCGGGCATTGCCGGTGGGATTGATCCACGGTGTGCAGGCCGGGCTGGCGACCACGCTGCCCGATCCCTTCAGCACCACTGTGGCCTGCAGGGCCTCGGCCAACGCCTGCGCCCGGGCCAGGCGGTCGGCTTGCACGGCGGCCGTGCTGCAGCCCAGCAGGCGCGCGGCTTCCAGCGGATGCGGGGTCAGCACCGTGTCTTGGCCGCGCAGGGCGCGCTGCCGCAGGGCAGCCTGCAGCGCCGGGTCGGCTGCCAGGGCGTTCAGGCCGTCGGCGTCGAGCACCAGGCGCTGGGCATGTGCCAGCACGGCGGGCAGATGCACCGCGACGGCGCTGCCGCCGCCGCAGCCGCAGACCACGGTGGCGCGCTGCAACCAGGCGGGCTGCAGCGCGGCGTCGGTGCTGCGCGGCATCAGTTCGGGCCGCTGCGGATCGGGCGCGGTGTCGCCATCCAGCCGCGCCACACAGGTGCGGCCGGCGCCTGCGGCCAGCGCCGCACGGCCGGCCAGCATGGCGGCACCGCCCATGCCGACTGCACCACCCAGCACCAGCACGTCACCAAAGCTGCCCTTGTGCTGGGCATGGGCGCGCCCGGGCAGCAGGCGGTCGACCACCTGCGGGCCGCTGAGCCAGGCGCAGGCGGTCTCGGCAGCCGGTGCCACGCCCAGATCGTCCAGCCAGATGCGGCCGGCCTGGTCGCGGCCGTGCGCGGTGAACAGGCCCGGCTTCAATGTCAGCAGCGCGAGGGTGTGTGCTGCCCGCACAGCAGCATTGCCCAGCAGGCCACCGGTGTCGCCGCACAGGCCGGTGGGCAGGTCGATGGCCAGCACCGGTGCTGCAGCACTGTTGAGCGCCTGCACGGCAGCGGCAATGTCGCCAGCGGGCGCACGCCGGCCGCCCAGGCCCAGCAGGGCGTCAATGGCCAGGTCGTGCAGGTTGCCAGCGCTGGGCAAGCCCTGGCTGATGGACACGCCGGCTTGCTGCGCCAGTTGCAACGCTTGGGCGGCATCGGCCGGCCTGCGGCTGCCGTCACCCAGCAGGCTGACGACCACCTGCCAGCCCAGCTGGTGCAGGTGACGGGCCGCCACCAGACCGTCGCCGCCGTTGTTGCCCGGCCCGCAGGCCACCCAGACCCGCCGGGCGCCAGGTGCCACCGCCACCGCCAGACGCGCCACTGCCTGGCCGGCGCCTGCCATCAGGGCATGCGCTGGTGCCGCGGCCAGTGCCGTCTGTTCGATCTGCCGGCTGGCCGCCGCACCATGCAGTGGCCAGCCGCGTTGTGAGGGCAACACGGCTTGCAGGCCGGGGGCAGGGCAGGGCAGGTGCAAGGTTTCCGACTGGTTGGCGGACGTGGTGCGGCTGTGCGGTTGGCGTGGCGTCGGCACGTGGCGACGCCAAGTGCTCGGATTGTGCTGGACGCGACAGCGCAACAGCGCGACTGTGGGTGCGATCGCTGCTGTTGCAAAGCAGGATCTGGGGCGCTGGATCGTGCCAGCCCCCGGCGGCAGCTTTGCCAAAGTGCCTGCTGCCAGCCGACGCCTGGACTTGCGCGCGCAACAGTTCAAGCTGCAGCTGTTGGAGCGCAGGGTCTTCGGTCACAGCGTGGCGTGGCGGGCTCGACACCCAGGCCTGCCACCCTGGCCCGCGTCGCGCAGCGCTTCGTGGTCCGGCAGCGAACGCGCAGAGACGCTGCTGCCGGCTAGCGCGCCAGGCGCGCCACGTCCAGCAAACTGACGTCGATGGCTGGCGCGCGGCCAGCCAGCTGGTCGGCCAGCACCCGGGCCGAGCCGCAGGCCAAGGCCCAGCCGCTGGAACCATGGCCCAGGTTCAGCCACACCCCCGCTGCGCCGCTGGCGCCCAGCACTGGCGGGCCGTCGGGCAGCATCGGCCGGGCACCTTTCCAGAATTGGGCCTGGGCCAGCTGGGCGCTGCCGGGGTACCAGTCGTCCAGCACCTTGTGCAGGGTGTGCAGTGCGGCGGGGTTCATCGTGCCAAGTTGGCCGCCCAGCTCGGCACTGCCGGCCACCCGCAGCCGCTGGCCCAGCCGGCTGATGGCGACCTTGTATTTTTCGTCCATCACACCAGCGCGCGGGCCCAGGTTCGGATGGCCCTCGACCAGGCGCAGCGGCGCGGTCAGCGAGAAGCCGTGCACTGCCAGCAGCGGCAGGCGCAGGCCGAGCGGGCGCAGCAGTGCCCGCGAGCCCAGCGCGGCACAGACCACCACCGCATCAAAGCCATCACGCTGTGGCGGCGTCTTGCTGTCGGACCTGTCGCCTGCTGTCGGCTGGTGTGGGCGGTGTCGGTGGCGCTGTGCTGCACCACTGGGGCTGCGCCTGGCGTGATGTCCAGCACCGTGCGCTGGAACTGGAACACCGCACCCAGGCGCTGCGCCTCGGCCCGCATCGCCTGGGCGAACTGCCGGCAGTTGCCGACCTCGTCTGCGGGCAGGTGCACAGCCGCCAGCAGCGGCGTGGCCGGGTGCAGGCCGGGCTCCAGCTGGCGCGCACGGCTGGCGTCAACCAGGTGGAAATCCACCCCCAGTTCGGCCAGCAGTTTCAGGCTGCCACGCGCGCCGGCCAGCTCTTGCGCGCTGCGCAACAGCACCAGGTAGCCGCTGGCCTGCTCATGGCTGAGCTGCAGATCGTGGCTGAGGCTGTGCAGGCGTTGCTGGCTGTAGCGTGCCAGCCGGTACATCTGGCCCCGGTTGGCGGCAAACACCGGCGCGCGGCAGGCGCGCCACCAGCGCCACAGCCAGCGCAATTGGCCGGGCGCCATCGGCCAGGCCAGGCGCACCGGCGCATGCCGGCTGAGCAAGTGCTTCAACACCTTGGCCGGCATGCCGGGCGCAGCCCAGGGTGTCACATAACCCGGCGCCACCACGCCGGCATTGGCAAAACTGGTTTCTTCGGCCACGCTGCTGCGGCGCTCGAACACCGTCACTGCATGGCCATCCTGCGCCAGCTCGAACGCGGTCGTGACGCCGACGATGCCGGCGCCGATCACGGCCACCCGCATCTCAGCGCTGCCTGGCAGGGGACGCGCCGGCAGCCAGGGCAGCTTCGATTGCCAGGCCCACGCCCAGCACGGTGTCATCGGCCAGTGCCGGGCCCCACACCATCAGGCCCACCGGCATCTGCCCCGGCTGGTGGATGGGGATGGACAGCGCGCAACCGTCCAGCATGTTCACCGCCGCCGCATTGCGCAGCAGCATGGCATTGATGGCGAAAAAGCGGCTGTCGCTGCCCAGCAGCGGGGCGATGGCCGGCGCCACCATCGGCACTGTGGGCGCCAGCACGGCATCGAAGCCCTGCAGCTCGGCCTGCACCTGGGCGATCCATGCGCTGCGGGCCTGCAGCAGGTCGATGTAGTCGGCCGCGCCAATGGCTTCGCCGCGGCGGATGCGCTGCGCCACACGGGGGTCGTAGTCTGCTTCCAGCACCGCCAGGCGGGCGCGGTGCCAGGCCCAGCTTTCGGCGGCGGTGAAGCCGCCGTTGGCCTGCATGCCGGCCAGATCGGCCAGCGCTAGCAGCGGCAGGTCTTCGATCAGCGCACCGCCGGCACGCAGCACGTCCAGTGTGCGGTCGAAGGCACGGGCGACATCGGCGTCCAGCCCGTCGAGCATCAGCGTCTGGGGCACGGCCAGGCGCAGCGCATGCACCGGCTTGTTCAGCGGCAGCGGTGTGCGCGCGCCCAGGATGCCATGCAGCAGCACCGCGTCGCGCACGCTGCGGGTGATGGCGCAGGCCGTGTCCAGCGTGGTCGACAAGGGCACGGCGCCTTGCAGCGGTGTCAAGCGCTGGGTGTTTTTGAAGCCCACCAGCCCCTGCAGCGCCGCCGGGATGCGGATGGACCCGCCGGTGTCGGAGCCGAGCGCGGCCCAGGCGGCGCCGGTGGCCACGCTGACCGCAGCCCCTGAACTGCTGCCGCCCGGAATGCGCGGCGTGGGGTTGGTGGCGGCGGTGACCGGGTTCACCGGTGTGCCATGGTGCGGGTTGATGCCCACGCCCGAATATGCAAATTCACTCAGGTTGGTGTGGCCCGTGAGCGCAGCGCCTGCCGCCCGCAGGCGCGCCACCGCCGGGCAGTCGGCCGGCGCGGGCAAGGCGTCGGCCAGCGAGCGCGATCCGGCCGTGGTCGGCCAGCCGGCGACGTCGAACAGATCTTTCACCGACACCGCCAGCCCGGCCAGCGGCGGCACCGGCATGCCGGCAGCACGCGCCACATCCACCGCTGTGGCGGCCAGCCGCGCCTGCACGTCGAAGCGGCGCAGGTAGGCGTGGGCGCAGGCGGGGCTGTCTGCGGCGGTCAAGGCCTCCTGCAGCAAGGCGCTGGCCTGCACCGCGCCAGCCGCCACCGCTTGCGCGGCATCGGTCAGGTCCAGCAGCGCAGGCATGGACGGGTTGGGTGTGTAGGGTGCAGCTTGCATGGGGCCGGGTGCTATAATCTTTGGGTTTACCTGGGTGCTGGTCTCGATGTGAGTGCCGGATCCCAGGCAGACAACTCAGCGAACCGGCTGCCGCAAGGTGTCGGCGCGGGCTGCAAACCTCAATCGAAGGTGAGCAGCCCAGGCATTCCACAGCCCTTGTTCAGGGCCTGGCGCCAGCGCCGATTCGCGCCGGATTCTAGACCCAACCTTCGGAGTAACTCCATGTCCGTGACCATGCGTGAAATGCTGGAAGCCGGTGTCCATTTCGGACACCAGACCCGCTTCTGGAACCCCAAGATGGCCCCCTTTATTTATGGCCATCGCAACAAGATCCACATCATCAACCTCGAGAAGACGCTGCCCAAGTTCGAGGAGGCGATGAAGTTCGTGCGCACCCTCAGCGGCAAGCGCGGCACCATCTTGATGGTGGGCACCAAGCGCCAGGCGCGCGAGGTGGTGGCCATGGAAGCCGGCCGCTCGGGCCAGCCCTATGTCGACCAGCGCTGGCTCGGCGGCATGTTGACCAACTTCAAGACCGTCAAGGGCTCGCTGAAGAAGCTCAAGGACATGCAGGCCACCAAGGACGGCGGCATGGAGTCGCTGTCGAAGAAAGAAGCGCTGATGTTCGACCGCGAGATCGCCAAGCTCGAGAAGGACATCGGCGGCATCCAGGACATGAGCGCCCTGCCGGACGCCCTGTTTGTCATCGACGTCGGCTACCACAAGATCGCCGTGGCCGAAGCCAAGAAGCTGGGCATTCCGGTGATCGGCGTGGTCGACACCAACCACTCGCCTGAAGGCATCGACTACATCATCCCCGGCAACGACGACTCGGCCAAGGCCGTGGCGCTGTACGCCAAGGCCGTGGCTGACGCCGTGCTCGAAGGCAAGGCCAACGCCGTGACGGATGTGGTGGCAGCCGTGGCCGGCGGCGACGAATTCGTCGAAGTGAGCGAAGAGGCCTGAGCCTCGCGCCGGCAGGCCTGAAACCAGGGGCTGTTCAGCCCCTTTTTCACGCGCCTGATCTTTTTCAGATGGACCTGATTCAACCGGTTGCCCGCAGTGGCAGCCGCAAGCCTAGGAGAAACAACGTGGCAGCAATTACCGCAGGCATGGTGGGCGAACTTCGTGCCAAGACCGACGCCCCGATGATGGAGTGCAAGAAGGCCCTGACCGAGGCCGAAGGCGACATGGTGCGCGCCGAAGAAATTCTGCGCGTCAAGCTGGGCAACAAGGCCGGCAAGGCCGCCTCGCGCATCACCGCCGAAGGCGTGATCGCGATTGCCGCTGCTGGCAGCACCGGCGCCATCATCGAGATCAACTGCGAGACCGACTTCGTCTCGAAGAACGATTCGTTCCTGGCCTTCACCAAGAACCTGGCCGGCCTGGTCGCCAACGACAACCCGGCCGATGTGGCGGCGCTGTCGGCGCTGCCGCTGGACCAGGAAGGCTTCGGCCCGACGGTGGAAGACGTGCGCAAGGGCCTGATCGGCAAGATCGGCGAGAACGTGGCCATCCGCCGCTTCAAGCGCTTTGCCGGTGACCAGCAACTGGCCACCTACCTGCACGGCACCCGCATCGGTGTGGTGGTCGAATTCACCGGCGCCGGTGAAGGCGCCAGCACGGCGGCCAAGGACGTGGCCATGCACGTGGCCGCGATGAAGCCGGTGGCGGTGTCGTCGGCCCATGTGCCGGCCGAGCTGGTCGAAAAAGAGCGCAAGATCGCCGCCGAAAAAGCCGCCGAAGACGCCGCTGCGGCCGTGGCTGCGGGCAAGCCGGTGCAGTCGCCCGAGATCGTGGCCAAGCGCGTTGAAGGCTCGGTGCAGAAGTACCTGAAGGAGGTCTCGCTGTTCAACCAGGCCTTCGTCAAGAACGACAAGCAGACGGTCGAGCAGATGCTCAAGGCCGCCAACACCCAGGTGGCCGGGTTCACGATGTACATCGTGGGCGAGGGCATCGAGAAAAAGGTGGACGACTTTGCAGCTGAAGTGGCTGCCCAGGTGGCTGCTGCCAAGGGCGCCTGAGCGCCACGGCTGCTGCCCTTGCGGCAGCAGCCTGGCCGATCCTGTTGGGCGCCAGCCGGCCGATCGCCGCTGGCGCCACACCAAACGCCCCCAGGGCATGCGCGGCCAACCCGTGCAGCGCCCTTAAACTCGCCATCCTTATCCGGAGCTGCCTGCATGCCCGCTTACAAGCGCATTCTTCTCAAGCTGTCGGGCGAAGCCCTGATGGGCGACGACGCCTACGGCATCAACCACGCCACCATCGTGCGCATGGTGCGCGAGGTGCAAGAAGTGACAGCGCTGGGCGTGGAGGTGGCCGTGGTCATCGGCGGGGGCAACATCTTCCGCGGTGTGGCTGGCGGTTCGGTGGGCATGGACCG
Organism: uncultured beta proteobacterium; assembly: GCA_963844485.1. Classification (GTDB taxonomy): domain Bacteria; phylum Pseudomonadota; class Gammaproteobacteria; order Burkholderiales; family Burkholderiaceae_C; genus Pseudaquabacterium. The sequence goes on from CAWJOQ010000041.1 coordinate 58,782, forward strand.
CGCCACCGCCGACTACATGGGCATGCTGGCGACGGTGATGAACGCCCTGGCCTTGGCCGACACCATGCAGCGCGTGGGCCTCACCGCACGGGTGATGTCGGCCATTGCCATCGAGCAGGTGGTGGAAAGCTATGTGCGGCCCAAGGCCTTGCAGTACCTGGAAGAGGGCAAGGTGGTGGTCTTTGCGGGCGGCACCGGCAACCCCTTCTTCACCACCGACACCGCAGCGGCCTTGCGTGGCGCCGAGATCGGCGCCGAGATCATGCTGAAGGCCACCAAGGTCGACGGCGTGTACACCGCCGACCCCAAGAAAGACCCGCTAGCCACCCGCTACAACAGCCTCACCTTCGACGAGGCCATTGCCAAGAACCTGCAGGTGCTGGACGCGACAGCCTTTGCGCTGTGCCGCGACCAGAAGTTGCCGATCAAGGTGTTTTCGATCTTCAAGCCCGGCGCGCTCAAGCGTGTGGTCCAGGGTGAAGACGAAGGCACCCTGGTGCATGTCTGACCCTGTCTGACGCTGTCTGACCCCCGCCTGAAACCTTGAGCCCGCCATGACCATTGCCGACATCAAGAAGACTGCCGAAACCAAGATGGCCAAGTCCATCGACGCCCTGAAGGGCGACCTGCAGAAAATCCGCACCGGCCGCGCCCACCCGGGCATCCTGGACCAGGTGAGCGTGGACTACTACGGATCGATGGTGCCGATCAGCCAGGTGGCGAATGTGTCGCTGCTGGACGCCCGCACCATCAGCGTGCAGCCCTGGGAAAAGGGGCTGGGCGCCAAGATCGAAAAAGCCATCCGCGAAAGTGATCTGGGTCTCAATCCCGCTTCACAGGGCGACCTGATCCGGGTGCCGATGCCCGCGCTGACCGAAGAGCGCCGCCGCGACCTGACCAAGCTGGTCCGCAATGCCGGCGAAGACGCCAAGATCGCGGTGCGCAACCTGCGCCGCGAGGCCAACGAGCACCTGAAGAAACTGCTCAAGGAAAAGGCGGTCGCCGAAGACGACGAGCGCCGTGCGCAAGACGATGTGCAGAAGCTCACCGACCGCACCGTGATCGAGATCGACAAGCTGGTGCACACCAAAGAGGCGGAGATCATGGCGGTCTGATGGCCGCGCCGTCGATCTGCCAGGCCATCTGCCCCCCAACACGATGAAACGCGACCTGTCGGTGCCGCGCCACGTGGCCATCGTGATGGACGGCAACGGCCGCTGGGCCAAGAAGCGCTATTTGCCGCGCTTCTTCGGCCACAAGGCCGGCGTGGATGCGCTGGTCAAGGTCATCAATGCCAGCGCCGACCGCGGGGTCGAGTACCTCACCGTGTTTGCGTTTTCGTCTGAAAACTGGAAGCGCCCGGAAGACGAGGTCTCGGGCCTGATGGGCCTGGTGCTGGTGGCGGTCACCAAGTACCTGGCCAAGCTGGCACGCGACGGTGTGAAGATCGTCATCGTCGGCGACCGCAGCGCCGTGTCTGACCGGCTGCGCGCCGCCTGGACGGAGGCCGAAGAGGCCACCCGCCACAACACCCGCATCACACTCAGCGTGGCTTTCAACTACGGCGGCCGCTGGGATGTGGTGCAGGCCTGCCGCCACGCCGTGGCCGACGGCCTGCAGCCCGACGAGATCACCGAGGCGCGGCTGTCCGGCTACATGGCGATGAAGCACGCGCCCGACCCCGACCTGTTCATCCGCACCGGCGGCGAGGTGCGCATCAGCAACTTCCTGCTCTGGCAGGTGGCCTATTCAGAACTGGTCTTCAGCGATTGCCTGTGGCCCGATTTCGACGTGCATGCGCTCGATGCAGCCCTGGCCGCCTATGCCGCGCGTGAGCGGCGCTTCGGCGCGGTGGCGCCGGCCCATGCCGACGTGCCTGCCGGCTAGCACCCCATGCTGCGCCAGCGCGTGATCACCGCCGTGGTGCTGCTGGCGCTGCTGCTGCCGGCACTGTTTGCGCCCAGCCCCTTGCCGTTTGCGCTGTTCACCGGCGTGCTGATCAGCGCGGCCGGCTGGGAATGGGCGCGTCTGAACGGCTGCAACAGCGCCGTGCTGGCCGTGGCCAGCGGCGCTGCTGCTGGCCTGCGCTGTGCGGCGTCAGCCTGTTGCGCCTGCCGGCCATGGGGCAGGCCGGTGGGCTGTGGAATGTCGGCCTGCTGGCCTGGACCGTCGGCGGCGCGCTGGTGTTGCGGGCCGGGCCTGCGGGCTGGGCCCGGTGGCCGCCGCTGCTGCGCTGGGCGCTGGGTCTGGGTCTGCTGTGGCTGGCCTGGCTGGCGCTGGCGCAGGCGCGCACCATCGGCATCAATTTCCTGTTGTCGGTGCTGTGCGTGGTGTGGGCCGCCGACATCTGCGGCCTATTTCTGCGGCCGGGCCTTCGGCCGCAACAAGCTGGCGCCCACCATCAGCCCCGGCAAGAGCTGGGAGGGTGTCTACGGCGGCGTGGCCGGTGTGCTGCTGCTGGCGCTGGGCTGGATCGCGCTGGAAGGGCAGTTCAATCTGGGATCGGCCAGCGTCTTCAAGCTGCTGCAGCAGACCTTGGGCTGGGGCGGTTTGTTGCTGGCGGCTTTACTGTTGGCCGCGCTCAGCGTGGTCGGTGATCTGTTTGAATCGCTGGTCAAGCGCGCCGCCGGTGCCAAGGATTCCAGCGCGCTGCTGCCCGGCCACGGCGGCGTGCTCGACCGGGTGGATGCGCTGTTGCCGGTGCTGCCAGCGGCGCTGGCGCTGATCAGTCTCAAACCCCTGTGGTGAAGCCTTCTTGAAAGCCCCAACGATGGTTCAACGCGTGTGCATCCTCGGCGCCACCGGCTCGGTGGGCGGCAGCACGCTGGACGTGGTGGCGCTGCACCCGGACCGCTACGAGGTGTTTGCACTCACCGCCTTCCAAAAGGTGGATGCCCTGGCCGCGCTGTGCCGGCGCTGGCGCCCGCGCTTTGCCGCTGTCGGCACCGCCGCGCAGGCCGATGCACTGCGTGTGCAGCTGCGCGACGCCGGCCTGGCGCACCGAGGTGCTGCATGGTCCGCAGGCGCTGTGCGACCTGGCGGCCCACCCCGAGGTCGACAGCGTGATGGCCGCCATCGTCGGCGCCGCCGGCCTGCCGGCCTGCCTGGCCGCCGCACGCGCCGGCAAGCGCCTGATGCTGGCCAACAAGGAGGCGCTGGTGGTCGGTGGCCGGCTGTTCATGCAGGCGGTGCAGCGACGGCGGAGCGCTGCTGCTGCCGATCGACAGCGAGCATTCGGCCATCTTCCAGTGCCTGCCCGAAGACCGCAGCGCCTGGGCCGAGCGCATCGACCACATCGTGCTCACCGCCTCGGGCGGGCCGTTTCGCACCCGCGATCCGGCCACGCTGCACAGCGTCACGCCCGACGAGGCCTGCGCCCATCCCAACTGGGTGATGGGCCGCAAGATCTCGGTCGATTCGGCGACGATGATGAACAAGGCGCTGGAGGTGATCGAGGCGCGCTGGTTGTTCGACCTGCTGCCCGAGCAGGTGCGGGTGGTGCTGCACCCGCAGAGCATCATCCATTCGATGGTGGTCTGCCGCGACAACAGCGTGCTGGCCCAGCTGGGCACGCCCGACATGAAGGTGCCGATCAGCGTGGGCCTGGCCTGGCCACGGCGTGAGGCCTCGGGCGCCGACGCGCTGGACTTCCTGGCCTGCCAGCCGCTGAGCTTCGAAGCCGGCCGACCAGCAGCGCTTTCCCGGCCTGGGCCTGGCCTACGACGCGCTGCGTGCGCCCGAGGGCAGCACCACGGTGCTGAATGCCGCCAATGAAGTGGCGGTGGCGGCCTTCCTGGCCGGCAGGGTGCGCTTCACCGACATCCACCGCATCAACGCCGGCGGCCGTGCAGCGGCCTGCTGCCCACGCCGGCCGACGCCGCTTCGCTCGACGACTTGCTGGCGCTGGACCAACGCGCCCGCCACCATGCCCAGGCGCTGGCCGAGGAGCTGACCCGATGATCACCACCATCCTGGCCTTCCTGCTCACGCTGGGCGTGCTGATCGTGGTGCACGAGTACGGCCACTACCGGGTGGCGGTGGCCTGCGGCGTCAAGGTGCTGCGCTTTTCGGTCGGCTTCGGCCAGGTGGTGTGGCGGCGGCAGAAGTCGCCCGCCCACACCGAGTTCGTGCTGTCGGCGCTGCCGCTGGGCGGCTATGTGCGCATGCTCGACGAGCGTGAAGGGCCGGTGGCGCCGCAACGAGCAGCACATGGCCTTCAACCGCAAGCCGCTGCGCCAGCGCGCTGCCATCGTGCTGGCCGGGCCCGCTGGCCAACCTGTTGCTGGCTGTGTTGCTGTATGCCAGCTCGCACTGGATCGGCGTCGAAGAGCCCAAGGCCGTGCTGGGTGCGCCGGTGGCCGGCAGCCTGGCCGAACGTGCCGGCCTGCGCGCCGGCGACTGGGTGCAGGCGCGCCAGACCGCCGACGGCGAGTGGGTCGATGTGCGCTCGCTCAACGACCTGCGCTGGCATGTCACCCAGGGCCTGATGGTCGACGCAGCCGCTGCAACTGCAGGTCAGCGATGCGGCGGGCCGCGGCATGCGCCAGGTGCGCCTGCCGCTCGACGAGCTTGGCGGCCAGGACATGGACGCCGAACTGGTGCGGCGGGTCGGCCTGGGCGGCGCCTACAGCGAGCCGGTGATGGGTGAGGTGAAAGTGGGCGGCCCTGCCGCCGCCGCCGGCCTGCGCCAGGGTGACCGGGTGCTGCGCGTCGACGGTGCAGCGGTGGCCGATGCCCAAAGCCTGCGCGAGCGCATCCGCAGTGCGGTGCAGGGCAGTGCGGGCCAGACCATGGTGTGGCAGATCGAGCGCAACGGCCAGGTCAGCAGCCTCGACATCACCCCACGCGCCGTGCGCGACGGGGACCGCACGCTGGGCCGGGTCGATGCCTTCATCGGCGCGCCGGCCGACCTTGGTCACCGTGCAACTGGGTCCGATCGATGGCCTGGTGCAGGGCGCCCAGCGCACCTGGGAGGTGTCGTCGCTCACCTTGCGCATGATCGGCCGCATGCTGATCGGCGAGGCCTCGCTGCGCAACCTGAGCGGGCCTTTGACGATCGCCGACGTGGCCGGCCAATCGGTGCAGCAGGGCCTGGCCTACTACCTGGGCTTCCTGGCGCTGGTCAGCGTCAGCCTGGGGGTGCTGAACCTGCTGCCCCTGCCCATGCTCGATGGTGGTCACCTCATGTATTACATTTTCGAGGCCCTGACCGGGCGCCCCGTGTCCGAAACCTGGCTGGCGCGCCTGCAGCGCGGCGGTGTCGCCGTGTTGCTGCTGATGATGTCGGTGGCCCTCTTCAACGATGTCGCCCGCTTGCTGGGCCTGCACTGATCGCCCATTGCCGATGCTTCCCCTGCCCCCCTATCGCCTGTACCGCCCCGCCTTGGTCGTGGTGGCCATGGCCGCCGCGCTGGCCGCTCCCACCGCCCAGGCGATCGAACCCTTCGTGCTGCAGGACATCCGGGTCGAAGGCCTGCAGCGCACCGACCCCGGCACGGTGTTTGCCGCGCTGCCATTCCGCGTCGGCGACACCTACAGCGACGACAAGGCAGCAGCCGCACTGCGGGCACTGTTTGCCACCGGCCTGTTCAAGGACGTGCGCATCGAGATCGAAGACCGCATTGCGGTGCTGATCGTCGAAGAGCGCCCGGTCATCGAGACCGTCACCTTTGTCGGCCTGAAAGAATTCGACAAGGACGTGCTGGTCAAGTCGCTGAAGGATTCCGGCATCGGTGAAGGCCTGCCCTTCGACCGCGCCCTGATCGACCGCGCCGAGCAGGAGATCAAGCGCCAGTACCTGTCGCGCAGCCTCTATGGCGCCGAGGTGGTGACCACCATCACCCCCACCGAGCGCAACCGGGTGAATGTCAGCTTCACCATGACCGAGGGCGACGCCGCCAAGATCAAGGACATCCGCATCATCGGGTCCAAGGTCTTCAAGGAGAGCGAGCTGATCGGGCTGATGGACCTGACCACCAGCGGCTGGCTCACCTGGTACACCAAGAACGACCGCTATTCACGCGCCAAGCTCAATGCCGACCTGGACAACCTGCGGGCCTACTACCTGAACCGCGGCTACCTGGAATTCAGCATCGAGAGTGCCCAGGTCACGATCTCGCCCGACAAGCAGGACATCTCCCTGGCTGTCACGGTCAAGGAAGGCCAGCTCTACACCGTGACCGGGGTGCGCCTGGAAGGTGAATACCTGGGCAAGGACGACGAGTTCAAGCAGCTCGTCGGCATCCGCGCTGGCGAGCCTTACCGCGCCGCTGCCGTCACCGCCACGACCAAGGCCTTCACCGACCGCTTCGGCACCTTCGGCTACGCCTTTGCCCGGGTCGATGCGCGCACCGAAATCGACCGCAGCAATGGCCAGGTGGCCGTGGTGCTGGCCGCTGACCCGCAGCGCCGGGTGTACGTGCGGCGCATCGACGTCGCCGGCAACACCCGCACCCGTGACGAAGTGGTGCGGCGTGAATTCCGCCAACTGGAGTCCAGCTGGTACGACGGCGAGCGCATCAAGCTGTCGCGCGACCGTGTTGACCGCCTGGGTTATTTCAAGGACGTCGAGGTCAACGAGACCGAGGTGGCGGGCACCGCCGACCAGGTCGACCTGAGCGTCAATGTCACCGAGCGGCCCACCGGCAACCTGCAGCTGGGCGTGAGCTTTTCCAGTGCCGACCGGCTGGCGCTGAGCGCCTCGGTCAAGCAGGAGAACGTGTTCGGCTCGGGCAACTACCTGGGCATCGAGGTCAACACCAGCAAGACCGGCCGCAGCCTGGTGTTTTCCACCGTCGACCCGTATTTCACGGTCGATGGCATCTCCCGCGGCATCGATCTGTACTACCGCACGTCGCGCCCCTTCAACAGCCTGGGCGACCAGTACCAGATTTCCAATCCGGGTGGCGCCATCCGCTTCGGCGTGCCGTTCTCTGAATACGACACCGTGTTCTTCGGCATCGGCATCGAGCAGACCAACATCGGCGCCAGCGCGGGCATCCCGGCGCAGTATTTCAACTACCGCCAGTTGTATGGCGCCCGGTCGACCTCGCTGCCGCTGACCTTGGGCTGGGCGCGCGACCAGCGCGACAGCGCCATCAGCCCCACCGCTGGCAAGTACCAGCGTGTCAATGTCGAATGGAGCATCGCGGGCGACGTGCGCTTCATCCGCACCAATGCCCAGTACCAGCAGTTCTTCCCGCTGTGGCAAAAGCTCACGCTGGGCATCAACGGCGAAATCGGCTGGGGGGTTGGCCAGGGCGACCGGCCTTACCCGGTGTTCAAGAATTTCTACGGTGGCGGCCTGGGTTCGGTGCGTGTGTTTGAACAGAACTCGCTGGGCGTGATCGACCCCACCGGTGCCTACATCGGCGGCGCCCGCAAGATCAACCTCAACACCGAGCTGTACTTTCCGGTGCCCGGCACCGGCAATGACAAGTCGCTGCGCATCTTCGCCTTCGCCGACGCCGGCAACGTGTGGCGTGAAGGCGAGAAGATCAATGCCAGCAGCCTGCGTGCATCGGCTGGCCTGGGGCTGTCGTGGATCTCGCCGGTGGGCCCGCTCAAGCTGAGCTGGGGCACGCCAGTGAAGAAACAGCCCACAGATAGAATCCAGCGTTTCCAATTCCAGATCGGGACTGCGTTCTGATGACCATGATGAATCTCAAGTCCCTGGCAGCCGGCAGCTTGATCGGCCTGTCGGCCCTGCTGGCCACCGGCGCCGCGCTGGCACAAGAACTGAAGATCGGCTACGTCAACAGCGAACGTGTGTTGCGCGAGGCCGCGCCTGCCAAGGCTGCGCTGGCCCGCATGGAAGCCGACTTCAGCAAGCGCGACAAGGACCTGAACGACCAGGCCGGCAAGCTCAAGGCAGCCGCCGACAAGCTGGAGAAAGATGCCCCGACCTTGCCGGAGAGCGAGCGCAGCCGCCGCCAGCGCGAACTGGTCGAGCAAGACCGTGATCTGCAGCGCAAGCGCCGCGAGTTCCAGGAAGACCTGAACCAGCGCCGCAATGAAGAAACCGCCGGCATCGTCGAGCGCGCCAACAAGGTCATCAAGCAGATCTTCGAAGGCGAAAAGTACGACCTGATCCTGCAGGACGTGGTCTTTGCCGGCCCGAAGGTCGACATCACCGAAAAGGTGATCAAGGCCTTGAACGCCCCTGGCGCCAAGTAGGGCCACCGTGGCTGCCACCCTGCGGCTGGCCGATGTGGTGGCCGCCCTGGGCGGGGTGCTGCACGGCGACGGCGACCTGCCCATCCTGCGGCTGGCGCACGCTGGAATCGGCCGATGCCACCAGCCTGAGCTTCCTGGCCAACCCGCGCTATGCGGCCAAGATGGCGGCGTCACAGGCGGCCTGCGTCATCGTCGGGCCGGCGCAGCAGGACCTGGCGCTGGCACGTGGTGCGGCGATCGTCACGCCCGACCCCTACCTCTACTTTGCCCGGCTCACCCAGTGGTGGGCCGCGCGCAGCCGTGCGGCGGCGGTGCCGGGCGTGCATGCCAGCGCCGTGGTCGAGCCCGGTGCCCACATCCACCCCAGCGCATCGGTGGGCGCCCTGGCTTATGTGGGCGCTGGCGCCCGCATCGGCGCAGGGGCGGTGGTCGGCAGCCATGGCCATGTCGGCGCAGGCGCGGTGGTCGGTGAGGCCACACGCCTGGCAGCCCGTGTCACGCTGGGCGAGGCCTGCGTGGTCGGCGCACGCGGCATCCTGCACAGCGGCGTGGTGGTCGGCGCCGATGGCTTCGGCTTTGCGCCGCACCAGGGCAGCTGGGTCAAGATCGAGCAACTGGGCGCGGTGCGCATCGGCGACGATGTCGAGATCGGCGCCAACACCTGCGTCGACCGCGGCGCGCTCGACGACACGGTGCTCGACGACGGCGTCAAGCTCGACAACCTGATCCAGGTCGGCCACAACGTGCACATCGGCGCCCACAGCGCGATGGCCGGCTGCGTCGGCATCGCCGGCAGTGCCAAGATCGGCAAGCACTGCACCGCCGGTGGCGGCGCCATCATCCTGGGCCACCTGGAGCTGGTGGACCATGTGCACATCAGCGCCGCCACGGTGGTCACCCGCTCCATCCTCAAGCCGGGGCAGTACAGCGGCTTGTTTCCCTTCGATGACAATGCGTCCTGGGAAAAGAACGCCGCCACGCTGCGCCAACTGCACACCCTGCGCGACCGCATCCGGGCGCTGGAGAAGACAAGACCATGACTGCCCCCGTGCTCGATATCCACCGCATCTTGAAGCTGCTGCCGCACCGTTATCCGATCCTGCTGGTTGATCGGGTGCTGGAGATCGAGATCAACAAGCGCATCAAGGCGCTGAAGAACGTCAGCATCAACGAGCCTTACTTCAATGGCCACTTTCCGCACCGCCCGGTGATGCCGGGTGTGCTGATGCTCGAAGCGCTGGCGCAGACTGCCGCGCTGCTGTCGTTTGAATCACTGGGCCAGGAGCCCGACGCCGACACCGTGGTGTACTTCGTCGGCATCGACGGCGCCCGCTTCAAGCGGGTGGTCGAACCCGGTGACCAGCTGATCCTGGAAGCCAGCATCAGCCGCGCCCGCGCCGGCATCTACAAGTACAACACCCGCGCCAGCGTCGATGGTGAGACAGCGGTCGAGGCCGAGCTGATGTGCACCATGCGCAAGGTGACCTGAGGCCCGGCACATGGGCCAGATCCACGCCACCGCGCTGGTCGATGCGCAGGCCGAACTGGCCGCCGACGTGACCGTCGGGCCGTATGCGGTGATCGGCCCGCATGTGCGCATTGGCGCGGGCAGCAGCATTGGTGCGCACTGTGTGGTCGAAGGCCACACCAGCATCGGTTGTGACAACCGCATCTTCCAGTTCGCCAGCATCGGTGCCGCGCCGCAGGACATGAAGTACCGCGGCGAGCCCACCCGCCTGGTGATCGGCGACCGCAACACCGTGCGCGAATTTGTCACCATCAACACCGGCACGGTGCAGGACGGCGGTGTCACCCGCATCGGCGACGACAACTGGGTGATGGCCTATGTGCACATCGCCCACGATGTGCAGCTGGGCAGCCATTGCGTGCTGGCCAACAACGCCACCCTGGCTGGCCATGTGCAGGTGGGTGACTGGGCCACCATCGGCGGGCTCTCCGGCGTGCACCAGTTCGTGCAGATCGGCGCCCACGCGATGATCGGCTTCCAGGCGCATGTGGCGCAAGATGTGCCGCCCTTCATCACCGCCGATGGCAACCCGCTGGCCGCACGTGCGGTCAACCTCACCGGCCTGAAGCGGCGCGGGTTCAGCGCCGAGCGCCAGGCCGTGATCCGCCAGATGTACAAGCTGCTCTACCGCAATGGCCTGCCACTGGCCGACGCCATCACCCAGATCGGCGCCTTGGCCACCCCGGCCGAGCGCGGTGTGGAGGCTGGTGTGGAGGAAGTTGCGGCGGACGGTGTCACCGGCAGCGTGGCAGCCGACGTGCAGGCCATGGTCGATTTTCTGACCAGCGCCACCCGCGGCATCGTCCGCTGAGCCACCACATGGCCGATGCCGGGTCCGCCATGCTCGGCGCTGCGCCACTGCGCCTGGGCCTGGTTGCGGGCGAAGCCTCGGGCGACCTGCTGGGCGGCCTGTTGCTGGCCGGCCTGAAGCAGCGCTGGCCGGGTCTGCAGACCGCTGGCATCGGCGGGCCGAAGCTGGTGGCCCAGGGCTTCGACGCCTGGTGGCCGCACGAGCGGCTCAGCGTGTTCGGCTATGTCGACGCCCTCAAACGCCTGCCCGAGCTGTTGCGCATCCGCCGCCAGTTGGGCGACCGCTTGTTGGCGGCGCGGCCGGCTGCCTTCATCGGCATCGACGCCCCCGATTTCAACTTCGGCCTGGAAACCCGCTTGCGCGGCGCCGGCATCAAGACCGTGCATTTCGTCTGCCCGTCGATCTGGGCCTGGCGTGCCGAGCGGGTGCACACGCTGCGGGCTGCGGCCGACCATGTGCTGTGCCTGTTTCCGTTCGAGCCGGCGCTGCTGCAGCGCCATGGCGTGGCGGCCACGTTTGTCGGCCATCCGCTGGCCGACGCCATTCCGCTGGTAGCCGCCCCGTGCCGCTGCGCGCGCAGCCTTGGGCCTGGCCGAGGGCGACACCGTGGTGGCCCTGCTGCCCGGCAGCAGGCGCAGCGAGATCCGCCACATCGCGCCGCGGATCGCCGCTGCCGCGGTGCTGATGCGCCGCCAGCAGCCTGGCCTGCGCTTTGTCTTGCCGGTCGCACCTGGGCTGCGGGCGCTGCTGGAACCGATCGTGGCGCAGCATGGGGCGGGTGCCGACATCCGCCTGCTCGACGGCCAGAGCCATGCCGCGCTGGCCGCCTGCGACCTGACCCTGGTGGCCAGCGGCACGGCGGCGCTGGAGGCCGCGCTGTTCAAGCGGCCGATGGTCATCACCTACCACCTGGCCTGGCTGAACTGGCAGCGCATGCGCCGCCAGGCCTACCAGCCCTGGTTCGGCCTGCCCAACATCCTGAGCGGCGCCTTTGTCGTGCCCGAGCTGATCCAGCAAGACGCCACGCCCGAGGCGCTGGCGCGCGCAGGTCTGGCCTGGCTGGACGACGCGCCGCGCCGCGATGCCCTGGTGCAGCGCTTCACCGACTTGCACCACAGCCTGCGCCAGAACACCGCGCAGAAAGCCACCGATGCCATCGCGCAACTCATTCAAGCTTGAGCAACTGGGCCCGATCTGGGCCCGGCCCGGCCTGCTGGCCGGTGTGGACGAAGCCGGCCGCGGCCCCTGGCCGGCCCGGTGGTGGCTGCTGCCGTCATCCTCGATGACCTGCAGCCGATCCGCGGCCTGGCCGACAGCAAGACCCTGAGTGCCCGCCGGCGCGAGGCGCTGTTCGACGACATCCGCGCCCGCGCACTGGCCTGTTGCATTGCCGAAGCCAGCGTCGAAGAGATCGACCGGCTCAACATCCTGCAGGCCACCTTGCTGGCCATGCGCCGGGCGGTGGACGGCCTGCGCCTGGTGCCGCACCGGGTGCTGGTCGACGGCAACCGCCTGCCCGTGCTGACGATGCCGGCGGCCGCCATCGTGCAGGGCGACCGCAAGGTGGCGGCGATCTCGGCCGCGTCCATCCTGGCCAAGGTGCACCGCGACCGGCTCTGCCTGGACCTGCATGCCGCGCACCCGGCCTACAACTTTGCCGGCCACAAGGGCTACCCCACGGCCGCGCACCTGGCGGCCCTGCAGCAGCATGGCGCCTGCCCCGCGCACCGCCGCAGTTATGCGCCGGTGCGCGCGGTGATCGAGGCCGGCAGGCCGCTGCCAACACCGCAGCCACCCTCGCCACCACCGCAGCCGCTGTGATGACCGAGCCAGCGCCGATCACGTCCAAGGACAATCCGCTGCTGCAGCGCCTGCGCAAGCAGGTGCGCGACCCGGCGGCCTACCGCAAGAGCGGCGAGCTGTGGCTGGAAGGTGAGCACCTGTGCAGCGCACTGCAGCAGCGGGGCCAGCGCCCGGCGCAGGCGGTGGTCAGCGCCGCAGCCTGGGCGCAGCCGGCGCTGCGGGCGCTGGCCCGCTGGGCGCCGCGCATGGTGCTGGTGCCCGACGCCTTGTTCGACGGCATCAGCGCGCTGCCGTCACCCGCCCGCATTGGCTACCTGCTGCCGGTGCCGGTGGTGCCGACCATCGATGCGCAGGCCAGCAGCGTGGTGCTCGACCGGCTGCAGGACGCCGGCAACGTCGGCAGCATTCTGCGCAGCGCAGCGGCCTTCGGCGTGGCCCAGGTGCTGGCGCTGCAGGGCACGGCCGCGCTGTGGTCGCCCAAGGTGCTGCGTGCCGGCATGGGTGCGCATTTCGGCCTGCGCCTGGTGGAAGGTCTGCAGCCAGAGGACCTGGATGCACTCACCGTGCCGCTGGTGGGCACGGCGCTGGACGCCACGGCCAGCCTGGTGCAGGCCGATTTGCCCCGCCCCTGCGCCTGGCTGCTGGGGCATGAAGGGCAGGGCGTGGCGCCAGCGCTGCTGGCGCGCTGCGCGCACACAGTGCGCATCCCGCAGCCGGGCGGCGAAGAGTCGCTGAACGTCGCTGCCGCTGCGGCGGTGTGCCTGTATGAATCGATGCGGCGGGGCTGGCCAGCCGCTCAATAGACCAGCCTGTCCGGACGGATGTCGCGCAGGATGGTGGTGGCGATCTCCTCGATCGACTTGTGCGTGCTGCTCAGCCACGACACCCCGCTGCGCCGCATCATCGACTCGGCCTCGCGCACCTCATAGCGGCAGTTCTCCAGCGCGGCGTATTTGCTGCCAGGGCGGCGCTCGTGGCGGATCTGGCTCAGCCGCTCGGGGTCGATCGTCAGGCCGAAACACTTGCTCAGGAAGGGCGCCAGTGCGGTGGGCAGCTTGTGGCGCTCGAAGTCCTCGGGGATCAAGGGATAGTTGGCTGCCTTGATGCCGTGCTGCATGGCCAGGTACAGGCTGGTGGGCGTCTTGCCGCTGCGGCTGACACCCAGCAGGATCACATCGGCATTGGCCAGATTGAGCGAGGATTGGCCGTCGTCATGTGCCAGGCTGAAGTTGATCGCCTCGATGCGCTGGTGGTACTCGCTGCTCTTGGCCACGCCGCTGAAGCGCCCCACCCGGTGGTTGCTCTTGACGCCGAACTCGGCTTCCAGCGGCACCACAAAGGCCTGCAGGATGTCGAGCACCAGGCCGCGGCAATCGGGCCCGGTGATGATCTCCCGCACGGCGTCGTCGACCAGGGTGATGAAGACGATGGGCCGCTTGCCCTCGGCGTCGGCCACCTGGTTGATCTCGGCCAGCACTTCGCGGGCCTTGTCGGTGGTTTCGATGAAGGGCCGGCGCACATGCCGTGGCAAGGCCGGAAACTGCGCCAGGATCGAATTGCCGAAGGTCTCGGCGGTGATGCCGGTGCCGTCCGAGACAAAGAACACGCTGCGATTGGTCATGGTGGTGCTGGTGTCAGCCGTCAGGGATGGGGTGCGGTCCATGATAGGGGGCATCGTCCGTAGAATAAGCAGCACCTTGCAAGCGCCGTGCCTCCCCAGCGTCACCGCCCGACCACCCCTGCCGCACCAGCGCCTGGCTGCCGTGTGCGCCTTTGCCGCGTCACCCCATGCCATGCGTTCCCCTGCCATGCGCCCCGCCCGCACCCGCCACGTCCGCCCCAGCCCAGGTGACCAGCGCCCTGCGTGCGCGGCTGCGGCTGCAGGTGCGTGGGCCGGCCAGGGGTCTGGCACGCGTGCGCCTGCTGCCCGTCTTCCCCACCATCCCGGAGCTTTCCCATGTCTTCCACCCATCTGGCGACCGCCCTGGTCATCCCGTTTGAACACCTGAGAATGCAGGACGTCGAGGTGGTCGGCGGCAAGAACGCCAGCCTTGGCGAGATGATCAGCCAGCTTGCCGCCACCGGCGTGCGTGTGCCGGGCGGCTTCGCCACCACCGCCCATGCCTTCCGCGCCTTTTTGCAGCACGGTGGCCTGACCGACAAGATCAACGCCCGGCTGGATGCGCTGGACACCGACGATGTCAATGCGCTGGCCGCCGCCGGCGCCCAGATCCGGCAATGGGTGCTGGATGCGCCATTCCCGGCTGACTTCGACGCTGCAGTGCGCGCGTCGTTTGCCGAACTGACAGCCAGCAACCCGACGGTCAGCTTTGCGGTGCGCTCGTCGGCCACCGCGGAAGACTTGCCCGATGCGTCGTTTGCCGGCCAGCAGGAGACCTTCCTGAATGTGCATGGCATCGACGACGTGCTGCACAAGATGAAGGAGGTGTTTGCCAGCCTCTACAACGACCGTGCCATCAGCTACCGGGTGCACAAGGGCTTTGCCCATGCCGATGTGGCGCTGTCGGCCGGTGTGCAGCGCATGGTGCGCAGCGATGTGGGTGCCGCTGGCGTGGTGTTCACCATCGACACCGAGAGCGGGCTTCGAAGACGTGGTCTTCATCACCGCCAGCTACGGCCTGGGCGAGACCGTGGTGCAGGGCGCCGTCAACCCCGACGAGTTCTATGTGCACAAGCCGGGGCTGCGCGCGGGCAAGCCGGCCATCATCCGCCGCAACCTGGGCAGCAAGCTGATCCGCATGGAATTTGTGCCGACCGACGAGCGGCTGGCCTCCGGCAAGCTGGTGCGCACCGTCGACAACCCGCCCGAGTTGCGCAACCGCTATGCGCTGACCGACGCCGACGTGACCGAGCTGGCCAACTACGCGCTGATCATCGAACAGCACTACGGCCGGGCGATGGACATCGAGTGGGGCAAGGACGGCGAGGACGGCAAGCTCTACATCCTGCAGGCCCGGCCCGAGACGGTGAAGAGCCAGTCGGCCAACCAGACCGAGCACCGCTACAAGCTCAAGACGGCGGCGGCCCAACGCAGCGCCGTGCTGGCCGAGGGCCGCGCCATCGGCCAGAAGATCGGCACCGGCCGGGTGCGGCTGGTCTCGCACATCAGCGAGATGGACAAGGTGCAGGCCGGTGATGTGCTGGTGACCGACATGACCGACCCCAACTGGGAGCCGGTGATGAAGAAAGCCAGCGCCATCGTCACCAACCGCGGCGGTCGCACCTGCCACGCGGCCATCATCGCGCGTGAGCTCGGCATTCCGGCGGTGGTGGGCTGCGGAGACGCCACCGAAAAGCTGGCCGACGCCGCCCTGGTGACGGTGGTCTGCAGCGAGGGTGACACCGGCTACATCTACGACGGCCTGCTCGAGACCGAAGTCAGCGAGATCAAGCGCGGTGAACTGCCGTACTGCCCGGTGAAGATCATGATGAACGTGGGCAACCCGTCGCTGGCCTTCGACTTTGCCCAGATCCCCAACAGCGGCGTGGGCCTGGCGCGGCTGGAATTCATCATCAACAACAACATCGGCGTGCACCCGAAGGCGATCCTCGACTATCCGAACATCGACCCCAACCTGAAGAAGGCGGTGGAATCGGTGGCGCGCGGCCATGCCAGCCCGCGGGCGTTTTATGTCGACAAGCTGGTCGAGGGTGTGGCCACCATCGCGGCGGCCTTCTGGCCCAAGTCGGTGATCGTGCGCCTGTCTGATTTCAAGTCGAACGAGTACAAGAAGCTGATCGGCGGCAGCCGCTACGAGCCGGACGAAGAAAATCCGATGCTGGGCTTCCGTGGCGCCAGCCGCTACATCAGCGGCGCCTTTGCCGATGCCTTCGCCATGGAATGCGAAGCCATCAAGCGGGTGCGCAACGAGATGGGCCTGACCAATGTCGAGATCATGGTGCCCTTTGTGCGCACCGTGGCCCAGGCTGAAAAGGTGGTGCAGTTGCTGGCCGACCGCGGCCTGGCGCGTGGCCAGAACGGCCTGCGCGTCATCATGATGTGCGAGGTGCCCAGCAACGCCATCCTGGCCGACCAGTTCCTGGCCCATTTCGACGGCATGAGCATCGGCTCGAACGACCTGACCCAGCTGACCCTGGGCCTGGACCGGGACTCCGGCCTGGAACTGCTGGCGGCCGACTTCGACGAACGCGACCCCGCTGTCAAGGCGCTGATCAGCCGCGCCATTGCCGCCTGCCGGGCCTGTGGCAAGTACATCGGCATCTGCGGCCAGGGCCCCAGCGACCACCCCGACTTCGCCGACTGGCTGTCGGCCGAGGGCATCGGCTCGATCTCGCTGAACCCCGATTCGGTGGTCGAGACCTGGACCCGGTTGGCCGCACGCTGACACCCGCCTGCTGCAGCAGTCTGCGCCCGGTGCCCGGCTGACCCCGCCATGCCCAGCCAGCCTTCGGGCAGCACCGCGTCCACTGCCCGCTTTGCCCGCAAGCTGCACCGCCGCTACGGGCTGTTCACCCTGGCGCTGGTGCTGTTTGTGCTGGCGCTGGCGCTGCTGGAACGGCAGGGCTGGTCGCGTGGCTGGATCGGCAGCAGCTTTCTGATCGCCACGGTGCTGGTGTACGCCGGCATCGGTCTGGCCAGCCGCACCACCGACGAGGCCGAGTACTACGTGGCCGGACGCCGTGTGCCGGCCATGTACAACGGCATGGCCACGGCGGCCGACTGGATGTCGGCTGCCAGCTTCATCGGCACCGCGGGTGTGCTCTATCTGCAGGGCTTCGATGGCCTGGCCTATGTGCTGGGCTGGACGGGTGGTTACTGCCTGGTGGCCATCCTGCTGGCGCCGTACCTGCGGCGCTTCGGCCAATTCACCATCCCCGACTTTCTCGGCGCCCGCTACGGTGGCCAGGCTGTGCGCTTGATCGCCGTGGCGTCTACCGTGCTGGTCAGCTTTGTCTATCTGGTGGTGCAGGTCTACGGTGTCGGCCTGGTCACCTCGCACCTGACCGGCTTCTCCTTCGAGATCGGCGTCTTCGTCGGCCTGGGCGGTGTGCTGGTGTGCAGCTTCCTGGGCGGCATGCGCGCCGTCACCTGGACCCAGGTGGCGCAGTACATCGTGCTGATCATTGCCTACACCGTGCCGGTGCTGTGGCTCAGCCACAACCAGACCGGCTCCTGGCTGCCGGTGTTCAGCTACAAGCAGCAGCTCCAGGTGGTCAGCGCACGCGAGGCCCAGTTGCTGGTCGACCCGGCCGAGGTCGAGGTGCGCCGCCTGCTGTCCGAGCGCGCCGACGACGCCCAGCGCAAGCTGCGTGATGTGCCCGCCGCCATGGCCAGCGACAGCGCAGCTGCTGGCGCAGCAGGTCGCGCGCATGTCGGCCGAAAACGCGCCGCTGGCGCAGATCCAGCAGGCCGAGCGTGCGCTGCAGCGCCTGCCGCGCAGCGAGCCCGAGGCCCGCGCGCTCTACCAGCGCGAGCGTGACGAGGCCCGCAGCCAGGCCTTGCCACTGGCTGGGCTGGCACCGCAGACCGGGCAATTGGGCACTGCCGGGCCCAGTGGCACCCAGGCGCGCAACAACTTCCTGGCGCTGGTGTTCTGTCTGATGCTGGGCACGGCTGCATTGCCGCACGTGCTGACCCGCTGCTACACCACGCCGTCGGTGTCACAGGCCCGGCGCTCGGTGGGCTGGTCGCTCAGCTTCATCGTGCTGCTCTACCTCAGCGCGCCGGCGCTGGCGGTGATGGTCAAGTACCAGGTCTTCACCGAATTGGTGGGCACCAGTTTCAGCAGCCTGCCCGAGTGGATCCGCCGCTGGAGCAAGCTCGACACTTCCCTGGTGTCGGTGCAGGACATCAACGGCGACGGCTTTCTGCAGTTTGCCGAACTGCGGCTGGGTGCCGACATGATCGTGCTGGCCGCGCCCGAGTTGGGCGGCCTGCCGCTGGTGGTGACCTATCTGGTGGCCGCCGGTGGCCTGGCCGCTGCCCTGTCCACGGCCGACGGCCTGCTGCTGACCATCAGCAATGCCCTGTCGCACGACTTTTTCTTCCGCGTGGTGCGGCCCAACACCTCGGCCATCAAGCGGGTGATGTTCAGCAAGCTGATGGTGCTGGTCACCGCCGTGCTGGCGGCCTGGGTGGCGTCGATGCGCATCACCGCCATCCTGCCCTTTGTCACAGCGGCGTTTTCGCTGGCAGCAGCCACCTTCTTTCCGGCCTTGGTGGTGGGCATTTTCTGGCGCCGCGCCAACCGTGCGGGCGCGGTGGCGGGCATGCTCACCGGCGCTGGGATGTGCCTGTGGTACATGGCCCGCAACCTGGCTGAGCCGCGCGCCTTCTTCGGCCTGGCCGAGGCCGGCGCCGACCTGCGCTGGTTCGGCATCGACCCGGTGGCCGCCGGCGTGTTTGGCGTGCCGGCGGGTTGCCTGGCGCTGGTGCTGGTGAGCCTGCTCACGCCGAGCGCCGGCGGCGGCCGAGCAGGCCATGGCCGACAGCCTGCGCCAGCCCGAGCCCTGGCCGGCAAGGCAGACGCACTCAGGCCCGCCGTCCGCGCTATAATCATGGGCTTTCCCTCTGCTGCTGCACCCGTTGACGCTGGTGCGCGGCAATTGCTGCACTGTCTGGCACCCCGCCGGCGCAGGCAGCTTCCGGTGCCCACAGGGCCGGAACCCACAAGGAGTGTCCATGCGTCACTATGAGATCGTGCTCTTGATCCACCCGGATCAGAGCGAGCAAGTACCGGCCATGCTGGAGCGGTACAAAGGCATCGTCACCGCTGCCGCCGGCAAGGTGCACCGTGTTGAGGACTGGGGCCGCCGCCAGCTGGCCTACCAGATCCAGAAACTGGCCAAGGCCCACTACGTGTGCCTGAACATCGAATGCAGCAAGGAAACCCTGGCTGAAATCGAGACCGGTTTCCGCTTCAACGACGCCGTGCTGCGCCACCTGACGGTGCTGAAGTCCAAGGCCGAGACCACGCCGTCGGTCATGATGAAGGCGGTCGAGAAGGAAGAAGCGCGCAAGGCCCCGGCCCCGGAGGCCAGCGCCTGATTGACACAGCCCTGCCGCACCGCGGCCTGTTGCGTCGATGAACCGCCTGGTTCTGTCGGCCCAGCTGGTCGAACGGGGCGCCCTGCGCTACACGCCCGCCGGTCTTCCGGTCACCGACTGCAAGCTGCAACACAGCAGCACAGTCACCGAAGACGGGCAGCCACGCCAAGTCTCCCTGGAGATCAAGGCGCTGGCCATCGGCGGGTTGTCGCGGCCCCTGGAGGCGCTGGCCCTGGGAAGCACCGGCCTGTTTGGCGGCTTTCTGGGCACGGCGCGCAACGGACGCGGCATGCTGTTTCACATCACCGAGCTGACACCCGATCCCCCAGATTCACCGTCCGGCACTGAATGCCTGACAACCAATTGAAAGAGGTGCACCATGCCCCCGCCCCGTGGTAAAGGTAAGTTTTCCAAAGACCGCAAGCCCAAGCGCAACACGCAATCGCTGCTGTTCAAGCGCAAGCGTTTCTGCCGCTTCACCGTCGCCAACGTCGAAGAGATCGACTACAAAGACGTGGACACCCTGCGTGACTTCGTCGGCGAAAACGGCAAGATCACGCCCGCTCGCCTGACCGGCACGCGCGCTTACTACCAGCGCCAGCTGACCGTGGCCATCAAGCGTGCGCGCTTCCTGGCACTGGTGCAGTACAGCGACCAGCACCGCGTCTGAAGGAGCAGCCAACATGCAAGTGATCCTGCTCGAAAAAGTGTCCAACCTGGGCAACCTGGGTGATGTGGTCAAGGTCAAGGACGGCTATGCCCGCAACTTCCTGATCCCCACCAAGCAAGCCCGGCGTGCCACTGCCACCGCCATCCAGGAATTCGAAACCCGCCGTGCGGAGTTGGAGAAGACCGCCGCTGAAAAGCTGGCCGGCGCGCAAGCCGTCGGCGAGAAGCTGAGCGGCAAGACCGTCACCATCGCCCAGAAGGCCGGTGTCGACGGCCGTCTGTTCGGCTCGGTGACCAATGCCGACGTGGCCGAAGGCCTGAAGAAGCTGGGCTTCGACCTGGCCAAGTCGCAGGTGCGCATGCCCAACGGCCCGCTGAAGACCCTGGGCGAGTTCCCGGTGTCGGTGGCGGTGCACAGCGATGTGCTCGTCGAAGTGACGGTGCACGTGGTGGCCAAGACCGACTGAGGCTGCGGCCCGCACACAGCAGAAGGCCGGCTTGCAGCCGGCCTTTTTTCTTGGTGGGCGGGGTGGTGGACGGTTGATGGGCTTGATGGACGCGGCGGCGGTCGGCTTGGTCGACCGGCGGCGAACTCAGCCCATCGGCAAGCCGGTCGGCCGCACCCAGCCCATGCCCCAACTCAGCAGGATGAACAGGAACAGCGCGATCGACAGCCCCACCCGCAAGGCCAGCGCACGCGCCATGCGGCCATTGCGGGAGCCGCCATCACCACCCTTGCGCAGCATGAACAATCCGGCACCGGCCAGCGAGGCCAGCACCAGCACCAAGGCAATGACGATCACGATTTTCATGGTTGCAGATTATCCGGCCTGGGCCGCCGCATGCTGAGGGCCGGGGTATCGCCTGCGCCTGGCCGGCGCCGCCTGGTGGTGCTGGTGGTGGCGCTGCTGGCGGCCTTGCTCACCGCGCGCCTGGGTTGGTGGCAGCTCGACCGGGCGCAGCAGAAGCTGGACCTGCAGGCGCGCATCAGTGCCCGCGGCAGCCTCAGCCCCTTGCCGCAGGCGGATCTGCCGCGCAGCGAGGCCGCCGCCGCCGCGCAGCATTACCGCCCGGTGCAGCTGCGCGGGCGCTGGTTGCACGCGCAGACCGTGTACCTGGACAACCGGCAGATGCAGGCCCGCCAGGGCTTCTTTGTCGTCACGCCGCTGCTGTTGGCGCCTGGCGATGCCGTGCTGGTGCAGCGTGGCTGGATGCCGCGCGATTTTGCCGACCGCAGCCGCCTGCAGCCTTTGCCCGAACAGCCCGGTGATGTGCTGGTGGTCGGCCGGCTGGCCCCACCCCCGTCCAAGCTGTTGGCCCTGGCCGGGGCGGAGCAAGGGGTGATCCGGCAAAATCTCGATGTGGATGTGTTGGCGCGTGAAATCGGTCTGGCCTTGCGGCCGCTGTCGGTGCAGCAGACCGAGCCGACCCGGGCTGCGCCAGCCGAGGCCGTGGCAGCGCTTGCCGACCGCGCTGGCGGCCTGGTCGATGTACCCGACGACGGCCTGCTGCGCGCCTGGCCCGCCGTGGCGGTGGATGTCGGCAAGCACCACGGCTACGCCTTCCAGTGGTTTTCGCTCAGCGCGCTGCTTGTCGGCCTCACGCTGTGGTTCCAGTTTCTACGCCCGCGGCTGCGCTCAGCCAGCCGTGGTTCCGCGCCCTCCAGACCTGCCGCATGAAACAACCCTCCGAGCCCTTGGGCATGACCGTTCATTCGCTGCCGCAACCCGCGGACGCGCTGGCGCGCCGCAGAGGCAGCGGCCGCTTCAAGATGTTGCTGATCATGGCCGCCTGTGCCGCGCCGGTGATCGCCAGCTACACCCTGTACTACGGCATTCGACCGACCGGTGGTGCCACGGCCTACAGCGACCTGATCCAGCCCCCTGTGCCCATGCCCGCCGTGCCGGCCCAGCCGCTGGACGGCGGTGCACCGCAGGTGTTGCGCGGCCTGGCCGGGCAATGGCTGCTGGTGGTGGTCGACAGCGGCGCCTGCGCCGAGGCCTGCGAGAAGCGGCTGTACATGCAGCGCCAGCTGCGCGAGATGACCGGCCGTGAGCGTGGCCGCATCGACAAGCTGTGGCTGGTGGTCGACGACACGGCGGTCAAACCTGCCCTGCAGCAGGCCTTGGCCGGCACGCCCGACATGCACATGCTGCGCCTGCCGCGTGCCACCGTGGCGGCGTGGCTGCAGCCCGCACCCGGCCAGGCGCTGGAAGACCACCTCTACATCGTCGATCCGCTGGGTGACTGGATGATGCGGGCGCCGGCCAATGCCGACCCGGCCAAGCTCAAGCGCGACATCGACCGCCTGCTGCGCGCTTCGGGGGGCTGGGACAAGCCGGGCCGCCAGGCCTTGATCAACGATGCCGCGGCTCCCAGCGGTGCACCGCCCGCCACGGCAGCCACCGCCGCGCCGGCTGCCGCGGCTGCGGCATCCAGGCCTTGAACCGGCGGTCGCCATGCAAGCCGCCCATGCCTTGA
Organism: uncultured beta proteobacterium; assembly: GCA_963844485.1. Lineage (GTDB taxonomy): Bacteria > Pseudomonadota > Gammaproteobacteria > Burkholderiales > Burkholderiaceae_C > Pseudaquabacterium. The sequence goes on from CAWJOQ010000041.1 coordinate 81,279, forward strand.
TCGACTGGAGCCCGCTGCTGCGCCTGCTGGGGCTGGCCGCCGTGATCGCCTTGCTGCCGCTGTCCTGGTGGTGGCTGCGCCAGCGCGGCGCGCCGCTGCCGCGCAAGCTGGCGGCGCTGACCGCGCTGATCCTGTTTCTCACACTCGACCTGATCGTGGTGGGTGCCTTCACCCGGCTGTCCGATTCCGGCCTGGGGTGCCCGGATTGGCCCGGTTGTTACGGTGAGTTGAGCCCGTTCGGCGCGCATGCCGAGATCAGTGCGGCCCAGGCGGCGCTGCCCAGCGGCCCGGTCACCGTGGGCAAGGCCTGGATCGAGATGCTGCACCGCTACCTGGCCATGGCCGTGGGCGCGCTGATCCTGGTGGCCACCGCCATGGCCTGGCGGGCGCGGGCGCAGTTGCCGCATTCGCCGTGGTGGGCCACGGCCACCTTGGTGTGGGTGCTGGTGCAGGGCGCCTTCGGCAAATACACCGTCACCCTCAAGCTCTACCCGGCCGTCGTCACCCTGCACTTGCTGGGTGCCATGGTGCTGTTGGCGCTGCTGGTGCTGCAGCATGAATTCTTCCGGGCCCGGCCCTTGGTCGCGGCACGGTCGCGCCTGGCGCCGGGCTGGGTGGCCGGCGCACTGGCGGTGGTGGTGCTGCAGATTGCATTGGGCGGTTGGGTCAGCACCAACTATGCGGTGCTGGCCTGCCAGGGCTTCCCGGCCTGCAACGGCCAGTGGTGGCCGCAGATGGACGCTGCCCAGGGTTTCACCTTGCTGCGCCACCTGGGCCAGACCGGGCAGGGCGGGGCGCTGACCTTTGATGCGCTGGTGGCCATCCACATGGCACACCGGCTGTATGCCGTGGTGGTGGTGCTGGTGCTGGTTGGCCTGTGCGTGGCGCTGCGGCGCAGCGCTGACGCCACGGCGCAGCGCTACGGCATGGCGCTGGCTGGCCTCTTGCTTTGGCAGCTGGCCAGCGGCTTGTCCAACGTGGTGCTGGGCTGGCCGATCGCCGCAGCGCTGGCCCACAGCGCCGGTGCGGCCGGGCTGGTGGCGGTGCTGACTTCCTTGTGGGCGCGTCTGCGGGCACCGGCGGGCCATGCCGAGGTGGCGCCGGCTGAGCGCCAGGTGCCTGCTGCGTCGCCTGCCAAGCCAGCTGTCAGCGCGGCCATGGCGTCCCCTGTTCAGCCGGCCATGCAGCCGTCCGCCACGCCACCCCGGGCTTCAGCCTCTTAGCCTTTTAGAATCCGCAGTTCTGCTGATGACCGCTTCCGTCCTTCCTTCCAGCCCTGCGGCCAGCCGTGTGCGGCAATACCTGGCGCTGACCAAGCCCCGGGTGGTGCAGCTGATCGTGTTTTGCGCGGTCATCGGCATGTTGCTGGCCGAGCCGGGCTGGCCGACCTTGCGCCTGGCCGTGCCGGCCACCATCGGCATCTGGCTGGTGGCCAGTGCGGCCGCCGCCTTCAACTGCCTGGTCGAGCAAGCCATCGACAGCAAGATGGCCCGCACCGCCTGGCGCCCCACGGCCAAGGGCGAGCTCAGCACCACACAGGCCCTGCTGTTCTCGGCGGTGCTGTGCGGCCTGGGCAGCGCCTTGCTGTACTGGTGGGTGAACCCGCTGACGATGTGGCTGACCTTTGCCACCTTTGTCGGCTATGCGGTCATCTACACCGTGGTGCTCAAGCCGATGACACCGCAGAACATCGTCATCGGCGGGGCTTCGGGCGCCATGCCGCCGGTGCTGGGCTGGGCCGCGCTGCGCAACGATGTCGGCCCTGAAGCCCTGGTGCTGTGCTTGATCATCTTCCTGTGGACGCCGCCGCACTTCTGGGCGCTGGCGCTGTACCGGGTCGAGGATTACCGCCGCGCCGGGCCTGCCGATGCTGCCGGTCACCCACGGCAGTGATTTCACCCGGCTCAATGTGCTGCTCTACACCCTGGTGTTGTTTGCTGCCACCTTGCTGCCCTTCATCATCGGCATGAGCGGCTGGCTCTACCTGGCCTGCGCCGTGGTGCTGGGGGTCTGGTTCATCGCCTATGGCTGGCGGCTGTGGCGCACCTACAGCGACGCACTGGCCCGCGAGACCTTCCGCTTCTCGATCTGGCACCTGTCGCTGCTGTTCGCGGCACTGCTGCTGGACCACTACCTGCTGCCTTGGCTTGCATGACGACCACACCGACACCGACACAGACACAGACCCCGCAACGGCCGCCCATGCGCCGCAGCCTGCTGCTGGCCAGTGCCCTGGCGGTGGCCGGGCTGGCAGCCTGTGACGGCATGCTGTCCGGCGGCAGCAAGCCGGCCTTCAAGGCCATCGACATCACGGGTGCCGAATACGCCCGCACCCTGAGCCTGCTCGACCCCGAGGGCCAGACCCGCAGCCTGGCGGATTACAAGGGCAAGGTGGTGGTGGTGTTTTTCGGGTTCACCCAGTGCCCGGATGTGTGCCCCGGCACCATGGCCGAGCTGGCCGAAGTGAAGCGCTCGCTGGGTGCCGACGGTGCGCGGGTGCAAGGCATCTTCGTCACCATCGACCCGGCCCGCGACACGGCGGACCTGTTGAAGGCTTATGTTGCGAACTTCGGTCCCGACATCGTCGGCCTGCGCGGCACGCCAGAGCAGACCGTGGCCACGGCCAAAGAGTTCAAGGTGTTCTTCAACAAGGTGCCGGGCAAGACCGACACCAGCTACACCATGGACCACACCGCCGGCTCCTATGTCTTCGATGCCAAGGGCCGGGTGCGCTTGTTCACACGCTATGGCACGGGCGCGCAGGCGCTGGCCGACGATCTGAAGCTGCTGCTGGCCGAGCCGGCCTGAGCACAGGCCGGGGCCCGCCCAGCAAAAAGCCGCGCAGTGCGCGGCTTTTTTGATCAGCGAACAGCGCCCGGTCGTCAGATCAAGCGGTTTCCATCGCCTTGCGCATCTTCTTCATCGCCGCCACCTCGATCTGGCGGATGCGCTCGGCGCTGACGCCGTATTCGGCCGCCAGGTCGTGCAGCGTCATGCCGCCCGAGTTGTCGTCGTTCACCTTCAGCCAGCGCTCTTCGACGATGCGGCGGCTGCGGTCGTCCAGCACCGCCAGCGCCTGCACCAGGCCGTCGCTGGACAAGGCGTCGCGGCGGCGCGCTTCCAGCACCCGGGTGGGCTCGCCGCTGTCGTCGGCCAGGTAGGCGATCGGCGCGTAGGCTTCTTCACCGTCGTCGGTCAGCGGCTCCAGGGCCACATCGCCACCGGACAGCCGGGTTTCCATCTCGATCACCTCGGCCGGCTTGACGTTCAGGCTGCGCGCCACGCTGTCGATTTCGGCTGCCGACAGGTTGTTGCGGTGGGCATTGCCGTCGCTGGCGTCGCTTTTCAGGCTTTGCTTCATCGAGCGCAGGTTGAAGAACAGCTTGCGCTGCGCCTTGGTGGTGGCCAGCTTGACCATGCGCCAATTCTTCAGGATGTACTCGTGGATCTCGGCCTTGATCCAGTGCAGCGCATAGCTGACCAGACGCACACCTTGGTCGGGGTCGAAGCGCTTGACGGCCTTCATCAGGCCGACATTGCCTTCCTGGATCAGGTCGCCATGCGGCAGGCCGTATCCCAGGTACTGGCGCGACACCGACACCACCAGGCGCAGGTGCGACAGCACCAGACGGCCGGCCGCGTCGACATCCGCCTCGTCACGCAGGCGCCTGGCGTAGCGGGACTCTTCTTCCTGCGTCAGCATCGGCAAGCGGTTGGCGGCCGAAATGTAGGCGTCCAGGTTGCCGAGTGACGGCACCAGGGCCCAGGGATCACGGACAGACAGTGCAGTGGTCGCGAAGCTAGGGTTCATACTTATTCCGACTCAGCCAAGAAGGCTTGGTTCCATGAATATTAGCACTCTTGAACTGTGAGTGCTAAAGCTGGGACCTGGCAATTGGCCCATCCATGCGGCTCAGTTCTCATGCCGCTGGCAACGAGAGTCTCCACTCACTTGATTGGCCTTGCCTGCAGGTGGGCCTTCCTTGGTGGGCCCCCCTCGGTACCCACCCCCGGGGGAGTGTCAGCGCAGCGGCCGGTTCCCAGAATGGACACCAGTCCGGCAGGCTGCACGCCGCGGGCTGTCAACCCAAGCCAACCCAACCTATCCCAGGAGCCCACCATGGTCCGTTCCCTCATCACCGCCCTGTTTGTCAGCCTGGCCTTGCTGGCCGGCCAAGGCGCCGCGGCCGCAGACGTCAACCAGGCCAGCGCCGCCGAACTGGAAGCCGTCAAGGGCATCGGCCCGGCGCTGTCGGCCAAGATCTTGAGCGCGCGCCAGCAAGGCCAGTTCAAGAGCTGGTCAGACCTGGTCGAGCGTGTCTCGGGCATGGGCCCCGGCAATGCGGCCAGGCTGTCGCAGAACGGCCTGACGGTGGCTGGCGCTGGCTACACCGCCGTGGCTGCGTCGGCGGCCAAGCCGGCCCGCCCTGCGCCTGGCGCGGCACCGCAAGCGCCGGCCAAGGATGCCGCAGCAGCCAAGGCCAAGTCCTGAAGCCCTGCAGCGGCCCGGCTCGGCCTCGACACCTGCACCTGCACCTGCACCTGCACGTGCACCCGCAGCCCGGTCGTGTGCAGGCCACGCCGGCCAGCTTGCAGCGCTTGACGACCACCAGGCGCCGCGCGCGCCGGGTGGTCGTCAGCCGTAGCGGCTGTCGATGCCTTCCAGCAGGTCGTCGAGCATGCCCAGAAAGCTGCCCAGGTTCAGTGGCTTGGTCATGTAACGGCGGGCGCCGGCGGCCAATGCCGCTTCGATGCGGCCCGTCGTCGCATCGGCGGACACCACCACCACCGGGATCGTGGCGCAATCCGGGTCGCGCTGCAGTTGGTGCAGCAGTTCCAGGCCGTCCACATCGGGCAGGTTCATGTCCAGCAGGATCAGGTCGGGCCGGCGGCTGCGGATGGCTGTCAGGCCGTCCAGCCCCAAGCTGGACACTTCGAGCAGGATCTGCGGCCGCTGCGCCAGGATGCCGCGCATCACTTCCACATTGGTCTCGTTGTCTTCCACATAGTGCACCCGGCGCTGGCGGTACAGCGGCGCCAGCGCCGTGCTTGCCAGCGCCTGGCCCGGCTGCGCTGTGGCGGCAGCCGCCACGGGCAGCGTCAGCACAAAGGTGGCGCCCTGGCCGTCGGTGCGCTCGGCATGCAGCGTGCCGCCCATCAGCTCGGCCAGCCGGCGGCTGATGACCAGGCCGATGCCGGTGCCATCGACATCGCCATGTTCACGGCCCAGGCGGTTGAACGGCTGAAACAGGTCGGCCATCTGCGCATCGGTCAGGCCCAGGCCGGTGTCGAGCACGCGCAAGGCCACGGTCTGGGCATCCAGGCGCTGGCTGTGCACCACCACCTGGCCGCCGGGCAGGTTGTACTTCACCGCGTTGGACAGCAGATTGGTCAGCACCTGCTTGAGCCGGGTCTCGTCACACAGCACCTGCAGCGCGGCATCGTCCAGCAGCACCTGCATGCCGATGTTGCGCCGTGCGGCCGCAGGTTCCAGCATGCCCACACACTGCTGCACCATCGCCTGCAGCGGCACCGGGCCGATGTTCATGCGCAGCATGCCGGCGTCGATGCGCGACAGGTCCAGCGTGTCGTTGATCATCTCCAGCAGATGCCAGCCGGCCTGCAGGATCTGCGCCGCCCAGGCGCGCTGGTGCGCCGCCAGCGGCGGCCGGCTGTCCATGTCGAGCAACTGTGCAAAGCCCAGCATCGCGTTGAGCGGGGTGCGCAGCTCGTGGCTCATGCGGCGACAGAAACTCGTTCTTGGCCAGGTTGGCCGCTTCGGCGGCTTGCCGGCCACGCTCGGCGTCTTGGCGGCGCAGCTGCTCGGTGATGTCTTCGACCACGGCCACCAGGCGCTGCGGCAAGCCATCGGCGTCGCGCAGCACGCTCCAGTTCATGCGCACCGACAGGGTCTGCCCGTCACGGTGCATCAGGCGCGAGCTGCGCTCAAATTCGGGCAGCGCGCCGGCCAGCAGCCGGGCCAGGCCTGCAGCGTCGTCGGCGCGGTCCTCGGGATGGGTCAGCTCAGCCAGGCTGCGCTCGGACAAGGCCTGCCCGGCATAGCCGATCATCTCGCGCAGCCGGGGGTTGGCGTCGCGCATGCGGCCCTGCAGGTCGGCATAGACGATGCCGATCGGCGCATGGTCGAAGATGTTGCGAAAGCGCTCTTCGCTGGCGCGCAGTGCCGATTCGGCCTGGCGGCGCTCGGCCGCCTCGCGCTGCAGGTCGGCGGTGCGCTCGTCCACCGCATCTTCGATGCGCCGGGTGCGGCCGGTCACCGTCAGCAGCAGCGCCGCCAGCATGGTCGCCGACAGCAGGCCCACGGTGGAAAACAGCCAGGCGTTGCCGTGGCCGGCATCGGGCACGGCATTGGGCTGGGCGCCCAGGCGCAGCAGCCAGCGCTGTCCGCCCAGGTGGATGGCGGTTTCATGCTGCAGGGCCTGGGCCGCGTCGGTCTCGCAGTCGGCCGGCCCGGCCAGTTGCCGGCGGCTGGCGCTGGGGTTGGCATCGACCAGGCACCAGCGCAGGTAGGGCGGGGCCAGCCGCATGCCCGCTTCGACCGAGTGCTGCATGCGCAAGCTGACGAAGACCACGCCTTGTACCGCTGCGCGGCGCGCCGCCGGCGTGGCCTGGGCTGGCAGCTCGGCGTTGTAGAGCGCGCGGTAGATCACCACGCCGGTCTGCTGGCCGGCCTCTTGTGTCAGCACAAAACCACTGGTGGCCGCCGGGGCGCCGGTGTCGATGGCCCGCAAGATGGCTTCGCGCGCTGCCGGGATGGACAGGGCGTTGACGCCCAGCGCCGCAGCGTTGGTGGCGGCAGGCGCGATCATGCGCACGGCCACCACCGCACTGTCGCCCGCTTGGGGCGGCGGGCCGTCCGGCGCTGGGCGGTCAAACACGGTGTAGGTCTGGCCGAGCTGGCGGCTGGTCAGTGCCTCGAAAGCGGCGATGTCCGGCCGCAGCACCCACTGGCTGACCCCCATCGCCTGCAGCTGGATCGGCAGCGCCAGCCAGGCCTCGGTGGCACGCTGCAGCTCGGCCGGGGTGACCTCGTCCGAGCGCGACCAGCAGGCCGTGCAGCGATTCCAACGCCAGGCTGGCCTGGCGCAGCTGCGCCTCGGTGGCGGCGGCCACCGCAGTTGCATCGCGGTCGAAGATGCTCTCGATGCGCTGCTGGTCCCACTGCGCCACCGTCACGGTGGCGACGGCCAGCAGCGCGGTGGTGGCCAGCAGTGGCAGGGCCACGGTGAGGCGCCGGCCCCGCCAGTCGGCCGCCGGTCGGCCGATCAGCGTCAGTGTGATGGGGGCGCCGATCAGCACCCCCAGGGTGTCGCCGGCCCACCAGGTCCACCAGTTGAACGGCACGGCCGAGACCGGCACGGCCCCCACGGCCACCAAGGCCGCCAGCGAGACGCTGGCATTGACCAGGCAGGCCAGCACCGCGCCCAGCAGGCAGAACAGGGCGACGTCGCGCGGTTCGGCCAGGCGCAGCGGGCCGGGCAGGCGCCAGCGGATCAGCGCTGCACCGGCGGCGGCCTGCAGGCTGGCACCCAGCGCGCTGGCCAGCGCGGCGGCCAGCGCCGACAGGCCAGACTGCGCACGTGCATCGCCCAGCAGCCAATTGAGCAGGAAGGCGCCCAAGGCCACGCCGGCCAGGGCCGGGCGGCCATAGACCAGCACGGCGGCCAGCGCAATGCCGGCACTGGGATAGATCGGTGCTGCGTAGCTGGGCGGGATGGCCAGCAGCAGTGCCAGCTGGCCCGCCACGCCATAGGCCAGGCCTGTCAGCAGCGCAACCAGCAACCAGCCCAGGACCGGCGGCGGTTGGTGGTTGGAAGCGCTGGGAGAAGCGTTCACTGCAGGGCCGCCCTTTCGGCCGATGCTGGCCAAGCCTGCGAATTGTGCGGCACGCCGCAGGCGGTGCTGCGCCGGGCGCCCGACCCTGGCTGCGCCGTCCGCCTGGTCAGCCTGGTCAGCCCGGTTCGCCCGGTTCAGCGGGCCGCCGGGCCAGCAGCGCCGTCGACGCCGCCTCGTAGCCGGCGGCCACCCGCAGCAGCGCTGCGTCGCCCTTTGGCCGGCCGATCAGCTGCAGCCCGGCTGGCCAGCGGCCGTTGGCATGGAAGCCCGCCGGCACGCTGATGGCCGGCAGGCCGGCGAAGGTGGCGTACAGCGTCACTTCCATCCAGCGGTGGTAGGTGTCCATGCTGCGGCCGGCGATCTGGCGCGGCCAGCGCTGTGCCATCGGAAACGGCCAGACCTGGGTGGCCGGCAGGGCCAGCACGTCAAAGCGCTGGAACAGCCCCAGCAGGTGCTGGTAGAAGGCGGTGCGCAGCTCGCTGGCGGCCATCAGGTCGAGCGCGCTGACGCTGGTGGACTGCCGGTGCTCCCACAGGGCCTCGGTCTTGAGCAGGGCGCGGGCGCCTGGCTGCTGCAGCAGTTTGGCGACCTTGGGGCCGACCAGCGCCCGCCGCCACACCAGCCAGGCCTGCCACAGGGCGTCGGCCGAAAAACCCAGCGCCAGCGCGTCCACCTGGGCGCCTTGCGCGGCCATGCGGCCCAGCGCCTGTTCGCTCACGGCCAGCAGGCCGTCGTCCAGCGCCAGGTGGCCTTGCAGGTCGCCCAGCCAGCCCACCCGCAGGCCGCGCAGGCCGTGCAGCGCCGCCTCGCCCTGCGGCACGCTGAAGTCTTGCGGCCCGTCAGCAATCGCCAGTGGCGTGCGGGGGTCGGCACCGGCCTGGGTGGACAGCAGCTTGGCCAGGTCGGCCACGTTGCGGGCCATCGGGCCTTCGGTGCCCAGCTGGGCCACCCAGGTGTCGGCCGCCGGCCAGAGCGGCACCCGGCCTTGGCTGGGACGCATGCCGAAAATGTGGGCCCAGGCGGCCGGGTTGCGCAGCGAGCCCATGAAATCCGAGCCATCGGCCACCGGCAGCAGGCGCTGGGCCAGGGCCACCGCCGCGCCGCCGCTGCTGCCGCCGGCGCTGACTGCGGGGTCCCAGGCATTGGCGGTGGCGCCGAACAGGTCGTTGAAGGTGTGCGAGCCCAGGCCGAACTCGGGCATGTTGGTCTTGCCGACCACGATGCAGCCGGCCGCCTTCATGCGTGCGGTGATCAGGCTGTCCTGGGTGGGCAGGGTGTCTTGCAGCAGGCGGCAGCCCTGGGTGCTGGGAAAGCCCAGCGCATGGCCGGTGTCCTTGATGGCTTGCGGCAGGCCGTGCATCCAGCCGCGGCTGCGGCCCTGGGCCAGTTCAGCGTCGCAGGCTGTCGGCCTGGGCCAGCAGGCTGGCGTCGGGCGCCAGGTTGACGATGGCGTTGAGCGCCGGGTTGTGCTGGTGGATGCGCGCCAGGTAGGCGCACATCACGTCGCGGCAAGACAGGGTGCGGCTGTGGATGGCGTGCGACAGGGCCAGCGCGTCCAGGTCGGTGATGGTGGGGTCAGGGCGCATCGGGTGGCTTCAGGTGGGGTCTGACGGGGTCTGGCAGGGCCTGGCGCAAGCCGGGCTCAGCGCCGGCTGGCAAACCAGGCTTGTGCGTCGGCGGTGTCCTGGGCAATGGCGTCCTGCAACACATCGAGCGATGCATACTTGCGCTCGTCATGCAGCTTGTGCAGCAACTGCACGCTGACCACGCGGCCATAGGCGCCCTCGGTGGCCAGCGCGGCGGGCCAGTCCAGGCAGTGCACTTCCAGCAGCACCCGGCCCGCGTCTTCCACCGTCGGCCGCACGCCCAGGCTGGCCACGCCGGCCAGGGGCTGGTCGGACAAGCCTTGCACCTGCACCACAAAAATGCCCATGGCTGCGGGCTTGGCATGGGCAAAGCGCAGGTTCAGGGTGCGAAAACCCAGCGTGCGCCCGAGCTTGCGGCCATGCACCACATGGCCGCTGATGGCGTAGGGCCGGCCCAGCAGCGCGGCGGCGCCGGGCATGTCGCCGGCGGCCAGGGCTTCACGCACGGCCGAGCTGGACACCCGCAGGCCATGCACCTCGTAGCTGAGCATGCGTGCCACGTCAAAGCCATGGGCGTCACCGGCGGCGTCGAGCATGGCGTAGTCCCCGGCGCGGCGGGCGCCGAAGCGGAAGTCATCGCCCACCAGCACATAGCGGGCACGCAGGCTGCGCCGCAGCACGGTGTCGATGAAGGCCTGCGGGCTGAGCGCGGCCAGGCGCTGGTCGAAGCGCAGCACCACCGCCTGCTGCACACCGCAGCGCTGCAGCTCGCTGAGTTTGTCGCGCAGGGTGGCGATGCGGGCCGGCGCCTGGCCGGGCTGGCCGGCCAGCCGGGCGAAGTAGTCCCGCGGGTGGGGCTCGAAGGTCAGCACGCAGGACGGCACCCCGCGGTGGCGGGCCTCGCTTTGCAGCAGCGCCAGCATCGCCTGGTGGCCGCGGTGCACGCCGTCGAAATTGCCGATGGTCACCGCGCAGCCTGTTGCCGCTGTGCTGCTGCCATGGAGGGCAGCAGCCCCTTCCAAGCCTCTGAAGATCTGCATGGCCTGATTATCGCGACGCCGCAGCCTGCATCCGGCTGCGCAGGTGTTGCGTACAAATGCACACCACAGCCCGATTCCAGCCTGCGCACCATGTCCAACGCTGACGCGCCCATTTCGCCCCCCGTCGGCCCCGGGGCCCATGACCATGCCATGCGCTGGCTGGTGCGGCGCCTGCGCAACCAGCGCCTGACGCTGCTGGTGGTGCCACCCGGTCTGGATGTGCATGCACTGCTGCAACAGCGCTTGATGCTGCTGCTGGGGCGGCGCGACAGCGATGTCGACTTGCTGGCCGGCACGCCGTCGCCGGTGCCAGCCGCCGCAACCGAACGCCGCCAGCTGCGCCAGTCGGAGACAACAGCGTTTTTTGCCGACTGGGAACAGATGGCGCGCGCCGGTGCGCTGGACTGGCGCGCACCGGGTGACGACGACCGGGTGCTGCTGGTGATGCCGCGGCTGGGTGATTGCCTGGTGGCCGCCGCTGAAGATCCCGATGCCGAGCGCTGGTTGCACAGCCTCGCACAAGGCTACTGGGCGCTGGACGGGCGCCGTCAACGGCCGGTGCAATTGCTGCTGGCCATCGGCCAGGCCGATCTGCCGTTGCTGGGCCGCTTGCGTGACCAGGGTCTGCCGGTGGACGACACGCTGGTGCACTGGCTGCCCGACGGCCAGCTGCGCGAGGCCGCGCCAGTGGCGGCGGCGCCTGCCGCACCGCCTGCGCCGGTTGTCAAGCCGTCGGCGCCCGTGCCGGCCAGGGCGCAGGCACAGCCGCTGGACGCCGCCCAGGTCCTGGTGATGGCCATGCCAGCACCTGCGGCGACCACACCGCCCGTAGCGTCGCCCGCGCCCGTGCTGGCCGTCGATCCCGCAACGACCGCCACACCGGCCGTACATGCCACACCGGCCGTACACGCCACGACCGGCCACACCGGCCACGCCGGCCAGGACAGCCCACACGAGCACGCCGCAGCGGCGCTGGGGCCTGGTCGCACTGCCGCTGGTCGGCGCTGGCGTGCTGGCAGCGGCCTGGGCCATCGGCACAGGCCAGCCTGCGCAGCAGCCCACCTGGACCCAGCCCGCGCTGTTGCAGGCAGCGGTGCAGAACCGTGCAGGCCCGGCCGCAGCGCTGCCGGTCGACAGCCGGCCGATGCTGCCGGCCAGCACAGCGGCGGCCGGGCATTGGCCGCTGATGGTGGCTGCGGCCACCGGCGGCCTGCCGCAGCCGGTGGCCGAACTGGCCGGCCGGGTGGGCCCCAGCGCCGGCCTGTGGCTGGCGCCGCAGTTGCTGGGCGACTGGGCCGAGGGCCTGCAACGGCTGCAGACCGGCCCGGGCTTGCTGGTGTTGCGCTACGACGCCCTGCGCGCTGCGCGTGCGGCCAACGCGGCACTGGTCCCGCCCTTGCTGACACCCCTGTATGTCGAGCCCCTGCTGGCGATCGTGCGCAACACCGCGCCCACCGCCACGCTGCAGCAGCTGCGCGGCTTGCGCGTGCGCACCGCGGCTGCCGGCACGGCCGACGCCCTGAGCGCCAGCGCCTTGCTGCAGGCCCTGTTCGGCGCTGCCGCACCGGCCGTGCTGCATGCCGCAGCGGGCAACGCAGCGGCACTGCCGCAATCGGATGACGAGGTGTTGCTGACAGTCGGGCGCGCAGGACGGCCCTGGACCGATGCCGTGCCCGCCGGCCTGCAAAGACAATACCGCCTCCTGGCGTGGGCCGACAGCGGCGGCGCCGGCGCGCTGCAGCAGCACCTGCCCCTGCTGGTCGACGGGCCCGACGGGCCGGTCAAGACGCTGGGGATGATGAGTTTCCTGGCGGTGTCGCCAGCCTCGGCCAGCAGCCATGGCGACGGCCCGGCCCTGCTGCGCCTGGCCGAGGCCTTGTGCCGCGAACTGCCGGCCCTGCAGCGCAGCGGTGACGCCGCCTGGCGCGGCTGGCAGCCCGGCCTGCAGCTGACCACGGGCTGGCCGACAGTGCAGGCCGCTGCGCCGGCCTGGCGCCAGTGCGACCAGCTGCAGGCCAGCGCCAGCCGGATCGACCCGCTGCTGGCCGACGCCAGCCGAACCGACCCCAGGCTGGCCGACGCCAGCCGAACCGACCCCAGGCTGGCCGACGCCAGCCATAGCGCCCCCGCAAGCGATTCCAACCTGGTTTCCACCACGCCGAAAGCCCAGCCATGAGCCTCCACCTGACATTGACCGCCCGCCTGTGCAGCCTGGCACTGTGCAGCACCGCCCTGGCCGCCGCCGCCCAGGCGCCGCCGCCCAAGCTGGAGAAGGTGGTGGTGCGCGCCAAGGCCAGCTTCGGTTTCGACCAGGCCACCGTCTCGGCCGCCGACCGCCAGGCCCTGCTGGCCGAGGTGGGCCGCATGCAAGGTGTCAGCTGGCAGTCGGTGACTGCTGTCGGCCACACCGACAGCGTGGGTGCCACGCCGCACAACCAGCAACTCGCCGCCCGCCGTGCTGCGGCAGTCAAGGCGGCGCTGGTCGGCCAGGGCCTGCCGCCCGCGCTGGTGCAGACCGCCGCGCGTGGCCCCGACGAACCAGTGGCCGACAACGACAGCGCTGAGGGACGTGCCCGCAACCGCCGCACCGAAGTGGTGTTTGAAGGGGTGCGCAGCGTCGGCCCCTGACCCTGGCCTGTCCGCGCCTAGTGGCTGCGCGCGGCGGTTTCAGCAGCGTAGCGCTGGGTGGCGGCTTCCACCGCCTGGCTGTGCACGGCAGCCAGCGCGGGGCGGGCAGCGCGGGCGCGTTCGGCAGCGGCCAGCGTGCTCATCTGCCCTTGCCACTGCGGGAAGACATGGCGTGCGATCAGGTCGTAGCTCTTGCGCGTGGCATCGAAGTTGGCCCAGTTGTGCGCCAGCATCAGGTAGGCGCCAAAGCCGCCATTGCTCTGCTTCCACAGCCGCTCGATCTGCTTGTTGACCATGTCGGGCGTGCCAATGGCGCCGAAGCCGGAATCATTGACGAAGGCTGATCATCTCCTTGACGTTGTTGCCCGGCACGGCCATCTGCGGGAAGGCGGCCACCGCCTGGAAGTAGTCGAACCACTGGGCCATGCCGTATTCCACATCGCGGTAGGCCTGGTCCATGGTTTCGGCGCAGTGCACCATGCCCACCAGGCGCCACTTGTTGCGGTCGACCCGGGTCTTGTAATGGGCCGCCTGCGCTTCCATCACGTCCCAGTGCAGGGCCAAGGCGTCGAAGCCGGCAGCGGTGGTGGCGCCGATGGACAGCAGGCCGCAGCCGTAGCGGCCCGCCAGCTTGGGGCCGGTGGGCGAGGCCACCGCCGGGATCGCCACGTCGAACAGCGGGTTGCTGTAGGGCCGCAGGTGCAGCCGTGCATCACGCAGGTCCCAGCGGTCGTTCTTGAAGGTGACCGGCTCGTCGGTGGTGAGCAGGCGCATGATGATGTCCAGGCCTTCTTCCAGCAGCGGGCGGGTCTGGGTCTGCGACAGGCCGACCATGATGCCGTCCGATGGCAGTGAACCCGGGCCCAGGCCCAGCATCACGCGGCCGCGGGTCAGGTGGTCGAGTTGCACGATGCGCTCGGCCACCCACAGCGGGTTGTGGTAGCTGACGCTGGTGACGCCTGAGCCCAGCTTGATATGTTGCGTGCGCTGCGAGGCCACCGCCATGAAGATCTCGGGGCTGGCGGAAATTTCGGTCCCGGCCGAATGGTGCTCACCGCACCAGGCTTCGTCGTAGCCGCAGCGGTCCAGCCACTGCACCAGTTCCAGGTCTTGCTCCAGCGCCAGCGTGGGGTTGATGCCGGGCTTGTGAAAAGGCGCCAGGAACACGCCGAACTTCATCCGATGGCTCATCGCTTTTGTCTCCTTGGGTGGTTGCCGGTGGGGCCATGCCCCAGGGATGCCGGTCAATCTTTTTACTGCGGCGGTGGTGGCCTGTCCACCCGGGCTGGGCCCCAGTGCCGGCCGCAGACCTGCCGCCGTTGTGTGCGGATTGGCCGTGGTGCAGGCTGACTGCTGCCTGACCGACCAGGCAGTGGCGGCTAGACTGCGCAGTCCTGCAATTTCGCAGCCCTGCACCAGGCAGTTGACAAGGTCTCCATGCGCACAGTTCCCTTCATCGTCGGCCTGGGTGGCACCACGCGGCCAGGCTCCACCTCTGAGCGGGCGCTGCAAGCGGCTCTGGCCCGTGCAGCCGCCCAGGGCTGCGAGACCCTGTTGCTCGGTGGCGCCCAGATGCCCACCGAGATCTTCGACCCCACCCGGCCCGAGCGCAGCGCGTCCGCGCTGCTGCTGGTCGATGCACTGCGCCGCGCCGACGGCCTGATCATCGCCACACCGTCTTACCACGGTGGCATTTCCGGCCTGGTGAAAAACGCCCTGGATTTCACCGAAGACCTGCGCCTGGACGACCGGGTCTACCTGGCTGGCCGGGCGGTGGGCTGCATCGTCTGCGCCGACGGCGCCCAGGCCATGGGCAGCACCCTGGCATCGCTGCGCGCCATCGTGCATGCGCTGCGTGGCTGGCCCACCCCGTTCGGCGCTGCGATCAATGCGTCGACCAAGCCCTTTGGGGCCCCGGGCCAGGCTGCCGACCCGGCCGCGCTGCAAGCCTGCGCGCTGGTGGCCGATGAAGTGGTGCAGTTTGCGAAGTGGGTCCGCCCCTAAAAGCGCCTGCCGGCGCCGGCCGGCGCTGTCTTGCTGCTGTTCAGCTGCTTGCAGGCTTGGCCACCAGCGCCGCACGCTCGGCGTCGGTGACAAAGCGCCACTGGCCCGGTGGCGGGCCATCGGCCAAGGTCAGGGCGCCAAAGGCGCTGCGGTGCAGCGCCTCGCAGTGGTTGCCCACCGCCGCCACCATGCGCTTGACCTGGTGGTACTTGCCCTGCACCAGGGTCAGCCGCAGCGCCTGGTCGCCGGTGGCCACGCAGCCTTCGGCCCGCACGGGCAGCGGGTCGTCGTCGAGCACCACGCCGTGCAGCAGGCGCTGCACCTGGCTGTCGTCCACCGGCCGCGCTGTCTGCACCTCGTAGACCTTGGGCACATGGTGCTTGGGCGACGTGAGCCGGTGGATCAGGCGCGCCGTCGTCGGTCAGCAGCAGCAGGCCGGTGGTGTCCTGGTCGAGCCGGCCCACCGGCTGCACGCCGCGGTTGCGCAGCGGTGGCGGCAGCAGCAGCATCACGCTGGGGTGGTGCTTGGGCTTCTGGCTGCATTCATAGCCCGCCGGCTTGTGCAGCAGCACCAGGGCGGTGGCGTACCAGGTCCAGGGCTGGCCGTTGACCTCAAACTGCTGGCCGTCGGGCACCAGGTCCAGCGCGGGGTCGGTGGCCACGGCGCCGGCCACCCGCACCCGGCCCGCCGCCACCAGGCCGGCGCATTCACGCCGGGTGCCAAAGCCCTGGCTGAAGAGCAGGTCGTCCAGGCGCATGGGGCGTTTATTCGTGCAGTTCCAGCACGGTCACCCGGCGTTCAGCGGCCGGCCAGCTGCGCCCGGTGATGCGCTCGCTGATGATGCCCGAGCGGAATTCGCCCGTCACCGCCTGGCCGGCGCTGGCCAGCGTGCGCTTGGAGACGGCCACACCAGCCACCCCCGGCGGGATGCCGGTGGCCGCTGTGCCGTCGATCAGCACCACGTCGCGCGGCAGGCCGAAGTAGGCCCGCGGCCGGGTGAAGCTGACCAGGGCCACGGCGGCCTTGTCGGCGTCGGCGATGCTGCGCTCCGGCCGCAGATGCACGATGTCCGAGGAGCGCAGGAACGGCGCGCGGTAGGTGTGGCTGATGGCGAACCCGGGTGCGTCCAGCACAAATTCCAGCGGCGTGCGGCTGTCGGTGCGCAGCGGGCCCCAGCGGCCATCGGCGCCGATGGTCTGGTCCACCAAGGCTGCACCGCGGCGCAGGCCGGTGGCGGGGTCGGTGGCAAACACCTGCAGGCGCGCGCCCGGCAAGGGCAGGTTGGTGGGGCCGCCAGCGCCGAAGCCGCTGACCTGGCCGGCCAGGGTGACGGCCGCTTCCGGCGTGATGTGCAGCGCGTTGCTGGTGGACGGCGCCCGCCCGGTGACAAAGCCGAACGCTGCCGCAAAGGCCTCGGGGTGGTAGCTCACCTCGCGGTGGTCACGCCCGGGCAGCACCACGTTCGTCGCGCCCTTGAGCGCCGGGCCGTCGAAGCTGACGTTGGTGGGCGTGCCCTTGGCACCGATCCACACACCGTCGGGCTGGGCGAACTTGTCGTTGTTGTCCGAGCGCAGCGTCATCCACGCCACACCGGGTGTCACCTCGTTGCCGTCTGGCCCCTTGGGCGCGTTCAGGCCCTGCAGGAAGGCGCCAGCGCCGTTGAATTCGTTGTTCGGCCGGAAGCCTGGGTTGGACCAGACGCCGTGGTTGGGTGTGCCGCCCAGGATGGCATGCGAAACCTTGGCACTGCCGCCGCCGTTCTGGATGTAGTGGCGGATGGCGTTGCCGCCGCGCGAGTTGCCCATCAGCACCACCTTGACGGCGCCGGTGGCGGCCAGCACCTTGTCGACTTCGGCGGCCAGGTGGCGCATCTGCGTCGTCGGCCGAACTGCGGCCGGCTTGCTCCTTGCTGTCGTCGTCACGGGCCGACGGGTAGGGAAAGTCGACCGCGTGCAGGCGTGCGCGCGGCCAGCCATTGCTTTCCCAGCGCCACAGCGTGGTGGTCCACAGCGCGGCGGTGTCGCCGTTGCCGTGCACAAAGACGATCGGTGGCTGTGCAGTTGCTGCGGTGGCGGCCGGACTGCCCGGCGGTGTGGCGCAAGCCGACAGCAAGCCGGCTGCGGCCAGGGTGAGCAGCGCACGGCGGCGCATCAGGGTGTTCAGCATGGTGGGTTTCATGGGATGTCAGGGTTGATGATGCCAGGGGCGCTGGTTGGGGGCGGCAGCCGGCGGGCCCTGCCTCAGGCCAGGCCCAGATCGCGGGCGCTGGGCAGGGGCGGGTCGGTCAGGCCGTGGGCGGCGCGCACCGCATTGAGCACCGCGCGGGCGGTGACCTCGGCGGCCAGCGCGCCCAGCACGGTCAGGTGGCCGGGTTTGCCGCTGCCGCCGGTGGCCACGGCAAACAGGGCGTCGCCGTCGCTGGCGGTGTGCACCGGGTTGATGCTGCGCGACAGGCCGTCGTGGGCCATGCTGGCCAGCTTGTTGACCTGGGCCTTGCTGAGCAAGGCGTCGGTGGCGACGATGCCGATGGTGGTGGCCATGCCGGCCATCAGGTGCGCCGGCAGTTGGCCGTCGATCAGCGCCGCCAGCGGTGTCCAGCGGCGTGCGGCCGTCGTCGGCCAGGGCGCCGGCGACCACCCGGCCGCTGGCCGGATCGACCACATCGCCGATCGCGTTGACCGCGACCAGCGCGCCCACGGTGATGGCGCCCACCTTCAGCGACGCGGTGCCGATGCCGCCCTTCATCGCCCGGCCGATGCCGAACAGCTTGCCGACGCTGGCGCCGGCACCGGCGCCCACGCTGCCCTGGGCCGGGTGGGCGCTGCTGGCGGCCTCGCAGGCGGCAAAGCCGGCAGCGGCGTCCGGGCGGATGCTGGCGTCACCCACCCACAGGTCAAACAGCACCGCCGCCGGCACGATGGGCACCCGGGCCGGGCCCACCTGCACACCATGGCCGTGTGCCTCCAGCCAGCGCATCACGCCGGTGGCGGCGTCCAGCCCGAAGGCGCTGCCGCCGGTCAGCAGCAGGGCATGCACCTGCTCCAAGCGTGGCCAGCGGGTGCAGCAGGTCGGTCTCGCGGGTGCCGGGGGCGGCGCCACGCACGTCGACGCCGGCCACCGCGCCCTGGGGGCACAGCAGCACGGTGCAACCGGTGGGGCGGCGGGTGTCGGTGTAGTGGCCGACCGAGAGGCCGGCGATGTCGGTGATGGCGCCAGGAAACATGCGGTGTGCGGTGTCGAGTCTGGGGTCTGGGTCGATGTCTATTTGGCAGGCGCTGGCGCTGCCGACCTTGAGCTTGGCTTCGCGCATCAGCACGTTGTGGAAGCGGTTGCTCTTGTCCAGCCAGTCGTCGAACGCCGGGCCGGCCATGCTGGTCTGCTTGAACGCGCCACGGACCATGAAGGCCTGCCACTCCGGCGTGGCGCGCAGCTTGTCCAGCAACTGGCTGTAGAACGCCACCTGGTCCGGCGTGGCGCCGGGCGTGGTGAAGATGCTGCGCATCATCTGGTACTGCGTGGGGATGCCCACCGACATGCAGGTGGGCAGGTCGGCCCAGCTTTGGCCGCCGGCGACCTTGGCCGTGCCGTCCAGCCGCTGGCCGTCAAACACGCACAGCGGCCGCAGCTTGCCCTGGCGCCACAGCGCTTCGGCCTCGATCGGGTTGTTGACGCTGATGTCGACCTCGCCGTCGGCCAGCGCCCGCGCCACGTCGCCGCCGCCCTTGAGCGGCACATAGGTGATGCGGGTGGCGGCAGCAGTTTCCAGCAGCACGCTGATCAGCTGGTCTTCCTGCTTGCTGCCGGTGCCGCCCAGCGTGAAGCGGCCGGGCCCTGCGCTGCGCAGCGCGTCCAGCAGGTCCTTGGCGGTCTTGTGCGGCGAACTGGCGCTGACCCACAGTACAAACTGGTCGAGCGCCAGCATCTGCACTGGGGTGATGTCGCGCCAGCTGAATTGCACCCCGGTGGCCAGCGGGGCGGTGAACAGGTTCGACAGCGTGATCACCAGCTTGTGCGGGTTGCCCTTGCTGGCCTGGATGTCGAGCAGCGCGTCCATGCCCGAGTTGCCGGACTTGTTGACCACGTTGATCGGCTGGCGCAGCAGCTGCTTGCTGGCGGCGAGCTGGGCAATGAAGCGGGCCATCTGGTCGGCGCCTCCGCCAGCGCCGGCGGGCACCACCAGTTCCACCGGCGCACTGGGCTCCCAGGCCAGGGTCGGTGTGGCGGTCAGGCTGGCAGCCACGCCGACACCCGCACTGACACACAGTTGCCAGGCCCAGCGGCGCAGGCATGACGACAGGCGCTGGCTGGTCGAACGGTGGATCAATGGCATGGGGCTGGTGCTGGTGGGTGGCTGGGTGTGCGGGTGCTCAGGCCATGGGCGCAACAAATGGCAAAGCGGCCGTCGCCGGCCGCTTTGCAAGGGTGTGGTGGCCGGGCGCTCAGGCAAACACGCCAGCGGTCTCCGTCATCCGGTCTGAGACCTCACCCAGGTGGTGCAGGGTGTCACCATAGGCCATTTCCAGCATGGTCAGGCGCTTGAAATAGTGGCTGCTGATGTATTCATCGGTCACGCCGATGCCGCCGTGGATCTGCGTGCACTCCTGGCCGACAAAGCGCATGCTGCGGCCCAGTTGCACCTTGGCCTGGCTGATGGCGCGGCGGCGCTGCGCTGCCGGCTCGGCCAGCTTCAGGCTGGCGAAGTAGCTCATCGAGCGGCCCAGCTCCAGCTGCATCTTCACGTCGGCAATGCGGTGGCGCAGCGCCTGGAAGCCGGCCAGCGTGACGCCGAACTGCTTGCGGGTGTTCATGTAGTCCACCGTGATGGCGACCATCTTGTCCATCGCGCCCACGCCTTCGGCACAGGCTGCGGCAATGCCCACGTCAACGGCCTGCTCCAGCACCGCAAAGCCGTCTGCTGTGGATCAGCGTGGCGCTGGCCTTGGCCAGTTTCAGCTCACCGGCACGGGCACCGTCCTGGGTGGGATAGCCGGTGACGGTGGCGCCCGTGGCGCCGCGGGTGACCAGGAACAGGCCGATGCCGCTGGTGGCGTCGGCCGCGCCGCTGATGCGTGCCGGCACGATGAAGGCGTCGGCCTCATCGGCTGCGGGCACCACGCTTTTCTGGCCGCTCAGCAGCCACTGCCCGTCCACCTGGGCAGCGGTGGTGCTGACATGCTGCAGCTTGTAGCGGGCGCTGCGTTCCTGGTGGGCCAGCACCACCAGGGCCTCGGCGCTGGCGATCTTGGGCAGCCAGGCTTCCTGCACCGCCGCCGGGGCAGCGGCCAGCAGGATGGGCGTGACCAGTGCGCCGGCGGCGTAGGGCGCGTTCACCAGGCCGCGGCCCAGTTCTTCCATCACCACCATGGCTTCCACCGCGCCAAAGCCCAGGCCACCGTGGGCCTCGGGCACGGCCAGGCCGGTGAGGCCCAGTTCGGCCAGCTCGCCATACACGTCACGGGTGTGCCCGCCGGCCTTGGCAATGGCATGGCGGCGGCTGAAGTCAAAGCCTTTTTCCACCCACTTGGCCACGGCATCCCGCAGGGATGCCTGGTCGTCGCTGAAATCGAAGTCCATGTGTTTCTCCTGCCTTAGGCCAACAGTGTCTGCGCGACGATGTTGCGCTGCACTTCGTTGGACCCACCATAGATGGTGGTCTTGCGCATGTTGAAGTAGGTGCCGGCGAGCGGTGCCACCGTGGCGGCGTGGGCAAACTCACCTTGCCAGCCGGCGGCGGCCAGGGCCTCGTGCTCAAACGGCATGCTGAACGGGCCGGCGGCCAGCATCATCAGCTCGGTGAAGCGTTGCTGGATCTCGCTGCCGCGGATCTTCAGCAGGCCGGCGATGTCCAGGCTGTTCTTGCCGCTCTTGTCGGCCGACAGCACACGCAGCACCAGCATTTCCAGCGCCACGATTTCCACTTCGAGCTGGGCCACCTGGTCGCGGAAACGCACATCGTCGAGCACGCCTTCCTGCGCGGCGATGCGCTTGACACGTTCCAGTTCGCGCTTGGCGCGGTTCACGTCGGCGATGTTGGTGCGCTCATGCCCCAGCAGGTGCTTGGCATAGGTCCAGCCCTTGTTCTCTTCGCCGATCAGGTTGTTCGCTGGCACGACCACGTTGTCGAAGAAGACTTCATTGACCTCATGCTCACCGTCCATGGTGATGATGGGGCGCACGGTGATGCCGGGGCTCTTCATGTCGATCAGCAGGAAGCTGATGCCGGTCTGCGGCTTGCCTTCGGTGCTGGTGCGCACCAGGCAGAAGATCCATTCGCCAAACTGGCCCATCGTGGTCCAGGTCTTCTGGCCATTGACCAGGTAGGTGTTGCCCTCGCTGCTTTTCTGCAGCTCGGCACGGGTCTTCAGGCTGGCCAGGTCAGAGCCCGGACCCGGGCTCGCTGTACCCCTGGCTCCACCACACTTCACCGCTGGCGATGCCGGGCAGGAAGCGCTGCTGTTGCTCGGGCGTGCCGAAGGCCATGATCACCGGCGCCACCATCACCGGGCCGAAGGGCATGATGCGCGGCGCGCCGGCCAGTGCACATTCTTCTTCGAACAGATGCTTTTGCACCGAGGTCCAGCCCGGCCCGCCGAATTCTTTCGGCCAGCCGTAGCCCAGCCAGCCCTTCTTGCCCAGGATGCGGGCCCAGCGGCGGCTGTCGTCTTCTGACAGGCGCAGGGAATTGAACACCTTGTGGCTCAGGTCCTTGGGCAGGTTCTCGGCCACCCATTGCCGAACCTCGGTTCGGAAAGCCAGTTCTTCGGGGGTGAATTGCAGGTCCATGGTCAGATCTCCGGGAAAGCGCCGCAGCGCTGATCAATCGACATTTTTAGCACGACCGTTCGTTTTTGGCTTGTCCCTGCTGCGACAAGCTTCAGGCCAGCGGTGCCCGGCCAGGTGGTGGATAGGGGTCGGCCACATAGGCCGGGCCTTTCATCACCATCACCACCACGCAGCCGATGGCCAAGGTCAGCACCAGGGTCCAGTGCAGCAGCACCACGCCGGTCAGGGCGTACAGCAGGGTTTGCGCATCACGGTCAGCGGCTGTGGCGGTGAGTGCGGGCGCCGTGGACCACAGCGCGATGGCGGGCAAACCTGGCAGCGCGGTGCCCCAGGCCAGGATGGCCGGCAGCCGGCGCCAGAGATGCCATTCCAGCCCGGCGGGGGCGCGCTGTTGGCCGGGCAGACGGTTGAACCAGTTCATCGGGCACCTCCAAATCTCGGCAGATCGCAACGCCCGCAGTCTGACATGCAGCGGCGCTGGCGGGTGCAGCTTTCACCCGGATGTCGGCGGGCGCATGTGCAGTCATTCCGGTGTCAGGGCCGGCCAGCCCGGCCAGCCGATGCGCTGGTTTCAGGTGGTGTTGCCAGCCGACGCCGGCACCACCACGCAGCCAGCGATGCGCCACTGCTTGTCGGGCTGGCGTGCCAGCAGGTAGGACGCTCGCCAGAGCTTGCCGGCGGCGTCCCGCAGTTCCACCACCTGCAACACGTCGCCGTCGCCGTCCAGCGTGGGCTGGAAAAACACCGTGCCTGCCGGCCGCACGACCATCGGGTAGCTGCCCACCACCATGGTCATGAAGCGCTTTGCATCACCAAACTGCGCGCGGATGCTGGGGGCGGCGTAGGAGAAGGCGCGCTCGGCGTCGCCGTCGGCCATGGCCCGCATCTGGGCCTCGACCACCCGGCGCACGGCCTGGGCATCGGCCGCAGCCAGCGGCGCGGCTGCGGCCGGCAGCGCTGCCGGCAGGGCGGCAGCCAGCACCATGGCGGCCAGCAGCTGCCGCCGCACTGCAACCATTGCGTGCTGCGCGCTGCGCCATGTGCCCTTGGGGCGGCCCAGCCGGCTCATGCCCGCAACCCCTGCAGTGCGTCACGCAAGTGGGCACCAGCCTGCAGTCGGCCGACGGGCATGCCGTTCCAGTTGCGCATCTCCGCGTCGCTGATGCCCTGCACGAATGCCCGTTCGTCGTCGTCCAGCCGCACCAGGCGGTCGATCACGGCAGCCACCACCACCTCGGCCGCACGGGCGGTGTTGCCGTCGTCCATCTTGATGGCCACGCCCAGACCGGCCTCGGGCAGCGCGGCGCCGTAAACGCCTTCTGCCCCGACCTTGCAGAACACCCGCTCGCCCAGGCGCTGCATCAGCCGGGTGTCGAGCCGGCCCGTGCCGGCGACATGGAAGGGCGATGCCGCCACAGCCTGGCGCAAGCGGCGCGCAGCCCGGGCATGGCCATCGGCCAGACCCACGCCGGTCCCGATGCGGGCAAAGCCATGGGCCAGCTGCCGCAGCGGGAAGGCGAAGGTGGGGATGGAGCAGCCGTCGGTGCCCACCGGGGCCTGCGCCAGGTCGGCACCGGTGGCCGCGGCCAGCGCGGCGGTGATCTCGCGCATCACCGGGTGGTCGGGTCGGATGTAGCCACGCACAAACGCCGCCGGGTCGTGCCCGCCCTGGCGCGCCATCAGGCAGCCCAGGCAGACAAAGCCGGCGTGCTTGCCCGAGCAGTTGTTGTGCAGCGCACTGGGCTGGGTGCCGGCGGCGGCCAGGGCCTTGACCGCGCTGTCGTTGTAGGGCCAGTGGGCGCCGCATTCCAGTGCGTCGGGGCCCAGCCCGGCCTTGGCCAGCATGCCGGCGGCCGTGGCCGCGTGGCCGTCCTCGCCGCCGTGGCTGGCACAGGCCAGCGCCAGCTCGGCGTCGGTCAGGCCCAGCGCGTCGGCCGCGCCGCTGGCCACCAGGGGCAGGGCCTGCATCACCTTGCAGGCGCTGCGCGGAAACACCGGCCGCTCCACATCGCCCAGGGCCAGCACGGTGTGGCCGTCGGCGTCGACGATCGCCAGCGCACCGCGGTGGAAGGATTCAACAATGCCGCCGCGCAGGGCATGGACCAGATCGGGTTGGACGTTGGGCACAGGGGGGGCAGGGCAGTGGATGTGGTGGCCACTGTAGCGCCGCCCTGCTGCATGCGCGGCGTGTGTGGGGATGCAGGCGCCCGCCAGAATCCGGCGCATGACTGCTCCCCTGCTGATCGGCGTGGATTTCTCCAGCCGACCCACACCACGCAAGCCCGTCACCATGGCCACCGGTCAGCTGCGTGGCCACGCGCTGCAACTGGGCGCGGCCCAGCGCTTTGACAGCCTGCCCGCGCTGGCCGACTGGTTGGCCCTGCCCGGGCCCTGGGTGGGCGGCTTCGACCTGCCGTTCGGCCTGCCGCGTGAGCTGGTGCAGACCCTGGGCTGGCCCACCGACTGGGCGGCCTGCATGGACCACTACGCCGCGCTGGACCGGCCGACCATCCGCGACACCTTTGCCGCGTTTTGCAACGCCCGCCCGGTGGGTGGCAAGTTTGCCCACCGCGCCTGCGACGGCCCGGCCGGTAGCAGCCCGTCGATGAAGTGGGTCAACCCGCCGGTGGCCTACATGCTGCACGCCGGTGTGCCGCTGCTGCGGGCGGCCGGTGTCTGTCTGCCGGCGCATGCACCGGCGGTGGGTGATGCACAGCGCATTGCGCTGGAGGCTTACCCCGGCCTGCTGGCGCGGGCCTTGATCGGCAACCGGTCCTACAAGAGCGACGACCGCGCCAAGCAGACGCCCGAGCGCCTGATCGCCCGCAAAGACCTGCTGGAGGCGCTGGAGCAGGGCCGCAGCCCCCTGGGTCTGCGCATCCGGCTGACGGCCGCCCAGCGCGATGCGCTGGCCGATGACGCCAGCGGTGACGCCTTGGATGCCGTGCTGTGCCTGGTGCAGGCGGCCTGGGCGTCGCAGCAGCCGGGCTGGGGTCTGCCGGCAGCAGTGGACCGGCTGGAAGGCTGGATTCTCAGCGCCTGAGCTGCCGGCCGCGCCGGGCCAGTGTGGCTGCCCGGCGGCGCAGCGGCTCAGCGGCGCCGCGTGTCCTGCCGCGGCACCACCGCTGCGCCAGGCCGCGGCTGGTGGTAGGCATCGTTCAGGCGCACAAAAGCGGCTTCGCGCTCGCTGTCGATGAAGGCGCGCAGGCCTTTCAGCTGGAATGCTTGCAGTGCCGGCATGTGGTGCATGGCGATGTCAGCGCCCAGGGCCCAATCCACGTCGGTGCTGTCGGCCATCAGCCACAGCAGGGCGTCGTCCGGCAGCAGGCCCAGCGCCGCCGGGCCGGCCTGGCTGGCCGAGCCGGTGAGCAGGTGCACCAGCTGCGGCCAGCGCCCGGGCTGGCCGGCGCTGGCCTGCGGCGGCCACAGCAGCAGCAGGCGGTGGGGCGGATGGGTCTGCACGGCCGGGCCGTTGGCGGTGGTGATGAATTCGGTGCCGCTGTCGAACACCAGGCGCACGGCCCCGACCCAGGCGCCGGCTTGCCAGTGCGCCAGCAGCCGCGGGTGGCTGGCTGGGCGCAGCTGCAAGGCGGCTGGGTCGGGCTGCCACACCGGCTCCTTGGCGGCCAGCGCGTCCTCATCCCACTGCGAGGCCGCGAACTCGCGGGCGCCACTGGTGGCCGCCTCCAGCGTGTCGGCGTCGGGCGGCGGCGCATCGTGCACGCTGGGCAGGTCCACCCTGGGCTGCAGCGCTGACCGCAGGTGCTCGGCCTGCAGGTCGACCGCTGGCAGTTGCACTTCCGGGAGACCAGCGGGCGCCGGGCGCTGGCGCGGCAGCTCGACCAGGGGCACGTCTTCCACGTTGTCGGCGTTCCAGCGCTGGCCGCTGCGCAGCACACCGCCGCGCGGCTTGGCGGCGGGCGCGCCAGGGTTCAGCTTGGCGCCCAGGTTGCCCAGGTCGGGCGCTGCAGCCGCCGGCGTGGCCGGCTGGCGCATGCGCCGCACAAAGTCATCCAGTGCACGCGTGGGATCGTCGTCGCGGTCGGTATTGGCCATGCCCCATTTTGCGCCGCAGCGCAGCATTGGAGTGCGCAGCCTAGGGTGAACCCGCCTGTTTGGGTTTCGCCCCCTAGGCAATCTTGGTCACACTGCACAGCCTGATGCCAGCCTGCAGCCTGACGTTGCAGCCGTGCCACCTGTTGCTATCGCCGCCGATGCCCCCGCCCATGCCGCGGCAGGCACCGTGGCACCCACCGCCCAGCGTCAGAACACCACGACCATGACCACCACCACCAGCTTGCGCGACCTCAGCCTCCAGACCGTGGCCAATTACCGCCATGCGGCCGAGCGCAGCCTGCGCGCCTGCCACAGCGGTGGCCAGCGGCTGGTCAGCCTGGTGCGTGACCGCATCGACCAGACCGCCCAGCGTGGTGCCGAGCCCGAGCTGCCTGCGCTGGCCGCCGCCCTGCGCCGCGCTGGCGACAAGCTGGGCCAGCTGGCCGACCAGCGTCTGGCGGCGTTCAGTGAGCGCAGCAGCCATGCCATTGCCGCTGGCGCCAGCGTTGCCAGCGCGCGGGTCGAGCGGGTGGCCGACCGGGCCGGCGGCGTCAACAGCAGGCTGGTGGCCAGCGGCCTGCAGCTGTTGCGCAGGCCAGTGTGCCGGGCGCCAAGCTGGCGCTGGCCTTGTCCGAGCGGGTGGCTGCCGGCGCCGAGACACTGGCAGACCTGGCCGCCGGCACCACGGCCAGGCAGGCTGCCCAGGCGGCCAGCAAGCGGCTGCGCCGCGCCAAGGCCGAGGCCAGCGACGTGGCCATCAAGGTTCCCACCCTGGCAGCGCCCAACGCCCCGGCCGCAGCGGCCCCGCTGCCGCGCCGCCGCCGGGCGGCTGGCTGACGGCCGATGTCCTGCCTGCGCGTGCAACCAAGCAACCAGCCACCCAAGCATCCGCCAACCCGCCGCCCAACCAGCCGCCCAACCCGCCGACCACCCAGCCCAACGATGCCGATGCGACAACTCAGCGGCCATGACGCCGGCTTCCTGTACACCGACACCACCCAGGCCAACGCCAACGTCAGCCTGCTGCACATCCATGACCAGCGCACGGCGCCGGGCGGGGTGGTGCGCTTCAAGCAGATCCTGGCCCACATCGAGAGCCGGCTGTCGGCAGCGCCGCTGTTTCGCCAACGCTTGCAGCGGGTGCCGCTGGGGCTGGACCACCCGTACTGGGTCGACGATCCGGATTTCGACCTGGAATACCACGTCCGCCACATCGCGCTGCCCAAGCCGGGTGACTGGCGCCAGTTCTGCATCCAGGTCTCGCGCATCCATGCCCGCCCGCTCGACCTGGACCGCCCGCTGTGGGAGGCCTATGTCATCGAAGGCCTCGACAGTTTTCTCGATCTGCCGCCCGGCAGCTTTGCCCTGCTGTTCAAGACCCACCTGGCGGCGGTGGACCTGCACCGCCTGGGCGCGCTGAGCAGCCTGCTCTACGACACCCAGCCCATGCCGGCCGCGCCGCCGCCACCAGCGCCCTGGTTTGCCGAGTCGGCGCCCGGCCGCCTGGGGCTGGTGCGGCGCGGGCTGGTGCAGTCGGCCACGGCGCCGCTGCGCCTGGTGCGCCCGCTGCTGCGGGTGGCCACCAGCCTGGCGCCGGCGGCCTTGGCGCTGGCCAGCGAGATGCTGCTGCGGCCGCAAAACTTGCCGGCCACCCGCTTCAATGCCATCGTCTCGCCGCACCGGGTGTTCGAGACCCGGCGTTTCACCGAGGCCGAGTTCGCGGCCATCTGTGCCCTGGTGCCCGGCGCCACGGTGGAAGACGCTGTCGCGGCGGTGATCGGTGGCGCCCTGCGCCGCTACCTGGACGCCCAGGGCGAACTGCCCCCCACCCACAGCCTGGCGGCCATCATGCCGGCGCCCGAAGCGGCGCCAGCGCTGGCACCGACCACGGCCCGATCGGCGAACCACGGCCAGCCTGCCGCACTGCCCTTGTCCTGGCGCCACCTGCGCCTGGGCACCGACATCGCCGATGCACGCCAGCGCCTGGTCACGCTGCAGGCGCAGGCCCAGGACGCACCCGATGATGTGGCGCGGCTGTTGGGCAGCCCGGCCCTGGCCGAGGCCGGCGCGCAGGCCTCGGCCGCCTTGCTGGCCTGGGGCCGCCGCCTGGTGGACCGCGCCAGCGCCCGCCTGGGCAGCAGCACGCCACCGGCCAATTGCACGCTGGCCCACCTGCCGGCGCCGGCGCAGCCGATGTTTCTGTGCGGTGCGCGGCTGAGCTATTTTTCGGCCATCCTGCCGATCACCGACGGCCTGGGCCTGGCCTTTGCCGTCACCCGCTACGACGGCCGCCTGGTGATTTCACCGACCAGTTGCCGCGAGCTGATGCCCGACCCCGCGCTGTTTGCGCAGTGCCTGCGTGACAGTTTCCAGGAGTACCTGGCGCTCACCCAGGCCCCGGCGCCAGCCAAACCGCTGCGCCGCCGGGCGCAGCCCAAGCCGGCGGCCAGCCAGTTGCCCGAGACCACCAAGCGCAGCCTGACCACCAAGACCACCAAGACCACCAAGACCGGCAAGGGCTCCACCGCGCTGGCGCCCGCAGCGCCTAGATCGGCAGCGCGGCGTGGGTCATCAGCCGGTAGAGCGCGCCGGGCAGACCCGCCGGGTTGAACGGCTTCCAGTCGCCTTCCGGTTGGGCCAGGCGGTCGGCCAGGATGCACAGCACCATGGCATTGAAGCCCAGGCCGGTGTGGCTGCCGGCAACGCGGATGTTTTCGCACTGCTGCGCCGGGCCGTCGATGGTGGCCTCCTGCGGTGGCACCACGCCGTCGCTGAGGCTGTAGAGGCAGCTCATCGGCACGGCCGGCAGCAGGTGTTCCCGCAGCTGTTTGGCGCGCGGCTGCATCACATGCACCTCGGCACCCATCGGGTGGGCGACCATGCGGTAGAGCGCCTTCACCAGCGGGGACGCCTGGCTGCCTTCGGGCCCGACGTTGATCGGGCTGCCCAGCGTGACCAGCTGGCGCACACATTCCGGGGCCTGCAGCGCCCCGTAGAGCGAAAACACACCGCCCAGGCTCCAGCCCACCAGGCTGACACGCCGGCCGCTGCTGTGGTGCAGGTGGCGGATCTTCTGCTCCAGGGCCTGCGCATGGCGGCGCTGGAAACCGATGTTGCGGCCCAGGCCCCAGGTCTCCACCGCGTAGCCGCGGCCGGTCAGGAAGGCCTTCAGCGCCACCAGCGAGCCTTCGTCGGCCATGAAGCCAGGCAGCAGCAGCACCGGGTGGCCGTCGCCGTGGGGCAACTGGGCCAGCGCGGGCCAGGTGAAGGGCAGCAGCGCCATCTCGGCCAGCGCCCGCCATTCAAACAGCGAGTGCAGCCGGCTGGGAGCGCCGGTGTGGGGGTGACGGGTGGCCATGGCGTGCGTGTCAATCCATCAGGCCGCGCGCCCGCAGCATCGGGGCGGTGCCGGCATCGCGGCCGCGGAAGGCGCGGTAGGCAGCGCCCGGCTCCACGCTGTCGCCGCGGCTGTAGATCTCGGCCTGCAGGCGCGCTGCCACCGCCGGGTCGAAGACATCGCCGGCCTCGACAAAGGCCTGCCAGGCGTCGGCTTCCAGCACCTCGGCCCACAGGTAGACGTAGTAGCCGGCGGCATAGCCGTCACCCGCGAACAGGTGCTGGAAGTGCGGCAGGCGGTGGGCCATGCCGGTGTCAGCTGGCAGGCCGCGCGCGGCCAGGGTCTCGGCTTCGAACTGGTCGATGTCGGCCACCGGCGCGGCGCGCTGGTGCGCAGCCAGGTCGAGCATGGCGCTGGCGGTGTAGCGCACCGTGTCGTAGCCCTGGCCGAAGCGGCGCGCCGCGTCCAGCTTGTCGAGCAGGGCTTCGGGGATGGCCTCGCCAGTCTGCCAGTGGCGGGCATGGCGGCGCAGCACCGCGCGCTCCTGGCCCCAGTGCTCGAACAGCTGTGACGGCAGCTCGACAAAATCACGCAGCACCCGGGTGCCCGACAGGCGCTCATAGTCCACATTGCTCAGCAGGCCGTGCAGGCCGTGGCCGAACTCATGGAACAGGGTGCGCACATCGTCGGGCGACAGCAGGGCGGGGGTGCCCGGCTCGCCGCGGGCGAAGTTGTTGTTGTTCAGCACCACCGGCAGGCAGGCCGTGCCGTCGGCCGCGTTGCGGTGCTGCACCGCCAGCGAGCTCATCCAGGCGCCGCTGCGCTTGGCCGGGCGCGCGATAGTTGTCCTGCAGGAACAGGCCGATCGGCGTGCCGGCCGCGTCGTCGACCTGGTAGACGGCGACGTCGGGGTGGTAGCCGGCCAGGTCGCTGCGGGCGGTGAAGCGCAGGCCGAACAGGCGCTGGGCGCATTCAAACGCGGCAGCCGCCACGGCCGGCAGCGGGAAATAAGGCTTGAGCTCGGCATCGTCCAGCGCATAGCGCGCCTGGCGCACCTGCTCGGCCCAGAAGCGCCAGTCCCAGGCTTCCAGCGGGTGGCTGGCGCCGGCTGCAGCCATGGCCTCGCGCAGCAGGGCGCGTTCCTGGTCCAGCGCCGGCAGCGCACGCTGCCAGACGTCGTCCAGCAGGGCCCAGACCCGGTCGGGCGTTTGCGCCATGGTGTCGCCGAGCTTGAAATCGGCGTAGCTGGCACAGCCCATCAGCGTGGCCTGGCGCTGGCGCAGCGCCAGGATCTGCTGCGCCACCGGCCGGTTGTCATGCTCGCCGGCATGCGCGCCACGGCTGACCCAGGCCCGCCAGGCCAGTTCACGCAGGTCGCGCCGGCGCGAGAAGCTCAGAAACGGCAGGATCAGCGAGCGCCCCAGGGTGATCACCGGCTGCGCCAGGCCCCGGTCCGCAGCCGCCTGGCGCGCCGCCGCGCGCACAAATTCGGGCAGTCCGTCCATTGCCGCCGCATCGGCCAGTGGCAGGGTGAAGGCGTTTTCGTCGTGCAGCAGGTTCTGCGCAAACCGCGTGTTCAGCTCGGCCAGCTGGCTTTGCAGGGCGGCAAATTCAGCCCGCGCAGCGCTGGGCAGCTGGGCGCCCTGGCGGGTGAAGTCGCGGTGGCTGCGTTCGACCAGGCGCAGCTGCTCTGGCGCCAGGCCAAGACGGTGGCGTGCCTGGAACACCGCATCGATGCGCTGGAACAGCGCAGCGTCCTGGTAGACGGCGCTGAAGTGCGCGGACAGCGGCGCGGCCAGGCTGCGCTGCACCGCCTGCAGCGCCGGCGTGGTGGCAGAGGCGCTGAGGTTGTGGAACACCGCCAGCACCCGGCCGAGCAGCCTGCCGCAGCGGTCGAAGGCCGCCACGCTGTTGTCGAAGTCAGGCGCCGCCGGCTGGGCTGTCAGGGCGGCCAGCTCGCTGCGGTGCAGCTGCATGCCGCGCTCGATGGCCGGTTGGAAATCGTCGCTGCCGATGCGGGCAAAGTCGGGCAGCGACAAGGGCCCGTCGCCATCGATCAGCAGGGCATTGGTAGAAGCATCCATCGGGGCGGTCGGCGCAGGGCCAGGGCTGGGGCCGCTGATGATGCCACCAAGCGGCCGGCGCGGCGGTGCGGGCATGCGTGACAAGCGTCCCGCTGCTGGCCGCTGTGTCAGCGGGCTGCTCGGGTTCACCCGCATACTCCGCCTGGGTCCAAGACGCCTATCGCGGCGCCTGCTGTCTGGCGGGCGCCCAGCAGGGCGCGGCCCGTCTGTTCATGCAGGGAGCTGCGTCGCCATGTTTCGTCCGTTCTGGTCAGGCCCGACCGCCATCGAGCGCGCTGCGCTCGAGATCGGCTTGCGTCTGTCGCCCGCCCAGCGTGTGCAGGTCGCCCATGAGCAGACCCGCATGGTGCTGTTGCACACCCGGCTGGGCACGGTGGCGGCCACAGCCTTTGCGCTGCTCCTGGCCTGGTACCTGCAAAGCAAGCTGGACGCCGGTCTGCCGCAGCTGTGGCTGGCCGCCTGGGTGGCCCTGAAGCTGCTGGTGGCCGGGGCACGCATGGTGCTGGCAGCCGCCTGGGCGGCGCATGCCGGCGGCGGAGCCCATGCCGCACGCTGGCAGCAGGCCATGCTGGCCCTGCTGGCGCTGGACGGCCTGGTGTGGGGCGTGGGCGGCTGGGCGATGATGGACCAGGACGTGCCGGTGGTGGCGCTGGTGGTGGCCGCCGCTAGACGGCGTGAGCTGCATCGCCACCTTCGGCCTGCAGGTGCGCCTGGCCGCCACCGCCGCCTATGTGCTGCCGATGCTGCTGCCCCTGGTGCTGGGCCTGGCCCAGCGCGAGGACGACATCGCCCACTTCACGGCCCTGGGCCAGCTGCTGCTGGCGCTGGTGCTGCTGGCCACGGCCCGGGCCACCTCGCAGCGGCTGGCCACCGGCATGCTGCTGCGCCTGCAGGCCGACGCCCTGGTGGCCGAAAAGGACGCGGCGCTGCACCTGGCGCATGAGCAGAGCGTCGAGCGCAAGCGCTTCCTGGCCAAGGTCAGCCATGAGCTGCGCACCCCGCTGCACGGCATGCTGGGGCTCACCCGGCTGCTGCACCTGGAAGCCAGCGACGCCACGCTGCGCCACCGGCTGGACCTGATCGAAGGCTCGGGCACCCAGCTGCTGGGGCTGATCAACGACCTGCTGGATGTGTCGCGCATCGATGCCGGCCACTTTGTGCTGAAGGCCGACAACTTCGACCTGGCGGCCCTGCTGGACGAGCAGGCCGAACTGTTTGCGCTGCGGGCCGCCGACAAGGGCCTGCGCTTCGATCTGCAACTGCGGCTGCCGCGGCCGTGCTGGGTGCGCGGCGACGCGGCGCGCCTGCGCCAGGTGCTGAACAACTTGCTCGGCAATGCGGTGAAGTTCACCCAGCGCGGCAGCATCACCCTGCAGGCGCAGCCCGGTGCCGAGCCGGACTGGGTGGCGCTGTCGGTGGCCGACACCGGTGATGGCATCGGCGCGGCCGAGCTGTCGCGCATCTTCCAGCCCTTCCACCAGGTGGTGCCCAGCGGCGCGCCGGGCACCGGTGACGCGTCGGCCAACACCGATGGCGTGGGCCTGGGCCTGACCATCGCCCGCGAGATCGCGCTGGCCATGGGCGGCGACATCCAGGTGCGCAGCGTGCCGGGCCAGGGCTCGGTGTTCAGCTTCGAGGCCTTGCTGCCAACGGCGGCGGCCAGCAGCCAGGCGCCCGCCGTGGCGCCGGCGGCCCAGCGCCTGCCGCGCCTGGTGCTGGTGGCCGAGGACGACGACTTGAACGCGCTGATCGTCGGCGCCTACCTCGACAGCCTGGGCGTGCGCTACGAGCGGGTGGCAGACGGTCAGCAGGCCGTGAGCCGGGCGCTGCGCACGACCGACCGGCCGGAGCTGGTGCTGATGGACTGCCGCATGCCGGTGCTCGACGGCCTGGCCGCCACTGCCGACATCCGCCGCCAGGAGCGCGCGCTGGGCCTGCTGCGCCTGCCGATCCTGGCGCTGACAGCCACCGCCACCGACACCGACCGCCAGGCCTGCCTGGACGTGGGCATGGACGATGTGATCGCCAAGCCATTCACACCGGTGCAACTGGCCGACGCGCTGCGCCGGGCGGGCCGCGCGGCCGCTGTCTGAGCTTGCACAGCGGCAGCCGGTAGGCGCCAGGCCGCCGGGGCAGGCGCAAGCGCTGCGGCGCAAGCAGGGCCCGCTCAGGCCGCCATTGCCCAGGCCACCGCCGGGTCTGCTGCGGCGGGCTCGGCCAGCAATTGCAGATCGGGGTGCCAGGTCTCGACCATGAAGCTGTAGAGCGCGTGCTGGGCGCTGTGCCAGCGGCGCTCGGCGCCCACCACGTCAAAGGCCAGCACATGGTGTGGCAGGTTGCCGGCATGGGCCAGCGGCACCGCGCCGGCGTCGCCCAGGGCGTCGGCAAAGCCCAGGCCGCGGTAGATGCGCACCAGCGCCGGGCTGCGTGCGCCGATCACCAGCAGGCGGATCTGGCTGGCCACGGCCGCCAGGTAGCAGGCCTTGACCAGCATCGGCCGCACCAGGGCCGAGGCGCCCGCCGCCACCGCCAGGCGGGTGATTTCGGCGCGTGGCAGCGGCTCAGTGCCGCCGGCAAGGCCAGGCTGGCCTCGATGGGCAGTGGCCGGGGGTGGTTGCGCTGGATGCGGGCGCTGCCGATGGCGCGGCCGCTGGCCTTGTCGCGGCACAGCAGCACGGTGCTGCCGGGCGCGGTGTCGGCCGCGTCCGGCTGGGCCATGCCCTGGGCCAGGCCGGGCAGGTGGTGGCCGTAGGCCTGGGCGCGCAGCGCGGCCACGTCGGCCAGGTCGGTGCCAGGGGCGGCGATGCGGACAGTGAAATCCAGATGGGCAGTGGTCATGGCGGCAAGCTCTGAAAGCAGGGGTGCCACAGCGTGCCGCCGGCCCGGTTGTAACGATCTGTGAAGAACCGTGCCTTTTTGCTGCCGAATCTGCCGCCGCTGCAGCCGGTGTGCGGCATGTCGCGCCAGGCTGCTGTTGGCCGCAGCGGGCTGGTCGGCGGCTACAGTAGTGGCCCACCCGACCGTGATCCGGCGGCGGCATTGCCGCCGCTCCCTGCATGCCATCCATCCGCCTTGTTCCTGCACCCGCCCGCGGCCGCGCCGCTGCGCCGTCCCTGTGGCTCTGGCTGGGCCTGGCCTTGCTGGTCATCGTCGCCGACCAGCTCACCAAGACCTTGGTGGCCGGCCGTTTTGTGCTGGGCGACAGCGTCACCATCACCAGCTACTTCAACCTGGTGCGTGCACACAACGCGGGCGCGGCCTTCTCGTTTCTGGCCGGCGCCTCAGGCTGGCAGCGCTGGTTCTTTGTCGGCCTGGGTGCCGTGGCGGCGGTGTTCATCGTCTGGATGCTGCGCCGCCATCCGGGCGAGCGCCTGTTCTGCCTGGCGATCAGCCTGATCCTGGGCGGTGCGCTGGGCAATGTGATCGACCGGCTGCTGCATGGCCATGTGATCGACTTCCTGCAGTTCCACTGGGATTTTTTGGCGCCGCTGTTTCCGGGCGGTTATTTCCCCAGTTTCAACATCGCCGACGCGGCCATCACGGCGGGTGCCGTGGGGCTGATCCTCGACGAGATCCTGCGCGTGCGGCGCGCACGCTGAACGGCTGGCGGCTGGTCGCTGCCAGCCGCCAGCCGCCAGCCGCCAGCCTGTACTTGGCAGCTGCGCGGGACTGTCCGCATGGCCGCCGGGGCGTGCTGGCGCTACCCTTGTGCTCCATGTCCCCCGCATCCCCCACCGGGCCCACCCCCAGCCCCACGCCCAGCGAGCCGCCGGCCGAGCCGGGTGCCTTCAGCCTGTCGCTGCGGCCGCTGGGCTTTGCCGATCCGCTGCGCTGGCTGGCAGCGGGCTGGCGGGATTTCATCCGCTGCCCCGGCATCGGCCTGTTCTACGGCGCCTGCTTCATGGCCATGGGCTGGTTGCTGATGACGGTGTTTGCCCATGCGCCGGCCTATGTGCTGGCGCTGTCGGCCGGCTTCCTGCTGACCGGCCCCTTCTTCTGCCTGGGTCTCTACCAGGTCAGCCGCCGGCTGGCGCTTGGGCAGACACCGGACCTGGGCGATTCGCTGCTGGCCTGGGACCAGCGCACTGGCACGCTGGCCATCTTCGGCTTTGTGCTGCTGGTGCTGGAGATGCTGTGGGGCCGCGCCGCGCTGATCGTGTTTGCCGTCAGCTTTGACGGCATGCCCGACTTCAAGGGCTCGCTGCTGGCCTTGCTCGACCCGGAAAACCTGCAGTTCATCGTCGCCTACCTGTTGGTGGGCGGCTTGTTTGCCGGCTTGATCTTTGCTGTCAGCGTGGTGTCGATCCCGATGATCCTGGACCGGCCGGTCGACGCCATCACCGCTGGCCTGACCAGCCTGCGCCTGGTGCTGACCCAGCCGGCGGTGATGCTGTTCTGGGGCGCGCTGATCACCGCCATCGTGGTGCTGGCCATGTTGCCCTGGTTTGCCGGCCTGCTGGTGGCCGGCCCGGTGGTGGGGCATGCCTCCTGGCATGCCTACCGCGCAGCGGTGCAGTCCTGAAATGAACCACCCCCGCAGCGGCTTCGCCGCTCCCCCTCAAGGGGGCGGCCCCAGCGGCCGGGCAGAGCCCGTCCGCGGCGCCCGTTTGCTTCGCCCGGTTCATGCGTCGGGATGGCGCACGCGCGCCATGGAGAACTGACATGAACCACCCCCGAAGCGCCCGCGGCGCTCCCCCTCCAGGGGGCGCCCCCAGTGGCCCGGCAAAGCCGGATCCACGGCGGCCACTTGGACTTGGCTGCACCTGGTTGATGCGCCGCAGGTCGCGCGCCGTGCGGTGGAGCAACTGAGATGCGGCGTCTGCGCCGAAGTTTGCTGTTGGCCCTGGGCGGCCTGGCTGTCGCGCCAGCGCTGCGCGCTGGTCTGCCGGACGTGGTGGCCGCCACCAAGCCGTCGGTGATGGCCGTGGGCTTGTACGACGCGCTGACCAGCCCGCGCTTCACCTTCCGCGGCACCGGCTTCGTGGTCGGCAATGGCCAGTTGCTGGCCACCAATGCCCATGTGCTGCCCGACGACCCGGCCGACCTGGCCCGCCTGGCGCTGCGCTTGCCAGGCAACCGCCGTGACGGCCAGGAGTCGCCTGCGGAAGTGCGGGCGCTGCGCCTGGTGTCGGTGGACCGTTTGCATGATGTGGCGCTGCTGCGCTTTGACGGCCCGCCGCTGCCGGCCCTGGCGCTGGCCGAGGCAGCCGGGGCGCGAGGGCCAGGCGGTGGCCTTCATCGGCTTTCCGATCGGTGGGCTGCTGGGTTTTGCGCCCGTCACCCACCGCGCCATCATCGCGTCGATCACACCGTTTGCCTTGCCACCGCCGAACGCGGCGCGGCTGGATGCGGCTGCCATTGCCCGTCTGCGGCAGCCGGCCTTCGACGTGTACCAGCTCGACGGCACGGCCTACCCGGGCAACAGCGGCGGGCCGCTGTTTGACGCCGAGAGCGGCGCGGTGCTGGGCCTGCTGAACATGGTGCTGGCACGCAGCGGCCGCGAAAGCCTGCTGAGCGCCCCCACGGGCATCAGCTACGCCATTCCGGTGCTGCATCTGCGTGCCTTGCTCGACCGGCCATGAACCTGCCCTGACCCCCAATGGAGACCCTGCCATGCCCGACACCAGCCGCTTTGCCGTCAGCCACGCCCGGGACGCCGTGTTCGAGCAGGGTCTGCGCAGCTTCTTTGCCTACCGCGACCTGGGCATGCGTGCGGCAACCGGCGGGCGGGTGGTGGCGCATGTGATCCGCGCCATTCCCGGCGGCGAGGTGTCCAGCCAGCTGCACCTGCACCGCACCAGCTTCCAGATGGTCTATGTGCTGCAGGGCTGGATCAGCTTCCACTATGACGGCCAGGGCGAGCTGCGGTTGGAGGCAGGCGACTGCGTGCACCAGCCGCCCGGCATCCGCCACCGGGAGCTGGGCCACAGCGACGATCTGGAACTGCTGGAGATCGTGATGCCAGGTGACTTCAGCACCGAGGTGGTGGTGGCTGTGGACGGTGCGGATTGACTGCCAAGCTGCTTGTCAAACCAACAAGCACCAACTGACATCCGCGCAGCGCCCCAGGCCGCCCAGCCTCAAGCCGTCGGATAGGTGCCCGGCAGCAAGATGCGGTGGTCCACGGCTTGCAGATTGGTGTGGCCGCAGAACGCCATGGTGATGTCGAGTTCCTTGTGCAGGATCTGCAGCGCCTTGGTCACACCCGCCTCGCCCATCGCGCCCAGGCCGTAGACCATGGCGCGGCCGATCATGGTGCCGCGCGCGCCCAGGGCCCAGGCCTTCAGCACGTCCTGCCCGCTGCGGATGCCGCCGTCCATCCAGACCTCGATCTGCTGGCCCACCGCCGCCACGATGGCCGGCAGGGCGCTGATGCTCGACGGCGCGCCGTCGAGCTGGCGGCCGCCGTGGTTGCTGACGACGATGGCGTCGGCGCCGCTCTGCACCGCCAGCTGCGCATCTTCCACGTCCATGATCCCTTTGAGGATCAGCTTGCCGCCCCACTGCTGCTTGACCCAGGCCACGTCGTCCCAGTTCAGCCGCGGGTCGAACTGCTCGTTGGTCCAGGCGGCCAGGCTGCTCATGTCGCTGACGCCCTTCACATGGCCCACCAGGTTGCCGAAGCTGCGCCGGCGTGTGCCCGCCATGC
This sequence comes from uncultured beta proteobacterium, assembly GCA_963844485.1. Taxonomy (GTDB): domain Bacteria; phylum Pseudomonadota; class Gammaproteobacteria; order Burkholderiales; family Burkholderiaceae_C; genus Pseudaquabacterium. The sequence goes on from CAWJOQ010000041.1 coordinate 119,304, forward strand.
CCAGGCACCAGCGCGGCTTGCCCATCAGGTTGAGGATGTTGCGCAGCGTCGGCCGGGGCGGCGCGGTCAGGCCGTTCTTCAGGTCCTTGTGGCGCTGGCCGATCACCTGCAGGTCCAGCGTCAGCACCAGGGCGCTGCAGTGCGCGGCCTTGCAGCGGTCGATCATGCGGGCCATGGCCTCGCGGTCGCGCATCATGTAGAGCTGGAAGATGAAGGGCGCCTTGGTGTGCTGGGCGATGTCCTCGATCGAGCAGATGCTCATGGTGCTCAGCGTGAACGGGATGCCGAATTTTTCGGCCGCGCGCGCAGCGTGGATCTCGCCGTCGGCATGCTGCATGCCGGTCAGGCCCACGGGGGCGATGCACACCGGCATCTTGGCCGCAATGCCCACCATCGGCACCGCCGTGCTGCGGTTTTCCATGTTCACCGCCACCCGCTGGCGCAGCTTGATGCCCTGGAAATCGGCTTCATTCGCACGGTAGGTGCCTTCGGTCCAGCTGCCGGAATCGGCATAGTCGTAGAACATGCGCGGCACGCGCCGCTCGGCCAATTGGCGCAGGTCTTCGATGGTGGTGATCACGGGCACGGGCTGTCTCCTGGTTGTTCTGGCGGCCGCTGCATCGTAGCGGCGGGGCGGCCTGGCTCCAGCGCGCTGGCCGGAAAGCTGGGCCGGCCAGGCCGGACGCTTGTTCCGCCCTGGTCAGCGCCAGGGCTTGGCGTTCAGCGCCGCAGCAGCGCCACGCCTTCGTCCATGGCGGCCCGGCTGACCCCGGCCAGCCAGCTGGCGAAGGCCGCCGCTGCGCTGCCCCGGGCCACCGGCAGGTGCAGGTATTGGTGTGCCGGTGTGGCCTGCAGCGCAAACAGCGGCACCAGGCTGCCATTGGCCAGCCAGCGCCGGGCCAGCGCCGGGCGCACCAGGGCCACGCCCTGGCCACCCAGCGCGGCTTCCAGCGTCAGGCCCAGGTCGACCAGGCGCGGGCCTTGTTCGGGTTCGGCCCAGGCCAGGCCGGCGGCGCGGAACCAGGGTGTCCAGGGCTCCACCGGCGTGCGCAGCAGCGGTGCGCGGGCCAGGTCGGCCGGCGTGGCCAGCGGGCCCAGGCGCTGCAGCAGCGCTGGCGCGGCCGCCGGCAGCACCACGTCCTGCATCAGCACGGTGCCGCCCAGCAGGGCCGGGTCGCCGTGGCGCACCGCCACGTCGGCCTGGGCCGCACTCTGGTCCGGGTTGTCGAGGAAGGGGATGGACAGCACCACTTCGATGTCGATGTCGGGGTGCTGGCGGCTGAAGTCTTCCAGCGCCGGCACCAGCACCAGGCGGGCAAAGGTGGGCGGCGCGCTGATGCGCAGGCGCCGGGCGCGGGCGTGCGGGCGCTGGTGCTGCGGCATCTGCGCCAGCAAGGCCAGTGCGGCGCGCACCGGCGGCAGGTAGTCCAGGCAGGCCGGCGTGGGCTGCAAGGACCGGCCGTTGCGCAGGAACAGCGGCGCACCCAGCAGGTCTTCAACCGCCGCCACCCGCTTGGCCACGGCGCTGGCGGTGATGGCCAGCAGCGTGGCCGCCCGCTCGAAGCTGCCCAGCCGGGCGGCGGCGTCGACCGCGCGCAGGCCGTCCAGGCTGGGCAGGCGCAGGTCGCGGGCGTCGCCGGCCACGGCAGGCGCAGGCTGGTTCAGCGGCGCAGCGGCTCAGCCGCAGCGCTGGCTGCCACAGCTGGTCAGGGGGTCGGCGGGGGCGCTGCGCCCGCACTGGCCGCTGGCGGGGTCGAAGTCCAGGCTGGCCATGTGCTGGGCCAGTGCCGCGTCCATGCTCTGCGCATGCTGCGGGAACCAGACCGCCAATTCACCGACTGCCAGGCGCAGGGGCTCGAAGTCGCCATCGGCGCGTCGCCCGCTGCACACATTCCTGCATCACTGCCAGCACCGCCTGGTGCTGGTAGGCGTGGCAATTGCCGGGCGCAAAACCGGTGGCGGCCATCCAGCGGTCTTCCTGGCCGAAATGTTCGACGGTGTGCAGCGTCAGCAGCTCGAAGGCCTGCAGCAGGTCGGCGTCGGGGCCGGCCAGCGCGCTGTCGGTGGCGGCCAGCATGCCGACAAATTCTGCATGGGTGCGGTCCATCTGGGCGTGGTTGAGCGCCAGCGATTCGGTCCAGGTCAGCGCAGTCATGGCAGCAAGTGGTGGTCGGTGGGGGCCTGAGATTAACCTGCCGGCCGGGCGGCTGATCGGCAGATCAGGCAGCCAGACCGGCCTGCGCTGCGTTGACCGCGTTCGCCAGCGCCGGGCCAAAGGCGCGCAGCAGCACTTTCACGCGGGTGGTCTCCTTCAGCTCCGGGTGGGTGATCAGCCACAGCGGGGTCTGCAGGGCGGCGATCGGCGCCGACAAGGGCTGCAGGCCGTCGATGCAGGCTTCCACAAACACCGGCAGCAGGGCGATGCCCAGCCCGGCGCGCACCATGGTGGCGGCGTGGCTGAAGTTGTCGACCCGCAGCACCACGCTGGAAGCCGGCACTTCGCTGGCCAGCCAGCGGTCGAACTTGCAGGTCGCCGGCGTCGCGCTCGAAGCCGATCCAGCGCCGCTCTGCCGCCAGTTCGGCCACGGTGCGCAGCGGCAGGCGCGCCGCACCGCGCGCCGCGCCGTAGATCCGAAAGCGCAGCTGCGCCAGTTCGCGGCCCACCAGCCAGTCGGGCACGCTGTCGGCGATGCGGATCGCCACCTCGGCCTCGCGCCGGCGCAGGCTGACGTGCTCACGCGATGCCGACAGCTCGATCTGGATCTCCGGGAAGGCCGAGCCGAACTGCGCCAGCGCCGGCGCCAGCAAATGCTCGATGACGATGGGCGCCGCGCTGACCCGCACCTCGCCGCGCGGGCGCAGGTCCTGCCCGCTGATGCGGGTTTCGGCCGCGGTGGCCAGGGCCTCGAAACCCTGCGCAACCTCGATGATTTCGACGCCGGCAGCGGTGGGCGTGTACTGGCCACGGCTGCGCTCGAACATGCGCGTGTTCATGCGGTGCTCGATCTGGTCGAGCTTGCGCAGCAGGGTGGAATGGGTCATGCACAAGGCCACGCAGGCGCGCGCCACGCTGCCATGCTGGGCGATGACCAGCACGGTGTGGAAGTCGGTCCAGGCCAGTTGCGGCCGGCTGCTGGGCGCCAGCAAATGGTCGCTGTCTGCCGGGTCGGTGCCGGGATCAGTTTTCATTTTTGCAAATCGGCATTGTCATCAAACGATTTTACTTTTCATCTTTGATTGTTCACAGTCGCTGGTCAGCAACGCGCTGCTTGTCGCCCGGCCCCCACCGGGGCCCAGCTTGGCAGCGGCACTTGCCCACCAACCCGAGGCCAGACCACCATGAAACAACTCCACAGCCTGTTCACCCTGCTGGCCTTGCTGCTGCTGGCCGCCGCAGCCGCCCTGACCGTCATGAACTGGCCGGCGCTGAACACCATGGCGAGCTGGCAGCTCGGCTTCACCGAGGTGCAACTGCCGGTGGGTGCCGTCATCCTGGTGCTGGCGGCCTTGCTGTTTGCGCCCCTGGTGCTGGCCTACTTGCGCCTGGCGCTGGGCAGCCTGATCGACACCCGCCGCATGGTGGCCGATGTGCAGCGGCTGCAGACCCTGGCCGACCAGGCCGAGGCCTCGCGCATCGACGGCCTGCGCGACTTCATCGGCCGCGAGTTCAACCGCCTGCAGGCCCGGCTGGACAGCCTGCCGACCGATGCTGGCCAGGCGCCCGAGGCCAGCAGCCGCGGCGAGCTTGTTCTGGCGCAGACGCCGGTGGCCAGCCCACGCGCCACGGCGCTGGGCCGCTGGTTCCAGGCCGCGCCATGACCCGGGCGGCCGTTGACCAGGGGCAGGGCGCCAGCCTGGGGCTGGGCGATATCGACGCCGCCACCCTGGCCGAACTGCTGCGCCGCCTGCGTGACATCGACCACAGCTACCGCGCGGCTGCCGAGAAGATGGGCCAGCTCTACATGTATGCCGACGGCCACCAGGCCGCCGCGCTGACCCGCCGACTCGACCAGCCGATGCGCAATGCTGCGCAGCACGAGCGCGACCTGGCCGCCCTGGTCGATGAACTGCAGGTGCTCGCCCGGGCGCCGGCGCGCAAGGCCTGAGCCATGCACTGCGCCGCACGCCCCGCCCTAGGCCCCGGCCTGCACCCCGCCTCACGCCCCGCCCGACGCCTCGCCCCACGCCTCGCATATGTGCTGGCCGCCGGCTTGCCGGCCCGGCCGCAACAACCAACAGGATGCACCCCGTGAACGCCAAGAAAACCACCATCCCCGCGCCTCCCGCCACGCCTGCCGCCGCTGACGTCACCGCTGCCACCGTTCCCACCGTGGCATCTGGCGCCGCAGGGGCCGTTGCCGCCGCAGCCCCCGCTGTGCTGGGCGAGGTCGACATCCACCTGTTCCGCGAGGGCACGCATGCGCGCCTGTACCGCCAGCTTGGCTGCCAGCTGACCGGTGACAGCGCACGCTTTGCGGTCTGGGCACCCAACGCGCAGGCGGTGTCGGTGATCGGCGACTTCAACGGCTGGAACGCCGATGCCCACCCGGCCCAGCCGCGCTGGGACGGTTCAGGCATCTGGGAGTTGGAGATTGCCGGTGTCGCCCAGGGCCAGACCTACAAGTACGCGATCCACACGCGTGACGGCGACCGGCTCGAGAAGGCCGACCCCTTTGCCCGCCGTGCCGAACTGCCGCCGGCCACCGCGTCGGTGGTCTGGGGCAGCCCGGCCTACGACTGGACCGACGCGCACTGGATGCAGCAGCGCGCCGGCCGCAATGCGCTGGACGCGCCGATGTCGGTGTATGAAATGCACCTGGGGTCCTGGCGCCGCAACGCCAACGGCAGCATGATGGACTACCGCACGCTGGCACCGCTGCTGGCGCAGTACCTGACGACATTGAACTTCACCCATGTCGAGCTGATGCCGGTCACCGAGCACCCGTTCTACGGCTCCTGGGGTTACCAGACCACGGGCTACTTTGCGCCGACATCGCGCTACGGCACGCCCGAGGATTTCAAGTTCTTCATCGACACGCTGCACCGCGCCGGCATCGCCGTCATCCTCGACTGGGTGCCGTCGCACTTTCCGGCCGACGCCCATGGCCTGCACCGCTTCGACGGCACCCACCTGTTTGAACACGAAGACCCGCGCCAGGGCTTCCACCCCGAATGGAACTCGTCGATCTTCAACTACGGCCGCAACGAGGTGCGCGCCTTTCTGCTGTCGAGCGCGCTGTTCTGGCTGGATGAATTCCACATCGATGCGCTGCGGGTCGATGCGGTGGCCTCGATGCTCTACCTCGACTACGCCCGCAAGGATGGCGAATGGATCCCCAACCGGCATGGCGGGCGCGAGAACCTGGAAGCCATCAGCTTCTTGCAGCTCTTGAACCAGACCGCCTACCGCGACCACCCGGGTGTGCAGGTGATCGCCGAGGAATCAACCGCCTGGCCGCAGGTGTCGCGGCCCACCGACATGGGTGGCCTGGGCTTTGGCATGAAGTGGAACATGGGCTGGATGCATGACACGCTGAAGTACATGCATGAAGACCCGGTGAACCGGCGCTGGCACCATGGCACGCTGACGTTCTCGATGGTCTATGCCTTCACCGAGAACTTCATGCTGCCGCTCTCGCACGACGAGGTGGTCTACGGCAAGGGCTCGCTGATCAACAAGATGCCGGGCGATGTCTGGCAACAATTTGCCAACCTGCGCCTGATGCTGGGCCACATGTGGGCCCACCCGGGCAAGAAGCTGTTGTTCATGGGCGGTGAATTCGGCCAGCGTGCCGAATGGACCCACGAGGGATGCGCTGGACTGGCCAGCGCTGGACTGGCCGCTGCACCGCGGCCTGCAGCGCTGGGTCGAAGACCTGAACAAGCTCTACCGCAGCAAGCCCGCGCTGCATGCGGTCGACTTCGACGCCGCCGGCTTCGAGTGGATCAGCGCCGACGACGCCGAGCACAGCGTGCTGGCCTTTGTGCGGCGCGCACCCAGCGGCCCACCGCTGCTGGTGGTGGCCAACTTCACGCCGGTGCCGCGTGACAACTACCTGGTTGGCGTGCCGCTGCCTGGGCGCTGGCGCGAACTGCTCAACAGCGACGCCACGCTCTACGGTGGCAGCGGTGTCGGCAACCTGAGCGACACCCAGACGGTGCCGGTGTCGGCGCACGGGCGCTTTCAGGCACTGAACTTGCGTTTGCCTCCACTGGGCATCCTGGTGCTGGAACATGACGGAGGTGCAGCATGACGACCGACAAGGCAGTGGCGCCGATCGGCCTGCAAGACGGCCGGGTGCGGGTGGTGATCGAGCACATCACGCCCGCGCTCGACGGTGGGCGCTTCCCGGTCAAGCGCATCGCCGGCGACACGGTGGTGGTGGAGGCCGATGTGTTTGCCGACGGCCATGATGTGGTCGCCTGTGACTTGAAATGGCGCCGCGCCGGCAGCACCGACTGGTCCAGCCGGCCGATGCAGGCCCTGGGCAATGACCGCTGGCGCGCTGCGTTTTCAGTCGATGCCATCGGCCAGTGGCAGTACACCGTGCATGGCCGCGTCGACTCCTTTCTGTCGTGGCAGCATGATTTTGCGCGCCGGGTCGACGCCGACGATGTGCGGGTGGCGGCACGCAGCGGCGCCACCCTGATCGCCGAGGCCGCTGCCCGCGCGCCTGCCACCGGTGAAGCTGCACTGCTGCGCGCCTGGTCGCATGAATTGACGGCGGCTGTCAACGCCGACGCGGCGATCGATGTGCTCCAACAGATCGGCCTCGACGAAGGCCGCAGCCTGATCGCCCAGCGCCACCCCGACCTGCGCTTTGCGCTGACCGAGACCGCTGTCTACAACATCACCGTGGAACGCGAGCGGGCGCGCTTTTCGGCCTGGTATGAATTTTTTCCGCGCTCGGCCGCCGGTGATGGCCAGCGCCACGGCACGTTTGCCGACTGCGAAGCCTGGCTGCCCTATGTGCAGCGCATGGGCTTTGACGTGCTGTACTTTCCGCCCATCCACCCGGTGGGGCGGTCGCGCCGCAAGGGCAAGAACAACACGCTGACGCCGACCGCTGACGACGTCGGCAGCCCTTGGGCGGTGGGCGCGGCCGAAGGCGGGCACGACGCCATCCTCAGTGCGCTGGGCACCCTGGCCGATTTCCAGCGCCTGCTGCAAGCCGCCCAGGCCCATGGCATGGAAGTGGCGCTGGACATCGCCTTCCAGTGCGCGCCCGACCACCCCTGGGTGAGCGCGCACCCGGACTGGTTCAAGAAGCGTGCCGACGGCAGCATCCAGTACGCCGAGAACCCGCCCAAGAAGTACCAGGACATCTACCCGCTGGATTTCGAGAGCCCGGATTGGCGCGCCCTGTGGGACGGCCTGGCCGGCGTCTTCCTGTATTGGGCCGAGCAGGGCGTGCGCATCTTCCGCGTCGACAACCCGCACACCAAGGCCTTCCCGTTCTGGGAATGGGCGATTGCCCATGTGCGCAGCCGCTTCCCCGATGTGATCTTCCTGTCCGAAGCCTTCACCCGGCCGCGGGTGATGCACCGCCTGGCCAAGGTCGGCTTCAGCCAGTCCTACACCTACTTCAGCTGGCGCAACACCAAGCAGGAGCTCACCGCCTATTTCACCGAGCTGAGCCAGGGCCCGGGGCGTGAGTACTTCCGCCCCAATGCCTGGCCCAACACGCCCGACATCCTGCCGGCGGCGCTGCAGTACGGCGGCCGGCCGGTGTTCATGGCGCGGGTGGCGCTGGCCGCCACGCTGGCGGCCAACTACGGCATCTACGGCCCGGCCTATGAGCTGCAGGAGGCCACGGCGCTGCGCGAAGGCGGCGAGGAATACCTGGATTCGGAGAAGTTCCAGCTGCGCGCCTGGGACCGTGCGCGGCCGGATTCACTGGCCGATTTCATCGGCCTGCTCAACCGCATCCGGCGCGACAACCCGGCCCTGCAGTCCGACGCCGGCCTGCGCTTCCTGGACATCGACAACCCGCAGTTGCTGGCCTATGCCAAGCTGACGCCCGACCTGTCGAACGTGGTGGTCTGCGTCGTCAACCTCGATCCGCACCATGTGCAGAGCGGCTGGCTGGCACTCGACCCCGCACTGCTGGGCGAGGCGCCCCAGCAGGCCTACCAGATGCATGACCTGCTCAGCGGTGCGCGCTTTCTGTGGCAGGGCGACCGCAACTTCGTCAGCCTCGACCCGCAGCGCAGCCCGGTGCATGTGATGCGACTGCGCCGCCACCTGCGGCGCGAGAGCGACTTCGATTACTTCCTGTGAAGGACACCCTCTTGAAAGCCAACAGCACGGTTGAGGCCGTCGCCCTGCAGGGCGCGGTGCAGCAAGGCGACCCCCAGTGGTACAAGGACGCCGTCATCTATGAACTGCACATCAAGGCCTATGCCGACGCCAACGGCGACGGCATCGGTGACTTCGAGGGCCTGACCCGCCACCTCGACCATGTGCAGAGCCTGGGTGTCAACACCATCTGGCTGCTGCCCTTCTACCCGTCGCCGCTGCGCGACGACGGCTACGACGTCGCCGACTACGAAGATGTGCACCCCAACTACGGCACGCTGGACGACTTCCGCGCCTTCGTGGTCGAAGCACACCGGCGCGGCCTGCGGGTCATCACCGAACTGGTGATGAACCACACCTCGGACCAGCACCCCTGGTTCCAGGCCGCGCGCAAGGCGCCCAAGGATTCACCCGAGCGCCAGTTCTACGTCTGGACCGACGACCCCAAGCTCTACAGCGGCACCCGCATCATCTTCACCGACACCGAGAAGTCGAACTGGACCTATGACGAGGTGGCCGGCCAGTATTTCTGGCACCGCTTCTTCAGCCACCAGCCCGACCTCAACTTCGACAACCCGGCGGTCATCGACGCGGTGCTCAAGACCATGGAGTTCTGGCTGGAGATGGGGGTCGACGGCTTCCGGCTCGACGCCATTCCCTACCTGATCGAGCGCGACGGCACCAGCAACGAGAACCTGCGCGAGACCCACGACGTCATCAAGCAGATCCGCAAGCGCATCGACGCCAAGTACCCCGGCCGCCTGCTGCTGGCCGAGGCCAACATGTGGCCCGAAGACGTGCGCGAGTATTTCGGCGACGACGACGAATGCCACATGGCCTACCACTTCCCGCTGATGCCGCGCATGTACATGGCCATCGCGCAGGAAGACCGGCACCCGGTGGTCGAGATCCTGGCGCAGACACCCGAGATCCCGTCGCAATGCCAGTGGGCGATCTTCCTGCGCAACCACGACGAGCTGACGCTGGAGATGGTCACCAGCAAGGAGCGTGACTACCTCTACAGCATGTATGCCGCCGACAAGCGCGCGCGCATCAACCTGGGCATCCGCCGCCGGCTGGCGCCGCTGCTGGAAAACGACCGCGCCCGCATCGAGCTGATGAACAGCCTGCTGCTGTCGATGCCGGGCACGCCGGTGCTGTATTACGGCGACGAGATCGGCATGGGCGACAACATCTTCCTGGGCGACCGCGACGGCGTGCGCACCCCGATGCAGTGGACCAGCGACCGCAATGGCGGCTTCAGCCGTGCCGACCAGCAGCGCATGTACCTGCCGCCGATCCAGGACCCGATCTACGGTTTCGAGGCGGTCAATGTCGAGGCCCAGACCCGCGAGACCGCGTCGCTGCTGAACTGGACCCGGCGCATGCTGGCGGTGCGCAGCACCACGCCGGCCTTCGGCCGCGGCCGCTTCACCATGCTGCACCCGGGCAACCGCAAGGTGCTGGCCTATGTGCGCGAGCATGACGACGACGTCATCCTGTGCGTGGCCAATGTCGCCCGCACGGCGCAGCCGGTCGAGCTGGAACTGCGCCCCTTCAAGGGCCGGGTGCCGGTGGAGATGATCGGCCGCAATGCCTTTCCGCCGATCGGCGACCTGCCCTACCTGCTGACCCTGCCGGCCCACGGCTTCTTCTGGTTCCGCCTGTCGGCCGATGCCGCGCCGCCCAGCTGGCATGCCGAGACCCGGCCGCTGGACGACCTGCCCACCCTGGTGCTGTTTGACGGCTGGAACAGCTTCTTCCGCAACCGGGTGGTGCCCTGGCGCATGGGCCTGGCCGAGAAGACCCGCCAGCAGTTCGAGCGCGGTGCGCTGCCGCGCTTCCTGCACCACCAGCGCTGGTACGCGGCCAAGGCCCAGGCGCTGGAGCGCGCGGTGGTGGTCGACCATGCCACGCTGGACGCCGGCGACCGGCAGTGGCTGATGGCCATCGTGGCGGCGCACGGCCCGGGCGCGCCGGCACATTACTTCGTGCCCATGGCCATGGCCTTCGAGGACCAGGAAGAAGAGCGCACCCGCAGCCTGGGCGGTGTGGCCGTCACCAAGGTGCGGCAGCAGGCCGAGGTCGGCCTGATCGCCGACGCCATGGGTGACGAGCCCTTCTGCCATGCCCTGGTCGAGGCCATCGGCGCAGGCCGGCCCTTGCGCGGCGACAGCGGCAGCCTGCGCATGCTGCCAGGCAAGAACTACAGCGAGGTGGTGGGCGACGCCCTGGCCCAGCCGGGCACGCTGCGCCGGCTGACCGCCAGCAGCAATTCGATCAGCCTGCTCGGCGACCGCCTGTTCCTGAAGGCCTACCGCCGGCTGCAGCCCGGCATCAACCCCGAGCTGGAGATGGGCCGTTTCCTCACCGATGTGGCGGCCTTCCCGCACAGCGTGCCGGTGGCTGGCAGCGTGGACTGGGTTGCCGCCGATGGCCAGACCTGGACCTTGGCCCTGCTGCAGACCCAGGTCGAAAACCAGGGCGATGTCTGGACCGCCACGGTCGACCAGCTGGCGCGCCTGCTGGAATCCAGCAGCGATGATGCGGCCGCCGCCGACAACAAGATCGCCACCATGGTCGAGCGCATGGAGGTGCTGGCGCAGCGGGTGGCCGAGCTGCATGCCGCGCTGGCGCGCCGCAGCGGCGATGTGGCCTTCGACCCCGAGCCCGCCACCGCAGCCGATGTGGCGCAATGGACCGCAGCGGTGCAGGCCGACTGCGTCCAGACCCTGCAGCGCCTGGCGCAGCCGCATGACAGCTGGACCGCGGCGCAGACCGCGCTGGCCGCGCAAGTGGTGGCGGCAGCGCCGGTGCTGCGCCAGCGCATCGCCGATGCCGACACGGGCATGGCGCCGCCGCATTTGAAGACCCGCCTGCATGGCGACCTGCACCTGGGCCAGGTGCTGATCGTGCAGGACGACTTCCTGCTGATCGACTTCGAAGGCGAGCCGCAGCGCAGTTTCGACGAGCGGCGTGCCAAGCATTCAGCGTTGCGTGACGTGGCCGGCCTGTTGCGCTCCTTTGACTATGCGCGTCACACCGCGCTGCACCAGACCGCGCAGAGCGCAGTCGACCAGGAGCGCCTGGCGCCGCTGGCCGCGCGCTGGGTCGAACAGGTGCGCAGCGCCTTCCTGCAGGCCTATGGCCGCAGTGCAGTGCGTGGCGGGGTCGTATGCCGGCGACGCGGACTTTGCCGCCGTGCGGCCCCTGCTGCAGCTGTTTGAACTGGAGAAGGCCTTGTACGAATTGCGTTACGAAACCGACAACCGACCCAGCTGGGTCGGCGTCCCGCTGGCCGGCATCGCCGCCCTGGCGGGCATCCCGGTCTGACCCCACGGAGCCACCATGCAAAACCTCGATGTCATGCTTGAACCGGTGCGCGGCCTGCTGCTGCAGATCGGCGCCTTCCTGCCCCGCCTGGCCGTGGCGCTGGGCATCCTGCTGCTGGGCTGGGTGCTGGCCAAGGCCTTCCGCTTCAGCGTGGTCAAAGCCCTGCGCGCGCTGAACTTCCATGTGCTGACCGAACGTGCCGGCATCGACGGCTTCCTGGCCCAGGGCGGTACCGACAAGGACACCACCGACCTGTTCGGCTGGATCGCCTATGCGCTGGTGATCCTGGCCAGCCTGATCATCGCGTCCAACAGCCTGGGCCTGTCCCAGGTGACCGACCTGCTGGGCAAGGTGGTGTTCTTCCTGCCGCGCCTGCTGGTGGCGCTGCTGGTGGTGATCTTCGGCAGCTACTTCGCCCGCTTCATCGGCGGTGCGGTGCGCGGCTATTGCAAGCGGGTGGCGATCAGCGACGGCGACTTGCTGGCGCGGCTGGCGCAGTACGCCATCATGGCCTTTGTCGTGCTGCTGGCGATCGACCACCTCGACATCGGCGGCGGGCTGATCCAGCAGACCTTCCTGATCCTGCTGGCCGGCGTGGTGTTTGCCGGTGCCCTGGCCCTGGGCCTGGGCGCGCGCGAGCGGGCGGCGCAGCTGATCGAGCGCTGGTTCCCCGGTGACGAGCCGGCCCACAAGAAGGGCAGCCGTGATCGCAGGCCGCGGTGCGGTCGATGCCATCTGGCCGGGCCGCGCCGTATCCGCGCGGCGCCAGCTGGGACGGCCTGGGCGTCAATTTCGCGCTGTTTTCCGAGCATGCCGAGCGGGTGGAGCTGTGCCTGTTCGACCCCAGCGGCCGCCACGAGATCCAGCGCCTGGTGCTGCCCGAGCAGACCGACCAGGTCTTCCACGGCTACTTGCCGCAGGCCCGGCCTGGCCTGCTGTACGGCTACCGCGTGCACGGCCCCTACCGGCCGCAGGACGGCCACCGCTTCAACGGCAACAAGCTGCTGATCGACCCCTACGCCCGCAACATCGTCGGCCAGGTGCGCTGGCACGATGCGCTGTTCGGCTACCGCGTCGGCCATGCCGACGGCGACCTGTCGCTTCGACCGCCGCGACAGCGCGCCCTACATGCCGCGCTGCAAGGTCGTCGAATCGGCCTTCAGCTGGGGCGACGACCGCCGGCCGGCGGTGCCCTGGCACGAGACCGTGATCTACGAAGCCCATGTGCGCGGCCTGACCATGCGCCACCCGGGTGTGCCCGAGGCGCTGCGCGGCACCTACGCCGGGCTGAGCTGCGCACCGGTGATCGACCACCTCAAGCGCCTGGGCGTGACCACGCTGGAGCTGATGCCGGTGCATGCCTTCCTCGACGACCGCCACCTGGTCGAGCGCGGCCTGCGCAATTACTGGGGCTACAACACCATCGGCTACTTCGCGCCCGATGCAGCGCTACAGCGCCTCGGGCAAGGTCAACGAGTTCAAGACCATGGTGCGCACCCTGCACGCCGCCGGCATCGAGGTCATCCTCGACGTGGTCTACAACCACACTGCCGAAGGCAGCGAATTCGGGCCGACCCTGTCGTTTCGCGGCATCGACAACGCCGCCTACTACCGGCTGGTGCCCGACGCGCCAGCGCCACTACCAGGACTTCACCGGCTGCGGCAACACCCTCAACATGCAGCACCCGCGGGTGCTGCAGCTGCTGATGGATTCGCTGCGCTACTGGGTCACCGAGATGCATGTCGACGGCTTCCGCTTCGACCTGGCCTCGGCGCTGGCGCGCGAGCTGTTCGCGGTCGACCGGCTCAGCGCCTTCTTCGACGTGCTGCGCCAGGACCCGGTGCTGTCGCAGGTCAAGCTGATCGCCGAGCCCTGGGACCTGGGCTCGGGCGGCTACCAGGTCGGCAACTTCCCGGTCGGCTGGGCCGAGTGGAACGACAAGTACCGCGACACCATGCGCGCCTACTGGAAGGGCGACGGCGGCCTGATCGGCGAATTCGCCCAGCGCCTGACCGGCAGCAGCGACCTCTACAACCGCAGCAGCCGCCGGCCCTACGCCAGCATCAATTTCATCGCCGCCCACGACGGCTTCACGCTGGCCGACCTGGTGTCCTACAACGACAAGCACAACGAGGCCAATGGCGAGGACAACCGCGACGGCCACGACCACAACCTGTCCTGGAACTGCGGCGTCGAGGGCCCGACCGACGACGCCGCCGTGCTGGCGCTGCGCGCGCGCCAGCAGCGCAACTTCATCGCCACGCTGCTGCTGTCGCAAGGCGTGCCGATGCTGCTGGCCGGCGACGAACTGGGCCGCAGCCAGCAGGGCAACAACAACGCCTATTGCCAGGACAACGCCCTGAGCTGGGTCGACTGGACGTCCAGCCCGGCGCAGGCCGCGCTGCTGGCCTTCACCAGCCGCATGATCGGCCCTGCGCGCGGCGCACCCGGTGTTCCGGCGGCGCGATTTTTTCCAGGACCGGCCGCTGATGGGCTCGCAGGTGCGCGACATCGTCTGGCTGCAACCCGACGGCAGCGAGATGACCGCGCAAGCCTGGCAGCAGGGCTATGCCAGCGCGCTGGGCGTGTTTTTGTCGGGCGAAGGCCTCAACGAGGTCGATGGCCGCGGCCGGCCGGTGCGCGACGACAGCTTTCTGCTGCTGTTCAACGCCGCTGCCGACGGCGTGGCCTTTGCGCCGCCGCCAGACCTGGTGCCGGCGCGCGGCACGCGGCTGGTGGACACCGCCGATGCCGCCGACGCCTTGGCAGAAGTGCCGTTTGACAGCCGTGCCGTGCACATCCTGGCCGGCCGTTCGCTGGTGCTGGTGCGCTTTGACCGGGCAGACCCAGCCATGAAGCGCCAGCACGACATGCCCTTCGGCGCCCGCCTGCTGCCCCAGGGCGGGGCTGAATTCCGGCTCTGGGCGCCCACGGCGCAGCGGGTCGACCTGGTGCTGAATGGCCGCAGCACGCCGCTTGCGGCGCTGGCCGACGGCTGGTACGCCGGCACGGCGGCGGCTGCCGCTGGTGACCGCTACGCCTTTTGCATCGACGGCGACCTGGTGGTGCCCGACCCGGCGTCGCGCAGCAACCCCGACGATGTGCATGGCGCCAGCGAGCTCACCGACCCGCAGCGCCTTCGACTGGCCGGACGCCGGCTGGCGCGGCCGCCCCTGGCACGAGGCGGTGGTCTATGAACTGCACATCGGCTGCTTCACGCCGGCCGGTACGTTTGCCGCTGCGATCGAGCGCCTGGACGACTTGGTGGCGCTGGGCATCACGGCGATCGAGCTGATGCCGGTGGCCGACTTTCCGGGCGCGCCGCGGCTGGGGCTACGACGGTGTGCTGCTGTTTGCACCCGACGCCAGCTACGGCCCGCCCGACGACCTCAAGCGCCTGGTCGCAGCGGCCCATGCGCGTGGCCTGATGGTGCTGCTGGACGTGGTCTACAACCACTTCGGGCCCGACGGCAACTACCTGCTACGTCTACGCCCAGACCTTCTTCGACCGCGCCGTCCACACCCCCTGGGGCGCGGCGATCAATTTCGGCGGCCCAGGCAGCCGCACGGTGCGCGATTTCTTCATCCACAACGCGCGCTACTGGATCGAGGAGTTCCACCTCGACGGCCTGCGCATCGACGCCGTGCATGCCATGCACGACCGCAGCGCCACCCACTTTGCCGATGAACTGGCGCAGGCCGTGCGTGCCGGTGCTGGCACCGAACGCCAGGTGCACCTGGTGCTGGAAAACCATGCCAACGACGCCCGGCGCCTGGCGCGGTCGGCCGCTGGCGGCGCGCTGCTGGCCGATGCGCAATGGAACGACGACCTGCACCATGCCATGCATGTGCTGGCCACCGGCGAGACCGATGGTTATTACAGCGACTATGCCGCCGACCCCCTGGGCGACCTGGGGCGGGCGCTGGCCGAAGGCTTTGTCTTCCAAGGCCAGGCCTCGGCCTTTGCCCAGGGGCAGTTGCGCGGCACGCCGTCGGCCGGCTTGCCGCCGCTGGCGTTTGTCAACGCCATCCAGACCCATGACCAGGTCGGCAACCGCGCCTTTGGCGAGCGCATCGCGGCGCTGGCCCTGGCGGCAGACCGCGGGCCGACATTGCGTGCACTGCTGGCCTGCCTGCTGTTGTCGCCCGCGCCACCGATGCTGTTCATGGGCGAAGAATTTGCCGCCAGCACGCCCTTCCTGTACTTCTGCGACTTTGCCGGCGACCTGGCCCGGGCGGTGACCGAGGGGCGGCGGGCCGAGTTCGGCGGCTTTGCGATGTTTGCCGAGCCTGCGCTGCGTGCCCGCATCCCCGACCCGAATGCGCCGTCCAGCTTCGACCGGTCCAAGCTGAATTGGCAGGAGCGCCATGCCGACGGCCACGCCAGCTGGTGGGCGCTGTACCGCGACTTGCTGGCCCTGCGCCGCGACCACCTGGTGCCGCTGCTGCCGCAGGCGCGCAGCGGCCGCTGCAGCCAGCCGGCGCCAGGCTGCCTGCACCTGCAGTGGCCGCTGGGCCCGCACGGGCACTGGCACCTGCGGGCCAACCTGTCGGCGCAGGCCGTGGCCGGGCTGCCGGCGCTGCCGGGCCGCAGCGTCCATGCCAGCGCCGCAGACGGTGCGGGGCTGGCCGCATGGTCGGTCCAGGTCACGCTGGAGCCAGCATGAGCCGGCCGCAGGCGCCCGCGCTGCCGCGGCCCGCGACAGCGGTGATTCCGCGTGCCACCTACCGGCTGCAGCTGCACCTGGGCTTCAGCTTTGACGATGCTGCGGCGCTGGTGCCTTACCTGGCCGACCTGGGCATCAGCCATGTCTATTGCTCGCCGCCGCTGCGGTCGCGGCCTGGCAGCCTGCATGGCTACGACGTCACTGACCACGGCGAGATCAACCCCGAGCTGGGCGGCCGCGCCGGGCTGGACCGCCTGGTGCAGGCCCTGCACCGCCACCAGATGGGCTTGCTGGTCGACATCGTGCCCAACCACATGGGGGTGCTGGGTGGCGACAACGCCTGGTGGCTGGACGTGCTGGAAAACGGCGAGGCCTCGGCCTTTGCCGACCACTTCGACATCGCCTGGCACCCGGCCGACCCGGTGCTGGACGGCCGCGTGTTGCTGCCCATCCTGGGCGACCAATACGGCCTGGTGCTCGAGCGCGGCGAGCTGCAGCTGGGCTTTGACCCGGCGCGCGGCTACTTCACCGTCAACTATTACAGCCACCGGCTGCCGATCGACCCGGCGCTGTATGGCGACTTGCTGCAGCAGGCGCTGCGCACGCTGCCGGCCCTGGTGAACGGTGAGGCTGGCAAGGGTATGGATACCGATGCCGATGCCGATGCCGATGCCATGGCCACCCTGGCGCAGCTGGCGGCAGCCTTTGCGCAGCTGCCGTCGCACCGCAGCGCCGACCCCGCCAGCCGCCTGCAGCGCCAGCGCGACAAAACCGCGCTCAAGGCCAGGCTGGCCGCCTGCCTGGCGGGGCAGCCGCGCCTGGTGCAGGCGGTGCAGCAGGTGGTGGCGGGCCTCAACGGCCAGGTCGGCCAGCGCGACAGCTTTGATGCGCTGGACGCCTTGATCAGCGCCCAGCCCTACCGCCTGGCGCACTGGCGCATTGCCGGCGACGAGATCAACTACCGCCGCTTCTTCGACATCAATGAGCTGGCCGCGCTGCGCATGGACCGCGCGGCCGTGTTCGAGGCCACGCACCGGCTGGTGCTCGACCTGGCCGCCAGCGGCGCCATCGACGGCCTGCGCATCGACCACCCCGACGGCCTGGCCGACCCGGCGGCCTATTTCCTGCAGCTGCAGCAGCGCTACGCCGATGCCGCCGGCCTGGCGCCTGCGCAGCCGCAGCCGGTCGCGGGCCAGCGCCCCACCGCGCTGCCGCTGTATGTGGTGGTCGAGAAGATCGTGGCGCCGCACGAGGAGATGCCGCGCGACTGGGCGGTGCACGGCACCACCGGCTACCGCTTCGCCAATGTCATCAACGGCGTGATGATCGAGGCCGACGCCAAGGCGCGGCTGGACCGGGTCTGGCGCGCCTTTGTCGGCGACGAGGCCCAGCATTTCGACGACCTGGCCTGGCAAGGCCGCCACCTGGTGATGGACAGCAGCCTGGCCGGTGAGCTGAGCGTGCTGGCCGCAGCGCTGCTGCAGCTGGCACGGGCCGACCGCCGCACCCGCGACTTCACCGGCAATGTGCTGCGCCGGGCGCTGGCCGATGTGGTCGCCAGCTTTCCGGTCTACCGCACCTATGTCGTCGATGCGCCCAGCGCCCAGGACCGCAAGTGCATCGACTGGGCCGTGGGCCGGGCGCAGCGCCGCAGCCTGGGCGCCGATGCCAGTGTCTTCGCCTTTGTGCGCCGGGTGCTGCTGGGCGAGCCCTTGCCGGGCGCCGGGCGAAGCGCTGCTGGCCGGCTACCGCGCCTTTGCCCGGCGCTTCCAGCAGTACAGCGCGCCGGTGGCGGCCAAGGGCATTGAGGACACGGCGTTCTACCGCCACCACCGGCTGATCTCGGTCAACGATGTCGGTGGCGACCCCGACGCCTTCGGCATGCGCCTGAAGGCCTTCCACGCCGCCAGCCGCGACCGTGCGCTGCACTGGCCGCACACCATGCTGGCCAGCTCGACCCATGACGCCAAGCGCTCGGAAGACGTGCGTGCGCGCATCGATGTCATCAGCGAACTGCCGGCCGCCTGGCGGCTGACGGTGCGCCGCTGGAGCCGGCTCAACCGCCGCCACCGCCGCCTGGTCGACGGTGTGCTGGCGCCGTCACGCAATGACGAATACCTGCTGTACCAGCGCCTGGTCGGCAGCCTGCCGCCGGTGGAGCTCGACGATGCAGCGCTGGCGGTGTATGCCGACCGGGTGGCACAGGCCACGCTGAAGGCCGCGCGTGAATCCAAGGCGGTCACCAGCTGGATCAACCCGCATGCCGAGTACGAAGCCGCGCTCGGCGGCTTTGTGCAGGCCCTGCTGACCCGGCGCGACAACCCGCTGTTCCTCGACGACCTGCAGGCCACGGCGGCCACCTTTGCCTGGCATGGCGCCTTCAACAGCATCACCATGGCGCTGGTCAAGACCTTGTCGCCCGGCGTGCCTGATTTTTACCAGGGCTGCGAGCTGGTCGACCTGTCGATGGTCGACCCTGACAACCGCCGACCGGTGGACTTCCAGCACCGCCGCGCGCTGCTTGCAGGTCTGCATGGCCTGGCCGACCAGCCTGCTCGCCCTCGTTGAACCCGCTGTCCAGCGGCACTGGGGCTTCGATGTCAGCCAGCAGAGGCTTGAAGCTGGAGTTAAACCACCAATCCAACTCATGATCCAGTTGGGGTCTTAGCCGGGGGGAGCAATCTACGAAGCCTTCGGCGAGCCGGCGGTTGACACTTTCCACCTTGCGTTTGTGGTAGGAGCCATAGCTGGGGCCGGCGACCGCCAAGGGGAACTGATGGCATCTCCACGTGGGCGTTCTGTC
>CAWJOQ010000042.1:0-12954 GCA_963844485.1 uncultured beta proteobacterium
CGCGTCAGGGGTCGACAGCGAAGATCGCGTCCACCTCCACCGCCGCCCGGCGCGGCAGGCTGGCCACGCCCACCGCCGTGCGGGCGTGGCGGCCTGCGTCACCAAACACCGCGACCATCAGGTCAGACGCACCGTTGACCACGGCGGGTACAGATTCAAAGTCGGGCATGCAATTGACGAAGCCGCCCAAGCGCAGGCAGGCGCGCACACGGTCCAGGTCGCCATCACAGGCCAGCTTGAGGCAGGCGATCAGGTTCAGCGCACACAGCCGCGCTGCCTGCTGGCCCTGGGCCAGGTCGAATTCACGGCCCAGCTTGCCCACGAAGGGCACCGTGCCGTTCCACTCGCTGACCTGGCCGGCCAGCAACACCAGGCTGCCTTCGCGCCGCCAGGGTACGAAGTTCGCAATTGGTGTGGGTGGCGTGGGCAGCTCCAGCCCCAGGTCGGCCAGGCGCTGATCGATGCGGTTCATAGCGCCGTCCGATGTTGTGCGCTGGAGGCTCGGACCAGCAGATACTGGTTTGGCTCAGCAGTTGCCGAGTGGCCTGCTGGTGACCGGGTCGTGCGGTGATGCTGGTGCAATTGCAATGCACCGGGGGGATCGTAGCGGAGCGCGCAGATCCTGCAGGTGGCGCGGGTCGCGTCGACAGAATCTGCATGCTCCGGTGGATCGTGGGATCGGCAATGCACCGGTACCGGAGTCAGAGCGCACGCCTGCTTCTGTAGCCGGGCATCCCGTGCCAGTTGTGTCCGGCTGCTCCATCATGGGATGTCGCACGCTCAAGCGGTTCGTTGCTGCTGCGCCAACAGTGGCGGGCGCCGACCCGGTTGCGGGTGGCGTCTGCCACTGGGAAAGAGCAATCCCCGGATCCAGCCGGCATTTGCACGGTCTTGTGCCGTGTCAGCTGCGTCGGCGCGCGGCACCCACTGCGACCAAGGCCAGCGCGACCAAGGCCAGGCTGCCAGGCTCGGGGACAGTGCCGCCGCCGGTGGGAAAGGCCAAGGCGCGTGAAAACACCACATCGGTGCTTTCGTTGACGCCGTTGGCCGCGCCCGCAACCGGGCCAGAGCCATTGAGGCTGAACTTGGAGAGTGCGCCAAAGTCCGCGACAGGCACGCCGAGCCTGTCCAACTCGTCGTAGTTCACCAGCCATTCCAAGCTGCGGTAGTTGAACGGGTCGGCGCCGTCGAGCACGGCCCAGGAGCGCAGGGCTGACTCGAAATTGATGAATCCTGCATTGAATGGTTGGACCTGGTTCCCTGTCATGTCCCTGTAATACGTGTCCTGTGGCGCGTAGGTCGATGCAGATTGAATTGATTGGCTGGAAATCGATCCGTTGCCGCTCGCACTCAGCCCGGCGACACCGCCCGAGCCACCGACCGCGTTGGCCGCAGCCCAGGTGCCGGTGCCGCCAAAGTCGACCTTGAAAGTTGCGGAATTGAGTTTTCTATTGGAGCTGATGCCCAAGCCGATGATGCGGTCGCCGATTTGCCAACTGCCAGCGACCAGCGACCCAGTGGCGCTGCCGTTGGTGCCAGTGCCCGAAAAGCTGTCGCCAGCTTCCAGCCTGAAGCTCGTGAAGTAGGTGTCGAAGTTGACTGTCTGGCTGCCGCGTGCCCAGATGCCACTGGGTGTGTCGAGCGAATTGCCGACGAGCGACCAGCCATCGGTGCCGGGAACACCAGTCAGCAGTGCCGCAGCGGACACATTGGCGGCGCCAACCAGGCTGGCTGCAGCGCAAACGAAGGGCAGCAATGGACGAAGGTATGCGATGTTCATGGAACTGATCTCCCTGCAAGGTTGGTTTGAGAACGAAGCGCTAGCAAATACTGCGCCAAATTTAATATTGCAAACAAATCAACATGTTGGCGAAATTTTTGTATGTGGCAGGTGGCGAGCAGCCACTGATGTAAAGTTTTTCGACGGCAGGGTTTTTGCTGGCTTTTGACCCGACAGGGCGCTGGATCAGGCACCACCGCCGGCGGTGACCACAGCGCACGGGCCGAAGGCGCGGCTTCTCTGGATCAAAGCATCGCAGACAGCATGCCAAGCAGTGCGCAGCGGCCGATGACTGTGCCTGCGCTTGGTCGTGGTGCAGGGCATTGGGGGATAGCCAAATGCGGTGGCGGCTGCCGACACTGCCAACTGCCACCAGGAGCGCCCATGGACCCGTCAGACCTGCCCCTTGCTGCCAAAGCCGCCACCCACCCCGTCCCCGATGCCCATGGCCAGAACCTGTATGCCGCCGACCCGGTGCTGCAGCAGTTGCTGCCGCTGTACCTGCCGGCGGACCTGCTGGCGCACCTGCAGCCCACGCTGCTGCGCCTGGGCGGCCTGGCCGGCGGTGTGCTGGACACGCTGGCCCACAGTGCCGACCAGCACCCGCCCACGCTGGCCCACCGCAGCCGCAGCGGCATCGACGCCCAGCGCATCACCAAGCACCCCGACTACCTGGCGCTGGAGCGCATGGCCTTCAGCGAACTAGGGCTGGCGGCGATGTCGCACCGCGGCGGTGTGCTGGGCTGGCCGCAGCCCATGCCGCCAGCGGCCAAGTACGCGCTGACCTACCTGTTTGTGCAGGCTGAATTCGGCCTCTGCTGCCCCTTGTCGATGACCGACGCGCCGGCGCGCACGCTGCGCAAGTTCGGCAGCCCGGCGCTGGTGGCACGCCATCTGCCCGGCCTCACCACCCAGGTGTTCGACGACCTGCAACAGGGCGCGATGTTCATGACCGAGCAGGGCGCCGGCAGTGACGTGGCCGCCACCGCCACCCGCGCCGTGGCCGATGCCGCGTCGGCCGACGGCGCCTACCGGCTGTATGGCGACAAATGGTTCTGCAGCAACGCCGACGCCGGCCTGGCGATGGTGCTGGCGCGCATCGACGGTGCACCCGCCGGCATGGCCGGGGTGTCGCTGTTCCTGCTGCCGCGCAGGCTGGACGACGGCAGCACCAACGCCTTGCGCATCCTGCGGCTGAAGGACAAGCTGGGCAGCCGGTCGATGGCCAGTGGCGAGATCCGGCTGGAAGGCGCGCGCGCCTGGCTGGTGGGTGCGGCCGGCCGCGGCTTCCAGCAGATGGCCGACATGGTCAACAACTCGCGCTTGTCCAATGGCATGCGCGCTGCCGGCCTGATGCGCCGTGCGCTGACCGAGGCGCTGTTCGTCGCGCGCGAACGCCGCGCATTTGGTGCGCGCCTGATCGACCTGCCGCTGATGCGCCGCCAGTTGCTCAAGCTGATGCTGCCCACCGAGCAGGCGCGCAGCATGGTGTTCCAGACCGCCGACGCACTGCGCCGGGCCGACGCCGGTGCGCCCGGTGCTGCGGCACTGGCGCGCATCCTCACGCCGCTGATCAAGTTCCGCGCCTGCCGCGACGCACGCCGGGTGACCGGCGACGCGATGGAGGTGCGCGGCGGCTGCGGCTACATCGAAGAGTGGGCCGACCCGCGCCTGTTGCGCGACGCCCACCTGGGCTCGATCTGGGAAGGCACCAGCAACATCGTGGCGCTGGATGTGATGCGCGCCATCCGCCGCGACGCTGCGCTGCCGGCGCTGCAGCAGCACTGGCAAGGCCTGCTGGATGCCACCGCGCTGCACCCGGCGGCGCGGGCGGTGTTCGACGCCACCCTGGCGCGTGTGGCCGCGACCGCTGCGCAGGTGGCCGATGCCGGCCAGGCGGCGGACCACCAGGCGCGCCAGGCGGCGTCGGCGCTGTACCACGCCAGCACCGCCACCAGCATGGCCTGGGAAGCCGGCCGCATGGGCTGCGCCCGCCGCATGCGCCTGGCGCAGTGGGCGCTGCGCGCCCGGCTGCTGCCGCAAGACCCGCTGGCGCTGGAAGGCCAACCCGGCTGGCTGGCCGATCTGCTGGAGCCCGATGCCGGCGCTGCTGCCGTGCCGGTGCAGGCGGTGCAACTGCTGGGCTGACCGGCCGCAGGACCGGCGGTCGGATCGCCGCAGCACGGCTGTGCCCGCCTGTCACCCGGGTACCAGGTGCGCTGGCCACGGCCGCATAGAGTGGCCGCAGCTTGCCTCACCCACCCATCCCCCACATCCCCGCCCATCCACCCGCAGGAGACCGCCATGCGCATCCGCCAGATCGTCTTTGCCGCCCAGGACCTGGCCGCCAGCCGCGACCTGATCGCCAGCCTGCTGCAGCTGGCGCCACCCTTTCGCGACCCCGGCGTGGCCGAGTTCGGCCTCGACAACGCGGTGTTCGTGTTCGGCGACCAGTTCATCGAGGTGGTCTCGCCGACCCGGGCCGACACCGCCTGCAGCCGCCACCTGGCGCGCCAGGGCGACAGCGGCTACATGCTGCTGCTGCAGACCGACGACCTGGCGCGGGAACGTGCGCGTTTTGATGCGCTGGGCGTGCGGCGGGTGTGGCAAGCCGAGTACGACGACATTGCGGCCATGCACCTGCACCCCAAGGACATCGGCGGCGCCATCGTCTCGGTCGACGAACCGCAGCCCGCCGACGCCTGGCGCTGGGGCGGCCCAGGCTGGCAGCTGCAGCCCGGCGCCGCCGGCGGCCAGCGGGTGCTGGGCCTGACCCTGCGCGCCCGTGCACCCGAGGCCCTGGCACGGCGCTGGGCCGAGGTGCTGGGCCGGCCGCTGCCCCATCCCCAGGGCGACGGCTGGCGGGTGGCGCTGGACCAGGGCTTTGCCGACGTGGTGCCGTTGGAGGCCGCCCAGGATGGCCAGGCCAGCCAGGACGGCATCTGCGGCTTCACGCTGGCCGTGGTCGACCCGGCGGCGGTGCTGGCCCGCGCCCGCGCTGCCGGGCTGCAGGTGCAAGGCCAGCGCATGCAGCTGCTGGGGGTCGACTGCGCCCTGGAGGCGCTGGCACAGCCCGTGCCGGCTTGATCGCTTGCAGGTGGGTGGGGGCGCTGCCAGGCGCTGTCCAGCGCTGAGCCGTTCGGCGTGTGTGCCGCCGCACCCGGCGCCTGTGCGCCGGCGCCCGGCCAGGGATGGCACGCCAGCCAGCCAGCGGCGCGCGGCGGGCTTGCAGCGCTTCAGACTTTTAAAGGACGGCAGGGGCGCCGGTCATGACACTGGCCGCATCGGTTTCCGATCCACCCTACCAAGGACCCACTGCCATGTCATCCAAGCTGCCCCCGCTGACCGCCGCCCGCCGCCGTTTCCTGCAGCGTGCTGCTGCCGCCCCGCTGGCCCTGTGGCTGCCGCTCCCGATCCAAGCCCAAGCCCAGGCCTGGCCGGCGCAGCCCTTGCGTGTGCTGGTGTCGTTTCCCGGCGGCGGCACACTCGACGTGGTGGTGCGCCTGGTGGCCCAGGCCATGTCGGCCACGCTGGGCCAGCCCATCGTCGTCGACAACAAGCCCGGCGGCGGCACCGTCATCGGCACCGCGCTGGCGGCCAAGGCGCCGGCCGACGGCCTGACGCTGCTGGCGGTCTCCAATTCCTTCACCATCAACCCGGCCCTGTTGCCCAGCCTGCCGTTCGACACCGTGCGTGACTTCCAGCCGCTGGGCCTGATGGCCAGCACGCCGCTGGTCTTGTGCGCCCGCAACGGCTTGCCGGCGACCACGCTGGCGGGCGTGGCGGCAGCCTTGCAAAGCAAGCCCGACGCCTACACCCATGCCACACCCGGCAATGGGTCGTTGCCGCAGCTGCTGGGCGAGATGCTGAACACCCGGCTCGGCACCCGCATCGTGCACATCCCGTACAAGGGCACACCGGCGGCGCTGGCGGCGCTGGCGGCCGGCGAGGTCGACCTCAGCTTCGCCTTGCTGCCCGACGTGCTGCCGCTGGTGCGGGCCGGCAAGATCAACGCGCTGGGCGTGCTCAGCGCCAGCCGCGTGGCCCAGGCCCCCGAGCTGCCCACCCTGGTCGAGCAACTGCCCGCGCTGGACTTGTTTGCACGCGGCTGGTTTGCCTTGATGGTGCCGGCTGGCGTGCCAGCGGCCGCCGCGCAGCGGCTGGACGCGGCGCTGGCTGCCGCGCTGCTGCGGCCCGAGGTGCAGGCCACCCTGGTGGCCCGTGGTTACGACGCTGAAAGCGGCGGCACTGCGGCGCTGCAGACCTTGCTGACGTCGGAGATGGGCCGCTATGCGGCTGTCATCCGGCAGAACAACATCCGCGTCGAATGAGCCGCTGAAATGAACCACCCCCGTAGCGGCTGCGCCGCTCCCCCTCCAGGGGGCGACCCCGGCGGCCGGGCTGAGCCCGTCCGCGGCGTCCACTTGCTTCGACCAGTTCGTGCGATGGGCTGGCGCGTCGGCGCCATGGAGAACTGACATGACCCAATTGCCGCCGCCTGTGCCGCCCCTTGTGCCGCCCCCTTCGCCAACGGCCGCTTTGGCCGCCCCGGCTCCTTTCGGAAAAGCCCCGGCTCCTTTCGGAGACGCCCCCGCCTATGAGGCGCTGATGGGCCGCTGGAGCAGTGTGCTGGCGCAGCCCTTTCTCGACTTCTGCGCTGCGGCGCCCGGCACCGGCCCGGCTGGCGGCGGCCAGGTGCTGGACGTGGGCTGTGGCACGGGCGCGCTGCTGCAGGCCCTGGCCGCGCGCATGCCGGCGTCGGCCTTGTACGGCGTGGACCCCGATGCCGGCTTCGTGGCGCATGCCCGCGCGCGCTTTGCCGGCCGGCCGGTCGTGGTGGACGCCGGCAGCGCGCTGGCCTTGGGCCATGCCGACGGCCGCTTCGACCAGACCTTGTCGCTGCTGGTGCTGATGGTGCTGGACGACCCGACCTCGGCGGCGCTGGAGATGCGGCGCGTCACCCGCGCCGGCGGCCAGGTGGCGGCCTGCACCTGGGTCCATGAAGGCCTGGGCCTGAGCCAGGTGCTGTGGGAAGAGGCGGTGCGCCTGGACCCTGTCGCCGAGACCGCCATCCGCCGCTTTCGCCACTGCAACCGGCCGGGCCAGTTGGCGGCGCTGTGGCGCAGCATCGGCCTGGTCGATGTGGTCGAGACGGTGATCGACATGCCGACGCCGTTTGCCGATTTCGACGATTTCTGGCTGCCGCTGCAGCAGGGTGTGGGGCCCGGCAGCGCCTACCTGCGCCAGCTGCCCGACGGCGCCCGCAGCGCGCTGCGCCAGGCCTTGCGGGCGCGCTTGCTGGGTTGCGGGCGCGACCGGCCCTTCAGCCTGCCAGCACAGGCGCTGGCGGTGCGTGGCCGGGTGCCGGGCGGCGCCAGCGCTGGCTGATGCTCCTGGCGGGCCGCGGCGCTGCCGGTGCCGGTGCACCGCAGCCGGTTCAGGCCAGCGCCAGCGTCAGCGCGCAGACGGCCTCTTCGTCCAGCGTGCGC
Organism: uncultured beta proteobacterium; assembly: GCA_963844485.1. Classification (GTDB taxonomy): domain Bacteria; phylum Pseudomonadota; class Gammaproteobacteria; order Burkholderiales; family Burkholderiaceae_C; genus Pseudaquabacterium. The sequence continues at coordinate 7,270 of CAWJOQ010000042.1, forward strand.
CCGGCCTCGGCCCAGGCCTGTCGCTGTGCCGGCGCCAATACCGGGTCCAGCAGCGCTTGCACGGCGGCATGGGCCAGGCGCTCATGGCGCTCGCGGCCGCCGCGCCTGGCCGTGGCGGCGTCGGCATGGCCGGACAGGCGGGCGGCAGCTTCGAAGCGGCCTTCCTGCGCGGCCAGCAGCGCGCACCAGTCGCCGGCGCGCGGCATCACCTCCCAGTCGCAGCGGCGTGATTCGGCCAGAAAGCGGCCCAGCAGCGGCCGGGCTTCTGCCGTGCGCCCTTGCATCAACAGCGCCGCGTACAGGCTGCCCAGCGCCGTGATGTAGGGGCGGCCGTGGCGGCCAGGCTGACCGGCGTGGGTTGCGCGTGCCACCGCCACCGCCGCGTCGACCCGGCCCAGCGCCAGCAAGGACGAGGCGATGGCGCTGCGCATCTGCCAGTGGCTCTGGTCGGCGCCTGCGGCCAGGGCCAGCGCCGCAGCCGCCTCGGCGGCGGCCAATGCGCCGGCGCTGTCGTCCTGGTGCTTGCAGACATAGATGCGGCCCCAGGGCCGTGCCAGGCGCAACCGCGGCGGCCATGCCGCCTGCTCGATCTGCCCGGCCTCGGCCAGCTGCGCTGCGCTGTCGGCCAGCTGCGCCGCGCCGCCGGCGGCGGCTGCCAGGCACAGCGCCTGGTACAGGCCCGGCGCATCGCCCTGGCGGCGGCTGGCGGCGGCAGCCCGCAGCGCATCGCTGCGCGCCAGCGCGTTGTTGCGGTTCCAGTGCAGGCGCCCGCGCATGCGCCAGAAGCGGGCTTCGGCCGCAGCGTGCGCCGGGTCGCCAGCCGGGTGATGCGCTGCGTCGTCCGCCGTGTCCGCCGTGTCCGCAGGTGCGGCCGGGCAGCGCCTGCGGGCCTCGTGGTCCAGGCCCAGCAGCACAAACAGCTCGGCGCAGGCGCCCCACAGCGCGCGGCACTGCGCGGGGTCGTCACGCGCACTGGCGTCCAGGGCCGCGCGCAGGTTGTCCAGGTCATCGACCGCCGCCGCGGCCGTGGCGGCGTCGCTGCGTTGCCAGCTGGCGGCGTGCACTGCCTCGGCCCAGCCGCGCATGACCTGCGCGTGGCGCTGCTCGGCAGCAGGCCGTGCATTGCCCCGCGCCGCCAGGGCATGGGCCCGGGCACTTTGCAGCAACCGGTAGCGCGGCGGGTCGCCCGCCACCACGTCGACCAGCGAGCGGTCGACCAGCACCGCCAGCCGCTCCACCGTGTCCGGCAGCGCGCTGGCTGGGTCGTCGGCCCCTGCGCCAGCGCTGGTCTCGGTCTGGTCCAGCGCGGCGGCCATCGCCAGTGAAAAGCTGCCGGCAAAGACGCCCAGGCGGTAGAACAGCGCCTGTTCGGCAGGGCCCAGCAGGGCACAGCTCCAGCCCAGCGCGGCGGCCAGGGTCTGGTGCCGTTGCGGTGCGTCGCGCGGGCCGCCGGCCAGCAACTTCAGCCGGTCGCCCAGCCCGCTCAGCAGGCCGGTCAGGCCCAGCAGCGGCAAGCGCGCGGCGGCCAGCTTCAACGCCAGTGGCAGGCCGTCGAGCTGCCGGCACAGCGCCACGGCCTGGCCGACGTTGTCTGCTGTCAGCCGAAAGCGGCGGTCGGCGCTGCGGGCCTGGTCGACAAACAGTGCCAGCGCGCCACAGCGCAATGCGGCCTCGCAGCTGGCGTCGGCTGGCGGCAGGTCCAGCGGCGCCAGCTGCATGCGCTGCTCGCCGTCCAGCCGCAAGGCAAATTGGCTGGTGACCAGCAGCCGCACATGCGGGGCCTGGGCCAGCAGCGCGGCCGCCAGCTTGCCCACCGGTTCGGCCAGGTGTTCGGCGTTGTCGATGACCAGCAGCAGCGCCAGCGGCCGCAGCGCGGCCACCAGCGCCGGCAAGGCATCGGCGCCGCCGGGCGCCGGCATGCGCAGCGCGCTGCACAGCGCCGACGCCAGGCCGGCGGCGTCGGACACGTTGGCCAGTTCGATCCAGGCCACCGCCTGCGGGTGCAGCAGGGCGCGCTGGTGCGCTGCTGCCAGCGCCAGGCTGGATTTGCCGATGCCGGCTGTGCCGACCAGCGTCACCAGGCGGCGCGTGTCCAGCAGCGCTTGCAGGGCGTCCAGGTCGCCGTCGCGGCCGATCAGGGTGTTGGGGTGCAGCGGCAGCGGTCGGCAGCCGCCGGAGGCCAGGGCGCTGGCGGCTGCATCGGCCGCTGGGCCTGCAGATCTGCCTGTGGGTGTGGTGCCGGATGTGGCGCTGGGTGTGGCACTGGATATGCCTCCGGCCTGGTCCGCAGCCAAGTCGGGCAGCAGCGTCAGCTGGTAGCCACGCCCCGGCACCGTGGCCAGGGCCGCTGCGCCCAGCAGCTTGCGCAGCGCCGACACCTGGACCGCGAGGTTGTTTTCCTCGACGTCGATGCCGGGCCAGACGCGGTCCATCAACGCGGCCTTGCTGACGGTGTGGCCCCGGGCTTCGGCCAGCGCCAGCAGCAGGTCGAAGGCGCGCCCGCCCAGGCTGACCGGCTGGCCGCTGCGGCGCAGCTGGCGCGCGGCAGGGTGCAAGGCCCAGGGGCCCCAGCACAGCAGCGCTGTGTCCGGGTCATCCACAGGCATGGCGGGGCAGTTGGGGCACAGCGCCGATTGTGGGTGCTGCAACTGGCCCGCTGCGCTGGCGCCGGGTGCCGCAGCCAGCGCCGCTCAACCCGCCCGCAGCGGGCTAAAACACCGCATGGTCGCCGCGCTCCATCTGCACCCGCCCGCTCAGCAGGTCGGCATGGAAGTCGGCCAGGGTCTGGCTGCCGTGGCACGGCGTGGCGTCGGCGCTGTAGCGGCCGGTGGCGGGGTCCAGCACCAGCATGGATTCGGTGGCGTAGTAGCGGCCGATGCGTGCCAGCTCGGCCTTGGCGGCCAGCGCCGGCAGCAGCCGGCCGGCCGTGCCCAGCAGCGCGATGATGGCGTCCATCAGCGCCACCGGCACCTGCTTGAAGCGCGGCGGCTTGCCCGCCAGCGCAAACAGCTGCGCGCCCTGCTGGCGCGGCGTCAGCGCCGGGCCCGGCCCGCCGATCGGCAGCACCCGGTTGTGGCGGCTGGTGTCGCGCAGGCAGCCGGCCAGGTAGTCGCCCAGGTCGTCGTCGCTGATCGGCTTGCAGGCCGTCAGCGTGCCGTCGCCGAACAGCAGGAAAGGCTTGCCCTGCTGCACCCGCGCCACCTGGCCGGACAGGGACTTGAAGAAGGCCGTGGGCCGCACGATCGACTAGGTGATGCCCGACTGTTGCAGCGCCTGCTCGAAGGCCAGCTTGGCCTGCTGGAAGGCCAGCAGCGGCTTCTGCACGCAGATGGCCGACAGCAGCACCATCTGCGCGCACGCCGGCCTGCTCGGCGGCCGCCAGCGCCTGCAGGTGGGCCTGGTGGTCGATGGCCCAGGCGTCTTGCGGCGCGCCGGTGCGCGAGGCCAGGCAGGACACCAGGGCGTCGAACGGTTCACCGCAGAAGCCGTCGTGCGCCAGCGATGCAGCGCTGGTCACATCGCCAAAGCGCAGCGTGGCGCCGGGCAGCAGCCTGGCGATGTCGTCGCGCGCCAGCCGCCCGCCCGGGCCGGCCTGCGGCCGCACCAAGCAGACCACCGCATGGCCGTGGCGGCGCAGCGCCCGCACGGTGGCCTGGCCGATGGTGCCGGTGGCGCCGAGCACCAGCACCCGCTGCGCTGCGCCTTGGGGGGCGCTGGGGTCGCTCCGTGCTGCGCACTGCGCAATTCGCCGGGGCGGCCAGGCGGGCTCATGCGCGCCAGTCCAGCATCATCTTCAGGCACTGCGGGTCGCCGAAGGCCTTCGCATAGGCCTCCCGCGCCTGGCCCGGGCCCAGGGTGTGGGTGATCAGGCCGTCCAGCGACAGCGCGCCACTGGCCACCAGGGCCGTCACCGCCAGCAGGTCGGGCTTCTTCCACTGTGACGCGATGCGGATGCTGGCCTCGCGCATGAAGGCCGGCGCAAAGGCAAAGCCCAGGTCGGCCTTGTAGAAGCCGGCCACCGAAAAAAGCTACTCCGAGTATTACGTTTTGGGACATTGCACAACGTGGCTCCACCGATCATAGAATATATACCAATCGACAACCACTACCGCATCAAACAAATCGTGTGAATGTTGCTTCGGTGTCTTCACATGGGGAAGTTGAAACAACTGTAGCAACAACCACGAGTACTGACGGTGAAATCGCTAGTACCAGAAAGAAAGATCACACAGTTACTTCAGTATTTGATAGAAAATCGATACATCAGCAATACCTTTTTCAAACGTCGTCGTTATCGTCGTTGTCATCGTCCGATATTGATTTAGATCTCAATACGGGACGTGCGACAAGGTTCCCGTCGGTGGATGTACGGGTACGGGTGTATATGTCGAATTGGTACTTACCTCCATGTCCATCAACCAAGGATAGAAATAATAATGATTCTTTTGTGGAGTATAATTATCAAACAAATGATAAGGATGGTATCGAATATATGATTTTCCGTGAGGTACGGACACTTCGAGAAAAGAAGCGTGGTTTACTACGTACATTTATGATCGATGATACCACGGAGTTTGACGTATTGCGACATTTGAATTACGATAATATGTTAAGCTGTACAAAACAGAGCAGTTATTGTAAAGATTTTGTAAAATACTTATACCCTGCGATTGAGACGAGCCGAAAATAATACGTCATCATCAAATAACGCCGACGGCATTGAGGTTCGTCACATTGATAATAATGTACTGATGTATCAATTCAGTGATGCCGAAAAGACTAGAGCCTACAATGTTGCGACGGGTAAAATTGCGGGATATCCAAATGTACCAAATTTAAAGAAATTCCGCTATGCATTATCAAAGGAAGAACGGGAACGTATCTTGACATCCAATAGTAATGACAACAATAACTGTATGGTCTCACCTCGACCGATACCGATGACGATATTGCAACAACAAATGATGGATGAAGGTGAAACAAAGATCATTCCGACATCACAACCTATTATTCATGAAACTAAAGATCCAACGTCATTACGGATATGTTCAAAAAATACCGGCACTGGATATCGATTGGACGAAGAAGAAGAATCAGGCTATATTCCGTGGTCAATTTACTGGACGATTTCCGGTCGGGATGGATACGAATATGATTAAAGAATCTACCAACAGTAGAACAATGTAACTTATTACATCGTTGCCGTTTGGTATACAATGCGGCATTGAATATGAAATTAATTGATGCCAAATTGGCCTTACCGGTATTAGATGTACGCAAGGATTTCCCACAAGTAATAAATGACGTTGCTTTATACGGCGATCGTGTTTCAATTGAAGATATGTTAACGTACAAAGCAATAATTATGTTAGAAGGAAACGACGTTTCTTCTGGTTTGAAATGGGCATTATATTCCAATTCGGTGGTTATGACACAAACACCAACAAAAACATCATGGGCAATGGAAGAATTATTAGAACCATGGGTCCATTACGTACCACTCAATGATGACCTGTCTGATGTAGAAGAAAAGATGCAATGGATTATTGATCACGATGATGAGGCGCAACAGATTGCGTATCGTGGTAAATTATGGATACATGATTTAGTGTTCCATCCTGATGCTACTGCGGATGAGGCATTAATCTTTGATGAAATATTACGACGAACCAAGCAATACATTCC
>CAWJOQ010000043.1:0-25876 GCA_963844485.1 uncultured beta proteobacterium
TCTCGGTGGGCTCATTGAGCGTGTCCTGCACGGTGGGCAGGGTCACTGAGAAGCTGGTGACGCCAGCGGGCACGATCAGGTTGCCAGCGACGAGGGTGACGCCGTTGGAGAACGTGGGTGTGCCGTAGTCGGTGGGTGCAGCGCTGCCGCCGCCCAGCGCGAACGGGAAGGACGTCGGTGTGGCCGAGGGATTGCTCAGCGTGACGGCATAGACCAGGTCGGTGCCCTCGACCACCGTCGGGCTGGTGATGGTCGAGATGGTGGGCGCGGTGTCGTTGTCGGCGATGGTGCCCAGGCCTTGTGCGTCAGCGATCGTGGCATTGACCGGAGCCGTCAGATTGACGCTGAAGGTCTCTGTGCCTTCAAACACCAGATCGTTGGTGATGGCCACCGTGATGGTCTGGGTGGTCTGACCCGCAGCAAAATTCAGCGTGCCGCTGGTCGCGGTGTAGTCCTGACCGGCGGTGGCCGTGCCGTTGGCGGTGGCGTAGTTGACGCTGACGGGCTGGCCGGAGGCAGCGCTCAGGGTGACGGTGAAGGTGGCAGTGCCTGCGGCTTCATTGACCGAGACATCGTCGATGGCCAGGGTCGGAACTGGGATCGTTGTCGGTGATGGTGCCGGTGGCGGTGACGCCGCCCGAGGTTCGAGCGGCACAGTCTCGGTCGGCTCATTGAGCGTGTCCTGCACGGTGGGCAGGGTGACTGAGAAGCTGGTGACGCCAGCGGGCACGATCAGGTTGCCGCCGACCAGCGTGACGCCGTCACTGAACGTGGGTGTGCCGTAGTCGGTGGGTGCAGCGCTGCCGCCACCCAGCGTGAACGGGAAGGACGTCGGTGTGGCCGAGGGATTGCTCAGCGTGACGGCATAGACCAGGTCCGTGCCTTCGACCACCGTCGGGCTGGTGATGGTCGAGATGGTGGGTGCCGCGTCGTTGTCGACGATGGTGCCCAGGCCTTGTGCGTCGGCGATCGTGGCATTGACCGGCGCGGTCAGATTGATATTGAAGGTCTCTGCGCCTTCAAACACCAGATCATTGGTGATCGCCACCGTGATGGTCTGGGTGGTCTGGCCGGCTGCGAAGTTCAGCGTTCCGCTGGTCGCGGTGTAGTCCTGGCCGGCGGTGGCCGTGCCGTTGGCGGTGGCGTAGTTGACGCTGACAGCCTGGCCGGAGGCCGCGCTCAGGGTGACGGTGAAGGTGGCGGTGCCGGCGGCTTCATTGACCGAGACATCGTTGATCGCCAGTGTCGGGATGGGATCGTTGTCGGTGATGGTGCCGGTGGCAGTGACGCCGCCCAAACTGAGCGGGACAGTCTCGGTCGGCTCGTTCAGCGTGTCCTGCACGGTGGGCAGGGTGACCGAGAAGCTGGTGACGCCAGCGGGCACGGTGAGCACGCCGTTGAGCAGCGTGACGCCGTTGGAGAACGTGGGTGTGCCGTAGTCGGTCGGCGCAGCGCTGCCGCCACCCAAGGTGAACGGGAAGGACGTCGGTGTGGCCGAGGGGTTGCTCAGCGTGACGGCATAGACCAGGTCGGTGCCTTCGACCACCGTCGGGCTGGTGATGGTGGAGATGGTGGGCGCAGCGTCGTTGTCGACGATGCTGCCGATGCCCAAGGGATCGGCGATCGTGGCATTGACCGGCGTGGTCAGATTGACGCTGAAGGTCTCTGCGCCTTCAAACACCAGATCATTGGTGATGGCCACCGTGATGGTCTGGGTGGTCTGACCCGCAGCAAAATTCAGCGTGCCGCTGGTCGCGGTGTAGTCCTGCCCAGCGGTGGCCGTGCCGTTGGAAGTAGCGTAGTCGACGCTTACAGCCTGGCCGGAGGCAGCGCTCAGAGTGACAGTGAAGGTGGCGGTGCCTGCGGCTTCGTTGACCGAGACATCATCGATCGCCAGGGTCGGAACTGGGTCGTTGTCGGTGATGGTGCCGACAGCTGTCACGCCAGCCACGCCGCCGATGTTCAACGGCACAGTCTCGGTGGGCTCATTGAGCGTGTCCTGCACCGTGGGCAGGGTCACCGAGAAGCTGGTGACGCCGGCGGGCACGATCAGGTTGCCAGCGACGAGGGTGACGCCGTTGGAGAACGTGGGCGTACCGTAGTCGGTGGGTGCAGCGCTGCCGCCACCCAAGGTGAACGGGAAGGACGTCGGTGTGGCCGACGGATTGCTCAGCGTGACGGCATAGACCAGGTCGGTGCCTTCAACCACTGTAGGGCTGGTGATGGTCGAGATGGTGGGCGCGCTGTCGTTGTCGACGATGCTGCCCAGGCCTTGTGCGTCTGAGATCGTGGCATTGACCGGAGCCGACAGATCGATATTGAAGGTCTCGCTGCCTTCAAACACCAGATCGTCTGTGATTGCCACCGTGATGGTCTGGGTGGTCTGACCCGCAGCAAAATTCAGCGTGCCGCTGGTCGCGGTGTAGTCCTGACCTGCTGTGGCGGTGCCGTTGGCGGTGGCGTAGTTGACGCTGATAGCTTGGCCGGAGGCTGCGCTCAGGGTAACGGTGAAGGTGGCAGTGCCTGCGGCTTCATTGACCGAGACATCGTTGATCGCCAGGGTCGGCACCGGGTCGTTGTCGGTGATGGTGCCGGTGGCAGTGACGCCGCCCAAACTGAGCGGCACAGTCTCGGTCGGCTCGTTCAGCGTGTCCTGCACGGTGGGCAGGGTGACCGAGAAGCTGGTGACGCCGGCGGGCACGATCAGGTTGCCAGCGACGAGGGTGACGCCGTTGGAGAACGTGGGTGTGCCGTAGTCGGTGGGCGCAGCGCTGCCGCCACCCAGCGTGAACGGGAAGGACGTCGGTGTGGCCGACGGATTGCTCAGCGTGACGGCGTAGACCAGGTCGGTGCCTTCAACCACCGTCGGGCTGGTGATGGTCGAGATGGTGGGCGCGCTGTCGTTGTCGACGATGCTGCCCAGGCCTTGTGCGTCGGCGATCGTGGCATTGACCGGCGCGGTCAGATTGACGCTGAAGGTCTCTGCGCCTTCAAACACCAGATCGTTGGTGATCGCCACCGTGATGGTTTGCGTGGTCTGGCCGCGCAGCGAAGTTCAGCGTGCCGCTGGTCAGCGGTGTAGTCCTGCCCGGCGGTGGCCGTGCCGTTGGCGGTGGCGTAGTTGACGCTGACAGCCTGGCCGGAGGCAGCGCTCAGGGTGACGGTGAAGGTGGCAGTGCCTGCGGCCTCGTTGACCGAGACGTCGTCGATGGCCAGGGTCGGGATGGGATCGTTGTCGGTGATGGTGCCGGTGGCGGTGACGCCGCCCAAGCTGAGCGGCACAGTCTCGGTCGGCTCGTTCAGCGTGTCCTGCACCGTGGGCAGGGTGACCGAGAAGCTGGTGACGCCGGCGGGCACGATGAGCACGCCGTTGAGCAGCGTGACGCCGTTGGAGAACGTGGGTGTGCCGTAGTCGGTGGGCGCAGCGCTGCCGCCACCCAAGGTGAACGGGAAGGACGTCGGCGTGGCCGAGGGATTGCTCAGCGTGACGGCGTAGACCAGGTCCGTGCCTTCAACCACCGTCGGGCTGGTGATGGTCGAGATGGTGGGCGCAGCGTCGTTGTCGACGATGGTGCCCAGGCCTTGTGCGTCGGCGATCGTGGCATTGACCGGAGCCGTCAGATTGACGCTGAAGGTCTCTGCGCCTTCAAACACCAGATCATTGGTGATGGTCACCGTGATGGTCTGGGTGGTCTGACCCGCAGCAAAATTCAGCGTGCCGCTGGTCGCGGTGTAGTCCTGACCTGCGGTGGCCGTGCCGTTGGCGGTGGCGTAGTTGACGCTGATAGCCTGGCCGGAGGCTGCGCTCAGGGTGACGGTGAAGGTGGCAGTGCCTGCGGCTTCGTTGACCGAGACATCGTTGATGGCCAGGGTCGGCACCGGGTCGTTGTCGGTGATGGTGCCGGTGGCAGTGACGCCGCCCAAACTGAGCGGCACAGTCTCGGTCGGCTCGTTCAGCGTGTCCTGCACGGTGGGCAGGGTGACCGAGAAACTGGTGACGCCGGCGGGCACGATCAGGTTGCCAGCGACGAGGGTGACGCCGTTGGTGAGCGTGGGTGTGCCGTAGTCGGTGGGTGCAGCGCTGCCGCCGCCCAGCGTGAACGGGAAGGACGTCGGTGTGGCCGACGGATTGCTCAGCGTGACGGCATAGACCAGGTCCGTGCCTTCAACCACCGTCGGGCTGGTGATGGTCGAAATGGTGGGTGCCGCGTCGTTGTCGACGATGGTGCCCAGGCCTTGTGCGTCGGCGATCGTGGCATTGACCGGCGCGGTCAGATTGACGCTGAAGGTCTCTGCGCCTTCAAACACCAGATCGTTGGTGATCGCCACCGTGATGGTTTGCGTGGTCTGGCCCGCAGCGAAATTCAGCGTGCCGCTGGTCGCGGTGTAGTCCTGCCCAGCGGTGGCCGTGCCGTTGGCGGTGGCGTAGTTGACGCTGACAGCCTGGCCGGAGGCCGCGCTCAAGGTGACGGTGAAGGTGGCGGTGCCTGCGGCCTCGTTGACCGAGACGTCGTCGATGGCCAGGGTCGGGATGGGATCGTTGTCGGTGATGGTGCCAGTGGCGGTGACGCCGCCCAAACTGAGCGGCACAGTCTCGGTCGGCTCGTTCAGCGTGTCCTGCACCGTGGGCAGGTTCACCGAAAAGCTGGTGACGCCGGCGGGCACGGTGAGCACGCCGTTGAGCAGCGTGACGCCGTTGGAGAACGTGGGTGTGCCGTAGTCGGTCGGCGCGGCGCTGCCGCCACCCAAGGTGAACGGGAAGGACGTCGGTGTGGCCGAGGGATTGCTCAGTGTGACGGCGTAGACCAGGTCCGTGCCTTCAACCACCGTCGGGCTGGTGATGGTCGAGATGGTGGGCGCAGCGTCGTTGTCGACGATGCTGCCCAGGCCTTGTGCGTCGGCGATCGTGGCATTGACCGGTGCCGACAGATTGATATTGAAGGTCTCTGCGCCTTCAAACACCAGATCATTGGTGATGGTCACCGTGATGGTCTGGGTGGTCTGACCCGCAGCAAAATTCAGCGTGCCGCTGGTCGCGGTGTAGTCCTGACCTGCTGTGGCGGTGCCGTTGGCGGTGGCGTAGTTGACGCTGACAGGCTGGCCAGAGGCAGCGCTCAGGGTGACGGTGAAGGTGGCGCTGCCGTCGGCTTCGTTGACTGAGATGTCGTTGATGGCCAGGGTCGGTACCGGGTCGTTGTCGGTGATGGTCCCATTGGCGCGCGTGCCACCCACGGTGAGCGGCACTGTCTCGGTCGGCTCACTGAGCGTGTCCTGCACCGTGGGCAGGGTGACTGAGAAGCTGGTGACACCAGCAGGCACGATCAGATTGCCACCTACCAGCGTGACGCCGTCACTGAACGTGGGCGTGCCGTAGTCGGTCGGAACAGCGCTGCCGCCGCCGAGTGCAAAAGCAAATGACGTGGGTGTGGCCGAGGGGTTGCTCAGCGTGACGGCGTAGACCAGGTCGCCGCCTTCAACCACCGTCGGGCTGGTGATGGTCGAGATGGTGGGCGCAGTACCGTTGTCGACGATGGTGCCCAAACCTTGTTCATCGGCGATGGTGGCGTTGACCGGCGCACTCAGATTGACGTTGAAGGTCTCTGTGCCTTCAAAAACCAGATCGTTGGTGATCGCCACCGTGATGGTCTGGGTGGTCTGGCCGGGTGCGAAGTTCAGCGTGCCGCTGGTGGCGGTGTAGTCCTGGCCGGCAGTGGCCGTGCCGTTGGCGGTGGCGTAGTTGACGCTGACGGCCTGGCCGGAGGCGGCGCTCAGGGTGACGGTGAAGGTGGCGCTGCCATCGGCCTTATTGACCGAGACATCGTTGATGACCAGGGCCGGAACCAGGTCGTTGTCGGTGATGGTGCCGGTGGCGTTCACGCCGCCGATGCTCAGCGGCACGGACTCAGCCGGCTCATTGAGCGTGTCCTGCACCGTGGGCAAGGTGACCGAGAAGCTGGTGACGCCGGCAGGCACGATGAGGTTGCCGCCCACCAGCGTGACGCCGTCACTGAACGTGGGTGTGCCGTAGTCGATCGGTATGGCGCTGCCGCCGCCGAGTGCATAGGCAAATGACGCGGGCGTGGCCGAGGGATTGCTCAGCGTGACGGCATAGACCAGGTCCGTGCCTTCAACCACCGTCGGGCTGGTGATGGTCGAAATGGTGGGTGCCGCATCGTTGTCGACAATGCTGCCGATGCCCAGGGGATCGGCGATCGTGGCATTGACCGGCGCTGACAGATCGACACTGAAGGTCTCTGAGCCTTCAAACACCAGATCATTGGTGATGGCCACCGTGATGGTTTGGGTGGTCTGACCCGCAGCAAAATTAAGCGTGCCGCTGGTCGCGGTGTAGTCCTGACCTGCCGTGGCCGTGCCGTTGGCGGTGGCGTAGTTGACGCTGACGGGCTGGCCGGAGGCAGCGCTCAGGGTGACGGTGAAGGTGGCAGTGCCTGCGGCTTCATTGACCGAGACATCGTCGATGGCCAGGGTCGGGATGGGATCGTTGTCGGTGATGGTGCCGGTGGCGGTGACGCCGCCGATGTTCAGCGGCACGGACTCAGCCGGCTCATTGAGCGTGTCCTGCACGGTGGGCAGGGTGACTGAGAAGCTGGTGACGCCGGCGGGCACGATCAGGTTGCCACCCACCAGCGTGACGCCGTCACTGAACGTGGGCGTACCGTAGTCGGCAGGTGCAGCGCTGCCGCCACCCAAGGTGAACGGGAAGGACGTCGGCGTAGACGAGGGATTGCTCAGCGTGACGGCATAGACCAGGTCCGTGCCTTCAACCACCGTCGGGCTGGTGATGGTCGAGATGGTGGGCGCGTTGTCGTTGTCGACGATGCTGCCGGTGCCGGTCACAGGCGTTGCATTGACGCTGGTCGCGACCGTCAGCGTGAATTGCTCCGTGGGCTCGCTGATGCTGTCATCGACCGCCGGCACGCGGACGATGAAGCCCGTGTTGCCGGCGGGAACTGTCACCGTGCCGCCGACGATCGGAACAAAGCTGACGCCGCCGTCGAACGAGACCTGCAGCGCACCCGTGTCTGTGCCCAGCACGGCGCTGCCGGACGTGGCGGTGATGGTCACCGTCGTCGGCGTGGTGCTGGGCGCCGTCAGTGCAATGGCAAAGTCGAGATTGCCACCTTCGGCGGTGCTGGGACTGGACACGGTGGCGACCTGCGGCCGGTCGTCATTGCTGCCGCCCGTGCCGGTGCCGTCGTCCCGGATCGTGCCCAGACCTTGGGCATCTGCGATGGTCGCCGTGGCGGGTGCGCTGAGGTTGATGCTGAAGGTTTCGCTGCCTTCAAACACCACATCGTCCAGGATGGAGACCGTGATGGTCTGGCTGGTCACGCCAGGCGCAAACACCAGCCTGCCGGCTGTCGGCAGATAGTCTGCACCCGCCGTTGCCGTGCCGTCTGCCGTGCTGAAGTCGACCGTCACCGTCCCGGTCGTGGGCGCGCTCAGGCTCACCACAAACACCGCAGTGCCAGCGGCCTCATTGACCGTGACGTCGGAAATCGAAATTTCCGGGCGCAGTGCGGGTGTCACATTCAGCGACAAGGTCGACGTCGCGCTCAGGCTGCCGTCCGAGACCGTGTAGCCAAGCACCGGCACATCCCCAGTGAACCCAGCGACCGGTGTGAAGCTGTAGCTGCCGTCGCCGGCCACGACCACGGTGCCGACCCCTGGCAGATCGACCTGGGTACCTGGCGCAAAGCTGTTGCCGTTGACGGTGAACTGGATCACCGCCAAGGACGGGCCGTCGATGTCCAGATCGTTGCCCAGCACATTGCCCGAGGCGGGTGTGTTTTCGGCGACAGTGGCCAGGTCGGGGCGCGCAATCGGCGCGTCGTTGACGGCGGTCAGGGTGACACGCATGTCGCCCGGTGCCGACACGCTGCCTTCGTTGTCGGTGACGGTGTAGCTGATCACCGCCGTGCCGTTGAAGTCGGGCGCAGGCCTGAAGATCAGGTTTGTTGCCTGGTCTGGTGTCAGCGTCTGGCCGACTGCCACCGGCGTGACGCCATCCGCAAGCAGCAGTGTGCTTCCTGGCGGCAGGCCCGTCACTGTCACCAGCGTGACTTGCCCGTCTCTGTCCTCGCCCAGCAGGCTGACCTGCAGGTTGACGTCTTCCGGGCCCGTGACGTTGCCGCCAGTCGCCACCGGCGCATCGTTGATCGGCGTGACCTGGATGGTGGTCGTGCCGGTGCTGGTCGCGCCGTTGCTGACCACGGTGTAGACAAAGCTGCCGACGGGGGCCGTGCCGTCGTAGTCTGCGGGTGGCTGGTAGCTCAGACCATCGAGGTCGGCCGGCGACAGCGATGCGCCGGGCAAGACCACGCTGCCATCCGGGCGCAGCACTTGTCCGATGGACGGAACCTGGTCCACGGTGATCGTTGCCGTGGCCGTGACCCCCGCACCGCCGCCAAGACCCAGGTTGACCGGTGCGCCTTCTTCGATCGCAGCAATCGCTGTCGAGCGTGCAATCACAGGTGGCAGCGGGTTCTGCTCTTCTGGTGCGGTGGTGTTGCCTTGCAGGCGGTCAGAGCCACCGTCAATGCCATTTGTTCGGATACCGGCAGGTGTCGTGGCCTCAGCAATCCGGTCGACACGCAAACCAGGTTGCAGGTCACCCGCCTCACCGGCCCCCACACCAGCGGCTGTGGCCGCCGTCGGATCGTCACGGTCCAATGCCTGGATGACGGCGTCTGCTTCCGTTGCTGCAGTGCCGGTGGCGGCGGCCGGCCTGGCCGCCTGGGCCGTTGCAGCCGAAACGCCTTCGCTCAACTCGACGATGCCGTCCTGCGTCGTCACGATCTGGTCGCCCTTTTGGACCACATCGCCGATCTTCAGCAGCCGCAGGCTGCCGTCGGCTGCGCGCAGATAGGCGGGCGGTGCACTGATGGCGACAACGGTGAAAGTTTGCGAGCGAACGATGATGGGCATGACCTGAGCCTTGGCAGACAACAAACAACGATGAAATGATTATTCCAGCCAGACAGGCTAGATACCCACTACGCCTTGGGCGCGGCAGGAATTGGCGTGCAGGCCAGCGGCCATTTGTCGCGAAATTTGATGCCCGGGCGCAACGCCTGGCTGGTCCCCGTCGGCCGCTGACAGCTGTCTGACCGGGCGAAGGGCTGGAAATCGCGCGCCTGTCAGCGTTCGCTCAAGGCGTAAGCGCGGGTCTTCAGCACTGGCTTGAGCAAATAGGACAGCACAGACTTGTTTCCGGTCAGGATGTCCACTTCGGCGGTCATGCCGGGAATGATGGGCAGTTTTTCGCTGAAATTGGCGCGTTTGGTGCGAACACGCACCAGAAAGTAGGCATTGCCGCGTTCATCGACGATCGAGTCCGGGCTGATGTTCTCGACCTGGGCATCCAAGCCGCCATAAATCGAGAAGTCGTAGGCCGTGAATTTGACGGTGGCGTTCTGCCCGGGGTGGATGAAGGCAATGTCCTTGGGCACCACGCGGGCTTCAAGCACCAGTTCATCGTCCAAGGGGACGATCTCGACCAAATCGCGCCCCGGCTGCACCACGCCGCCCACGGTGTTGGCATGCAGGCGCTGGATGCGGCCACGCACGGGCGACTTGACCTGCGCCTTGCTGACCTTGTCTTCCAGGGCCACAGCGCCCTCGTTGAGCGCGTTGAGACGCCCCGTCACCTCAGACAACTCCCGCCGCGCTTCATTGCGGAAGGTCAGTTCGGTTTCGGTCGACCGCCGTTGCGCTTCACCAATCGCGGCCTGCACACGCTGGATTTGCGCCTGCGCTGAATCCGATTCACCGCGGCTCTTGGCCACGTCGCGTTCCAGGCGCAGCAATTCCACTTCAGACACCGCGCCCGTGGCCAGCAGCGGCCGGGTGCGCGCCAGTTCCTGGCGGCTCAAGTCGAGCCCGCGGTCTGCGGCCACCTTGCGCGACTGCATGTCGGCAAGCTCTTGTTCACGCTGGCGCAACTGCTGCCGGTTGATGGACAGCAGGGTGTCGAGCTCGCTGCGGCGCGATTCATAGAGGCGGCGTTCTTCTTCCAGCGTGCGCTGCTCGTCGATCGCTCCGCTGCTGGGCGGCGGCTTGAAGGCCACCCCTTCGGCCAAGGCCCGCAAACGGGCGACCCGCGCACGCAATGCGAACCCTGTTGCTGCGTTTTCCCGCACACCCGATGTGGCGCGGGTTTCATCAATGCGCAGCAGCAACTGCCCTTCCTCGACCACCTGGCCTTCTTGCACAGCGATCTCGGTCACGACACCGCCGTCCAGCGACTGCAGCACCTGCAGCTGCCGCGACGGGATGACCTTGCCTTCACCCCGGGTCACCTCGTCGACATGCGCCAGCGCCGCCCACACCAGCAGCAGGGCGACAACGATCACGGCAGCGCGCACGACAAACTGCGCGCGGCGGGTGCCCTGCCGCGACATCACTTCGTCGGCATCGGCTTCAAAGCCGCGCCAGCCGGCATCAGGGTCAGGCGCGGCAGCCGGCTTGGGCACGGCCGTGGTCGGATCCTGGGGCGGGGTTTGGTCTGGTTTCATCCCGTCCTCAGGCGGCTTTGGTCACGCGCCCATGGCGCAGTGCTTCCATGATGCTGTCGCGCGGGCCATCGGCGACGATGCGGCCGCCGTCGACGACGATCACCCGCGTCACCAGCGCCAGCATCGACGTGCGGTGGGTCACCAGCACCACGGTCTTGTCGCGGGCAAACGCAGCCACGCGGTTGGTGATTTCGGCTTCGGATGAAAAATCCATGGCGCTGGTGGGTTCATCCAGCAGCAGGATGGGGGCGTTGTGCAGCAGCGCCCGCGCCAGGCCGACACATTGGCGCTGCCCGCCTGACAAGGATTCGCCGCGCTCGCCCACCGGCATGTCAAAGCCGCGGGGGTGGCCATTGACAAATTCGGCCAGGCCGGCGGTTTCAGCGGCTGCCAGCACTGCGCCGTCATCGGCATAGGGCAGGCCCAGGGTGATGTTCTCCCGCAGCGTGCCGTGGAACAAGGTCACGTCTTGCGACACGCTGCCCGTGTTGCGGCGCACGTCGGCCGGGTCCAGCTGGCGCAGGTCGATGCCATCGAGCAACACGGCGCCATCAGTGGGCTGGTACAGCCCCATGATCAGGCGCAACACGGTCGACTTGCCTGAGCCGACACGGCCGATCAACGCCACACGCTCGCCGGCCTTGATCTTGAAGCTCATGCCATTGATGGCCGTGTCCTCGCGCCCCGGATAAGCAAACCGCAGGTTGCGAAATTCGATGTCGCCGCGCAGCTGCGGCCGGTGGATGAAGGTCTGGCCCGGCGGCCGTTCCACCGGCTTGGCCATCACCTGTTCCAGGTTGTTCAGCGCCGTGCGGCCGGCCTGGTATTGCATCAACAGGCCGACGATCTGGCCGGCCGGCGCCAGCGCACGCGCGGCCAGCATCGACGAGGCGATCAGCGCGCCCATGGTCAGCTGGCGCTCGCCGATCAGGTAGACACCAACCACCACGGTGGCGACCGTGACCGTCTGGCTCAGAAAGCCGGCGCTGTACATGGCCGACGCCGACAGCCCGCGCATCTTGACGCTGGCGCGTGCCAAAAACACATTGGTGCGCTCCCAGCGGGCCTGCACCACGCCTTCTGCCCCTTGCGCCTTGATGGTTTCAATGCCGGTCAGGCTTTCGACCAGGGTGGCCGAACGCTGGGCGCCGGCCCGGTAAGTGGTCTCGGCCAGTTCATGCAGGCGCTGCTGCAGCACCCAGGCCATCAGCAGGATCAGTACAAAGGCCGCCATCACCGGCAGTGCCAGCCAGGGCGAGATCCAGGCCAGCACGCCGAAGAACAGCAAGGCAAAGGGCAGGTCGACCAGCGCCGTGACCGTGCCCGAGGCGATCAGATCGCGCACTTGCTCGAAGCCGCGCAGGCTGGACGAAAACGCGCCCACCGATTCGGGCCGGTGCTCCAGGCGCATGCCCAGCACCTTTTCCATCAGCGTGGCCGAGATCTTGACGTCGATGCGCGCGCTGGCTTCATCGACAAAGCGGCTGCGCAGCAAGCGCATCAGCAAATCGGCGCCCAGCACCAGCATCACGCCGATGGCCAGCGCCCACAGGGTCTCGGTGGCGTTGTTGGGCACCACCCGGTCGTAGACGTTCATCGTGAACATCGGCAGGGCCAGCGCAAACACATTGATCAGCAGCGCGGCCCACAGCAGGTCGCGGTAGACAAAGCGCTGCTCCAGCAAGGCGCCCCAGAACCAGTGGGCCGAGGTGGGCGCCGTGCGCGGCGCCTCGGTGCGGGCGTCGAAGCGGAAATGCGGGCGCATCAGCAGCACGACACCGCTGCAGCGCGCTTTCAGCTCGCCGCGTGCCAGCGTGATGGCGCCTTGGCCGGTTTCCGGCAGCAGCACCCGGGCGTGTTGGCCCGCCTCGTCCCAACCGAGCAGCACACAGGCGCGGTCGTCTTTCAAGATCAGGATCGCCGGCAATGCTGCCGTGTCGATGGCTGGCAGCGCCAGGCGCTGGAGGCGTGTCGTCATGCCCGCACGTGCAGCCGCACGCTCGGCCAGGTCCAGCGGCAGCCGGCCTTCACGCAGCGGCAAGGCCGCCGACAGCGATGCGCGCGTGGCCGTCTGGCCATGCAAGCGGCACACTTCGACCATGCAGTCGAGCAGCGGGTCCGGGTGGATCAGGTCTTCACGCAGCCGTGCTGTGTGGTTGGGTGCGGTGGCGGGTTTGCTGGGCTGGTCAGCCGCCGTCGGCAAGGGCGTTGACATCAGGCGAAGCACGCGCTGGGCGGGCTGCCCCAGCGGTCTGTGCAGCCGGCCGGCCGGGCCACCAAGGGCCTGTGGGGTGTGCCCGAACGGGCTCCAGGAATACTGCTCTGCATGGGCATCCGGCAGTGTATCGGGCGGTACCCAGCGCCAAAGCTGCAAACTGGGCTGCAGAGCGTGCGTATGCCCGGCTTTAGGCGATGCAGGGCCGGCAAGCGTCGCGCAGTGTCAGGGAGGGCCGACTGCGCCGGCCGTCACGGCCGGCCTGGCGCAGTCTGCGGCAGCATGTATGGTTGGTGCGGTCCGACCGGCACGGCCGCAACCCCATCTTGACGGAGCCCCATCCCCATGCCCACCTGGCACAGCCTTGCAGCCACCCCTTTCCAGACCGAAAAACGCCCCGCCACCGGCAGCCGGGGCATGGTCGTCACCAACCATCCGCTGGCCTCGGCCGCTGGCGCCGAGATGCTGGCCGCTGGCGGCAATGCGGTGGACGCGGCGGTGGCCGCGCTGTTCACCCTGACGGTGGTCGAGCCGATGATGGTCGGCATCCTGGGCGGTGGTTTTGCCAATATCCGCCTGGCCGACGGCAGCCAGACCATCCTGGAAGGCCAGGGCCGCTGCCCGCAGGCGGTGGGGCCGGCCACCTTCACGCCCGACCCCGATGCCGGCCCCGGCGTGCTCGACGCGCTGGGCCGGCGCAACAGCGTGGGCCGGGCCGCCGTGGCCGTGCCCGGCAACCTGATGGCCTGGTGCCAGATGCTGCAGCGCCACGGCAGCCTGTCCCTGGCCGACGTGGTGGAGCCCGCCATCCGCCACGCCGAACGTGGTTTTGCCGCCACCGCCTACCTGGCCGATTGCGTGGCCGACTGCGCCGCCGACCTGGCGCTGGACGCTGAAATCGCCCGCGTCTTCTTGCCCGGTGGCCAGTTGCTGCAGGCCGGCCAGCGGGTCGTCAATGCGGCCTATGCCGACACCCTGCGGTCCATCGTGCGCGACGGCCCCGGCCTGCTGTACGGCGGTGCGCTGGGCCAGGCACTGGCCGACGACATGCAGCAGCCACGGCGCCTACCTGTCGCTGGACGACCTGCGCGGCTACCGCACCAACGACATGGCGGTGCTGCGCAGCAGCTACCGCGGCTTCGAGATCACCGGCCCGCCGCCGCCCTGCGCCGGGCCGCTGCACATCGCCCAGATGCTGAACATCCTGGAGGCTTTCGACA
Source organism: uncultured beta proteobacterium (assembly GCA_963844485.1). Classification (GTDB taxonomy): domain Bacteria; phylum Pseudomonadota; class Gammaproteobacteria; order Burkholderiales; family Burkholderiaceae_C; genus Pseudaquabacterium. Next base: position 13,974 of record CAWJOQ010000043.1, read on the forward strand.
CCGCCGGCACCGGCTTTGGCACGGTCGACGGCGTGCACCGCATCGCCGAGGTGCTGCGCATCGCCTTTGCCGACCGCGCCGCCTGCACCGCCGACCCCGACTTTGTGCCGGTGCCGGTGCAGGCCTTGCTGGACCCCATCTATGCGGCGCAGCGCCGCGCCGTCTTCGACCCCGCGCGCAGCCAGAACTGGCAGGCCGGTGTGCAGGCCGGGCCGCTGCCCACGGCGGGCCACAACGAAAGTGCCAACACCACGCACATCACCGTGGCCGACCGCGACGGCCGCATCGTCAGCGCCACCCAGACCATCAACTCGTTGTTCGGCGCCCGTTACATGGTGCCGGGCACCGGGGCGATCCCGAACAATTACCTGTACGTCTTCAACCCGCGGCCCGGCCTGGCCAATTCCCTGGCGCCGGGCAAGCGCGTCACCTCGTCGATGGCACCGCTGATCGTGCTGAAAGACGGCCAGCCGCGGTTTGCGCTGGGCTTGCCGGGTGGGCTGCGCATCTTCCCGTCGGCGCTGCAGGCGGTGTTGAACCTGATCGACCACGGCATGTCGATGCAAGAAGCGGTGGAAGCCCCCAGGGTGTGGACCCAAGGTTTCGGCCTGGAGCTGGAGCCGCATTTCCCGGATGCCGTGGCCGATGGCCTGGCGGCGCGCGGCCATGCCATCGAGCGGGTGCCGAATGTGGGCGGTGGCATGGGCGGCATTGCCTTCCACCCGAACGGCGACATGGAAGGTGCGGCCTGCTGGCGTGCCGACGGCACGCCCATCGGCGTGGGCGGTGGCCTGGCGCGGGCCGGGGTGCGTTTTCTGCCGGAGGCGCGCCGCAGCTGAAGCTGCCGGCATGGCCGCCACGGGCTGCGCCAGCCTGCCGGTCCGCCGGTTTGTCGCAGCCGGGACAAAGCCGCTGCCGGCACGGTGCCAGGATGCGGCTCCCCCAGCCACAGAGAGCCACTGCCATGCCCTTGCCCGATGGCCTGATCGTCGTCGCCAAGCGCGAATGCCCCACCTGCACCCTGGTCGAGCCCTTGCTGGCCACCCTGGCCGGCGGCCATGAGCCGCTTTGCCGTGCTGGTGCAGGACGACCCGGCCTATGCCGCCGGTCTGCCGGGCGCCGAGTTCGACAGCACGCTGGAGCGCAGTCTTCCGCCTGGGCATCGAATTTGTGCCCACGCTGATCCGCATGCAGGGTGGGCGTGAAGTGGCGCGCACCCATGGCTGGCACCGCGGCGACTGGCAGCAGATCAGCGGCCTGCCCAACCTGGGCGCCGACCTGCCCGAACTGCGCCCCGGCTGCGCCAGCAAGACCCTGGACCCGGGCATTGCCGAAGACCTGCAGCTGCGCTTTGGCGACACCGGTCTGACGGCCCGCCAGGTGACGCTGGGCGATGCCGAAGACCCGATGGAAGCCTGCTACGACCGCGGCTGGACCGACGGCCTGCCGGTGGTGCCACCCACCGCCCGCGCGGGTGCTGCGCATGCTGGCCGGCACCACCCGCGCCCCGGGCGAGGTGCTGGGCCTGGTGCCACCCGATCTGGCCGCCCTGCACCGTCGAGAAGGTGGCCATCAACGCGGTGATGGCCGGCTGCAAGCCCGAGTACATGCCGCTGGTGCTGGCCGCCGTGGAAGCCGCGCTGATCGATGAATTCGGCATGCACGGCGTGCTGTGCACCACCATGTTCTGCGGGCCGCTGGTCATCGTCAACGGGCCGATGGGCCGGGCCGTCGGCGTCAACTCGGGCGTCAATGCGCTGGGCCAGGGCCACCGGGCCAATGCCAGCATCGGCCGCGCGCTGCAGCTGGTCATCCGCAACGTCGGCGGCGGCCGGCCTGGCGAGGTCGACCGCGCCACGCTGGGCACCCCCGGCAAGTACAGCTTCTGCTTTGCCGAGGCCGAAGATTCCGGCTGGGAGCCGCTGCATGTGCAGCGCGGCTTTGCGCCCGAGGCGTCCACCGTCACGCTGTTTGCCGGCGAAGGTGTGCAGGGCGTAGTCGACCAGAAAAGCCGCACGCCCGAATCGCTGGCACGCAGTTTTGCCGCCTGCCTGCGGGTGGTGGACCACCCCAAGCTGGCCATGGCCGGCGACGCCGTGCTGGTGGTCTCGCCCGACCATTGCCGGGTGTTCTTCGGAGGCCGGCTGGTCCAAGGCCAGGCTGCTCGATGAACTGACCGGTCTGCTCACCGTGCCGGCCGAGCAATTGCTGGCCGGCGCCGACGGCATCGCCGAAGGCCTGCCCGCCGCCATGGCCGGCAAGCCGTCCCCAAGTTCCGCCCCGGCGGCCTGCTGATCGTGCGGGCCGGCGGCGGCGCCGGCCTGTTCTCGGCCATCATTGCCGGCTGGGCCGCCTCCGGGCCCGGTCGGTTCCATTCCTGTCACCAAGGAGATCACGGCATGACAGCTTCACTGGTGTTGCTGGACCCCACCTCGGAGCGATCGCCCGTCGCCCGGGCGCTGGCGGTGCGGCCCCCCTCCCTGCACGGCCTGGCCGTGGCGGTGCTCGATATTTCGAAGGCCCGCGGCAACGTGTTCCTGGACCGCATTGCCGAATTGCTGGCAGCGCAGGGCGTCACCGTCAACCGCTACCGCAAGCCCACCTTCACCCGGCCCGCGCCCACCGCGCTGCGCCAGCAGATCGCGGCCGACAACCAGCTCGTCATTGAAGGCCTGGCCGACTGAGGATCGTGCACGTCGTGCTGTATGCATGACATCGCAGATCTGGAGTCGCGTGGCCTTCCCGGCGTGGGGGTTGCATCGAGTGAATTTGTGCAGGCAGCGGCCATGCAGGCCAAGTCGCTGGGCTTCGACCCGGCGATGGTCTTTGTCGCCCATCCGATCCAGGACCGCAGCGACGACGAGTTGCGCGCCCTGGCCGATGCCGCCTTGCCCGGCATCGTCGAGCGGCTCATCGCCGTGCGGCCAGCCGCCTAAGCGCGCCCTGGCCGGCGGGCAGCGGCGGTGCTGAGCACCGCGCGCGCCGGCCTGCCCGCGGTCGACCGGGTGCTGGCCTGGCCCGGCTTGGCCGCCGCGCTGGCCAGCGCATGGCCGCAGCCTGGTGCTTGCGGCCGTGCGTGACGAGCTGGCGGCGCAGCGCAGCCAGCTGGTCGACGCCCGCGCAGCGGCCGACCAGCCCGACACTGCACTGTTGCTGGCGGGCATCCTGACCCGCATCGACACCGCAGTGCAGCCCAGGCTGCGGCCGGTGTTCAACCTCACCGGCACGGTGCTGCACACCAACCTGGGCCGGGCGCCGCTGCCCACGCAGGCGCTGGACGCCATCAGCGCGGTGGCGCGCGGCGCCGCCAACCTGGAATTCGACCTGGCAGCCGGCCAGCGCGGCGACCGCGACGATGCCGTGGCCGGCCTGTTGCAGCAACTGACCGGCGCCGAGGCCGCCACCGTGGTCAACAACACCGCTGCCGCGCTGGTGCTGGTGCTGGCTGCGCTGGCGCCACGGCGCGAGGTGATCGTCTCGCGCGGTGAACTGATCGAGATCGGCGGCGCCTTCCGCCTGCCCGACATCATGCGCAGCGCCGGCTGCAAGCTGCACGAGGTGGGCACCACCAACCGCACCCATCTGCGCGACCATGCCGAGGCCATCGGCCCGCGCACCGGCATGCTGCTGAAGGTGCACACCAGCAACTTCCAGATCCAGGGCTTCAGTGCCGCCGTCGATACCGCTGAACTGGCGCCCCTGGCGCGGGCCCACGGCCTGCCGCTGGTGGTCGACCTGGGCAGCGGTGCGCTGCTCGACCTGGCGCGCTGGGGCCTGCCGCACGAACCCACCGCCGCCGAGACCCTGGCCGCCGGCGCCGACCTGGTGCTGTTCTCGGGCGACAAGCTGCTGGGCGGGCCGCAGGCCGGCATCATCGTCGGCCGGGCCGACCTGGTGCGGCGCCTGAAGAAGCACCCGTTCAAGCGGGCGCTGCGCTGCGACAAGCTGACGCCTGGCCGCACTGGAGGCGGTGCTGCGCCTGTATGCCGACCCCGACCGCCTGGCCGCGCAGCTGCCCACGCTGCGCCTGCTGGTGCGGCCGGCCGCCGACATCCAGGCCCAGGCGCAACGCCTGCAGCCGCTGCTGGCGGCCTGGCTGGCCACCTGGCCGGGCACAGGCTGGCAAGTGGAGGTGGCCGACGTGATGAGCCAGATCGGCAGCGGGGCGCTGCCGGTGGACCGGCTGCCGAGCGCGGCGCTGCGCGTGCAGCCGACCGGGCCGCGCCGTGGCGCCGGCCGGGCGCTGGAGGCGCTGGCCGCTGGCTTGCGCGCGCTGCCGCTGCCGGTGATCGGCCGCTTGGCCGACGGCGCCTTGTGGCTGGACCTGCGCTGCCTGGACGATGAAGCCGGCTTCGCCGCCCAGTTGCAGGCGGCGGCCCCTCCGGCTGCCCTACCCGCCGCCCCATCGGCCGCTCCATTGGCCATCCCAACCCCAGCGCCGTGATCATCGCCACCGCCGGCCATGTCGACCATGGCAAGACCACCCTGGTCAAGGCGCTGACCGGCGTCGACACCGACCGCCTGCCCGAGGAACAGGCCCGTGGCATGACCATCGACCTGGGCTTTGCCCACTGGCAGGTCGGCGCCCGGCCTGCGGGTCGGCTTCATCGACGTGCCGGGCCATGAACGCCTGGTGCGCAACATGCTGGCCGGCGTGGCGGCCATCGACCTGGCCTTGCTGGTGGTGGCGGCCGACGACGGCCCGATGCCGCAGACCCGCGAGCACCTGGCCATCCTGGACTTGCTGGGCGTGCCGCAGCTGGTGGTGGCGCTGACCAAGATCGACCGGGTGGCGCCGGCGCGGCTGCTGCCGCGCAGGCGGAGGTGGCGGCCATGCTGCAAGGCGGGCCGCACGCGGCTGCGGTGGTGCATGCGGTGGACGCGCCCGCCGGCCTGGGCCTGGCCGCACTGCGCCAGCACCTGGAAGCCGCGGCCCGCGCGGCGGCGGCGCAGGCAGAACAGCCTGCACCAGGGCATGCGCGGCTGGCCATCGACCGCAGTTTTGCAGTCGATGGTGCGGGCCGGGTGGTCACCGGTGCGGTGCTGGCCGGCACGCTGCAAGTGGGCGACGCGGTGCAGCTGCTGCCCCAGGGCAGCCTGTTGCGGGTGCGTGGCCTGCAAGTGCTGGGCGAGCCGGTGGGCCGGGTGCGTGCTGGCCAGCGCTGTGCGGTCAACCTGGCCGGTGCTGACTTGAAGCGGGCCGCGCCGGCACGCGGCGACTGGCTGGTGGGGCAGGGCGCAGCGGGGGTGAGCGACCGGCTGGACGTGCAGCTGCAATGGCTGGTCGACCGCAGCGAGTGGCCGGGCCCGCGTGCACAACTGGTGCTGCACCTGGGCGCCGCAGCGGTGCCGGCGCGGCTGGCACTGCTGGATGGACCGGCGCCGCAGGCGGACCCGCCTGGCCTGGCGCAACCAGCGCAGGCGCCGGCGCAACAAGCCGGGTGCCAGGCACCGGGAAGTCTGCCAACGGATGGGCTGCCACTCGGTCGCCTGCAGCTGGCGCAGCCGGTCAGCGCCGCCTGGGGCGACCGCTTCATCCTGCGTGACGGTGCAGCCCACCGCACCCTGGCCGGCGGCTGGGTGGTCGATGCCTTTGGCCCGGCGCGCGGCAGCCGCCAGACGGCACGGCTGGCGCAATTGGCAGCGCTGGCCCTGGCCGACCCGGCTGCCGCATTGGCTGCCCTGGTGGCCGATGCGCCTGACGGTGTCGACCTGGCGCACTTTGCCCGCGCCCGTGGCCTGCAGCCGGCCGAGGCCGCAGCGCTACAACAGCAACTGGGCCTGCAGGTGGTCGCCGGCCCCGCTGGCAGTCTGGGTCTGTCGCAGCCCCATTGGCAGCACTGGCAGGCGCGTGTGCTGCAGGCGGTCGACGATTGGCACGGCCGCCAGCCCGACAGCCTGGGGCCTGACGAAGCAGCACTGCGCCGGCAGCTGGGGGCCGGTGCCGCAGCGCAGCACCTGCTGCATGCCTGCCTGGCGGCGGCGGTGGCCCAGGGCGCGCTGCTGCGCGACGGTCTGTGCCACCGCCGGCCCGGCCACCGCCCGGTGCTGGCGGCCGAGGATGCGGCGCTGCTGCAGCAACTGCACCCGCTGCTGCTGGCTGGCGGGCTGCGCCCGCCCATCGTGGGTGATTTGGCGCTGCAGCTGGGCCAGGGTGTGCCGGTGCTGCAGGTCGGGCTGGCGCGCCTGGTTGCGCGCGGCTTGCTGGTGCAGGTGGCGCCGAACCGCGTGTACTTGCCTGAGGCCGTGGCCCTGCTGGAGGCCGAGGCCCGCGCGCTGGCCGCCGCCAGCCCCGATGGTGCCTACGATGCGGCGGCCTACCGCGACCGCACCGGCATCGGCCGCAACCTCAGCGTGCAGGTGATCGAGTTTCTGGACCGCAGCGGCATCACCCGCTTCGACGGCCGCCGCCACCACCTGCGCGCCTGAGCCGCTGAGGCGACAGCTTGCTCGCAGCCTGCGTGCTACCGTGCTTGGGCGTTGGAAGGGCCAGGTTTCCCGGTGGAGCCCTCGGTCTTCAAAACCGGTGGGGTGCGCCCAGCGTGCCCGGTGGGTTCGACTCCCATGTCCTTCCGCCAGCAAGCCATGGCCGCACCTGCTGCGCACCCCGGTCTCGGGGCGCTCGCGACGGTGCTGCGGCTTGCCCCACGGAGTCGTGCCGGTGCACTTTCAGCCGTGCACGCCGGTGTACTCGCTCATGATCGCCAGGTCACCCAGGTGTTCACGCGGGATCTCTTCACCGAGCTGGCCGCGCTTGATCACCAGCACCCGCTGCGACACGGCGGCGATGAACTCCAGGTTCTGCTCCACCAGCACGATGGTCAGCCGCATGCGGTCGCGCAGCATGGCCAGGGTTTCGGCGATCTCTTCGATGATGGACGGCTGGATGCCCTCGGTCGGCTCGTCCAGCAGCAGCAGGCTGGGCTGGCCTGCCAGCGCACGCGCCAGGGCCAGCAGTTGCTGCTCGCCACCGGAGAGCGAGCCGCCGGCGCGGTCGAGCAGGGGCTTGAGCCGCGGAAAATCGGCCAGCAGGCGGTCGATGCCGTCGCTGCCGGGCTGGCCGGTCTTGACCAGACCCATGCGCAGGTTGTCGGTCACGCTGAGCGCCGGGAAGATCTCGCGCCCCTGCGGCACATAGGCCATGCCCAGCCGGGCGCGCGCATGCGGCGCGGCACGGGTGATGTCGCTGGCCTTGCAGCGTGACGCTGCCGGCGGTGGCGCGCAGCGCGCCGATCAGCGTGCGCAGCAGCGTGGTCTTGCCCATGCCGTTGTGGCCCAGGATGCCGACCGATTCGCCCTGCGCAATCGTCCAGGCTGATGTCGCGCAACACCGGAATGGCGCCGTAGCCGGCGCATAGATTCGAGACTGTCAGCATGTCAGTTCTCTCTGGCAAAAAAGTGCCAGCCCGCCGCAGAGCCGGGCTGAGCAAACGGGCGCCGCGGGCGGGCTGGGCCCGGCCGCAGGCGCTTCGGGGGGGCGTGCATCAATGTGCCTTCTTGCCGAGGTAGATCTGCTGCACCAGCGGGTCGCTCATGATGCGGTCGGGCGTGTCTTCTCGCAGGATGGCGCCCTGGTGCAGCACCGTCACCTTCTTGGCGATCATGCGGATGAAGTTCATGTCGTGTTCCACCACCACCAGCGCATGCTGGCGGTTGATCTCCAGGATCAGCTCGGCGGTGCGCGCCACCTCGGCGTCGCTCATGCCGGCAGCGGGCTCGTCCAGCAGGATCAGCGGCGGGTCGGCGGCGATCACCACCGCAATCTCCACCCACTGGCGCAGGCCGTGGGCCAGCAGGCCGGCCAGGTTGTCGCGGTAGGCCGAGCATGCCCACCCGCTCCAGCGTGTCGCGGGTGATGCGCTCGGCCTGCTGCTTGCTGTTGATGCGGCGTGCCGACAGCCACACGTTCTCCCACACCGACAGGCCGTTGAACAGGCTGGGCACCTGGGTCTTGATGCCGATGCCCAGGCGGCCGGGCTCGTGCGGCTGCATGTTGGAGATGTCCTGGCCGCGGAACAGGATCTGGCCCGAGCTGGGCTTGGTCTGCCCGGTCAGCAGCTTGAAGAAGGTGCTCTTGCCGGCGCCGTTGGGGCCGATGACACAGCGCAGTTCGGCCTCGGCCAGGCTGAAGTTGACGTCGCGGGTGGCATGCACGCCGCCGAAGCGCACGTTCAGCAGGCGGGTTTCGAGCAGGGGCACGGTGCTCATCGGCCGGCCTCCTGGCCGCCAGCGGTGTGCTGGCATCGGCATCGGTCCCGGTGTCTGCGGGTGCGGCAGGCGGGCGGCGCCGGCGCCAGATGGCGTCGATCACATCGCCCAGGCTGGGCACGATGCCGCGCGGCACCAGCAGCACGAACACCACCAGGATGGCGCCCAGCACCAGGTTGGAATTGAAGGTCTGCTGGGTGCCGATGGCAGTGGTCAGCCACTGGATGGCCACGCAGCCCACCACCGGGCCGACCAGGGTGCCCAGGCCGCCCACGATCACCCAGATGATGATCTGTGCCGACATCGCCAGGCCGAAGATGGTGGGGCTGGTGAAGGCGCCCCAGTTGGCGAACAGGCAGCCGGCCAGCCCGGCGATGGCGCCACCCAGGCTGAAGCAGCCCAGCTTGTAGAGCGCGGGCGTCGTAGCCCAGCAGCAGCACCCGCTGCTCGTTTTCCTTGGCGGCGATGATCACCCGGCCGACCTTGGACGCGATCAGCCAGCGCAGCCCGGCATAGACCACCAGCAGGCAGACCATGGCGATGGAGAACAGCGCCTGCTGGCTGAGCACATCATCCGGGTCGCCGGGCACGTTGAGCGTGGGGATGCCCGGGATGCCGTTGAAGCCGCCCAGCGGCGCGCTGCCGATGCGTCCATTCCGGCCCGGCGGTGGAATTGACCAGGTTGAACAGGATCAGCGTGACGGTGAGCGTGATCACGCCCATGTACACATCGGACAGGCGGCCGTAGAAGATCACATAGCCCAGCAGCGCCGCAAACAGCGCCGGCACGATGATGGCCAGCAGAAACGGGATGGTGCTGTCGCCGATGTTGATCACCGCGATCGCGTAGGTGTAGGCCCCCAGGCCGAAGAAGGCCGCCTGGCCGAAGCACAGGATGCCGCCAAAGCCCCAGATGAAGCCCAGGCTGACCCCCAGGATGGCCATCACCGCATAGATGGTCAGCTGGATCAGGGTGAAGTCGTCGACCAGGCCCGGCAGCAGGAACAGCAGCGCCACGCCGATGGCCAGGGTGAGTGCGGCGCTCTGCCATGAACTTGCAAATTGCTTCACAGCGATCCCTTGAAGAAGCGGCCGGTGATGCCCTGCGGCAGCAGCCGCAGCATGACGATGGCGGCAAACAGCAGCGCCACCTCACCGAACACCGGCGTGGTGACGAAGGTGGCCACCTGGTTGATGGCTGCCGAACAGCGTGGACGCACCCACCAGACCGGCCAGGATGGCCGGGCCCGCCGCCGATCACGGTGATGAAGGCCTTGGCGATGAAGGCACCGCCCATGGTGGGCACCACGCCGGTGAGCGGCGCCAGCAGCGCCCCGGCCAGGCCCGACAGCGCCGCGCCGACCGCAAAGGTGACGGAGTAGACCCGGCTCGGGCTGATGCCCAGGGCGTCGGCCATTTCGGGCTTCTGCATGGTGCCGCGTGCGATCAGGCCCCAGGCGGTGCGCAGCAGCACCCAGCGGATGGCCAGTGCCAGCACCACCGCCACCGCGATGATCACCAGCGTGTAGCCGCTGACCGAATAGGCGCCGATGCGGAAGCTGCCCAGCGGCGCCGACACGCCGACCGTGGTGTTGCCGGCGATCGACGTGACGATGCCCACCAGCAGCAGCGACAGGCCCCAGGTGGCCAGCATGGTGTCGACCATGCGGCCGTAGAGCCGGCGGATCACCAGCCGCTCCAGCACCACACCGATCAGCCCCACCGCCACCGGCGCGACGATGAACATCGCCAGCCAGAGGTTGAGGCCCAGCCCGTGGGCGGTGATGGTGGCGTAGGCGCCCAGCATCATGAATTCGCCATGCGCCAGGTTGATCACCTTCATCATGCCGAAGATGACGGCCAGGCCGGCCGAAATGATGACCAGGCTGGCCACCGCGTACAACACCTGGATCAAGACAACAGCAGCAAGGTCCACGAGAACACTCCGGGGCGCAACAGTTCGTCAAGCAGACGCCGCGGAACCGGCTTCGCCGGGCCGCTGGCGGGCCCTGCTGGCCGCGCCGGGCCAGTGGCCCGGCTCCTCGCCAGGCATGGCAGACCCACTGGGTCTGCCATGTCCGGGCTCGGCCCCCCTGGGGGGGCGCGCCGCAGGCGCTTCGGGGGGGGGCCTACACCTTGATGACGTACTGCTGGTTGTCGCGCGGGTTCTTCTTGAGGTTGCACACCGCGCTGGTGTCGGTGGGCGCCTGCTGCTGGAAGGTTTCCAGGATGTTGAGCTTCTTGGCTTTGACCTCGGCCACGCTCACGTTCAGGATGCAGTGGTGGGTGGCCGGGTCGATGGTGACCTTGCCGCTGGGGCCCATGATGCTGATGCCCGATTCCAGCGCCGTGGTGACCTTGGCGATGTCGACCGAGTTGGCCTTCTTGACGCCTTCGGCCCAGAGCTTGAAGCCCTGGTAGGTGCCCATCGCCAGTTCGGTGATGTTGGGATAGTCGGCGCCAAAGCGCTTGTGGAAGCGCTCCTTGAAGGCCTTGTTCTCGGGCGTGTCGATGTTCTCGAAGTAGTTGTACGACAGCAGGAAACCGTCGGCCTCGGCCGGCGACAGCACGATGTGCTCATTGCCCACGGCGAAGGTGGTGGACGCCAGCGGGATCTTCTTGGTCAGGCCGGCCGCCGCCCACTGGCGGTAGAAGGACATGTGGGCACCGCCCACCAGGGCGGACACCACCATGTCGGGCTTGGCGGCCTCGATCTTGGCGATGGTCGGGCCGAAGGTGGTCACGTCCAGCGGGAAGAAGTCGATCGAGGCGATGCTGCCGCCGTTTTCCAGCGCGAACTTCTTCACCCACTGCGAGGTGATCTGGCCGTAGTTGTAGTCGGCCGCGATCACGTAGATCTTCTTGCCCCATTTCTTCATCGCGTAGGGGATCAGCTTGCCCACCGTCTGCGCCGGTGTCACGCCGGTCATGAAGCTGCCGCGGTCGCACACGCCGCCTTCGTACTGGGTGTTGTAGAAGTACAGGGTCTTGTTGCGGTTGAGCACCGGGCGGATCACCTCGCGTGAGGCCGAGGTGATGCCGCCGTGCACCACGGCCACCTTGTCCTTGAGCGCGGCCTGCTGCGCAAACTGCGCGTACATCTGCATGTTGCTCTGCGGGTCGTAGCTGACCAGCTTGAGCTTCTTGCCCAGCAAGCCGCCGGCGGCGTTCTGCTCCTCGATGGCCAGGGTCAGGCAGTCGAGCATGGGCTTGCCGTAGATGTCGAGCCCGCCCGACAGGTCGTGGATGCTGCCCACCCCGATTTCGTCGGCGGCCAGTGCCGACAAGGGCAGGATGGCCGAGCTGCCGGCGAATGCGGCGGCGCCCGAGGTCTGGATGAATTTGCGACGGTCCATGGTGGTTCCTGTTGTGGTGGCTGGGTGAGGTCAGGCAAGTCGACGCTGCAGGGCCGGCGTTGCCGGGACGCTGGCGTCGCCCCCTGGCGGGGGAGCGCCAAAGGCGCTTCGGGGGTGGGTTAGATCTGTTTCCAGTCGCCGGCTTGCTCGAAGGCATAGGCGGCGCGGTAGATGGTGGCCTCGTCGTAGTGCTTGCCGACCAGCATCATGCCCACCGGCAGCCCGCCGACCAGGCCGCAGGGGATGCTGATGGCCGGGTGGCCGGTCACGTCGAAGGGGCAGGTGTTGGGCAGCATCTCGAAGGCGCGGGCCACCACTTCTTCGACCGGCGCGCCGGGC
>CAWJOQ010000044.1:0-3696 GCA_963844485.1 uncultured beta proteobacterium
CGACCGGCGGCCGGCGCAGCTGTCGGGCGGCCAGCGCCAGCGGGTGGCGCTGGCGCGGGCGCTGATCAGCCAGCCGCGCGTGCTGCTGCTCGACGAGCCGCTGGGCGCACTCGACCTGAAGCTGCGCGAGCAGATGCAGACCGAGTTGAAGGCGCTGCAGCGCCGGCTGGGCATCACCTTCTTGTTCATCACCCACGACCAGCATGAAGCGCTGTCCATGAGCGACCGCATCGGCGTGTTCAACCAGGGCCGACTGGAGCAGGTGGGCACGCCGCAGCAGGTCTACAACGCGCCGGCGACCCGCTTCGTGGCGCAGTTTGTCGGCGCGGCCAACCTGCTGGACGGCGCTGCGGCACTGCGCCTGACTGGCCTGCCCAGCGCCCTGCTGCGGCCCGAGCGCATCCGCACCGGCCCGGCCGACGGCGCCCGCGCCAGCGGCCTGGTGCAGGAGGTGCAGTACTTCGGCGCCTTCACCCGCCTGAAGGTGCAGGCCGGCGACGCCCTGCTGCAGGCCGACCTGCCCGAACGCGGCGGCAGCAGCAGCCCGGCCACCGCGCCAGGCGACCAGGTGCACCTGCACTGGGACGCCCAGGCGGTGCATGCCCTGCACGGAGCCCAGCCGTGACCAGCCTGGCTGGCGCCAGCACAGCCGCCGCCGCGCCGGCCGGCTGGCAGCGCCGGCTGTCAGACCTGCTCTACACCCGCCGCGGCCTGCTGCTGCTGGCCTTGCTGGGCCCGCCACTGCTGTGGTTCGGCGTGATCTATCTGGGCGCGCTGTTCGCCCTGCTGGCCAATGCCTTCTTCGGCCTGGACGACTACACCGGCCAGGTGGTGCGTGACATTCACGCTGCAGAACTTCGTCGCGCTGACCGAGCCGGCCAACCTGGACGTGGTGCTGCGCTCCATCACCATGGCGCTGGCAGTCACGCTGGCCTGCATGGTGCTGGGCTTTCCGCTGGCCTACTACATGGCGCGCCATGCCCGCGGCACGCAGAAGGCGGCGCTCTACATCGCAGTGATGCTGCCGCTGTGGAGCAGCTACCTGGTGCGGCTGTATGCCTGGAAGCTGCTGCTGGCCAAGGAGGGCGCCATCTCCTGGCTGGCCCAGCACACCCACAGCGTGTGGCTGCTCGATGCCTTGCTGTCGCTGCCGGCCATCGGCGGGCCGTCGCTCAGCTTCTCGGCCATCGGCACCTTCCTGGTGTTTGTCTACATGTGGCTGCCGTTCATGGTGCTGCCGATCGTGGCGGCGGTGGAGCGCATCCCCGCCAGTTGCCTGGAGGCCAGCGCCGACCTGGGCGCCGCGCCGGCCACCACCTTCTGGCGGGTGATCGCGCCGCTGGCGCTGCCAGGCATGGCCGCCGGGTCGATCTTCACCTTCTCGCTGACCCTGGGCGACTACATCATTCCCCAGGTCATCGGCGACAGCACCAACTACATCGGCCAGGTGGTCTACAAGCAACAGGGCGTAGCCGGCAACCTGCCGTTTGCAGCGGCGTTCTCGCTGGTGCCGATCGTCGTGATCGGCGCCTGGCTGTGGCTGGCGCGGCGGCTGGGGGCGTTCGATGCCCATTAGCACCCCCCCGATGCGCCTGCGGCGCCGCCCCCCCAGGGGGGCGCCGCCAGCGGCCCGGCAAAGCCGGTTCCGCGGCGTCCACTTGGTCAAACCGGTGCGCGGGCGGTGCAGACCAAGGCCCAGGCCTCTTGGGGCCTGAAGGCCGCGGCCTGGGGCGTGGTGGCCTTCCTGCACATCCCGCTGGCGCTGATCGTGCTGTATGCCTTCAGCGCCGAGGACAAGACCTATGTCTTCCCGCCGCCGGCACTGACCACGCGCTGGTTCGGCGTGGCCTGGGCGCGTGACGATGTCTGGCAGGCCATCACGCTGAGCTTCCAGGTGGCGGCCTGGTCGACCGCCATCGCGCTGCTGCTGGGCACGCTGGCGGCAGCGGCGCTGGCACGCAGCCGCTTCTTCGGGCGCGATGCGGTCTCGCTGCTGCTGATCCTGCCGATCGCGCTGCCCGGCGTGGTCACCGGCATCGCGCTTGCGCTCGGCCTACGGCACGCTGGAGATCCCGTTTTCGTTCTGGACCATCGTCATCGGCCACGCCACCTTCTGCGTGGTGGTGGTGTTCAACAACGCGGTGGCGCGGCTGCGCCGGCTCAACCCCAACCTGGTCGAGGCCAGCATGGACCTGGGCGCAGACGGCTTCCAGACCCTGCGCTACGTCATCCTGCCGCAGCTGGGGTCGGCCCTGCTGGCTGGCGCGCTGCTGGCCTTTGCGCTGAGCTTTGACGAGGTGATCGTCACCACCTTCACGGCCGGCCAGCAGACCACGCTGCCGATCTGGATGCTGCAGGAGCTGATCCGCCCGCGCCAGCGGCCGGTGACCAATGTGGTGGCGGTGGTGATCATTGCGCTGACCTTCGTGCCCATCCTGCTCGCCTACCGCCTGACCCGCGCCGACGAGCAACCGAAATGACCCACCAGGAGAACGCCATGCCCGACATGCCCACGCTGTACACCGACCTGCTGATCGACGGCGCCTTCGTGCCCGGCGAGGGTGACGCTGAACGGGTGCTGAACCCGGCCACCGGCGACCTGCTGGTGGCCTTGCCCGAGGCCTCGGTCGACCAGGTGCACAAGGCCGTGTCGGCGGCGCACCGCGCCTTCGACAGCTGGAGCGAGACCACGCCGATGGAGCGCTCGCGCCTGCTGCTGAAGCTGGCCGACGCCATCGAGGCGCGCGCCGAGGAATTCGCCCGGCTGGAATCGCTGAACTGCGGCAAGCCCTATGCCCGGGCGCTGGGCGACGAGATCCCGGCGGTGGCCGACTGCTTCCGCTACTTTGCCGGCGCAGCGCGCTGCGTGGGCGGCACGGTGGCCAATGAATACCTGGCCGGCCACACCAGCATGATCCGGCGCGATGCGATCGGTGTGGTCGGCTCGATCGCGCCCTGGAACTACCCGCTGATGATGGCCGCCTGGAAGATCGCGCCGGCGCTGGCCGCCGGCAACTGCGTGGTCATCAAGCCCAGCGAGCAGACGCCGCTGACCGCCCTGCTGCTGGCGCGGGTGGCGGCCGAGATCTTCCCCAAGGGCGTGCTCAATGTGCTGGCCGGCCGCGGCGCCAGCGTGGGCCAGCCGCTGGTGGAACACCCCAAGGTGGCGATGGTCAGCCTGACCGGCGATGTCAGCACCGGGCGCAAGGTGCTGCAGGCGGCCACCGGCACCTTGAAGCGCACCCATCTGGAACTGGGCGGCAAGGCGCCGGTGCTGGTCTTCGACGACGCCGACATCGACGCGGTGGTGGACGGTCTGCGCACCTTCGGCTACTACAACGCCGGCCAGGACTGCACCGCCGCCTGCCGCGTGTACGCCGGCGCCAAGGTCTATGAGCGCCTGGTGGCCGATCTGTCGGCCGCTGTGAAGAGCATCAAGATGGGCCCGCCCGACGAAGCCGATGTCGAGATCGGCCCGCTGATCAGCGACCGCCAGCGCAACCGGGTGGCCAGCTTCGTCGAGCGGGCGCAGATGGCCGGCCACATGGAGATCACCGCCGGCGGCAAGCCACGCGCTGGTGCTGGCTTCTTCTACGAGCCCACGGTGGTGGCCGGCGCACGGCAGGAAGACGAAATCGTCAAGCGCGAGGTCTTTGGCCCGGTGGTCAGCATCACCCGCTTCACCGACCCCGAGCA
>CAWJOQ010000045.1:0-81094 GCA_963844485.1 uncultured beta proteobacterium
GCCGACGCCAAGTGCGACAAATGCACCGACGAGCGCAAGGACAAGCCGGTCGCCGGCATGCAGATCATCCGCGGCGTCAAGCAGGACGCTGACGACAAGGCCCTGTGGGGCGGCGGCGAGATCCTCGACCCCAACACCGGCAAGATCTACAAGACGCGGCTGAAGCCGGTCGAGGGCGGCAAGAAGATGGAGATGCGCGGCTATGTCGGCTTCTTCTATCGCACCCAGGTCTGGCAGCGCGTCGAGTAAGTAAATTTTCCAAGGGCGGGGCCTGGCCCCCGCCCGCAATGACCGAAAAGTAGGAGAAGTCCGTGAGCCGATTCCAAGTTCGCAAAGTCGCCGTGCTCGGCGCTGGCGTGATGGGTGCGCAGATTGCAGCGCATCTGGTCAACGTCAAGGTGCCCGTGGTCCTGTTCGACCTGCCGGCGAAGGAAGGCCCGAAGAATGGCATCGTCACAAAGGCGATCGAGGGCCTGAAGAAGCTCAAGCCAGCGCCCCTGGGCGATGTGGCCGATGCGGCCCTGATCCAGCAGGCCAATTACGAGGAACACCTCGAACTGCTCAAGGACTGCGACCTGATCATCGAGGCCATCGCCGAGCGCATGGACTGGAAGCTCGATCTCTACAAGAAGATCGCCCCCTTCATCGCTCCGCATGCGATCGTCGCGTCGAACACCTCGGGTCTGTCGATCACGAAGCTGTCCGAAGTGCTGCCCGAAGAAATCAAGCCGCGCTTCTGCGGCATCCATTTCTTCAACCCGCCGCGCTATATGTACCTGGTCGAGCTGATCAACACGCCGACGACCTTGCCGGCCGTGATCGACCAGTTGGAAAGCTTCGTCACCACCGCCGTGGGCAAGGGCGTGGTCCGCGCCAATGACACGCCCAACTTCGTTGCCAACCGGGTCGGCATCGCCGGCATGATGGCCACGATGATCGAGGCCGAGAAGTTCGGCCTGAGCGTCGACGTGGTCGATGACCTGACCGGCAAGAAGCTGGGCCGCGCCTCCTCGGGCACCTTCCGCACCGCGGACGTGGTGGGCCTGGACACCATGGCTCACGTGGTCAAGACCATGCAGGACAACCTGAAGGACGACCCGTTCTACAGCACCTACGCGACGCCCGAAGGTGCTGGCCGGTCTGATCGAGAAGGGCGCCCTGGGCCAGAAGGTCGGCGCCGGTTTCTACAAGAAGGTCGGGCAAGGACATCCAGCGCCTTGACTTCGCCACTGGGGAGTACGTGGCCGGCGGCAAGAAGGCCGACGAGATCGTCGCCCGCATGCTCAAGAAGCCCGCGGCCGATCGCATCAAGCTGCTGCGCGAATCGACCAATCCGCAGGCCCAGTTCCTGTGGGCCATCCTGCGCGACAGCTTCCACTACGCCGCCGTGCACCTGGACACCGTGGCCGACACCGCGCGCGAGATCGACTTCGCGATGCGCTGGGGCTTCGGCAGCAGCGCAAGGCCCGTTCGAGCTGTGGCAGGCGGCCGGCTGGAAGCAGGTGGCCGAATGGATCTCGGCCGATATCGCCGAGGGCAAGACGCTCAGCAGCGCGCCGCTGCCGGCCTGGGTCACCGAAGGCCCGGTCGCCGACAACGGCGGCGTGCACAGCGCCGCCGGTTCGTGGAGCGCCGCCGAGTGCAAGTTCAAGCCCCGCGCCAAGCTGCCGGTCTATGAGCGCCAGGCCTTCCCGGAAAGCCTGGTGGGCGAGGGCGCGGCCGAGCCGCTGAAGCGCGGCACCGAGGAGTTCAAGAACGAGGAAGTGCGCGTCTGGACGCTGGACGGCGAGGTGCTGATCGCCTCGATCACCGCCAAGCTGCACCTGATCAGCCCGACCGTCACCGAGGGCCTGCTGAAGGCCGTCGAGATCGCCGAAGCGAAGTACAAGGGCCTGGTGATCTGGTCGCCGGACGATGTGTTCTCGGCCGGCGCCAACCTCGAGGCGCTGATGCCCGTCTTCATGAAGTCGGGTGCCAAGGGCATCGCGCCGGAAGAGAAGAAGCTGCAGGACATGATGCTGCGCATCCGCTACGCCAACGTGCCGGTGGTCGCAGCGGTGCGCGGCCTGGCGCTGGGCGGTGGTTGCCGAGCTGGCCGTGCATTGCGCACGCCGTGTCGTCCACATGGAAAGCTATGTCGGCCTGGTCGAAGTCGGCGTGGGCCTGATCCCCGGCGGCGGTGGCCTGACCTACATCGCCCGCCGCGCGGCCGAGATGGCCAAGGCCGGCAATGCCGACGCCGACATCTTCGCCTTCCTGAAGGACGGCTTCACCACCGCGGCCACGGCCAAGGTTGCGACCTCGGCGCTGGAAGCGAAGAAGAACGGCTTCTTCCTGGACAGCGACGTGTTCGTGCCGAACAAGGACGAACTGCTGCTACGTCGCCTCGGCCCAGGCCAAGGCCATGTTCGAGTCGGGCTACCGCGCGCCGATGAAGGCCGTGTTCCCGGTGGCCGGCCGTTCGGGCATCGCCACGATCAAGGGCTCAGCTCGCGAACATGCGTGACGGCGGCTTCATCAGCGCCCACGACTTCCATCTGGCTTCGCTGATCGCCGATGTGGTCTGCGGTGGCGAAGTGGAAGCCGGCTCGCTGGTGACCGAGGAGTACCTGATGTCGCTGGAGCGCAAGCACTTCTGCGGCCTGCTGGAGCATCCGAAGACCCAGGAACGCATCATGGGCATGCTGCAGACCGGCAAGCCGGTTCGTAACTGATCACCATGACCGCCACCCCGAACCGCCTGGCCCGCACCCTGCAGCGCGTTGAAGCGCTGCCGGCCCTGCTGCGCGGGCCGGCGCGCAACCTGGCCCTGCGCCGCGCCGTGCCCTTCACCGGCACGGCCGGCCTGGACTTCGTCGCGCTGACCCCGTCCATGACGGAGATCGCCATCGCCAACAAGCGCCCGGTGCAGAACCACATCCAGGGCGTGCATGCGGCCGCGATGGCGCTCTTGGCCGAGACGGCCACCGGCATGGTCGTCGGCATGAATGTGCGCGACGACTGCCTGCCGCTGTGCAAGTCCATGCATGTGGACTTTCGCAAGCGGGCCACCGGCGCGATGCGGGCCCAGGCCCGTTTGACCGAGGCTCAGCGCGCCAGCATGGCGAGCGAGACCAAGGGCGAGGTCACGGTGGCGGTGGTGGTGACGGATGAGGCCGGCGTGAACCCGGTCGAATGTGAATTTGTTTGGGCTTGGATACCCAAGACCCCTAAAAATTGAAGGAAACGATCATGGCAAAGCAAGTGCAAGAAGCCTATATCTGCGCCGCCACCCGCCTGCCCATCGGCAAGTCGGGCCGCGGTTACTACAAGAACACCCGCCCGGACGAGATGCTGACGCGCGCCATCCAGGCCGCGCTCGCCCAGGTGCCGGGCCTGGACCCCAGCGCCATCGAGGACGCCATCATCGGCTGCTCCTTCCCCGAGGGCGAGCAGGGCATGAACATCGCCCGCGTCGCCGCCGTGCTGTCGCGGCCTGCCGAACACGGTCGGTGGCGTGACGGTCAACCGCTATTGCGCCTCGGGCATCACCGCGCTGCAGATGGCCGCCGACCGCATCCGCATCGGCGAGGCCGAGGTGATGATTGCCGGTGGCGTCGAGTCGATGAGCATGGTGCCGATGGGCGGCAACAAGCCTTCGTTCAGCCCCGAAATCTTCGCGCGCGACGAGAACATCGGCCTGGCCTACGGCATGGGCCTGACGGCCGAGAAGGTCGCCCAGCAGTGGAAGATCAGCCGCGAAGCGCAGGACGAATTCGCGCTTCGAATCGCACCGCGCGCCCTGGCCGCCATCGAAGCCGGCCACTTCCGCGACGAGATGACGCCGTTCGAGTTGATCGAGCGATCGCCGAACCTGCTCGACGGTTCAGTGAACACGAAGAAGCGCATCGTCGACATCGACGAAGGCCCGCGCCGCGACACCTCGCTGGAAGGCCTGGCCAAACTGCGTGCGGTGTTCGCCGCCAAGGGCTCGGTCACGGCTGGCAACAGCTCGCAAACGTCGGACGGTGCCGGTGCGTTGATCGTCGCGTCGGAGGCGGCCGTCAAGCGCTTCGGCCTGACGCCGCTGGCGCGTTTCGTGTCCTTCGCTGTGCGCGGCGTGCCGCCCGAGATCATGGGCATCGGCCCGATCGAGGCGATCCCGGCCGCGCTGAAGCTGGCCGGCATCTCTGCCTCCGACCTGGGCTGGATCGAGCTGAACGAGGCCTTCGCCGCCCAGTCGCTGGCGGTGCTGAACGACCTCGACAGCAAGGGCATCGTGCTGGACCGCGCGAAGGTCAACCCGAACGGCGGCGCGATTGCGCTGGGCCATCCGCTGGGCGCGACCGGTGCGATCCGCGCTGCCTCGGTGATCCACGGCCTGCGCCGCACCGGTGCCAAGTACGGCATGGTGACGATGTGCGTTGGCGCCGGTCAGGGTGCGGCCGGCATCCTGGAACGGGTTGAGCGCCCTGCTCAGTGCCCTGCCCCGAGGGGGCGCAGCGCCTTGGGGCGGCCCGGCGGGCGCTGGCTGCTCGGGACCTGCTCAAGGCCGGTGCGCCTGCCGTGCCGGCGGCTTGACCGCCTGCCAGGGCGAGCTGAAAAGCTTCGCCACTTGGCGTCATGCCCGCGAGTCGGTGCTGGAATTGTTGTTCACGCAACGCCGGCTGCACAGCACGTGGAACGTGCACGCAGATGCTGCAGCATGCGGCGCAAAGCGTCGAGTTTTCGATGCAGGGCTTTCCCGATCCGCAGCCGGCCTGGTTCCAGGGCGACCTTGGGCACAACGGCTTTCGCCTTTTTCAACGCACGCGGTGCGATGTCGCATAGCCTCGACGAGCCCATCCCCGGCGCACCCGTCCTGGACGCCACGCAGGCCTGAAGATCTCGGTGCAGCGCCTGCTCGACGCCATGGATGCCTTCAGTGCCCACAAGGGCGCCTTCGCCCCACATTTCGCGTATGGTTCGCTCGACCGTGAAGAGTACGAGCGTGCCCATCTGATGCACCTCGCCAATCACTGGCAGCAATTGGTCAAAAAGTAATGGAGACATCTGCATGAGCATCAAGACCGCAATCGTCAACGGCGTCGCCACCATCGAGATCGCCCGCCCCGAGAAGAAGAACGCGCTGACCGCCGCGATGTACCAGACGATGGCCGACGCGATCACGGCCGCCAGCACCGCGCCGGCGAGGTGCGCGCCATCCTGATCACCGGCCAGCCGGGCATCTTCACCTCGGGCAATGACATCGAAGACTTCATGAGCCGTCCGCGCCAGGATCACGACGCGCCGGTGTTCCAGTTCATGCGCGCGCTGGTCGGCTGCGACAAGCCGGTCATCGCCGCCGTCACCGGTGCGGCCATCGGCATCGGCACGACCCTGCTGCTGCATTGCGATTTCGTCTATGTGGCCGACGACGCGCGTCTGGCCATGCCCTTCGTCAGCCTGGGCCTGGTGCCCGAGTTCGCCTCCAGCCTGCTGGTGCCGCAACTGATGGGCAACCGCCGGCAGCCGAGAAGTTGTTGCTGGGCGACCCCTTCACCGGCGAGCAGGCGGTCGATGCGGGCCTGGCCAACGCCGTGTTGCCGGCCAGCGAGGTGTTGAACCACGCCCGTCGCATGGCCGAGCGCTTCAACAATCTGGCGCCCAGCGCCGTGCGCGAGAGCAAGCGCCTGATGCGCGAGCCGCAGCGCGCCGCCATTGCGGCGACCATCCGCACCGAGGCCGAGATCTTCGGCACGCGCCTGCGCTCGCCCGAGGCGACCGAGGCCTTCCAGGCCTTCTTCCAGAAGCGTGCGCCTGACTTTTCGCAGTTCGAGTCGTGATTCTGCAGGCGGCCAAGATCGCGCTCGCGCCGCTGCTGCTTTGGCAGGGCGCGCAGGTACGACGCCAGGCCTGCGACTGCCCGAAGCAGCGGGCGCGCGAGTCCGGCATGGCCGGGCAGGGCGAGTTGCGACTGCGCCTGCTGATCGTCGGTGATTCATCGGGCGCCGGGCGTCGGCGCCGCCACGCAGGATGAGGCCCTGGCTGGACGCCTCAGCGAGGCCCTGGCGCTACGGCTTGGCTGGCCGCGTTCACTGGCAATTGATCGCCAAGACCGGCCACACGAGCGCCGACGCCTTGGCGCAGTTGCAGGCAGCCGCGGTTGAGCCGGCCGATGTGCTGGTGACGGCGCTGGGCGTCAACGATGTCGTCAGCCAGGTGGCCGCCGCGCCGCTGGCTTCAGACCTTGCAGGCGATCTCGATGCGCTGGCGCGCCAGAAAGCCCAACTGCGCTACAGCCTGCACAGCGCCGTGCCGCCCATGCATGCGTTTCCGTTGCTGCCCCAGCCGCTGCGCTGGCTGATGGGCGCGCAGGCGATGCGGATGAACCGGGCGCTGGGCCGGTCGCTGTGGCCGAGCCGCAGCGCGGCATGCAGGCCTTGCCGGCCCATCTGCACGGCAAGCAAGCGCGCGACCTTGATGGCCCGCGATGGCTTCCATCCCGGCCCGGCAGGCTATGCCGTCTGGGCCGAGACCCTGGCCGATCGCATTGCCAAGGAATGGCTCAAATCACATTGAGTTCGAGATAGGGCCGACCAGCGGCAATGCGGGTCGGCGACAGCGGGCTGAGGTCCAGGCTTTGATAGCGGCCATGGGCCATCAGCTCGGCCACACCGCGGCCTATGCCTGGCGCATGTTGCAGGCCATGACCGGAAAAGCCGCAGGCCAGCAGCAGGTTGGGGCATTCATCGAGCGCACCGACCAGACCGTTGTGATCGAAGTCGCACATCTCGTAGTAGCCGGCCCAGGCACGCTCCTGGCGCAGGCTTTCGAAACCGGGCACGCGCTCGGCCAGGGCGGGCCACAGCTTTTCCTCGAACAGATCGGCTTCCGGGTCCAGCGGCAGATCGGCCTGGTCGCTGAGTGGCGTGCCGCCGCAGATGAACTGCCCCTCGCCTTCGGGACGGAACCAGAGTCCTGAGGGGTCGATCACCAGCGGGCAGCCCAGCGCCGTCTCCGGGCTGCGGAAGACGTAGACGCTGCGGCGCCGCGCACTCACCGGCACGGCCAAGCCGGCGGTGCCGGCCAGCGCGCCCGACCAGGCGCCGCAGGCCAGCACATAGACGTCGGCCTGCAGCAAACACTGCGCGGTCTGCACCCCGTCCAGCGCGCCGCTGGCATCGCGCCTCAGCGCCAGGGCCTCGGCCTGCTGATAGATCGCGCCCTGCTGCAGTGCCTGCCGGCGCAGGCTTTGCAGCAGGCCCCAACCGTCGAACCAGCCCTCGCCGCTGCGACCCCAGCTGCCAAGGGCCAGGTCTTGCGTGGCCAGCCAGGGCCAGCGCTGCGCCATTTCGGCCGGTTCCATCAGGGCGATATCGGCGCCCAGCGAGGTTTGCAGGGCATGGAGGTCGCGCAACCGGGCGGCGCCGGCCTCGGTGGCGAGGTAGAGATAGCCATGCTCCTGCAACTGAGCCTCGGGCTGAGCGCGCAGGTATTGCAGGCCGAACTGCGACAGGGCGATGTTCAGCGGCGTGGAGAACTGCTGGCGGATCGAGGCGGCCGACAGAGCCGAGGAGGCCCTGGCATAGCTGGGGTCGCGCTCGATCACCGTGATCTGCCAGCCCGGCTGCTGCGGCGAGCCGGGCCGCTATGGCGCTGCCGATGGCGCCTCCGCCGATGATCAGGACCGAGCGGCTCATTCCTGCGTGAAGGCCCGGGGCTTGCCCTCGCGGTCGATCGCCACATAGGTCAGGTTGGCCTCGGTGACCTTGACCACTTGCTGGATTCGCCGGATTGCGTTCGGCCACCACCTCGACATGGACACTGATCGAGGTGCGGCCGACGCGGGTGATCTGGGCGTAGAAGGACAGCAGGTCGCCGACCGACACCGGCTGCTTGAAGATGAACTCGTTCACCGCCACCGTGGTGACGCGGCCGCGCGAGAGGCGGCCGGCAGCACCGAGCCGGCGATGTCGACCTGCGCCATGATCCAGCCGCCGAAGATGTCGCCGTTGGCGTTGGCATCGGCCGGCATTGGCATCATGCGCAGAACCAGTTCACGCGGTCGGTGACTGGCAGGGTTGTTGCGGGTGGCGTCGGTCATGGAGGCGTGCCTGAGACAATCGGAAGTGGGCAGCCATTTTCGGCGACAAAACCGACAAGAACGCCACAACAACGCCATGCAACGCAGCCACACGCTTCCCGCCACCGCTCCCGACAGCCAGGCCGCGTCACCCCAGAAGTCTGACTGGTCCACGATCCGCAAGCTGCTGCCCTATCTCTGGCATTACCGCTGGCGCGTCGGCTTCGCGCTGGGCTTCATGCTGTGTGCCAAGCTCAGCAATGTGGGCGTGCCGCTGCTGTTGAAATCGCTGGTCGACAGCCTGGCCATCAAGCCTGGCTCGGTGCAAAGCATGCTGGTTCTGCCACTGGGCCTGTTGGTTGCTTACGGCGCGCTGCGCCTGTGCACCTCGCTGTTCACCGAAGCGCGCGAGCTGATTTTCGCGAAGGCCACCGAGGGCACGGCGCGCAGCATCTCGCTGCAGGTGTTCCGCCATCTGCATGCATCTGAGCCTGCGCTTTCACCTGGAACGCCAGACCGGCGGCATGACGCGCGACATCGAACGCGGCACCCGCGCCGTGCAGTCGCTGATCTCCTATTCGCTCTACAGCATCGTGCCGACCCTGATCGAGGTGACCCTGGTGCTGGGCCTGCTGGCGGTCAAGTTCGACGCCTCGTTCGCCTGGATCACCGGCGGCGGCGCTGGTCTTCTACATCAGCTTCACTGTCGTCGTGACCGAGTGGCGGACCAAGTTCAGGAAGCAGCTCAACGAGCTCGATTCGGTCGCCCACAGCAAGGCGATTGATTCGCTGCTGAACTACGAGACGGTCAAATACTTCAACAACGAAGACTTCGAGGCGCGCCGCTACGACGAGAGCTTGGAGAAGCTGCGCCGCGTACAGCTGAAGTCGCAGTCGACCCTGTCGATGCTGAACACCGGGCAGCAGCTGATCATCGCCAGCGCGCTGGTGCTGATGCTGTGGCGGGCGACGGCCGGCGTGGTGGCCGGCACGATGAGCCTTGGGCGATCTGGTGATGGTCAATGCCTTCATGATCCAGCTCTACATCCCGCTGAACTTCCTCGGCGTCATCTACCGCGAGATCAAGCAGAGCCTGACCGATCTGGACAAGATGTTCGTGCTGCTGGAGCGCGAACGCGAGGTGGCCGATGCGCCCGGCGCTCAGGCCCTGGTGGTCAGCGGGGCGGCCGTGCGCTTCGAGCATGTCAGCTTCGCCTACGACAAGGCACGGCCGATCCTGCACGACCTGTCCTTCGAAATTCCGGCGGGCAAGAAGGTGGCAGTCGTCGGCCCGAGCGGGTCGGGCAAAAGCACCCTGGCGCGGCTGCTCTACCGTTTCTACGACATCGACGCCGGCCGCATCACCATCGATGGCCAGAGCGTGCAGTGAAGTGACGCAGTCCTCGCTGCGCCAGGCGATCGGCATCGTGCCGCAGGACACGGTGCTGTTCAACGACACAGTGGCCTACAACATCGCCTACGGCCAGCCGGGTGCGACGCAGGCGCAGGTGGAGGGTGCGGCGCAGGCGGCCCACATCCACGCGTTCATCGCCGCCACACCCAAGGGCTACGACACCATGGTCGGCGAGCGCGGGCTGAAGCTCAGCGGTGGCGAGAAGCAGCGGGTGGCGATCGCCCGCACCCTGCTGAAGAACCCGCCCTTGTTGATTTTCGATGAGGCGACCTCGGCACTCGATTCGAGCAACGAGCGGGCCATCCAGGCCGAGCTGGAGGCAGTCGGCGCAGAACAAGACGGTGCTGGTCGTCGCGCACCGTCTGTCCACCGTGGTCGATGCACACGAGATCCTGGTGCTGGAGGCGGGCCGCATCGTCGAGCGCGGACATCACGAACAGCTGCTGGCACTGCAGGGGACTTATGCGCGGATGTGGCGCCTGCAGCAGAGCCATAGCGGGAGCTGAGGGCACAAATGACAAGGGCCGCTTGCTGCGGCCCTTGTATGCGGTACGAGGCTTGCGCTCAGCGCTTGCTGGTCGTCGCGCGGCGACGGCCCAGGGCCAGTGCACCCAGCGCGGCCAGGCTCAGGGCCACGCCACCGGGTTCCGGAACGGTCACGGGCGGGGGGCTGCCGACATCGCCGAAGCTGAGGTTGTCGAAGAAGAACTGGCCGTCGACACCGCTGATGCGCACCGAGAATGCCTTGCCGCTGAACACGGCACGTTGTTGCTCCCAGTTGCAGAGGTAGCCAGGCTGCGGAACGCCGCCGTCAAAGCAGTCAGGCTGGGGCACCAGATTGAAACCACCGATCGAGGTGTCGCTGCCATCGCTGGCCTTGCCATCGAGGCCGTCGAAGATGGCGACCGAACCGAAGCCGAGGCCGGAGGCGGTGTAGAGCATGGCGAAATCGACCGTGAAGCCGTCTTCGACATTGATGATGAAGTCAATCGCCGGGCTGCCGGGAGGGCTGGGCGTTGTAGGGTCGAGGATCAGCGAAATTGCACCCCGTGTTGCCGGGGTCCGGAAGAAAGCACCGGAGCCGCCGAAGTCAGCGCTCAGGTAGCTCCATGCGTTGTTGGAAAAACGGATGCCCTGGTCCACATAGCTGTCGCCGACGCGGCTGGTGGCGGCACCGACCGATTCAAAGTCAAGCAGCACTGGCGCGGCCAGCGTGGGCAGTGCGACTGCCAGCAGGGCAGATGCCACTATTTTTTTTGTTGCCAGCATGAGATTTCTCCGTTGAGTTTGGTTGGAGTTCAAATTAATCCCCCGGCCCGACTGTACTCAAGCGATTGACTTTCTCGTGCCGGTCAACCCCCTTCAGTTGGGGGGGCGGCGCCGCATCTGCGGGGTGCTTTCTGGCGTCGAAATGGCCCGGCTACACTGAATAGCGTGGAAACCAAATGGCTTGAAGACTTCGTCAGCCTCGCCGAGACGCGCAGCTTTTCGCGCTCGGCCCAGCTGCGGCATGTGACCCAACCGGCCTTCTCGCGCCGCATCCAGGCACTTGAAGCCTGGGCGGGTGTGGACCTGGTGGATCGATCCTCTTATCCGACCCGCCTGACCGGCGCAGGGGAAACCCTGCTGGCCCAGGCGGTCGAGATTCTCGGCAGCCTGCAGGCCACGCGCAATATGCTGCGCAGCCACCAGTCGGCCGGCCAGGACATGATCGAGTTCGCCGTGCCCCATTCGCTGGCCTTCAGCTTCTTCCCCCACTGGCTGATGGACCTGCGCCAGCGCTTCGGTTCGCTGAAGAGCCGGCTCAATGCCCTGAACGTGCATGACGCGATGCTGCAGCTCAGCGAGGGCAATTGCGATCTGCTGATCGTCTATCACCATGCCAGCCAGCCGCTGCAGCTGGACCCCGAGCGCTATCAGATGGCCTCGCTCGGCCATGAGACCCTGGCCGCCTATGCCAAGGCCGACGCCGAGGGTCAGCCGCTGTTCCGCCTGCCGGGTCATCCGGGACAGAAGATCCCCTTCCTCAGCTATGCCTCGGGCGCCTATCTGGGTCGGCTGGTGGAGCTGATCGCCAAGAACTCAACCCAGCCGCTGAATCTTGACGCGATCTACGAAACCGATATGGCCGAGGGCCCAGCGCAGCCGCACCTGGGTGGTGGCGGCTGCTGGCACGGCTGCGGCGCTGCTGCTGGGCGCCGGCCTGTGGTGGAGGGGGCGGCGCATGGCGGCAGAGCGTGCCGCCCGGCTGGCGGCCGAAGCGGCGCTGCAGCATGCCGACCGCCTGCTGCTGCACAGCTTTGCCCAGCATCCGGACGCGATGTTGCTGGTCGATCGCAGCACCGGCATGGTGCGTGATGCCAATGCCGCCTTGGCCGACCTGCTGGGCGTGCCGGTGGCGCATTTGATCGGCCGGCCCTTGCAGACCCTGGAGGGCCTGCTGGGCAGCAACAGCATGCAGCGGCTGGTGCAGGCACTGGACGCCGACGGGCGGCTGGATGCCGTGACGCTGCAACTGCAGCGCAGCGACGGTGCGCGGCGCGACGCCCTGGTGAGCGCCGATGTGCTGCCGATCGACGGCGTCGAGCATGTGTTCTGCCTGGTGCGCGACATCACCGAGCAGCTGGCCCAGGACGCCACGCTGCGCCAGGCCTATGACAGCCTGGCCGCCCAGCTCCAGCTGGTGCACAGCGAAGTCGACACGGCGGTGGCTGGCCGTACGCTGGCTGAGGGGCGGCTGCAGGAATTCACCCGCGTGGTGGCGCATGACCTGAAGACGCCGCTGATTGCGGTGCTGGGCTATGCCGACATGCTGCGCGAACGCCTGCGCCACGGCCATGTGCAAGAGGCGCAGCAGCATGCCGAGCGCATCGACACGGCCGCCCACCGCATGGCCACCATGGTCGACGGGCTGGCCCGGCTGGCGCAGGTCGACCGCAAGCCGCTGGTGCGCCAGCCGTTGGACATGGCGCGCCAGGTGGCAGACACCTGGGACTTGTTGCAGCCGCTGCGGCAGGGGCGGCAGCTGCAGCTGCAGGTGGATACGCTGCCGGCCGCGCTGGGCGACCCCGGCCTGGTGGCCCAGGTGTGGCAGAACCTGCTGGGCAATGCCGTCAAGTACAGCGCCGGCGCCAACCCGGCGCTGGTGCGTGTCAGCAGCCACCAGGACGCCCGTGGCACCTGGTACCGCGTCAGCGACAACGGCATCGGTTTCGACATGGGCCAGGCCCGGCGCCTGTTCCTGCCGTTCCAGCGCCTGCACAAGGGCAGCCAGTTCGAGGGCTCTGGGGTCGGGCTGAGCCTGGTGCGCCGCATCGTCGACCACCATGGTGGCGACGTGCGCCTGCACAGTGCGCCCGGCGAAGGCACGGTGGCCGAGTTCACGCTCGATCCGGGGCCAGCGCCGGCCCCGGCCTCGGTGTCAGCCCCCGGATCCTGAACGCGGCAGCCTTTCAGGGTCTGGCCTGGCCGCTGGCCGCGCTCCAGATCTGCCACCAGCTGGCCGCATCCAGCCGCCAGGGCAGGGCGGCCAGGGCCTCTTGTGCCACGCCGATGCGGCGTGAGCCGAGGATGGGCAGCGGCCGGCTGGGGTGGTGCAGCACCCAGGCGATCAACAGCGTGGTGACGCTGATGCCGCGCGCTGCCGCCAGCGCGTCCAGCGTGGCGCGCAGGCGGACGCTGGCGGGGTCCTGGCCGGTGAAGATGCGCCCGCCAGCCAGCGGCGACCAGGCCATCGGCCGCAGACCCAGGGCCTGGCATTGGTCGAGTACGCCGTCGTGCAGGGCTGCACGCTGCAGCGGCGACAGTGCGATCTGGTGCGTGGCCAGCGGCAGGCGCTGCTGCAAGGCGGCCAGCTGCTGCGGCGCAAAATTGCTGGCGCCGAAGTGGCGCACCTTGCCAGCGCGCTGCAGGTCGATGCAGGCCTGGGCCAGTGCGTCGACATCCGCCAGCGCATCGGGCTGCAGCAGCAGCAGGTCGAGGTCATCGGTGCGCAGTGCCTGGAGCAGCGGGTCGACCGCGGTCTGCAGCACGGTGGCCAGGTTGCCGCTGTGGCGGGCCGGCTGGATGCTGCAGCTGCTGACCAGTTGCAGGCGGCGGCGCAGCGCCGGGCGCAGCGCCAGGGCCTCGCCGAACAGGCGTTCTGCCTGCTGGCCGCCAGCGCGGTCGGCATGGTCGAAGCTGGTCACGCCGATGTCGAGATGGCCTTCGATCCAGGCCAGGCGCTGCTGCGGTGTCCAGTGCCAATCGGCCAGGCGCCAGGTGCCGGCGACGACCGGCGACAAGCCGGCCGGGTTGTCGGCGGCGCCGGGGCCCGCCTGGCTGACCTGCACCGCCCCGGCTTTCAGGCCTTGGGTGGCTGGGGCAGGCGGCCCATCAGGAAGAACTCGT
Source organism: uncultured beta proteobacterium (assembly GCA_963844485.1). Taxonomy (GTDB): domain Bacteria; phylum Pseudomonadota; class Gammaproteobacteria; order Burkholderiales; family Burkholderiaceae_C; genus Pseudaquabacterium. The sequence continues at coordinate 13,848 of CAWJOQ010000045.1, forward strand.
CGTTCGGCCGCATGCCGGTGAGGTTGGCCATGCGGTTGGACAGGCCGAAAAACGCGGTGATGGCGCCGATGTCCCAGATGTCCTCGTCGTCGAAGCCGTGGGCGCGCAGCGCGGCGAAGTCGGCCTCGTCGATCGTGGCCGACTGCAGGCAGACCTTCATCGCAAAGTCGAGCATGGCGCGCTGGCGCGGCGTGATGTCGGCCTTGCGGTAGTTGGTGGCCAGCTGGTCGGCGATCAGCGGCTTCTTCTCGTAGACCCGCAGGATGGCGCCGTGCGCCACCACGCAGTACAGGCACTGGTTGGCCGCCGACGTGGCGACGATGATCATCTCGCGCTCACCCTTGGTGAGGCTGCCGGTGTCCTTGAGCAGCAGTGCGTCGTGGTAGGCCATGAAGGCGCGCCACTCGGCCGGCCGGTGCGCCAGCGCCAGGAACACATTCGGCACGAAGCCGGCCTTTTCCTGCACCGCCAGGATGCGTTCACGCAGGTCGTCGGGCAGGTTGGTGAGCTCGGGCACGGGGTAGCGGCTGATGGCGGCGGTGGTCATGGCGGGTCTCCTGCGGGTTGTGGCGGGTTGGTTCGGCGGATTGGTGCGACGGGGTTCGGCTCTGGCGGCGGGTGGTTGACGGCTGGCGGTGGGCCGCGGAGGCGGAGGACCTGGGCTCAGGTCCTGAACTGCATGGCGTGCAGGCGCGCATACAGCCCGCCCGCTGCCAGCAAGGCGGCATGCGGGCCTTGTTCGACCACCCGGCCGGCGTCCATCACCACGATGCGGTCGGCATGTTCGATGGTCGACAGCCGGTGGGCGATGATCAGCGTGGTGCGGCCGCGCATCAGCGTGTCCAGCGCGGTCTGCACCGCGCGTTCGCTCTCGCTGTCCAGTGCCGAGGTGGCCTCGTCGAGGATCAGGATCGGCGCGTCCTTGTACAGCGCGCGGGCGATCGCCAGGCGCTGGCGCTGGCCGCCCGAGAGCTGGCTGCCGTTGTGGCCGATGATGCGTGTCCATGCCCTGCGGCAGGCCGTCGACGAAGTCCTGCAGGTTGGCGCCGGCCAGCGCGGCCTGCACCCGCTGCACATCCACGGCGGCGCCCAGCGCCACGTTGGCGGCGATGCTGTCGTTGAACATCACCACGTCCTGGCTGACCAGGGCGAACTGCCGGCGCAGGGTGTCGACCTGCCAGTCGTCCAGGGGCACGCCGTCCAGCGTGATCTGGCCGCTGGTGGGCGCGACGAAGCGTGGCAGCAGGTTGATCAGCGACGACTTGCCGGCGCCCGACGGCCCCACCAGGGCCACGGTTTCGCCGGCGGCCACGGTCAGCGTCAGGCCGCTCGAGCGCGGGGGTCTGGTCGTTGGCGTAGCGCAGCACCACATCGGTCAGCTGCAGCCGGCCCTGGGCGCGCGCGGGCTGCTTGCCGGTGTGGGTGCTTTCATGCGTGCCGCCCACCTCGGCCGGGCTGGTGTCGAGCAGTTCGCAGGCCGCGCTCGATGGCGGCCAGGCCGCGGGTGATGGGCGCCATCACGTCCGACAGGTGCTTGACCGGCGCCACCAGCATCAGCATGGCGGTGATGAAGGCGACGAAGCCGCCCACCGTGCTGCCGGTGTTGCCGCTCTGCCACAGCGCCACCACGATGACCGCCGACAGCGCCACCGCGGTGAACAGCTGGGTCAGCGGCGTCATCACCCCGGCCGAGGCCGCCGCCTTCAGCAGCACCCGGCGCAGCGTCAGCGCATGCTGTTCGAAGCGCCGGGCCTGCGCCGGTGCCGCGCCGTGCAGGCGCACGATGCGCCAGGCCAGCACGTTTTCTTCCACCACATAGGCCAGGCTGTCGGTGGCGTCCTGGCCCTCGCGCGCCAGCCGGTGCAGCCGCCTGCTGACGGTGCGCATCAGCAGTGCCACCGCCGGGAACAGCACGCCGACGAACAGCGTGAGCTTCCAGTTCAGCCACACCAGGTAGGCCAGCAGCGCCAGCAGGGTGAGCGAATCCTTCAGCAGCACCAGCACCGACTGCACCAGTTGCAGCGCGCCGCTCTGCACCTCGTAGACCAGGGTGTTGGTCAGGCTGCTGGCCGAATGGCGGGCGAACATCGCCGGCTGGGCGGTGAGGATGCGCTGGAACAGCGCCTCGCGCAGGTCTTGCACACCGCGGTGCGCGGCCCACGACAGGGCGTACTGCGCCACGAAGCCGGCCGCCCCGCGCACCGCGAACACCCCGATGATGGCCACCGGCACCAGCCACAGCGGCAGGGCGCCGGCGGTGAAGCCCTGGTCGAGCAGCGGCTTGAGCATGGCCGGGATCAGTGGCTCGGTCAGCGCACCCAGCAAGGACGCCAGGAAGGCCACGCCCACAGCCAGCCGGCTGTGGCGGAAATAGGGGGTGATGCGGGCGAAACGCTGCAGCAGGCTGGGCATGGGGTGCAAAAAGCCTGCAGTGCGGCCGGGAAGGGGCAGCACCGTGGCGGACTGCGGATTATCGGGGGCCGCACCTGGCGCACTGGCGCTTGCCTGCAACACTGTATGAAAGTACAGTGATTGGGTGAACCTGTCGCTGCCCCTGTTCGATTTCGACGACGACCTGCCAGACGCTGCAGCAGCCCTGCCTGGCGTGGCGGCGCAGGTATCGGTTACGTCGGTTGCTTCGGTTGCTTCGGTTGCGTCGGCGGTTTCGGCGGCTTCGGCGGTATCGGCTGTGTCGGCGGGGGCCGTGCTGCCGGCCGGTGCGCCAGCCGGCGCCGCGCCTGGCTGGCCGCCTGCGGCACTGCAGAGGCCGGCTCCGCTGGGGGGCCATTCGGCCACAGGCGACGCTGCGGCGCATCTGGCGGCAGAACGTGTCGCACAACGCACCGCAGATCTCGCCGCCCATGTGCCCCCTCCGCTCGATCTGGCCCTGCACCCGGCGGTGTGGCGCGCCAGCCAGCTGGGCGCGGGCAGCCAGGCCACCAGCCCCAGCGGCTTTGCTGCGCTGGACGCCGAGCTGCCCGGTGGCGGCTGGCCGCATGGTGTGCTGACTGAACTGCTGCTGCCGCAACCGGGCATCGGTGAACTGCGGCTGCTGGCACCGGCACTGGCGGCGCTGTCACCGCTGCCGCTGCAGCAGCAGCCACAGCCACCACCACCCGGGCCTGCCGCCCTGCCGCGCACCGGGCGGGCGGCGCACACAGCGGCACGCGCCGCAGCCGACAGCGCCCGCTGCGTGATGCTGTTCGACCCGCCCGCCGCGCTCAGCGCCTGGGCGCTGGCCCAGTGCGGGCTGGACAGCCGGCACTGGCTGGTGGTGCGCGCCCGCCCGGGCGGGCAGGGCCGGCAAGGCAGCGGCGCACCGGCTGCCGCCGCGCTGGCCTGGCAGCCCGACACCGCGCCCGGCGTGCCGCGCGGCGCCAGCCGGCTGGCGCCGCTGCTGCCCGGCGCCGATGTGCTGTGGGCGCTGGAGCAGGCCTTGAAGAGCGGCCAGGTCGGCGCGGTGCTGGCCTGGCTGCCGGTCAATCTGCGCGCCGATGCGCTGCGCCGGCTGCAGCTGGCCGCCCAGGCCCAGGCCGGGCCGGTGTTCATCTTCCGCGATGCCCTGGCCCGCGGCCGGCCCAGCCCGGCGCCGCTGCGCCTGCTGCTGCAGCCGGCCGGGGCCGACGCGCTGGTCGCTGCGCCTGCTCAAGCGCCGGGGCCCGCAGCAGGCCCAGCCGCTGCGCCTGGCGCTGCCGCCGGTGCTGCCCGCGCACCTGCAGGCCCAGCTGCAGGCGCAGGCCGAGGCACGGCAAGTCAGCCTGGATCTGGTGGCCGCGCTGCGCTAGCGTGCCTGCCCGTTTCCCCGTTCACCATGCTGTGGGTGGCCCTGCACCTGCCGGCGCTGTCATTGGAATCCTGGCGGTCCGGTGCGGCTGCCGATGCGGGTGCGGGTGTGGATGCGGACGCGGACGCGGTGCGGGTGCGGGTGCGGGCGCGCGGCCGGCCGCGCTGCTGGCGGCGCACCAGGTGCAGCATGCCGACGCCGCCGCGCTGGCGCGTGGTGTGCGCCCGGGCATGCGCCGGGCCACCGCGCTGGCGCTGGCGCCAGACCTGCAACTGGGCCAGGCCGATGCCCGGCGTGATGCCCGGGCGCTGCGGGCGGTGGCCCATGTGGCGCTGGGCTTCAGCCCGTCGGTGGCCTGGCTGCCGGCCGCCGGCCCCGAGCACCCGCCCACCCTGGTGGGGGTGCGGCTGGAAGTGCAGAGCTGCCTGCGCTACTGGGGCGGGCTGCCGGCGCTGCTGGCGCGGCTGCAGGACGCGCTGGCGCCGCTGGGCCACCAGCTGCGCATCGCCACCGCGCCCACGGCATTGGGTGCGGCGCTGCTGGCGGGCTGGCGCGACGGCCTGGCCCAGGGCCCGCACAGCCAGGACCGTGAAGCCCTGCAGCAACTGCTGGACCGCCTGCCGCTGCAGCTGCTGGTGGCCGACGCCGGCCAGCTGCAGGCCCTGGCCGGCATGGGCCTGCAGCGCCTGGCCGACCTGCGCCGCCTGCCGCGCGACGGCCTGGCACGGCGCTTTGGCGCCGGCCTGCTCGCCCGCATCGACCAGGCCCGCGGCCATGCGCCCGAGGCCCATGCCTGGCTGACCCTGCCGCCGCGCTTTGCCAGCCGGCTGGAGCTGCTGCACCGCGCCGACACCAGCGCCCAGGTGCTGGCTGGCGCCCAGGTGCTGCTGGCGCGGCTGGTGGCCTGGGCCCAGGCCAGCCAGGGCTGCGTGGCGCGCTGCCAGCTGGTGATGCACCACGGGCCGCGCAGCCGCAGCCGCAGTGACAGCGACACGCCCACCCACACCCCGCTGGACATCGCCCCGGCCCGGCCGTCGGCCGACGCCGCCCACCTGCACAGCCTGCTGGCCGAGCGCCTGGGCCGGCTGCCACTGCCCGCGCCGGTGCTCGAACTGAGCCTGCACTGTGACGAGCGGGTGGACGCCGCGCCGCCCAATGCCGAGCTGTTCGGCGCCCAGTTCGCCAGCCCCGACAGCCAGCGCGACGGCCTGGCCCGGCTGGTCGAGCGGCTGCAGGCCCGGCTGGGTGCCGAGCAGGTGCAGAGCCTGGCGCCGGTGGCCGATTACCGGCCCGAGCGTGGCACCCAGTGGCAGACGGCCGATCCGGCCCGCCTGGGTGCGGCGCCGCCCGGCGTGGCCGACCTGCAGCGCAGCGCCCAGGCCCTGGCCACCCAGCCGCTGTGGCTGTTGCCGCAGCCGCAGCCGCTGGCCGAGCAAGCGCGCATGCCCTTGCTGGACGGCCGGCCGCTGCAACTGCTGGTCGGGCCCGAGCGGCTGGAATGCGGCTGGTGGGACGGCGGCCTGGTGCTGCGCGACTACTTCATCGCCCAGACCGCCAGCGGTGCACTGGTCTGGGTCTACCGCCACCGCCTGCCGGTGGCAGCTGACGCGCCCGGCTGGTTTCTGCAGGGCTTGTTTGCCTGAGCCGGGCACGCCAGCAGGCGGTACCCGGCGTGCGGCGTGCAGTGTGCAGTGTGCAGCGCCTGGCTCAGGGCATGTTGGCAGCTGCCGCCCGGATGGCCTGGCGGATGCGGCCGTAGGTGCCACAGCGGCACATGTTCTCGATCGCGTCGATGTCGGCGTCGCTCGGGTTGCGGGTGCGGGTCAGCAGGTCGACGGCCGCCATGATCTGGCCCGGCTGGCAGAAGCCGCACTGGGCCACATCCCGGTCCAGCCAGGCCTGCTGCACCGGGTGCAGGGTGTCGCCGTTGGCCAGGCCTTCGATGGTGGTGATCTTCTTGCTGCCGACAGCCGACACCTTGATCGAGCAGGTCGTCACGGCCTTGCCGTTGATCAGGCAGGTGCAGGCCTTGCACGCATCGATGCCGCAGCCGTATTTCGGGCCGGTGATGCCGAGCTTGTCGCGCAGCACCCACAGCAAGGCCATGTCAGCCGGCGCGTCCACATTGACGCTGGCGCCGTTCACTTTGAGGTTGTAGTTGGGCATGGCAGGTCTCCTTAGGCGATGTGGGCGGGGGTGGGCAGCTTGCCGGGGGGCACTGGGGTGTAGGCGGGCTGCAGATTGAGCGGGAAATTGCGCGGCTTGCGGCCCCTCACACGGGCCCAGGCATTGGCGATGGCGCCCGAGGCGGCCGACATGCCGACCTCGCCCAGCCCGGCGATGGCCTCGCCGTTGTTGGGCATCAGGATGACCTGCACGTCCTTGGGGAAGTCGCGCATCTTGGTGGCGCGGTAGCTGGTGTAGCTCGACTCCAGCGGCAGGCCGTCTTGCAGCGTCAGGCCAGCGTTCAGCACCAGGGTGATCGAGTCGGCCAGGGCGCCCTGCATCTGCGCCTCGATGCCCAGCGGGTTCAGCGGCTTGCCCACGTCGATGGCGATGGTGGCCCGCACCACCTTGGCGTGGTTGGGGTCGCGGCCGTCGATTTCGACAATGCAGGCGGTGTAGGCGCGCGACTCCTGGTGCACCGCCACGCCCTGGGCAAAACCGGCCGGCATCACCTTGCCCCAGTTGGCCGCACCGGCCACCCGCTGCAGCACGGCGCGGGCGCGTTCCTGGCGCAGGTAAGACAGCCGGAACGCCACCGGGTCCTGGCCCAGGCGCGCCGCAATCTCGTCGACGATGATCTCTTCGACACTGCGTGCCGGCTGGATGTGCACCGAGCGGAAGGACACCGTGTTCATGTCGATGGCCACTGGGCTGAGGATCTTGTTGCTGACGCCGAAGTTGTAGGGCGAGGCAACCATGGTCTTGAAGAAGAACTGCTCGTAGCCCAGGTTGCCGACGGTCTGCTGCACGCTGGCCTGGCAGCGCGCCGGCCAGGGCCGTGCCGATCTCGCCGTAGCCGTGGCGCGCATCCAGGCGCACAGCGGCGATGCGCTGGTCGAAGCTGACCACCTGGTTCAGCAGCAGGGTGGCCCGCACCTTGTGCAGTTGCGGCGGACGCAGGCGTGAATGCCGGGTGTCGTCGGTGCGGTGGTACATCAGCTTGCAGATGCGGCCGGTCAGGCGCGAGACCTGCGCCGCCACCTGCACCGGGTCCCAGAACAGGCGGCGGCCGAAAGAGCCACCCGACGGCACCACATGCACCTTGACCTGGTTCTGCGCCAGACCCAGGTCCAGCGCGATCGACTGCTGGGTGACGATGGGCGTTTGCAGCCCGGCCCAGATTTCGGCACTGGTGGCGCGCACATCGGCGATGGCGCAATCCACCTCCAGCGGGCAATGGGCGGCAGCGCGGAAAGTGAATTCACCTTCGACCGTCATGGCGCCCAGCGGCGGCACGGCCATCGGTGCCAGCGCACCGCGCAAGGTGGCCTGGATGGTGGCGTCAGACTGGCCCTTCATCGGCCCGTCGTTCCAGCTGATGTCAAGCTGGTTGGCGGCGTCCCAGGCTTGGCCGAAGGTCTCGGCCATGATCGCCACGCCGGGCGGGTTGGGCACCACCGACCCGCCGGCCGGAATGACGACGATGTCGAGCACGCCCGGCATGCCGCGCACCGCCACCAGGTTGTTGATGCTGCGCACCGTGCCGCGGATCTGCGAGGGCATGCGCAGGATCGTGGGCTTGGCGCCGGGCACGTCCACGTCCATGGTGAATTTCTTCTTGCCGGTGACGATGTCACGCGCGTCCAGTCGCCCGGCCGGCTTGCCGATCACCTTGTACTGCGCGGGGGTCTTCAGCACCACGGTCGACGGCATCGGCAGCGTGGCGGCCAGCGCACTCAGTGCGCCGTAGGTCGCCTGGCGGCCATCGGCGCTGAAGACCACGCCGTTGCTGCAGGTCAGCGACCCGACCGACACGCCGAGCTGCTGCGCGGCGGCAGCCAGCAGCCTGGCGCGGGCGGCGGCGGCCATCAGCGGCAGGGCAGCATCGAAGCTGCGCATGGTCGACGAGCCACCGGTCAGCTGGTTGTACATCAGCTCGGGCCGGGCGTCGGCCGAGGTCACATCGACCTGGCTCAGCGGCACGTCCAGTTCTTCGGCCACCAGCATGCCGCAAGCGGTGGCAATGCCCTGGCCGGATTCCAGCCGCGGCAGGTCCAGGCACACCCGGCCATCGGTGCGCACTTCCAGCTTGACCAGGGGCATGGTCGGCAGCGAGGTCTGCACGATCGAGTCGGCGATGTCGTAGTAGTCGACTGAGTCGGGCGGCGTCAGCGGCAAGCGCGGCTTCGGCCCGCGAGGTGGCCGCCAGATTGACGCCAAAGCCGGCCGCCACCGTCAGCACCGGGGCCGACAAGGCATAGGTCAGCAATTGCCGGCGGCCGAGCTTGGCGCCGGCGGGCGTGGCGTCGACATCGACGGTGGGGTCGGTCTGCTTGTCTTGGTGCATGGGGGGTCTCCGGTGTGGTCTTTGGCCAGCGGCATGGTGCCCAGGCTGCCGGGCCGAAGTTGTCGTTGCAACGACAGCTGCCGCCAGGGTTTTGACGGGCCGGGAATGGCCCTGCATCCAAACCTGACGCCGGTGCGTACAGCCCCCACAGGCCACCCGTGCGCGCCAGCTGCGCGTGGTGGCGCCGGCCTCCGCGCAGACCCCTGAACCCACCGGACACTCCGCATGAAGACCCTGGAAATGCAGTTGCGCACCAGCCCCTGGGCGCCATGCCTGAGCGAGGACGAGCTCGCCCAGGTGATCCATGCGTCCTACCTCCGCCATGTGGCGGCCGGCGCGACCGTCTTCCGGCGTGATGAGCCGGTCCATTGCTGGCTGGGGGTGATCGAAGGCCTGGTCAAGCTGTCGATGTCGCAGGCCGACGGCCGCGAGTCCACCGTCACCGGCATCACCGCCGGCGCCTGGGTGGGCGAGGCAGCCCTGCTCAAGACCGGCTTCTGGGGCCACGACGGTGTGGCCGTCTGCAGCAGCGAGATTGCCTGCGTGCCGCGCCACTGCTTCGAGCGCCTGGTGGCCAGCAACCTGGCATTCAACCGCTTTCTGCTCAAGCAGCTCAGCACCCGGCTGATCCAGTTTGTCGACACCGTCGTGTCAGACCGGCTGCTGAGCCCTGAGGCCCGCGTGGCGCGCTGCCTGGCCAGCCTGTTCGACCCCGTGCTCTACCCGCTGGCACAGCGCCAGCTGCGGCTCAACCAGGGCGAGATCGGCCTCTTGGCCGGGCTGTCACGCCAACGCGCCAACCAGGCCTTGCGCACGCTGGAGCGTGCCGGTCTGCTGCACATCGAATTTGCCGGCATCACCGTGCTCGACCTGCCTGGCCTGCGCAGCTTTGACGCCGACAGTGCCGAGCCCCTGGCCACCCGGCCGCAAGCACTGGTTTGTTTGGGCTGAAGCGGTGGGCTCGTTCGCCGCCCTCACGGGCTCCGGACAGAGTGGCCTGTGTGGCACTTCGACACGCGCTGAATGCAAGTCGTTGATGTGCCGCAGGCGCCTAGCTGATCTTCACCGAGGATCGCAAGCATCTGCTGCCCATCGGCAGCCACAAGGGCATCGCCATTGTCACTGTTCGCGGGGTCGTCCCGCGGTTGGAGACAAGAGGCGAGGTTTGATCTCATGCCTTTACGTATTGCCAAGCTAGCAACGCGACTAACGCGAGCAAGATCAGCAACCCAAGTGCCCCGAGCATGTAGCCAACCTTGAAGATCCGAGACTCCTGCCGCCAGAGGTTGCGGAATGAGACCCGGTAGTTCGGACCGAGCAGTCGGAACGGATTGAGGCTGCCAAGTAGATCCTTGACGATTTGAACGATGGTGACGAGAAGATCCATGCTCAAGGACCGACGGTCAGCCCCCACTGCAAACAGGTTCCGCCGCTTTGGCCCGGAGCGGACATGACCGGACCAGATGTCGGTAACGAACTTGCACCCGTTGGGTTAGATGCGCTGCATTGGTTGGGTGTCTGCGGCACGCTTGTCGTGCTCACCAAGCACACTGAACGGACACCGGGACCCCAGGCAGCATTTGCGTTCTGCTGGCGGGAACTGAAGGTTTGGACGGCACCATTTCGCATCTGGTTGCCAACCCATATCTGTCCGTTGATATCGCCAGTACCGCGATAGATAGTCCCTTGCGGCATCAGACCCCGCAGCCCGTCCGGATCCACGTAGCTGATCGGATTGCCCCCCACGTATGCATGGGTGTTGATGCCAGCTTCAAGCCCGATGGGATCGGACTGGGTGTAGGGGCGCTCTGACGCGAGTTCACCGCACAGGTGGCTGGGCGCCAGAGGCATTTCCACAAGGGCGGGCGAGGTGAAGAAGACAGGCCTCCGGCAGCGGCTAAGGCATCGGATCAGGGGCCATTCTCGCGCGCTGGCGCGCACGCGAGAGGTGCGTTCTGGCGGCGCAGCGCGCCGCTCAGTTCTTCTCTTAGCTGCTGGCTGTTCGCGGCCGTGGGCGTGCTCAGGTGGTGTCCGGGTCAAGGCCGCGGCTTTGGCGTAAGGGTGGTCCCAACGCCCCATTGACGCGGGGCACCGCCAGCTGGCAGTGAAGATCAGATGTCGAGCACGTGCCGCAGCATGTGGAAGGGCACACGCCAGGTGCCACCGCTGGCGTGCCGGTGCCGATCGTGGCAGTGCGTTGGTTGATGCGCACGATCACGCCGGTGATGCCCCGACCGTCGCGGTCCTCGAACGTCACGGTGTCGCCCTGCTGGAACTCGCGGGATCTTGGTTGGTCGCAGCGACCGGCTCCGGCGGCGGTACGTACGGCGCCTGCTCGTCCTGCCGTTCGGCGTCGGTGTAGCCCTGCATCGCCACGCAGGGGATCTTCCAGGTCCGCTTGGTCGCCTTGCTCGAGCACCGTGGCCTGGGTGTCCTTGAAGGCGATGATCTTGCCGCTGCGCATCTGCCCGTCGCGGAAGTCGACGAAGCGCACCGACTGCCCCAGATGCAGGTTGGCTGCGTGCGGCCAGGCCGCGCCGCGGGTCGGCCAGCATGCCTTCGATGATCGCCTTGAGCTGGTACAGCTGCAGGCTGCTGGCGCCCTCCAGCGCTTCGATCATTCGCTCGGGTCGATGCCTTGCGGTTCACGCCGGGGTCCTCGTGATCTGCCAGCGCCGATCGGCGCTGCGCTCAGGCGGCCATCGCGTCGGGCAATCTGCTGTTGGTCGCTTCGTGCCGCCCGATGTTCCACGGCAGCAACTCGTCGATGCGGTTGATGGGATGGTCTGCGATGCGGCCCAGCACCTCGCGCAGGTAGCCCTCAGGGTCCAGCCCGTTGAGCTTGGCCGTCTCCACCAGACTGTAGATCGCCGCGGCGCGCTCGCCGCCGGCGTCGGACCCCATGAACAGGTAGTTGCCCCGCCCGAGGGCCACGCCGCGCAGGGCGCCTTCGGCCGCGTTGTTGTCCATCTCGATGCGCCCGTCGTCTCGGTAGTGCGTCAGCGCTTGCTAGCGCACCTGCCACTGGGTAGCTTCGATGGCATCCCCATCATCACCGCGCGTGAGGCCGTCGAGCGGCTGGAGGCAAGAGGCCTGACACCAAGGCCCGCATAGTCCAAGGCAATGCTACAGCCCCCAAATTGCCTCAAAGGCATTGCGTAGCCACTCGGTGAAGGCCATACGCTTGGATTCACCCCGCCTCAATCGGTGAGTCAATAGCCAAGTTGCGTACAGCAAGATTGCTAGCGCTGCCGCCACGCTCGCCACGACCACGAAGAGTTCGATGACGACCGACATCAGAAGTAGCCTGCCTCACTCAAGAACTTACCGAGGCCGTTGTTCTGGATGTAGTCGATTGGCCCTTTGAACTCACCTGGATCATCGTAGTGGGTACCGCCGGGAAGCATCCCGTTGAGATTCTTCCAAGAAGCATCGGAAGCCTTCTCGCACATTGCCTCAGCCCATTGCTGCCGCGCTCGATTCCAAGCAGCCGAAGCAGACTTCAAATTCCACGTTCCCCACGCCGCGAGAGCGGCTGGCGGAAGCGCGCCTACGCCTGTGGTCGCCGCTGGCGAAAGGCCAACAGCGATCGCGATCCTCACTCCGCCGGAGCCAGCCGAGAACCCAGCAATCGTTGCGTTACCAAGCGCAGAGAGCCCCTTCGCCGGATTGAACAACCCCGTTGGATCAACGTACGAGATCGGGTTCCCCCCGACATATGCGTAGGTATTAATCCCTCCCGCCAAGCCAATAGGATCTGACTGCGTATAGCGCCCAGTTGAAGAGTCGTAGTATCGATGCCAGTTGTAACTCAATCCAGACTCCACATCGAAGTATTGTCCCGGAAAACCGAGATTCATTCCGCCAAACGTATCTACCGTCACAGTTCGATCAAAAGCGGCATTGTTGGACCGCCACACAACCTGCGCATTGGAATTGGTGATGACTTCTGGCCTTCCCAAGTGGTCGTTGTGGCTTGCGTAGAACTGCCCAGCACGGACCACGCCGAACAGGTTTCCTGCAATCCAGACATAGCTCGTTGAATTGACGCCCTGCTCATGCAGCAGTTCCCCATTTGGGCCATAGACAAAGCGGGTCAATGCACCAGCGCTGGATTTCCAGATGCGTTGCTGCATGGCGTTGCTGCCGTAGGATGCCAATATATTGCCTGACGCATAAATCCTCGCCAATCGATTGAAACCGTCGTACTCGAACCGCCTTGCGCCCTTGGTGTCGGCCACCAGGTTGCCCTGAATGTCGTACTCAAAGGACCGGGCCTCGCTGCCGCTGATGCTCGCCAATCTGTTTGTCGTTGGGGCCATAGCCATACTCCAACTGCTGGCATTGCGCGTCTGCGCAGTTCGGTTGCCCACCTTGTCGAGCAGAAAGCTCTGGTTGTCGCCGCTTCGTGCCACGCTGGTCAGTCGGTCATTGGGGTCGTAGCTGAAGCTTGAATTCAAGAATGGAAGCACGCCGTCGGAGATCCAGGCGATGGTGTTCGTGTTGTTCCAAACATAGCTCAGGTTTTGTATCCCATTGGTTGCGATCTGAGTCACTCGCCGGTCAGTGTCCTGCGTCACCGTTCGGGGCAGGATGCTCCCGAAACGCCAACCATACAACTCCCCGGTTGCCGGTTGGTACAGAAACGAGTCTCCCTGCGTTGTCCATGCACCACCCAGGCTGCTGCTGACGCGTCGCAGTCGGCCGTAGGGGTCATGCTCAAACCCGAGGGACAAGTTGCCAGGGTAGGTCATTCCGCTCAGGCGTCCCAGGCTGTCAAACGTCCAGGTGATGGTGTTGGTGGCGCCCAGCACCGTGCTGGATTGCTGCAAGAGCTGACCGTCAGCAGCATGGCGGAAACTCGTCTGACCAGACGCGTCTGTCATTCTTGTCAGCCGTCCCTTGCCATATTGCCCTTCGTCATAGACAAAGTTTTCGGTCACGCCGCTGGTCGATCGGCTGACCAGCCGGCTGACTTTGTCCCAGCTATAGGTCACAACACTGCCGTCGGCGCGGGTTTCGGCGACCAAGCGGCCAGCGCTGTCCATGGCGTAGCGCGTGGTGCCAGTGTCGGGGCTGTTGCGCTGGATGACTTGCCCAAGGCCGTTGTAGAGGTAACTGGTGACCAAGCCCCGCGGGTCGGTCACGCTGGCGAGCATGCCCATTGCGTCATAGGCGTAGCTGATCAATCCGGTGTCAGGGTTGCTGATGGACAAGAGACGGTCACGGGCGTCATAGGTGTATCTGGTTATTCGTCCGCGCGCATCAGACTGACTCAGCAGATTTCCATTGAGGTCGTAGCGAAAGCTCGTCTGTTGCCCGTTGTTTCCGATGCTGGCATAGGGTCGGCCAAGGCTGTCGAGTTGTGTCGTGCGGACAAATTCACCGGCTGCATTTGCGACAGGCGTCGTACCCGACACAGTGGGAACATGACGCGGCGTACGCGCTGACGCCCTGATGTTGGCAATGTCGTAAGGCAATTGCGTCAATTCACCAAGTGCGTTGCCAACCTGGATCAATCTGCCAGAGGCGCTGTAGCGGTAGCGCTCGGCAGCGCCGTGGGCGTAGACCACGTCTGTGACCTGCCGGTTGTTGTTGTAGGCGTAGGTGGTCGTTCTCGCACCCGCCGGCAGCAACAGGCTGGTGGCAATCAGGTTGCCTTTAGGGGCATAGCTGAAGTCTGTGCTGATACCGTTTGCATCAGTCACCCGCCCGGGTTGCCCGACCGGGTTGTAGCCAGACCAGGTTGCCACATGCCCCAGGGGATTGACCACGGACGTGATATTGCCGGCAGTGTCGAAATTGGTGGTCGAGGTTGCCCAGTCGCCTCCTGGCAGGCTTTGGCTGACCGCCCTGCTGGCCAGGACGCGGTTCGCATGAAACGTATAGGTTTGGGAAAGTGTCTGCACAGCACCGGTTCTCAGGTCGGTGGTGGTTTGGCTGGCCAGTTCACCGGTAGCAGGGCCGCTGGCCACATAGCCATAGCTGACACGGCGGTAAGCAAGACCAGTGCGATCCTGGTATGTCTTGTGCAAGAGATTGTTGCCAGACCATGTGTTGACCACTGTGCTGGCGGCCGCTGTGCCAGGTGCCTGGGTTTGGCTCAACAATCGCCCTGCGCTGTCGTAGGTGAAGTCGGTCTTGTTGCCATTCCAGTCCAGCGTGAAGTCGACCCAGCCATTGCTGTCGTAAACCGTTGCTGCAGCAGACGCCAAACAGGTGCCACTGGCTGCGCGCGACACCGACGCCAGCTTCAAGGCGCCTTGTGCGGGAATGAAGCGATAAGTGGCGCTCTGGCCGCGTGCATCCGTCACGGTCGTGGCATTGCTGCTGTAGGCAAAGGTTTCGCGTTCTTCTCCGCCTGTCAATCCACTTTCGATCACGCGCTGGGAGGTGTCGTAGCGATAGGTGCTGTAGCGCGTGCCATTGATGGCAATGCCTGTCAGCAAGCTGAAGTTGATGTTGGCGGCTTCATAGAAGTATTCGCGCACGTCTGCGTTCGGTCCGGGTGAACTGACCGACTTGAGCACATTGACGTCACGATAGCTGTAGTTCCACTCATTGCCTGCGCTATCCCTGGCCTTGGTAACCTGCCAATACTGGTCATAGGTGAAGCTGACGGAGCGCCCGGCAGCATTCACAACCTGACTGGGGTAGCGTGTGCTGTTTGTGTAGACAAACGCCAAGAGCGTATTGCCCGCGCGGCTGCTGATGGACTGGATGACGCCAGCAGGGCTATAGCGATAGATGGCTGCATCCGTGGTGACCTGATAGCCATCAAATGGGTCATACAACATGGTGCCCTTGGACACCGATTTGTTGACCGTGTAACTGAAGTCGTAGCTCTGCGGCGCCTTGTAGAGGTAGGCAGAACCGTCGGGCAGGGTCATCTTGATGGAGGTGGGCAGGCAGCGATTTGGATAGTCGCTGTGTTTGGCACAACCCGATTCGGTCAGTCGTGGATATTCAATATTTGACATCCAGCGGATACCGAACATGCCGCCTGACCCACGGCTGCGATAGGTCCGAGTCAGGCCCAGCCCATACTCTCCGTGGGCAATGATGTCGGTTTCGTTGAGCACCTTCTCTCCGGTGGCAATGACCACCGGATTCGGCGTGGTGGGATTGTCCGAGCATTCAGATGCAGCCGTGTTGTCCGCCGATGCCGGTTCGGCAGTGTTTGCCGCTTTCGGGTTTGCCTTGGCAACCAGGCTTTTGCCGCCACTGGTCTCGCCGATGCGGCCCAAGGAGGTGCTGCCAATGGGCGGACGCGCAGCAATGATGACAACCGTCTGGGGCGGAGGCTCTGGGGCCGGTGCTGGTGGCGGTGGTGGTGGTGGCGGCGGCGGCGGTGCAGGCGGTTTTGCAACAATCACAACCTGCTGCGGTCCTGTGGTCGTGTCTGTCTGTTTCTTCGCTTCCCCCGGCGACTCAGTGTTGCTGGCCATTGACGGCAGCGGACAGCTGCCGATCAAGGCAATGGCGCAGGCACCCACAGGCAGCGCCAACAGCGCCTGCGGCATGGCCAGTTTTCGTGCGGCCTCGCCTTGAAATGCCCGGAACAAGGCAATGACGGTGGGTGTCATGGTGTCGCCCTCTCAAACCCGGCGATTGGCTCTAACACGGTGTCAGAGCGGGGTTCACCCGGTAGTCGAGTGTGAAACCGCCTGCGTTGGGCGGTGAATCACCAAGAAGTGGGAGTCAGGCGGGGGTCACCTGATTGGGGGGGCGAACCAGGTCCGAAGGTGCTCGCTCAGCGGTGGTGGCAAGTCGGCAACCTGGTGCAAGTCAGACGCTGGCTGAAAAACGCCTGGCAAGCGCCCAAAGCGCGCGACTGCAGGCCGGCGACCGGACCGGATCAAACCTCCATCGGCCGTGCCTTCACCTTCTTGCCCTTGACCTTGCCATCGTTCAGCGCCTTCAGCGCCTTGCCGGCGATGGCACGGTCCACTGCCACGTAGGTGGAAAACTCGTTGACGTTGATCTTGCCGATCTGCGCGGCCGGCAGCCCGCCTTCGCCGGTCAGTGCGCCCAGCACGTCGCCGGCGCGGATCTTTTCCTTGCGCCCGCCCAGGATCTGCAGCGTCACCATCGGCGCGCGCAGCGGCCCGCTGCCGGTGGGTGTCAGGCTGTCCAGCGGGAACCAGTCGAAGGCACGGCCCTGCAGTTGCTCGATGCGGCCGACGCGGCCCATCTCGTCCAGGCTGGCCAGGCTGAAGGCCCAGCCTTCGGCGTCGGCCCGGCCGGTGCGGCCGACCCGGTGCACATGCTGCTCGGCGTCGGGCGTCACCTCCACATTGACCACCGCCTCCAGGCCGACGATGTCGAGCCCGCGCGCGGCCACATCGGTGGCCACCAGCACCGGGCAGCTGCGGTTGGCAAACTGGATCAGCACCTGGTCTCGCTCGCGCTGTTCCAGGTCGCCGTGCAGCGCCAGCGCCGCCACACCCTGGGCCTGCAGCACCGCCACCAGGTCGCGGCATTGCAGCTTGGTGTTGCAAAAGGCCAGCGTGCGCTCGGGCCGCCAATGGTTCAGCAGCAGGCCCACGGCATGCAGGCGCTGGTCTTCCTTGACCTCGTAGAAGCGCTGGCGGATCTTGGTGGCACTGGGCTGGTCGGCGAGCGTGACCTCTTTGGGATCGCGCAGAAAACGGCGGCTGATCTGCGCCAGGCCCTCGGGGTAGGTGGCCGAAAACAGCAGCGTCTGCCGCGCCTTGGGGCAGCGGCTGCCGATGGTGGCGATGTCCTCGGCAAAGCCCATGTCCAGCATGCGGTCGGCCTCGTCGAGCACCAGCACGGCCAGGCTGCCCAGTTGCAGGCTGTCGCGCGCCAGGTGGTCGACGATGCGCCCGGGTGTGCCCACGACGATGTGTGCGCCATGCGCCAGGCTGTCGGTCTGCGGCTTGATCGGCGTGCCGCCACACAGCGTCAGCGCCTTGATGTTGTCCTCGCCCCGGGCCAGGCGGCGGATGTCCTGCGTCACTTGTTCGGCCAGCTCGCGGGTGGGGCATAACACCAGGGCCTGGGTCTCGGGGCGCTTGCTGTCCAGCCGGTGCAGCAGGGCCAGGGCAAACGCAGCCGTTTTGCCGCTGCCTGTGGCGGCCTGGGCCACCAGGTCGTGCCCGGCCAGCGCCAGGGGCAGGGCGGCCGCCTGGATCGGCGTCATCGCCAGGTAGCCCAGGGTCTGCAGATTGGCCAGCATGGCTGCCGACAGGGGCAACTGCGCAAAGCCGGGGCCGGCGGCCGGGGTGGGATGGGATGGGGCGCCGGGCGCAGCCGGTGGCACACCTGCGGGGGTGCGCGCCGAAGTATCAGGTTCAGTCATGCACGATTGTCGGGCATGCGGGTTGGGCCTGCGGGTTGGGTATGCGTGTTGGGTATGCGAGTTGGGCCCGCGTGTCGGGCATGCGTGTCGGGCATGCGTGGCGGCGCAGCGCGACCGCAGGCTGCCCTGCACCGCTGCCGGCACGTGCTGCACCAGCGCGGGGCGGCCACCCGCGTTAACCCGCTGCCTGGGCTGGCGCGCAAATCGCTATCGTCTGCCGCAGGCCGCCCACGTTGAAGGGCAGGCTGACTGCATGGCTGCGGCATCCACAGCGCCACAACAGCCGGCAGAACCGAACACACAAGGAGCTTGGCATGGGTCGATTTGAGGGACGGCGCAGCGCGTCATTGCTGGTCGGGGTCAGCGCACTGGCGCTGCTGGTCGCAGGCTGCGGCGGTGGCGTGGCAGAAGAAGAACAACTGGCCGCTTGCCAGACCACCACGGCCGATGGTTCGGTGGTGGTGGGCTCGGGCCTTGCCGGCGACCCGGCAGCGCCCGAGCCGTCGTCCGGTTACCGCCTGGGCAAGACGGCGGTCCAGGCCAAGAGCTACATGGTCGTCACCGCCAATCCGCTGGCCAGCAAGGCCGGTTGCGAGGTGCTGAAGGCCGGCGGCAGTGCGGTCGATGCAGCGGTGGCGGTGCAGATGGTGCTGGGCCTGGTCGAGCCGCAGAGCAGCGGGCTGGGCGGCGGCGCCTTCATGCTGCACTACGACGCGGCCAGCAAGACCGTGGTGTCCTACGACGGCCGCGAAACCGCGCCGGCCGCCGCCACAGAAGACTACTTGCGCTGGATCAGCAGCGATGCACGCAGCACCCCACTGCCCACTGCACGTGCCAGCGGCCGCTCCATCGGCACGCCAGGTGCGGTGCGCATGCTGGCGTTGGCCCATGGCGAGCACGGCCGCATGGCCTGGAAAGACCTGCTCCAGCCCGGCATCGACCTGGCCACCAACGGCTTCCCCATCAGCGGCCGCATGGCCGATGCCATCGCTGGCGCGGGCACCAACTTCCAGCGTGATGCCGATGCGATGGCGGCCTACTTCAACGCCGACGGCACGCCCAAGGCCCTGGGCACCACCTTCACCTTGCCAGCCTATGCCGACACGCTGCGGGCCATCGCTGCGGGCGGGGCCGATGCGCTGCACACCGGCCCCATCGCCCAGGCCATCGTCGACGAGATCAATGCCACCACTGGCGCCAATGGCGTGGCCATGACGCCCGGCGCCACCACCCTGGCCGATCTGGCCGGCTACCAGGCCAAGAAGCGCCCGGCGGTGTGCACCACCTACCGGGCCCATGTGGTCTGCGGCATGGGCCCGCCGTCGTCGGGCGGCATCACCGTTGCCCAGACCTTGGGCATCCTGGAGAACTTCGACCTGGCCCAGCACCGGCCCACCGCCATCGACGTGCACGGCGGCAAGCCCACGGTGATGGGTGTGCACCTGGTGGCCGAGGCCAACCGCCTGGCCTATGCCGACCGCAACAAGTACATCGCCGACACCGATTTCGTGTCCCTGCCCGGCGGCAGCTGGGACGCGATGCTGGACAAGGGCTACCTGCGCGGCCGCGCCGACCTGATCAGCTTTGGCAGCAGCCTGGGCACGGCCTTGCCGGGCAACCTGGGCGCGGTGCCGCTGGGCACCGGTGTGCAGCCGGCTGAAGCGGGCACCACCCACATGACCATCGTCGACAAGCGCGGCAACGTGGTCAGCATGACGACCACGGTGGAGTCGGGCTTCGGTGCCTGGCGCATGGTGCGCGGCTTCATCCTCAACAACGAGCTGACCGATTTCTCGGCCGCACCGGCCGACGGCGCCGGCGTGCCCATCGCCAACCGGGTGCAGCCCGGCAAGCGGCCGCGCAGCTCGATGGCGCCCACCCTGGTGTTCAAGCAGGCGGCCGACGGCTCGGCCGGTGACCTGGTGATGGCCACCGGCTCGCCGGGCGGTGCCAACATCATCCAATACGTCACCAAGACCGTCGTCGGTGTGCTCGACTGGGGGCTGGACGCCCAGCAGGCCACGTCGATGCTGAACTTCGGCTCGGGCAACGGGCCGACCACCGGCCTGGGCGGCGAGCATCCGAACCTCAATGCGGCCAACAGCGGCAACGACGACACCCTGGTGACCGGCCTGCGCGCGCTGGGCCACACCGTCAGTGTGGTGGCGCAGAGCAGCGGTGTCAGCACCATCGTGCGCACCACCCGCGACAACGGCTTGCCGGCCTGGGCCGGCGGTGCCGATCCGCGCCGCGAAGGCCTGGTGCTGGGCGACGGTTACTGAGCGCCGGTTACTGCGCGCCGGCGGGCCGGTTTGCGAGGCTTGGCCCGGTCCAAGCGCTGCGGGCCATCGCAAGCGGTGGCGGGGCTGGGCGCCCCGTCACTGCCAGCAGGCTTCAGTGCTTGTGCTGGCCGTGGCCACCGGCAGCGCCCAGCGCCTTGACTGGCGCCTTCAATGCGATCGTTTCTTTCTTGCCGTCCTTGCCCTCGACCACCAGGGTCAGATCGATCGCCTCGCCGGCGTTCAGCGGGGCTTTCAGATCCATCAGCATCACATGAAAACCGCCTGGCTTGAGTTCCACCGCCTTGCCGGCCGGCAGGTCCAGGCCCTTGGGCAGGGCGCGCATCTTCATCGTGCTGCCGTCCATCGACATCTCATGGATCTCGACCACGCCGGCCGCCGGCGAACTGGCCGACAACAGCGTGCCGCCCGCCACGCTGCTGATCTGGAAGAAGGCGCCGGT
Source organism: uncultured beta proteobacterium (assembly GCA_963844485.1). Taxonomy (GTDB): domain Bacteria; phylum Pseudomonadota; class Gammaproteobacteria; order Burkholderiales; family Burkholderiaceae_C; genus Pseudaquabacterium. The sequence continues at coordinate 34,212 of CAWJOQ010000045.1, forward strand.
GGCCGTTTGCTGGGCCACGGTGCCGCGCACCCAGGCGTCTTTGATGGTGGTTTGTGCCAGTGCGGGCAGGGCGCACAGGGCGACGGCGGCGGCAGCGAGAAGGCGTTTGGCGTGCATGGGGGGCTGGCTTTCCAGTGGATTGGACGAAACGGGGGAATGGGCGGGACGTGGGTGAGGCTTGGGCTCGGCGTCGGCGGAACACAGCGGCAACCCAGCGCTGGGCAGTGGCTCCAAGGCTTGGTGCGGCCGTCCGGCCGCAACCAGATCGCTGCATTCAATTGAGACGCTGCGCAATACTGGTTTGAGTGTATCGGCGGTCGTCTGCTGCGCGCGGACCCCCCGTTCAGGGTTGTCAACACAGCACGTTTGGCGCCACGCCAAGCCTTGCGCTGGCGTCGGGCAGGGAGCCCGCCGTTTACACTGATTGCCCGTTCTGCCATTGCGGTGGATGAATTGTTCCCATGGATCTGGTCTACAGCTATTCCGCGTTTTTCGTCGCCTACCTGATCGGGTCGATTTCGTTCGCCGTGGTCATCAGCAAGCTGATGGGCCTGGGCGACCCGCGCACCTACGGGTCGAAGAACCCTGGCGCCACCAATGTGCTGCGCTCGGGCAACAAGCTGGCCGCCGTGCTGACGCTGGTGCTCGATGCGCTGAAGGGCTACTTGCCTGTCGCCCTGGTGCAGTACTACGCGTTTGAGCTCGGCTTCGAAGACACCACCATCGCGTTTGTCGGCGTGGCGGCATTCATCGGCCACTTGTTCCCGGTGTTCTTCCGCTTCCAGGGCGGCAAGGGCGTGGCCACGGCCGCTGGTGTGCTGCTGGCCTACGAGCCGATCCTGGGCGCCGTGACCTTGCTGTGCTGGATCGTGGTGGCGGCCATCTTCCGCTACGCGTCGCTGGCCTCGCTGGTGGCTGCCGCCTTTGCGCCGTTTTTCACCCTGATGTTCTTCGACCGGCCCAGCGTGGCGCTGGCGGTGTCGGTGATGTGCCTGCTGCTGATCTGGCGCCACTGGAACAACATCATCAAGCTGATCAAGGGCAAGGAATCGCGCATCGGCGAAAAGCCGGCCGAAGCCGACCCCAACAAGCCGCGCCGCCGGCGCCGCCGCGTCAAGCGCTTGCATGACGAAGCGGCACCCGGCATCGATTCCCGATCCTCCCGTTCCAAAGGACAGTGACAACCATGGTTCAGCGTTTTGACGTCGGCGCCCGCATGTCCGAGATGGCCGTGCACAACGGCGTGTGTTACCTGGCCGGCCAGGTGGCCGTGGGCGCTGCGGCCGACATCGGCGGCCAGACCCGCGAGGTGCTGGCCGCCATCGATGCGCTGCTGGCCAAGGCCGGCAGCGACAAGTCGCGCATCTTGATGGCGCAGATCTTCCTGGCCGACCTGGCCGACTTTCCCGGCATGAATGCGGTGTGGGACACCTGGGTGGTGCCTGGCCACACCCCGCCGCGTGCCACGGTGCAGGCGGCGCTGGCCAAGCCTGAATGGAAGGTCGAGATCGTCGTCACTGCGGCGCTCTGACGGTCGCCTTGGGTGATGGACCGCGCGCAGTGGCGCACCTTGGCTGGTCTGGTGGTGGTGGTGGCGCTGGCCAGCGGCGGCAGCCAGTGGTGGCGCAGCCATCTGGCCGGCGGCATGGGCGCGCAGCTGGCGGCACAGGCGCAGCCGGGTGACATCCAGATGCTGTCGTCGACCACCTGTGCCTACTGCACCGCAGCGCGGCGCTGGATGACCGACCAGCAAGTGCCGTTCACCGAATGTTTTGTCGAGCGTGATGCCGACTGTGCGGCGCGCTACCAGGCCCTGGGTGCGCGTGGCACGCCCACGCTGTTGGTCCGCGGGCAGCTGCAGCTGGGTTTCAGCCCGCAGCGGGTGCTGGACGGCTTGGGCGCTGCCCGCCCGGGCGGCGGCTGATCACAGCCCCAGCCGGGCCAGATCACCCCGACCCTGGCGCACCAGGGCGGGCACGTCGCCGCTCAGGTCGATCACGGTGGTGGGCGACATCGGGCAGGCACCGGCATCCACCACAGCGGCCACCAGCTTCTGGAAGCGGTCGCGGATCTCTGCAGGGTCGTTCAGCGGCTCGGTTTCGCCCGCGGGCGATCAGCGTGGTGGCCAGCAGCGGCTGGCCCAGTTCAGCCAGCAGCGCCTGGGCCACCTTGTGCGCCGGCACCCGCAGGCCGATGGTGCGGCGCGACGGGTGCGACAAGCGGCGCGGCACCTCCTTGGTCGCTTCCAGGATGAAGGTGTAGGGCCCGGGTGTGCCCAGCTTCAGCAGCCGGTACTGGCGGTTGTCGACACGGGCGTAGTTGGCCAGTTCCGACAGATCCCGGCACAGCAGGGTGAGGTGGTGCTTGTCGTCGACCTGGCGGATGCGGCGCAATGCCTCGGCGGCGGCCTTGTCGTCGAGGTGGCACACCAGGGCATAGCTGCTGTCGGTGGGCACCGCGCACACGCCGCCCTGGTGCAGCAGCTGCACGGCCTGCTTGATCAGGCGCGGCTGCGGGTTGTCGGGGTGGACTTCAAAGTACTGCGACATGCAAGCCTGGGTGGTGGGGTGGCGGGGGGCGGTGTGCTGCAGCCAGCACCGGCTGCACGCTGCGGCCTCCGCATTGGGTCACACCAGCGGTCACACCGGCAGACTGGCTGGCGCTGCCCAGGCGCTGCCCGGCCGCGCCAGGGCCTGCCACACCGGCTGCAAGCTGCCGGGCAGGTCGGGCAGGGTGCCCAGGTCGGTGCGGCTTTCTTCCGGTGAATGGAAATCACTGCCGCGTGATGCCAGCAAGCCGAATTCTTGCGCCATGGCGGTGTACTTGGCGGTGTCGGCGTGGCCATGGCTGCCGGTCAGCACTTCCACGCCCTGGCCGCCATGGGCCTTGAATTCGGAGAACAGCGCAAATTCTTCGTTGACGGTGAACTTGTAGCGCCCCGGGTGGGCGATCACCGCCACGCCACCGGCCTCGGTGATCCAGCGCACGGCCTCGCCCAGGCCGGCCCATTGGTGCGGCACAAAGCCGGGCTTGCCTTCGGTCAGGTAGCGGCGGAACACTGCGCCGGTGTCGCTGCAGGCGCCGGTTTCCACCAGCCAGCGGGCAAAGTGGGTGCGCGACACCAGAGCCGGGTTGCTGACATAGCGCAGTGCACCGTCGAATGCGCCCTTCAGGCCCACCTGGGCCAGGCCGTCGGCCATGGCCTGGGCCCGCTGCAAGCGGCCGCCGCGGGTGTGCGCCAGGCCGGCCAGCAGCGCGGGGTTGTTGGCGTCGAAGCCCAGGCCGACGATGTGCACCGTCTCGCCGGCAAAGCTGACCGAGATCTCGACACCGTTGACAAAGCCCATGCCCAGCGCCGCAGCAGCCTGGGCCGCTTCGGCCAGGCCGCTGGTTTCGTCATGGTCGGTCAGGGCCCAGAGCTCGACGCCGTTGGCGAACGCGCGGCGGGCCAGCGGCTGGGCGCTCAGTGTGCCGTCAGAAAAACGGGAATGGCAATGCAGGTCGGCGTTGAGTAGGTGCACCGGGTGCATTTTCGCAGCTTGACCGGCAGCGTGCTGGCCCCTGCGGGACGCCCATGCGCCACGCTTGCGCATTGCTGCGTGCAACGGTGTGCTGTGCTGGCGCCAGCGGACCGAAGCAGGCCACGCCTGGCCGGCAGCGGCCAGGCTCAGCCGGTCACCACCCGCACCGGCGCCCGCTGGGGTTCGGGCTCGGCGTCAAAGCGCTCAAAGCCGGTGTAGCAGAGGAAATGCCGGTTGGCGGCACGGCCGAACAGCGCCATGCCCAAGCGGCTCGGCCATGGCATGGCCCATGGCGGTCACGCCGTTGCGGGAGACGATGATGGGCACCGACCATCTGGGCCGACTTCATCACCATTTCACTGGTCAAGCGGCCGGTGGTGTAGAAGATCTTGTCGCTGCCGCCCACGCCGTGCAGGCCCATCCAGCCGGCAATGGTGTCGATGGCGTTGTGGCGGCCCACATCTTCCACCGCCACCAGCAACTGGCTGCCGGCAAACAGGGCGCAACCGTGCACCGACCCCGCCTTGCGGTGGATGCTGTTGCGCTGGCGCATTTGCTCCAGCAGGGCATTCAAGGTGGATTGGCGGATGCGGGCGCTGTTGGCGTCGGGCAGCTGCAGGCTGTCAATCTGCTGCATGGCGTCACCAAACACCGTGCCCTGGCCGCAGCCGCTGGTGACCACGCGGTGCGCCGTCTTGGCAGCCAGATCGACGATGCCGCCATGGGTCTTGACCGCCGCAGCGCCGACATCCCAGTCGACGGTGATCGATTCCACGGCCGCCACGCTGTCGATCAGGCGCTGGTTCAGCAGCCAGCCCAGCACCAGCAGCTCAGGGCAAGCCCCCAGCGTCATCAGCGTGACCAGCTCCCGCTTGTCGACAAACACCGTCAGCGCGCGCTCGGTCGGGATGTACAGGGTGCGCCGGCTGCCGTATTCGTCGAGCACGCTGATGTCGTGCAGCATGTCGGCCTGGGCATTGCTCAGGCGCGGCGCTCCGGCCACTGGCTGCAGGACCGTGGGCTCGGCAAACGCCTGCGGATCGGCCAGACTGGAGAGCACTACTTTTTGGGCGCGATGCTGGCCGCTGGCGTGGTAGTGCTGGGCGGCGACGCGGCGGTGGCTGCCGGCGAATGGGCGCCGGCGGCCTCGATCGGCTTGGTCTCGGCCGGCGGTGTGTAGACAAACGCACCGGGGTCCACGCAAGGTGGGGTGGCCACTGCAGCAGCGGCAGGTTTGCCGTTTGCCTTGGCACCGGCGTGGTAAGCGCCGGCAATGCGGTCAGACACCATGCACAGCTTGTAGCTGTCGACCTTGCCGGTGTGGGCCGTCTTGGCGGCTGTTTCAGCGGCCTTGGCTTTCGCCTCATCGTTGGGCGGCGGCAGCTTGGCCCAGGTGGTGCTGGCCGCCATGGCGAGCATGGCGGCGATGGCGGTGGTGCGGATGTCGTGGCGCATGCACATATCGTTGTCCTTGTGGCTCAAGCCTGGGGTGCGGTGCCGGCTGCGCTGGCTGCCGGCCCGGTGTTGCCGGAGCGCTGTGCCGGGATCTTGCCGGCCTGGATGTCCTGCAGCCACAGTGCATGGTGTTCATGCGCCCAGCCTTCGCTGACATGGCCATCGCGCATGGCACGGTAGGCGCCTTTCATGCCGATGGTGCCCAGGTAAATGTGGCCGGCAAACATCGCCATCATCAGTACCGCTGCGACGGTGTGCACCATGTGCGCCACCTGCATGTCGCCACGCAGATAGGCCAGGCCAGGCACCAGCATGTCCAACACCAGGCCGGAGCCCACCACGATCAGGCCCAGCAGCGTCACGCCGCCCCAGAAGACCACTTTTTCGCCGGCATTGAAGCGGTGCGAGGGCACTTCTTCACCGGAGAACATGCCGCCGCCCTTGCGCAGCCACACCAGGTCTTCACGCTTGGGGAAGTTGTCCTTGACGAAGGTGATGAACACGATGACCAGCGACACGGCAAACAGCGGGCCTGCAAAGTTGTGGGCGTTCTTCAGTGCGAAGGTCAACCAGCCAAACAGGGTGCCGCCCAGAATGGGCAGCAGGAAGAATTTGCCGAAAGCCATCACGATGCCTGACACCGCCAGGATGACAAAGGCGATGGCATTGGTCCAGTGGGCAGCACGCTCCAGCGGTGTGAAGCGCTCGATCACCAGGCCTTTGGTCCCATGCGCATGGCCCATGGCACCTCGGCGCCAATAAAACAGGCCCAGCGCCAGCGCCACGATCAGCAGCAGCGAGCCCCCATAGGGCAACAGCCACTGGTTGCGCACCTGGCGCCAGGCCTCACCGGCCGTGGTCAGGCGTGAGCCGGGGTACTGCACAAAGGGCTGGACCAGCACGCCCATCTCGGCACCCGGCAGGTTGCTGGTGCCCGGGGTGTTGCCGGATTCACGCACTGCCCGCCAGACTGGCGCGTTGTTGCCGGGCTGGCTGCGCGCGCGCTCGGCGTTGGTGTCGTCGGCCTTGGGGTCGGCGGGCACAACAAAACCTGCGGGTGGGCCCTTGGCATCAGGCGTCGCTGGCGCGGCGCCTTGCGCCAGGCTGGCACAGGCCACCAGGCAAAGCGCTGCAGACACCAGCCAGCGGCTGGGTGTGAAGGATTGGTTGGCGATCATCGCGGCTCCTGCGGGTGGCTCAAGGTGCAGCGGCTGCCCGGGTGTATTCGTTCTGGCCGCGCTGCGTGCGGGTGCGCAACTGCGCTTCCCAGGCCACTTGGTCGCCCGCTTTCCAGGTCGCGTTGGCAGGGTGACCTGTCACCACGCCCTCCCAGGGCTTGGTGTCGTGCTGCTTGGTGGCCGCGGTCTGCGGCTTTTCAGAGCAGGCGGTCAACAGCAGGGCTGCAGCAAGCAGGGACCAGCAGCGCAGCGCCTTCATGACTTGGTGGCCTTGGGTTGCGAGGCCGCACCGACTGGCTTGCCGTAGGCCGTGCCCCAACCCCAGACTTCGCTGCCCTTGCCACGGGTCAGCACCCGGGTGCGGAAGATGTCGGCCACGACGTCACCGTCGCCACCGATCAAGGCCTTGGTGCTGCACATCTCTGCGCAGGCCGGCAGCTTGCCTTCGGCCAGGCGGTTGCGGCCGTACTTCTCGTACTCGGCCTCGCTGCCGTTGGCCTCGGGGCCACCAGCGCAGAAGGTGCACTTGTCCATCTTGCCGCGCAGGCCGAAGGTGCCGTTGGACGGGAACTGCGGCGCGCCAAAGGGGCAGGCATAGCTGCAGTAGCCGCAGCCGATGCAGATGTCCTTGTCATGCAGCACCACGCCTTCGTCGGTGCGGTAGAAGCAATCCACCGGGCACACCGCCATGCAAGGTGCGTCGCTGCAGTGCATGCAGGCCACCGAGATGGAGCGCTCGCCTGGCACACCGTCGTTGAGGGTGACCACACGGCGGCGGTTCACGCCCCAGGGGATCTCGTGCTCCGCCTTGCAGGCGGTGACACAACCGTTGCACTCGATGCAGCGCTCCGAGTCACAAATGAATTTCATGCGGGCCATGGTCGATATCCTTAAGCAGTTGCTTTTTCGATCTGGCAGAGCGTTGTCTTCGTCTCTTGCATCATCGTCACGCTGTCATAGCCGTAGGTGGTGGCGGTGTTGATGGCCTCGCCGCGCACAATCGGCATCGCGCCTTCAGGGTAGTAGGCGGCCATGTCCACGCCGCCCCAGCGGCCCGAGAAGTGGAAGGGCAGGAACACGGTCTCGGCATCGACCCGCTCGGTGACCAGTGCCTTGACGCGCAGGCCCTTGAATTCGGGCAGTGCCGCCATCGGCGGGGTCTTGACCCAGACCCAGTCGCCATGGCGGATGCCACGGTCGTTGGCCGCCTTGGGGTTGAGTTCGACGAACATTTCCTGCTGCAACTCGGCCAGGTAGGGGTTGGAGCGGGTTTCCTCGCCGCCGCCCTCGTACTCGACCAATCGGCCGCTGGTCATGATCAGCGGGAAGGTCTTGCCGATGTCGACGTTCTTCTCCTGCACGCTCTTGTAAAGCGTGGGCAAGCGCCAGAAGGCCTTCTTGTCGTCGTGTGTCGGGTACTGGGCGATCAGGTCCGGTCGGTTGCTGTAGAGCGGCTCGCGGTGCTTGGGCACCGGGTCGGGGAAGTTCCAGACCACGGCCCGTGCCTTGGCATTGCCAAAGGGGTGGCAGCCGTGGGCCATGGTCACCCGCTGGATGCCGCCGGACAGGTCGGTCTTCCAGTTCTTGCCCTCGGCAGCTTTCTGCTCGGCCTCGGTCAGGTCGCCCCACCAGCCCAGTTTCTTCAGCAGCAGGTGGTCGAATTCGGGGTAGCCGGTGGTCAGTTCGGCACCCAGGCTGTGGGAACCGTCACCGGCCAGCAGCGACTGGCCATCCCGTTCAACACCGAAGTTGGCGCGGAAGTTGCCGCCGCCGTCCATCACGTGGCGGCTGGTGTCGTACAGATTGGGCGACCCGGGATGCTTGATCTCGGGCGTGCCGAAACATGGCCAGGGCAGGCCGAAATAATCACCGTCCAGCTTGTAGCCGGTTTCCTTGTCGATGCCGCCCTTGGCCTTGAGCGTCTTCACGTCGAACACATGCATGTTGCGCATGTGCGCCTTCAGCCGCTCAGGGCTTTGGCCGGTGTAGCCGATGGTCCAGACGCTCCGGTTGATTTCACGCAGGATGGATTCGCCTTCAGGCTCCATGCCGCCTTTGCCCTGCACCATCTTGAAGTTCTTGACCAGCTCCTTGTCGAAGCCCAGCTTTTGCGCCAGCTGGTACATGATCATGTGGTCGGTGCGGCTCTCCCACAGCGGCTCGATGACCTTCTCACGCCACTGGATGCTGCGGTTGCTGGCCGTGCACGAGCCACTGGTCTCGAACTGCGTGGTGGTCGGCAGCAGGTAGACCGCCCGGTTGGGGTTCTGGTCTTCCGGCTTGCCGGGCATTGCTGCCATCGCCGCCGTGGCCGATGGGAAGGGGTCAATCACGACCAGCAGGTCGAGCTTGTCCATGGCCTTCTTCATCTCGAGGCCGCGGGTCTGGCTGTTGGGCGCGTGGCCCCAGAAGAACAGGCCGCGCAGGTTGCTTTCCTGGTCGATCAGTTCGTTCTTTTCCAGCACACCGTCGACCCAGCGCGAGACGGTCATGCCGGGCTTGGTCATCATGCCCGGCGCGTACTGCTTCTTGATCCACTCGAAGTCGACGTCCCAGACCTTGGCGAAGTGCTTCCAGGCGCCTTCGGCCAGGCCGTAGTAGCCGGGCAGGCTGTCGGGGTTGGGACCCACATCGGTGGCGCCCTGCACGTTGTCGTGGCCGCGGAAGATGTTGGTGCCGCCACCGCTCTTGCCGACGTTGCCCAGCGCCAGTTGCAGCAGGCAGCTGGCCCGCACGATGGCATTGCCGATGGTGTGCTGCGTCTGGCCCATGCACCACACGATGGTGCCGGGGCGGTTCTCGTTGAGCATGGTGGCCACCTTCAGGGTGGTGGCTTCGTCCACGCCGCAGGCCTCGAACACCTTGTCCGGTGTCCATTTGCTCAGGCATTCCTCGCGCACCTTGTCCATGCCATAGACACGGTCCTCGATGTACTTCTTGTCTTCCCAGCCGTTCTTGAAGATGTGGTGCATCACACCGAACAGGAAGGGAATGTCCGAGCCAGAGCGGATGCGCACGTACTCGTCGGCCTTGGCTGCCGTGCGGGTGAAGCGTGGGTCGACCACGATCATCTTGCAGCCGTTTTCCTTGGCATGCAGCATGTGCAGCATGCTCACCGGGTGGGCTTCGGCCGCATTGCTACCGATGTAGAGCGCCGCCTTGGCGTTCTGCATGTCGTTGTAGCTGTTGGTCATCGCCCCGTAGCCCCAGGTGTTGGCGACACCCGCCACCGTGGTGCTGTGGCAGATGCGGGCCTGGTGGTCGGTGTTGTTGCTGCCCCAGAAGCTGATCCACTTGCGCAGCAGGTAGGCCTGCTCGTTGTTGTGCTTGGACGAGCCCACCACGAAGATTGAATCGGGGCCGCTCTGCTTCTTCAGGTCCAGCATCTTGGCGCTGATCTCGGTCAGCGCCTGGTCCCAACCGATGCGCTGGTATTTGCCGCCCACCAGCTTCATCGGGTACTTCAGCCGGTACTCGCCGTGGCCGTGTTCACGCAGGGCTGCGCCCTTGGCGCAATGCGCCCCCAGGTTGATCGGCGAGTCGAACACCGGCTCCTGGCGCACCCAGACGCCGTTTTCGACCACCGCGTCGACTGCACAGCCGACCGAGCAGTGGCCACAAACCGTGCGCCGCAGTTCGATCTTCTTGGCCGTGCCGTCGCCGGCCTTGGCGGCATCAGCGGCTTGCGCTTTTTTCACCAGCAGCAGTTGCGACGCAGCCATGCCGGCGCCCAGGCCCAGGCCGGAGCGACGCAGGAAACCGCGCCGGTCCATGGTCGGGATGGCACGCCCGACGCCACGCGACAGGCTGGCCACCAGGTTGGAAGTTGCAGCCCCGGGCGACAGGGTGCTGGATTTGCGGGTCAGCAGCATGGTTGGCTTCTCGTGTCAGACCTTGGCGGTCCGGTAGTAATGCTGAACGTGGGCCGTGAGCTGGTAACCGCCGCCAGCTTCGGGTGCCGGCTTGGCTTCGACTGCGGCAGTGGCCTCGGGCTGGCGTGCCAGCGGCAGCACTGCGGCGGCTGCGGCCAGGGCACCGGCGGTGCTGGCACCAGCAAACAGGCGCCGGCGCGACACCGGGCTGGCAGTGGAAACAGGTTGTTTGTGCATCGTCAACTCCTGGCAAGGGCAAGTGGAGAGCCCCGCACCCGGAGCCTCGCTTCTACACTCTATATTAGGGGGCAGGGTGAACCCTCTTGCAATCCGGGGGCGCCCGGGTAGCCGTGGACAACTTGTCGCAAAGCGTTGCTCGGCATTGGACAAGTTGTCGCACACCGTGCGCTGGCCTGGTGGGTCGTTCCTGCCGTTGCCGGCGCTTGATTCTGATTGGTCGCCTCGGCGCGACCGCTGTCCCCAGCCGGCCTGGGCTTTGCCACAACCAGTATCCATGTCTGACACCGCCACGTTGCCACCCAGCCAGCCGATTGCCAGCGCTGTTGCCAGTCCGCCTGACAGTTGGCCCATGGCCACGGTGCTGGTGGTCGACGACGAGCCCGGCATGCGCCATTTTCTGGAAAAGACGCTCCAGCCGCGTGTCGGTCAGGTGTTCTGTGCCGGCTCGGCCGAAGAGGCCGATGCGCTGGCACACCGCCACCGTTTTGACCTGGTGGTGCTCGACATCGCCTTGCCGGGCATCAGCGGCCTGGCGTGGCTGCAGACCTTGCGGGCGCGCGGCTTCGGCGGCGAAGTGGTGCTGATCACCGCGTTTGCCGACCTCGACACGGCGATTGCCGCCCTGCGCGCCGGCGCCAGCGACCTGCTGCTCAAGCCGTTTCGGGTGACGCAGATCCTGAACGCCCTGCGCCAGGGGCTGGAACGCGCTGGATTGCGCCGTGAAAACTGGGTCTTGCGCCGGGCGCTGCGGCAGACCACCCCGACCGCCGACGACCTGGTGGGGCAGTCCATCGCCATCAAGGGCTTGCAGGCCGCGCTGCAGCGCGTGGCGGCAGTTGACAGCACGGTCTTGCTCAGTGGCGAGTCGGGCACCGGCAAGGAACTGGCGGCGCTGGCCTTGCACCACGGCAGCCGCCGTGCGGCCGGGCCGTTTGTACCGGTGAATTGCGCCACCTTGTCACCCGCGCTGATCGACAGCGAGTTGTTCGGCCAGGCCCCGATCGCCGGCAGTGCGCGCCCCGGCCGCGACGGGCTGTTTGTCTATGCCCAGGGCGGCACGCTGTTCCTCGACGAAATCGGCGAGCTGCCGCCGGCCCAGCAAGCCAGCCTGCTGCGGGCGCTGGAGGAGCGCCGCATCCGCCCGGTGGGCAGCGAGCAGGAGATCCCGGTGGATGTGCGGGTGCTTGCCGCCACCCACCGCCGGCTGGCCGACGAGGTGGCGGCCGGGCGCTTCCGCAAGGACCTGTACTACCGGCTGCAGGTGGTCGAGATCAACCTGCCGCCGCTGCGGGCCCACAAGGAAGACATGGCTGCGCTGGTGGCGCACTTCATCCGCACCCTGGCACCGCAGCTCGGTGTGCCGCCGATCAGCGTCAGCGACGACGAACTGGGTTATCTGCAGCAATACGACTGGCCCGGCAATGTGCGTGAGCTGCGCAACCTGATCGAACGCTCGCTGATCCTGGGTGCGCTGAATGTGTCGGCGCTGTACCAGGGCCTGGCGCGCCAGGACCGGCAGCAAGACCGCGTCGCCGCCCGGCCCGGCGGGCCCGCAGCATTGCCGGCCACCACCGACCTGCATGCGCTGGAGAAGCAGCACATCCTGGCGGTGCTCGACAGCGTGGCCGGCGACAAGACGCGCGCGGCCGTGCTGCTGGGCATTTCGCGCCGCACGCTGGAACGCCGCGTCGCCGACTGGAAGGAATGACGACTCCGGCCCCGCCTGCGGCGCAGGCGCGGCGGCCACTGGCCGCCTGGTTCAACGGTGACGCGATGGCGCACTGGCCGATCCGGCGCAAGCTGCTGGCCATGGTGCTGCTGCCGCTGCTGGGCGTGCTGCCGCTGCTGGGCCTGGTGCTGCTGGTCTGGGGCAATGTGGCGCTGGACCGGATGCTGATCACCAAGGTGCGCTCCGACCTGGCGGTGGCCCAGGGCTACTTCGATCGGGTGCAGGGGGAGGTGGCGGCCAGCACGGCCGCGGTGGCCGATTCGCAAGCCCTGGCGGCGGCCCTGGCCGGCCCCGGTGCGCCCGACCCGGCGCGGCTGCGCCAGCTGTTGCTGCGCTTCAAGCAGCGCGAGCAGCTGGATTTCATCAACCTGCGCGCGGCAGACGGCCAGCTGCTGATGGCCGACTTTGACGGCGCGGCCCTGGCGCCGGGCGCTGGCGCGCCCCAGCCGATGCTGCCCAGCACGCCCGACGGGCGCACCACTGCCACCGTGGCGGTGCTGACACCGGCGCAGCAAGGCCTGCTGTCACCCGCATTGCGCGCCCGGGTGCCGGTGGGCCTGGTGGCCACCCGCAGCGCGCTGCCCACCCAGCGCAGCCATGAAGACCGTGCCATGGTGCTGCAGGCCAGTGCGCCGCTGCGCAATGCCGCCGGCCAGCCGGTGGCCTGGGTGCAGGCCGGTCTGCTGCTCAACCGCAACCTGCCTTTCATCGACCACATCAACGCCATCGTCTACCCCGACGGTGCCTTGCCCTTTGGCAGCAAGGGCACGGCCACGCTGTTTCTGGACGATGTGCGCATCTCCACCAATGTGCGCCTGTTCAGTGCCGGCGACGACAGCGAACAGCGTGCCATCGGCACCCGGGTGTCGATGGCGGTGCGTGCGGCGGTGCTGGGGCGCGGCGGCACCTGGCTGGACAGCGCCTTCGTCGTCAATGACTGGTATGTGTCGGCCTATGCCCCGCTGGCCAATGCCGACGGCCAGCGGGTGGGCATGCTCTATGTGGGCTACCTGGAACGGCCTTTCACCTGGCTGAAATACGGCGTGCTGGCGGGCATCGGGGCGGTGTTCTTTGCGGTGATGCTGGCGGCTGCGCTGTGGTCGGCGCGCTGGGCGCGGCAGATCTTCCGCCCGCTGGAACAGATGGCCCAGACCATGGCCAAGGTGGAGCAGGGCGCGCTGACCGCGCGTGTGGGCGCGGTGCGCAGCGGGGACGAGATCGGTGCGCTGGCCGGGCACCTGGACAGCCTGCTCGACACCATCGACGACAAGACCGCCGCGCTGCAGCGCTGGAACGCCCAGCTCGACGCCAAGGTGGCGCAGCGCACAGCGGCGCTGGAGGGCCGCACCCGCGAGCTGCAGGCGGCCCAGAACCAGTTGCTGCGCAGCGAAAAAATGGCGGCGGTGGGCCAGCTCACCGCCAGCATCGCCCACGAAGTGAACAACCCGATCGCGGTGATCCAGGGCAACCTGGATCTGGTGCGCGACCTGCTGGGTGCCGATGCGGCCAGGGTGGCCACCGAGCTGCAGCTGGTCGACCAGCAGATCGACCGCATGCGCCTGATCGTCACCCAGCTGCTGCAGTTTGCCCGGCCGACCGAATACGCCGGCTATGTGGAGGCGGTGGACCCGCAGCGCGCGCTGGAGGACTGCCTGGTGCTGACCGGCCACTTGCTGGCGCGCACCCACATCCGCGTCGAGCGCCGCTTCCGGGCCACCCGGCTGGCCGGCATCAACCGGCAAGAGCTGCAGCAAGTGCTGGTGAACCTGATGGTCAACGCCATCCACGCCATGCCCGACGGCGGCAGCCTGGGCTTGCACACCGACGACTGGGTCGATGCCCAGGGCCGCCCCGGGGTGGCCATCGCCGTGGCCGACACTGGGCCAGGCCTGGACGACGAACTGCTGCGTGAGCTGTTCCAGCCCTTTGTCACCCGCAAGAAAGACGGCACCGGCCTGGGGCTGTGGATCAGCCGCAGCTTGGTCGAGCGCTATGGCGGTGATATCACTGCGGGCAACCGGCCGCTGTCTGAAGGCCGGGGCGCGGTGCTGCAGGTGCTGCTGCTGAGCGACCCCGAAGCCGGCCAGCCGGCTGCTGCCTGAAGGCGCATCGCCCTGGAGTGCAGCGCCAGGCGGCGCCTGCGGGCTGCTGGCAGCCCGGCGCGACAAGCTGTCGCAGCCCCGCCGCTAGACTTGACGCCCCTATGCAAGCCCTACCCTATTGCCCCGTGGCGGTGGTGATCGAACGCCAGACTGCCCCCAATGTCTGGGAGGATTGGCGCTTCCGCATCACCGAGGTGCTGCAGGACGAAGGCGGCCTGGGTGCTGGACCACGCACCCTGCGCGACGACGGCCGCACCGCCCAGGTGCTGCACACCGGCCTGGGTGTCAGCCTGCACCGCGACGAAGCCGAGGGTTACTACCTGAACCTGAGCTCCGGGGCGCCGGTGTGGTTTGTGATGTGGCGGATCGACGAGGACGACCCGTCGCGTGCCTGGCCGGAGCTGGTCACGCTGTCCTACAACGAGGCCGGCCGCCTGCTCGACGCCCAGGAGCGGGTCGACAACTACCCCTTGCCCGGCCATCTGTGCGCCTGGCTGCAGGCCTTTGTCGACGAGCACCACCGGCCCGAGCCCAAGCGCCGGCGCCGGCCGGTGTCGTTCAAGCCGCCCGGCGAGCGCTGACGAGCTGCAGCATGGCCCAGCCTCCTGAGGACAGCCCCTTCCTGTCGCGCTGGTCGCGGCGCAAGCTGCTGGTGCGCCAGGGCGTGGTGCCGGCCGAGCCTGTCCGGGTCGACAAGCCGGCTCAGCCGGATGGGCAACAGCCGCCGCCCGGTGCGACCAAGCTGGCCGTGGCGCCGGCCCTGCCGTCCGGCACGCCCCAGGCCCTGGCGCCGGCGCAAGCCGGGCAGGCTGTGCCGGCCGAACCCGCGCCGGTACCCCCGGCCCCCGCCGCCGTGCAGGCGCCCCCTGCGCCGACACTGGCCGATGTGGCCCAGCTCGGCCTGGACGGCGACTACACCCGGTTTGTCGCCCCGGGCGTCGACAGCGGCGTGCGCAACGCCGCGCTGAAGAAGCTGTTCACCAATCCGCACTTCAATCTGATGGACGGCCTGGACACCTACATCGACGACTACGGCAAGCCCGATCCGCTGCCGCCGGGCATGCTGCGGCAGCTGGCGCAGTCGCAGTCGCTGGGCCTGTTTGCCGACGATCCGCCGGCCACGGCGCCTTCAGCGGCTGCCGTGCCGGCCGATGACATGCTGGCGGACCACCCGCTGGCCAATGATGCGCTGGCCGATGCCCCGGCCGAAGACCCGGCCCACACCGACCCCGCTGATCCCGCCGCAGCCCTGGCTGCACCCGCTTCCCCCTCTCTGGCCCAGGCCCCCTCCGATGAAGACGCTGCTTTGCGACTGCAATCAAACGATGCCGCTGGACCGGCCAGCGCTGCAGAAGGCGCTGTCCCAGACACCGGGCGCCGATGCTGAGGGCATCGACACGGCGCTGAGCCTGCTGTGCCGGCGTGAGGCCGGGCAGTTCCAGCGCAGCGCACTGGCCACCGGCGCCGAGGCCGAGCCCCTGCTGGTGGCCTGCACCCAGGAAAGCCGGCTGTTTCTCGACCTGAACGCGGCCACCGAGGGCAGCGCGCCGCTGGCAGTGCGCCCCATCCGCTTTTTCAATCTGCGCGAAACCGGCGGCTGGTCACGCGATGCGGCCCAGGCCACGCCCAAGCTGGCCGCCCTGATCGCCGCAGCGCAGCTGCCCGATGCAGCGCCGGTGGGCACGGTCAGCTACCAGAGCAGCGGCCGCTGCCTGGTGATCGGCAGTGCCGACAGCGCCGAGCGTGCTGCCGCGCTGCTGGCCGACAAGCTGAGCCTGAGCCTGCTGATCACCCAGCCCGGCGGTGCGCTGACCCAGTTGCACCAGCATGCGGTCTACAGCGGCCAGCTCAGCAGCCTGAGCGGCCACCTGGGCCAGTTCGAGGCCAGCTGGACCAGCAGCAACCCGATCGACCTGGACCTGTGCACCCGCTGCAACGCCTGCATCGACGCCTGCCCGGAAGGCGCAATCGACTTCAGCTACCAGGTCGATCTGTCGCTGTGCAAGAGCCACCGGGCCTGTGTGCGCGCCTGCGACGCCGCTGGCGCCATCGATTTCCAGCGCGATGCCGTGACCACCAGCGAGCGCTTCGACCTGGTGCTGGACCTGCGCGCCCAGCCCCACTTCAGCCAGCACCAGCCGCCGCAAGGCTACCTGCATGTGGGCAGCGACGAGCGCAAGCTGGCGGCGGCCGTGCTGCGATCTGCGCGAGCGGGTAGGCGACTTCGAGAAGCCGCGCTTCTTTCAATACCGCGAAAGCCTGTGCGCCCACAGCCGCAACCAGCAGATCGGCTGCAGCGCCTGCATCGACGTGTGCTCGGCGCGTGCCATCCGCAGTGAGGCCACGCTCAAGGGCAAGCGCACCGGCAAGAGCCGCGGGCCGATCCCGGGATCGCCGGCACCCGGCGCGCCACTGGGGCAGGGCGGCGGCGTGGCGGTCGACCCGCACCTGTGCGTGGGCTGCGGCGCCTGCAGCACGGTGTGCCCCAGCGGCGCCATGTCCTTCGCCTATCCGGGCCCGGTCGACCAGGGCAAGCGCATGCGCAGCATGTTGACGGCCTACGCCAAGGCCGGTGGCCGCGACGCGGTGCTGCTGCTGCACAGCGAAGGCGCCGGCAGCAAGCTGATCGACGCACTTGGCCGTGCCGCCCGCAGCGGCCGCCGCACCCCCCTGGCCCAGGGTGGCCTGCAAGGTGTGCCCGCGCGGGTGCTGCCGCTGGCGCTGTGGCACACCGCCAGCGTCGGCCTGGACCTGTGGCTGGCGGCCAAGGCCCAGGGCGCCAGCCAGGTGTGGCTGCTGTTGACCGATGAAGAGGCCCCTGAATACCGCCAGGCCCTGGCCGAACAGATGGCCGTGGCCCAGGCGCTGCTGGCGGGGCTGGGTTATGCCGGCAACCACTTCCAGCTGATCGAGGCCCGCGATGCCCGCGACCTGCCGGCGCTGGACGCTGCGCTGCGTGCGGCCCCGGCCCAGGGTGTGGCCCGTGCGGCAGCGTTCGCTGCCCAGGCCGACAAGCGCGGCACGCTGGAGCTGGCGCTCGACCACCTGCTGGCCCAGGCGCCGGCCAAGCCGGACGCCATCGCGCTGCCCGCAGCGGGCGCGCCGTTTGGCAGCCTGGTGGTCGACACCGAGAAATGCACGCTGTGCCTCAGCTGCGTCGGTGCCTGCCCGTCCAGCGCGCTGGCCGACAACCCCGAGCGGCCGCAGCTGCGCTTCATCGAGAAAAACTGCGTGCAGTGCGGCCTGTGTGCCAGCACCTGCCCCGAGTCGGCCATCACGCTGCAGCCGCGGCTGTGGCTGGCCGACGAAGGCAAGGCGCGCAAGGCCACGCGGGTGCTGCACGAGGCCGAGCCCTTTGCCTGCGTGCGCTGTGGCAAGGCCTTCGGCACCCTGCGGGCCATCGAGGGCATGATGGCCAAGCTGGGCGGGCATGCGGCCTTCCAGGGCGCAGCGGCCGAGCGCCTGAAGATGTGCAGCGATTGCCGTGTGATCGACATGCACAGCAGCACCAATGAAGTGCGCATCACCGACCTGTGAACCCATGACCGACTCTGCCCTGCGTGCCCTCAGTTTTGCCACTGCCGACGACAGCGAGGAGCTGGCGCGTGCCGAGCTGTACGGCCTGCTGGCCACGCTGTGGCTGGCCCCGCCCGACGCGGCCTTGCTGCAGCAGTTCGGCGTGGCCGTCACCGAGGCGCCGCAGCCCGGCGGCCACCTGGAGGCACCCTGGGGCGACCTGGTGGCCGCGATGCGGGCCACCACGCCAGCCGCTGCTGCCGACGAGCATGCAGCGCTGTTCCACGGCGTGGGCAAGCCCGAGGTGTTTGCCTATGGCAGTTACTACCTGAGCGGCACGCTCAATGAAAAGCCGCTGGCCTTGTTGCGCCAGGACTTGGACAGCCTGGGCCTGGCCCGGGATGCCGACCGGCTGGAAACCGAGGACCACATCGCCTTTGTGCTGGAAGTGATGCGCTACCTGATCTCGGGTGACGACATCGCGGTGTGCAACCTGGAGCAGCAGCGACGCTTTTTCCGCAACCACCTGCAGACCTGGGTGCTGGCCTTGTGCACGGCCACGGCAGCGCACCCGCGCGCCCAGGTCTGGCGTGCCGTGGCCGGTTTCACCGCCGCCTTCATCGACGTGGAAACCCAGGCCTTCGACCTGCTGGAGACCTGAGCATGGACCACATCCCGGCCGAGCAGATCACTGGCCTGGTCCTGGCCGGTGGCCAGGGCAGCCGCATGGGCGGTGTCGACAAGGGCTTGCAGAACCACCTGGGCATGCCGCTGGCCCTGCATGCGCTGCTGCGCCTGCAACCCCAGGTGGGCCAGATGATGGTCAACGCCAACCGCAACCTGGGCGCCTACGACGCCATGGGCGTGCCGGTGTGGCCAGACGCGCAAGGCACGGGCACCGAGCGCTTTCCCGGCCCGCTGGCGGGCTTTCTGGCCGGGCTGGAGCATTGCGAGACACCGTATCTGGTCACCGTGCCCTGCGACTCGCCCAACTTTCCCAGCGACCTGGTGGAGCGCCTGGCCGCCGGTCTGGTGGCCGAGCAGGCCGAGATCGCGATCGCTGCCACCCGGGACCAGGGCGTGCTGCAACTGCAGCCGGTGTTTTGCCTGATGGCGGCCACGCTGATGGAAAGCCTGGTGGCCTTCACCCACGGCGGCCAGCGCAAGATCGACCGCTGGACCAGCCAGCACCGCTGCGCCACCGTGGTGTTTGACGACGCCGATGCGTTTGTCAATGCCAACACGCCAGACGAGTTGCAGCGCCTGCAAACCCGCTGAAGGCGAACGGCAGACCGGCGCGAGGCGCCAGCCCGGCTGCGCCGTGGCTCAGGGGGCGCGGCTGGCCGCGCCCGGCACCACCACCGGGCCAGCTGCCGTGGCGCTGTTGGTGGCCGCTGACGGGGCCGGCGCGGTGCGCCGCGACGCCAGGCTGCCCGTGCGGTTGTCCAGGCCTGGAATCTCGACCTTGCAGGTGATGCCGGCGGGCAGGCGCAGATCGCTGTTGGGCAGTTCCAGCCGGGCCCGGAAGGTGCCGCTGCCGACATCGATCACCGGGTCCAGGGTCTTGACCTTGGCGCTGAGCTTGCCGCCCACCGGTGCCTCGGGCATCACGTCGAGCAGCATGCCGGGCTGCAGCTTGCGCAAGCCGGTCACGGGCAGCAGCACTTCGACATGCAGCATCGACACATCGGCGATGCGCAACAGGGGCTTGCGCAGATCGCGGTTGTCCGCCAGGTCGCCCGGGTTCGCCATGCGCTCGACCACCACGCCGGTGAACGGGCTCTTCAGGCTGCGCAGGCGCAGTTGCTCGCTGGCCCGCACTTGCTCCAGCACGGCCAGGCGCTGGTTTTCCTGGGCCTGCACCAGTTCGGCGTCTGCCAGGCGCTTTTCAGCGGCAGCCTCGTCGCGGTCTTGCTGCGAGATGAACTGGCCGTCGGCCAGCTTCTCGCGGCGCTGCAGCTTCAGCAGCGCGTAGTCGGCCCGGCTGGCAGCCGATTTGAGCGAGCCGGCCATCGTGGCCCGAAAGCGCGCCAATTCGAGGTTGGATTTCTCCACGCCCGAATCCAGCACCAGCAGCACCTGGCCAGCGCGCACCCGGTCACCGCGGTCGACCAGCACCTGCTCGACCAGGCCTTCGACAGCGGCGCGCACGTCCACCGTCTGGCGTGGTTCGATGACGCAATCAAATTCACCCGCCGTGGCCAGGCCGGGTGCAGCGCACAGGGTCAGGGCCAGGGTCAGGGTCAGGGTCAGCCGGGGCATCTGGCGGGGGCGCGGGTTGGGGCGGGTCATGGTGGGCTCCTGGTGGCAGGCCGGTGGGGCAGACTGGATGGGGCAGGCAGAAGGGGTGGTTTGGGGCTCAGGTCGACCGGCCGCCAAAGGCCAGGCGGCGGTCGAGTTGGCGGTCTTGTTCGATGGTGCGGCGGCGCATGCCGGAGTAATAGCGCTCGGCCCGCCACTGCGCAAAGCGCCGCAAGGCGCTGCCCAGCCCGGCAGGCAGGCAGGCGCCGGGTGCTGCGGCCACCGTGCGCCGCGCCAGCCAGGCCGCAAACGGCGACGCAAAGCCGAGCAGCAGTTCATCTTCCAGGCTGACCAGCGCCTCGCAGCTGCCGGGGTCGCCCTGGCGGCCGGCGCGGCCGAACAGTTGGCGGTCCACCCGTGCCGATTCATGGAACTCGGTCAGGATGACATGCAGGCCACCGGCCGCACGCACCTGCGGATGCAGCAGGATGTCGGTGCCACGCCCGGCCATGTTGGTGGCCACGGTGATGCGCCCGGGCTGGCCGGCCTGGGCGATGACGTCGGCCTCTTCGGTGTCCTGGCGGGCGTTCAGCAGGGCATGGGCCAGGCCGGCAGCGGTCAGCGCCTGGCTCACCGCCTCGCTGGCGCCCACCGATCGGGTGCCGATCAGCAAGGCGCGGCCCTGGGCCGACAGGGCCGCAGCCTGCCTGGCCACGGCTGTCCAGCGGTCGGCTGCGCGCACAAACACCTTGTCGCCCAGGTGCTGGCGCACCACCGGCCGGTGGGTGGGCACCCGCACCACGTCCAGCGCATACACGGCCCGCAGTTCGCCGGCCACCTCGGCCGTGGTGCCGCTCATGCCGGCCAGGCGCAGATAGCGGCGGAAAAACCGCTGGTAGGTCAGCCGCGCCAGGGTGTCCCGCCGCTTGGTCAGGTCGACGCCCTCCTTGAGTTCGATCATCTGGTGCAGGCCGCGCTCCCAGGACCGGTCGGGCATCACCCGGCCGGTGTTCTCGTCGACGATCTGCACCTGGCCTTCGCGCACGATGTACTGCTGGTCGCGGTGGTACAGGTGCAGCGCCGACAGGGCCTGCTGCACCAGGGCGTGGCGGGCCCGCCGTGCGGCCAGCAGCGGGTGGTCGCCGCGGCAGCGTGCATCGATCTCGGTGCGGCCGGCCTCCAGCAGCTCGGTCTGGCGCTCGCGCACATGCAGGCGCCAGTGGCTGCCTTCCTGCAGCGCGCGGGCGGTGTCCAGGGCCAGCTGCCAGGCTGGCAGGTCGCTGGCGCCGTCGCGCTCGGCCGACAGGATCAGGGGCGTGCGGGCCTCGTCGATCAGCACGCTGTCGGCCTCGTCGATCAGCACGAAATACAGGCCGCGCAGACGGCGCTGGGCCGCGCCGCTGCCGCTGCCAGTCAGCGGCGACACGGCCTGGTGCAGGCCACGCGGGCCGCCCGCTTCGATCTGGTCACGCAGATAGTCAAACACCAGGTCCTTGTTGGTGGTGTAGACCACCGCGCTGCGCCAGGCAGCCGCACGCTCGGGCTGCGCCTGCTTGTCGTGCACCAGGCCCACATCCAGCCCGAAGCGTGCAAACACCGGTGCACCGTGGGCGGCGTCGCGCTCGGCCAGGTAGTCGTTGACGGTGACCACATGCACCGGTGCGCCGGCCAGGGCCACTGTGACCGCCGGCAGCAGGGCGGTGAGTGTCTTGCCTTCCCCGGTGGCCATTTCAGCCAGCCGGCCCGACAGCATCACCCAGCCGCCCAGCAGCTGCACCGGGTAGTGGGCCTTGCCCAGCAGCCGGCGCGAGACCTCGCGCACCAGGGCAAAGGCATCGCAGACCGGGCCGTCGGCCAGGCCTTGCCGGCGCAGCGCATCGCGCACGCTGGCGATGCGCGCATCCAGGCCGGCCTCGTCCAGTGCAGCCAGCGCATCGGCCTGGGCCAGCACCGCCGCCAGGTCACGGTGCCAGCGCCGCAGGGTCCAGCGTGACACTGCGGGTGCCAGTTCACCACGCAGGCCGGCCAACCAGCGGTCGATGCTGCGCTCGCGGCCGTCGCTGCGCTCGACCAGGCCATCACCACGCAGCGCGCCGGCATGCCATTGCGACAACAGAACCCGTGACATGCTGCGGCGCCTGGCTAGACGTCGAAACGCGACAGGAACAGCTGGCGCAGCCGGCGCCAGATCTGCTGGCCCGCTGGCTCGGGCGCCAGCTCAAAGCGCACGAACACCCGCGTGCCCAGCTGCAGATCGGCCACGCTGTCGGGCAGCGCCAGCTCGAACTGGAAGACCCGGTTCAAGGTTTTCAGGCCATCAGGATCACTAGGGTCGGTGGCGTGGCGCCCGCCGGCGGCCACCGCCAGTGCAGGTGAGGGCAGGCGGTCCTTGCCGCCAGGCACCTCGCGCACGACGCTGGCCACATGCGCTTCCGCCAGGCGGTCGGCCACCCGCACGCGCACCTGGCGCAGCTGGTTGCGCACCAGGCCGATGTCGTCCTGGCGCACCACCACCCGCACGCTGCGCAGCTGGCCGTCCAGCACATAGCCCAGCTGCTCACCCTGGCGCAGCCAGCGGCCCTGGATGTCGCTGGCGCGTGGCACCACCAGCCGGCCGTCGCTGCCGGCCACCAGCACCAGGTGGTCGATGCGCTCTTCCAGCCGCAGCAGCGCCTGGCGCTCGCGCGCCAGCGTGGCCGATGCCACGGCGGCCTGGGCCCGGTCATCGGCCAGCAAGCCGGCCAGTTGCACTTCCAGGCGCTCGATGCGGGCACGCTGCACATCGAACTCGGTCCACAGGCCGGCGTCGCTGAGCTGGGCCACCGGCTGGCCGGCGCGCACCTGGCTGCCAGGCGCGGCCAGCAACTGGTCGACGCTGCCGGCGCCGCGGGCGCGCACCTCGGCCTGTTCGGGCACCGAGACCACGCCTTCGGCGTAGCTGGACATCGGCACCGGCACGGTGGCCAGCAGCAAGGCCAGCAAGGCCACGCTGCCCACCGTGACCGCCACCGCCCGGCTGCGCTGGCGTGCCAGGGCCGGCGCCACCACCACATGCTTGAGGCCCTTGAACAGCGGCCAGACGAAACCGCTGGCCACACCCCAGATGGCAAACAGCACGCCGATGAAGTAGAACTGCTCGGCCACAAACAGCGCGATGCCGAACACCACCAACATGCGGTACACCCAGCTCAGCGCGCCGTACCACAGCAGCATGCGGCGCTCGGCCGGGCTCTCGTCGGGCGGCTCCAGGCTGATGGCACCAAAGGCGTAGCGCTGCACCAGCCAGCCCCACCACTGGGTGGCGCGCTGGCCCAGGTTGGGCATGCCGACCAGGTCGCAGAGGATGAAGTAGCCGTCGTAGCGCAACAGCGGGTTGGCGTTGAACACCAGGGTGGACACGCCGGCCACCACCATCACATTGAAGGCCAGGCTGCGTGCCAGGCCGGGCTCGGCCAGCAGCCAGAAGAACAGTGCCAGTGCGGCCAGGGCGGTCTCGGCCAGCATGCCTGCAGCCGCCACACCAGCGCGCTGGCCGCGGCTGCGAAAGCCGCTGGATGCACTGGCGTCGACATAGGGGATGGGCGCAAAGATCAGGAACATCAGGCCCATCTCGTGGACCTCGCCGCCGCCCCGCTTGACGGCCCAGCCGTGCGCCAGTTCGTGCACCGCCTTGAGCAGCGGGAACACCACGGCCAGCAGCACCAGGTTGCCATCCCCCAGCACCCGGTCGCTGAGGTTGCCGGTCAGCGCGTCCCAGTGGCTGCCCGCCAGCACCAGGGCCGGCAGCACCAGTGCCGCCCACACCAGCAGGCCCAGCCTGCCGAACAGCCAGCCCACGGCCGGCAGCGTGGCGGTTAGGAAGCGGTCCGGGTCCCAGAGCGGCAGGCGCAGCGACATCGGGTTGCTGATGTTGCGCAGCCAGCGTGATCGGCGTTGCTTGGCGCCACGCTGCAGCAGATCGGCCACGTCGGGCGCCACATCGGCCAGCAGCAGGTCGGCGTTGTGGAGCTTGCTGATCAGGTCCAGCAGGTCGTCTTGCGAGGGCGCGTCATCGCCCAGGCGCTTGGCGGCCTCGTGCCACAGCGCATCCACGCTGCGCTGGCCGTCCATCAGCGAGATCACCAGGTAGGCCGCCGGGGTGAAGCGGTGCAACCGGCCGCCCAGCCGGGTCGGCCACCACATACCAGGGTGTGCCGCGGTAGCGCTGGCGGTGGATGCGGGCTTCACTGGCCAGGCGGGGGCGCAGGCCTTCCACCCGGTACCAGGCGTCGCTGTGGAAGGCGCTGCTCATGGCCGGTCCGGCCCGGCCTGGCGTGCCAGGCGCGGCATCACGGCAGCCACTCCCACCAGGCCAGGCGCAGCCAGTCGGTGAAGCGGTGGGTCCAGATCCACAGCAGCCGGCGCTCTCCGGCGTCGATCTTGCCAACGCCTTCCATGCCGGGGCGCAGCCTGGGCGATGTGGTGTCGAGCACGGCCTCGACATCAAAGGCATTGCGGCCCTCGGCCGGTGCGGCGGTCGACACGTTGCGCACCACGAAGCCCAGGGTCTCGCCGGTCAGGCCGGCCAGCACCAACTGGCCGCGCTGGCCCGGTGCCACGCCGCGGATGTCGCTCTCGTCGACCTTCAGCAGCACCCGGAAGGCGTCCAGCGGTGCCACCTCGAACAGCAGCTTGCCTTTTTCCAGCGGACTGCCCATCTGCTGCGACCAATCGCCCGAGACGACGATGCCGTCGAAGGGCGCGGTGATGCGGGCCCGCGCCAGACGCTCGTCGACCAGCGACAGCTGGGCCTGGGCCTCGGCCATTTCAGCCGCTGCCATGCGGGCCTCGGCACGCTCATGGCGCGACAGGGCGTCGCGGTAGCGGCGCTCGTGGCGGTCATGCTCGCTGGCGTGGCGGTTGCGCTCCAGCAGCAGATCACGCTCGTCCAGGCTGGCCAGCACATCACCGGCCTTGACCCGCTGGCCGGCCTTGACGGGCGCGCTTTGCAAGAAGCCATCAAACGGCGCCACCAGCGCGCGCTGGACCGATCCTTCAATCGCTGCCGGCGCGCTGATGCGCCAGTTGCCGTCGACCAGCACCAAGGCCACCGCTGCCACCAGCACCAGGGCGACGCCCACCCGCCACGACGGCCGCCGCGGGTCGCGCAGCGCTGCCCAACCAGCGTCCAGGTGGCGGCGCAGGCGGCCTGCGAGCCAGCGCTCGCCGTCCCGGTGCAGCGCCAGCACCGGGCCCAGTGCCAGTGCCCAGGCCTCGATCCAGGCCAGCGACTCGGCGTCCAGCGGCTGGTCGAGGTGGTGCTCGGCCAGCAGCACGCCGATGGCCTGACCGCGCGCCGTGACCACCACCGACACCACACCATGCGGCTGGCCGGCTGCGGACAGCAGGTCGCGGTGGGCCACATCGATCATCACGGCGCGGTCTTGGCGCGCCGGCACGGTGACCGTGGCGCGCTGGTCCCAGGCTTCTTCCATCGCGTTCTCGACCCGCTGCGCCTGGGCACTGCGGCGGTCGAACCAGGCAGTGGCCGACAGCGCCTGCAGGGCGATGCGGTCGTCATGGCGGGGCTGCACAAAACCCAGCGCTGCGCGGGCCAGGCCCAGGCGTTCAGCCAGCAAATCCACCGCCAGCTGGCCAGCTTCCTTCAAGCTGCTGGCCTCGCTCACACGCAGCAGGGCGTCCATCACCTGCTGCGAGCGCTGCACCGCCAGGGCCTGGCGTGTGGCCTCGTCACCCCGCAGCATGGCGTCTAGCCAGCCCATGCCCCAGTGCAGGGCGCGCAGCGCGGTCTGCACTTGGGGGTCAGGGCGGGTGACCAGGTCAAGCACCACCACGCCGCGCAGTTCACCGCGCACATCCAGCGGATAGGCCACCAGCAGGCTGGGTGCCGCTGCCACCAGGCCCGCAGGTGGGGCCAGCGGCTCGATCAACGCCCGGCGTGCAGTGAGGCAGCGGCGGGCGGGGTCGGCCAGATCGGTCAGGTCGGTGTCACTGCCCGGCCAATAGGCCGAAGGCGTGAAGGCGCCGTCGGCGTCGCGCAGCAGCACCAAGGCGCGCCGCGTGCGCCCCACCTGCTCGGCCATGATGGCGGCCCAGGCTTGGCAAAACGCGCCCACCGAACCGGCCTGGGTAAAGGCCGCCCAGTGGTCGGACGCGGCCAGCACCTGCGCCGGTGCCTGCTTTGCTGTACGTTCGTTCGATTCCAAGGCAGGACCGCCATGTGTGCGCGACGACCGCTCTCGGTGCGCCGGGGTTTGCCGCCCCGGCGCACCAGAAAATCAGAGCGTGACGCGGATGCTGGCGTTGGCCGAGATTGTGGCAGAGGGGCTCAACAGCGGAGCCACCCAACTCGGGGTCAAGGCAGGCCTGGGAACCGGGCGGGGCACCACTGGTTTGGGTGGTGTCACGACCACCACCGGCGGTGGCACAGGCACGGGTGTGCTGCCGGGGATCGGCAGGACCAGGCCGGTGCTGCCCGACAGGGTCTGCAGCAGGCGCAGTGGGTCGACCGCATCGAAGCGGCCGCTGCCATTGACATCACCGAGCAGCGCCGCGTCGATCAAGGGCAGCTGCGACAGGCGGGCCGCACTGCCATCGAGCAGGCCACGCATCAGGGCCACATCGGCCGCGCTGTGCTGCCGGTCACCGTCCAGGTCGCCCGGGTAGGCCACCACATGCACGCCGTCGTCGTCCAGCGCCGCCAACGCACCGCCGTTGACCAGCAGGTCACGCAGGTCGATGACCTGGGCCGCACCATAGGCTGCGCCGCTGGGCACGGTGGCATTGAGCATGGCCAGCGTGACCGTGCCGGCCGGCAAGCCGCTGGTGGCCGTGATGACCACCGCCAGCCGACCCGCGCTGAGCTCGGTGACGCTGAAGCTGGCGCCCGCCGGCAAGCTGGCGCCGCGGGTCAAGGTGGCCACGCCCAGCAGTGCCGGGTCGTAGACCAGCGTGAAGCGCAGCTCGGTGACACCGCTGCCCTGGCTGAGCACCACGGCCAGGCCGGTGTCGTTCAGGCCCACACCCAGGCGTTGACCGGGGCCGCGCGCGGTATCGGCCACGCCCACGGACAGCGCGCTGTTGCGTGCCACCGTGAACGCGCCGATGT
Organism: uncultured beta proteobacterium; assembly: GCA_963844485.1. Taxonomy (GTDB): domain Bacteria; phylum Pseudomonadota; class Gammaproteobacteria; order Burkholderiales; family Burkholderiaceae_C; genus Pseudaquabacterium. The sequence continues at coordinate 61,174 of CAWJOQ010000045.1, forward strand.
GGTCGCTGCCCTGGACCGGGTCGGTCTGGCCATTCAAGGCCACGCCCTCCAGGTCGCGCAGGGCTTGTGAGCCGGCGCGCAGGCGCACGCTGTAGCTGCCATCGGCCAGCAGGCCGCCGCTGGCGATGAAACGTGCGCTGCGCCCGTCGGCCGCCACAAACAGCGAGCCTGCCACCGGCGCGCCGGCGGCATCGAGCACCACCACGTCGGCGGCAACACCACCGACGTCCAGGCCGGACTGGGCGATCGCCCGCGAGAACACCACCTCGAAGCCGTCATGCCGGCCGCTGAGCTGCGCAACCACCAGCACGTCGTGCGCCACGGTCAGGCGCACCTCGGCCTCGCTGCTGCTGACACCGTCACTGACGGCATAGCGGAAGCTGTCGAGGCCTTCAAAGCCCGCGTTGGGCGTGTAGGTGAAGGCGCCATCGTTGCCCAGGCTCAGGCTGCCATGGGCTGGCCCGCTGACCAGGGTCACGACCAGCAGGCTGTTGTCGGGTCGACCCGGGTCGCTGTCATTGGCCAGCACCTGGCCGCTGACGCTGCGGCCCTGCACGGTGGTGGCCACATCGTCCTGCGCGTCTGGCGCCATGTCCTGGCGGCCGAAGTCCAGCGTGCTGTCGTCCAGCCCGCTGGTGACGCTGACCGTGTAGCTGCCGTCACCCGTGCGTGCCCAGCCAGCGGGCAGGATTTCGCCCACTGTCAGGCTGCCGGGCAGCAGATTGGACAAGACCCAGCTGCCGTCTGCATCGGTGGTGATGCGGGTCTCGCCGTCGTCGGCTTCGCCGTTGCCGTTGCTGTCGACGAAGACCATGGCGCCGGCGATGCCGGATTCACCCGCATCGCGCTGGCCATTGCCGTTGAGGTCGGCATACACCTGGCCTGACACCTGGCCGAGCTTGAAGACACCGAAGTCGGCATCGCTCACCCGCTGGCCGGCCACCAGGTCGACCAGCAAACCGCCGCCGCCAGCCGCCGGGCTGACCGGCGCCGTGTCGCCCGACCCCGCGCCGCCACTGTCGCCAGCGCCTGGGCCGGTCTGGCCTGTGCCCGCCATGGCGACGATGGCATCGGCCATGGCCTTGACGTTCAGGCGCGGGTAGTCGAGGCCGCTGTTGGCCACGTTGTCGCGCTCATCGTCACCATCGTGGATGTTGACTGCCGTGCTGACCAGCAGGTCACGGAATTCGGCCACCGTCAGGCTGCGGCCCAGGGACTGCTGTGCCAGTTGTTGTGCCAGCGCGGCCACGCCCGAGACATAGGCGGCCGACTGGCTGGTGCCCTGCATGGTGCGCACACCACCGCCCACTGCCGCCGAGGTGAGCCGCGCACCCGGTGCAAAGGCGTCGATCTGGTCCGGGTCACGCTGGCTGAAGCTGGCGATGTGGTCGACGCCGGTGGCTTCATCGACGCCGCCGTTGCCAAACTTCCAGGGGCCGCCGAAATCACCAGTCCACACCGCGCCCACCGCCAGCACCGCCGGGTCGCTGCCCGGGTAGGCCACGCCCAGCGCGTTGACGCCCGCGTAGTTGTTGCCCGCCGCCGCCACGCTGATGATGTTGCGTGCTGCCAGGGCGGCAAACTCGTCGCCCAGGCCGTAACGGCCCGCTGCATCGGTCCAGTTGCCGCCATCACCCAGCGACAGGTTGACCACGCCGATGTTGTAGGCCGCCGCGTTGTTGATGACCCATTGCAGCGCCCGCTCCAGATGGCGGAACGAGCCGCTGCCGTCATCGCCGAACACCTTGAGCACGATCAGCTCGGCACCCTGCGCCACGCCGCCGAACATGCTGTCGGCGCCGGCGATGACACCAGCCACATGGGTGCCATGGCCGTTGCGGTCGATGGCCTGGTTGTCGTTGTCGGCAAAGTCGTACTGGTAGACGATGCGGCCGTCGAAGAACGGGTGGGTGGCGTCGATACCGGTGTCGATCACGACCACCCGCACGCCGCTGCCGTTGACACCTGCGTATCCTGGGTCAGCCCGCAGGGTGTCGAGTTCGACCAACTGCTCGTCCCAGCCGGCCTGCTGCGCCGCCACCGTGGTGACGGTGCCGCCACAGGCGCAGGCGGGCAGGCTGATCGATGCCAGCGAGCCCGACAGCGTGACCGCAAAGGCGGTCTGCCCGCTGGCCGATGCCGTGCCGGGCCGGGTCTGGATCCAGCCGTCCTGTGCCACCTGGGCAATCTGGTAGGCGCCTGGGCGCAGGTCGGTGAAGGCATAACTGCCGTCCAGGCCAGTGACGGTGCTGCGCTCGCCCGCATCCAGCTGGCCATCACTGTCGGCATCGATGAAGATGGTCCAACCGGCCAACCCTTGTTCGCCTGCGTCCTGCTGGCCGTTGCCATTGAGGTCGTCGAACTGCACGCCGCTGATGGCGCCGAGCGCCAGCACCCCGAAGGCACGGCCGGTGAGCACATCACCGGCTGCCACCGCCACATCGTGGTAGCCCGCCACCGGGCTGGTCACTTCATAGCTGCCAGGCAGCACCAGACCGATGCGCACGGTCTGCGGCTGCAGGTCGGCAAACAGCCAGTTGCCGGCGTCGTCGGTGGTGACGCTCAGCTCTTCAGCGTTGTAGACGCCGTCGGCGTTGGCGTCGAGGAACACTGTCCAGCCGGCCAGTGCACCTTCGCCATCGCCGCGTTGGCCATTGCCATCGATGTCGTTGAAGACGGTGCCGGCGACGCTGCCAGTCTGTGCCAGCACCCGGATCTGCGCATCGGCCGTTGCCGGCGCCGCCTCGATGTTGCCGGCGTTGTCGCGGGCCGCGCTGTAGAAGGCATAGGTGCTGCCAGGCGCGCCCTCAAAGACGGCCTCGGTGTCGGTGGTGGCCAGCTGCCACAGTTCCCAGGCACCGCCGTCCACGCTGACATAGACCTCGTAGTCGCGGATTGCCGAGCCACCTTCGGCATCGGTGCCGGCCCAGCGCACGGTGAAGGTGCTGACGTCGGTGCTGTCGGGCAGCGCCTGCACAGCGCTGGACGGTCCCGCCACATCCAGGGTGTGGAAGATGGCGGGGGTGTCGATCGGGCCTTCACTGTCAAACACGATGCGCGCCTGGGCATCGATCACCGTGCCGGTGGTCGCGTTGCGCAGTGGCTTGATGGTGTAGGAGACAAAACCGTCGCCACGGCCGGTCTCGTCGTTGGGCAGCAGGAAGCCCAGGTTGGCATCGACTGGCACATCGCCGGTGGCCGGATCGATCGAGGTGAGTGTCCAGGTGATTTCACGGGTGGCGGTGTCGATGCGCGCCGACACATCCAGGAAGATGCCCTGGCTTTCAGTCAGGTCGATACGACCAGAATAGAACGACCGGCTCTCGGAGGGCTGCACCCGCACATCGGCAAAACCAAAGCCGGTGATGCGGAAGCTGCGGGCGTCCAGGTCATCGTCCAGCGTCTGCGTGATCGTCACCACCTGGGCCGGCGCGGTGGCACTGGCCTGGTTCTCGAAGCGGATCATGTAGGGCAGGGCGTCGGAGGCCTTGATCCAGTTGGCATCGCCAAAACCGTCGGGGCCGACGATGTCATTGGGGTCGCTGGGCCGGGTCACGCAAGGCGCGTAGGTGATGGTCTTTTCTTCGCACTTCTTCAGGTCGACGCTGGTGCTGGATCCACCGCCGGGCCGGCAATCTGGCGCTGCCTCGGTGATCTTCTTCAGTTTTTCAGGCTTGCACTTCAGGCAGTCCTCGGGCACGGGCTCATGCGGCAGCAAGGACGCTGGCGAGAAGCCGGCCGAGACCAGCGCTGTCGCGGCCACTGCCTGGGGCAGCATGGCGTAGCTGAATGCGGTGGGCGCAGACCAGACCCCGCCGGTCAGGCGGGCGCTGACGATGGTCGGGTCGACCGCCTCGGTCGCGGTGTTGTCGTAGGTCCAGTACAGCTCGATCCCGCCACCGATGTTCGCCATCACGGCGTCGGCCAGGTGCCCGCCTGTGGCCACGGTGGTGATTGCGCCAAAATTCAGGCCGTTGAAACCGGCACTGAACAGCGTGTCGCCGGCCTCGGTGGCCGCGACCCAGGCGACCAGCAAGTTGCCGTCGCTGCCCAAGCCCAGGGTGGCTTGCATGTCGCGGGCGTCGGTGGTGGCAATGGCCGCCGCCGCTGACCACACCCCGTCGCTGCCGCGCACGGCATACCAGATGTCCGACTTGTCGCGCGCGGCGTTCAGGGCCTCGAAGCTGTCGTAGCCTTCTGCGCCGTTGTGGTCCTCGCGGGTCCACACGGCCACCAGGCGGCCGGCAGCATCGTGTTGCACCCGCAGGCCGCTGATGAAGCCGTCAGCGCCGGGCACGGTGCCGGTTTCGACCCAGTTGCCGTCGATCAGGGCGGCCGTGCGCAGTTCGTCGGTGACGATGCCGCCCGCCGGGTCGACGGTGCGTGACCACACCGCCGTCAGGCTGCCGTCTGCCGCACGCGACAGGGCCGCAGCACCGTCGCTGAACAGGTCGGTGGCCAGGGCTGCCGTGCCGAACATGGCGTTGTCGCCATAGACGTTGCCGGTGCCGATGATCAGCGTCGGGTCGATGGTGAAGACACCGTCTTCCAGCCCGGCGTCCTGCAGGCGCAGGCCGTCAGCCGACGACGGCTGGTAGTTCAGGAAGTCGATCGTGCCCGAGAAGCTGAAGATCTTGTATTCAGCCGTGAGCTGCATGTTGCCGACGATCTTCTTCAGACCGGGGCTGGGCAGCAGGTTGAATTCGGTGCCGAAGTTCAGCGATGCCTCGATCTTGGCGTCGGTCACACCGTCTTGCGTGGCGCGCAGCCAAGCGCCACCGCCCAGTGACATGGACACCGCACCCCAATCATCCGGCGCGCGGAAGTTGGTGGTGGGCGGCGAGTTGTTCCACTTCATGGCCTCGAAACTGAAGCCCAGGCTGCCCTTGATGCCGTTGGTGATGGTCAGCGGTGTGAAGCGGTTGATGAAGCCGATGCCGGTCTGCACCAGCCTGGACGCGGCAAAGCCGCCCGGGCCGAACTTCTCCAGCATGATCAGCAGGCCATTGCCCCAGCTGAATTCGCCACTGGCGGTGGCCGAGGCGGTGGCCTCCTTGAACTTCCAGTCCCGGGTGTCGGTGTCGGCGGTCCAGGAATACTGCGCCTTGGCATTGCCCTTGACAGTGACCTTGAGGTTGGATGCAAACGCCGAGTCGTTGGGGCCGGGCTGGTCGCTGCCGACCTCGAACAAGATGCCGCCGCTGACACTGGCGTTGTAGTCGCAGCCGTCCACGCCGGCCTCCACCTGCACTTCGCCCTTCAGTGCGGTGTGGAACAGGAAGTCGTCTTCCCAGATGGTCCAGCTGCCACCAAAGCTGATGGCCTCGGCAGCCAGCGCGGCATCGGCCGCCGGCAGCGCGGCCGGGGTGAAGACCAGGCCTGCTGCGGCGATCGACAGCCGCAGCGTGTACAGGTCGGTGTCGTCCCGGATCGCCGCGTCTTCTTTCAGGTAGACCAGGGTGACACGCCCCAGCGCGTCGGCTGACACACGTGGCAGGCTGTCGGCCACCGCGTCGTCGGTCAGCTGCACGGCGTCTGACCACTGCATCTGGCCGCCAGCGATGCGGCCGACCGCAAAGTACAGCTCGGCCTCGTTGCCTTCACCTTCAACCCAGGTGATGAGTACACCGGCACTGGCGCCGTCCAGCAGCTTGGTGCTGGCCACCATGGCCATGCTGGCCACCGAGCCTTGCACCACGCGCTGCGCGTCGACCCACTGGTCGCCGTCGCGGCGCGCCACCCACAGCGTGTCTTCCTTGATCCACGCCATGTAGGCCTGGCCAGATTCATCCACCGTGAGCAGGGGCCGTGATTCCTGCCGCGGCGGCAGCGCCGGGTCACGCGCCAGATAGACCGTGCCTGCATCGCGGTCGGTGCTGACCTGCACGCTGACCGTCGGCAGGAATTCATCTTCGCGCCCGTCCCGGTCCTGGTCGATGTTGCGCGACTCGACACTGACCAGATAGTCGCCGGTCTGCACGCCGCCGATGAGGAAGCGCCCTTGGGCATCGGTCAGACCCGACGCCACCTTGCGGTAGCTGTCGCCGGCTGCCGTCCACAGGCTGACGGTCTGGCCGGCCACCGCGGTGCCGTCATCGGACCATTGCAGCTGGCCGGTGACCACCGTCGATGGACGCCACTGGGGATCTTGTGCAATCTGCGCAGCAAACAGCGCACGCACATCACGAATCGGGTCGTTGGCGGTGGACAGGCGCACCGTCATGTCGTTGAGCACCCGCACCAGGTCACCCATGGTGTTGCCGATGCGTGGCTGCACCCGACCCCAGAACTGCTGCCAGGCAGCGAAATCGACAGACGCGGGGCGCAGTGCGCGCTCGATCATCGACCAGTCGGTGATCGCCTCGGTGCTGTCGCCCTGCACCGGGCGCGCCTCGATCGACAGGAAGCCAGCCTCGCCAGGCGTCTTGTAGGCCACCTGGGTGCTGTAGCGTGCACCGGGCCGCAGGATGTCCAACGGTCCGTCGAGCGCGGTGCCGAGGATGAACAGTGGCTCGTAGGCCAGCGATTTGGACGACAGGCCGATGGACGTGCCGTTGCTGGGTGTGACGATGATCAGCGGAGCCAGCGTGTCGGCGTCACCATCGTTGCTGTAGTTCAGCGTGAAGCTGGCGTCGCGGTTGACCTGCACTGCGGTCGGACCGCTGATGGTGAGGAAGGCATCGGCACCGATGCCGTCGATCACCTGAACGGCACCGACCCGGGTGGACGTCAGCGCCACACCGGACGGGCTGCTGCGTGTGGCCCGCAGGTCGTAGCTGCCGGCGTCTGCGGTGAACAGATCGAAGGTGACGTAGGCCCGGCCGGCATTCTGCAGGCTGAGCGCCACGTTGCGGTAGCTGCTGCCATCGGCGGCGACCAGTTCGAACACCGTGTCCGGCGTGAACAGCGTGCCGTCAATGCGCACCGTTGCCTGTCCGGTGTTGCCGATCGTGCTCTCTCGCACCGCATCGACGCTGAACGGCACCAGCCTGGCCACCAGACTGAAGGCGCCCGAGCCTTGCGGCGACGGGTCGATGCGCACGTAGTACACACCCGCCTCGGTGGCCGGGATGGTGACCACAGGGTCGGGTGTGAACAACTCGCCCGTGCCCGCCAGATTCAGCGAGCGGGTGGGTACCGCGTTGAAGCCGACAAACAGGTCGTGTGCCACATCGTCGCCCGGGCCGTCCAGGCTGAAGCGCAGGGCCTCACCCGCTGCCACGCGCACCTTGAAGTACTGGGCCAGGCCGCCGCTGAAGCTGCCGTTGAAGACCTCGTCGAGCGTGAGCTCGGGCACGTCCAGTTCCACCGCGTCGACCGATGCCGACAGATTGTTGTCCTCGCGCTGCTCGGCGATGACGTTGCGCACATCGCTGCGCACGATCAGTTTGTAGCTGCCGGGGTTGACGCCGGGCAGGCTGGCGCTGACGGTCTTGCTGTAGCTGCTGCCACCCAGCACCGGCCCGGAAATGTCGGCCGCGCCAAAGTAGATGTCGCTGGTGTCGAAGACATCGTCGGTCGACAGGTACAACACATCGCGCCAGCTGCCCAAGGCTGCAAACGTGCTCTGGTTGTTGACGGTGTAGGTGACCGACATCGCCGCACCCAGCACGGCGCTGTCAGGCACCTGCACGGTGCCGGCCACCAGGTCGGCCGGCGGCGCCTGCTCAATGCGGAACAGGGTGGACGACTGACCGATGTTGTTGCCTTCGGCGTCGGGCTCGACCACGCCGCCGCCTGCGTCGGCCTTGACCAGCACATAGAACAGGCCGCTGCGACCCACCGGCAGGTTGGCCGTCAGGCTGCGCTCGACGTCAGCGCCTGCGGCGTGGTAGCTGAAGCTGGTGTAACCCAGCGAGATGTCGCCGCTGTCCAGGAAGGCGTCTTCCGACAGATACACCTGGTCGTAGGCGCCCCACCACCAAGCCGGGTTGGACACCGCATCCACCCCCTGGTTGCGCACGGTCCAGCGGATGGTGACCGCCTGGCCGGAATACGCGTCCGCAGGCGGATTGACCGCCACGACGGTGAGGTCGGGGCGCAAGACCACGGCTTCGCCGATGGGCAAGCGCCCGTCAGCGGCGGGCAAGCCGCCAATCGTGACCTGCGCCGACGCGGTGTTGTTGTCTTCTGCTGCGCCTTCAATGACGGCGTTGTCGTCGTCTGTGCGCACCAGCACCCTGAAGCTGCCAGCGTCTACGTTGGTGGGCACGGTGACGCGGGTGTTGACGGTGTAGCTCTCACCTGCGGCCAGCGGGTTGCCTCGGCCCACCGTGCGCACACGGGTGTCGCCGGCGCCGACCACGGCATCGGCTGACAACCACACGCCATCAACCCAGGCGTTGGCATTGGTGCCCGCCACGCCGTGGTTGGTCACGGTGAACTGCAGGTCGAAGCTGCGCGAATCACCCTCCACCGGTGTGGCCACTGCGCCGCTGACCCGCAGGTCGGACGTCCGGCGCAGGATCTCCACGGTCTGGACCGCGCTGAGGTTGTTCGCGTCGTTGGATTCGACCACCTGGTTGCCGCCGTCGGTGCGCAGGTAGAAGCGGCCGGTGCCCACCAGTGCAAAGGGCAGCACGGGCGCCACGGTCACGCTGTAGCTGGCTTGCGGCGCCAGCACGCCGGCATGGCCCACATTGCCGATCAGCACATCATCGTTGTTGCCGATCTCGCCATCCAGGCTGACCCACAGGCTGTCGGTCCAGCTGGCAGTGATGGAGTCGCCATTGCCCTGGTTGCTGACGGTCCATTGGAAGGTGGCCGTGCGGCCGGCTTCCACTTCGGTGGGCATGGTGAACGACGACACCACCAGATCGGCGCGCGATTGGTAGACCGCGACCGGACCCAGCACCAGGGTGTTGTTGGCGTCGCCGACCGCAGATTCAAACACCTGGTTGCCGGAGTCGGTGCGCAAGATGATGCGGTAGTCGCTGCGCTCGGCCAGGTTGGCCGGCAGGGTGAAGCGCAGCACGGCGTCATACCCACCGTCAACGGCCAGGCTGCCGTAGTGGGCCACCGACCCCAGGGACAGGTCGCTCGCATCGATGGTGTCGTCCAGCGACAGCCAGGCAGCATCGGTCCACCAGGGTTGCCGCGCCGGCACGTCGCTGGCGCCCAGGTTTTCGACCCTGAAGCGCAGCACCAGTTCGGTGCCAGCCCGCACGCTGGCCGGCACATCGACATCGACGATTTCCAGGTCCGGCGGTGGTGTCAGCAAAATCTCGGTGGGTGTTTCACGCGCCGTCGTGTTGTTGCCCTCGGCGGTGTTCTCGTAGACCTGGCCATAGATGTCGGTGGCCACCAGCACATGGAAGTTGCCGGTCAGACCAATCGGCAGTGCGGCCGTCAAGTTGCCGGTGTAGCCTTCCATTGGATCGAGGCCGCCCACACGGCGCACCTCACCCAGGAAGATGTCGTCGCCGCTCAGCTCGGTGTCGCTGGAGATCCAGACCCGGTCGGTCCAGCTGGTTTCGCGGGTGCGGCCGTCTTGGTCATCGTTGAGCACATCCCAGCTGATGCTGATCGGCTGGCCGGAGAACACCTGCAGCGGTGCAACGATGTTGCGCACCACCAGGTCCGGCGGCGGCGTCAGGGCGATCGGCGTCAGCGCGGGCGCACTGACGTTGTCGGCCTCAGCACCTGAGGCGGCGTTGCCTTCATACAGGTTCTGGTTGACATCAGCGACCACAAACAGCCGGTAAGGACCCGAAATGCCGCGTGGCAAGGTGACGGTCAATGCGCTGCTGTATTCAGCGCCGGCCTCCAGGTAACCTGGGTTGTCGGCTGCGCCAAGGTAGATGTCGCTACTGTCGAAGGTGTCGTCGACCGACAGGTAGACCGCGTCGCGCCACAGCGGGACCGTGGTGGCGCCGTTGCCGGTGTTGGCCACGGTCCAGCGCACGATGGCTTGTTGGCTGGAAAACGCGTTCTGTGGCGGGGTCACGCTGCTGACCACCAGATTGGGCAGCGGCCGCTGGATCAGCGTGATGGTGGCGTCATCGGCCTGCTGGTTGTTGGCCTCGCCGGCCGGGCCTTCATAGTGCTGGCCGTAAAAATCGCTGACGATGACGATTTTCCAGGCCCCCGTCACGTCGCGTGGCAGCGTGATGGTCTGCTGCCGCTCGATCGACGCACCGGCAGCCAGCGTGGTCTCGATGCTGAAATCACCCAGATAGCGGAAGTCACCACTGAGCACGCCGTCGCGTGTCAGGTAGACCCGGTCGGTCCAGCCACCGGTGGTGGGCGCTGTGCCGTTGTTGCTCACCGTCCAGCGCAGGGGGATGCTGGACTCGGTCAATGCCTCGGTCGGCAGCGAGATCTGGCCCAACAGCAGATCGGGCAGCGGTGGCAAGGACACGACGATGAGGTCGGCATCGCTGCGGGTGTTGTTGTCATCGTTCGGGTACTCCACGACCTCGCTGCTCCAGTCGGTGATGACCTGGGCCCGCAGGCGCCCGCTGTAGGCGGTGCCGCCGCTGTGCACCGGCAAGGTGATGCGGGCTTCCAGTTGCTGCGAGGCACCGGCTGCCAGGGGTTCGTCCTGTCGCACGATGGTGCTCAGCGACCACAGGCTGCCGTCTTCACGCAGCAGCGCAATGCGGTCGTTGCGCGGACCGGCCGCGACCGTCCCGTGGTTGGTGACGGTGTAGGTCACGACGACCGTGCTGCCTGCCAGCACCGCTGCGGCGGCATCTACCGCATCCACTTGCAAGTCGGGCAATTGCGGCCGGGTGAAGACGATCGCCACCGGCGCAGCGGCGTTGTTGTTCTCGAGGTCGTATTCATAGACCTCGTTGTTGTTGTCGCTCACCACCCGCAGGTACCAGGTGCGGCTCAAGCTGCTGCTGCCGTTCAGGTCGATCGGCACCACCACGTCGGCTGTGCGCGCCACTTCGCCACCGGCGGTGATGCTGCCGGTGAACCGCGAAACTGGGGCCAGCACCCGCACATCCGTCGAAAAATCTGCGCTGGTCGACAACTGCACTGCTTCATTGAAGCTGCCGGCAAAGTCGGCCTGGCCGGCATTGCGCGTCACCCAGGCGACGGTGATCGCCGCACCGGTGGGTGCTTCTGCCGACTGCAGTGCCACGCCAGCGGCCTGCAAGTCGACGCGCGGCGGCTGGGTGATGGCAAACACCGCTGACGCACCGCGGTTGTCGGCCTCGCCGGCATGCTCGTTGATGTAGTCGTAGATGTCGGTCTGCACCACGATGGTGTAGTTGCCGTTGGCGATGTCGTCGGGCAGGGTGATCTGCTGCACCCGCGCGATCGACTCACCGGCGGGCAGCGGCACTTGCAGCGCGTATTCACCCAGTTGGCGCAGCAGGTTGCCGGCGCTGTCGGCCAGGTAGACACGGTCGTGGAAATAGTTGTACTGCGCGCCATAGCGTGGCAGCGTGCTGCCGGTGCCGGTGTTGCGGTCGGTCCAGGACACGGTGATGCTGCGCCCGGCCGTGGCGGCTTCAGGGTCGACCGCCACATCGGTGACGACCAGGTTGGCCAGCGGCGGCACGTTGATGTCCAGGTTGACCACCAAGCTGTTGTCGAGGCGGTCGCTCTCGTTCAGGTTGGCATTCACATCCGCCTGGATGCGCACCTGGTAGGCCCCACTGGCCCAGGTGCCGACGATGGGCAGCACGATGTCGACTGTGCGGTCGTAGCTTGCGCCTGCGGCCACGCCGGTGGCGCTTCCGGCCGCCACATTGGTGGTGCTGACCACCGCGCCATCGCTGGTGCGAATGACTTGCACCCGGTCGGTCCAGGTCACGTTCTGGGTGCTACCCGGGCCGCTGTTGTCAACCGTGTAAGCCACCCGCAGGGTGGTGCCGAAAGCCGCCGGCGAAGTGAGCGCGCTGCTCAAGCGCACATTGGTGAGGTCGGCGCGGACGGCCTCGGTGACGGTGAACGCAGCCGAGATGGTGATGTTGTTGTTGTCGCCGGTGTATTCCGGCACCTGGTTGTAGTAATCGGTGGTGATGCGGGCGCGGTATTCGCCAGCAGCCATGGACACGGGCAGCACCAGGTCGAAGCTGCGCTGCACACGCTGACCCACCGTCAGGCCAGCCGGCGTGTTGAAGGTGACCAGCTGGCCGAACACCCGGTTACCGAAGCTGTTGATCAGTTCAACATAGCTGGTGTTGCCCGACACCGAGGCGGCGCTGCCTTGGTTGACCTCGTCCCACACCAGTGTCAGACGGGTGTTGGCCGGCGAGGCCACGGTCGGCACCACGATCGACTCGATCACCAGGTCGGGCGTGGCGGGCGCCACCAACGGGAATGTGCCCGTGCTCAACAACAGGTTGTTGCTGTCGTTGGATTCGAGCTGGTAGTTGTAACGGTCGGCCCAGACGCGGATGCGGTATTCACCTTCAGCAATGGAGGCATTGATCGGCGGTGTGAAAGTGCTGCTGCCTTCGTAGGTGGCGCCGGGCAGCAAGCCACCTGCATAAATCACCTGGTCGAAGGTATGGCGCACCGTGCCAGTGGCGTCGACGAGCTCAACCCGGTCATACCAGCCGCCGCTGCTGAGTTGCTGGTTGCCCTGGTTCAGGCCGACCCAGCGCACCGTCATCGGCTGGCCGAGTGTCACGCCTTCCGGCGGGGTGATGGACTGCACCACCAGATCGGCCACCAAGGCGGTGGTCACGGACAGGTCGGCAGACCGCGCCGTGTTGTTGCCTTCGCCGGACAACTCATTGATGTTGTTGCCGATGTCGGTCTGGATGCGGACCTTGTAGGTGCCTGGCGCCGAGGTGTAGGGCACCACAAAGGTGGCGCTGCGCTGCACGCTGCCACTGGCGGCGATGGTGTCGTAAAACCAGGAATCACCCAGAAACACCAACCCTTGCTCGGCGGTTTCGAGATAGAGGCGGTCACGGAATCCGCTGGTGGTGGCGCTGCTGCCTTGGTTGACGGTGGTCCATGCCACGGTCAATTCAGTGTTGCCTGCCACCGTTGCCGGTACCGTGATCTGGCTGGCCACCAGGTCCGGCAGGGGCGGCACTGCAATCGTCAGCAGGTCGGCTGCTTCGGCGGTGTTGTTGGACTCGTCCGACTCAGGGATGTAGCCATAGACGTCGCTGACGATGCGCACGCGGTAGTCACCCAAGTCCAGCCCGGCCACAAACGGGACCACAAACGCGGCACTGACATTGGACGTTTCCCCCACGCCCAGGTTCAGGTAATGCTGGTGGTCAAAGCTGTAAGCGACTTCGCCGGTGCTGTTGTTCACCAGTTCAACGCGGTCATACAGGTAGCCGTCCACCACCTCGGCGTTGCCGTCGTTGACGATGTCCCAGTTCAGATAGAGCGTCTCGCCCATGTTGACATCGGTCGGCGCGCTGACCAGGGACACCCGCAAATCCGGCAGCGCCACGCTGAAGGCTGTGCTGAGCACCACGTTGTTGGCTTCACCCGCCAACTCTGCGATGTAGTTGTAGGCATCGGCTGTGATGCGCAGGCGGTACTGGCCGGCTGGCAGTTGCCAGGGCAGGTACACGGTCGTGCTTTGTTCGACCGCTGCGCCAGCGGCGATGCCCACGCTGTTCCAGATGTTGTCGCTGTAGGCCGGGTAACCGCTGTCGCGCGACGCTTCTCCGCCCCCGCCATCGATGTAGACGATGTTGCCGTCCAGGTCCACCAGCTCGACCAAGGTGTAGCTGCCGTTGACGTTGTCGCCAGCCCCTTGGTTGCGCAGCTGCCAGCTGACCTCCATGCCGGCCTGCAGGCTGGCGTTTTCCGGCACCACCACATCGGTGATGACCAGATCCGGCACATCGGGCAGCGAAATCTGCATCGGCAGCGCGGCCTGACGGGTGTTGTTGTTGTTGTCTATCTCCGACAAATACTGGTACCCGTCGGCCCACACTTCCACCCGGTAGCTGCCGGCGGGGATGTCGGCATTCAATGGCAGGTTGAAGCTGATCGACTGCGTGTAGGACGCACCCACCGCCAGGGCCTGCGACCGGTAGGCATAGGTGTTGAAAACTTCCACGCCGTCGCTGCGCAACAGGCGCACCCGGTCGTACCAGCCGGCGCCCGGCGTGCTGTCCAGGCTGCCGTCATTGCGCACGGTCCATTCCACCGTGACAGCCTGGCCCGCGACGGCTGAGGTGGGCGCAATGACCTCGGTCACGACCAGGTCTGCGTCGGCCACGGTCAACACGGCGGTGTAGGTGTCGTCGGTGGCTTCGCCTGCGATGCCGTCACCGTCCTGGTCCAGCGCGTTGCCGGCCAGGTCCTGGATGCCGCTGCCCAGCACCATGGTGTAGTCACCAGGCGCAGACTGCGCGGCGAAGTAGACGGTGAGTTCGTTGCCGCTGACTTGCACCTGGTAGACGCTGTTGCGCAGGTCATTGCCGGCTGGGCCGCTGAAGCTGCGGATGTCGGCCACCGTCACGCTGGCAGGGTCCAGTGCTTCGTCGAAGCTGAAGACCAGGCTGTTGAACTGCGCCCGGCGCAATGTGTCGCCATGGCCCAGCACCATCGGGCCAGTCTGGTCGACCTGGAATTGCCCTGCAGCTGCCAGATTGCCCTGGCCGTCATGGCCTTGCACGGCATCGGCCGCCATGGTCCAGCCGAAAAAGCCCTCGGGCAAGCTGGCTGCTGTCAGCCGGAAACGCAAGCTGGTGCCGCTGAGCACCTCGACCCCCGACACAGCCACACCTGCGTCCAGCAAGGCGTCGCCCAGCAACAAGTCGCTGGCCTGCACCGAATCTGGGCGAATGAACTGGTCAAAGTTGATGTCGATGGCTGCAGGCAACTGGTTCACGGGCCGTGCATCACCAGGTTGGCTGGACACCACCTGGGGCGCTGGCGCGGTACCGGTGGCGCCATCGACCTGCAACAGATATTCGCCTTGTGCCCCAGGCGCCAGCACTTGCACCATCCAGGCGCCCGTGGTGTCGACGTCATAGCTGGTGCGCAAGCCGGTGTAGGCGCCGTCGGCAGCGCCCGTGTCCAGGCGCAGCGTGCCAGACGGGTCGAACAAGCGCAGCACAAAGGGCAGGCTGCGGTCGTTCAGTGCCGCCACGCCCAGCGCCAGGGTATCGCCTGCGTCGGCCCAGACCCGGTAGTTTTCAGCCCGGCCGGTGTTGAAATTGACGATGCTGGCAAGCTCGGCTGCAGACAGGCCTTGCACTGCTTCACCCGGCAGGGCCACCAAGGATTGCGCTGCTTGCGTGGCCTGGTCTGCGTCGCCGGCCTGCACCGCAAAATGCAGCAGGCTGACTGTTTCGCCAGGGCGCACGGTCAGCACCCAGCTGCGCTCTATGTAGTCGCTGTACAGGCCAACGCTGGACGGAGGCAGGCCGCCATCGCCCCAGAGCACCTGGGCGACCGCAGGAAGATCGCCGAAGGGGTTGCCGATGTCATCGGTGACCAGCCATTTGTCCTGGCTGTCGAATGACTGCGCATCACCGTTGTCGGTGGCCACCACCTGGGTCCAGCTGTCAGAGCGCAGGTCGCTGCTCATGCGCAGGGTGATGGTGCGGGTGTCGGTGCCGTGGTTGGTCACCTGGTCGAGATAGCGGATGAACGCGTCTTCGCTGGGCACGAACACCTTGCGGTGCAGCTGCCAGCCATTGATCGTTTCACCTGCCAGCGCCAGGGTGCGGCCGGCCGCATCGATCGCACCGTTCTCGGCATAAAAACCCTGGCTGCTGCCTGGGCCGCTCAAGCCCTCGGCCTGCAGGTAGTTGCCGCTGTCGAAGCCGCTGTCGCCTTCACCGTCGCCGTAGAACTGGCCGTCACTCTGGACGGACCAGCTGTAGCCGGCACCATCAGAGGCGTAGAGATACCCCGTGCTTTCGCCGACCAGTTCAGCCACGCCGCCGACCACGCCGGTCGAGGCCTGGCCATCGAAGGCGCCCAGCACTGCACCGGTGGGGCCGAGTTGCTGCGGCAGGCCGTTGACCAGGCCGACGTCAAAGGTGGCGCCGCGGGTCACCACCATGCTGTAGCGCACCGCGCTGTCTGCGCGCGGGCGGGCATACAGGGTGACAGCACTGTCGCTGTGGTTGGTGAAATCCAGGATGGCGCGGTCTGCATCGGCGCTGGCGATGGCGGCGCCCACCAGGACGCCGGTGCCGGTGTCCAGGTCACCGGAATCATCGAACAAGCCCAGACGCAGATTGCTCACCAAGGGTGTGCCTTCCACCGCCACCACGATGGACGCTGTCTGCCCCGCTTCCAGCGTGAAGCGGAAGAAATCCCAGTCACTGACCACGGCGCCGGTGCTGGCGTTGACGCCGGGCGAAAACCGGCCCACGCTGGCCAGCCGGTCGATGCTGTCGTCCAGCCGCAAGCTGGTCCGGTCCAGGTCTTCGGCATGGCTGCGGGTGTGGTTGCCCGGTTGCTGCACACCATCGATCTCGACAAATTCACGTTGCACATCGGCGCCCACCACCACGCCAAGGTTGTAGTTGCCCACGTCGCCATTGGGCGATGACACCCGCAAGGTCCAGGTGCCACCGATGTCGACAGCCACGCCCGGGATCAGCAGCGCCCGCCCGGCCTGGGTGCTGGCCACCGACGCCACGGTCTGGCCATTGGGGTTGATGATCTCGAGCAGGACCTGGGGCATGGCTGCCCCGGATTGCCCCAGCACGGCGCTGACGACCGCGTCAAAGTCTTGGCCTGGCTGCAACGCAATCTCAAAGGCATCGACGTCGGTGTCGCTCACCAGGCTGGCATTGCGGCCGCTGCCATAGATCAAGCTGCCCAAGGGCTCACGCGCAGCCAGGGCGGGCAAGGCCAGCACATCGGTGTCGGTGGAAAAGCGCAGCACCAGGGGGTCGCGTGCGGGCGTGGCGGGGTTGGCATCAAAGGCATTGCCCGCCAGGTCCTGGAACACCCACTCAGCAAAGCGCAGCTCGTAGGTGCCGCCCTGCAGTGTGCTGTAGAGCTGGATGCTGAGCGTGCGGCCGTCTTCGGACCAGTCCCAATTCCAGTCCGGATAGATCTCGTCGCCGGCGGCGTTGTGGAAGGTGGCCGATGGCCAGTACTGGGCCATCGGCTCGCTGAACGTCAGCCGCAATTGCTGGTCGGCGCCAATTTCGGCCTGGTCGTCAGGCACCTGGCTCAGCAGGGTCGGGGCTTGGTTGTCGACCGTGAAGTTGTAGACGATGCGGGCTGATGCCTGGCCGGTGAGGTCTTGCACCGCGCCGGCGGCCAACACCAGGCTGTAGGCGCCCTCGGCCAAATTGGCAGGCAAGACCAGGCTGACGCCGGCGTCACTGTTCCAGGCCTGCAGCGGCAAGGTGCCCAGGCTGTTGCCCTCGGCATCCAGCAACTCTGCCGGCTGCAAGCGGTCAGCGCGCACTGCTTCACTGAAACTGATCGACTGCCAAGGCGATGCGCCCGCCACCCGGCCGTCGGCCAGGCTGGAATTGACCGGTGCTGGCGCTGGGTTGTCGCCTTGCGCGCCCACCAGCGTCAGCAGAAACTGCCCGTCTGTCTCGGCGCTGATCGCCACGCCCAGGCGCGCACCCACTGCGACCGACACATCCCAGGCCCAGCCCGTTGGCGCTGCGACGGCGGTAGCGCCAAGCGCATTGCCATTGGTGTCGTACACCTGCAGCAGCGGGGTCCAAGCGGCGCTGTCCAGGCTGGCGTCGGCCACGGCGCTGACATGGATGCGCACCGTTTCGGCGGTGGCAGTGGCCTCGAAGTAGGCCGGTGCGATGGGTGCGTCGGCCTGCGGGCTGAGGTCGCTGCCGGTGGCCAGGATCGGATTGACCACGGCCCCAAGCTGGCCGGCAGACAGGCCCAGTTCATCGCTGCTGTCCGGGTCCAGGCTGACATTGCGGGCAGCCACCAAGGTGTAGGTGATGGGATCGAGCGACCGTGATGGGTCCCAGTACAGGTCGGCACGCAGGTAATAGGTGCCCGCCGTGTCGGCGACGAATGTCGGCAGGCCGACGGGGCCGTCCCATGCCTGGTTGTCGCCAACCCGGGTGGCTGCGGCGACCTGTCGGCCCTGGCTGTCGAGCAATTGCAAATAGCCGTCGCGCCCGCTCAAGGTGCTGATGACCTCCAGCGTTTCGCCAGCCTCCAGGCTGATGGCGTAGACATCGCTTGCAGTGCGTCCGTCGCCGGCTTGCGGCATGAGCCGGCCCACCACCGCCGTGCGCGCTGCGCCAGGCAGCGGCAGCACACGCATGCTGTCCAGCCACTGCGCCTGGGCGGGCTGGTCATTGCTGCCCAGACTGCTGTGCAGGTCTTCGGTTTCCAGCACGGCGTCCACCGCCGCATGCAGCGCCCAGGGCAGGGTACCGGGGTGCCCGGTGCCCGGGCCGTCTGACCGCTCCGCCGTCAGCACAATTTCATAAGTGCCCGTGGTCGGCGCCACGGTGCCTTGCAGTTGCAGCACCGGCTGCTGCAGCGCCTCGGCCACCACGGTCAAGCCGTCGGGTGCAATGATCTGCAGACGGCCAAAAAACGCATCCCAGCCACGGTTGTCGAACGTGGCCACCACGCTCAGCAGCTGGCCTTCGGCCAGGTTGACGGCATAGCGCACTGCGCCCGGCATGTCTTCCGGCGCGGACGACAGGTTGCCCGATTGGGTCTGGGCCACGCGCGCGCCACCTTCGGCGGGACCGACGGCGGTCAGCGGCAAGGGTTGGCTGGTGGTCTCGGATTGCGGGTCAAAACTGACCGCTGGCGGCGAGGCGGCCGCCGCAGCGCGCGCCTGCAACCAAGCCTGCGCCGACACCACGGCCGTCACGGCCGGGACGTTGCTGACCGGCATCAGGTCTGCAGACAACAGCAGGCGCGGCTCCAGCGCCTCCATCAGCAGCTTGCGCTTGAACGGCAGACCGGCATGGCCGCTGGCTGTGCGGGCCGCCAGCGGCAGGCCCGATGTGGTCGGCCCTGCAGCACCGGTCCATGCCGCCATCGAACGCCCTGCGGCTGCTTGAAACAGCTTCGTGATCTTGCGCATACTGAAATCCTCCTTGGGTCATCAACCGCAGGCAGGCTCAGGGCAAGATCACGCTGCCGTCAATCGGCCAGCGTGGTCTGCTCCGAGAGGCCGAGGTGGTGACGGTGTGTTGTCATGCAAGTACAACTGAAATGAACACGGTGCAGCGCTTGCGCACAGCGTGATGGCAAACCTGTCAGGCGGCGTGTGCCGGGTTGCGGCTGCGGCGGCCAGCCACACCTGCCACCACGCCCAGGCCGGCAAGCAGCAAGGCCAGGCTGGTGGGCTCGGGTACGGCGGTGATGGAGATGCCTGCAGCGTAGCCAATGCCATTGCCGAAGGCGTAGTAGGCTGGCGGCGGTGGAAATCCGCTTTGCACCACCACCTGGTCGGGCAGGAAAGTAGACGACGGTCACTTGCGGTCGGCGCCGCAGCGCTGATCGCAAAAGACACTGTCGCCACAATGCCGTCGGTGCCCGCGCTGGACAGTTGGCCGCCAGTGATGGAGTAGGGCGCCAACGTGAGGCCGAAAGCATCGAGGTATTCGTACTGCTCGACGCAGATCGCGATCGGGCGTGAGTCCGGCGCGTGGCCACGGCCCCGTTGAACACCGAGCCGGCCTGGAAGCCGGTCAAGGTCAGCACCGATGCGTCGTAGGCCACCCAGATGTCACCATCGGTGTAGGGCGTTCCGGCGTTGATATCTACGTTGTCGTCATACCAGTACAAGGTGAACGATTCGCCAGCGTCGGCGCGAGGTTGTCGATGCCAGCCACGAAGCTGAGGTCAATGTTCGACACCGGCATGCGCTGTGGTGCACAGCGACAAGCCAACCACGGCAGCTGCCAGTGCCGACCGAACAACTGCCCACGCTTGAATTTTTGCCACTTGAAACTCCATGAGGAAATTGGTGCTGCAGCACCGGCAATGCCGTTGACCTGCAATGGCCACAATAATGGCACGGCATTGACGCAGCGCCATGCGCACTTGCCGCTGCGCA
>CAWJOQ010000046.1:0-17829 GCA_963844485.1 uncultured beta proteobacterium
CCGCGCAAGCAATCAGCCGCTACAGCACCACGCCAAATGCCTCGGTGAAGGCCGGCTGGGCATAGCTGTCGGCGGCATGGGCGAAACCCTTGTCGCCCCAGCCGGTGCCCCAGCTGTTGCGCACGATGAAGCGGCCGTTGACATAGCCCACCAAGGCGACGCAGTGCCCGCCCAGGCCACCGTTGGCGGTATAGGTGTCGAGCTTGCCCTTGGTGCTGGTGGCCTGCATGAAGGCGTCATCCACATCCAGCCGGGTGAGGATCGGGCCCTTGGTGGCCAGCCAGCTGCGCCAGGCTGTCAGATTGCGCCCCAGGTTGAAATACGAGGCAATGCGCCGCTGCGCCGCCAGCGCATACAAGGTGTTGGCACTGCCGGTGTACATCTGCGACTGGCCGCCCAGCTTGAAGGGCAGCACCTTGTCGGTGACGACGCCGAACTTCTGCGCGATGCCCAGCGCGGCCGTCAGCCAGGTGCCGTCGCTCTCGACAAAGCTGGTGGGCCGGGTGGTGTATTGGTCGGTCTCCTTGGCCGCCATCCAGAGGTAGCGCACCGACAGCTTCTCGGTCTTGCCCAGCTGGCCAGCCTTGACAAAATGCCAGCGCAGCACGGCATCGGCCGTGCCCCAGCCGACACAGCTGCCGGTGTTGCCCTGGTCCCCCACCTTCCACCAGGTTTCGCGCAGGTCGATGTTGGCGCTGGCAGCCGCCGCTGCTTTGGGCGCAGCCGCGCTGGTGAGGCCGGCTGCAGCCGCCGTGTCCAGCGTCCAGTGCTTCTCAGGCTTGGGCGACGGCAGGCAGTTCAGGATGTAGGGCGTCGTCTTGACGCGGCGGCGTGTGGCCATGGTGGTCTCCGGTGTGGGCTTGCGCTGCATGCTGCGGCGCAGTGGCCGGCGCGGCAAGCTGCGTTTTAGGGACGCCGGGCCAGCGGTTAAGCTGACGCACCGCAACATTCCCCACGCACAGGAACACACATGAACATCCAGACCATTGGCGTGATCGGCGCCGGCACCATGGGCAACGGCATTGCACAGGCCTGCGCCGTCAGCGGCCTGGACGTGGTGATGGTCGACATCGACGACGCCGCCGTGCAGCGCGGCCTGGCTGCGGTGTCGGCCAGCCTTGACCGGCTGGTGAAGAAGGACAAGCTCAGCGCCGACGCCAAGGCCGCCGCCATGGCCCGCATCCAGGGCAGCACCGATTACGCTGCGCTTGCAGCCCGCCCAACTGGTGATCGAGGCTGCGACTGAAAACGAAGGCCTCAAGCGCAAGATCCTGGCCCAGCTGGACGCCGTGCTGCCGCCCGAGACCCTGGTGGCGACCAACACCAGCAGCATCTCCATCACCAAGCTGGCAGCGGCCACGCAGCGGCCCGACCGCTTCATCGGCATGCATTTTTTCAACCCGGTGCCGATGATGGCCCTGGTGGAGGTGATCCGCGGCCTGCAGACCAGCGACGCCACCCACGACGCGGTGCACGCCATGGCCGTGCGCCTGGGCAAGACACCGGTGACGGTGAAAAACGCGCCCGGCTTCGTGGTCAACCGCATCCTGATCCCGATGATCAACGAGGCATTCTTTGTGCTGTCCGAGGGCCTGGCCAGTGCCGAGGACATCGACGCCGGCATGAAGCTGGGCACCAACCAGCCGATCGGCCCGTTGGCGCTGGCCGACATGATCGGCCTGGATGTGTGCCTGGCGGTGATGAATGTCTATGTCGAGGAATATGCCGACAGCAAGTACCGGCCCTGCCCCCTGCTCAAGGAAATGGTGGCCGCCGGCTGGCTGGGCCGCAAGAGCGGCCGGGGCGTCTACCGCTATTGATGCGTGCTGCCAGGCTGGCCGCCGCTGGCTAAGCCGCTGGACTGGCGTTCAGCCGGGCGCGCACCTGGTCCACCAGGGCGCCGAGCCTGCGGTTCAAGGTCTCGGCCAGGGGTTGCAGCGGGCGGGTGGCCGCAGCGCCGGCGGCCTGGTCTTGCAGCGTGCGCAGCGCCTGCTCCAGCGCCAGCGCATCGGCCTGCACCAGGTTGGCACCCACGGCGCCACAGGCACCGCGCAGCGAATGCAAACCCAGTGCAGCGGCCGCCCAGTCACTGGCCAGCAGCGCGGCCTGCAGGCCGGGCACGCCGTCGGCGTAGTGGTCGATGAACTGGCGCAGCACGCGCACATACAGGTGGTCGCGCCCCGGCAGGTACAGCAGCGCGCGCGACATGGTCAGGCCTTCGATGTCTGAAAAATCCGGGCTGACCGCGTCTGCGGCAGCTGCCTGGGTGGCCGCACCCGGCGCCTGTTGCGGCGGCTGAGCCGCCGCGTTGGTGGGCGCTGCACCAGGGCCAGGGCCAGAGGCCGGCCCGGCGCTGGGCTGCACCGGCAGCCAGCGCGCCAGCA
This sequence comes from uncultured beta proteobacterium, assembly GCA_963844485.1. Classification (GTDB taxonomy): domain Bacteria; phylum Pseudomonadota; class Gammaproteobacteria; order Burkholderiales; family Burkholderiaceae_C; genus Pseudaquabacterium. The sequence continues at coordinate 2,385 of CAWJOQ010000046.1, forward strand.
TGGCGTACAGCCGCTCGGGGTCTACCGGCTTGGCGATGTGGTCGTCCATGCCGGCATCCAGGCAGGCCTGGCGGTCTTCGTCAAAGGCGCTGGCCGTCATGGCCAGGATGGGCGTGCGGGCATGGCCTGGCATGGCCCGCAGCGCCCGGGTGGCGGCCAGGCCGTCCATCACCGGCATCTGCATGTCCATCAGCACCAGGTCGTAAGCCCGCCGGGCCGCCAGGTGCACCGCCTGCTGGCCGTCATTGGCCAGGTCCACGGCCATGCCCACGGCGCGCAGCAGTTCGCCAGCCACCTCCTGGTTGATGCGGTTGTCTTCGGCCAGCAGCACCTGCCGACCTGCGGCCCGCAACAGCAGCGCACGTTCATGGCGTTGGGCTGTGCCCTGGTCAGGCAGTTGCTGCTGCTGCCCGGGCTGGCCGGCCAACTGGTCGAGGCAGGCTGACAGCGCCGACAGCGTGACCGGCTTGCGCAGGCGCAGCGCTGCGCCCGGTGCAGGTGCCAGAGCGGGGGCACCAGCACCAGCACCAGCACCCGCACCCCCACCAGCACCAGCACCAGCACCAGCACCAGCACCAGCACCAGCACCAGCACCAGCACCAGCACCAGCAACGCTGTCCGCGCCAACCAAGATGCACGGCGGCATGGCAGCGGTGCCCAGCTGGGCGCGCAGCTGGCGCAGGGCGCCCAGGCCGTCGATGCCGGGCATGTCGGCGTCCAGCAGCAGCAATGCATAGGGCTGCCCGTGCTGCGCGGCCAGCAGCGTGGCCTGCACCGCTGCTGCGCCACTGCCGACACTGTCGACTTGCATGCCCATGCGGTGCAGCAGGTCCGCCAGCGCGGCGCGGGCGTCGGGCAGGTCGTCGGCCACCAGGGCGCGCTGGCCGGGCAGGCGGGTGCTGTCGGTCAGCAGTGGCTGGCTGGCGCGCGCGAAGTTGGCGGTGAACCAGAAGCTGCTGCCCTGCCCTTGCACCGTGTGCACGCCCACCTCACCGCCCATCAGCAGGGCCAGGCGCCGGGTGATGGCCAGGCCCAGGCCGGTGCCACCAAAGCGCCGCGTGGTCGAGGTGTCGGCCTGCTCGAAGGCGTTGAACAGGTCGGCCACCTTGTCAGGCGGCACGCCCACGCCGGTGTCCCGCACTGAAAAACGCAGGCGCAGCATGCCGGCGTCGGCGCTGACCAGCGTGCAGCGCAGCACGATCGCGCCCCGGTCGGTGAACTTCACCGCGTTGCTCAGCAAATTGAGCAACGCCTGCGACAGCCGCGTGGGGTCGCCGCGCAACAGGCTGGGCACACCCTCGGCCTGCAGCACCAGCTCCAGGCCCTTGGCGCTGGCGCGGTCCGCCACCAGCGCAACGGCCCGCTCCAGCAGCATGTCGATTGCAAAGTCGGTCTGTTCCAGCTGCAACTTGCCGGACTCGATCTTGCTCAGGTCCAGCACGTCGTTGATCACGTCCATCAGGTGGTGGGCGGCATCGCTGATCTTGCCCAGCCGGTCTGCCGCCGGCCCCTGGCCGGCGTCGCGCTGCATCAGATGGGTCAGGCCGATGATCGCGTTCATCGGCGTGCGGATCTCATGGCTGATGTTGGCGAGAAAGGCGCTCTTGGCACGGTTGGCAGCCTCGGCACGGTCGCGCGCAGCCACCAGCTCGGCATTCAGTGCCTGCAGGCGCAGCTCGGCCTGCTTGACGCCTGAAATGTCGGAGACCAGCACAAACAGGCCGATGACCTGGCCAGCATCGCGGTCGGGGATGTAGTGCACCCAGGTGTAGCGCACCTCGCCCAGCGCATTGCGCAGCACTTGCTCAAAGCGCTGGGCATTGCCCGCCAACGCAGCGCTGAACGCGGGCTCACCCGTGTCGGCGTCGGGCTGGCCGAACAGGTCGCTGCGGCTGCGGCCCACCGGGTCCAGGCCCAACGCAAACCAGTCGCGGTACGGCAGGTTGGCGAAGCGCAGCACCCGTTGTGCATCCCAGTAGCCCACCATGTCGGGGATGTTGTCGGCGATGGCGCGCAAAAAGTGGGCACTGGCGGTGCGCGCCAGCGGCCCCTGGGTATCGGCATGGCCGGTGCTGAAGCAGTGGCTGCTGCAGATGAACAGCGGGCCAGCCTGCTCAAGCAGGCGCTGCATGCAGGTTTCGACCAGCTGCAGGCCACCGTCGGCGCTGCGCCAACGGGATTGGAAGCTGCGCGCCTCGGGCCAGTCCTGATGCAGCAGCGCACGCGCACGCGGCTCGGGGTAATCGGCATCCCAGTCCCAGATCCGCAGGGCCGTCAGCGTGCCTGGCGGGTGGCCCAGCAGGCGGCAGAACGCGGCATTGGCCGCACGCAGGCAGCCGTCAGCATCCAGGGCATACAGCGCATCCGGCGCGTGGTCCAGCAGCAGCGACGGCCAGTTCGGCGCATCGGCCGGCCAGGGCGCCGTGACCACAGGCTGCTGTGGCAATGCAGGCATGTTGGCTGCATGCACGGCGTTCACGGTGTTGGGGATGTCAGGCGTGTCAGGCATGGCGTTGGCCCAGGGGCGGCGGGGGCGCAGCCATCGGCGCGCTGGGCAGCGTCGGGTGCGCGGGCATGTGGTCGGCTGGCTGGACCAGGGGTGGTGGCACGGTCATTCGGTCAGGGGTCAGCAGTCAGGGCGCAACATCATGCCAAGGCCTTGTATCACGCAGCGTGTTGGCCATTGCAGGCCGTCGCCGGCCATTGCGGCCCATTGCAGGCCCTGCGCCGCCGGCGTCCAGCTGCAACACTTGCCCGCCACGCTGCGGCCCGGGGCCCGGCTGGCAGCCGTTCCGCAACGCCGACAATGCGGCCCATGCCTGCTGCCCTGCCCCAACGCATCGTCTGCCTGACCGAAGAGCCCACCGAGGTGCTGTATGCCCTGGGCCAGCAGCACCGCATCGTCGGCATCTCGGGTTACACCGTGCGCCCGCCCCAGGCGCGGCATGAAAAGCCGCGGGTCAGCGCCTTCACCAGCGCCAAGCTCGACAAGATCCTGGCGCTGCAGCCCGACCTGGCGATCGGTTTTTCCGACATGCAGGCCGACATCGCGGCGGCGCTGATCAAGGCCGGCGTGGAGGTCTGGATCAGCAACCACCGCAGCATCGACGGCATCCTGGGCTATGTGCGGCCGGCTCGGTGCGCTGGTGGGCTGCGCCGCCGAGGCCGAGGTCTATGTGCGCCAGTTGCAGGCCCGGGTGGATGCGGTGCGGGCCGGCTGCCGCCCGCGCTGCCGCGCCGGCCGCGGGTGTACTTCGAGGAATGGGACGTGCCGGCCATCAGCGCCATCCGCTGGGTCAGCGAGCTGGTCGGCGTGGCCGGCGGCGACGACATCTTTCCGCAGCGCGCGCTGGCCTCGCTGGGGCGCGACCGCATCGTCTCCGATGGCGCCGAGGTGCTGGCGGCTGCGCCCGACATCATCATCGGCAGCTGGTGCGGCAAAAAATTCCGCCCCGAGCAGGTGGCCGCCCGCCCCGGCTGGGACACCATGCCCGCCGTGCGCGACAGGAACTGCATGAAGTCAAGTCCCCGCTGATCCTGCAGCCCGGCCCGGCCGCCCTGACCGACGGGCTGGACCGCTTGCACGCCATCATCGCCAGCTGGGCACTGCGCCACGGGTGACAGCCCATGGCGCCGCTGCCTGCCATCATCACCCCCGCTTTCACGACCCCCGAGGAGAACACGATGTTCAAGGCCATCCTGCTGCAGCAGACCGACGACAAGAAGACCCGTGCCGAACTGGTCGACCAGGACGACAGCGCCCTGCCCGACGCTGCCACCCACCCGGTGACGGTGGACGTGGCCTTCAGCACGCTGAACTTCAAGGACGCGCTGGCGATCACCGGCAAGGGCGCCGTGGTGCGCAGCTGGCCATTGGTGCCCGGCATCGACCTGGCCGGCACGGTGGCCGACCAGCCAGCATGCCGACTGGAAGGCGGGTGACCAGGTGGTGGTCACTGGCTGGGGCATGGGCGAGAACTTCTGGGGCGGCCTGACCCAGCGCCAGCGGGTGCAGCCGGGCTGGCTGCTGAAGATCCCCGCGCCCTTCACGCCGCGCAGCGCGATGGTGATTGCAACCGCCGGCTTCACCGCCGCCCTGTGCGTGATGGCGCTGCAGAAACACGGCCTGCAGCCAGGCGACGGCGAGGTGCTGGTGACCGGCGCAGCTGGCGGCGTGGGTTCGATCGCCGTGGCGCTGCTGGCCCGGTTGGGCTATGCGGTGGTGGCCTCGACCGGCCGGCCGCAGGAGGCCGACTACCTGCAGCGCCTGGGCGCCGCCCGCATCATCGACCGCAACACCCTCAGCCAGCCGGGCAAGCCGCTGCAGAAGGAAACCTGGGCAGGCGTGGTCGACACGGTGGGCAGCCACACCTTGGCCAATGCCTGCGCGGCGACCCGCTTCAATGGCGCGGTGGCGGCCTGCGGCCTGGCCCAGGGCGGCGATTTCCCCACCACGGTGATGCCTTTCATCCTGCGTGGAGTCACGCTGTACGGCATCAACAGCGTGTACGTGCCCAACGACCAGCGCGCCGCCGCCTGGGCGCTGATGGCGCAGCACCTGGACGCCGCGCTGCTGGACAGCCTGGTCACCGAGATCGGCCTGACCGAAGCCATTGCCTACGCACCCAAGCTGCTGGCCGGCGAGGTGCGCGGGCGCACGGTGGTCAACACAGCGCGCTGAGCGTCGCTGTCGAGCCTGCTTGGGGCTCTGCGCTGTCGTTGTGATGTTGTTGTTTGCCGCCTTGCCCGGGCGTCGCCGGTGCGGTGCAGCGCGCCGGGTCTCGCCCCGGCAGGCGACCAGCCGTTTGTCGCGCCAAAAGGCTGGCCCAAAACGCGCTTTCCAAACTGCGCGATCGACACCCAGCGCTTGTTTGGACCCAGACGCTGCGCCTCGCCTGTCCGGCTCGAACAGCGTCAGCCGGAAGCAGTGCGGCACATTCCACGGCCGTGCCACCCCGGTCAGGGCTGTGAGGCGCAGACCCCGGCCAGGCGCGCATGGCATGCGGCAAGCTGTTCAGATGGCGGTCTGCTGAGCCTCACCAGCGCCCAAGTGACTGCGGTCGTCTATAGCAAGGTGTTCGAGCCGAACAGGCGAGGCGCAGCGCCCGGTCCATTGCAAGCGCTCGGTGGTGTACGCCCAGTTTGGCAGGCGTTTCTTTGGTGCCTTTCTTGTCGCCGGACAAGAAAGGTACCCGCCAGCCGGGGCGGGACCCGGCGGGCTGCATCGCACCGGCGACGCCCGGGCAAGGCGTCAATCAACACCACCCCAGCGCCAGCTCAGAGCCCCAAGCCGCCGCCACTCAGCGCTGCGTCTTCATCAAGTTGCGGCCGATCACCAGCTGCATGATCTGCGAGGTGCCCTCGTACAGGCGGAACAGCCGCACGTCGCGGTAGAAGCGCTCGATGCCGTAGTCGGCCATGTAGCCGGCGCCGCCGAAGATCTGCACCGCGCGGTCGGCCACGCGGCCGCACATCTCGCTGGCAAACAGCTTGCAGCAGGCCGCTTCGGTGGCCACGCTCTGGCCGTTGTCGCGGCGGCGGGCGGCGTCCAGCACCATGCATTCGGCGGCGTAGATCTCGGTCTGGCTGTCGGCCAGCATGGCCTGCACCAGCTGGAAATCGCCGATCGGCCTGGCCGAACTGCTTGCGCTCGGCGGCATAGGCCAGGGCGTCGGCCAGCATGCGCTTGGCCGCGCCCACGCAGACCGCGGCGATGTGGATGCGGCCCTTGTCCAGCACCCGCATCGCCATCTTGAAGCCCTGACCTTCCTGGCCGCCGATCAGGTTGTCGGCCGGCACCCGCACGTTGTCGAAGATCACGTCGCAGGTGTGGGCGCCGCGCTGGCCCATCTTCTTGTCGGGCAGGCCCAGGCTGATGCCGGGGCTCTTGGCATCGACGATGAAGGCCGACACACCGCCAGCGCCCTTGACCGACGGGTCGGTGCGCGCCATCAGGGTGAACAGCCCGGCTTGCGGCGCGTTGGTGATGTAGCGCTTGCTGCCGTTGACGATGTAGTGGTCACCATCGTCCCGGCCACGGATGGCGGTGGTGCGCAGCGACGCGGCGTCCGAGCCCGCGCCGGGCTCGGTCAGCGCAAACGAGGCGATCAGCTCGCCGGTGGCCAGCTTGGGCAGCCACTGCGCCTGCTGCTCGGGCGTGCCGTCGAACACGATGCCCTGCGAGCCGATGCCCACCGTGGTGCCGATCACCGAGCGGAAGGCCGGCGAGGTGTGGCCCAGGGCCAACATCACCCGCACTTCTTCTTCCATGGTCAGCGCCAGGCCGCCGTAGGCTTCGGGGATGGTCAGGCCGAACAGGCCCATGCTCGCGCATGTCCTGCACCACGTCGGGCGGGATCTGGTCGGTGTCGGCCACCTGCTGCTCCAGCGGCACGCAGACGCTCGCGCACAAAGCGCTCGACCGTGGCCACCAGGGCCTGGATGGTTTCTTCGTCGCGGATCATGGCGCGGCGCCTCACAGCGTGTCGGCCGTGCCGAGGATGGCGGTGGCCTGGCTGCGACAGCGTGCCGCCGTTGCCATGCGCCAGCGCCACCTGCGCGCCCGCCACCTGGCGCTCGCCGCGCGTCGCCGCGCAGCTGCTGCACCGCCTCGATCAGCGCAAAGATGCCGTACATGCCCGGGTGGGTGCAGGACAGGCCACCGCCATTGGTGTTGACCGGCAGGCTGCCGCCGGGGCCGATGGCACCGCTCTCCACAAAGGCGCCTGCTTCGCCCTTGGCGACAAAGCCCAGGTCTTCCAGGAACAGCAGGGTGTTGATGGTGAAGGCGTCGTACAGCTCGCGCCACCTGCACGTCCTTGGGCGCCAGGCCGGCCATGGCAAAGGCGTCGGCGCCGCTCTGGCTGGCGGCCGTGACGGTCAGGTCGGGCATGCTGCTGATCTGGCGGTTCCAGCAGGCGGTGGCGGTGCCCAGCACATAGGCCGGCTGTCTGCGGCCCGGCCTTGGCCACATCGGCGCGCTGCAGCACAAAGGCGCCGGCGCCGTCGGTCACCAGGCAGCAGTCGCGCACCGTCAGCGGGCTGGCCACCATGCGGGCCTTCAGCACGTCGTCCACCGTCAGCGGGCCGCGCTCGAAGGCGTCGGGGTTCTTCTGCGCCCAGGCACGGGCCGACACCGCCACCTGCGCCAGCTGGCGCCGGGTGGTGCCGTAGGTTGCCATGTGGGCCGACGTGGCCAGCGCATAGGCCGCCACCGGGAACACCGGGTCGTAGGGCATCTCGTAGGGCTGCGGGTCCATCTGGCGGCGGGCGGCGGCCACGGCGGCGCGGTTCATGGTGCCGCTGCGCTGGGTGCTGCCGTAGCAGACCAGCACGTTGTCGCACTGGCCGGCCTGCAGCGCCAGCATGGCCGGCATCAGGTGGGCGATGAAGCTGCTGCCGCCCAGCATGGTGCCGTCGATGAAGCGCGGATTGATGCCCAGGTACTCGATCACCGGCATCGGCCACATGGTGCTCAGCACGCTGGCGGTGCAGATGCCGTCGATGTCGGGCATCGTCAGCCCGGCATCGGCCACGGCACGCCGGGCGGCTTCGGCCAGCAGTTCGATCTCGGTGTAGCCGGGGGTTTCGCCATTGCCGAACAAGCCGACACCGGTGATGGCGGTGGCACCGCGCAGGCTGCGCAGTTGCGGGCTCAGGGTGGTGGGGCGGGGATAGGCACTCATGCGGCCACCTCGGGGTCAAACACCACCAGGCCCCGGCCGTCGGTCAGCTGCACCCGGGCGCGCACCCGCAGGCCGATGGCCACTGCATCGGGCGCCAGGCCGTCCACCCGGCTGAGCAGGCGCACGCCTTCGTCCAAGTCGACCAGGCAGACGTGGTAATTGCCGCCCTGGTCGGGCTTGCGGCCGATGGTGGTGACGGCGGCCACCGTGCCCAGGCCGGCTGGTGCCACCAGGGCCGGCTCGCCCGCGCCGCAATGGGGGCAGATGGCGCGCGGAAAGTAGACATGCCGGCTGCAGGCCGTGCAGTGCTGGATCAGGAAGCGGCCCTGGTCCAGCGCCTGCTGGTGCCGGGCCTGGATGCCGTGCTGGGGTTGGGTCATGGTCAAGAGCGCAATGGCTGAGCGGATCGTGGCCACAGTCTGCCCAAGGTGGCGGCGCTGCGCCATTCGGTTTTGCCGAAGGGCGCCCAAGCCCGGCGCCGAAGCCGGCCGCCCAGGCCGGCCACCCGGGTGGAAACCCCAGCTTTGGTTTTTGCGAATTGCCGCGTGGCTGCGGCTGCGCAAAGCTGCAGGCCCTGCCCTTTTGCGAAAGCCCCAGCATGCAAACCCCTGTCACAAGCCACCGCCGCACCGCCCTGGCTGCCCTGACCGCCGTGGCCCTGTCGGCGCTCAGCCCCCTGACCCAGGCACAGACACCAGCTACCACCGTGCGCCTGCTGGTGGGCTATGCCGCCGGCGGCCCGGTGGATGCCATGGCGCGCATCTTTGCGCCGGCACTGGCCAAGGAACTGGGCGCCAACGTGATCGTCGAGAACAAGCCAGGCGCCAGTGGTGCGCTGGCCGGCGAGCTGACCAGCACCGCCGCTGCCGACGGCGCCACCGTCTGGTTTGCGGCCAGCCCCACCGTCACCATCGTGCCGAACATCCAGAAGAAGCTGAAGTTCGATGCCATGCGCGACCTCACGCCGGTGGCGCCGCTTGCTCACCTACGCCAATGTGCTGGTGGTGCCACAGGCCAGCCCGCTGAAGTCGGTGCAGGACCTGCTGGCCCAGGCCCGCAGCAACCCGGCCAAGGTGTTTTACGGCTCGGCCGGCGTGGGCGCGTCCAACCATCTCAGCGGTGAATTGCTGGCCCACCAGGCCGGCGTGCAGCTGACCCATGTGCCCTACAAGGGCAACGCCCCGGCGATGAACGACGTGATCGGCGGCCAGTTGCAGATGATGTTCGACATCGTCGGCGGTGCGCAAAAGTTCATCAGCAGCGGCCAGGTGCGGGCGCTGGCCGTCACCTCGGCCACCCGCAATGCCATGCTGCCCGACGTGCCCACCATGCGCGAGGCCGGCATGCCGGGTTACGAGGTGCTGGGCTGGATGGCGCTGTACGGCCCGCCCAAGCTGCCCGCAGCGGCCACCGAGCGCCTGGCCGACGCCACCCGCAAGGTGCTGGCCACGGCCGACTTCCAGCAGCGCCTGGCCGCCCTGGGCTACACGCCCTGGCCGGCCACTGCCACCGAGCTGGTGGCCCAGGCCACCAAGGAGCGCACGATGTGGAGCACGGTCACCAAGGGCATTGAAATCGACTGACGGCGCTCAAGCCCGGGCCCGGCGGGCCGATAGCGCAACAGACGGCCGGCAACATTGCCAGGCCCCCTGCCCGTGCTGCCATGGAGACCGCCCAGATGACTTCGCCGACCACCGACGCCACCCCCAACACCTACCGCCTGCTGACCCGCAGCGACATGGACGGCCTGGTGTGCGCCGTGCTGCTCAAGGAACTGGGCATGCTCGGCGAGATCGTCTTCCACCACCCCAAGGACGTGCAGGACGGCAAGGTGCGCGGTCACCGCGCGCGACATCCTGACCAACCTGCCCTATGTGCCGGGCTGCGGCCTGTGTTTCGACCACCATGCCAGCGAGGCGCTGCGCAACGGCGGCCAAGCGACACCCGGGCTACATCCTGGAGCCCGATGCCAAATCGGCGGCGCGGGTGGTCTACAACCATTTCGGCGGCAAGGCCCGCTTTGGCGACCGCATCAGCGACGCGATGATGGACGCGGTCGACAAGGCCGACTCTGCCGGCTTCAGCAAGGACGACGTGCTGCACCCGCGGGGCTGGGAGCTGCTGTCGTTCCTGATGGACGCGCGCACCGGGCTGGGCCGGTTCCGCGACTTCCGGGTGTCGAACTACCAGCTGATGATGATGCTGATCGACTGCTGCCGCGACATGCCGATCGACGAGATCCTGGCCCTGCCCGACGTGAAGGAGCGGGTCGACCTGTTCTTCACCCAGCATGCGCTGTTCCGCGACACAGATCGGCCCGCGTGGCCCGGGTGCACGACAAGCTGGTGGTGCTGGACCTGCGGGACGAGCAGACCATCTACGCCGGCAACCGCTTCGTGGTGTACGCGATGTTCCCGCAGTGCGACCTGTCGATGCACGTGATGTGGGGCCGCGAGAAGCAGAACACCGTCTACACCGTGGGCAAGTCGATCTTCGACCGCGGCAACCCGATGGACGTGGGCGCGCTTGATGCTGCAGCACGGCGGCGGCGGCCACCAGGCCGCCGGCACCTGCCAGGGGCCCGAACGACGACGGCCGACGCGATGAAGCAGGAGCTGATCGAGACCCTGGTGGCGCAGTCGCGCCGGTCGCACGGCCTGGCGGCCTGAGCCGCCACAGCGGTCCGCAGAAAACGCCGGGCCGCCCCAAGTTTTCTGGCGCCCCCGCGGGGGGCCGGGATGGGCAAGGCCCGGCCCTTGGGGGCAGTCAGAACAGCCCCAGCACCCGGCCGTTGTCGTCCAGGCCCAAACCCCAAACCCCAAACCCCAAACCCCAAACCCCAAACCCCTTTGATTTTATTTGAGTAAGCACGTTAATAAGCCAAACAAGTTCAGTAGCCTCGTATCAGAGTTGGCACTCAAGATGAAGTCAGTGACTCGCACCTTCTCTGTGACAATCAGCGAAGATTCAAAACGGAAGAAATCGAACTCAGCAAAAGAGTATGGGATGCGAGAAACCCCGAGACTGCAAAAACCAAGTGATCTTGATAGTCACAAGTCCAATTTCTTCGATGAACAATTGGAATTCTTGGCTGGAAACATAGAGTATTGCCCTGGTACTGATTCTCGGACAAAGCAGAGTCCTGCAGGGAAGAGTCAATTTCAGTCAGTCACAGTTGTTTGTCAGAGGGTGGTCCCCAAGTTAGAACCGTTGTTTGTGCCCAACACCACTCCACAACTAAAGCCAACTCCAAATCCGCTGAACCCTCTCATGCAGGACGGTATCAAAAACAAAGAAATCGGATACTTGGACGAGGTTCTGTCAGTGAAGGAAGGAGTGATGTTCACCATCGATCCTGCTGGTGGAAAAGGAACAGGGAGGCTGGTCACTAAGGATGGCAACATGACAGACTTGATCAACATCGAGTGTTTTGATGTTATCCATCTCACTCCAGACAGGTTCGCAGCCATCGATTTCACCTCCAAGAGACTATTGATAATCCAAACCAAGCCAGAAGTCGAGAAGATCAGGTCGAGTGTTCATTTTGTGAAATGCAGCAAACTTTACATCACAGGCAGACCTGCAGTACAAAACTCGATGGTCCAGATGAGCACAGGGGAGATCATATTTATCGGATACAAGGCAGGAAACGAATGGCAGTGGGACTTCAACCTTGCTCAGCCAATCCTCTTCAACACAACTGACTTTTCAGAGAAGTATGCCTTCATCACTGGCTCGGGTAACGAGACTGAGTGTCTGGCTACAAACCCTACCAAGACACACCTGTACATCGCCAGCAAGGGAGGGATCGTGTCCTCTGCCAGAGTGACAGGAACAACAGGGTACATATTGTTTCAGGTGTGTCTGTCTCGCAAGCCTGAAGTGAGATCTCAAGGCCAACTGGATAAACTCCAACTCGTCCCTCTTGATTCGGGCTCACTTTACACTTTGATCAACATGAAAGTATCAACTGACTATGTCATCGTGTTGTACCAAACAGACAAACTCTCAGAAGGTTGGTTGATGTTCATGCAACCTGTCACTCTGACTCCGATCACAAGCAAGAAAATCTCAGCTCTGAACCAATCCTCGAACATGAAGATCTTGCACGGTTCTTACAGATATAAAAAGGCCTCGTTTGTTTGTATCTTCGGGAGACAGGACATGCAGTTGTACATGTTGCTTCCTCCCGAGGATGGTTACATATCATCTGCGATACAATCCCACTCATCTCGAGACTCGGCTCTGGTCAACTCAGTACACTACCACAACGAACTTAACTTGATTATCTTCATCGGGATGGGCAAGAAGAAGACTGACACTCCTGACAGTGACAGGTATCCCAACCTCAAGTGCATGCAACTTGTGTTCTAACAATTTAATCAACCAGTCTACAACACACACGGGGTTTGGGGTTTGGGGTTTGGGGTTTGGGGTTTGGGGTTTGGGCGCGTCCGTCGCCGACGGCATCGACCGCGTGTCCGACCTGCGTCAGGCCGTCCACGAGTTCGTCGCGGAGGACGGTTGAATCTTCAACAACGAGTATTCGCATGGGTGCCTGGATGGTACCGGCGGCGGCGCCGGACGTCATGGTCCGGGCGCCGTGCACGCCGCCCGGCCTCAGTCGTGGTCCTCATGCTCATCGTCGTCCTCGTGGCCGTCGTCATCGCCGTCGTGGTCTTCGTCCTCATGGTCACCGGACATTCGGCCTTCGAGTTCACCGGTGGCGAACGCGGCGACCTCGATCGTCCTGCCGTCCACGACGACGTCGATCTCGTAGTAGAAGAGCTGCACCGCTTCTGCCGATTCGATGGTGGCGCCGGATGGGCCTTCATGATCTGCTGACGGATCGCCGCGGGGATCGAAGGGACAGCGACCGGTGTTTCGGACTCGAGGATTTCGCCTCGGTCGGAGAAGGACATGCTCCGCCGGTGCCGCCGCCCGCGTATTCGACCTCGTACTTCGTGATCCCGTGATCCGTGATGCGTTTCGTCTTCGAAGCGGCCGCGCCGCCGGCCCGGGCTGTGCACGCGTCACCACCGATGCTGGCGCATCCACGAATCCGATCTCGGTGGTTTGCTCACCGGCATCACCGTCGTCATGGTCGCCGTGTTCTTCGTCGGCCTCATCGGCCAGTCCGAGGAAGGTGCCATCGGCGGCGACGCTGAACTCGAAGTCGCCCGCGGCGCCCTCGACCTCCACCTCGTAGACGGTCTTGCCGCCTTCGCGGCTCCGTTCGATCTGTTCGATCGTGCCGCCGGCCAGGTGCTGGCGGATCGTGGTTCGGACGGCGGCCGGGACCTCCGAGAGCTTGACCCGCTCATCGCCGGCACGCTCGGCGGCGGCCGGCCCGAGGGTCACACCCGCGACCGTCATCAGCCCCATGGCCCAGGAGATCCGTGTTCCAAGCTTGTTCATGATGTGTCCTTCTCCGGCGGACCGCCGGGCATGTCCACGACCCTCTGCCGCGGACATCCAGTGATACGGGGGCACGGGGCCCGCAACATGGCCGCTGGATGAGCGCGGCCCACGCCGACCGCCCGGTGCCCCGGATCGGGGCGTCAGGACCCGCCGCGTCCCCGGATCGCGGCCTCGAGGCGCTGCATCTGCTGGCCGCGCTGCTCACCGTCGAGTTCGAGGACGACGGGGATGATGAGGCTGAACATCGAGCCGCGGCCGACCTCGCTGTCGACCTGGATCTCGCCGTGGAGGATGGCGGCAAGTTCCTTGGAGATCGCGAGTCCCAGGCCGGTGCCTTCGTGGGATCGGGTGTGGCCGGCGTCGAGCTGGTGGAACTTCTCGAAGATCACGTCGAGATGTTCGGGCGCGATGCCGGGCCCGGTGTCGAGCACGCTGATCCGAATGCGATCCACCGCGCCGGGCCCTTCGCCGGCCCGTGCGACCAGCCGTTCGGCGGGCGCACGGTCACCTTGGAGGCGCCGCTCGACTTCGATGCCGTGAACTTCACCGCGTTGCTGAGCAGGTTGAAGATGATCTGCTGGATCTTCGACGAGTCCGTCGCGACGAGCGGCAGATCGGGGGCGGTCTCGACAGCAGTTCCACGTCGCCCTGGTCGGCGAGCGGGCGGATCAGGGCGAGCATCGCCTGGATCGCATCGGCGAGGTTCACCTGCTCGATGTGCACCTCGAGCCGTCCCGCCTCCGCCTTGGCCAGCTCGAGCAGCCCGTTGATCATGTTCAGGAGCGAACGGCTCGACGCATGGATGTTCTTCAGGAACCGACGGCGCTTTGCCAGTCGCGTCGAGTCGTCACCCGCCTGCAGCCGCGGTCGGAGATCTCGATCAGCAGTTCGGTGAATCCGATCACCGAGTGCAGCGGGGTCCGGAGCTCGTGGCTCACGTTGGCGAGGAACTCGCCCTTGAGCTTGTTCGCCTCGTGCAGCACCACGTTCCGCTCGGCGAGCTCGTTCAGCTTCAGGTCGAGCGACTTGTTGATCGCGGCGCAGCTGGTCCTGGCTCTCGACCATCGATTCGAGCATCTGGTTGAACGTCTCGCTGAGCTCCTCGAACTCATCGCCGGTCCGGATCTCCGACCGCGTGTGCAGGTTGCCCTCGCGTACAAGCTCGGCGGTCTCCTTGAGGGACCGCACGGGCTCGAGGATGAGACGTGTCGTGATCCAGTAGAAGACGAAGACCGCGAGTCCGAGCGCGATCGAGCCTGCGCTGAGGAGGTACAGCGTGTTGACGACGAGCTGGGCGGCGGCGTTCTTGCCCGTTCGTTCGAGCAGCGCCGCCGCTCTCCAGTTGACCGTCCGCGTCGCGTACGGGCCGGGCGTACTGGTACCGGCGGACGGTGCCGGTCCAGACGACGCGGCTGTACTCCGACATCGGACCAATGAATTCCCTCGCTGACTCCCGATGAACCGCCAGTTGTTGGAGTTGTTAGGGGTAGCGTCCCGCAACCTGGGAAACCACTCCAACGGCACGGCTAATTCTCTGCCGTCATTCAGAAATACAACCATCTTGTCTTCTGTGAATGACAGGTTGGTCGCGTTGTGCGATTTAGTTACGGTCCACGTGCTCATCCCATTTTGATTTAAATAGTACAGTATTAGCTTCAATTATACCACGAATCACTCTCAATTCTTTGGAGCTAAATTTAGTAGATTTTATGAGAAGGATTGGCTCAATAATAAACTTCGCCGTTTTATCTGCCTTCTCAACGTGTATGTGCTGGGGTAGATGATCATTGCTGTAAAAGAAAAATCGGTAACCGTCTTTGTTTAAGACCGTAGGCATACTGACTGTTAATATTTGATACCACAACTATATTTGCAATGCATATACCTTGTTTAACACCATAGCCTCTGTTTTATGCTACCCACAGACCTTTCCGTATGAGTCACTTTTCCCCCAAACGACTTCACAAACAGAATCACGGACTCAATGTCGGTATCGGACAGGATACCCTGAAAAGAAGGCATTTCAGCATTATAGTCCTTTACGATCTTAGCCGTAGGGTTCAGGATGGATTCCGGGAGGTAGGCATCGTTGGCTATCACGGTAGTGCCGTCTTCCAGCGGCCGCTTGGCGCCATACAGTCCCTGGAAGGGAGGGCCGTACATACCCTTGGTTTGGGTACCTTGCGAATGGCAGCCGGCACAGGCCGTTTTCGTAAAGATGGACTTTCCTTTTTCGGCAGAGGCTACCTC
This sequence comes from uncultured beta proteobacterium, assembly GCA_963844485.1. Taxonomy (GTDB): domain Bacteria; phylum Pseudomonadota; class Gammaproteobacteria; order Burkholderiales; family Burkholderiaceae_C; genus Pseudaquabacterium. The sequence continues at coordinate 17,741 of CAWJOQ010000046.1, forward strand.
GGTCTTTTGACTAGCTGCCTCCCGGCGCGTCGTGAGCAGGGTATAATCTACATTGGTAAAGCCGTACTTAGCGGGCGTAATATCGTGAC
>CAWJOQ010000047.1:0-12943 GCA_963844485.1 uncultured beta proteobacterium
CGATGCCGAGCGCCGCCTGACCGGCAGCGTGCTGTTGCCGGCACTGCTGCAGGCGCCGGCGGCGACCACGCTGGCCAGCCTGATGCAGCCACCGGTGGCCGTGCTGGCCGCCAACGCGCCGGTGTCGGGTGCGGCAGCGCACCCAGGCTGGGAGCTGGCATCGACCCTGCCGGTGCTGGAGCCCGGCGACCGCCTGGTGGGCGTGCTCAGCCGCGAGGCGCTGGCACGGGCGCTGCGGCGGGCCGCGCCGCCCGCCGCCGGGCTGCCTGCGGACGCCGCCCTGCCAGCGCTGCTGGCCCGCAGCTACTGGCAGGTTTTTTCAGGTGTGCTGGAAGCCGGGCTGCTGCTGTTGCCCAAGGTGGCCCCGGTGGCCGGCCCTGACGAGGAAGCCTTGCCATGAAACCCGCCATGCCAGGCTGGCGGGCCGCGTGAACAGCGCCACCTTGACACCAGCGGAGTCGGCGCTGACGCTGCGCTTCCTGCTGGACTTTCCGTTCGAGGCAGCGCGCCTGCTGGAAGCCATGCCCGCCGCCGAAGCCGCTGCGCTGCTGGCGGCGCAGCCCGAGCATGCTGCCCTGCCGGCCTGGGAAGCGCTGGCCAGCGACGTCGCCGCCGAGGTGCTGGACCGGCTGCCGCAGGCACTGGCCTGCCGCCTGCTGGCCGAGGCCGAACCGGTGGCCAGTGTGGCGGTGCTGGCGCAGATCGAAGCCGCGCCGCGCCAGGTGTGGCTGGCGCGCCTGCAAGCCGAGGTGGCGCAAGAGCTGCGTGCCCTGCTGGCCTACCCCGACGACTGTGCCGGCCGGCTGATGGACCCGCGCGTCAGCCCCTTGCGCAGCGGCATGACCGTCGGCCAGGCCATCGAGCGGCTGCGCCTGATCCGCCGCAAGGGCCTGCGCGAGCTGTTCGTCGTCGACGACGCCGGCCGCCTGGCCGGGCGGGTGGACATGCAGGACCTGGCGCTGGCCGAGCGTGGCGTGCCGCTGGCCGACATCACCCGCGGCATCGTCGCCGTGGTCGGCGACCTGGACCCGCGCGAGGACGTGGTGCAGCGCCTGCAGTCGCAGGACATCCACACCCTGCCGGTGATCGACGTGGCCGGGCGCTTCATCGGCGTCATCCGCCAGGCTGAACTGATCACCGCGGTGGAAGAAGAAAGCAGCCTCGACATCTTGACGATGGTGGGCGCCAGCCCGGACGAACGCGCCCTGTCCTCGCCCTGGCTGGCGGTGCGCAAGCGCCTGCCCTGGCTGCAGATCAACCTGCTCACCGCGTTTCTGGCGGCGGCGGTGGTGGGCCTGTTTGAAAGCACCATCGCCCAGTTCACCGCCTTGGCCGTGCTGCTGCCGGTGGTGGCCGGGCAGTCGGGCAACGCCGGCGCCCAGGCCCTGGCCGTGACCATGCGCGGCCTGGTGCTGCGCGAGATCAGCCTGCGCCATTGGCCCGCCGTGCTGGGCAAGGAGGCGGTGACCGGCCTGGTCAATGGGCTGGCCGTGGCGGCCACCACCGGGCTGGCGGTGTATGTGTGGAGCAAATCACTGGCCCTGGTGGGCGTGATCGCGCTGGCGATGGTGATCTCGATGTTTGCCGCCGGCCTGGCCGGCGCGCTGGTGCCGGTGCTGCTGCGCCGCTTCGGGCAAGACCCGGCCACCGCCTCGTCGATCATCCTGACCACGGTGACCGATGTGGTGGGCTTCTTCTCGTTCCTGGGCATCGCCGCGCTGTTTGCGCCCTTGCTGGCGCAGCGCCTGGGCTGACGCCGCCGGGCACAGCGGCAGGGCTGCGCAGACCCGGCGATCCAGCGCTGCCGTTACGCGCCAGCCCCGCACAATCTGCGCTTTGCAACCAAGAACAGGACGGACCGGCATGGCTTTCGACTTCAAGGGCAAACGCGTGGTGGTGGCCGGCGGCAGCCGCGGCATCGGCCGCGCCATCGCACTGGGCTTTGCGGCCGCCGGTGCCCAGGTGTCCATCTGCGCCCGCGGTGCCGACGCCCTGGCCAGCACCCTGGCCGACCTGCGGCAACACGGGCAAGCCGCCCACGCCGCCCCCTGCAACCTGGCCGATGCCGCCGATGTGGCGCGCTATGTGGCCGCAGCGCAGGCCGCGCTGGGCGGCATCGATGTGCTGGTCAACAACGCCTCGGGCTTTGGCATGGGCGACGATGAAGCCAGCTGGGCCAACAGCCTGCAGGTGGACGTGATGGCCATGGTGCGCGCATCACATGCCGCCTTGCCCGCGCTGCTGGCAGGCAGCGCCGACGACGCCAGAGGCCGCAGCATCGTGCACATCGCGTCGATCTCGGCCTACCGCCCGTCCACCCGTGCGGCCGCCTACGCGGCGGCCAAGGCCGCGATGCTCAGCTACACCGGCAGCCAGGCCGCGATGCTGGCGCGCCAGGGTGTGCGCGTGAACGCGATCGCGCCCGGCTCGATCGACTTCCCCGGCAGCGTGTGGGACCAGCGCCGGCTGGCAGCCGACCCGCTGTATGAGCGCACCCGGCAGAGCATTCCCGTTCGGCCGCATGGGCACACCCGAAGAAATTGCCGAGGTGGCGCTGTTCCTGGCATCACCGCATGCACGCTGGATCACCGGGCAGACCATCACGGTCGACGGCGGACAGCTGCTGGGGGTCTGACAGCTGCCTGCGCTGGGCAGGCTGCAGGGGCATGCAGATGCGTCTATGGTGTGCGATTGAACTGAAGCAAGGAACACAGCAATGGCCATCGGCTGGATGACGGTGTTGAAACTGGTGCCGTGGAGCGACGTGATCAAGAACGCGCCGGTGATTGCAGAGGGCGCCAAGAAACTCTGGGACAGTGCCGGCCGCAAACCAGCGGCAGCCGGCGACGCAGCGGCGCCTGACAGCGCGGTCGCCAACGTACCGGCCCCGCCGGAGGCACTGGCGTCGCTGCAAGCGCGCTTGGCGCAAGCCGAAGCAGCGACCAGCGAACTGCAGGCGCAGATGCAGGCCTCGTCGGCGCTGATCAAGGCACTGGCGGAGCAAAACGCCGAGCTGATCGAGCGTGTCGAGAGCAACCGCGTGCGCAGCGTGTGGCTGGCCGGCTTGCTGGCGGTCTTCAGCGCGATCGCGGGGCTGAATCTGGCGGTGACCCTGTCAGCGGCGGGCTGAGCGACCGCACGCTTGGGCAACTTGGCCACCGGCGCCAAGCCGCGCAGCCCCGCCAACAGCTCAGGCTGCGGCCAGTTGCAGCGCCCGCGCTGTCAGCAGCCCCAGCGCCGCCATCAACAGCGGCAGCACCATCAACCACCGTGGTGCCTGCGGCGCCAGCAGCAAAAAACCGATGGTCGCAATGGCTGTGGGGTCGGGCATGGTGCCAAAGCTCTCGGCCTGTGACCACGGCCGGCCCAGCACCAGGCCGAGCAGCGGCCAGCCCAGCAGCGCCAGGCTGACGATGGCGGCCGCCACGGCCGTGCGGGCCGGCGCACGGGGCGCAAAGTGCAGACCTGAGCGCAAACCAGAGCGCAGCCCGCCCAGCCACAGCAGTGCCAGCCCCTGCACGGCAAAGCCCCAGGCCAGGTACTGCGCCACCCAGTGGATGCTGCTGAAGCGGCTGCTGTGAAAGCCCCAGCCGACCCAGCACCAGGCAGCGCCCAGCAGGCACCAGACCCAGCGCGTCTGGCTCCACGCCTGGGTACCCGCCTGGGTCCGCGCCTGGCGGGCGGCCTGCGCCCGCAGGGCCACCCACAAGGCGGCCAAACCCAGCACCAGCAGCACCGGCTGCAGCGGCCAGACATCGGCGTTGTAAGTCGCCACCAAGTTGCCGTAGGTGCGCGGCGAGAACAGCAGAAAACTGCCCAGCCGGTAGCTCCACCATTCGCTCACAACATGCTCACACCGCGCTCACTGCAAGCTCACAGCAGCTTGTCGGTGTGCGCCGCCATGCGGGCGCGCATCGCCGCATCGGGCAAGGGGCCGCTGGCGGCAGCCAGGTTCTCGCGCACATGGTCGACGCGGGTGGTGCCCGGGATGGCGCAAGTGACCGCCGGGTGCGCCACCGCAAACTTCAAGGCGACCTGGGCCCAGCTGCCGCACTGCAGCTCAGCGGCCCAGCCCGGCAACGGGTGGCGGCCCAATGCACGCAGCAGGCCGCCCTGCTCGAACGGGCGGTTCACGATCACGGCGATGCCGCGGTCCTGCGCCAGTGGCAGCAGGCGCTCCTGCGCCTGGCGGTCCCGCAGGCTGTAGCTCAGCTGCACAAAGTCCAGCGGCTGGCTGCGCATGATCTGCTCGACCTCGGCGTGCCGCCGGCCCTCCGAGGTGCTGATGCCGACGTAGCGCAACTGCCCGACTGCCTTCATGGCAAACAAGGTCACCAGATGGTCCTGCCAGGACAGCAGGTTGTGGACCTGCAGCAGGTCAAAGCGCGGCACGCCCCAGTGGCGCCTGGAGTCGGCCATCTGCGCCGGGCCGCGCGCGGCCGGGCTGACCCACACCTTGTCGGCCGCAAACACACGGCCCAGCGCCTGGCGGCTGCGCAGGCCCTGGCCGATCACCGCCTGGGACGAGCCGTACATCGGCGACGAATCGATCAGCTTGCCGCCCGCGCTGAAAAAGGCCTGCATCACGTCGGCGCATTGCGCCTGCGCGGCCTGGTCGTTGCCCACATTGAAGGTGATCCAGCTGCCCAGCCCGACCAGCGGCAAGGGCTCGCCGGTGCTCGGGATCGGCCGTGTCATGGGCACTGCGCCAGGCACAGGCCCGGCCTGCGCCGCCGCCAGCCGCTGCTGTGCCAGGGTCTGCAGTGGCAATGCAGCCGCCGCGCCCAGCAGCAGCCCCTGGCGCAACAGCGCACGGCGGTCAAGTACAGGTGGTGGTGGCATGGAGCGCTCCGGCAGCGAGGACTGGCCGGCAGATGATGGCAAAACCAGGCCGCATCCGTTGCTGTGGCCGCCCGAAAACCACACGCAGGGCGCCTGCGTCGACACCACCGTCAGACCTTGGCGAAGGATGCCGGCGCAACACGCTCTGCACGCCGCGACAACAAAAACGTGGCCAGGCTGCAGCCGATGAAGCCCAGGGCCATCGCTGGCAGTGACCAGGGGCCCAGCGCCACCCAGGCCTGGCTGCCGGTCGCCGACCCCAGCGACATGCCGATGTACAGCGCCGAGGCATTGATCGCCAGCAGCAGGTTGCGCAGATCGGGCGCCAGGCCGATCAGGCGCTTTTGCTGCGGCGCGTAGAAGCCCATGCCTGCCATCGACCAGAAGCCATAGGCGGCGATGCCCAGCCAGGGCCAGGCCGGCAGCAGCAGCAAGCGCCAGGCTGGCGCAGGCCATGCCCAGCACCGACAACTGCAGGCTGCGCGGCGCGCCCAGGCGGTCACCAAACCGGCCTGCCAGCAGGTTGCCAGCCACGCCGCTCATGCCGCCCACCAGCAAGGCCAGGGACAGCTGCCCGGCGCTGACACCGAAACGCTCTTGCAGAAACGGCGCCACCAGCGCAAACAGCGAGAACTGCGCCGCCATGTGGCACACCGACATGGCCACCGACCAGGCGGCAGCCCGCTGCCGAAACACCTGGCCGAAGCTGGCCAGCGAGGTGACCGGCGCGGCGCGCCGGTCATCGACCAGCAGCGCTATCGTCAGCGCGGTCAGCAGGCTGAGCACGGCCAGGCCGCCGAACATCGCAGCGCCAGCCCAGCTGCGCGCCGAGCCAGGCGGTCAGCGGCAGGCCCAGCACGCTGGCCAGGGTCATGCCGCCGAAGACCACGGCCAGCGCGTGGCCCTGGCGCTCGGGCGGCACCAGCCCGGCGCCCAGGCCCGACGCCACCGGCCCCACGGCAGCAGCACCCAGCGCCATCAGCACGCGCGCGGCCACCACGCCGCCATAGCTGGGCGCCAGGGCGCTGAGCAGGCAGCCGCTGGCCATCACCACCAGCCCGCCCAGCAGCAGGCTGCGCCTTGGCAGGCTGCCGGCGGCCACCTGGAGCAGCGGCGCGGCCAGCGCAAAGGTCAGCGCAAACACGGTGATCAGCACCGCGACATCCGGCTTGCTCACCTGCAGGTCAGCCGCCATGTTGTTGACCAGGCCGACCACCGCGATCGAGGACGTGCCCATCACGAAATAGGCCATGGACAAGGACCACAGGCCCAGGGTCTTGGGTGCGGCTTGGGCGTGCGCTGGCGTCATCTTGCGGCACATGCTATTGGCTATTGCAAGCGCCTGCGCCGGACCGGCGTCAACACGCGCTGGCCGCAGGACAATCCTGCCCATGCTGCGCTACCAAATCGTCCCCGTCACGCCCTTCCAACAGAACTGCTCGATCGTCTGGTGCAGTGACACGATGGAAGGCGCCGTCATCGACCCCGGTGGCGACCTGCCGCGCCTGCAGGCTGCGGTGGCGCGCCTGGGCGTGCAGCTGCACGCAGATCCTGCTCACCCATGCCCACATCGACCATGCCGGCGGCACCGGCACGCTGGCGCGCACGCTGGGCCTGCCCATCGTCGGCCCGCACCCGGGCGACCAGTTCTGGATCGACGGCCTGGCCGAGCAGGCCACGATGTTCGGCTTTGCCCCGGCCGAGCCCTTCACGCCCACGCCGCTGGCTGGCCGACGGCGACACCGTCACGGTGGGTCGCAGCACGCTGGCAGTGCGCCATTGCCCGGGCCACACGCCGGGGCATGTGGTGTTCCACAGCGCCGAGGCCCAGCGCGCCTTTGTCGGCGACGTGCTGTTTGCCGGCAGCATCGGCCGCACCGACTTTCCGGGCGGCGACCACGCCACGCCTGATCGCCAGCATCACCCAGCGGCTGTGGCCGATGGGCGACGACACCGTGTTCATCCCCGGCCACGGCCCCGAAAGCAGCTTCGGCGCCGAGCGCCGCCACAACCCCCACGTGGGCGGCACCTGAGCCGGCGGCCACGCAGCAGCGCTGGCAATAAGTCACAGGTTGGCGCGTGGCAGGCGTCACGCCAAACGGCAGGGCCGGCGCGCACACTGCAACGCATGCAGCCCGGCCTTGTGATCCGCACGGTCGCTGCCCACGGAGAAGCCAACATGCTCGACCTGCACAACGCCCCGCACGCCAACACCCAGGACCTGTTTGCCGCCCTGGGTGCAGCCACCATCCCCCAGCGCGCCCGTGCCTACGCCGGCCCGGAGCGGCGCGGCGCCGCCTCGCTGCAGCACCGCCGCATGGCGCAGATGCTCGACACCCTGGACTACGGCATGCTGCTGATCAACGAATCGCTGGAAGTCAGCCACATCAACAAGGCGGCGCGCCGCGACATGGACGCGCTGCACCCGCTGCAATGGCTGGGCGGGCAGTTGCAGGCCCGCCTGCCGCAAGACCAGCAGGCGCTGCGCGACGCGCTGGTGGGCGCCACCCAGCGTGGCCTGCGCCGCCTGCTGCAGCTGGGCGACAGCCACCTGCCCGGGCACCAGCGCATCAGCGTGGCGGTGGTGCCGCTGCCCGCCCTGGGTGCCGACGACCAGCCCGGTGCCGCCGTGCTGCTGGGCAAGCGCCAGGTCTGTGAAGAACTGACGGTGGAATGGTTCGCCCGCAGCCATGGCCTGACGATGGCCGAGACGGCGGTCATCAAGGGCCTGTGTGCCGACCTCACGCCGCTTGAGATCGCCGCCCGCCAAGGCGTGGGCCTGGCCACCATCCGCACCCAGATCGGCAGCATCCGCATCAAGACCGGCGCCTGCAGCATCCGCGCGCTGGTGCAGCAGGTGGCGCTGCTGCCGCCGCTGGTCAATGCCCTGCAGGGCAGCAGCGCCGCCCGCGCGGCAGACCGCGTGCTGCATTCCTGAGGCCTTGCCGGCCCTGGTACGGCGCCGCGCGCCGGGCAGCAGCCCGCGCTGCGCCGGCTGCTGGCCAGGGCTGGGGGTAGCATCGACGCCGGGTGCCGCGCCGCCAATCGGCCGCACCCGTTGCCGATGGCCCAGATCACCGATCCACGAGAACCTGCCCGATCCCTGGTATCGGCTGCCAACACGGACGCCGGACCGACAGCCCACACCAGCGCCAAGCGGCCTGCCCATCCAGCGGCCGGCACCATGGGCGCCCCCATCGAGATGAGCGAAGCCCTGGCCGAACTGGCCTCGCGCGGCGAGATGCGGCGCTACCGCAAGGGCACGCTGCTGATCCAGGAAGGTGACCAGGGCGACACCATCTTCATCATCCTGAGCGGCAGGCTGCGTGCCTTCAGCGCCGGCGACAACGACCGCGAGATCACCTACGGCGTTTACGGGCCGGGTGAATACCTCGGCGAGCTCAGCCTGGACGGCGGCCCGCGCTCGGCCAGCGTGATCACGCTGGAAGCCTGCAACTGCTCGGTGGTGGGCCGGCGCACGCTGGAGCGCTTCGTCGGCGAGCGCCCCGAGTTTGCCTTCGAGCTGCTGGCCAAGGTGATCCGCCGCGCCCGGTCGGCCACGCACAGCACCCGGCAGCTGGCGCTCAACGATGTGTACGGGCGGCTGCGGTCGCTGCTGCAGGGCGCGGCCCAGACCCAGGCCGACGGCAGCCAGCGGGTGGTCGACCGCCTCACCCACCAGGAGATGGCCAACCGGCTGGGTTGCTCACGCGAGATGGTGAGCCGCTTGATGAAGGACCTGGAGCGCGGTGGCTACCTGCAGGTGGAAAACAGCCAGTTTGTGCTGGTCAAGCCGCTGCCGCAGCGCTGGTAGGCCTGCCGGCACGGTGGCTGCCTGCGGCGGGGCAGCGCCAACACCTCAGGCCGTCGGCGGGGCGAATCGCCGATCAGGCTTGCCCGCGTCGGCATACACCGGCGCCAGGCGCGGCAGACGGGCCTCGATGTCCCGGATGCGGCTGTCGCCCGACGGATGGGTGCTGAGAAACTGCGGTGGCGCGCCCTTGCTGGCTGCCAGCATCTTCTGCCACAGGCTGATGCCGGCCTCGGGCCGGTAGCCGGCCTTGGCCGACAGCACCAGGCCCAGCGCGTCGGCTTCGCTTTCGTCGCTGCGCGAGAACCGCAGCTCCAGCAGTTGCCCGCCCATGTTGGCCAGCGTGGTGCCGGCGCCCCCCAGGCCGAACAGCGCTGCGCCCAGTTCGATGACACCGCGGGTGACCATGGTCTTGCCCATGCGCTCGCGGGCGTGCTCCAGCAGCGCATGCGCCACCTCGTGGCCCATGATGGTGGCCACCTCGTCGTCGTTGAGCTGCAGCTTGGCCAGGATGCCGTAATAAAACGCGATCTTGCCGCCCGGCATGCAGAAGGCATTGATCTGCTGGTCGCCGATCAGGTTGACATCCCAGCGCCACTGCTTGGACCGGGTGTTGCAGCCGGCGGTGAACGGGATGATGCGGTTGGCGATGTAGCGCAGGCGCTGCAACTGCGGATTGCTGGCCGGCGCCAGCGCACGCTGCTGGCTGGCCTGCTGCAGCATCTGCTGGTATTGCTGGCTGGCAGCCTGCTCGATCTGATCGGCCGGCACCGCCTTGGCAAAGCTGGAGCGCTGGCACTCGGCATCGACCTGGGCCGCCGCCGGGCCGCCCCACCCCAGTGCCGCCAGGGCCCCGCCGCCGATCAAGGCCCCGCCCAGGCGGCGCCGCGCATGCAGGGCACAACGGCAGTTGCTGGCATGGGCCAGTGCGGGCATGGCCACCTGGGCCTTGGTGCTGAAGGCGGAATCGGTCATTGGCTGCATCTTAGGCCGCACTTGGGGTGCACTGGCGGGCTTGCAAGGGCCAGGCGGCCCGGCCAACCACCGGCGCACGGTACAAGGCTGTCAATCATCGACCGGCGCACCGGGCACCACCTCCAGCCGGCGCACGGCGGCGCGCATCCACCACAGCATGCCCAGGGCGGGCAGCGCCACCACGGTGGAGACGATGAAGAAGGTCGGCCAGCCGATGGATTCAGCCAGCACACCGGCCAGTGGCCCCACCCACACCCGGCCCACCGACGCAAAGGCGCTGAGCATCGCAAACTGGGTGGCGGTGAAGCGCTGCTGGGTCAGGCTCATCAGGAAGGCCAGGAAAGCGGCCGTGCCCATGCCGCCCGACAGGTTTTCGAAGGCGATCACCATCAGCAGGCCACCGTCGACCAGGGTGGGCTGGGCCAGCGCGACAAAGCCAGCGTCGAAGGCCGGGATGGTGAGCCCCGGCAGGCTGCCCTTGCCATGCGTGGCCAGCCACCAGAAGCCCATGTTGCTGGCCGCCTGCAGCACGCCAAACAGCAGCAGCGCGCGCCACAGGCCCAGCCGCAGCATCAGCAGCCCGCCCAGCAGCGCGCCGCCCAGGGTCAGCCACAGGCCGATGATCTTGTTGACCACCCCCACCTCGGCCGAGCTGAAGGCCATGGTCTTGAGCAGAAACGGCGTCATCAGCGCGCCGGCAAACGCATCCCCCAGCTTGTAGAGCACGATGAACAGCAGAAACGCCGCCGCCCCCGGCTGCGCAAAATAGCTGCCCAGGCCGTTGAGCAAGGTACCGAAGCGGGCACGCCGCGCCGCCCAGGCCGCCAGCGGCAGTGTGAAGCCGATGCCCATCAGCAGCGCCAGCAGGTCGATCCAGCGGGCCTGCAGCGTGGCACTGAGCGCGCCGCCTGCCAGCCAGGGCCCCAGCAAGGCCTTGGCCAGTGGGGTGAAGGCATGCAAGGTGGCCAGGTAGCCCACCACCACTGCCGCCACCACGGCGGCAAAGCCCAGCAGGTCGTTGCGGGCACTGCTGGGCGGCAGGGCTGGTGCGCCGCGCTCGTCCAGGGCCGGCAGTCGCGGCAGCACCAGGGCCGACAGCAGCGCCGCGCCCACCATCAGCCAGGCCATCAGCTGGTAGACCTGGGGCCAGCTCCAGCCATTGCCCTGGTTGGCGTCGGTCCAGATCAGGGCCACACCGCCCGACAGGATCATCGCCAGCCGGTAGCCCAGCACATTCAGCGACGCGCCCAGGCCGCGCTCGGTCGGCGCCAGCAGGTCGGTGCGGTAGGCATCGATCACCACATCTTGCGACGCCGAGATGAAGGCCACCGCCACGGCCAGCAAGGCAAAGGCCTGCAGCGCGCCGGTGGGCGAGGTGGCCGACAAGGCCCACAGCGCCAGCGCCAAGGCCAGCTGGGTCAGCACCAGCCAACCCCGGCGGCGGCCCAGCGCGGGCCACAGCTCGAAGCGGTCCATCAGCGGCGCCCACAGGAACTTGAAGGTGTAGGGCAGGCCCACCAGGCTGAGGAAGCCGATGGTGGCGATGTCCACGCCTTCGACACTCAGCCAGGCCTGCAGGGCCTGGCCGGTCAGCGCCAGCGGCAGGCCACTGGCAAAACCCAGCACCACCACCACCAGCATGCGGAGAGACGCGCCGCGTGCGCGGGGGATGGGAAGGGCAGCTGGCATCGGCCGCATTCTAGGAAGCGGCCAGGCCCCATCGGCCGTGTGGCACCATGCGCGGTGGCGCACAGACGCTGTGCCGCACGACCGCGCAAGCGATCGCCCCCTACAAATCCAAAGGTTCCACCATGTCGAATTCCATCGCCGCCCACAAGCACCGCACCCGCCTGCACATCCTGCGTGACCGGGTCCAGCACGCGTTGCGTGATGCCAAGCACGGCAAGGAAGGCGCCGCTGAGCGGGTGGTCAAGCACCAGGAAGCCCGCGCCGCCTACCGCGCCGCCCACCCGGCAGCCAAGCCCCGCGCCTGAGCGGGCACGGCGCCGCAAGCGGCGCCAGGCTGGCGCAACGGCTTGCCAGCACCTGCATCAGCGGGCCAGCACCCGCAGCGGCGTGCGCCAACCCAGCAAGCAGACAGCCGCGGCGCCCGCTGCAGTGCTGCGCGCCCCGCACTGCGCGGCCTCAGCGGCCCGGCCACGCCGATTGGCCTGATCCGCCAGCAGCGCCGCATGGCCCGCAGCGGCCCAAGCAATCACCCGGGCGTCACCAAACGCTGGCCCTGCCTGGCGATAATTGCAAATTTGCAGATGTTGAGGTCGCGCCGCTGGGCAGGCCCTGCCCGGAGACCCGCATGGCTGAACTGGACTGGAGCGACCTGCGCTATGCGCTGGCGGTGGGCAACACCGGCGGGCTGGCAGCAGCGGCACGGCAACTGGGGGTGAACCACACCACCGTGCTGCGCCGGCTCGACGCGCTGGAAGCCCGCCTGGGCGCACGCTTGTTCGAGCGTGCCCGCCATGGCTACCAGCCCACCGAGGCCGGCGCCCTGGTGCTGGAGCAGGCCCGCCGCATGGCCGACCAGGCCGAGGAGATCGAGCGCCGGGTGGCCGGGCGCGACCGCGAGCTGACCGGCCTGCTGCGGGTGACCACGGCCTTCGTGGTGATGGAGCACCTGCTGCCCCAGCCGCTGGCCGACTTCGCCCGCAGCTTCCCCGGCATCGAGGTCGAGGTGGTGGAGAACGCCTTCCTCGTCGACCTGAGCCGCCGCCACGCCGATGAATCGGCCAGCTGGTCACGGCGCGAAGCCGATGTGGCCCTGCGCCTGAGCACCCAGGTGGCCGACCACCTGGTGGGCCGGCCGCTGGGCGACACCCATTGCCGGGTCTACGCCCGGCGCGGCGCCCGCGGCCTGCCGCAAAGCGTGCAGCCCATGGCCACGCTGCTGCGCGACGCGCCCTGGGTCGCCTTCGAGCGCGACAGCCAGTCGCGCGTCTACGACCAGTGGATGCGCAAGCACCTGGCCAGCGCCAACGTGCGCCTGCGGGTGGACATCTTCAACGCCGTGGCGGCGGTGCTGCACACCGGGCTGGCGGTGGGCATCCTGCCGACCTTCATGGCCGAGCGCCACCCGGAGCTGGTGGCGGTGTCCGACCCCATCCCCGAGCTGAGCGTGCCGGTGTGGATGCTGACCCACCCCGACCTGCGCCAGACCGCGCGGGTGCGCGCCTTCATGCAGCATGTGGGCGACGCTGTGGCTGCACGGCTGGCCGCGCCCGAGCAGGGCTGAGCGCCGGCGCGCACAGCGCGGCAGCGCGCGGCAACCACTTGCCCAGCAAGACACTGCGGTGCGCT
>CAWJOQ010000048.1:0-32737 GCA_963844485.1 uncultured beta proteobacterium
CGACAGCTGGCGCTGGCTGCCGCAGACCTTGCAGCTCACCGCGTCCGAGCTGTTGCTGGGCGGCCGGCGCCTGAGCGCCGTCGAGCTCGACCTGCAGCGGTTGCCGGCCACCGGCCCCGCCATCGAGGCCGCCGACACCTGGCGCGCCCAGTTCAAGACCGACCAGGCCGCCGGGACGCTGGATTACCGCGCGCCCCGCAGCGCCAGCAGCCCGGGGCGGCTGCAGGCCCAGCTGAGCCGCCTGAGCCTGCCCGACGACAGCAGCAGCGCTGCGGCGGCCGACCCGGTGACCCAGCTGGTGGACCGCGCTGACCTGGTGCTGCCGGCGCTGGACATCACGGTGGCCGACTTCGCGCTGCGCGGCCGCAAACTGGGGGCGCTGGCGCTGCAGGCCGCGCACCGCCCCGCCCCCAACGACCCCACCGGCCGCAGCGAATGGCAACTCACCCGGCTGCGCCTGCACAACGACGACGCCAGCCTGGTGGCTGACGGCCGCTGGGAGGCCGTGCCCGGCCAGGCGCGCCGGCGCATGGCGCTGGCCTTTGCGCTGGACGTGGCCAACGGGGGCGCCCTGCTCGAGCGCCTGGGCTTTGGCAAACAACTGCGCGGCGGCAGTGGCAAGCTGTCCGGCACGCTGGGCTGGGACGGCTCACCGCTGGCCTTGGACCTGCCGTCCCTGGGCGGACAGCTGGCGCTGGACATGCAAGCCGGCCGCTTTCTGCAGATGGACCCGGGCGCTGCGCGCCTGCTGGGCGTGATGAGCCTGCAGGCCTTGCCCCGGCGCCTGCTGTTCGATTTCCGCGATGTGTTCCAGCAGGGCTTTGCATTCGAGACCGCCACCGCCAACCTGCAGATCCACCGCGGCGTGGCCAGCACCGAAAACCTGCGCCTGCGTGGCCTGCAGGCGCTGGTGGCCATGGCTGGCAGCGCCGACATCGCCGGCGAGACCCAGGACCTGCATGTGGTGGTGGTGCCCGAGCTCAATGCCGGCACCGCCAGCCTGGCCTATGCCGCCGTGAACCCGGCCGTGGGCCTGGGCGCTTTTGTGGGCCAGTGGCTGCTGCGCGAGCCTTTGCGCCAGGCCAGCGCGCGTGAATTCCGCGTCACCGGCCGCTGGGACGCCCCCAAGGTCGACCGCCTGGAGCGTGGCCTGCTCGACCCGCTACCGGCGTCGGCCTCGGCCAGCGCCGAAGAGGCCAGCGCTGGCGCCACCGCCGCAGCCTCGGCACCGGCGGCCAGGCCCTGACGCGGCTGGCCGCCTGCCGGCATGGACCTTCAGCCGCTGGTTCCTGGCAAGCTCAGGTGCAGCCGGGCTGCGAGGCGCAGCGCCACATCACGCAGCGCCGATGTGTGCGAAGCGGCGCCCAATGCCAGGCAATGGCCGGCATAGCTGCGGTCGGCCTGCAGCCGTTCGACGTGCACACGGTGGCCGTCGCCAGCCATCAGCCACTTGAAATCGATGATTTCGACCAGATTGAGCGTGTGCGGAGGGGAGTCTTTGAGCGCGTGCATGGTTGTCCGGGGTCAATCCCTAGCTTAACGGCACAAGCCCCCTGCCGGCTGACGGCTGCACTCAGGCCGTGCCTGGCCAGGCTGCCCAACCTGTCACACCGTGCTGTCCGGTGGTCTTGTTTTGGCTGTTGTGCTGCGCTGCTGCGGCGGCGGTGGTGGTGGTGGTGGTGCCGCTGCCGCTGCCGTGGCAACGCTGGCAAGGGTGGTCGCGCCGCCCACCGGCGTGGCCGTCGACACCAGCAACCGCCGCATCGGCTTCACCAAGCTGGTGATCAGCGCGCTGGCGACCACCATCACGCTGCAACGGCACGCTGTCTTACCCCACCAACGTGGCGCCCGAGAACCGCGCAGCCTGCGGTTGACGGGCTGACGGGCTGACGCGTTCAGCGCTGGCGACGCGCCAGCACCGCGTCGCTCAGCGTCTGCAGCACGCCCACCGAATCGTCCCAGCCGATGCAGGCGTCGGTGATGCTCTGGCCATAGGCCAGCTTGGCCGGGTCGTCCTGGCCGGCGCTGAACTTCTGCGCGCCGGCCTGCAGGTGGCTTTCCACCATCACGCCGAAGATGCAGCGCTCGCCGGCGGCCAGCTGCGTGGCGATGTCGCGCGCCACGTCGATCTGGCGCTGGTGCTGCTTGCTGCTGTTGGCGTGGCTGCAGTCGACCATCAGCTGGCAGGGCAGCTTGGCCGCGCGCAGCTCCTGCGCAGGCCGCGGCCACGCTGGCGGCGTCGTAGTTGGGCGCCTTGCCGCCGCGCAGGATCACGTGGCAGTCCTTGTTGCCCTTGGTCTGCACGATGGCGACCTGGCCGTTCTTGTGCACCGACATGAAGTGGTGCGGCCGGCTGGCGGCCTGGATCGCGTCGGTGGCGATCTTCAGGTTGCCGTCGGTGCCGTTCTTGAAGCCGATCGGCGCGCGACAGGCCGCTGGCCAGCTCGCGGTGCACCTGGCTTTCGGTGGTGCGCGCGCCGATCGCGCCCCAGCTGATCAGGTCGCCGATGTACTGCGGGCTGATCACGTCGAGGAACTCGCTGCCCGCCGGCACGCCCAGGCGGTTGATGTCGACCAGCAGCTGGCGGGCGATGCGCAGGCCCTCGTGGATGCGGTAGCTCTCGTCCAGGTAGGGGTCGTTGATCAGGCCCTTCCAGCCCACGGTGGTGCGCGGCTTCTCGAAGTAGACCCGCATCACGATTTCCAGCGTGTCGGCGTACTTGGCTGCGCTCGGCCTTCAGGCGGCGGGCGTAGTCCAGCGCGGCGGCCGGGTCGTGGATCGAGCAGGGGCCGATCACCACCAGCAGCCGGTCGTCGCTGCCGTCGAGGATGCGGCGCACGTTCTGGCCGGGTGTCGCCGATCAGCTGTTTCCACCGGCGTGCCGGCGATCGGGAAGAAGCGGATCAGGTGCTCGGGCGGCGGCAGCGGCGTCACCTCCTCGATGCGCTGGTCGTCGGTCTGGCTGGTCTTCTCGCTCAGCGCATAGCCAAAGCCCGGCTCGGTGGCGACTGGTGGCGGCTGCTGGGGTGTTGGGGGGCCATGGTCTGCTCCTGGGCTGCGGGATGGGATGGGGACGAAAAAAAACCGCCGGGGCTGCCGGCGGTTTGTCTGGTTGCTTGCAACGCTTGCGTGTCACGCGCGTTTGCTTCTCCAGCCGCCGGTGAGGGGCGAGAACCAAAAGTACGCAAAAAAGAAGCGGTTGGCAGGCATGGGCGTCGAATGTAGCACGCAGCGCTTGACGGGGGCCTGACACGGCCCGGGCCGGCCGCGCGAACAGCGCGAACAGCGCGATCAGCGCCGGCCGAACATCATCTGCCGCGCCAGCGCCGACTTGACCGGCGGCAGGGCCTGCAGCACGGCCAGGCCCAGGCCGCGGGCGGCCGGCAGGCCCGGCCAGCGCCAGGTGAAGCTGCGCGCCAGAAAATCGGTGGCGGCGATCATGCTCCAGCGGTCGGGGCCACGCTGCCATTCCAGGCGGCGCAGCAAGGCCGGCAAGTCGGCCGGGTCGGCATGGCGCAGCGCCTGCACCAGGGCGGCGGCGTCGCGCAGTCCCAGGTTCAGGCCTTGGCCGGCCACCGGGTGCAGCGTCTGCGCGGCATTGCCGATGCGCACGATGGCACCGTCGCTCAGGCTGCGTTCGGCGTTCAGCCCCAGCGGAAACTGCTTCAGCGCGGACAAGCCCACCACCGTGCCGGCCGCTGTCGGCAGCAGGGTGTTGAGCACGGCCATGCGCTGGGCGTCGCTGAGCGCGGCCACCGGGTCGTCGGCGCTGGTCACACACCACACCATGGCGGCGCGCGCCCGGCCGTCGGCAGCGGGCGCCAAGGGCAGCAAGGCCAGCGGGCCCTGGCGGGTGAAGCGCTCCACCGCCAGCCCGGGCGTGGCGCCGGCCAGCGTGGCCGTGCCCACCCAGGCGGTCTGGCCGTAGTCGTGGGTGATGGCCTTGCGTGCCTGGTCGGCAAAGACGCCGCCTTCGGCCACCACCGCCAGGTCAAAGGTCTCGGCAATGCCGGCGTCCACCTCGACCCCCTCTGGGCGTTGGCGCAGGTTCTGGCGCAGGCGTTGGCTGGCGCCGGCCGCAGACCGGCCCAGGTTGCGCACATCCACCACCGGCTGGCCGAAGCGGCTGTGCAGCCGATGCGGTGCTGCGCGCTCGGCCGCCTGCCAGGCCTGCTGCAGGCAGCTGACCAGCGCGCCATAGGTCAGCACCGCCCCCAGCATGTCCACGCCTTCGTCGGCGGCGCGCAGGCGCACCTCAGCCTGTGCGCCGGGCAGGTTGAACGTGGGCGGCGCCTGCGACACCACCACCTCGGTGATGGCGCGTGCAGCGGCGTCGGGCCAGGCGCCCAACCGGCGCAGCTGCTGCACGCTGCCCAGGGCCAGTGCCAGGGTGCGTGCATCGCCTGACACGTCCTTGTCGGCGGGCCGGGCATCGAACAGCGTGACGTCGACGGTGGGCAGCTGGCGTGCCGCCTGCAGCGCCAAGGCCAGGCCGGCCGGGCCGGCGCCGATCACCGCCAGGCGCCAGCGGGTGGTGGTGGCAACGGGATGGGGTCCGGTCATGAGCAGCCCTCCAGCCAGCCGACCTCGGGCAGCCGGCCACCGCGCAAGGTGATGATGCGGCCCTGGTCGTTGGCTTCCATCACCAGGGCGAACTTGCCGTCGGGCGAGAACACGCTCAACACCTTGCCTTGCGAAAAATACGGGTGTGGTGCCGTGCGCAGGCGCTTGCCATAGGCCTTTTGGGCCTGGGCCACGGTGTCGCCCACATGCACACCGCTGATGGTGGCGTAGCGCGCATCGCGGGTTTCGGTGCGGGTGATGATGTCGCCAGCCAGGGTGTAGCGCACGCCCGGCTGCTGGGCGGACACGCGGTGGTGGCACTGGCCGGGGCCCGCGCCGCCTTGGCCGCTGTGGCCACGGCTGCCGGCGCGGAGCCCGATGCCGATGCTGCTGCGGCGCGTGGCGCCGGCAGCGGTTCAGCCTGCAGCGGCTGGCCCAGCGCGGCCTCGGCCCTGGCACGGTCCAGCCCGGCCACGGCCGGCAGCAGGCCCTGGTAGGTGAAGCGGCCGGCGTCGCCTGCCGTGGCGGCCGTGGGGGAGGGCGCTGCCTTGGGGGTGGCCGTCTGTCGTGGAGCGGTGGCCGTCGCGGTGGTGGCAGCGGTTGTGGCAGCGGTTGTGGCCGCAGTTGTGGCCGCACACAGCGGCAGGCTGGCCAGCAGCAGCAACAGGCCGGCGCCAGCCGAGCTGCGGATCGCCGCGAAGCGGGCGGCGGGCTTGTCGGCGCGCTGGGTGACGAGCTTGTCGCCGCGCTTGGCGGTGAGGGTGCCGGCGTGGCCGCTGGCGATGATGCGGAGGCGTGTGTCCATGGGGATGCAGGTGTGCATGCCGTGGCCGGTCACGGGACTGACGCTGGCACGCCAACGGCACATGCCCGGCCACGATAGCGCATCGCGCTGTGTCCGCCCTCAGGCCGTGCTGAAGTCGGCCGGCTGCAGCACGGCGTTCACGGCCGCCAGCTGCGCCGGTGTGCCCACGTTGTGCCAGGCGCCGGGCAGCAACTGGCCACCCAGGCGGCCGGCGGCGGCGCTGGCAAACAGGCAGGGGCCCAGCGGCGCATGCTGGCCGCCGGAAATGCCCGCCACCAGCGTGTCGCGCACCAGGGCCAGGTTGGCATAGGTCCAGGGGCGTGCCTGGCCGCTGCCCGGGCGCTGCACCCGGTCGCCCTGCAAGGCAAAGTCGCCAGCGGCATGGAAGTCGGGGTTGGGCACCAGCCACAGCTGGGCATCGTCGCTGCCGGCTGCAAAGCGTTGCGCTGCTGCGGCATCGAAGGCAAAGCCCGGCGCCACGATGTCGCCCGACACCAGCCAGAAGTGCCGGCCCAGCAGCGGCAGCGCCTTGGCAATGCCGCCAGCAGTCTCCAGGGCGCCGCCGTGGTCGCGGCCCTCTTGTGAATAGTGGATGGCCAGGCCAAAGCGGCTGCCGTCGCCCAGGGTGGCGGGGAACTGGTCTTCCAGCCAGGCGGTGTTGACCACCACCTGCCGCACGCCGGCCGCCGCCAGTGCCAGCAAGTGCCACTCGATCATCGGCCGCCCCGCCACCGGCAGCAGCGGCTTGGGCGTGGCGTCGGTCAGCGGGCGCATGCGGTCGCCGCGGCCGGCGGCCAGGATCAGCGCCGGCAGGTTGGCGGCTGCCGAGCGGGGTGCCGGTGCGGGTGCGTGTGCGGGTGCCGGTGCGGGTGCGGGTGCGGTGGACATGGCGGCGGCAGTGTAGGCCGCTGCCCTGGCAGCCTCGGACCCGTGGCGGGCCGCCGCTAAAATCAGCTGCTCGACCTCACCCACCCACCACGCCCGCAGCGGCGCAGCGCATGGCCACCACCTCCACAAGAACCAAGCCCAGCGCCAGCACGCTGAAGTCTGCCAAGAACGTGGCACTGATGGCCAACGCCGTGCGTGCGCTGGCCATGGACGCGGTGCAGCAGGCCAACAGTGGCCACCCTGGCGCGCCGATGGGCATGGCCGACATCGCGGTGGCCTTGTGGGGCCGGCATCTGAAGCACAACCCGGCCAACCCGCAATGGGCTGACCGCGACCGCTTCGTGCTGAGCAACGGCCACGGCTCGATGCTGATTTATGCCTTGCTGCACCTCACCGGCTACGCCTTGCCGATGAGCGAGCTGCGCAACTTCCGCCAGCTGCACAGCATGACCCCGGGCCACCCCGAGGTGCATGTCACCCCGGGCGTGGAAACCACCACCGGCCCGCTGGGCCAGGGCCTGACCAACGCGGTGGGCATGGCGCTGGCCGAGAAGCTGCTGGCCACCGAATTCAACCGCCCCGGCCATGCGGTGGTGAACCACCACACCTGGGCCTTTCTGGGCGACGGCTGCCTGATGGAAGGCATCAGCCACGAGGCCTGCGCCCTGGCCGGCGCCTGGAAGCTCAACAAGCTGGTGGCGCTGTACGACGACAACGGCATCAGCATCGACGGCCAGGTCAAGCCCTGGTACGTGGACGACGTGGCCCAGCGCTTCCAGGCCTACCAGTGGAACGTGATCGGCCCGATCGACGGCCATGACGTGGCGGCGGTGGACGCCGCCATCGCCCAGGCCAAGACCAGCGCCAGCCAGCCCACGCTGATCATCTGCAAGACCACCATCGGCCAGGGCTCGCCCAACCGCGCCGGCACCGCCAAGGCCCATGGCGAGGCCCTGGGTGCCGAAGAAATTGCGCTGACCCGCGCCGCCATCGGCTGGCCGCATGAGCCCTTCGTGATCCCCGAGGACGCCTACGCCGCCTGGGACGCCAAGCGCGCCGGCGACGCGGCCGAGGCCAAGTGGACCCAGGCCTTCGCCAAGTACAAGGCCAAGCACCCGGCCCTGGCCGCCGAGCTGGCGCGCCGCATGAGCGGCGACCTGCCGGCCAATTTTGCCCAAGCCGCCGTGGACGCCGCCATCGCCGCGCACACCGCCGCCCAGACCGTGGCCAGCCGCAAGGCCAGCCAGATCGCGCTGGAAGCCTTCACCGCGGCCCTGCCCGAACTGCTGGGCGGCTCGGCCGACCTGACCGGCAGCAACCTGACCAACACCAGCCACACGCCCAACCTGCGCTTCGACGCCGCCGGCAAGCCCAACGGCGGCCGCCACATCAACTACGGCGTGCGTGAATTCGGCATGGCCGCCATCATGAACGGCGTGGCCCTGCACGGCGGCTTCATCCCCTACGGCGGCACCTTCCTCACCTTCAGCGACTACAGCCGCAACGCCATCCGCATGGCCGCGCTGATGAAGACGCGGGTGATCCATGTCTTCACCCACGACAGCATCGGCCTGGGCGAAGACGGCCCCACCCACCAGAGCGTGGAGCATGCCGCCAGCCTGCGGCTGATCCCCGGCCTGGACGTGTGGCGCCCCGCCGACACCGCCGAGACCGCCGTGGCCTGGGCCTGCGCCATCCAGAACCGCCAGCGCCCCAGCGCGCTGCTGCTGAGCCGGCAGAACCTGCCGTATGCGCCCAAGGCGGCGTCTGAGGCTGCGCCCCAGGCCTCGGGCCTGGACGCCATCGCCAAGGGCGGCTATGTGCTGGCCGAGCCCGTCTGAAGTGGGGCTGAAAAAGGCCGCGCAGGCGGTGATCATCGCCACCGGCAGCGAGCTGCAGCTGGCGCTGCATGCCCAGGCCGCGCTGGCCCAGCTGAAGATCGCGGTGCGGGTGGTCAGCATGCCCAGCACCAGCGTGTTCGACCGCCAGAGCGCGGCCTACAAGGCCAGCGTGCTGCCGGCCAAGCTGCCGCGCGTGGCGGTCGAGGCCGGCGTGACCGACGGTTGGTGGAAGTACGGCTGCGCCGCCGTGCTGGGCATCGACACCTATGGCGAAAGCGCGCCGGCGCCGGTGCTGTTCAAGCACTTCGGCCTGACCGCCGAGGCGCTGGCCGACACGGTGCGCACCGTGCTGGGCAAGTAAGGCGTCGCGCGCGCACCCATCGGATTTGTTTCAACCCTGGAGATCGACTGTCATGACCATCAAGATCGGCATCAACGGCTTCGGCCGCATCGGGCGCATGGTGTTCCGTGCCGCCGTGCAGAACTTCCAAGACATCGAGGTCGTCGGCATCAACGACCTGCTCGAGCCCGACTACCTGGCCTACATGCTGAAGTACGACAGCGTGCACGGCCGCTTCCAGGGCCAGGTCAGCGTCGACGGCAACACCCTGGTCGTCAACGGCAAGAAGATCCGCCTGACGGCGGTGAAGGACCCGGCCGCGCTGGCCTGGGGCGAGGTCGGCGCCGATGTGGTGGTCGAGGCCACCGGCCTGTTCCTGACCAAGGACGCCGGCGAGAAGCACCTGGCCGCCGGCGCCAAGAAGGTGATCTTCAGCGCGCCCAGCAAGGACGACACGCCGATGTTCGTCTACGGCGTCAACCACGCCAGCTACGCCGGCCAGGCCATCGTCAGCAACGCCAGCTGCACCACCAACTGCCTGGCCCCGGTGGCCAAGGTGCTGAACGACAAATGGGGCATCAAGCGTGGCCTGATGACCACGGTGCATGCCGCCACCGCCACCCAGAAGACGGTGGACGGCCCCAGCAACAAGGATTGGCGCGGCGGCCGCGGCATCCTGGAGAACATCATCCCCAGCAGCACCGGCGCCGCCAAGGCGGTGGGCGTGGTGATCCCCGAGCTGAACAAGAAGCTCACCGGCATGGCCTTCCGCGTGCCGACCAGCGATGTCAGCGTGGTCGACCTGACGGTCGAGCTGATCAAGCCCGCCACCTACGCCGAGATCTGCGCCGAGATGAAGGCCCAGAGCGAAGGCGCCATGCAGGGCGTGCTGGGCTACACCGAAGACAAGGTGGTGGCCACCGACTTCCGCGGCGAGCCCTGCACCAGCGTGTTCGACGCCGATGCCGGCCTGGCGCTGGACTCCACCTTCGTCAAGGTGGTGAGCTGGTACGACAACGAGTGGGGCTACTCCAACAAGGTGCTGGAGATGGTGCGCGTCATCGCTTGAATGGGCCCACCCCCGTAGCGCCTGCGGCGCTCCCCCTCCAGGGGGCGCCGCCAGCAGACCGGCTTAGCCGGATCTGCGGCGTCTGCTTGGTTCCGGTTCCGCCTGCGTCGAGCTGCTTGGCATTGCAGCACTTCACCGCACAGTTCCAGACATCACACTGCACCTGGCCCGGCTAGTATCCGGGCCAGTTGCGTTCTGGGCTGACCCCGGCGCGCCGTGCATGTGGTCTGGAGGTCGAGATGGCGGGAACCGGTGGATGGATGTGGCGCAAGGCGCTGGCGGCAGGGCTGCCGGCGCTGGCCTTGGCATGGGCTGCGGGCATGGCCCAGGCGGCTGAAAAGACCATGCAGCGGGCGCCCAGCAGCAGCACGGCAGCGGCGGGCATCGACGACGACGGCAACGCCCGGGTGATCGTCAAGTACCGCCAGGGCAGTGCGCTGGCGCAAGGCCGCCATGGCGCCCAGCGCCTGGGCCGGCAGTTGCAGCTGCCGCTGCAGGACGGCCATGTGCTGGGGCCACGCAGCCAGAGCCTGCGGGCGCGCGGCATCGGCGCCCAGGCCTTGGCCCGGCGGTTGGCGGCCGACCCCGATGTGGAATGGGCCGTGCCGGTGCGCCGCAAGACGGTGCAAGCCCTGCTGCCGAACGACCCGCTGTTTGCCGACAACCAGACCACCACCACACCGGCGGCGGGCCAGTGGTACCTGCGGGCACCCGACGCCACGCTGGTCTCTGCGGTCAATGCCGTGGGCGCCTGGGCCATCACCGAAGGCTCGGCCAGCATCGCCGTGGCGGTGCTGGACACCGGCGTGCGCTACGACCACCCCGACCTGGCCGGCAAGCTGTGGCCGGGCTATGACTTCGTCCGGAACAGTGGCACGGCCAATGACGACGGCGGCCGCAGCGTGTCCAACAGCCGCGATGCCGATGCCAACGACCCGGGCGACTGGAGCACCGCATCCGACAGCTGCGGCGCCAGCCCCAGCAGCTGGCATGGCACCCAGGTGGCGGGCCTGATCGGCGCGGCCACCGACAACAACATCGGCATGGCTGGCACGGCCCGCAACACCATGGTGCTGCCGGTGCGGGTGCTGGGCCGCTGCGGCGGCTTCGACGACGACATCATTGCCGGCATGCGCTGGGCTGCCGGCCTGTCCAACGGTGCCGCCTGCGGCAGCACATCTGCCGTGTCGCCCACCTGCAACCCGCATCCGGCGCGGGTGCTCAACCTGAGCCTGGGTTCACCGGGCGACTGCAGCGCCAGCTACCGGGAGGCCATCGCCGACCTCAACGCCGCCGGCGTGGTGGTGGTGGTGGCCTCGGGCAACGACGCCGGCCGGGCCGTCAACGAGCCGGCCAACTGCCCTGGCGCATTGGCGGTGGCGGGGGTGCGCCATGCGGGCACCAAGGTCGGCTATTCCAACCTGGGCCCGCAGATCGCCATCGCGGCGCCGGCCGGCAATTGCGTCAACCTGAGCGGCACCTGCCTGTACCCGCTGGTGACGACGCTGAACGCCGGCACCACCACGCCGGGCGCGTCGATCTACAGCAATGGCAGCGACACCTCGCTGGGCACCAGTTTTGCAACGCCCATCGTCGCAGCATCGGCGGCGCTGATGCTGGCGGTCGACCCGGGGCTGACGGCGGCGCAGGTGCAATCCACCTTGCAGGCCACGGCGCGGGCCTTTCCCAGCACCGGCGCGCAAGAGCCCGGCACGGTGGCCTGCCGCGCGCCCGATGCCACCGACCAGATCGAGTGTTATTGCACCACCAGCACCTGCGGCGCCGGCTTGCTGGATGCCGGCGCTGCGGTGCAGTCGGTGCAGGCGGCGCCGCTGGCCGTGATCGGCGCGTCGACCACCACACCCACCGTGGGCACGGCGGTCAGCCTGACCGCCGCCGGGTCCAGCGCCAGCAGTGGCCGCAGCATCAGCGCCTACCAGTGGACGCTGGCCAGCGGCGCCGGCCTGGCCAGTTTGCTGGGCGCAACCGACGGCAGCACGGTCAGTCTGGCCACCAGCGCCGCTGGCACGGTGCTGGTGCAGCTGGCGGTGACCGACAGCGCCGGCGTCACCCGCAGCAGCAGCCTGCGCCTGACCGTGGCCGCCGCGCCGGTGGTGGTGACGGCGGGTTCTGGTGGTGGCGGCGGTGGTGGCGGCGCGCTGGGCGCTGGCTGGCTGCTGGGATTGCTGGCTGCCGTGCTGTGGCTGTGGCGCGCCGCGCCGCAGACTGCCGGCCTCAGCGCGAGGCGCTGACAGCGGCGGCGGATGCTGCCAGCGCAGCGGCCCGGCTGGCCGCCGCTGCGCTGGCGGCGCGTGCCGAGGCAGCCGCCCTGGCGGCGGCAGCAGACGCCGGCCTTGCCGCTGCCCTGGCGGCCTGCGGCGTGCGGGGTGTTGCCGCTGCGGCGGGTGACGCGGGCGACGCAGGCGTGGCTGCAGGCGCCGCCAGCGCCGGTGTGCTGGCGCCTGCCGCCTGGGCTGGTGTGTTCGGGCGCGACAGCGGCGCCACGCTGGGGCTGGGTACTGCTGATGCAGCGATGCGGCCGATGCAGCCGGCGGCACTGCAGCGGCGCTGGCGGCTGCGGCCGCATCAGCGGCGGCAGGGCTGACGCAGGGCAGGAACCCGGGCCCGCTGGGCAGTTGCAGGCCCGCCAGGCGCGCGCGCAGCGCGGCGTCGGCGGCCGGTATGCGCAGCATGGTCTGGCTTTGGGCCTGGCGCAGCGTGATCACCCGGGCGGTGCGCAAGCCGCGCTGCGCCATCTGCGCCAGGGCGGCATTGGCGCTGTCCTGGCTGTCGAAGCGGCCCAGCCCGATGCCGGGTTGCAGCTCGGGCATGCCACGCAGGTCTTCGCCGTCGAGCTTCAGGCGTTTCAGTTCTGCCAGCTTGCGCTGCAGGGTCTCGCGGTCGGCATAGCGGCCCATGTAGACCATGAAGGCGCCGTTGTCGTCTTGGCGCTGCACCTGCCAGCTGCCGGCGGCCAGGCCGGCTTCGGCGCAGTGTGCGTTCGGCGGTGCCGGCGTCGGCGGCTGAAAACGGGCCGGCCTCCAGGCAGACCATGGCCGCTTGCGCGGTGGCCGAACTGGCCGCTGCCAGCGCGGCACTGGCGGCCTGGGGGGTGAGCACACGCACCAGCCCGGGCTGGTGCTGGCGCTGCAGCCGGGCAGGCTCGCGCGCACTGGCCGCGTCGGTCCCGCCTGCGCCGTCGAACCAGCCTGCCAGCGCTGCCAGCAGCAGGGCATTGGCCAGCAACAAGACCAGGGCCACGCTTCTCAGCATGGTGCGCCTGTGCGCCTTGTGCGCCTTGTGGCCGTGTATCTGGGCGGCGGCGCCCAGCGGCTTCAGGCTCACTTCACCACTGGCCACCGGGTGGCGGCCCGCGTCGGTGCGCAGCCACAGCGTGCCGCTGGCGTCCACCCCGTCGGCAACGCCCTGGGGCAGATGCGGGCAGGCTGGTGGCCACGGCACGGCCGGCCAGCGTGTCGCGCCGGGCGTACGCGGCCTGCAAGGGTGCAAAGCCCTGGCGCTCGAAGGCGCGCACGGCGCGCACCAGCGGCGGCAGCAGCCGGGCCAGCGTGGCCGGGGCGTCCAGCGCGGGCAGCAGCTCCTGCACGCAGGCATGGCCCCAGGGCAGCACGGGCGGGCGCGGTGTCGCTGGCGGCCGTGCCATCGGCGGCCGGCAGGGGCCGGATGTTCAGGCCGATGCCCAGCACGGCCAGGCGTTGCGGGCCCAGCTGCACGGTCTCGATCAGGATGCCGCCCAGCTTGCGGCCGATGTGCGGCGCCTGGCCGCCGTCGTCGAGCAGCAGCAGGTCGTTCGGCCATTTCAGGCCCAGCCGCAGCGGCTGGCCAGGCGTGCCGGACGCCGGGTCCAGCGCCTCGGCCAGCGCCAGGCCCACGGCCAGCGACAGGCCCGACCAGTCGGCCATGGCCAGCGGCAGTGCCAGGCTGAAGGTGAGCGAGGCACCGGCGTCGCGCGGGCCGGTGCCCGACACCCAGGTCTTGCCCTGGCGGCCGCGGCCGGCCGTCTGCTGCACGGCCACCAGCAGCGCCGGCTTGTGCGCATCGGCCGGGGATTGGCGTGCGCGCGCCAGCAGCTCGGTGTTGGTGGAGCCGATGGCGGCCACCACCTCCACAGTCAGGCCGGGCAGCAGGGGCTCCAGCGCCAGCCACAGGGCTTCGGCGCCCCAATCCAGTGGCGGCTGCACCGCGGGCGCGCTCAAGCCTTGGCCGCGCCAGATGCGCGTGGGCTGCTGCTGCGCTTGGGCGCCAGCATGGTGCCGCGGCAGGCCTTGGCGCCACAGCGGCATTCAAAGCGCTTTTTCAGCGCCGGGGTGTAGCGCTCGTCGATCACCAGGCCGTAGTCGAAGAACAGCTCGTCGCCGGCCTTGATGTTGCGGGTGGCCAGCAGGTAGACCTGGCCCGATTCATCGTCGGCTTCGACATTGGGCGCGCAGCTGTGGTTGATCCACTTGCTGGCGTTGCCGCCCACCTTGCCGTCGATCACCAGCTCGTCGCTGAGGTGGAAGTAGAAGGTGTGGTCGGGCTGGCTGGGGTCGTGCGGATGGCGGCGCAGGGCTTCGGTCCAGGTGATCACCTCGCCGGTGTATTCGAGGATCAGCTCGCCTTTCTTGATCGGCACCAGCGCGAACACGCCCTTGCCGTGCACGCCGCTCTGGCGCACCTGCAGCCGGCCCTTCACGGTGCCGGGTGCCGGCTTGGGGCCCTCGGCAGGGGCGGCGGCTTTCCTGGCAGCTGCTTGCACGGCGGCTTTCATTCGTTAAAGTGAATGCATGGGTGCGCGCGTGCACACAGGTGTGCAAGCGCGCGCGAGATGCAGCGGATTGTAGGCACGGGCCGCATGGAGACATGCCGGCCCCGTTGCCTGGCCAAGGGACACGACCAGACACATGAGCAAGACCCTGATCATTGCCGAGAAGCCCAGCGTGGCGCAGGACATCGTGCGCGCGCTGACCACGGTGGCCGGCAAGTTCGACAAGCACGAGGACCACTTCGAGAACGAGCGCTACGTCGTCAGCTCGGCGGTGGGCCACCTGGTGGAGATCAAGGCGCCGGAGGAATACGACGTCAAGCGTGGCAAGTGGAGCTTTGCCCACCTGCCGGTGGTGCCGCCGCACTTCGACCTGGCGCCCATCGACAAGGCCAAGAGCCGGCTCAATGCGCTGGTCAAGCTGGTCAAGCGCAAGGACGTGACCGCGCTGATCAATGCCTGTGACGCCGGGCGCGAAGGTGAACTGATCTTCCGGCTGATCGTGCAGTACGCCGACAACCTGAAGGCCAAGCTCGACAAGCCGATCCAGCGCCTGTGGCTGCAGAGCATGACGCCGCAGGCCATCCGCGACGGTTTCGACCCAGCTGCGCAGCGACAAGCAGATGCTGGGCCTGGCCGACGCCGCGCGCAGCCGCAGCGAGGCCGACTGGCTGGTCGGCATCAACGGCACGCGGGCGATGACGGCCTTCAATTCGCGTGACGGCGGCTTCTTCCTGACCACGG
The DNA here is from genome assembly GCA_963844485.1 of uncultured beta proteobacterium. Lineage (GTDB taxonomy): Bacteria > Pseudomonadota > Gammaproteobacteria > Burkholderiales > Burkholderiaceae_C > Pseudaquabacterium. The sequence continues at coordinate 15,017 of CAWJOQ010000048.1, forward strand.
TGGGCCGGGTGCAGACGCCCACGCTGTCGATCATGGTCGAGCGCGAAGAAAAGATCCGCAAGCATGTGGCGCGTGACTACTGGGAGATCAAGGCCAGCTTCGCCGCTGCAGCCGGTGATTACGACGCCAAGTGGTTCGACCCCAAGTTCAAGAAGGACGTGGCCGCAGATGCTGCCGCCGACGTGCCGGTGGGCGACCGCCGCGCCGACCGGCTGTGGAACCAGCGTGATGCCGACGCCATTGCCGACGCGGTGCGGGGCAAGACCGGCACCGTGACCGAAGAGGCCAAGCCCAGCAACAGCAGCAGCCCGCTGCTCTACGACCTGACCACGCTGCAGCGCGAGGCCAACAGCCGCTTCGGTTTCAGCGCCAAGACCACGCTGTCGATCGCCCAGGCGCTGTACGAGAAGCACAAGGTGCTGACCTACCCGCGGACCGACAGCCGGGCCCTGCCCGAGGACTACCTGGCCACGGTGAAAAGCACCTTCGAGATGATCGCCGGCGAAGACCTGCCCGGCCCGCTGAAGACCCTGGCCCTGCATGCGCGCAAGGGCCTGAACGAAGGCTATGTCAAGCCGACCAAGCGGGTGTTCGACAACAGCAAGGTGTCGGACCACTTCGCCATCATCCCCACGCTGCAGGCGCCCAAGAGCCTGACCGAGATCGAGGCCAAGCTCTACGACCTGGTGGTCAAGCGCTTCATCGCGGTGTTCTACCCGCCGGCCGAGTTCATGGTCACCACCCGCATCACCATGGTCGACGGCCACCATTTCCAGACCAACGGCAAGGTGCTGGTCAACCCCGGCTGGCTGGCGGTCTACGGCAAGGAGGCGCAGGACGAAGACGCCAACCTGGTGCCGGTGCAGGCCCGATGAGTCCGTCACCAACGAGCACATCAGCGTCAATGCGCTCAAGACCAAGCCGCCGGCGCGCTACACCGAGGCCACCCTGCTCAGCGCCATGGAAGGCGCCGGCAAGCTGATCGACGACGACGAACTGCGCGAGGCCATGGCCGAGAAGGGCCTGGGCACACCTGCCACGCGGGCCCAGGTGATCGAAGGCCTGATCCTCGAGAAGTACATCCTGCGTGAGGGCCGCGAGCTGTGCCCCACGGCCAAGGCCTTCCAGCTGATGACGCTGTTGCGCGGCCTGGCCATCGAAGACCTGACCAAGCCCGAGCTCACCGGCAACTGGGAGCACCAGCTGGCGGAGATGGAGCAGGGCCGGCTCAGCCGCGCTGCCTTCATGCAGGACATCGCCGCGATGGCCGAGCGCATCGTGCGCAAGGCCAAGGAATACGACCGCGACACCATCCCCGGTGATTACGCCACCCTGGCCACGCCTTGCCCCAACTGCGGCGGCGTGGTCAAGGAGAACTACCGCCGCTTCACCTGCGTGGGCCGCAGCCCGGCCGCTGGCGCGGCCGCCGACGCTGAAGGCTGCGGCTTCAGCATGACCAAGATCCCCGCCGGCCGCAGCTTCGAGCTGCACGAGGTCGAGACCTTCCTGCGTGAGCGCAAGGTCGGGCCGCTGGAGGGCTTCCGCTCCAAGGCCGGCTGGCCGTTCAGTGCCGAGCTGAAGCTGGTGCACGACGACGAGATCCACAACTGGAAGCTGGAGTTCGACTTCGGCGACGACGCCAAGGCCGACGGCGCCGATGCCGAAGCCATCGACTTCAGCGGCCAGCCCAGCTACGGCGCCTGCCCCAAGTGCAAGGGCCATGTCTACGAGCACGGCAGCAACTACGCCTGCCAGCATGCGGTGAGCGCGCCCGTCACCTGTGATTTCAAGACCGGCAAGATCATCCTGACCCAGCCGGTCAGCGCAGAGCAGGTGACCAAGCTGCTGGCCACCGGCAAGACCGACCTGCTCGACGGCTTTGTCAGCAACCGCACCAAGCGCAAGTTCAAGGCCATGCTGGTGTGGGACGACAAGGAAGGCAAGGTGGGCTTCGAGTTTGCGCCGCGTGCCGACGGCAAGGTGAGCCCGGCGCGCAAGGCAGCCCCGGCCAAGACTGCAGCGGCGCCGGCCAAGAAGGTCGCCAGCAAGACGGCCGCCCGCAAGAAGGCGGGTTGACTTGGCCGCCGATGGCCCGGGTTGGCCCTGCCTGCGGGCCCTGGACTACGAGCTTTGCGTGCTCGACCTGAGCGTGCAGCCCGGCGCCAAGCAGCACCAGCATCGACGGCCTGCACGACGGCGCGCTGCGCGTGCGCCTGGCCGCGCCGCCGGTCGACGGCAAGGCCAACAGCCAGTTGCTGGCCTGGCTGGCCGAGCAGCTGCACTGCCCCAAGCGTGACCTGGTGCTGCTGCGTGGTGAGGCGTCGCGGCGCAAGCAGGTGCAGGTGGCGCTGCCCGAGCAGGTGGTGGCCACCTGGCTGGACCGGGTGCTGTGCCCTTGACGCCGGGCCACCGGGCGGCCAGGCTGGCGGGCGCTAGGAGTGTGGGGCGCCGGTGTCGCTGATCATCTTCCACAAGCTGCTGGGCATCTTCTGCACCGTGGCGGTGGGCTGGGCGGCCGGGCGCATGCGCTGGCTGGGCGAGCCGGCCGGCGGCCTGGACCCGGCGCGGCTGCTGGGCAACGCGGCCTTCTACATCTTTGTGCCGGCGCTGCTGTTCCGCGCCACCGCACGCATGGACGTGGCCACCATGCCCTGGGCGGCGCTGGCGGCGTTTTTCGGCCCGGCGCTGCTGTGTGTGCTGGCGGTCTACGCCTGGCACCGGCTGCGCCAGCCTGCCCCGGTGGCCGGCACCGACCTGGCCGCCAGTGAGCGCGCTGCCGCCCGGCCTGCCACCCGGGCCTTTGCCGCCACCTTCGGCAATTCGGCCCAGGTGGGCGTGCCGGTGGTGGCCGCACTGTTCGGCGAGGCCGGCCTGGGCATCCACGTGGCGCTGATCAGCCTGCATGCGCTGCTGCTGCTGACGCTGTGCACCATGCTGGTGGAACTGGACCTGGCGCGCACCCGGTCGCTGCACGAGGCCAGCGCCAGCCTGTGGCGCACGCTCAAGAGCACGGTGCGCAATGCGGTGGTGCACCCGGTCACGCTGCCGGTGCTGCTGGGGGCGCTGTGGCATGCCACCGGCCTGCCGCTGCCCGGCCCGGTCGATGAAACCCTGCTGCTGCTGGGCAGTGCCGTGGCGCCGCTGTGCCTGGTGCTGATCGGCATCACCCTGGCCTACACCGACACCACGCACCGTGCGCCGCGCGGCGCGGGCGGCGCTGGGCACCACCCTGCTCAAGCTGCTGGTGCTGCCGGCGGTGGTGCTGGTGGCCGCCCGCTGGGGCCTGGGCCTGCAGGGCCTGGCGCTGCAGGTGGTGGTGCTGATGGCCGCGCTGCCCACCGGCAGCAATGTGCTGATCTTTGCCCAGCGCTACCGCACGCTGGAAGCCGAAGCCACCACCGCCATCGTGCTGTCGACGGTGGGCTACATGGCCAGCGTCACGCTGTGGCTGGCGGTGCTGGCGCGGCTGGCCTAGCCGCTCAGCCGCCTGGCTGGGTCTGCCGCTCGTCGTCGGCCAGCGTGGCCGACAGCACCTGGCCGCTGGCATCAAACACCACGTCGAAGACCTTCTTGTCCTGCCCGCGCTGCACATGCCAGCGCCACACCGGCTGCCCCGGCTGGGTGGCATAGCGCAGCTCGCGGGCATGGCGGCCCAGCAGCCGGGTCACGGCAGCCTGCGGCATGCCGGCCTGCACCTTGGCGAAGTTGGCCTCGGTCAACAGCTGGCGCAGGCTGGCCAGCTTGCCGTCGGCGCTGATCTCGGCCTCGTAGTTGGTCCAGCCCTCGGGTTGGCGTGGATAGGCCAGCAGCTTGCTGCCGTCGGCGCGCTCGGTGATCTGCGCCGGCTCGCCGAAGCTGCGGCGCACATCGGCTTCGGTCGACACGCCTTCTTCCAGCTTGGCCGCGCGCTGCTCGTCGCAGGCCGACAGCAGGCTGGCAGCGGCCAGCAGCAGGGGGATCAGCACAGGGCGCATGGTCGGTGGGGTGCTCGGCTGGGTGGGTTGGGCAGGGCGCAGCGGCAAGCGCTGCGCCATGCCCGGATTCTGCCGCCGGCGCGCATCTGGGAAACTGCAGCCATGAACCCGACCGACATCCCCGCCTACATGGACCGCGTGGGCCTGGCCGCCCGCGCGGCCGCCACCACCATGGCCGCCGCCGGCACCGCTGCCAAGAACAACGCCTTGCGTGCCCTGGCGCGCCGCCTGCGCGAGTCCGGCACCGACCTGGCCCTGCACAACGAACTGGACCTGGCGGCAGCCCGGTCCAGCGACCTGGCCGCGCCGCTGGTCGACCGGCTCAAGCTGACGCCGGCCATCATCGCCACCGTGGCCGACGGCTGCGAGCAGCTGGCCGCCATGCCCGACCCGGTGGGCGAGATCACCGGCATCAAGCGCCAGCCCACCGGCATCAGCGTGGGCCAGATGCGGGTGCCGCTGGGCGTGTTCGGCATGGTCTATGAAAGCCGGCCCAACGTGACCATCGAGGCCGCCGGCCTGGCCATCAAGAGCGGCAACGCTGCCATCCTGCGCGGCGGCAGCGAGGCCTTGCACAGCAATCTGGCGCTGTGGCGCCTGGTGCAGGCCGCGCTGGTGGAAGCCGGCCTGCCGGCCGAGGCGGTGCAACTGGTGGAGACCACCGACCGCGCCGCCGTCGGCAGCCTGATCACCATGCCCGCCTATGTGGACGTGATCATCCCGCGCGGTGGCAAGGGCCTGATCGAGCGCATCAGCGCCGAAGCGCGGGTGCCGGTCATCAAGCACCTGGACGGCAACTGCCATGTCTATGTCGACGCCGAGGTCGACCTCGACCAGGCCCTGGTGGTGACCGACAACGCCAAGACCCAGAAATACAGCCCCTGCAATGCGGCCGAATCACTGCTGGTGCACAGCCGCCAGGCGGCCGCGTTCCTGCCGCGCATCGGTGCGGTGTTTGCCGCCAAGGGTGTGGAAATGCGGGTCTGCCCGGCGGCCCGCGCCATCTTGGCGGCAGTGTCCAGCGCGCAGCTGGTCGATGCGACCGAGGCCGACTGGGCCACCGAATACCTGGCGCCAGTCATCAGCATCAAGCTGGTGGACAGCCTGGACGAGGCGATAGCCCACATCAACCGCCACGGCAGCCACCACACCGACGCCATCCTCACCACCCACCACCCCAGCGCGATGCGGTTTTTGCGTGAGGTGGATTCGGCCAGCGTGATGGTCAATGCCAGCACCCGCTTTGCCGACGGCTTCGAGTACGGCCTGGGCGCTGAAATCGGCATCTCCACCGACAAGTTCCACGCCCGCGGCCCGGTGGGCCTGGAAGGGCTGACCAGCCTGAAGTGGGTGGTGCTGGGCCAGGGCGAAGTGCGGGTCTGATCGCCGCTGGAGCCTGACCGCCACTGCGGGCCTGCCAGCGGCGTGCCCTCAGCGGCCTGCGGGCCCTTGGGCGCCTTTGCCGCTGGCTTGCACGGCGTCCAGCAGTGTTTGCAGGCGGTCGATTTCAGCCCGGGTCTGCTGCCCCACGGCGACGCCTGCTTTTTCGCGTGCGGCGATGCGCGCCAGCGCCAGCCGGCCGCGCTGGGCCAAGGCCGGCGTCCAGGCGGTGATCACGGTGCGGCTCAGGTAGTACAGCGCATTGATCCGACCGTTCTCGCTCAGGGTCTCGATGCGGCCGTCGTCGAAGAGCGCCAGCGCCGCAGCAATCGCCTCGGGCGACGCCAGCCAGCGTGACTGCAGGGCCTGGCCTGCCGCCAGGCGGCGCGCCTTGTCGCTGGCGTCCAGGTCCTGCACCAGGCGGGCCAGTTCGACAGCGGCCGCTGGGCGCGCCAGCCACAGCTCGAATTGCTGGCGCTGCGCATTGACCGCGAAGCCCGGTGCATAGCGTGGCTGCAGGCCGGCCAGACCCCAGCGCGCCAGATCGGCGGCCAGGGCCTTGGCCGCCGGCTCATCGGCCGGCCGGAAGTAGCGCAGTTCGTCGCGCGCAGGCACCTGGCCCACCAGCTCGGCGGCCGGCGCCTTGTAGCCAGCGCGCTCCAGCTGCTGGCGCAGCTGGTCCACGCCGGTCCGCTGGGTGGCATCGGCAAACTGCAGGTAGACCAGGGCCTGGCTGGCGCCGGCGGTGGCCGACTGCGCTGGCGCGGCCGCTGGCGGTTTGACGGCTGCGCCACCAGATGCGGTACTGGGCGCGGTCGTCGGTGCCGCGATCGGTGTAGTGGCGGGCGCCATGCCCAAACCCTCACTGGCGGGTGCCCGCCCGGCGGCCTGCGTGCCCCGCGCCGGCAGTGGGGCCTGCGGGACCTGCGGGGCCTGCGCAGTCTGCGCGCGGCGCAGAGCGGCTGCGCTCTGCTCGGCCTCCAGCCGGGCCGCATCGGCCTTCTTGGCTTGGTCGGCATAGCGGCTGGCCTGTTCGAGTGCCAGCCCCATCTGCTGGCGGGCGCTGTCGGCCTCGGCCCGCACCTGCTGGTATTGCCACACCAGGCCCGCCGCCGCCGCCACGCCCAGCGGCAATACCCACAGGCGCCAGCGCTTGTTCAGCAGCTTCAACAGTTCGTGTTGCTGGGCTTCGGCCTCGGCCTGCAGCGCGGCGCGCTGGCGCTCGGCCTCGGCTTGCTGCGCTGCCAGCTGCCGGGCGGCGTCGGCCTCCAGCTGGGCGGCATGGGCGGCCTGGCTGTCCTGCAGGAACTGCATCGCCACCGCAAAACCGCGGCGGTAGCGCTCGGCCCAGGCGGCATTCGGCCGCTGTCGCTCGGCCCAGGTGGTCACCAGCTGCAGTTCGGGCTGCACCAGCAGCACCGCCTGGCCCATCTGGTGCAGTGCAGCGGTCTCGGCCAGGCGGCTGTAGATGCGGGCCGAGTCGGCTTCGTCGTCCACCCAGCCGCGCAGCGCGCCCCACACCCGCATCAGGCTCTCATGCGAGATGTCGACCACCGTGCCCGGTGTCAGCAGCACGCCGTGCGGCGGCATCAGGAAGGCCCGCTCGGGGTCGCGGAAGGGCGCCATCACGGCGGCCAGCGCGTCGATGCTGGCGCCGGTGATGGCGCACAGGGTGTCCAGCCGGGTGGGGCGCCGGATGCCGCGGGCGTCGGTGCCGCGGTCGGTGATGGCGCGGAACAGGGCGGCGCACAGCGCCTGCTGCCCGGCTCCATCCAGCAGGGCCAGCGCTTCGTTGGCATGCTGGTCGAGCGCGCCGGCCATCGCGCCCTGGCTGTCGTAGTGGCTTGCCAGCAGCGGCCCGGTGGCGCCGGCGTCGCGCCAGCAGGCCCAGGTGCGGTTCAGCGCATGCTGCAGGATCGACAGCTGGTCGGGGTTGTCGCCCACGTCGTTGATCAGGCGGTTCAGCAGCACCGGGTCGATCTCGGCGCCGCGCACCGCCAGCGGGCCGCGCACGGCCGCGCGGCGGTCGTCGCGGCCCATGCGGGGCACCAGGAACTGGCTGCGGTTGATGGCCTCGGGCAAGCCGTGGAACTGCGCGCATTCACCGAGGAAGTCGCTGCGCATCGTCAGCACCACCGCCAGCGGCAGCGCTGTGGCGGCCGGCTGGTTGGCCACCTCCAGCAGCAGGTTGACGAAGGCCACGGCCTCGGCAGCCTGGGCGTCGGTGGCGGCCTGGTCGTCGCCCAGCGCGCGGTAGCGAAACAGCTCCTCGAACTGGTCGACCACCACCAGCAGGTTGGCCTGGTGGCCACCGGTCGACCCGGCTAAACCGGCTTCCTGCCAGGCATCGAGCAGGCCGCGCTTGCTGGCGCGCAGCGTGGCCTCGGCCAGCGCGGCGGGGCTGAAGCCACTGGCCAGGCCAGCAGCGTGCGGCAGTGCCGCCGCCAGGGCCTGCGCCAGCGCGCGGATCGGCTGGTTGCCGGGCCGGCACACGGCCACCCGCCAGCCGCCCGGGCGGCTGGCCAGCAGGCCGCGGTGCAGCGCCGGCACCAGGCCGCAGCTGACCAGTGACGACTTGCCCGACCCGGAGCTGCCCACCACCGCCAGGAAGCCGGTGGCGCCCAGCGCGTCGACCATGCGGTCGACATGGGCCTCGCGGCCAAAAAACAGCGGTTCCTCGTCCTCGCGGAACGGGCGCAGGCCGGGAAACGGGTTGGCCGCCGCCGCCGCGGCGGCTGGGGGCCCGGCGCGGCCTGCGGCCCCAGCCGGCACCGGGGGTGTCATGGCGCCGCTCCGTCGGTCGGGGCCGTGGCCTGGTCAGCCGGCGGGGCAGCGGTGGCCGGCAGGGCAGTCGCCGACAGGGCCGTCGCCGACAGGGCCATGGCTGCCAGCGCATCGGCCGACAGGGCCGCAGCCACGGCCGCTGCCACGGTGTCGGCGTCGCCGCCCAGCAGGTCCAGCGTGGTCTCGGCGTCGAGGGCCAGCGCCTCGTCCTTGCTGTCGGTGCGGGGCGCGGCGACCACCGCCCAGCGGCGCGGGCTGTGACCGGTCAGCGCCGCTTGCTTGCACAGGTCGCTGGTCTGGGCACGGGCCCAGGCATCGTCGCCGGCGCCGTGCAGCAGCAGCACCACATCGGCCGCCGCCACGCGCTCGGCATTGACCCGGCGCAATTCAGCGGCGTCGCCGCTGAAGGCCGGCACGCTGACCTGCAGGCTGTGCGTGCGCAGGGCCTGGGCCAGCGCCCGGGCTGCCGTGCCATCCTGCGGCGTCATCACCATGTGCACGCGCGGCTTGCCGTCGCCGCCGGTGGCGGCCGGCGGCGACGGTGGTGCGCGCAGGCGCTGCAGCGCCTGGTGCACCGCCGCCTTCATCGCCTCGGTGTCGCCGCACAGCAGGTCCGCGCCCTGCTGCAGCGCGGCATCGGTCTGCAGCTGCTCGATGAAGGCCTGGTGCTCGGGCCGCTCGCCGCCGGCGCCAGGGGCCAGCCACAGGATGCGCGGCAGCCCGGCGGCCGCCGACCGTGCGGCTGACAGCTGCGCCTGCAGCGCCACCAGCGACACCCCGCCCGGCCCTTCGGGCACCGGGCCGGCGCTGCTGCCGACCAGGTGCACCGCCAGCGTGGCGCGCGCCAGATCGGCCTGCACCGCGTCGCGCAGCCTGTCTTCCACCGTCGGCAGCGGCGACGCGGGCAGCACGGTGTGGCCGTGCAGGCGCAACTCGGTCACCAGCGCGTTGCGCACCGGCTGCAGGTCGCGCCCGCACTCGGCCACGTACACCCGCTGGCCGCTGTCTGCCGGTCCGCTGCCAGCGGCCGGCGGTGCTGCCCCCAGCGCGCGCAGCCTGTCGGCCATCAGCACCGCCAGATCGATCACCCGCTGCAGGAATTCAGCCTCGGCGGCGGCGCCCAGCGCGGGGTCGATCTCGCGGTCGCGCGCGCCGTCCTGCACATAAAACGGCACAGCCCAAGGTGCGGTCCAGCACCGGCGGCACGGTGTCGCCAGGCGGCAAGGGCGTCTTCAGCACCTTCAGCACGCGGCTGCTGTGGTCGATCTCCACGCCACCCGTGCGCTGCGCCGCCAGTTCGAACGCGCCCAGCTCGCGGGTGCACCACGGCGAGCGCAGATAGCGCGGCGTGACCACCGACACCAGCAGCGCAGCCCGGTCGAGCTGCGCGCAGGATCTCGTCGCCGAACACATCGTCACCCGGAGCTTGTCGTCGCGCCAGATGCGTGCCTCGCCGCCCAGGCGCTGGCCAGCTGGGTCTTCAGATGCGTCGTGGAAGCGGCTCACCCAGCGCGGGCTGGCCCGGCAGCAGCGGCTCGTTGTCGATGTGGGCGTAGCTGATGAAGGCGTGCAGGGCAAAAGGCCGTGCTGCCATGGGCGTCGGGAGGCTCGACATGGCCTGATCATGCACCCCGGGACGGCTGCGGCACACTCCTGGCATCCACCACAGCGCTGACCATGGCTGCACCCTTGCCCGACCCCCGCCACGCCCTGGTGCTGTTCTCCGGCGGCCAGGACTCCACCGCCTGCCTGGCCTGGGCGCTGGACCGCTACGCCCAGGTGGAGACCATCGGCTTCGACTACGGCCAGCGCCACCGCGTCGAGCTGGACTGCCGCCAGGTGGTGCGCGACGCGCTGGCCGCCCAGTTTCCGCACGTGGGCCGCGCGCCTGGGCGACGACCACCTGCTGGACCTGCGCCTGCTGGGCCAGATCAGCGACACCGCGCTGACCAGCGAGCGCGCCATCGGCATGGCCGCCAACGGCCTGCCCAACACCTTCGTGCCCGGCCGCAACCTGTTGTTCTTCAACTTTGCGGCGGCGGTGGCCTGGCGGCGCGGCGCCAGCGTGCTGGTGGGCGGCATGTGCGAGACCGACTACTCCGGCTACCCCGATTGCCGCGACAACACGCCTGAAGGCGCTGCAGGTGGCGATCAGCCTGGGGCTGGACGCACCGATGCTGCTGGAAACACCGCTGATGTGGCTGAGCAAGGCCCAGACCTGGGCGCTGACCGAGCGCCTGGGTGGCGCAGCCTTGAATGCCTTGATCGTCGAGCACACCCACACCTGTTACCTGGGCGAGCGCGGCGTGCGCCACGCCTGGGGCCATGGCTGCGGCCACTGCCCGGCCTGCAGCTTGCGGCGCAACGGCTATGAGGCCTGGCGGGCCCAGGCGGGGTCGACACCATGACCGATGCCTGGGCATGGTGGCTCGGCCTGCTGCTGGTGCTGGGGCTGTGGGTGCTGGGCGCCCACAACCGCACCACCACGCTGAAAGCAGCGGTGCTGGCCGGCTGGGCCGCGCTGGACAGCGTGCTGCAAGACCGCGCGCAGGCGGTGGCGGCGCTGCTGCAGGCCAGCGCCGAGCCCCTGGCCAGTGAAACCGCGGCCCGTGAAGCCGTGGCCCAGGCGCTGGCCCAGGCCCAGGCGGCGGCCGATGTGGTGCGCCGCGCGCCGGCGTCTGCCGACCCGGTGGCCGATCTCGGCAAGGCCGACGCCGTGCTGGCTGCGGTGCTGGTGCGCCTGGTGGCGCTGGTGGAGCAGCAGCCCGCGCTGCTGGCCAGGCCAGAGGTGGCCGGCCCGCTGCAGGTGCTCAAGCTGGTGCCGGCCCGCACGGCCTTTGCGCGCCAGGTCTTCAACGAGGCAGGCCAGGCCTACAACGACGCCACGACCCAGTTTCCGACCCGGCTGCTGGGCTCGCTGCTGCGCTTTGGGCGGGCCGGGCGGTTCTGAGGCGCTGCGCGCGGGCTCAGCCGCGATCGGCCATGATGGACGCGGTGGCCACCAGTTCGTCGAACATCGCCAGCGACACCGAGCCCGACACCGAATACGGGTCCAGCACGGCGGTGGCGGAATACTTCAGCAGCAGTGCCGGGTTCAGCCGCGCCATGTTCACCTGGCCCATGGACCAGCCGGCAAAGCGGCGCTCGCCGATCTCCTCGTAGTTGAGCAGCACCACGTCGCTGTGGCGGGGGTCGGCGGCGATCTTGAGGTACAGCTTGTTCACCGCTGCACGGCCACCTTCCAGCGCCTGGATGAAGATGCCGCTGGAATAGCACAGCAGCCCGGTCACGCCCAGCGCCGGGTTGTTGCTCTTGCTCTGGCGCAGGATGCCCAGCAGCGCGTCCTGGTCCATGTGGGCCGCAGCCCGGCTTGCGTACAGCAGTCGTACCAGCATGTTCAAGTCTCCCGTCTTTGCACGGTGTGAGTCAGAGTTCAAGGGGCGTTCTTCTTCGACAGCAGCGACAGGAATTCGCGCCGCAGATTGGGGTCTTTCAGGAAGGCGCCGCGCATCACGCTGTTGGTCATGGCGGTGTCGTCGTCCTTCACGCCGCGCCAGTGCATGCAGAAGTGGTCGGCCTCCATCACGATGGCCATGCCGTCGGGCTTGACCCGGTCCTGCAGCGCATCGGCCAGCATCACCACCGCTTCTTCCTGGATCTGCGGGCGGCTCATCACCCACTCACACACCCGGGCGTACTTGCGACAGGCCGATCAGGTTGGAATGCTCGTTGGGCAGCACGCCGATCCACACCCGGCCCAGGATGGGGCACAGGTGGTGGCTGCAGGCGCTGCGCACGGTGATGGGGCCGACGATCATCAGCTCGTTCAGGCGCGAGAAGTTGGGGAACTCGGTCACCGCCGGCATCGGCACATAGCGGCCGCGGAACACCTCTTCCACAAACATCTTGGCCACCCGCTTGGCGGTCTCGTTGGTGTTGTGGTCGCTGTCGGTGTCGATCACCAGCGCGCGCAGCACCTGCTGCATGTGCTGCTGCACCTCGGCCTTCAGCTCGGTCAGCTCGCCCTCGCGGACATGCTCGGCGATGTTGTCGTTGGCGTGGTAGCGGCGACCCGCACCCACCAGGCGGTAGCGGATGCGTTCGCTGGCGCTCAGGCGCTGCCAGTTCTTCTTCGCTGCGGAAAATTGCTCGGTTGTCCGGCATGGGCGCGTGTGGTGTGTCCAGGGTCTGCCATTGTGCGGCCTGTCATCCGGCTGGCGTACAGCTGGGGGATAGACTGCCTCGATGCCTGCTCAAGCCACCTCGCCGCCCCTGCACCGCCTGCTGGGGCCGGTGGCCGATGCGGTGGCCGGTGTGCGTGCCGGCCGCTCGCTCACCGATCTGCTGGCCGCCACCCCGGCCGACCTGCGCGCCGGCACCCAGGCGCTCAGCTTCACCGTGCTGCGCGCGCTGGGCGGTGCGCAGGCGCTGCGTGCGCTGATGGCGCCCAAGGCGCCGCCGCCGGCGGTCGACAGCCTGCTGCTCACCGCCCTGGCCCTGCTGTGGCCGACCGGTGGCCCGCCGCCGTATGCCGAGCACACCCTGGTCGACCAGACCGTGACGGCGGCGCGTGTGCGCACGCCCGCTGCCGCCAAGTTCATCAATGCGGTGCTGCGCCGTTTTCTGCGGGAGCGTGATGCGCTGCTGGCCCAGGCCCTGCTGCAGCCGGCTGGCGCGCCACCAGCACCCCGCCTGGTGGATGGACCAGCTGCAGCGGGACTGGCCCGGCCCAGGCCCAGGCGCTGATGGCAGCGGCCAATCTGCCGGCGCCGATGGTGCTGCGCGTCAATGCCCGGCGCTGCAGCGCAGCGGCCTACCTGCAGCGCCTGGCAGGCCGCCGGCCTGTCGGCGCAGCCGGTCGCCGACCCCGCCTTCGGCGGCCAGGCCCTGGTGCTGGACCAGGCCTGCCCGGTGCAGCCCTGCCCGGCTTTGCCGATGGTGATGTGTCGGTGCAGGACCTGTCGGCCCAGCGCGCCGCGCCGCTGCTGCTGGGTGGCAGCGGCACTGGCCAGCTGCCGCCACTGCCCGCTGGTGCCCGCGTGCTGGACGCCTGCGCCGCGCCTGGCGGCAAGACCGCCCAGTTGCTGGAGCGCGCCGATCTGGACCTGCTGGCGATCGACAGCGACCCCGCCCGCCTGCAGCGGGTGCAGCAGACACTGGACCGCCTGCGCCTGCCGGCGGCCGGCAGCCAGGTGCAACTGCTGGCTGCGGATGCGCGCCAACCGTCCACCTGGTGGGACGGCCGCCGTTTCGACGCCATCTTGCTGGACGCACCCTGCACCGCGTCGGGCATCGTGCGCCGCCACCCGGATGTGCGCTGGCTGCGCCGCCCGGCCGACGTGGCGGCGCTGGCCGCCACCCAGCGCCAGTTGCTGGACGCGCTGTGGCCGCTGCTGGCGCCCGGCGGGCGGCTGCTGTATGCCACCTGCTCGCTGTTCCGGGCCGAGGGCGGCCAGCAGAGTCGACGCTTTTTTGCAACGCCATGCCAATGCGCAACCCCGGCTGGCGGCGGCATCGCCCGGCCATCTGCTGGGCGTGCCGGACAATCCCGGCACGCCCGCCGCCGGCCCTGCCGGTGACGGTTTTTTCTACGCCCTGATGCACCAACCCTGAGCCTGTGCCGCTGATGCGCTGCCAGTTCCCGCAACCGCTGCTGCCGCGCCCACGCCCCAGGACCGCCCCCAAGGCCACTGCAGCGCGGCTGGCCGTGCCTGTTTTTTTGGCCAGCTTCGCCCGCTGGGCTACGACCGCCAGCCAGGCCGCCACAACATCCACAGCAGCCAAGACAGCCGCACCGGCTGGCCATGCGCTGCTGCGCGGCTGGCTGGCGCTGTGCCTGGCGCTGGTGTTGGTTCTGGGCCTGGGCCAGCCGCTGGCGGTGCAGGCGCAGGCGGTGGAGTTGAAGCAGCTGCAGCTGCAGCGCCGCGACGCGGATCTGACCCTGGAATTCAGCGCCCGCCTGACCCTGGGCCCGGCCATGGAAGACGCGCTGCACCGCGGCGTGCCGCTGTACTTCAACGCCCGCGCCACCGTCTACCGCGACCGCTGGTACTGGCGTGACGAACGCGTGGCGCGCGTCAGCCGCACCTGGCGTCTGGCCTACCAGCCGCTGACCGCCAGCTGGCGCCTCAGCCTGGGCGGCTTGTCGCAGGGCTATGCCAGCCTGTCGGAGGCGCATGGCGCCGCTGTCGCAGATCAGCGGCTGGCGCCTGGTCGAGCTGGACAAGCTCGAGCCCGGCAGCCGCCACACACGTCGAGTTCAGCTTCAGCGCTCGACAACAGCCAGCTGCCGCAGCCGATGCAGATCGACCTGGGCGGCGACTGGAAGCTGGGCATCGAGCGCAGCTTGAGGGTGGAATGAGCAAGTCAGCGCGCTGGGCGCTGGTGGTCTCGGCCGTGGCGGTGCTGGGCGCGGCGCTGGTGCTGGCCTTCGTGCTGAGCCTGTCGACCACCGGCTGGCTGGCCGAGCGGCACTTCGTCTGGCTGTTCTGGGTCAACGTGGCGGTGGCCGGCGCTGCTGCTGCTGGTGATCGGCCTGGGCACGCTGCGCCTGGCCACGCGGCTCAAGCGCGGCAAGTTCGGCAGCCGGCTGCTGGCCAAGCTGGCCGGCGTGTTTGCGCTGGTGGGCGTGGTGCCGGGGCTGCTGATCTACGGTGTGTCCTACCAGTTTGTCACCCGCAGCATCGACACCTGGTTCGACGTGCAGGTGGCGCAGGCGCTGGATGCCGGCCTGTCGCTGGGCCGCAGCACGCTGGACGCGGCGGTGGCCGACCTGTCCGGCCAGGCCCGCACCGCTGCCGAGCGCCTGGCCGACGCGCGCCAGCTGGACGTGCGCACGGCCGAAGGCAAGCAGCCGATCGGCCCGCTGGCACTGGAGCGCACCCGCCAGCAACTGGATGTGCGCGATGCCGTGCTGCTGGGCGCCAACGGCCAGGTGCTGGCCAGCGCCGGCGGCAGCAACGTGGCCCTGGTGCCCGAGCGGCCCGCCGCAGCGCTGCTGCGCCAGGCCCGGCTGCAGCGCAGCGTGGGCGTGCTCGAGGGCCTGGACGACGAGCCCCAGCCCGGCGCGCGCGCCCAGCGCCCGGGTGCGCGCGCTGGCCCTGGTGCCCAACACCGACATCAACCTGGCGGCCGCCAACGAAGAGCGCTTCCTGATGCTGGTGCAGCCGCTGCCCGACGCGCTGGTGGCCAACGCGCTGGCGGTGCAGGCCGCCTACCGCGAATACCAGCAGCGCGCACTGGCCCGCGACGGCCTGCGCCGCATGGTGGTGGGCACGCTCACGCTGTCGCTGGTGCTGTCGGTGTTCGGCGCGCTGCTGCTGGCGGTCAGCCTGGGCAACCAGATCATCCGCCCGCTGCTGCTGGTGGCCGACGGCGTGCGCCAGGTGGCCGAGGGCGACCTCACCGCCAAGCCGGTGTTCGCCTCGCGCGACGAGCTGGGCGGCCTGACCCGCAGCTTTGCGCAGATGACCGAGCAGCTGTCGGACGCCCGCGCCCAGGTGCAGCGCGGCGTGGCCCAGCTCGAAGGCGCGCGCACCCGGCTGCAGACCATCCTGGACAGCCTGACGCGCCGGCGTGATCGTGTTCGACCCGCAGGGCGCCATCGACACCGTCAACCCCGGCGCCACGCGCATCCTGCGCCAGCCGCTCAGTCGCCTACCGCGGCCGCCGCTGGACGAGGTGCCCGGCCTGGCCGACTTCTCGGCCGCGGTGTGGCAGCGCAGCGAGCTGCACCGCACCAGCCCCGAGGACGGCGAGCGCGACCACTGGCAGGACGCCTTCGAGCTGCAGCTGGGCAAGGGCGAGAGCCTGAACCTGCTGCTGCGCGGCGCCAGCCTGCCCGGTGAGGCGCGGCTGCTGGTGTTCGACGACATCACCGAGGTGGTCTCGGGCCAGCGCAGCGTGGCCTGGGCCGAGGTGGCGCGCCGGCTGGCGCACGAGATCAAGAACCCGCTCACGCCGATCCAGCTCAGCGCCGAGCGGCTGGAGCACAAGCTGGCGGCCAAGCTGGACGCCGAGACCGACCGCGCCATGCTCAGCCGCAGCGTGGCCACCATCGTGGCCCAGGTGCAGGCGATGAAGCAGCTGGTCGACGAGTTCCGCGACTACGCCCGCCTGCCCGCCGCCAAGCTGCACCCGCTGGACCTGAACGCCCTGGTGCTGGAGGTGCTGGGCCTGTACGCCGCGCCGCAGGAGCAGGGCCGCCTGCAGGCCCGGCTGGCCGACGGCGCTGCCGCTGATCGAGGGCGACGCCGACCCAGCTGCGCCAGGTCATCCACAACCTGGTGCAGAACGCGCTGGACGCGGTGGAGCAGCGCCCGACGGCCTGGTGCAGGTGATCACCGAGACCGCGCGCAACGACGACGGCGCGCTGCGCGCGGTGCGGCTGCGCGTCAGCGACAATGGCGGCGGCTTTGGCGACAAGGTGCTCAAGCGGGCCTTCGAGCCCTATGTCACCACCAAGCCCAAGGGCACCGGCCTGGGGCTGGCGGTGGTCAAGAAGATCGCCGACGAGCATGGCGCGCGGGTGCGCATCGTCAACCGCCGCGCCGACGCCCCTGCCGGCCCGGACGGCGTGGCAGCCGAAGGGCCGGTGGTCGGCGCACAGGTTTCGTTATCATTTTCACGCTTCGCCCCGGCAAGGTCCGGCGCCCCAGGCCCCAGACATGCCGGCCTCTGCCAGCCCCCCGAACCCCGCCCCGGCAACGGCCACCCGCGCCGCACCGGGGCAGTGAGCACGCATGGCAACGATTCTTGTAGTTGACGACGAACTGGGCATCCGCGGCCTGCTGTCGGAGATCCTGTCCGACGAGGGCCACACCGTCGACCTGGCCGAGAACGCCGCCCAGGCCCGCGCCGCGCGCGAGCGCCTGCGGCCCGACCTGGTGCTGCTCGACATCTGGATGCCCGACGTCGACGGCATCTCGCTGCTCAAGGAATGGGGCGCCGCCGGCCAGCTGACCATGCCGGTGATCATGATGAGCGGCCACGGCACCATCGACACCGCGGTCGAGGCCACCAAGTACGGCGCCACCGCCTTCCTGGAAAAGCCGATCACGCTGCAGAAGCTGCTGCGCGCGGTGGAGCAGGCGCTGGTGCGCCCGGCACGCGCCCGGCCCAGCTGCGGCCCTGGCGCGACCGCGCCAACGGCCTGGGCCTGCCCGGCCGCGCGGCGACGCCGCTGCTGCCGAGCGAGCTGCCGCCGCCCGCTGGCCGACGGCAGCCCCGGCCTGCCGCTGCCGGTGCAGGGCCCGCAGGCCGAGCAGAGCTTCGACCTCGACCGCCCGCTGCGCGAGGCGCGCGACGCCTTCGAGAAGAGCTACTTCGAGTTCCACCTGGCCAAGGAAAACGGCTCGATGACCCGCGTGGCCGAGAAGACCGGGCTGGAGCGCACCCACCTCTACCGCAAGCTCAAGCAGCTGGGCGTGGACCTGACGCGCAACAAGCGCGGCCGGGCTGTAGCCGACTCGCGCCTGCAGCGCCGCGTTTTCATGCTATACTTTCGGGCTCGGCCTGGTAGCTCAGTTGGTAGAGCAGCGGATTGAAAATCCGCGTGTCGGTGGTTCGATTCCGCCCCAGGCCA